>CAWHKW010000036.1:0-74483 GCA_963829995.1 uncultured beta proteobacterium | reverse complement strand
GCTAACGTTTGAGTTGAGCCGCGCTCGCAGACCGTCGGCTCTCGAACGATGAGTTAGGCCGCATGGGAAGCTAGGTGTGCACGCAGCGCTTCGACGAGTTGAGCTCCAAAGGATCGTAAATCCATTGATGAAGCGTATCGACCGGCACGATAGATCGCAACGTCAGTCCAGCTGGACGTTTCGGACGCGCCGTAGTTGCGGCAATACTCACCGGCTAGCCAGGAGTCTTTTCCGTCCCAGACAATTCGGTAAGCATTCTTGTCATCTGCAAACTCCGCATAGTGCGATCCGAAGGGACCGTCTCGCTCGTTGCGAATCTGCGAAAACCCAACCGGGGTCATCAGCGACTCGATTGGCACAATCAATGACTCGAATTCGTCGCGTGACATCGGCACGTACGGCCTAACGTTTGAAATCAGCGGCGCTCGCTTGCGAGCGTCCACTGCTTAGATGGCGCATGCCATCGAATTATGTGATGAGCCGAATGAGGCTGCTTGCGGCAAGCCTTGTGGTTAGGCGTCGCCACTCGCGGAACCTTGCAATGGCAATTCGCTCACAGGTGCGTCAGCAACGACGCGCCACTGCTTGTCACTGTCTTGGCGCCAGTGAACGAGGTAGTTGCCGCGGTCTTGGAACGAGCTCATGCCAGGGGGCGAACTGGCACCCGCTGTGAACCGAAGGGCGTACTTTCCTCGTTCCACTGCCATCAGACCACTAGCATCAACGGTTTGGGTTTTCAGCGTGAATTCCCACTTCCCCCACCTGACTGCGTTGCGCCAGAAGTCGCGAATGGCGGTCCGGCCAACGAGCGGCGGGCTATTTGGCGGCATCTGCCACGCGTCTTCCGCAAAGATGGAAACAAGCGAATCGACGTCACCAGCAGCGTACCAACGGACTGCGTTCGCGTTGTGCCTTTCAATCGCCTGGCGCACGTCATCGAGGTTCGTCATAGGTGTCTCCGCGGAGAGGGTAATGCCCCAAGGCAACGATGTTCATGGCAGTGGCCCGATACGCGACAACAGCGATGGCTTGTTGCGAAACGCGCTGGTCATGGCATCGACACCTAGGGTGCCAATACCCGCCGCAGCGAGAATAGGCCCGAACGTGCGGTCCGACGCGACAACGATTGCGACGGCAATGGCCGTAAATAGCAACCCGAGCGCCGCGGTGACGAGCCGATAAATCTTTGATCCAGTTGCGCCGTTTGCCATGGAGCCTAACGTCGCGGTTCAGCGGCGGCGCAAAGCGCCGTCCGGTGCAACGGGGTGTTGGGCTGCGCCCGGTCGCATAACGGTCGGAAGCATCCTCGAAAGAGCCAACCCGCTCCACCAGCCGCCAAGGAGGCCGGCCCCCCCGCCTACGGCGATCCAGAAGACAAAGTGCTGCCATTCATTCGCCTGCAGGTCTGGAGTGAACTCCAGCAGCGAAACCATAATGATCAAGCCAAGTTCAATTAAGAAGGCAGCGACCGGAAAACTGAAAATCGCTACAGCAGCAGCCAGCGGATGTCCTTTGACCTCAATCGCGCCAAGCCAGACTACGCAACCCAGCACAAGGAAACCGACCAGAATGTCGGGGTCCACGTCCACTGGGATGGCATTACCGGCCCAAGAGCCGGCGACAAATGCCGCCGCGGCAAGCGGAATGCGCGCGGAGGAAAGCGACACGTAATCAGCAAGCACCAGCCGCTGCGCCGCTGCGACGATGATTGCCGCAACCGCCATCGCAATGCTATGGGCGACGTATTGCGCCGCCGTCAAATCGGCCCCATGACCGCCCGTGATCCCGTGTGCGATGAATGAGAATGGCAAGAATCCCGCCAGCCATGCAATGGCGTTCCAGCGAATCCATCGGCCCGCGAAGCCCGTCACAGCAACTCCCTACGATTTAACGATTCGAAGCAGTCCAACGTCTGAGTTGAGCCGCGCTCGTAGAGCGTCGGCACTCGAATGACGAGTTAGGTCTCATCGCCACCAAACAATTGATCGGCTTTCTGAGAAAGGAATGCGCCCAACTCCTCGTAGCCCTGCAACATGTTCGAGCACCATATGCGCGGCACCTTCTCTGTGCGTAGATAGTGGCTCTGCATGAGTCCAGAGTAGCCAACTTCCAAAACGTCTGTCCAAGGGATTCTGTGTGATCCGGAAAGTGGGCTCCGGTAGTAGACGCTCTCGTCGTCGTAGGCAAGACGCACGAAGAAGACTTGGTAAACAAAGAAAACAGCAGCAGCGAGGAAGACCGCCGCAATGCACGATGCGAGCAAGAGCTGGCTATTTCGCGCGTGAGCTGCCGCGTAGGCCACAAATAAGGAACCCGGTACAAGAGCAATAGTGAAAACGCGAAAGCCGGAACCATATGTCAGTTCGCGAACGTTGGCTTTTCGGGGCGCAGGCTTGCGACCGGCGCGCGCCAGGAGCCATACGACCAAGCCACCGACTACACCGCTTGCCACCGGACGCAACCAGTCAAGGTCCATACGACCTAACGGCTGAGTTGAGCCGCGCTCGCAGAGCGTCGGCTCTCCAACGATGAGTTAGAGCTCAAGTGCGAGTCCATTGCCTGAGACGTGAATAACTCCACCCGGAAAAGTGTGCCCGTGCGTGTACTCCACTTGATAAGGTACGCCCGATTCAAAGTCTAGCTTCAGCAAATCGCGATCCGCTACCGGATAAGGAACTACCTCGGCGAACCATCCGCGCGGAGTGCCTTTTATCCACTCAGTTCCACCGTCCGAGGTGCGGACATTGTTCGCATCACCGTTGTCCCAACAGATTCGGACATACCAACTGATGCTCGGAACAGTGCGCGGCTTCTGTTGAATGAACCTGACCGCGTCGTCGGTGAAGCGGACCATGAGCTCTAACGTCTGAGTTGAGCCGCGCTCGCAGAGCGTCGGCTCTCGAACGACGAGTTAGAAAGCACTTTCGTCCTTAACCGGATAGCGCCCGAATTCATCTTGTATCTGAGTAGACGCTCCTCTAGCGAGAAGGAAGGCAACTACATCAGGCTCCGATGCGCCATGAAGCGGTGTTGAGCCCATGTCACCAGGTTGATTTACGTTCAAACCTGCTTTGACCAATAGCTGTACCACGCGAAGATTTCCGCGGCGCGCGGCCACATGAAGGCATGTGTCCCCGTCGGGCGCGACATACGTTAACGGGTCGATCGGGTCCGTTGGGTCCTCAGATTCGTAGTTCAGAAGGTCTGCAAAGGCAGCTTGCAATTCGGCCAGCTCGGACGACGACAGTCTTTGCATGTGCGTTCTAACGTCTGAGTTGAGCCGCGCTCGTAGAGCGTCGGGACTCCAACGACATGTTAGAGCGCATTGGATATACCCTCATGAGACCAGCGGCAGCACAAAAGGGAAGAGCAGCCCCCAAATGAACAGCCACTCCTCCCGCTTCACTTCGTGGTTTACATACTGCGCGAAGCACGCATTCATCGCGTGCGCCCCCAAAAATGCGACGCCCAGACTGAGTACCGCAAAAATAAGGAGCGACACACCAGCCCACTGCGCCACTTGAATACGCGAGCCGGCGCCAGATCTCCAAATGGTTAAGGATAAGCAGAAGACAGCGATGAGAAAGCCCAGCGGCAAGAGAAGGTAACCGGGCCCAGCATGACCGAGATAGCCTGAATTGCAGCGCGGCACGAACATTAGGAACGCAGCCAACGCCACTGCCAGGTACGACCATGCCGCACGCGGAATAAACCACCGTATGGTTTTCATGCGCCCTAACGTCTGAGTTGAGCCGCGCTCGAAGAGCGTCGGCTCTCCAACGAATTGTTAGGCGGCTCTTGCACGACGCTAACGGGAAAGGTCACAGATGGCCAGCGACTGCTTGGCACCAGTAAGCCTAACCCCTGCGTCAAGTAGAGCCTCGGCACGCTTGCCGACGCGAAATGCTTTTATCTTTGTGAAGTTCTTTCTGATTGCTGTATCGAACGCGCGTTGAAGCCTTTGTGCGGCAGGAGTCTTGTGGACAGTGCGAACCTCGCCGTACAACAAAACATCATCGCCAAAGAAACCGCCATGAGACAAGACAGTGCTATCAGCGTTTTCTAGCTGATCAATGGACCAGACCGTAGTGCCGTCATAACGCGCAATCCTCCGGGAGGCGACAACCCCGTCGAGTTCAGTAACTACATACTTCGGGCAGGAAGCCGCCGATTCGTTTGGCGCCGGACGAAAAAGCGTCGGCAAGTCGCGGATTGAAGCGAATGACTTCACGTCAGGAGTATCGAAATGACCAAATGGTGTGTACTTGATCCTGATTCGTTCCTCGACGCTAAGTAGCACAGGCACCAAGTCTTCTGCCGTCGCGAAGAAGAACGCCATCGCAGCCACCTAACGTCTGAGTTGAGCCGCGCTCGCAGAGCGTCGGCTTTCGAACGAAATGTTAGACCGCAGTGTCATCGCAGCGTGGTCCACAGCCCGGCACCTACAGCGGCAAGGATTGCCAAGGCGGCCGGAGCAATAATCCACCAATGCCACCCTTCAGGTTGAATGGCTGCGGCCTCTTCCACGCTCGGTGTACGGAAAGGACCCGGTGCACCGCACCGAGGGCAGCAATCTTGCATGCGTGCGCCGGAGAAACGTACCCGGATGGAAGCGAGAAGAAACCCCGCACCACACGACTCACAGATCAGGCGAGGTGAGCGTGAAGTGAGCCATCGAAGGAGCTTGTCGACGAGGTCGCTCATGCGGTCTAACGTTGTAGTTAAGCCGCGCCCGTAGGGCGTCGGCTCTTGAACGAAAAGTTAGATTTCACGTCAAACTCTCGGCTTGGCGACGCTTAACCTCCACCAGCCATTCAGCCGGTGAGCCAGCAATCCTTTCCGTTTGCCCGGTTTCGAGTTGGTAGCAATAGATCGGTGTAAGTTGCTCCGACAACACGATTAAGTACCGTTCTTCGCTTAAATCGGTCCCGATTATGAAGCGCTGCCCGAGAACCCACTCGGTATGCCACTTGCGCCAACGCTCCGTCCTGCGACGCTCGGAGCCATAAAGAAAAAAGTTTTTCAGGGCGCCTAGCGGTCCATTCGGCCTCGGAGGACCTGTCGAGGATGTTTTGAAGTGCTGGTTGTCCTCGATCAGACGTTGAACACTCGTGCTGAATTCCGGATGGTCGTTCTCATCACCACTCAGATCGTGTGATTCGAGCGCCGCCCTGTACGGCAATGGGAGGCGAACTTGAAGAGCGGTTTCGACGAGCGCGATTTCAGACGGCGACATTGCGACTAGTGAAATTTAACGCAACGCTGAGCGACAGCGCGAGCGTAGCTCGCGCGGGTCGGCACCAGCAACGAGTTAGCTGAGACGACGCAACTATGAGACGTTGTCGACGACACGTTTACCTCGCCGAAAAAGCCACACGCCGAGCGCAGCAACTGGGGCACCAAGCGCCGCCGACCAGGCGCCATGAGCAACCATCAACTGGCCGGCGAGAGCGACTGCGATGAAGATGGCGACGAGAGCAGAACCTGAGCAGCGCGAGCACGCCTCCGACTACCACGAGGCTACGGCGCTCAGCGGAGGCTGGTGCTCGATCATGTTGTCAACAGCTAACGTCCGAGTTGAGCCGCGCTCGTAGAGCGTCGGCTCTCGAACGACGAGTTAGGTGCCATGGTTTCGTCAGCAGTCAACATCACATTAGGCCCAACAAGCCCATAACACCAATTCCGGCAACCAGGAGATAGGGCCACTGCGCAAGCGCCAGGCACACGATGGCCCTTTTTCGCGGCGCAGATTGGTCACGAAAACGTCGCCCTTCAGCAAGATGAACAAGTACGTACCCAATGAGAATAAAGCCAACGAGGCCTGCAACGAGCATCCCAATCAGCGCGACCTGACCCATGACACCTAACGTCCGAGTTGAGCCGCGCTCACAGAGCGTCGGGTCTCCAACGACGAGTTATATGTCATGACCATGGAAAACACGAAGCGCCACAGCCAGCGCCTTCGAAACACCACCGATTCGCAAGCTTTTCGTTGCGCGGCTCGTGCTTCGGCCACTCCCGTTCCGGATCGTGCGATTGCATGAGCATGAAGGCAAGTCGACAACGCTTCGCTTGAAGCAGCATCAGTCGCATGAGGCGTACGCCATTGACTCTCCGCGCTAACCGAAGGGCGATATCCGAACAAGAGCCATTGGCATAAGCAACGTGGTAAGCGCAACGAAATCCCTTGCGCCGAGAGATGTAGCGCCGATATCCGTTAACTAGGCCGATCGCGAGCACGTTTGCCATGACATATAACGTCCGAGTTGAGCCGCGCTTGCAGAGCGTCGGCTCTCCAACGACGAGTTAGACATCTGCTTTCACCCTTCTTCGAATAGCCTTTAGGACAACGACTACGCCGCCGAGCGCAACTGTGACAAGTACGGCGTTAATGGTTGCGCCATAGACGGTGTACCAAACGCCGATGCTGTCACAACGGTTCAAGTGTTCGCAGTACCGGATAGCTGCGAAATTGATGATGAACGCGATCCCGAATGCGACTAGGCAAACAAACATGGCCTTGCTCCGATGCACGACGCTCCAGCAGATGTCTAACGTCTGAGTTGAGCCGCGCTCGAAGAGCGTCGGCTCTCGAACGACGAGTTAGATTGAGCTGTCATTAGTTGCTTGGCGCTTGGTTACACGCAAGGCGAACAAAAGAAAGCCACAAATAAATGTAGTGAGGCCGATGTATGAAATTGACCCCGCAATCATGAGGTGCTTTTGGACGTTCATCACTTCTGTCTCCGACAAGTGAGACATGTCGCCATTAAGGGCCACCCAGACGCCCGTGTACCAGCCACCGATAATCATCACGCCGGCCCCGACCATCATGATCAACGTGCTCAGGCCGGGAAGGCGCTTGAACAACATAGCCGCCGCGACTACGAGCACTGGAATGAGCACAAGGTTCTGCACAAACATGAAGTACTGCGACAGGTTCCGCATCTCAATCTAAACGTTTGAAATCAGCGGCGCTCGCTTGCGAGCGTCCGCTGCATTGAGGAGTTAGATGGCGCATGCCAACGAATTATGTGATGAGCCGAATGAGGCTGCTTGCGGCAAGCCTCGTGTTGCAACGCCATTGATGCAATAGCCAGCGCCAATAAGAACCATGATGAACCTCACTCCATTCGTGCTCCCACTTTGCCCGCTCCGCCAACGCGAAGTCTCGATACTCTTCGCGCACGAGACGGCTCGCCTTTTCATAATCTTTCGCTTTAACGCAGAGATATGTGGGCAATGGTGCGTGACTCGATTCGACAAATGAAATGCGGTTCGAACGAAGGATGCGCTTTATATCTTCGTACTGGGCCGGTTGCAGGCGACCAACGTTGACTAACGGAGCCATGCTCTGTGTGCCATCTAACGTCTGAGTTGAGCCGCGCTCGAAGAGCGTCGGCTCTCCAACGGCGGGTTAGATGCCATTGGTGAACCGACTGGCAAACACGCGCTTGACGATTGCCAGGCCGGCCAATGACGCGAGGCCCACGACCAAGAACAAAAGTGAATGAGGCACGACGCCAGAGCTTGCTGCAGAGACGACGACCGCTCCGAGACCCGCGAGCGTGAAGTACGTTGCTGCGACCAAGAAGAACAACCAACCCCAACGTAATGCCTTGTCGTTGCCAAGGGCCGCTTGTAACCCGAGGACGATGGGGATAGCGGCAAGGCAGCCAGCGAATGCGAAGGCCAAACTGTCCCACTCGATGGGCGGCTGACTCTGGGCCGTCGACTCTAGCGAGTACGGCCCGCTTACTAAGCCAGCCAGAGCGGCGACGGCTAACAGCGCGATGCGGATGTTCATGGCATCTAACGACCGAGTTGAGCCGCGCTCGCAGAGCGTCGGCTCTCCAACGATGAGTTAGGCCTGCGGTGTTCTCGAGAACGCTCCATGTGAGTGATAGTTCCACGCCTTGTCGTCCTTGTACCACCGTATCTCACTAATCCTCTGATCTGAGGAGAGCACGTCATGCACCGCGTTGGCAAGAAGCGAACGTTGCGATCCAATGAAGGGTGGAAACAGGCGAAAAATGGGACTCTGCGGGTCAAAGAAGAAGAGCCACTCGGCGTGAGCATCTTCAACTAGGCCAAGCATCGCGTAGAAGCTTCGGTCACCGACTGATAGGAAGATCTCGTGTGAGTAGTCGGTTTGGCTTCGGTTCCGAATCTGAACCCCTCTTGAGACAAGGCCCGCTATGAGCAGGTCGGTTACATCGCGACCGGCGGGCTGCTCGGGCACGTGCTCTTTGTTGAAGTCGCCACAAAAGCTGACATGGCTTGGCGCAGGTGACGGCATCATTTTCCGCAGGTCTAACGCTTGAGTTGAGCCGCGCGCGGCCTTATCGCGCGTCGGCTCCCCAACGATGAGTTAGGCATCGCTGTCTCCACGAAGCATTCCGGTTGAAGGGTCAACGTAGCGCGTCCGCAAAGCGGGAATTAGCAACACGAGCCGTTCACCGATGAATTGAGATGCCGCCTGAAAATTCATCTCGTCAAGCGTAGCCTCACGAATCTGCACGAGTGCCTCCGGAAACTGTTGTGCATCGGGATGGACAACCAACAGGCTTCGGAGCTTCTCATCCCAGCGCACTAGCAATGCATCCGAGAGAAGCTCTGACGACTTCATGTGCGAGGCCTAACGTCTGAGTTGAGCCGCGCTCGAAGAGCGTCGGCTCTCCAACGATGTGTTAGGGCTCATGTATGTGAATGATCGTCTTACGCTTCGCATCGGAGGTCAACCAGTAGTTGTTCAGCGCTTCTACGGCATCACTCCCGTAGGTTTCATTGTGCTGCGCAATGAACTGCAGAAACTCTGTGACGCAGACGATCTGCGCTTCATTCAGCCTTTTGAGCCGGCCCAGGTTGTAGTTCGAGAAGTTAGTGACTGCAAAGATGATGGCGTTCATAAGGGTGCCCTCGGAGCCGGCGATGCCAACATCAATGTGGCGCACCGCGAAGTGCAGGAAGGCGGGCAAGTAGTAGACGAATGCGTCATCGTCCAGATGGGAGATACCGGCTTCACATTCGATGAGTTGTTCGTCAGGGATCTGCATCCAGGAGAGAGACCGGTCCTTCGCGCCTTCGGCCTCCCACTCAACACTCGAAATCTCTCTGGACAGGCTTTGATCGGCTAGCTGAGCCTGGCGTAGCGTCATTTCCGGTTGTGGCGCTCGCGGAAATGACTCAGCGATGCGCCGCAAGAGGAACGTAGGTTCCATGAGCCCTAACGTAACGCTGAGCCGCAGAAGCGAGCGTAGCTCGCGAGTGTCGGCTCCAGCAACAAGTTAAGCCGGCCTTGCACGACGGCCCACTATGACTGCCGCAAAGGGTGCAATAAGCGTCACAACAGCAAAGGCGAGCGGCATTACGGGCCAATAGCTGCCGGCCACATTAAGGTCTTGAACCCCAAGCCACCTTGGCAGGATTGACGGTGCAAATAAGATCCACCCGGCACCGATCAACACGCTGCCGACGGCAGTGGTGATAAACGCAAGTGCAGCCAATCCGGGGCGGCCACGCAGAAACAGCAGCTGACCAACAAGCGCAATGAGCAACGGCGGAACAAACAAGAAAGCAATCAGCGAAGCTAGCTCACCGGGAAGAATGTAGTGTCCGTTCATGAGGCTTAACGTAACGCTGAGCCGACCGCACGAGCGTAGCTTGTGCGGGTCGGCTCCAGCAACGAGTTGGGTCTCACTTGATTGTGGACTCTGGCAGAGAAAACGGAATGCCTAAAGTGGTGGTCTTAAAGAGCCTGAAGTGCGCCGGCATGTCTTTCGCGAAAGGGAACTTGTCGCGGAACTGGGCAATCCAGCTTTCAAATTCAGCGCGACTTTCCAAGTAGTACCGCCAAAGAAACGGTTCTGCTCCACAGTCCAGGCCGAAGTGGCCGACATAGACGATCTCACCTGCATTTACGGTGAATGCTCCACCGGTGGGTTCGCCGTCTTTGACCAGATCGATTTCAGTTCCTCTGATGTGAACGACGTCCCTCACTGACCGAGCGATCTTCACATCAAAACCAGTAAGAATGTATTCGCCTGGCTCAATCACATACGCGTACGGAGTGAACTTATTGTCGACGAATAATCTAGATGGTGTTTTCAAATCTATCGATACGGCGTTGGCGGAGCTCAGGGGTGCGCGCCGAAACGTGAGTGCCTGAAGTTGGGCATTCTCATATGGGCCGCATTTCCAACTCCGCCCCCAGTTCACACTTAATGTTAGGACGGCGCCACCGGCGTTGTAGGTGCTCTCGGTTAACTCAACCGGCTCGGCGGCCCAAACGCTCTGTGTGATGAGGGTGAGAACCATTGCGCCAAACGTCCTAGGCATGTGAGTCCCAACGTCTGAGTTGAGCCGCGCTCGTAGAGCGTCGGCACTCGAATGACGAGTTAGGTCTCATCGCCACCAAACAATTGATCGGCTTTCTGAGAAAGGAATGCGCCCAACTCCTCGTAGCCCTGCAACATGTTCGAGCACCATATGCGCGGCACCTTCTCTGTGCGTAGATAGTGGCTCTGCATGAGTCCAGAGTAGCCAACTTCCAAAACGTCTGTCCAAGGGATTCTGTGTGATCCGGAAAGTGGGCTCCGGTAGTAGACGCTCTCGTCGTCGTAGGCAAGACGCACGAAGAAGACTTGGTAAACAAAGAAAACAGCAGCAGCGAGGAAGACCGCCGCAATGCACGATGCGAGCAAGAGCTGGCTATTTCGCGCGTGAGCTGCCGCGTAGGCCACAAATAAGGAACCCGGTACAAGAGCAATAGTGAAAACGCGAAAGCCGGAACCATATGTCAGTTCGCGAACGTTGGCTTTTCGGGGCGCAGGCTTGCGACCGGCGCGCGCCAGGAGCCATACGACCAAGCCACCGACTACACCGCTTGCCACCGGACGCAACCAGTCAAGGTCCATACGACCTAACGTCCGAGTTGAGCCGCGCTCGTAGAGCGTCGGCTCTCCAACGAAATGTTAGAGCTCATCACGACGTGCTGCATCTTGTACCGCTTGTACGTTGATGAACTCTCGAATCACCGGCCACTGCTGCACCGACGAGCCAAAGTAAATTGCCAGGCCAATCAGCAGCCCACCAGTAGTTCCAAGCGCCGCAAACCAAATGCCAGAGGGTTCCCCAACACGCAAAGCAGAAAATAAAGCGACGCCAAAGATTAGACCGCCGAGAACACCGCAAGCTCTAGCCAACCAGTAATAGCGACGCAAATGGGACGCTTCGTTTCCCAACGCCCGAGCAAGGGCTTTTATCAGCTTTGCACGGCGGCGCTGGTCAATGTGCATGAGCTCTAACGTTCCGGTTCAGCGGCCGCGCTGCCCCATAGCCCTTCTTGGTACTTTATCCATCGCGGTCCGCTGCAACCGGTTGTTAGCGAGCACTGGGCAGGCGGAACGCTATGAGATGGTCTCCCTTTCCCCATAGACCTCCCCCTCCGACTGCAATGACCACAAACTGCTCACCTGAACGAAGCTGATAGCTCATGGGCGTTGCTCTTGCGCTCTCGGGCAGCGGCCCGCGCCAGAGTTCGCGGCCGGTTTCGATGTCATAGGCACGAAGCCAGCGATCCAGCGCAGCACCAATGAACACGACTCCGCCTGCCGTTGCAATCGGACCGCCAAGATTCGGGGAACCCCATTCCTCTTTGACACGAGAGGCCATATCCGGACCTAACGGTCGCGTAAAAGATCCAAGCGGCGTTTCCCATCGAATCCCGCCAGTCTTGAGATCAACCGCGACCAGCGTGCCCCACGGTGGCGGCGTGCACGGAAGACCGGAAGGTCCGAGCAGGATGCGTCGGCGCATGACATACGGCGTGCCCAGCATCCTGTTGTATTCGTAGTAGTGGCCGAGGCGAGCGTCTTCTTTCCGAATGCGGTCGCGATCCAAGTCCGCACGGGGAAGCAACTGCACCATCGCAGCGATCCTGTTGACAGGCACGACGGCGATCTGCCGCACGGGGTCTACAGCCACGCCACCCCAGTGCGCTCCACCGATGTTGGAGGGAAGCACCAGTGTCCCTTGAGTGCTCGGCGGGGTAAATATCCCATCGTTCCGCAGCCCCTCGATCACCGCTCGGCATGCCTCGCGGTCCGCGTCGTCTATTCCCCAGGCGTCTGCTGCAGCCAGCCGATGCGGACTGAGTGGCGGGGTCAGCGCGGTGAAGGGCTGCGTTGCGGCAGCTTCCTCGCCTGGAATGTCGCTCTTGGGAACAGAGCGCTCCTCGACTGGAAAGATCGGTTCACCGGTTTCCCGATTCAGTACGAAGAGCATGCCTGTCTTCGTGGCCTGGAGAACGGCCGGAATCTCGGCGCCATCGCGAATGAGCGTCACCAATGCCGGCGGGGCCGCGTTGTCGTAATCCCACAGATCGTGGTGCACCGTCTGGAACGTCCACACACGCTCGCCGCTCGACAGCTTGAGCGCCA
Organism: uncultured beta proteobacterium; assembly: GCA_963829995.1. GTDB lineage: Bacteria > Pseudomonadota > Gammaproteobacteria > Burkholderiales > Burkholderiaceae_F > JACCZX01. Next base: position 62,043 of record CAWHKW010000036.1, on the reverse strand, counting down.
CGATTGAACTAGCGTGGCGGTTATCTCCGAGCCGCCGAACGCCGTAATAATCCGGAGCCGGGCTCGACGTGGGAATGAAGACGAGGTCACGTTGTGGATCAGCGGATAACGCTGACCACGCGTTTGCCGCGCCCGTGCGGTGGGCCAAGTCACCTCGCCACTCACCGTAGGCCGGGTCGGCCGGGTTCTGCGGAATCGGATCCCAACTCCACCGCAGGGCACCCGTCGACGCATCGAACGCGCGGATCTCGCCGCTAGCAGGATTCGGGCGGCTGTTATCGCCAATGGAGGACCCAACCACCACCAAGCCGTTTGCCACCACGGGAGGCGATGTGACCGTATAGGCTTGAGTCTCGAAGGGCGGAATCCGCAATCCCTGCCTCAGGTCCACTATCCCGCTGCTGCCAAACTTCGTGCAGGGCCGTCCGTCGGCCGCATTCAGAGCGATCAACTGGGATTGTGCCGTGGCCACATAGATAGTGCGTCGGCAGGCAGCATCAAGCGGTGCTTTCTCATCCAGCCACGTCGACACGCCACGAGTGGCGAAATCACCGTAGGTGACATCCCGGCGAATGTGCGGGTCGAATATCCACCGCTCCCGGCCAGTCGATGGGTCGAGAGCAATCACTCGTCCCAGAGGCGTAGACAGATACATGATCCCGTCGACGATGATGGGTGTTGTTTCAAACGCGGTCGGTTTGGTGGTCGCAAAACGGGAATCTGCCTCGCCGGTGCGATAAGTCCATGCCAACTCGAGCCGGTGAACATTGTCACGGGTAATGCCCAATGCGGGGAGGTAGCGCGTACCTTGGACATTTCGTCCGTACGCCGTCCACTCGCTCGAATTGTCAGGCGACAGAAATTGAACGCATGCCGTGAGGATCGTGCTAATGGTGAGCAGAGGTACGAGTGACCGAATAATTGATGACACTCTTATGTCTCGCTAACTCGTTTTAGATATCACGCCGCTGTCGGATAACACCGGCGACTGTCGAATAACATTTTCGCGGTTCACGCGGAAAACTGTAACGTGCTCTTGACTTACGGCACCATACTGTATAAATATACAGTACTAAAAAGGCCGTGAAAGCTGCTACCCGTCCTCCGCTGCGTTCCGCTCGCCTGCTCGATCAGCTGCGCGAGCGGATTCGCTATTGCCATTACAGCATGCGCACCGAGGATAGCTACGTTTACTGGGTTCGCTCGTTTATCCGCTTTCACGGAGTGCGGCATCCACGTGAGATGGGCGGCAGCGAAGTTGAGTCGTTTCTGATGCATCTCGCGAATGAGCGCCACGTTTCGCCTTCTACGCATCGCCAGGCGTTGAGCGCCTTGCTGTTCCTGTATCGCGAAGTGTTCGACAGCGAGTTGCCGTGGTTGGCAGAGATCGGCCGGCCCGCTCAGCGTAAGTACATCCCGGTTGTCCTTTCGCGCGTTGAAGTGCAGCGTCTGCTGAAATCAATGTCGGGCGTTCACGCGCTGGTCGCACAAGTCCTGTACGGAACCGGCTTGCGATTGCTGGAAGGATTGAAGTTGCGCATCAAGGATATCGATTTTGATCGCCACGTAATCCTTGTTCGGGATGGCAAGGGTGGCAAGGATCGCGTCGTCATGTTGCCGGATTCACTCCGGGCACCGCTCGAAGCGCAGCTCGCTCAATCGCGAGCACTGTGGGCGCATGACCGGGCGGAGAGGCGCCCCGGTGTCTGGCTGCCGGATGCCCTGGCATCGAAGCTTCCACGAGCGCCGGAAAGCTGGTCCTGGCATTGGGTCTTTCCATCGGCGTCGCTGGCCGTCGATCCGCGCTCCGGCATCGAGCGTCGGCATCACCTGTACGAGCACGGGGTCGGACGAGCATTGGCGCGCGCTGTCGCAGTGACGGGACTCTCGAAGAGAGTCACGGCGCACACGCTGCGCCACTCGTTTGCCACGCACCTGCTCGAAGCCGGCGTCGACATTCGTCGTGTTCAGGAACTACTCGGCCATGCGGATGTTTCAACGACAATGATTTACACGCACGTTCTCAAGAGTGGTGCTGCGGGCGTCGCGTCGCCGCTTGACTCACTGCACTGCTCTGAACCGTCGTCGATTTACTCGCTGTGTCAGAACACCAGCGCCGCAATGAATACGCCGACCATCGTGAACGCGATCGCCAGTTTGATCGCGGTGCCGACCAGCAGTCCAAACCACGTGGCAGCGCCGACCTTGCCAGCACGGAGTGCGTCCTTGTGTGCGATGAACTCGCCGACTGCGGCACCTACAAGCGGCATGAAGAGAAGGCCCCACAGACCGGTCGCTATGCCGGCGAGCGTGCCGATGGCCGCACCGATGATGCCCTCTTTGCTTGCACCGGCGCGTTTGGCAGACAGTGCCGCAGCGATATAGTCGATCACGATTCCGAGCACCGCCAGAACCGCCAGCACCACGACGGTAAATACGCTAATGCGCTGAAAATCGCCGATCCAGGCAGCGAGCAGCACGCCGCCGAATATCAGTGGCACGCCCGGCAACGCGGGCAGCACGGTTCCGGCGACACCTACGACGATCAGTAACACGGCGACAACCCAGAGCGTCGTTGTCATCGCGCAATCATTTTCATCAGCGCAACGCCAGCGCCTGCACTTCCGCTGCTGCGTGCTTGCACGTATCGGTCAGTTGTTCGAGCAGCTCATAGATCGCTCGCAGCTTGAGCAGTTGCCGCGTGTCGGGCTCTTCGCGAAACAGCTTCGACATCGCGGCGCGCATCACGTGATCGGCCTGCGCTTCAAAGTCGTCCACTTCCTGGCATAGCGCCAGTGCCGCGCGCGGATCGTCGACCGATCGCAGTTGTGCCACCGCCAGCCGCAGCTTCTCAGCGCCCTGCACCGCAAGGGCTGCCAGCCGATGCGCATCCGGCGTCAGCGTCGTCACGTAGTACAGGTGCAACGACTGCGCGACGTCCTCGGTGAGATCGAGAATGTCGTCCAGGCGGTTGATCAACGCATGGATCCCGCTGCGCGGAAACGGCGGCAGCAGCGAGCGCCTGACCAGCGCGAGCGTGTCATCGACGACGGTGTCCGCGCGCTTCTCGATCGCTTCGATCTCGCGCACACGGCCATCGGGATCGCGAACGTCGAGCAGCAGTTGCGCCAGTGCCGTTACGCCTTCGACACAGAGTTCGGCGTGGCTGTCGAACAGCGCATAGAAGCGCCGGTCGCGCGGCACCAGCCGGCGCAGCACGCTTCGCAAGGGACGCGGCACGCGCTGCTCGGGAACAAAGCTCGACGTCATGCAAGATCAATACGAAGTGTTGCGTGCCAGATTCTCGAACTTGGTGTGCTGCCCGTCGAAGCGCAGGTTCAGGCGGCCGATCGGCCCATTGCGCTGTTTGCCGATGATGATCTCGGCGATGTTCTTGTCGGTCGTGTCCGGGTTGTAGACCTCGTCGCGATAAATGAACAGGATCACATCAGCGTCCTGTTCGATCGCACCGGATTCGCGCAGATCGGACATTACCGGGCGCTTGTCGACGCGCGTCTCCACTGTGCGGTTCAACTGCGACAGCGCGACCACCGGCACTCCAAGTTCCTTCGCCAACGCCTTCAGCCCGCGCGAAATCTCGGAGATCTCGGTCGCGCGATTTTCACCGGCCGAACTCGCGCTCATCAGCTGCAGGTAATCGACGATGATCAGGCCGAGCCGGCCGCACGTGCGCGCCAGCCTGCGCGCGCGCGCTCTCAGGTCGATCGAAGTCATTGCCGCCGTTTCATCGATGTACAGCGGCGCTTCGTGCATTTTTTGGATCGCACTGGTCAAGCGCGGCCAGTCGTCATCCTGAAGCCGCCCCGTGCGCAACCGCTGCTGATCCAGTTTGCCGACCGAGCTCAACATGCGCAGCGCCAGTTGCGACGCGCCCATTTCCATCGAGAACACGGCCACCGGCATGCCCTGGTCGATCGCCACGTGTTCCGCGATGTTCAGCGCGAGGGCAGTCTTTCCCATACTCGGCCTGCCGGCGATGATGATCAGATCGCCTGCTTGAAACCCTGACGTTTTCGAATCCAGATCGGCGAAGCCCGTTGGAACACCGGTCACGTCGGACGGATTTGCGCGCTCGAACAGTTCCTGGATGCGCTCGACCACGCGCGTCAGCAGCGGCTGAATCTCGATGAAGCCCTGACGCCCGCGCGCACCCTCCTCGGCGATCTGGAAAACCTTGGTTTCGGCCTCGTCGAGTATTTGCTTCGTGTCTCGTCCAGCCGGATTCAGTGCACTCGTGGCGATCTCGTCGCCGGCCGTGACCAGCCGGCGCAGCACCGAACGCTCGCGCACCAGCTCCGCATAACGGCGAATGTTGGCCGCCGACGGCGTGTTCTGCGCCAGCGAATTCAGATACACGAGTCCGCCCGCCTGCTCGGCGCGGCCGGTGTTGCGCAACGCCTCGAATACGGTGACCGCATCGGCCGGCTTGCTGGCGTCAACGAGGCGGCTGATCGCCCCGAAGATGTATTGATGGTCCTGCCGATAGAAATCGTCGGTGCCGATCAAGTCGGCGATGCGATCCCACGCAGTGTTGTCGAGCAACAGTCCGCCGAGCACCGATTGCTCCGCCTCGATCGAGTGCGGAGGCAGACGTACGGCCGCGAGCTGCGGATCGATCGGCTGATTCACGAGTGAAAGTGGAGGAACTGCAGAGACGGACTCGCAAACTATAACAAGCGCAATGCCACGAACCGCGACCGCAGAAAAAGAAATGGCGGCCTCAGCGGCCGCCATTCTCCTTCGAAAATTGCCCGGCGCTAGGCTTGTTCGCCGACCACCAGCACTGTGACGTCTGCCACCACGTCGGTATGCAACGCGACCGACACGTGATGCTCGCCCACCGCCTTCAGCGGGCCTTGCGGCATGCGAATCTGACCCTTGTTGACGACGAAGCCCTGTTTGGCGAGCGCCTCGGCGATGTCGAAGTTGGTCACCGATCCGAACAGCTTTCCATCAACGCCGGCCTTGGCCGGGACTCTGACGCTCGAACCGCTTAGCTTCGCATTTACCGCTTCGGCGGCCGACAAGCGATCCGATTGCGCCTTCTCCAGGTCGGCTCGACGGGCTTCGAACTGCTTGATCGCGGCGTCGGTCGCGCGCCGCGCCTTGCCTTGTGGAATCAAAAAATTGCGCGCGTAGCCTTCCTTGACCTTGACCACGTCGCCCAGCTGACCGAGGTTGAGCACCTTCTCCAACAAGATAATTTGCATGATTCGTCCTCGGTCGCAATCAATGCGTGTCGGTGTACGGCAGCAACGCCAGAAAACGAGCGCGCTTGATCGCGGTGTCGAGCTGGCGCTGATAGTGCGCCTTGGTCCCCGTCAATCGGGCCGGCGTGATCTTGCCGTTTTCGCCAATGAAATCGCGCAGCGTGTCGACATCCTTGTAGTCGATCTGCTCCACTTTCTCGACTGTGAACCGGCAGAACCGCTTGCGCTTGAATAGCGCGTTCTGCTTGTTCTCGCGCCGCGGACCCTTGCCCTTGCCTTTGAATTTGCCTCGCCCTGCTCCGAATGCCATTTCAAACTCCCTCGAAATCTTTGTATTCAGTAATGTGCATTACCAGCCGCGTCGATCGACGTGTACGCGGTGCGATGAATCCTGCCAGCGTCATTGGCTTGCCGAACGGCTCGCGGTCGAGCGCTTGCGCCACCGCGCCCAGCGCTATCGCCGCAAATTCGAACGCCAGCGAGCGCTCCGCTGCGGCCTCCGTCACCGTGCCCTCGTGCCCGAAGCTCGCTTCGAGCACCGCAATGCCGGCGGGCGTATAGCGCAGCGCGCTTTTCGCCACGAGTTTGCCGCGAATCCGAAGCTGATTCACGCACGTGTTGTAACCGATTCACCGATGCGCCGCTTGCCGCAATGCGTCTATTAAGCCGTCGCCTCAGCCGCGGGTGCGACCGCCGCTGCGGGTTGCGCCGGCGTTTGCGTCGGAGCCGACGACTGCTCGGCAGCCGCCTTGCGTGCTTCTTCGCGCTCGACGACTTTCATCATCGGTGAAGCCGCAGTTTCGGCCCGCTTCATCTTGACGGTCAGATGGCGCAGCACCGCGTCGTTGTAGCGGAAAGCATTTTCGAGCTCGTCGAGCGTCTTGTTGTCGCACTCGATGTTGATCAGCACGTAGTGTGCTTTGGCGAGCTTGTCGATCGGATATGCGAGTTGGCGGCGGCCCCAATCTTCGACGCGGTGAATTGCGCCCTTGTTATTGGTGATCATCACCTTGTAGCGGTCGATCATCCCGGGCACTTGCTCGCTCTGATCGGGATGGACGATGAAACAGATTTCGTAATGACGCATTAAACAGTTCCTTGTGGTGTAAGCCACCCGCGGTGGGATGTAGATCCGCGGTGTGGCAAGGAAGGGCGCTGAAAAATTAGGGCTGCCAGCGCCTCAGTTGCAAAACTCAGTTGCTAAAAAGAAAAGCGCGCGATTCTAGCCTGAAACGCCCCTTAATGCGAGGGCGCAGAGTCAGGGGCCGCAAGGAGTCTGGGCAACTCTACCGCCGCCGTCCCCCGCACGACAATCGTGGCAAGTTGATCGAGGTCGCTTGCCTGCGGATTGACGATGATGACCTGCGCGCCGTTGCGCAACGCCTCGGCGGGAAGTCCCGCGGCCGGATACACCAGGCCCGACGTTCCGATCACCAGCATCACGTCGCAGCTCGCGGCCGCCAACTGGGCTTGCTGCAGCGTCGCCGCATCGAGCATTTCGCCGAACCAGACGACGTCGGGGCGCAGCCAATCGTTGCAGCGGGGACAGCGCGGCGGCTCGCCGGGCGGCAGGCGCTGCGGATCGTCCTCGGTAAATCCGCATCGCGCCAGGCACACCGTACGGATGATGCTGCCGTGCAGTTCGATCGGTGAACTACCGGCGCGAGTGTGTAGCCCATCCACATTCTGCGTAATCAAGTCAAATCGATCGAAACGCGATTGCGCCGACGCGAGCGCGGCATGGCCGGCATTCGGCCGTGCTTGGGCGACCAATCCTCGCCGCCATGCGTACCAGCGCCAAACCAGCGGCGGGTCGGCGCGGAATCCATCTTCGGAGGCAAGCTGCATCGGATCGAACTTCGCCCACAGGCCGCTGGTCGCATCCCGAAACGTGGGAATCCCGCTTTCCGCCGAGATGCCAGCGCCGGTCAGGACGGCGACCCGGCGCGCGCGTGCAAGGTAACCCTGCGCTGTGGTCAGAGTGGCTGAGTTCAAACGAGTACCCGCAGCCCGCGCGAGCGATCAAGCCCGGACGGACGCACTGCGCTGCCGCTTCGATTCGAACAGGCATATTCCGGCTGCGACCGAAACGTTCAGACTTTCCACGTGTCCCGCTAATGGAATGCGGGCAAGCACATCGCATCGCTCGCGCGTCAACCGGCGCAGTCCGCTGTCCTCTGCACCAAGAGCCCACGCAAGCGGCCCGGCGAGGTCCAGTTGATACAACGATTGCGCGGCTTCGCCGGCCGCCCCGACCATCCGCACATCGGCATCACGTAGATCATCCATCGCACGCGCGAGGTTCGTCACGGCAATCAGCGGCACTGTTTCCGCCGCGCCAGCGGCGGCCTTCAACGCAGATGGAGTCAAGCCCGCCGATCGATCGCGCGGAACGATGACGGCGTTGACGCCGGCCGCGTCGGCCACGCGCAAACACGCGCCGAGGTTGCGCGGATCGGTCACTCCATCGAGCAGCAGCAGCAACGTATCTGCATCGACGCGACTCAATACGTCATCGAGGGTAACCGCGTGTTCAAGCTCGGCGGCCAGAGCCACGACGCCTTGATGCGGCGCTTCCCCCGCAAGTCCGCGCAACCGCTCGGCGTCGATCGGCGCGACTCGCACGCCAAGCGACTTCGCGCGCTGTTGCAGATCGACCATGCGACCGTCACGACGGCGCTCGTCCACGTAGATCGTTTCGATCGACGCCGGCGCGTGCCGCAGCCGCGCGCCGACCGCGTGGAAACCGGCCAGCACGCGTTTGGTCATTGCTTCCCGTTAAGCCGATCAGCGACCGCGCTTGGCCGCGCGGACCTTGCTGTCGCGTCCGCGAACGCCTTTGCCGCCGATCTTGTGCAGTTGCCCGCGCCGCGTTTGCCGGCGCTCGACCTTCGCCTGCCGCGCGCGACGCTCTTCGACGGTTTCACCACGCTTGCGCTCGCGCTCTTTCGGTTCCACCGCGCTGGCTGCCAGCAGCGACTTGCGCGTATCGGCCTTGACGAGCCGGAAATCGATGCGGCGCGCTTCCAGATCGACGCGCGCAACCTGCACCGTCAGGCGATCGCCCAACCGGTAACGCAAGCCGGTGCGCTCGCCGCGCAGTTCATGCAGTGCTTCGTTGTAAAGGAAGTACTCGGTGCCGAGCTCGGAGACATGCACTAAACCCTCGATGTACAAATCGTCGAGCACGATGAAGGCCCCGAACGGCACGACCGAGCTGACGGTGCCGGTATACGTCTCCCCCACCCGCTCGCGCATGTAGTAGCTCTTCAGCCACGCTTCCACATCGCGCGATGCATCGTCGGCGCGGCGCTCGTTGGCCGAACACAGCAATCCCAGTTTTTCCCACAGCGGTGTCGCTTCGCTCTCGTCTGCCGGCTTGCGGCTCTGTGACGCCCGCAATGCCGCTCGCGCGGCTGCGGGGGCAACAGCGGCGTCCGCGTTGATGAAAACTTCCGGCACGTACGTTTGCTTCGCCAGCATCGCCTTGATCACACGATGCACCAGCAAGTCCGGATAACGCCGGATCGGTGAGGTGAAGTGCGTGTAGCCCTTGTAGGCAAGGCCAAAGTGGCCCGAGTTGTGCGGGCTGTAAATCGCCTGCTGCATCGAACGCAGCATCACGGTTTGCAACAGCTGTGCATCGGGGCGCGGCTTGATCTGCTTCAACAGGCGTGCGTAGTCGGCGGGCTCCGGCTTGTCGCCCGCCGTCCAGCGTCAGACCCAGCGTTTTCAGCAAGGTGCGCACGTTGGCAAGGCGCTCCGGAGTCGGACCTTCGTGTACGCGATACAGGCCTGGTTGTTTGCCTCGCCCGATGAAGTCTGCCGTGCAGACGTTGGCTGCCAGCATGCATTCTTCGATCAGTTTGTGCGCGTCGTTGCGAGTGCGCGGGATGATCTTCTCGATACGCCCGTTCGCGTCGCACACGATGTATGTCTCGGTGGTGTCCAGGTCGATCGCGCCGCGCGCGTCGCGTGCACGCTTAAGCAATTCATAAAGCGAGTACAGATTCTGCAGGTGCGGCAGCACGCTCGCGAGGCGCTGCGCCTCCTTGCTGTCCGGCGCCGACAAGGCTTCCCATACTTCGGTGTAGGTAAGCCGCGCATGCGAATGCATCACCGCCGGATAAAACTGATACGCGTCGAGCGCACCCTTGTTCGTCACGACGCAGTCGCACACCATCACCAGGCGGTCGACCTCGGGTTTCAGTGAACACAACCCGTTGGAGAGTTTCTCCGGCAGCATCGGAATCACACGACGCGGGAAATAGACCGACGTGGAACGATTCTGCGCTTCGATGTCGAGCAAATCGCCGGGCTTTACATAGTGGCTCACGTCGGCCACGGCGACGATCAGCCGCCACCCTTTGCGGCGTCCTCCTTGCACAACGGGCTCGCAGTACACCGCATCATCGAAGTCGCGCGCGTCTTCACCGTCGATGGTCACCAGCGGAACGTCGCGCAGATCGATTCTGCCGCGCAGATCCTTCGGCAACACGGTGTCAGGCAGCGACTCCGCGAGTTGTGCGGTGGCATCCGAAAACTCGTGCGGCACGGCGAACTTGCGGACCGCGATCTCGATCTCCATGCCCGGATCGTCGATTGCTCCGAGCACTTCGATCACACGCCCGACCGGCTGCACGTAGCGCTGCGGCTGCTGCAGGATTTCAACGACGACCACCTGCCCCGGCTCGGCTGACAGCGAAGCACCTGGCGGTACCAGGATGTCGTGCGCAATGCGCTGGTCTTCGGGCACGACGATGGTGACGCCGCGCTCGTTCAGCAAACGGCCGACGAGTTTGTTGGTGCGGCTCTCGATGACTTCGACAATCTCGCCCTCGGGACGTCCGCGCCGGTCGGCGCCGGTAATGCGCGCCAGCACACGATCGCCGTGCAGCACCTTGGCCATCTCGTGCTCCGAGAGCACGAGATCGGCGCCCGCATCGTCGCGGATCAGAAAACCGAAGCCGTCGCGATGGCCTTGCACCTGGCCGGATAACAGATTGGCACGCGCGGCAACGAGCAGCAGCCCCGCACGGTTGCGCACGATGCGGCCCGAGCGCTCGAGTTCTTCAACTTCTCGATTGAACGCTTCGTGATCGTCGCCACCAAGGCCAAGCCGGTCAGCAAGATCATTTGGCGTCATCGGCGCGCGCGCGACGGTGAGTGCTTCCAGGATGGAATCGCTATTCGTGCGATTTATTTTCTTGTTCACAATTTCTTTCTGCGGCCGCATCAAGCAGCCGCCTAACTTTAGCTAGAATTCGCCCGTGCCCAGGTGGCGAAATTGGTAGACGCACTAGGTTCAGGTCCTAGCGGTGGCAACACTGTGGGGGTTCGAGTCCCTTCCTGGGCACCATGGTTTTCGGAGCTACGTTCGGCGACAGCCCACCCGGCAAGTTCATGTTCAGGGGCACCGGATCGCTGCGCGACCGGCGACGGATTTACTCTTTTCGTAGTCGTTCGGCCAGTTTCTCTGGGCCCATCGCGTCGTACACCTCGAACGGCTGATGAATCCAGGGATTCGTCGGCAGGTACTGGACAAAGTAGTCGGGCTTGAACGCCGAGTCTCCCTTGTACCAAATGACGGCGGTTTTTACTTCTTCAACCGCCGGATAGCGCGACCTCAGGTGGTCGACGACCTTCGACAGTGTCACTCCCGAGTCGACCAGGTCATCGACCAACAGCAGATTGCCGCGGAGCGCATCGCTGGTCATCGTGATGTACTCGCCGATGTCGAGCTGGCCCTGACGCGTACCGGCTGCTGCGCGGTACGAGCTTGCAGCCAAAATAGCCAGCGGAACGTCGTAGATGCGCGAGATCACGTCGCCCACGCGCAGCCCGCCACGCGCGAGACACAACAGAGAATCGAAGCGCCAGTTCGATTGATGAACCTGCAAACACAGTTGCTCGATCGAACGGTGATACTCGTCCCAATCGACATATAAATCCGACCCGGAGCGAGCGGGGTTGCTCATTAGTTGAATGGATGCCGCAGCACGATCGTCTGGTCGCGGTCCGGCCCTGTCGAGACGAGATCGATCGGCACTCCCAGCACTTCCGACAGCCGTTCGAGATAGCGCTGTGCACCGCTTGGCAAGTCCTTCCAGCGCTGTACCCCGAGTGTCGAGTCGCTCCAGCCGGGGAACTCCTCGTACACCGGTTCGCAGCGACCGACCGCGTCGGCGCCATAGGGCAGGATGTCGACTTCCTTGCCGTCCATCCTGTAGCCAATGTTCAGCATTACGCGCGGCAAGCCATCGAGCACATCAAGCTTGGTGATACACAAACCCGTCGTGCCATTTAATTGCACCGCACGCTTGAGCCCTGCTGCATCGAACCAGCCACAGCGTCGCGGCCGGCCGGTCACCGAACCGAACTCCTGACCATTGTTGCGCAGATGGTCGCCCGTGGCGTCGGTCAACTCGGTCGGAAACGGACCCGAACCGACACGCGTCGAATACGCCTTCGTGATGCCGAGCACGTAGTCAAGCCGCTGCGGGGCCACGCCGGCGCCCGCCGATGCCGCACCCGCCACCGTATTGCTCGATGTCACGTACGGATACGTGCCGTGATCGACATCGAGCAACGCACCTTGCGCGCCCTCGAACAGCAGTCTTGCGCCGCTCGCCATCACGCTGTTCAGTTTGTACGAAACGTCGATGATCAGCGGCCGCAGTCGATCGGCCAGTGCGAGTGTGTCGTCGATCACCTTGCCCGCCTCGACCCGGCTCGCACCGAGGTAATGCTCCAGCACAAAGTTGTGCAGGTCGAGCGCTTCACGCACGCCGTCGGCAAAGCGCGCGGCATCGAACAGATCCTGCGCGCGTACTGCGCGCCGCGCGACCTTGTCCTCGTACGCGGGTCCGATGCCACGGCCGGTGGTGCCGATCTTCGACGCACCACGCTTGATCTCGCGCGCCAGATCGAGCGCTACGTGATACTCGAGTATCAACGGGCAGTTGCCGCTGATTGCAAGCCGCGACGTCACGTCGACGCCGGCCGCCTGCAGCTCGTCGATCTCGCGAGAGCAGCGCAGTCGGCGACAGCACGACGCCGTTGCCGATGTAGCACGCGAGCCCTGGCCGCAAGATGCCGGACGGAATCGATCGCAAAATTGTTTTCTTGCCGTTGATCACCAGCGAATGGCCGGCGTTGTGCCCGCCCTGAAAGCGCACGACACCGTCGACGCTTTCGGACAACCAGTCGACGATCTTGCCCTTGCCCTCGTCGCCCCACTGCGTGCCAACGACGACTACGTTTTGAGCCATGGCTTCTAATTTCCTTTTTGCGACATGACGTGCCACGTATCGCCGCGTCGCTCGATCGCGCGATCGAATATGAATTCACCTTCTTCGGCGCACTCGGTTTCGCCTTCCAGGCGCTGCACCACAACTTCGCCGGCCGCGCGCAACTGTGCAATCAGCGCGTGCAAGCGGTGATCGGCATCGGCCGGCGCCCGTATCGCATGGGGAGGGTCGTCAAAAGCGAGCTCTGCGAGCTCGCGCAAGTAGATCGAGAAGCCGACCGCCGCACGAGCACGGCCGAATGCCTTTCCGATGCCGTCGTAACGCCCCCCGCGCAGCACGGCACTCGATGACTGCACCGTATGGACCGCGAACGTGACGCCGGTGTGATACCGATAGCCATGCAGGTCTGACAGATCGATCGAAATGTCAGCGCTGCCGCAACGCTCAACGATGCTGGTGAGCTCATCGAGTGCGCCGGCGATCGCCGCCGTTTTGGGGAGCGTGCGCCGCGCATCGACCAGAACCTCGCGGCCACCGTTCAGGCGCGCAAGCGCCAGCAACGCCGAGCGGACCTCACTCGATAGCGACATCGATTGCTGCTGCAGCGTCGGCACGTCTTTCGCGCTCAGCGCCGCGAGAAGATCGTCGACCAATGTCGTCGGCGGTTGCGCCAGCTCCAGAATGCCGCGCACCACGCCGGTGTGCCCAAGATCCAATCGCACGTTCGGCAAGCCCGCCAAGTGCAGCGACGCCCGGGCAAGCTCCAGCAATTCAACATCGGCCGCAACGCCGCCGAGGCCGTACAACTCGGCGCCGACCTGCAGCGGCTCGCGCGAGGCCAACGGATGCAGGGGTCGCGCGTGCAGCACACTGCCGGCGTAACACAGGCGTACCACGCCTTGCCGATTCAAAATGTGCGCGTCGATGCGAGCGACCTGCGGCGTTGTGTCTGCACGTAGCCCGAGCAAGCGCCCGCTCGATTGATCGGTCAGTTTGAACGTGCGCAGATCGAGGTCGTCGCCGGTACCCGTATGCAGCGAATCCGCGTGCTCGATCAGCGGGGGAATGACGAGCTCGTACCCGTAGCCGCGATAGAGGTCGAGCAGTGCACGACGCAATTGCTCGACACGGCGCGCTTCGTGCGGCAACACGTCGGATATGTTTTCAGGCAACAACCAGCGCGGCATGGCGACGCAAGACTGCCCGGGTGGGCGTCCCGCAATGATCAATGGTCAGTCAGGAATTAGGGCGGCTAACTTTGCAGCCAGAACAATAGCGCGCCACCGGCGACGGCGATCAATCCGAAGAAGCGAATCTGGCCATCGTTGAGCTCACTCAAGCGCGCGAACATCTGGCGCCACGCCTTCGGAGCCACCAATGGCATCAGTCCTTCGAAAACCAGCATCAGCGCGACGGCCAAGCCAAGAACCGACATCGAGGCTATCTAGAGCCGCCCTTTGCGCTGGAGCCCGGTGCGCCTGGCCTCGAGCCTCTCAAGTACTTGAAAAACTCCGACGACGGATCGATCACCATTAAATCATTGCGGTTCTTGAAAGTGGTCCGATACGCCTCGAGCGTGCGATAGAACTCCGCGAAATCAGGGTTCTGCCCGAACGCCTGCGCATAAGTGGCCGATGCTTTCGCGTCGCCTTCGCCCTTCACCTTCTGCGCGGCGCTGTACGCCTCGGCGAGCAGCACCTCGCGCTGACGATCGGCATCGGCGCGAATTTTTTCGCCTTCCGCAGAGCCGATCGAACGCTGCTCGTTGGCCACGCGCTTGCGCTCGGCTTGCATGCGCCCGTAAACCGAATCGCTGATCTCCGGCACAAAATCGACGCGCTTTAGGCGTACGTCGACGATCTCGATCCCCAGGCCTTTGACGCTTTCCTGCACGGCGATGCGAATCTCTTCCATCGCCTTTTCGCGCTGGCGCGAGGCGATCTCGTTGACGGTGCGTTTGTTGACTGCCTGGTTTAGCGCGTCGCGCACGAGGGTTGAAATGCGCTCTTCAGCGGACCGCTCGCCCCCCGGAAAGCTGACGCGAAACGCACGCGGCTCAACGATCCGCCAGCGCACGAACGAGTCGATCAACAGGTTTTTCTTCTCCGACGTTTGAACTCGATCAGCCTGTGGCGTATCGATCGTCAAAATGCGCTTGTCCTGATATTCCACGTTTTGCAACAGCGGCAGCTTGAAGTACAGCCCGGGCTGAGTGACTACGCGCACGATTTCGCCCAACTGGAACACGATCGCGAACTGCCGCTGGTCGACGATAAACGTGCTGGCCCGCACGGCTACGGCCACCAGCACCAGGGCGATAACGACTGCAACGATTTTGTTCATCGGCTCTCTATGCCTTTCACCGCGCGTCGCGATCGCGCGTGCGCAAATTCTCGCGACCGCGGGCTTCGGGTACCGGTGCCGGGTCCGGCACTACCGTCGGCGCCGGACGTGCGACACCGGAGTCCTGCAACGCCTGCTGCATCAGTTTGTCGAACGGCAGATACAACAGTGGACTGCTGTTCCGCACGTCGACCATCACCTTGCTGGTATTCGAGAACACCTGTTGCATCGCGTCGATGTACAGCCGATCGCGCGTGACTTCCGGCGCCTTGTTGTACTCGATCAGAACTTGCTGAAAGCGCGACGCATCACCCTGCGCCGTTTCGATGACGCGTGAGCGATATCCGTCGGCTTCCTGCAAGAGGCGCGATGACAAACCGCGCGCTTTCGGAATGACGTCGTTCGCGTACGCCTGGCCCAGGTTGATTTCGCGCTCCCGGTCCTGGCCCGCTTTGACGGCGTCGTCGAACGCAGCCTGCACCTGCTCCGGGGGTTGCGCATTCTGAATCGCCACCGCCTGCACCAGAATGCCGGTGCCGTAGCGGTCGAGCATGTCCTGCATCAGCCGGCGCACTTCGACGGCGATCTCCTGGCGTGATTCGTACAGCACCGAGTCCATCGTCTTGCGCCCGACCACCTCGCGCATCGCCGATTCCGCCGATTGAATCACCGCCGCGGTCGGATTGCGGCTGTTGAACAGGTAGTCGCGCGCGCCGGTGTCCTTGATCCGGAACTGCACTTCAAACTGTATGTCGACGATATTCTCATCGTCCGACAGCATCAGCGCTTCCTTCAGCCGCTCGGGCCGCCCGCGTGTGCCGACCTCCACCCGCCGTAGTGACGAGATATCGACCAGCTCGTTGTTCTGTATCGGCCACGGCAGACGCCAGCGAAATCCTGGCGCCGTCGTCTGATCGGACGCCCGGCCGAACGTCGTGACGACTCCGACCTGTCCTTCAGGAACGATGTAGAAGCCGCTGCCCAGCCAGATCAGTGCAATAACCGTGAGTACGGCTGCGAGCCCCAGGCCGGCGCCCCTGCCGTCCGGCGTGAAGCCGCCGAAACGCCCGCCGTTGCCACCGGTACCGCCACGCCGGCCCCCGCGCCGGCCGAACAGATTCGAAAGCCGGCGATTGAAGTCGCGCCACAGTTCGTCCAGATCCGGCGGACCGTCGCCGCCGGGCCGTTGCGGCCGCTGCGGACGCTGCTCCGGCTCGCGACGCGGCTCTTCTTTGCCGTCATCGTTCGAGCCATCGGAGCCGTTACCGCGGCCCCACTTGGGATCGTTAAGCGACATCGATCAACTTGTTAATCATCTGTGAGATAACGAGCCGCGCAGCTTACGACTATGCCGCCGCCGCGTTGGGCCATGAAGGAAGGTTTTCGTTGTGTTCAGAACTGGCCGGCGAGTCATCTGCGCCTGCCGAACGCTCGATGAATTCGACTATCGAATCGCGCAACAATTCCAACCCCAATCCCGATTGCGCGCTGACCGAAACGGCGGCGATGTTATCACGCGAGTCGCGCTCGACCGACGGGGCGCGTCCGATCACATCGATCTTGTTGTAGACGACGATCGTCGGAACGTTTTCGGCGCCGATCTCGTGCAACACACGCTCGACCTCGGCCATCTGCTCGGCACGCGCGGGCGACGCTGCGTCCACGACGTGCAGTAACAGATCCGCCTCGGCGGTCTCGTTCAGAGTCGACTTGAACGCTTCGATCAACTGATGCGGCAGGCCGCGGATGAAACCAACGGTGTCCGATATCACGGCGTCAGCCCGCTTGTGGCCGTTAACGCCGTTGGTGCCGAGATGGCACTTGCGCGCGGTGGTATCCAGCGTCGCAAACAGTTGATCCGCCGCATAGACGCCCGCCTGCGTCAACGCATTGAACAGGGTTGACTTGCCGGCGTTGGTGTAGCCCACCAGCGAAATCGAGACGACGTCACCGCGCGACCGTGCCCGGCGGCGTGTGCGCCGCTGCTTTTCCGACTGTTTAAGGCGCTCGCGCAGTCTTCGAACTCGAACTCCGATCAGGCGGCGATCGATCTCGATCTGTTTCTCGCCGGGACCCCCTGTTTTTCCGAGCCCGCCACGCTGCCGCTCCAAGTGCGACCAGCCGCGCACCAGGCGCGTAGACAAGTGTTGCAGCTGCGCCAGCTCGACCTGCAGCTTGCCTTCGCGGCTCTGCGCACGCTGCGAGAAGATGTACAAGATGAGCGCGGTGCGATCGAGCACCCAAAGTCCGAGCGCCTGCTCAAGATTGCGCTGCTGAGCCGGGGACAACGCGACATCGAAGATGACCAGGCCGGCATTCGCGGCAGCCGCCTCTGTCTTCAGTTCTTCAACCTTGCCCGCGCCAATGAAATGCGCCGGGTCAGGCCGATCACGCCGGACGCTGACCAATGCCGCCGGCACGATGTCGGCTGAGACGACGAGCTGCTTCAGCTCCTCGATCGCATCCGGATCGTCGCGCCGACCGATGGCTACGCTGACAAGCAGCGCACGCGTCGAACGCTGCGCGCGCTCGGAGTCCACCTGGAAGACGCTCAGGCTTCGGGCTCCGCAGCCAGGTTAACCGGCCGCGCGGGTACGACGGTGGAAATCGCGTGTTTGTAGACCATTTGCGTCACGGTATTTCGCAACAGCACGACGTATTGATCAAACGATTCGACCTGGCCCTGCAGCTTGATGCCGTTGACCAGATAGATCGATACGGGAATGTGCTCTTTGCGCAGCGCATTCAGGAAGGGGTCTTGTAGAAGTTGCCCTTTAGCAGTCATTTTTTCTCCAGCGTTTTGACACGCTTGTTCGTATGCAGTTCAGTGGAGCAAGCTGGCACGCCCTGATAGTTGGAGACGACCCGGCTCAAATCAATGTAAAGCAAAAGCTGCGCCTTGGCGAGTTAGCCTACGCCGATGCGCGGACTGCAACGTCATTCAACGTACGGGTTCCTGCTAGTGCGAAACTCCACCCGCAGCGGAGTTCCGGTCAGCTCGAACTGCTCGCGAAACTGACCCTCGAGATAGCGCCGGTAAGAGTCGGCCACGTTGTTCAGCGAATTGCCGTGCACGACGATGATCGGTGGATTGTGGCCACCCTGGTGCGCATAGCGCGGCTTCGGGCGCGAGTGTCCAGCGCGCGCCGGTTGTTGCCGCGCCACTGCAGCCAGCAGCGCGCGCGTCAGCTTGGGGGTCGGCAGCCGGACGAATGCGGCGCGATACGCCTCGGTCACCGATCGCATCATCGGCTTCAACCCGGTTCGCTTGCGCGCCGAGACCTGATGAAAGCGCGCCCAGCGCAGGAAGTGCAGCTTGCGCTCGATTTCCCTAGTGATCCGCTCGCGCTGATACGAATCCAATCCATCCCATTTATTGACCGCGACCACCATCGCGCGGCCGCTTTCGAGCACGAAGCCGGCAATGTGCGCGTCCTGATCGGCGATTTCGGACGCCGCATCCAGCAGCAGAATCACCACGTTGCTGTCGGCAATCGACTGCAGCGTCTTGACCACCGAAAATTTTTCGACCGTCTCGAACACCTTTCCCCGGCGGCGAATGCCGGCCGTATCGATCAGCGTGAACGCCTGGCCGTCGAATTCGAACTCGATCTCGATCGAATCGCGCGTCGTACCCGGCTGGTCGAACGCAATCAGTCTTTGCTCACCCAAAAGTGCGTTGATCAACGTCGATTTGCCGACGTTTGGCCTGCCCACGACGGCGACGCGAATGGGGCGCTCGCCGTTGGGCACGTCGCCATCGGACGCGTCGGCGACGGCCTCCACAAATTTCGCGAGCGCGACGTGCATCAAGTCCTGCACGCCATCGCCGTGCGCCGCGGAGATCAACAATGGCTCGCCCAGCCCAAGCTCGTGAAACTCGGCAGCGGACTGCTCGGTCAACCCTTCTGCCTTGTTGACCGCCAATACGATCGGCCGGCCGGCAATGCGCAGCCGCTTGGCGATGCGAGCATCCTGGCCCGTCAGGCCTTCGCGCGCGTCGAGAACGAAGATCACCACGTCGCACTCGGCGATTGCCTGCTCGGTCTGCGCCGCCATTTCGCGCACGATGCCTTCGGCGTTGACTGGCTCGAAGCCACCGGTGTCGATCACGATGTAGTCGCGCGGCCCAATGCGGCCTTCGCCGTAGTGGCGGTCACGCGTGAGCCCCGGAAAGTCCGCAACCAGCGCCGCGCGCGTGCGCGTCAGCCGATTGAACAGCGTTGACTTGCCGACGTTGGGACGGCCGACAATGGCGACTACGGGTTTCATAACGGATCAGTCGCCGGCGCGCAGCGCCGGCTTGCGAGCCTAATCAATCGCTATTAATGCCACGGTGCCGTCGCGCGCCTGCACGACGGCGCCGCCACCGAGGGCGCGCGGTGTCGCGACGACCTCTGCCGGCAATGGAACGCGCGCGACGAACGCGCCGTCTTCTGGTGAAAGCAAATGAACAACGCCCGCAAGATCACCGGTGACGATCGCGCGCCGCAGTGCGAGCGGTGCAGACAGCTCCCGATGCATCAGCTTGTCCTGCTTCCACGCGGTAGAACCCGCCGCGCGATTGAACGCAACGACATTCGACTTCGCATCCACGACGTAGACGCGCCGCTGGTCGGCAGTTGGACCCGCGCCTGCAGAAATCTCGCTGGACCAGCGCAGGCTGCCGTTGGTGGCATCGAAGCATCCGACGCGACCCTGATAGGACGCTGCGCACACTTCGTTACCAATCACCAGCGGCGCGCCGACGACGTCGGCCAGGCGCTCGACTTCGGTGGCGCCGCGCGGTTCTGAAACAGCAACGTCCCAGCGAACCGCACCGTTGGCGGCATTCAATGCGACCAGGCGCCCGCTCGGGAACCCCGCGATCACGACGTCGCCCGCGTACACCATCTCGGTCAGGCTGCGCAGCGTCAACGGCACATTGGCGCGCTGATACGCCCAGCGCCGTTTTCCGCTCGCCGCATCGAGCGCGGTGATTCGATAATCGGTCGAGCGCACGACGACGAGGCCGCGGCCCACCAGCGGCGGTGATCGCATCTCACCGCCGACCTGCGTGCGCCACAGCTCCTTGCCGTCGGCGCCCAGCGCGATGATCTCGCCGCGCGCACTGGCAACGGCCACCGTGAACCCATCGCTGCCCACGCCCGCGCTGATACGTGTCTTCACATCAGAGCGCCACACGACCTGCCCCGAGTCCGGAGCCAGCCGTACCACGGCACCATCGGCAGCCGCGGCGTAGACCGCGTTTTCCGTTACGGCGGGTTGGATCAACTCCGTACGGCTGGCACCGACCGACGCACGCCAGGCAATGCGTGCATTGAGCGACGGCGTGATGTCGGTCAGCGCGGTGGGCTGCGCCGCCCTGGATGGCGGGCCTCCCAGCCATGATGGCAGCCAAGAGCAGCCCGCCAGCAAGCTGAACGCCGCGGCGAACAGCACACTACGTGCACGCCTCATGAAGTGGCCGTCGCCGGCAGCGCGTCAAGTTTCAACTGGATGATCTGCCGCAGCGGATGTTCTGCAGCCGCCTTTGCAAGTGCATCGCGATACGCAGCGCGTGCTTCATCGATCTTGTTTTGCGCAAACAAAATATCGCCGCGTCGATCCGCGATCGCCGTCGCGTGAATCGTCGTACTCGCACCGTCGAGCACCTTCAGCGCGTCATCGAATTGTTTCTCGTCCAGCAGCACACCTGCCAGGCGGACTCTTGCAATGGCGACGACTTCCGGACTGTCCGCGCGCTCGATCACCCACTGCAAGCGTGTCTTCGCACCCGCGCTATCGCCGTTTTCCGCGTACCAGCGAGCGGCTTGCAACGCAGCCATCGGGCCATACGCCGTGCGGCCGTACTTGTCGGTCAGCGTCGAGCTGAGCGTGCTCACTCGTTCGGTTTCTCGAGCGGCCATCGCACGCTCCAGCTCGGCATAAACGCCAGCGGCCTCTTCGGCTTGGCCGCGCTGATACCAACGCCAGCCGTTGTACGCCGCGAAAGCCAGCAGCACGACGGTCGTCACGGTCAATATCAGATTGCCGTATTTGGCCCACCATGCCTTCAGCTCATCGAGCTGCTCCTGTTCTTGTAAGTCGTACGCCATTGCGCCTTCCGTCTCTCTTTATGGTTCGGGGTCGCCCTCGGGATCGCCGAGCGCGTCGACCAGGGTATCGGCCAAGTTTTGCAGCGGGACGATACGCTGCTCCGCTTTCGCCCCACCGCCAGTCGCTCGCAATGGCTTCACCGCCGCCGAGTCAGACGCCAGCTCGCTTTCGCCGATGATGACGGCAAACTCGGCGCCGCTTGCGTCGGCGCGCTTCATCTGCGATTTCATCGACGCGTCGCCGGCGTGACAGATCACGTCGAGTCCGGCATCGCGCAAGCGCTCAGCGGTCAGGAACGCACTCGTTGCCGTATCGCCTCCCTGATGAATCACATACACGTCGGTGCTCGCCGCGGTGTCGACCTGCCCCGATTGCATCAGGCATTCGATCACTCGTTCGATGCCCATCGCAAAGCCGACCGCCGGCGTTGGCTTGCCCCCGAGGCGTTCGACCAGCGGGTCATAACGGCCACCGCCGCACAACGTTCCCTGCGACCCGAGCTCGTCAGTAATCCACTCGAACACGGTAAGGTTGTAGTAGTCGAGCCCGCGCACGAGTCGCGGGTTGACTTTGAAATCGACATTCGCCGCGGCGAGCAGCTTCTGCAGTCCATCAAAATGCCGGCGCGACGCATCCCCCAGATACGCAGTGATCTTCGGTGCATCGGCGAGCAGCTCGGCCATTGCGGGATTCTTGCTGTCCAGAATGCGCAGCGGATTTGTGGCTAACCGGCGCGTTGAGTCCGCGTCCAGCTGGGCTTGATGGCGCTCAAAGTAAGTGACCAACTCGGCTCGGTGGTGCGCGCGTTCGTCGCCCTGGCCCAGACAATTGATTTCCAGACGTGCGCTTGTAATGCCGAGAATCTTCCACAGCCGCGCCAGCATCACGATCTGCTCGGCATCGATGTCCGGCCCCGCAAATCCGAGCGCTTCGACGTTGACTTGATGAAACTGGCGGAAGCGCCCGCGCTGCGGACGCTCGTGACGAAACAATGGACCCATCGACCAGACGCGCTTAGGCCCGTCGTAGGTCAGGCTGTGCTCGATCGCCGCGCGCACGGTTCCCGCCGTGAATTCGGGGCGAAGCGTGAGACGCTCCTGATTCGACCGATCTTCGAACGAATACATTTCCTTTTCGACGATGTCGGTCACCTCGCCGATGCCGCGCACGAACAAATCGGTGTGTTCGAGAATTGGCGTACGGATCTGCTGATATCCGTACGACCGCACCCAGTCTGCCACTCGCGCCTCGAACCACTCCCACAAAGGAGATTGCTCAGGCAATAAATCGTTCATGCCGCGCACCGCGGCAAGCTTCACATTCGCCATGGGTTAGTGATGCGCTGGAGCGGAGTAAGTGCGACGCACGTAGTCGTCGACGATCGTCTGAAACTCGGCGGCAATGCGCTCGCCTTTCAGCGTCACCGTGCGCACGCCGTCGACGAACACCGGCGCGACCGGTGCTTCGCCCGACCCCGGCAGGCTAATTCCGATATTCGCGTGCTTGCTTTCACCGGGTCCGTTGACGACGCAGCCCATCACCGCAACGCTCATTGATTCGACACCGGGATAGTCAGCACGCCATAGGGGCATTTGCGTGCGCAGCCACGACTGAATGTCGTTCGCCAGTTCCTGAAAAAACGTACTCGTGGTGCGGCCGCAGCCTGGGCACGCGACGACCATCGGCGTAAATGCGCGCAGTCCGACGGTCTGCAAAATTTCCTGCGCAACCTGCACCTCCGTCGTCCGCGACTCTCCGGGCGCGGGTGTCAGCGAGATGCGAATCGTGTCGCCGATTCCTTCCTGCAAAAGTACGGCGAGCGCCGCAGTCGAAGCCACGATGCCCTTGCTGCCCATGCCCGCTTCGGTCAGGCCAAGATGCAGCGGATAGTCGCAGCGCCGTGATAGCTCTCGGTAAACAGCGATCAAATCCTGCACGCCGCTTACCTTGGCCGACAGACAGATCATGTCTTCACTCAGGCCCAGCTCTTCTGCGCGTGCAGCGCTTGCAATCGCAGAGTGGACCAACGCTTCGCGCAGCACGCCCTTCGACTCAAGCGGATCGCGGCGTTGCGCGTTTTCATCCATCATCCTGGCGAGCAGCTCCTGGTCGAGACTGCCCCAGTTGACGCCGATGCGCACCGGCTTGCGATAGCGGCACGCCACATCGATCATCTGCGCAAAATTATCGCCACCTTTTGCGCCACGCCCGACGTTGCCCGGATTGATGCGGTACTTCGACAGCGCTTGTGCGCACGCCGGAAACTGCGTCAGCAGCTTGTGGCCGTTGTAGTGAAAATCGCCGACGAGCGGAACATCGATTCCCATTTTGTCCAGCTGCTCGCGAATCGGCGCGACTTCGGCCGCAGCCTCGGGCGAGTTGACCGTGATGCGGACAATTTCCGATCCTGCCTGCGCGAGTTGCTTGACCTGAATCGCGGTCGCGATCGCGTCGGCAGTATCGGTATTGGTCATCGATTGCACCACCACCGGCGCATCGCCGCCGATTCGAACCTTGCGAGCAGCCCATTCGACCGTGATCTGCCGCGTCCGCCGGCGCGGCTGCCGGATGCCTGCGCGGATTGGCGGCAGGCAATTGGGCAATTCGACCGGCCGGTTCATCGTGCAGCAGTTATTTGATGATGAAGCGTGCCACGTTGTTGCGGGTAAACGGCTTCAAATTAAACACCGCGCCGCGAACTTCAACGGATGCGAAATTCGCATCGCCGATGACGACGGTCAACGGCAGCTCGCCATCGAGGGCGTGCTCTTGACCCTCTGAGTTCAATTGCGACAGCAAAATCTTGCCGCCGCGATCGGTCACCTCTGCCCACGACGTGCCATTGAACCGCAATACCAGCGTCGGCGCCGCTCCGCTCGCAACAGCACTCGCTGCGACAGTGGGCTCGGCGGTGTCGGTGGGTGCCGGGACCGGATCGGCGGCTGCAGTCGCTGCTGCCGCTTCGCTCGCCGTAGCATCGCTCGCCGTAGTCTGGTTCGCCGTAGTTTGGTTCGCCGTAGTTTGGTTCGAAACAACCGGCGCAGCGGGTTCGGTTGGCGCGGGGACCAGCGCCGTTGGCGGTGTGGCTACGGCCACCGGAGTGGGTGATGTTGGCTGCTTCTGCTGGGTCGCTAGCCAACCGACCACCCCAAGCGCAATCAAGACCAGCAATGCACCGCCGAACATCCATTGAGGAAACTTGCGCTCACGGCTCGCGGCAAGCGCGGCAGAGTAATCGGTCACCCCGCCTTCTATGATGGATTCAGGCGCGGGTTCGAGCTTTGCGTTCAAATCGCTCAGCAGCGGTGAAGGGTCGATCTTGAGCATCCGTGCGTAACTGCGAACAAAGCCGCGGACGTAGGCCGGTGCAGGCAGGCGCGCAAGGTCTTCTTGTTCGATCGCGCGCACTTGGTTTGGGTGCAGGCGCAATTGAGCCGCCACATCGGTCACGCTCAGTCCGGCGCTCTGACGTTGCGAAGCCAGCCGCGCGCCGTAACTGACCGGAGCTGCAGCGTCGGGTCCGGGCGCAACATCGGCGCTGTCGAGGACGTCCACGGCGGAAGCGTTCGAAATCACCCCTGCTCACTCATCGAAATCGCCGCGCGCCAGCGCAGCAGCTTCAGGCGACTGCGGAAACCGCTGCTTCAATTCGTTGGCAAGCTGCGTTTCGGTGCGCAGATCTGCGTTCGCGCGCGCAACGCGCAGCCCCAGCCACAAACTCTCGGCCGATGACTCGATCGACTTGGCCAGGATGTTGTAATAGAACGTTGCCTTTTCGACCTGATTTGTCGCCAGATACAGGCGCGACAGCAAAAACTTCGGCACCGCCATGCCGGCGTCGAGCTCGAACGAGCGCTTCAAATACCGCTCGGCACCTGCGTAGTCCTTGATCTTCATCAAGCACGCGCCGGCATTCTGGTTCGCACGGGCGGGGGTCCGATAAAGCGGATCGCGGATCGCTTGATTGAAATATTCGATCGACTCTCGTTCGCGCCCGGTGTTGCAAAGAAAATACCCGTAATTGTTGTTCAGCTCGGAGTTGTTCGCGTCGAGCTTCAGTGCGCGCTGAAAACTCTCGTCGGCATCGCGCGGCTCTTTCATATCCATGTAGATCAGGCCCAGCAAGCCGTGCACTTCTGCGTAGCTCGCGTCGATCGCTGCCGCTTGCCGCGCTTCATCGAGCGCTACCGCCAGCTGACCGTTGCGGTAGTAGCCGGCGGCCAGGTCGGTGCGGGCGCGGGCGCGATTTCGCAGGTCGCCTTCGCTGACTTTCGTCGACCGACCTGTGGTGACCTTCGATGTTCCGTCATTGCTGACCGTTGTCGTCGTCGTGGTCGTGCAGGCCGCGCTTACCACTGCCAACGCCGCACAGCTCATCAGGCGTAAGTTCATCTGTTCCTCTAGTGCGCGCGTGCCGTTAAGGGAATAACTCTACGGCCTGTGCGCTCGCTGACGCGCGTTCGATCACTAATATCGCCCGCCAGCTGACCGCACGCCGCATCGATATCGTCACCGCGTGTTCTGCGCGTGGTAGTGACGATGCCGGCGTCGGCCAAGTGTTGCGCAAAAGTACGAATGCGTTGCCCCGATGAGCGCTCGAATCCCGACTGCGGGAACGGATTGAACGGAATCAGGTTGAATTTGCACGGCACATCGGCCACCAGCGCGACCAGCTCGGCGGCATGCCGGTCGCTGTCGTTGATGCCGTCGAGCATGACGTACTCAAAGGTGATGAAGTCGCGCGGCGCGCTGCGCAGGTAGCGCCGGCACGCGGCAAGCAGCTCGCGCAGCGGGTACTTTCGGTTCAACGGCACCAGAGTGTCGCGCAGCGTGTCGTTGGATGCGTGCAGAGAAACCGCCAACGCAACCGGGCAATCGGCGGCCAAACGATCGATCATCGGCACCATGCCGGAGGTCGATAACGTGACGCGCCGCCGCGACAGGCCGTAGGCGTTGTCGTCGAGCATCAATCTCAGTGCTGGCAGCACCGCGTCGTAGTTTTGCAGCGGCTCGCCCATTCCCATCAGGACCACGTTGGACACGGTGCGCATGCGTGAGCCGTCCCCCAATTCAGTCTCCGGGCGCGCAGCGACCGTCTCTGCTGAATGTTCCACCATCCAAAGCTGACCGATGATCTCCGCCGTCGTCAGGTTTCGGTTGAACCCCTGCCGACCGGTCGAGCAGAACACGCAGTTGACCGCGCACCCCGCCTGCGTCGAAATGCACAACGTACCGCGATCCACCTCCGGAATGAACACCGCTTCGACCGCGTTGCCAAGCCCGACATCGAGCAGCCATTTGCGCGTGCCGTCGATCGCGGTCACATCGCTGATCACGACCGGGGCAGCAATCCGTGCGTACTGCGCCAACTTGGCGCGCAACGACTTTGCCAGATCCGACATCGCATCGAAGTCGCTGGCTCCGCGCCGGTGAATCCAACGCAATAACTGACGCGCGCGAAACGGCTTTTCACCCAGCGACTCGACGTACGCCGCCAAATCGGCAGCATCGAAGTCAAGGAGGTTGACAGGCCCATCAGCGCGCGACATGCCGGTTCCTGCGCTAGCGTGAATACAAGTTCATCTGCGGAAAAAAGTAGGCAATCTCGAATGCCGCTGTTGTGGCTGCGTCCGAGCCGTGCACTGCATTGGCGTCGATACTGTCTGCAAAATCCGCGCGGATCGTGCCGGCAGTCGCTTTCTTCGGATCGGTCGCACCCATCAGCTCGCGGTTCTTCGCGATCGCATTGTCGCCTTCGAGCACCTGCACCATCACCGGACCGGAAATCATGAAAGTCACCAGGTCCTTGAAAAAAGGCCGCTCGCGATGCACCCCATAAAAGCCTTCTGCCTCCGCGCGCGAAAGCGAAACCATTTTGGCCCCAACTACCTTCAATCCGTTCGACTCGAATCGAGAGTAAATCTGTCCGATGACATTCTTCGCAACTGCATCCGGTTTGATGATCGACAAGGTCCGTTCCACCGCCATGCTTCTTTTCCCTGATTTTTATTTGGCGCCAAGCCACAAAAAGCTCGACAAATGAATGACTTGCGACATGCAAGTTAGCCTGAAATGTTAACACGCAGCAGCTTCGGTGCGCGCAATTTAGCTACGTGGCCGGCTCCAATAATGCGATCGACTCCACGTGCGACGTATGCGGAAACATGTTGACGATGCCCGCAGCGCGCAGGATCCAGCCCCCGTCATTGACCATCACATTGCAATCGCGAGCCAGCGTGGCCGGATTGCACGACACGTAGACCACTTTGGCAGGGCGCCGCGGCTGCACGCCGCTTGTGTTTTCGAGCACGTGCGCAAGCGCCTGCGCGAGCGCGAGTGCGCCTTCGCGCGGCGGATCGATCAATACCTTGTCGATCGGTCCAGCGCGGCTCACCAAGGCGCGCCAGTCCTCAGACGTAAATTCAAACAGGTTGCGCGTCTCGAATTCGGTGCGATCGGTCAACGAATTGAGGGCTGCAGCCGCCCGCGCGCGCTCGACCAGCACTGGCGCTGCCTTCCACTCCAATCGCCTTGCGTGCTCGCGTCGCCAATGGCAGCGTGAAGTTGCCGAGTCCGCAGAAAAAATCAGCGACCGTTTCTGTCGGGCCTGGTGCCAGCAGTCGCAGCACGCGCGACACCAGGATTTCATTGATCCGATGATTGACCTGCGTAAAGTCGGTCGGCGAGAAAGGTAACGCGATGCCGAACTCCGGCAACAACAACTCGAGTTGCTGCGGCTGCTCGAGATCAAGCGGCGCCGCCGACGCCGGTCCGGCCGGCTGCAGCCAGATACCGACGGAGTGCGCGCGTCCGAATGCGCGCAGCAGCGAGCAATCCTCCGCCGTCGGCGGCTGCAGCACGCGAAACACGAGCACGACCGTCGCTTCGCCGATAGCAAGCTCGATCTGCGGCAGCCGCTCGCGCAACGTCAGCGACGAAACGAGATCACGCAGCGGAAGCAAGAGATCGCTGATGTTTTTCGGTACGACTTCGCATTGGCGAATGTCGGCCACATAGCTGCTCGCGCGCTCATGAAATCCGACCAGCACCCCGCCCTTTTTGGCGACGTATCGCACGGCGAACCGCGCCCGATGCCGGTACTGCCACGCAGGTCCGGCCACCGGCCGCATCATCATCTGCGGACGAACGCGACCGACATGCCACAGCGTGTCTTCCAGCACGCGTTGCTTCAGCGCCACCTGTGCGCGCGCGTCGATGTGTTGCATCGAGCAGCCACCACAGGCGCCGACGTGCAGGCCAGCGTGCGGGCAGCGCGGCACGACGCGCAGCGCGGATTCGTCCGAAATCTCGATCGCCCTGCCGGATTCGTACCGCGCCTTTTGCCGCAGAACTTCGTAGGCTGCGGTCTCGCCCGGCAGCGCGCCTTCGATGAAGACCGCCTTGCCGTCGCGATGAGCAACGCCGCGTCCTTCCTGGTCCAGAGATTCGACCCGGACTTCGAACCGTTCGCCGCGCACTGTGAGGCTTAGATCGCCGCTCCGGCGACATCCGGCCAGGCGCCGACGTATTCGCGCCAGTGCGGCGCCGTCAACCTCTGTAACGACTCACGCACCAAAGCTTCCTCGGCGCCGTGCTGCTCGGTCGCTCAACACTCCGCGCATCTTCTGAAACCGGTTGAACAACAAGTACGTGTTGACGACATCGGTCTCGCAATAGCTTCTGATCTGCTCGATCTGACCGTCCCGATACGCCTGCCATACCTGGCTGCCGTCCATGCCGAGCTTGCCCGGGTAGCCCGCAAGCTTCGACAGCACGTCGAGCGGCGCACTCGCACGCGATTGATACAACGACAACACGTCCATCAAGTCAGTATGGCGCGTGTGATAGCGGCCAATGTAATTGTTGTAGCGAAACTCGGGATCGTCGACGCCAAGCTCCCAGTAACGCGCGGCCGACACGCCTGCCAGCAGGCCGCGATAGTGCAATACCGGAAGGTCGAAGCAGCTGCCGTTCCAACTGACGATCTGCGGCGTGTGGCGATCGATCATTCCGAAAAAGCTCTGGATCAGCGCCGCCTCCGCGTCGCTCGCGGCGCCGATCGAACCGACTCTGAAGCCGGCGTCGTTGCGCAGCACGCACGAGATCGCAACGATGCGCTGCAGATACAGCGGCAAAAAGTCGCCGCCGGTTTTTTCGCGTCGCTCTTCAAACGCGCACTCGGCAACTTCGGCGTCGCCCAGATCGCGCCAATCGGCGCGCAGACGCCGTAGTCCTTCGATATCGGGAATCGTCTCGATGTCAAAGACCAGAACCGGCGTCATCCGCAGCTTGCTACTTAGCGTGCGGGAAGATACTTCAGAGGATCGACCGGCTTTCCCTGATGGCGAATCTCGAAGTGCAGCTTCGGGCGGTCGGCATCCGAACGCCCAAGCTCGGCGATCGCTTGCCCGCGCTTGACTGATTGTTTTTCGGCGACCAACACTTTGCGGTTGTGCGCGTATGCGGTGATGTAGTCGTCGCTATGGCGAACAATCACCAGATTGCCGTAACCGCGCACCGCACTACCGACATAGACGACTTCACCATCTGCCGCGGCTTGCACTGGAGCACCTTCATTACCAGCGATATCGATGCCCTTGTTGCGCGGATCGTCGAAGTTCTCGATGACCTTGCCGGCAGTCGGCCAAAGCCACGGCAGCGAAGCGGACGACGGGCGCGCGGGTTCGGACGGAGCCGGACTTGCCGGCGGCACCACGGCAGGCGGCGAAACCGGGGCCACGCCAGGCGGCAACGAGGCGGGTGCCTCCGGGGCCGGCCCGCCCGGTGGCAGCGGACGGACTTCTACCTGGCCGCCGCGGGTTACCGGGCTGACGGTTGCCACATCGGCAGGCGGCGTGACCTGCACTGTCTGACCCGGTATGAGCCCCTCTGATTCACGAAGGCCGTTCCAGCGCGCGAGATCTTTGGGGCTGACGCCAAACGCGAGTGCCACGTTGGCCACCGTATCGCCGCGTTGAGCAACGTAGATGCCATCCTTCGCGGTGCGCACGACAGCGGGTGCGGCCGGCAGCGGAGCCGTCGCAGCGGCGCTGCGTCCCGAGCGATCGACCACCGGCGCCGGCCGTTGACCCGCACACGCCGTGACCGCTAACGCGCACAGCAGCGCGCACCCCTTGATGATCGACTCGCTCTTCATCACACCCTCAGCCAACGCCGCCGCGCAACGGGACGAAGCGTACCGGCTCTTTGCGGATCTTCTGCACGCGTCCACTGGCATCCTTAACCGCGATCGTTAGCTGCTGATTCCATGTCCCGACGGGTGCCACGATGCGGCCCCCGACCTCCAGCTGTTCGATCCACGCGGGCGGAATTTCATCTCCGGCTGCGGCGGCAACGATGCAGCGATAAGGTGCAGCCGCCGCCACGCCTTGCGCGCCGTCGCCGAACATCAACCGCACATTGGACAAGCGCAACGGCCGCAGGTTTGCGCGCGCGCGCTCATGCAACGCGCGCAACCGTTCGACGCTGACGACTTCGCCGAAGAGTTGCGCCAGTACTGCGGCAGCGTAGCCGCATCCGGTTCCGACCTCGAGCACGCGCGCCGTGCGCGCGTCGGGCAAATCCTCAAGCGCCAGCTCTGCCGTGCGGGCGACGATGTACGGCTGCGAAATCGTCTGACCCTGCCCGATCGGCAGCGCCGTATCTTCATACGCACGGCTCGCCAGCGCCTCGTCGACAAAGAGGTGGCGCGGCACGACTCGCATTGCTTCCAGCACGCGCGGATCGCGCACGCCCAATTCGCGTACACGTTCAACCATGCGCTCGCGCACGCGCGCGGATATCAGCCCGCTTGGATTTTCTTCGCCCGCGCCCGCGTCGATGGGCGAACGGCTCATCGATCGACGCCCGCAGCGAGCCACTCGGTCACACCCGCCAGCTGATCGGTGTGCGTCAGGTCGATCTGCAGCGGCGTCACCGAAACATAGCCCGCCGCGGTCGCATGAAAATCGGTGCCCGGCCCGCCTTCACGCGCAGCACCCGCGGCGCCGATCCAATAGATCGGCTCGCCGCGCGGGTTCATCATTCGAACCACGGGCTCTGACGGATGACGCTTGCCAAGACGTGTGCCGACGATGCCTTTTATCTGATCCCGCGGCAGGCTCGGGATATTGACGTTCAACAGGAACGGTGTATCGATCGGCCGGTCGATGTAGCGCTGAACAACTTGACGCGCCACTTCTGCCGCAACGTCAACGTGCTCGAAGCCGCGGTCGAGCAGCGAAAAAGCGATCGCGGGCACGCCGAACAAATACCCTTCCATCGCGGCCGCGACCGTGCCGGAATAGATCGTGTCGTCGCCCATGTTCTGGCCGTTGTTGATACCGGACACGATCAAGTCCGGCATTCGATCAAGAAGCCCTGTCAACGCAATGTGCACGCAGTCGCTTGGCGTGCCATTGATGAAGGTAAATCCATTGGGGGCCTGACTGATCGTCAGCGGCCGGTGCAACGTCAGTGAATTGCTCGCGCCGCTGCTGTTCTGCTCGGGCGCGACGACAACAACTTCACCGAGCGGCCGCATCGCGTCGGCCAACGCACTCAGGCCCGGTGCGAGGTAACCGTCATCATTGGATACAAGAATGCGCATAGCCAAAAAAAGTAGCCGGTGTGTGCGCAGCACACACCGGCTTCCCTGAACCCTTTGGTCGGGGCGGCGAGATTCGAACTCGCGGCCCCTTGCCCCCCAGGCAAGTGCGCTACCAGGCTGCGCTACGCCCCGAAGCGGCGCAGTATATCCGCTAGCGGCTGCGCAACAGCTTGCGAATTGCGGCGAGCTCTGCGTGTAGTGCTGCGATATCGACCGCCTTGACGTGTGTGCCGTCACCGTTGACCGCTGCTGGATCATTTGCTGCGACCAAACCAGTACGCGGCGCCACACGCTCACTCTGATCGTGATCATCCAGGCGATTGCGCGCACCGCTGATGGTGAAGCCCTGCTCGTACAGCAGCTCGCGGATTCTGCGAATCAGCAGCACTTCGTGGTGCTGGTAGTAGCGGCGGTTGCCGCGCCGCTTGACCGGGCGTAACTGTGTGAACTCCTGCTCCCAGTAGCGAAGTACGTGCGGCTTGACGCCGCATAGATCGCTCACTTCACCGATCGTGAAGTAGCGCTTGGCCGGAATCGATGGGAGTTGAATCGGAGCTTCGTGGCGCTGCATGGGTCAACCGCGAGGATTGAGGACGTCGACTTCGAAGCCAACGCTCAGAGCGAGGTGGCCGCGGTGGAAACAGCAGCCTTCAACTTCTGACTGGCATGAAAAGTCACGACGCGGCGGGCAGTTATAGCTATCTCCTCACCTGTTTTCGGGTTTCGTCCGGGACGCTGCGGCTTGTCGCGCAACTGGAAATTGCCAAATCCCGACAGCTTCACCGATTCTCCCCGCTCGAGCGCTTGCCGGATCTCGTCGAAGAATCCATCGACCATATCCTTGGCCTCACGCTTGTTCAGCCCAAGCCGATCAAACAACGCTTCGGCCAGTTCCGCCTTGGTGATCGTCTTCACAGAGCGGTCGGCCGAGTGCATCGCACCGGCGGCCCGCGGCAAATCGGGAAACTTAAAATCGGCTGTGGCCATAAGAAACTTAGGCAGGTTTTGTTGCATGCGCGTTCTCTATCGACGCAGGCGGGCATCAAATCGTTGCTCGAACACCTCAACTATCACTTCAACTGCAGCGTCGGCTTCTGCGTCGCTGACGGGACGCTCAGTATCTTGCAGAACCAATCGGAACGCAAGACTTTTCTCTTTATTTAACAACACGTTAGCACTCGCTTCCGTGACTTTGCTTGAAATAGGCGGAGCACGATATACATCGAACACCTGAAATTCGCGCAGAGCCGACAGACGGCGTTCCGAGCGCGCCACCGCATGGACGGCGTCGATCATCGCAGCGACTGGCTCTGAGTCAGCGACTGTCACTGAAATGTCGCGCCGCACCGGGTGAAACCGCGAGAGCTCGCCATGCCGCGGCAGCGTGCGTACGAGCAGCGGTGCCAGGTCAAGTTCGAACACGATCGGCGGCTTCGGCAGTTCGTAATGCTGTTGCAGGCGCGGATGCAACTGCCCGATCATCCCAACGGGACGCCCATCGATGTCGATCATTGAGCTGCGGCCCGGATGCAACACGGGATGCTGCGCCGGCGTAAACCGCGCGTCGGGCAACAACGACTCGACATCGCCTTTGACATCGAAAAAATCGACGTCGCGTGCCGGGGCCGCCCATTGTTCGTCATCGTTTGCGCCGTACGCGAGTCCAGCTACTCGAATCGGTTGAGTCAGTCCCCCGATCTGCAACGGCCCATCGACGCTGTCCCGATCGCGCATGTACACGCGACCGACTTCGAAAACTCGAACGCGATCGGCTTTGCGGTTCAGGTTGTACGACAGTGCATTGACCAAACCGCCGAGCAACGTGCTGCGCATCACCGACAGGTGCGAGGCGATCGGATTCAGGACGGCGATCGGATCGGCGTCCGGCGCGAAATCCCGTTCCCATTGCGCGTCAACGAATGAATAGTTGATGAGCTCGGTGTAGCCGGCCAGCGACAGGACTCGGCGCACATCGTGCGGGCTGCGCTTTTCCTCGGGTTCAGCGCACATCGTCGCGACCGCGCGAGGTGGATGCGCGGGAATATTTTCGTACCCCGTTAGGCGCGCGACTTCACCGATCAAATCTTCCTCGATCTCCAGATCGAAGCGGAATGTTGGAGGCGTGACAACGAACGCTTCCTCGTCGTTTTCGAACGCGAATCCAATGCGACGAAACGCGCTCGCAATCGCATCCGGGCTGATCGGCATTCCCAGCACGCGGCGACAACGCTCGAGTCGCATCGCAATCGGCTTGCGCTTCGGCAGCAGCGAGGTACTCTGATCGTCGACCGGACCCGGTTGGCCACCGCAAATGTCGATGATCAGGCGCGTGATGTACTCAACATGATCAACGTTGGTCGCGTAGTCGACGCCACGCTCGAACCGGTGCGCGGCATCAGTCAAAAAGTTATAGCGGCGCGCCCGCCCTCGGATCGAGTCGGGCCACCAGAATGCCGCTTCCAGATACACGTCGCGGGTTTCCAGCGATACGGCTGTGCTGGCGCCACCCATGATGCCCGCCAAAGAAACGACACCGCTCTTATCGGCAATCACGCCGACGCTCGAATCGACTTCGACCGTTTGCCCATGCAGCAGCTCGACGCGCTCGCCGGCACGACCCCAGCGCACCGTTAGTGCGCCCGCGACGTGGTTCAGATCGAAAACGTGTGAAGGCCGGCCGAGTTCCAGCATTACGTAATTCGAAATATCGACCAGCGCGGAAATCGGCCGCTGCCCGCTGCGCTCGAGCCGCTGCTGCATCCACACCGGCGTGGGCGCGTGCGCATTGACACCGCGAATGACGCGACCCGAGAAGCGGCCGCATAAATCGGGCGCTTCGATCGTCACCCGAAGGCGGTCGGCGATTACCGCCGGCACCGGATCGGTCGCGCCGAGCATCAACGGTGCTCCGGCGAGTGCTGCCACTTCGCGCGCGACACCGACCACGCTTAAACAATCGGCTCGGTCGGGAGTGAGCTTGATCGTCAACTTGCGGTCGTCGAGCGCGAGATAGGTGCGTACATCCGTGCCCGGCGCTGCGGCCGCGTCGAGGATCAGCAATCCGGTGTGATCTTCGGACAGCCCGAGCTCGCGCGCGGAACACAACATGCCTTGCGACTGAACGCCGCGCAGCGTCGTTGCCGTGATCTCACCGCCTGGCAGTATTGCGCCCACCAGCGCACACGGCACCTTGATGCCCTCCGCCACGTTCGATGCGCCGCAGACGATGGAGAGAATCTCTCCGGCGTCGACCTCCACCTCGCACACCGTGAGCTTGTCCGCGTTCGGATGCTGGGTGACGCGCGTGACTTCGCCCACCACCACGCCAGAGAACGGTGGCGCGACCGGCTCGTTGCTCTCGACTTCGAGCCCCGCCATCGTCAACCGCTCGGCCAGCTCGTCGCTTGAGTAGGGAGGATCGGCGTAGCTACGCAGCCACTGTTCGGAAAATTGCATCGCTATGCGAACTGGTGAAGAAAGCGCAAATCGCCTTCGAAGAACAGGCGCAGGTCATCGACCCCATAGCGCAGCATCGCCAACCGCTCGAGGCCCGAGCCGAAGGCGAAGCCGATCGTCTTTTCGGGGTCGAAACCGAAATTGCGGACGACGTCCGGGTGCACCTGCCCCGAGCCAGAGATCTCGAGCCAGCGCCCCTTGCGCGGACCGCTGGTGAACATCATGTCAATCTCGGCCGACGGTTCTGTAAACGGAAAGTACGAAGGCCGGAAGCGCACCGCGAGCTCGTCAGTTTCGAAAAAGCACCGCAGAAAGTTGGTGTAAACCGCTTTCAGGTCGGCAAAGCTGATGTTGTCGTCGAGCCAGAGACCTTCGACCTGATGGAACATCGGCGAGTGCGTCGCATCGCTATCGACCCGGTAACAACGGCCGATCGCGATGACCTTGATCGGCGGCTGATGCATGCGCGCGTAGCGGACCTGCATTGGGCTGGTGTGCGTTCGCAACACCATCGGCCGGCCGTCGCGGTCCTGCGCGTCGACATAGAACGTGTCCTGCATCGACCGCGCGGGATGATTCTCAGGGCTGTTGAGCGCGGTGAAGTTGTACCAATCGGTTTCGATCTCCGGACCTTCGGCGAAGTCAAAGCCAATCGAGCGAAAAATCTCCTCGATGCGCATCCATGTGCGTGCGACCGGATGGATTGCGCCTGCGCTGCGGCGGCGGCCAGGCAATGACACGTCGATCGATTCGGCAGCAAGCTGCTCGTTGAGTCGCAGTTCAGCCAGCGCCTGCCGGCGCTCCGCGAGCAGCGCCTCGATCGCTTCCTTGGCCGCATTGATGCTGGCGCCGACTGCGCGCTTTTCTTCGGGCGCCAGTTTGGCGAGCGATTTGAGTCGCTCGGTGACTGCGCCATTCTTGCCCAGATAGCGCGCTTTCTCGTTTTCGAGCGCAGCCGGCTGCGTCGCCTGGGCGAATGCGGCGCGCGCTTCGTTTACCAACTGGTCCAGTTCAGTGCTCATCTCTGCAAACAAAAACGGGGCCTCGCATTAGGCCCCGTTTTTGACGTTCTTGTCCTTCGTCAGCGATCAAGCAATCGTGGCCTTCACTTTTTCGACTACCGCCGCAAACCCCGGCTTGTCGCGCACCGCCATGTCGGCCAGTATTTTGCGATCAAGCCCGATCTCGGCCTTGGTCAAACCGTTGATGAACACGCTGTAGCTGATTCCGTGTTCGCGCACCGCTGCATTGATGCGTGCGATCCATAACGCCCGGAAGGTGCGCTTCTTGTTGCGGCGATCGCGATAGGCGTACTGCCCCGCCTTCATCACCGCTTCCTTGGCGACACGGAAAACGTTGTTACGACGGCGCGTGAACCCGACCGACTGGGCAAGAACTTTCTTGTGGCGCGCGCGCGCGGTAGTGCCTCTCTTAACTCGTGGCATCGTCGCTCCTCTACGCGTACGGAAGCATGCGGCGCACGGACTTCACGTCGGCCTCATGCATGTTGACCGAACCGCGCAAATGACGCTTGTTCTTGGTGGTGCGCTTGGTCAGCAGGTGGCGCTTGGCCGCCTGACCGCGCTTGATCGATCCGCTCGCGCGAACCTTGAAGCGCTTTGACGCGCTCTTTTTCGTCTTCATCTTCGGCATAGCCGTCCTTTCGTTATTAGATGATTGCAGGCGCCCTTTCGGGTCTTGAGCCTGATCCCACTTGTTTCAGTTGCCGGTGGCAACGCCACCGGCTCCCCTGAGTAACTACTTTTTCTTCTTTGGCGCCATCACCATCACCATCTGGCGCCCTTCCAATCTTGGCATTGACTCCACGACCGCCATGTTCGCCAGCTCGTCGCGTACTCGCTCCAGTAACTTGACGCCGAACTCCTGGTGCGCCATTTCACGGCCGCGGAACCGCAGCGTGATCTTTGCTTTATCGCCTTCTTCCAAAAAGCGGGTCAGGTTTCGCATCTTCGTCAGGTAATCGTTCTCGTCCGTCTGCGGCCGAAACTTGACTTCCTTGATCTGAATCTGCTTCTGCTTGAGCTTCGCTTCGTGCGACTTCTTCTGCTCCTGATACTTGAACTTGCCGTAGTCCATCAAGCGACAGACTGGCGGCACGGCAGTAGGAGCAATTTCCACCAGATCGACTTGAGCTTCCTCAGCCATGCGCAGGGCGTCTGCCAGCTTTACGACTCCAAGCGCTTCGCCTTCGATTCCGGTCAGACGTATCTCCGGAGCACTGATTTCACCGTTGATCCGGTGCGAACGTTCTTGAGCGATATTTACCTCTCGTAAAATTCAAAAAATCAAACCGCGCTTGCCACATTCTGGCGTTGCTCGACGTCCAGCTTCAGACGCTCGGCAAAATCGGACAAGGGCATCACGCCCAGGTCCGCGCCACCACGGGCACGCACGGCCACGGTATTCGCTTGCTTCTCTTTGTCGCCGACAACGAGAATGTAGGGGATTTTCTGCAGGCTAAGGGCGCGGATCTTATAGTTGATCTTCTCATTGCGCAAATCGGATTCCGCCCTAAAGCCTTGTTTTTGAAGCGTTTGCGCAACGTCTCGCGCATATGCGGCCTGGTGCTCCGATATGCAAGCGACGACCACCTGCACCGGTGCAAGCCACGGCGGCATCGCGCCTGCGTAGTTTTCGATCAGCAGGCCGATGAACCGCTCCAGCGCGCCAAGGATTGCCCGATGCAGCATCACCGGCGTTTTGCGGCTGTTGTCCTCGGCCACGTATTCAGCGCCGAGCCGTTCCGGCATCGAAAAGTCGACCTGCATCGTGCCGCACTGCCAAGGACGACCGATCGCGTCCTTCAGCGTGTACTCGATCTTCGGGCCGTAAAAAGCGCCCTCGCCTGGCGAAACCTCGAACTCGACGCCCGACTGGCGCAGCGACTCGATGAGCGCTGCTTCCGACTTGTCCCAAATCTCGTCGGAACCGATTCGCTGGTCGGGTCGTGTCGCCACCTTGTATAACAGCCGCTCGAACCCGAAATCGCGATATACCTTCTGCAGCAGCGCCGTATACGCAACGCATTCGCCGAGAATCTGATCCTCGGTACAAAAAATATGGCCGTCGTCCTGCACGAAGCCGCGCACGCGCAACAGCCCGTGCAATGCGCCCGACGACTCGTTGCGATGGCAGAAGCCGAACTCGCCATAGCGCAGTGGCAGCTCGCGATAACTGTGCAGATTTGCGTTGTAGATCTGCACATGACCCGGACAGTTCATCGGCTTCAGCGCGTAATACCGGTTCTCCGACTCGGTCGTGAACATGTTTTCACGGTACTTTTCCCAGTGGCCCGACTTCTCCCACAATGAGCGATCGAGGATTTGCGGCGCCCGGATCTCGTGATAGCCGTTATCGCGGTATACCTCGCGCATGTATTGCTCGACCGCCTGCCAAAGTACCCACCCCTTCGGGTGCCAGAAGACCAAGCCCGGCGCTTCTTCCTGAAAGTGAAACAGGTCGAGCTCCTTGCCCAGTTTTCGGTGGTCGCGGCGCTCGGCTTCCTCGAGCATCTTCAAATACGCGTCCTGGTCTTCCTTGCGACCCCACGCCGTGCCGTAGATGCGCTGCAATTGTTCGTTGGCCTGATCGCCGCGCCAATACGCGCCCGCCACCTTCGTCAGCTTGAACACCTTCAGCCTGCCTGACGACGGCACGTGCGGGCCGCGGCACAAATCGATGAAACCACCTTCTCGATACAGAGAAATATCTTCGTTCGCGGGAATAGAAGCGATGATCTCGGCTTTGTACTTTTCGCCAATCGACTCAAAAAACTTCACCGCGTCGTCGCGCTTCCAGACCTCGCGCACGACCGGCTCATCTTTCTTCGCGAGCTCGGCCATTTTCTGTTCGATCGCCGCCAGATCTTCCGGCGTAAACGGACGCTTGTAGGCGAAGTCGTAATAGAAGCCGTTCTCGATCACGGGGCCGATCGTGACCTGCGCTTCCGGAAAAAGCTCCTTGACCGCATACGCGAGCAGATGTGCAGTTGAATGTCGAATCACATCAATGCCATCGGCGTCGCGCTCGGTGACGATCGAGACTTCGGCATCGCGGTCGATCAGATGTGCGACATCAACGAGCTTGCCGTCAACCTTTGCGGCGATCGCGGCCTTGGCCAGGCCGGGGCCGATCGAGGACGCAACCTGCGCCGCCGTTACTGGCTGGTCGTAGCTTCGGCTTGAGCCGTCTGGTAATCGAATGGAAATCATGGCGTTGCTCCAATCAAAAAAAAGTGCGGCGAGCCGCACTTTTTTTGAAAAGGCGAACTCGTCCCGTCATCAAGAGCCGGCGAATTTGAACGGAAACGTAGTTCGAAACGTCATCTGCAAGCCTTTCGTGTTGTCCGATCCTAAGACTGGTAGGCGCGATTGGACTCGAACCAACGACCCCCACCATGTCAAGGTGGTGCTCTAACCAGCTGAGCTACGCGCCTGGGGGGCGAAGTATATATCGACCGAATCACCGCCGCCGCGCAGAAAATACGTCCTTCACTTCGCGCACAGCGGTCAAAACGCGGCCAACCTCCGATGCGGCGCGAACCTCGACCGTGAACAGCATTCGCGCCTCTCCGTTTGCGCTGCTCGAATTGACGCCGACGACGTTCAGCTTTTCGCGCGCATACACCTCGGAGACATCGCGCAGCAACCCTGGGCGATCCTGCGCCATCACAAGAAGCTCAACCGGATAGACGGCGTCCCGCTGCGTGCCCCACGCGACGTCCACCATCCGCTCGGGCGCGCGTTCCAATAACGATTTCAGATTCGAGCAGCTTCCACGATGGATCGACACGCCCTTGCCACGGGTGACATAGCCGACGATTTCATCGGGCGGCGCGGGCCGGCAGCAGCGCGCCAGCTGAGTCAGCAGCGAATCGACGCCCACCACGAGCACCTGCCCTTTGCCTGCGGGTGCGGCGGGCACAGCGGCCGGCCTGCCGATCAAAGGTGCGGGGGTCGGTTCAGACTGAAGCGGCGCTGGTACCAGCGCGTGCTCGATCGAACGGAAACTGAACTCGTCCTTGGCCGCTGCAGCCGACAACTGATCGACGCTGCCAAACCCGAGCCGCTTCGCCAGGTCATCGAGCTTTACTGCCGTCTTGCCGAGCCGCTGCATTTCTTTCTCGATCAGCTCGCGACCCGCGGCAATCGACTGCTGCAACTCGAGAGCGTTGAACCATTGCCGCACTTTGGCGCGCGAGCGAGCGCTCTTTAGAAATCCGAGTTCGGTGTTCAACCAATCGCGGCTCGGCCCACCGGTCTTAGCGGAAATGATCTCAACGGTCTGCCCGTTTTTCAACGGCGTGTTCAGCGGAACGATGGCGCCGTCGACACGCGCTCCACGGCACCGATAACCGACTTCCGAATGGATATGAAACGCGAAGTCGACAGGCGTGCCGCCGGCGGGCAGCTCGATCACGCGCGCCTGTGGCGTCAGGACATACATGCGTTCGTCGCGGACGGTGCCATCGGCAGAATCAGCCGCGGCCGCCGGTTCGACTTCATCGCGCCAAGCCAGCAGCTGCCGCAGCCACGCGACCCGCTGCGCGTCGCCATCGCTTTCGCCTTGCCCGCGCTGCTTGCCCACGCCAGGTTTTTCGCCTTCCTTGTAGCGCCAGTGCGCGGCGAGTCCGAGCTCGGCCGAATCGTGCATCTGCCGCGTGCGAATCTGGATTTCGAGCGCACGTCCCTGCTCGTCGGTGACGACCGTGTGCAGCGATTGGTAGCCGTTCGCCTTCGGGCGAGCGATGTAGTCGTCGTAATCGCCGGCAACAGCAGTCCACTCCTGATGGATCGACGACAACGCCTGATAGCACTCGGGCACGCTGGTCACGATCACCCGCAGGCCACGCACGTCGCGCAACTGGTCAAAGGTCAGCCGCTTGGTACGCATCTTGTTGACGATGCTGTAAATATGCTTGGGGCGACCGACGACTTCGGCCGCGATTCGGGCCTCTCTCAGTATTTCGCGGACGCGCTCGGTCGCCTGCCCGATGAAGTCCTGGCGCTCAACCCGTTTCTCGTCGAGCAGGCGCGCGACTTCCTTGTAGGTTGCTGGCTCGAGAAAGCGGAACGAAAGATCTTCCAGCTCCCACTTCAACTGCCAGATGCCAAGCCGGTTTGCGAGCGGCGCGTACAGCCTCATCGTCTCGCGCGCAATCGGCTCCGCGCCTGGTTGCTTGCTCGCCGCGTAGTAACGCAGCGTTTGCAAACGCGACGCCAGGCGCAGCAGGACGACGCGCAAATCGTTGGCCATCGCCAGCAACATGCGGCGCAGCGCTTCTGCCTGCTCGTCGATGCCGTGCTTTTTCGTTCCTCCATCGCCCTGCCTGCGAGTCAGCTCGGAAAGCTTCATCAACTGGCGCAGATCCGTGACCAGTTTCGCCACATCAGCACCGAAGCGCGCGCGTAGCCATTCATCCGGGTCACGCAGCACGTCGTGCACACCGAACAGGCACGCGGCGCACAGCAGATCGGCATCCCCTCGCAGCGGCGCAACGATCTGCGCCGTACCGCGTGCGTG
Source organism: uncultured beta proteobacterium (assembly GCA_963829995.1). Lineage (GTDB taxonomy): Bacteria > Pseudomonadota > Gammaproteobacteria > Burkholderiales > Burkholderiaceae_F > JACCZX01. The sequence continues at coordinate 20,512 of CAWHKW010000036.1, read as the reverse complement.
CGCCAGAAACGCTTCACCGGTCGCGAGCGACTTATCCTGGTACAGCGGCTCGACCAGTGCCAGCGTGCGATCGAGATCGAGCGCCGCCGGCGCAAGTTGGTTGGAGTGCTCGACGTGCATGGCGCAAGGATAAGCGCTCAGTGCAGCTCAATCGTTGCGGCACAATTCCACGATGCGGACGCTGTTAAGCCGTTGGACAAAGTCGCCGTCGGTGGCCATTCCCGATCCGCTGTGGAATTCCACGCTCGACTCATTGCCGTTCCTGGCGCGCCTGACGGCGCACGAACGCAGCCGACTGCGCCTGCTTGCCGCGCAACTGCTCGCCGGCAAGCAAATGTCGGCGGCAGCGGGGCTCGAATTGACCTCTGCAATACAGGTCAGCATCGCAGTGCAGGCTTGCCTGCCGGTGCTCAATCTTGGGCTGGACTGGTATCGCGGCTGGAAAAGCATCGTCGTATATCCAACCGAGTTTCTGGTTCCGCGCAGCATTACCGATGACGACGGCGTCGTGCACGAATACGTCGAGCCGATCGCCGGCGAGGCGTGGGATGGCGGCCCACTGGTGTTGTCATGGGCCGATGCGCAGCAAAGCGCAACCGGGGCCGGCGCAGCGTACTCGGTGGTGATTCATGAGTTCGTGCACAAGATTGACCTGCTCGATGGCGACGCTGATGGAGTGCCTCCGTTCGGCGACGCGCACAAGCCGTTGTCTCCTGCTCGCTGGCGCAGCGTGCTGCATCAATCGTTTGATCGTTTCGCCGCGGAGCTGGAGCTGATCGATGCCGAGCTCCCGGACGATCTGGATCCGGAGTCCGATGCATGGGATCGCCACTATGCGCATCTGCCGCTCGACCCGTACGGCGCACACGACGAGGCCGAGTTTTTCGCAGTTTCCAGCGAGGCGTTCTTCGTCGAGCCGGGCCGGTTGCGCGACGCGTTCCCCGAGTGGTACGAGCTGCTTACGCAGTTTTTTCTGCAAGATCCGCTGGCAGCCTGATGCCAACTACTGCGCGCCCCGATCTTGCGCCTCCGGTGCTCAACGTAGCTCCTCGTACGCCTCCGCTCCTCGGCGCAACCTCGGGGCTGCTCGCTACGTTTGCATTAGGCTGCTAGCGGCGCAATGAAGCGGCTTCTGATCGTCTATCACACGATGACCGGCGCAGCGCAACAGTTGGCGAGCGCAGCGTACTCGGCGGCGAGCGCTGAGGAGGGATGCCGCGCCGAGCTGCTTACTGCAGGCGATGCCAACGCGGCGCACGTTCTCGACGCCGACGGCTACCTGTTCGTCACGCCGGAAAACCTGGCCACGATGGCGGGGCGAATGAAGGACTTTTTTGATCGCATTTACTACGCCGTACTCGACCAGGTCAACGGCCGGCCGTATGGAGCGATCATCGCGGCTGGCACCGACGGCGAAGGCGCAGCGCGCCAGATCCAGCGCATCGCAACCGGACTGCGGCTGAAAGAAATCGCCCCTCCGATGATCGTGCGCAACGGCGCGCAGACGCCAGAGCAAATACTGGCGCCGAAGCACGTGCCCGAAGCTGATCTAAGCCGTGCGCGCGAGCTCGGCGCGGCGATCGCGGCCGGTCTGGCCAGCGGCGTCTTCTAGGTGGCGACGCCACCGAGCAGAAAGTTGCGAACAATCGCAATCTCGTGCTCGTGCATCAACGTAGGAGCGTGGCCCACTCCGGGAATCTCGCTCGTCTGAGCCTTCGGGCCGCGTGCGGCCATTTCGTTCAGGGTCTCGTGCGACAGCAAATCCGAGCTCGCGCCGCGAATCACCAGCGTTGGGCAGCGAATGTTGTCGTACAGCGACCATAAGATCGCTTCGTCGGCGCGCGTGCGTTCCGGCGTTGACGCCTTAAACGGCACGGCGATCTGCGGGTCGTAATGCAGCGTCCAGCGCGCACCATCGCGCTTCAGCCCAGGCTCGACCAACTCGCGCCAGTCTTCGCGCCGGGTCAGTCCGAACGGGGCGGCGATCGTCGAGATGTAGTCGACCGCCTGCTCGACGTCGGCGAAAGAGATCGGCACACCAACATAGTCGCCGATGCGCGCAATCGCTGTCGCATCGAGCCGCGGCCCGACATCGTTGATGACAAGTCGCCGGATCGGCGAATTGACTTGCCCGGCAAGGCCGATGCCGATCAGCCCTCCCATCGACGTGCCGACCCAATCGACGTGCTCAACATTGAGCCGAGCGATCAATGTCACCATGTCGGCGACGTATTGCGGGACAACGTAGTGCATCGGATTGCGCAGGGTGTCGCTGCGGCCGCGGCCGACGACGTCGGGGCATACGACCCGATACTGCGGCGCCATCGCGCGCGCCAGGCGATCGAAGTCGCGCCCGAGTCGAGTCAGCCCGTGCACGCAGATCAGAACTCGCGGATTGTCCGCGACACCCCACTCGGTGTACGCCATTGAATGCAATCCGGAAGGACTCAGGCATTGCACTTGGTGCAAGCGCGGCTCGCTGTATCGATTCACGCTTTGAACCAGCGATGCGCCGACGCGATCAGTGTGCGGCTTTCTTGTTGACCTGACCTGCCACCAGCTGAATCGGCGACGCCGGCTCGGGCTCGACGAAAGGCGGCAGTGGCGCCCGTACCGGCTGCCCCACCTGAGTTTGCAACCGCGGCACACCCGGCGGCACGTACGAATCGAACCACGTCGGATCGGGAATCTCGGAAAAAACCTGCTTCAGGCGCGAACCCCAAGTGGCGCGAATCATCGCCATGTATTGATTCGAGCCGTCGATGTGCACAAACTTGGTGACACGCAACGTATCGGCTTCGTACACCAGCAGATCGAGCGGCAGGCCCACCGAAATATTGGACTTCAGCGTCGAGTCCATCGAGATCAGAGCGCATTTTGCCGCCTCATCGAGCGGCGTCTCGGGCTGAATCACGCGATCGATGATTGGCTTGCCGTACTTGGCTTCGCCGATCTGAAAGTACGGATTCTCTTGGGTGGCCTCGATGAAGTTGCCGGCAGAGTAAACGTGAAACAGGCGCATGCCTTCGCCCTTGATCTGGCCGCCGAAGATGAATTTGGCGTTGAAGTCGACGCCGAATTCATTCAGCGCCGCAGCGTCGCGATGATGCACTTCGCGCACCGCGTCACCGATGATGCGAACCGCTTCGACCATCGTCGTTGCGGTCCAGACGCTCGCGTGCTCGGCGCCAACCCGCTCGCTGAGGATTTGCGTCACCGATTGCGTCAGTGACAGGTTTCCGGCGGTCAGCAGCACCAACATCCGCTCGCCCGGATTCTCGAACACCGTCATTTTGCGAAACGTCGAGATCTGGTCGACGCCGGCATTGGTTCGCGAGTCTCCCAGGAAGACCAGACCCGCATCGAGCCGCATCGCTACACAGTAAGTCATACGCGTTCCAGTTTAGTGGGCCTCGACGGGAACCAGAAAATCTTCGCTGACGCGCTGGCCCAAATCATTGATGCGCTCGAGGAATTCGGTTAAGTAAGGGTGCAGACCCCGCGCAAGAATGTCTTCGATGCGACCATACTGCAATTGCGCACGAAGTAATCCGGCGCGCCGCTCGGTTTCCGCCGATCTGCGGTTGCGCACCATTTCCAGGTTGATCGAAACCTCGTTCAGGCAGCTCGCCAGCGAGCGCGGCATGTCGCCGCGCAGGATCAGCAGCTCGGCGACACGCGCCGGCGTAATCACGTCGCGATACACCTTGCGATAGGTCTCGAACGCCGACACCGAACGCAGCACGGCCGCCCAGTGATAAAAGTCCGGCGGGTTATCGGCGCTTTCCCTGCTCGGTACCGCCGGCGCGGCATCGGCGCTTTTCCTTCCCGCTGCCGTCGGCGGCCGTCCAGCCTCGTCACTGAGTCCGTGATACTTGACGTCGATCAGGCGTGCCGTGTTATCCGCACGCTCGAGGAACGTGCCCAGCCGGACGAAGTAGAACGCTTCGTCCTTCAGCATCGTGCCGATCGTCACTCCACGCGACAGATGCGAGCGGAATTTCACCCATTCGAAAAATGCCTGCGGGTCGCGCTCTGGAGTTCGGTCGGCGAGTTTGCGCTGCAGGTCGAGCCAGGTGTCGTTATGCGTCTCCCACACCTCGGTCGTCAACGAGCCGCGCACCGCGCGCGCATTTTCGCGCGCGGCCTGCAGGCACGCGCAAATCGACGACGAGTTGCCGACGTCACGCACCATGAAATCCATTACGTCGCGCGGCGATACGACCTCGTAGCGCTCGTCGAACTCCTCGGTCAGCTCGGAAATGCTTAACAGCGCGCGCCAGCTGCTTTCCGATGCATGTGCCGATTGCGGCAGCAGCGATGTCGACAGATTGACGTCGAGCATGCGTGCGGTGTTCTCCGCACGCTCGATGTAACGCGCCATCCAGAACAAATGGTCCGCAGTGCGGCTGAGCACTAAGCGCTTCCGTTCCACAAGTGCACGCGATCGCGGCCGGCGTGCTTGGCGGCATAAAGCGATTCATCGGCGCGCCGCACCAGCTCGCTCGAATCGCCAAAATCGGCCGATTCGCACAGGCCGATGCTCATCGTCACGTGCAGCGCGCTATCGAATTCCGCCCACGAAAACTTGCGAACAGCGTCGATCAAGCGGTCGACCACTGACATCGCAGCACCGCCTTCGCTATCGGCCAGCAGCAGGGCAAATTCGTCGCCACCCAGGCGCGCCGCGAAGTCGGTATCGCGCAGGTTCGCGCGGATCACGTTGCCGAGCTGGCGCAACACCGCATCTCCGGTCAGATGTGAATAGCGATCGTTGATCTGCTTGAAGCCGTCGATATCGGCGACCACCAGCCCGAAGCGCAGCGTGCCGGCGCGCGCGCGCGCACACCAGCTCTCCAACTCTTTGGTAAACGATCTGCGGTTGGCCAAGCCGGTCAGCTCGTCCTCGAGCGCGAGGCGTTCGAGGCGCGAGCGCGACTGTTCGAGATCGCGCGTCTTCTGATGCAGCGCTGCGGTCTGTGTCCGCAGCTTCTGCAGTTCGGCGCGCGCTTCGTGCAGGCGCGCGCGTTGCGTGCTGAGCCGCCCGTCGAGCCGCGTCTTTACTTCGACATAGCGTTTGTGGTGGTACAGCGCGAGTCGAAAATCCGAACGCGCTTCATACAGCGCGGAGAGGCGCTCATGAGAATCGGCCGGCCGGCGCAAATCTCCCAGCTCTTCAGCCTGCATCAACGCGGGTCCCAACATAGCGAGCCCCTCGTGTTCGCGTCCGGCCCCCACCAGGTGGTAGCCGAGCTCGAGCCGTGCGTGCACCTCGCGCGAACGGAAGCCGCTATGCGCCGCTTCATTCACGGCCGCGTTCAAATCGGTCAGGCCCTCGCTGAACTTGCCAAGCCAGCAGCGTGCGGCCCCTTGCTGCGTGCGGGCGGCGATTGCCGTTGAACGATCGGTCGAGCCCGAAAGAAGTTCGAGCGCGACCACGAAGTGATCCTCGGCATCCGCCATGCAGCGCATGACGACGCCCCCATCGCCCGCGAGCGCAGCACGCAAACCTTCGTTGGCGTCGACCAGTCCGTGATGCAGCACGACCATGCCCTCGTCGGCGGTCGATCCGGATGGCAGCTCGAGCGAAGATTTCAGCGAGTCGCGCGCGGCATCGAAATCGCCGAGCATCGTATGCACCGTCGACTGGTGCACCAGTGCAAGCCGCACCCCCGCGTGATCGTGATGTTGGCGCGCGAGTTTCTGCACCTCGGCGAAACCGTCGAGTGCCTCGCCGTATTCGCCCAGCTCGCAACAGGCGGTGGCGAGCAGGATGTTGACGCGGCACTGCGCGGCGACGTCATCCTGCGCGCGGTACACCTGCTCAGCCTGCGACAGTTGCCGGGTCGCCCCCGACCAATCGCCCACCTGCATCAGCGCGGAGCCGGCGACAAAGTGCGCGCGCGCCATCAGCGTCTCGGCGGTGCGTGCCCGGGCTACGCTTTGCGCGCGCAACGCAAACACGACCGCATCGTGCGGCTCGGTGTTGATCAGCTTCTCGGCCCGTTCGATCAATGCATACGGATCGATCTGATCGGTGGCCCGGCGCGCACCACCATCGGGCGTGAAACCGTTCTCGCCCGAGTCGTTCGGGGAACGCAGCGGCTCGCTCGGATGGTTCATCGCTCGAGCACCCAGGTGTCTTTGGTGCCGCCTCCCTGCGACGAATTGACGACCAGCGATCCCTCGCGCAGCGCCACACGGCATAGCCCGCCGGGAACCGTAACGACGTCCTTGCCTGACAGCACGTACGGGCGCAGGTCAATGTGGCGCGGTGCGATTCCGGATTCGACGTAGGTAGGGCACGTTGACAGCGCCAGCGTCGGCTGAGCGATGTAGTTTTCGGGACGGGCGCGCAGCCGCTCGGCAAAATCGTCGCGTTCCTGACGGGTCGAGGCCGGGCCCACCAACATGCCGTAGCCACCTGCTCCGTGCACTTCCTTGACGACCAGTTCGTGCAGGTGCGCCAGCGTGTATTCGAGCTGCTCAGGCTCGCGGCACACGTGCGTCGGAACGTTCGACAGGATCGGTTGCTCGCCGAGATAAAAGTCAATCATGTCCGGGACGTACGGGTAGATCGATTTGTCGTCTGCAATTCCCGTCCCGATCGCATTCGCCAGCGTGACCTTGCCGGCGCGATACACCGACAACAACCCGGCCACACCGAGTGTCGAATCCGAGCGGAACGCCCGCGGATCGAGAAAGTCGTCGTCGATGCGGCGGTAGATTACGTCGACCCGCTGCGGGCCGCGGGTGGTGCGCATGAAGACATGATTGTCGTGCACGAACAGATCCTGCCCCTCAACCAGTTCGATCCCCATTTGCTGCGCCAAAAATGCGTGCTCGAAGTACGCGGCGTTGTACATGCCGGGCGTCAACAACACGACTGTCGGATCGTCGACGCCGAGCGGCGCGACCGAACGAAGATTTTCGAGCAGCATGTCCGGATAATGCGCGACCGGCGCCACTCGGTTGCGGGCAAATAGATCGGAAAACAGGCGCATCATCATCTTGCGGTTTTCCAGCATGTAGGACACGCCGCTCGGCACGCGCAGGTTGTCTTCGAGCACGAAGTACTCTCCCCCGCCGGCGCTGCCAGATGTGCGCACGACGTCGATTCCCGCCACGTGCGAATAGATGTTGCCGGTAACTTCGACGCCATGCATCTCAGGCCGAAACTGCGAGTTGCGCAAAATCTGTTCGCCCGGGATACGCCCCGCGCGCAATATGTCCTGGCCGTGATACACGTCGTGCAGAAACATGTTGAGCGCCCGTACTCGCTGCTTTAGACCCGCTTCGAGCTGCTTCCACTCGGCGGCCGGGATGATGCGCGGAACGACGTCAAACGGGATCAGGCGTTCGCTGGCTTCTCCATTTCCGCCCTCCTGGTCGCCATAGACGGCGAACGTGACGCCGACCCGCCGAAACACGAGGTCGGCCTCCGCGCGCTTGAATTGCATGGCGTCTGGGGTTTGCTCCGACAACCAGCGCTCGAACTCGCGATAGTGCGCGCGGACACACTCATCCCCGTCGTACATCTCGTCGAACGCTTTGTGCATCGCCTACTATCCCCAACCGGGCAGTTTAGCGGCCCGAGTAGGGCTCGGGCGGTCCCGGAATTGCGTCTGGAGCGGCGACGTCGCCCTCTGGCGTGATGGGGGTGCCGTCCGCAGGCGTGGCTACGACGCCGGGACGGTTGTGCCAGTAACGCGCCTCGGATTGGCGGGTCGAAGACACCGTGCTCGACCCTTCGCGGGCGAAGCGCCATTGCAGCGCGCCCGCCTGGTCGGTGCGAAAAAACTGAATTCTTCTGGCCTGATAGCGCGCGACGACTTCGGGGTCCGGGTGCCTGAAGCGGTTCCGGTAACCGGCCTGTGCCACCGCCGAGTTCGCACCCAACGTGTCGAGCAGCAACGCTCCCGACGAACTGCGGCTGCCATGATGCGGTACCGCCAGCCAGTGCGCGCGCAGCGCAGGGTCGCGTGCGATCAACGCGGATTCGTCGATCAGCGGCACGTCACCGGTCAGCAGCAAGCGCGTCGCGCCGGCCGTGATCAGCACCACGCAGCTCATCGAGTTGGTTGTGCGCTTCGCTTCGTAGTCCGCGTGCGATGGGTGCAAAACTGCAAACTGCAGCGATCCGGATCTCCACTGCGTGCCGGCGGTACAGCGTTCGACGGCCGCGCGCGCACCGAACACCGAGTGTCCCGCCGCAATCGACGAGATAACGCGATCCACCGCGATTGCACGCAGTATCGAGGCGGCGCCGCCTGAATGATCATGGTCGAGGTGCGAGACGATGAGGCCGTCGAGCCGGCCGATGCCTCGATGCCGCAGGTACGGCAGGATCAGCCGCTCGCCGGCGTCGGTGTCGGCTGAGTAACGAGGACCGGCGTCGTACAGCCAGGCTTGATCTGCCGTCTCGATCAGCACGGCGGAACCTTGCCCGACATCGAGCGCCGTGACCCACACCTCACTTTCAGCGGCGCGCGTCGCGGGCCAGACGAACATTGGAAGGATGGCTACCGAGCCGAGCACTCGCGCTGGCCATCCGGGAGGCGCGAGCAGCCAGATCACGCCAACGACAGCGAGTGCCACCAGCGGTAAAGGTGGCGTGGCCACCGGCACATTGGCCCACGCAAACGATGCGCTCCACTGCAACCCCACCGCCAGGATCGCGAAGACAGCGTTGGCAAAGCTCAGTATGGGTTCGGCCAGCAGCGACACCGGCGCAGGAAGACTCGCCAGCGCGGCTCCGAACAAAGCCAGTGGTGTCACCGCCCAACTCACGACCGGGATCGCCACTGCGTTTGCCAGTGGCGAAACGATCGACAGCTGATGAAACAACAGCACAGTGGCGGGAATCAACGCCAGCGTAACGGCGATCTGCACTCGCACGGCCGCATGCAACACCGGTCTCCATCCGGACGCTGCAGCACGCAGCGGCCTACCCTGCACGACCCACACAATCGCCGCGACCGCGCCGAACGAGAGCCAGAATCCGGGAGCCAATACCGCCCAAGGATCGATCAAGCACACCATTGCGGCCGCGAGCGCCAGCGAGGTCGCGGCGCGTATGCGCGAACTCGCCAGCCATGCAACGCCGACCGTTGCCAGCATGACGACCGTGCGCTGCGCGGGCACTCCCCATCCCGCCAGCAGCGCGTACAGAAACGCGGCCGTCAGGCCGGCCAGCACCGCGGCCGTTTGCGCAGCGGCACGTGCGATCAACCTGGGAGAGCGGCGCCACAGCGCGCCGACCGCGAGCCCGGCGAGGCTCGCGATCATCGTGATGTGCAACCCCGAAATACTGACCAGGTGGCCGATGCCGGTACGGTTGAACAGCGTCCAATCGCCGTCGCTAATTGCACGCTGGTCTCCGAGCACCAATGCCAGCAAGACGCCGCCGTATCGCTTGTCCGCGAGATTCGCTTGCAGCCGCTCGCGTAAATCGGAGCGCGCACGCTCAATCGCATAGCGCGGCGTCCATACCATCGCCTGCACAAGCGTGGCCGGCGGGTCATTGCGACCGGCGCGCACGTAGCCTGAGGCGCGCAGATTCCGCTCGAGCATCCACCCTTCGAAATCGAAACCGCCGGGGTTCATCGTGCCGTGCGGCCGCTTCAACCTCACGGTAAACGCCCATCGCTGCCCGGGCTGCACGGCGCTTTCGCTACCGAGAGCGCCGTTGTACCAACCGAGAAGCACCCTCGACGGTAGGCGCAAGTTCGGCGAAATGACGCGCTCGACGTCAAACTCGAATCGCACGCCGCGCTCCAGTTTCACCGGCAAGCTGGCGATCGTTCCTTCGATCGCGACGTCACGGCCTTCGTCATCGAAAGCGAGTTCGTCGGACATACGCCACGTCGCGAGGCCCGCAGCATAGGCAAACCCCAACGACGCAATAGCGATCAACGTTGCAGCACGCCCGACCAAGCCGACACTTACGGTTGTTCTGATTTGCAGGATCCGCAGCGTGAACAACACCAGCGCGGCGCCGCTGCCGAGCAAAGCGATGACCACGCCGCTCGGCAGTGACGTCTGCTGTTGCAATGCGCAGACCCCGAGCACGAACGCGATCAGCGCCGCCAGTCTCATCTAAACGGCTTCACCGCGCTTCAGACCTTTCATCCAATCAGTCTACGCAGCGCCGCTGCGCTGCAACGCCCTAAACTGGCTGAATGCCACGCAAGTATTTCCGCAGATTCATGCCCGACGTCGACAAGGTGCGCGAGGTCAAGGCGTTAGCGATGTTCGGGGATACGCTGTTCCACCCGGCGCTTTGGCATTTGAACCGCCGCTCTGCTGCCGGCGGAGTCGCCGTCGGATTGTTTTGCGGCCTCATTCCGGGGCCATTGCAAATGCTGGCGGCAGCCATCGTATGTATCTTCCTGCGCGTGAATCTGCCGCTGGCGCTGGTGACGACGCTTTACACCAACCCGGTCACTATCGTGCCGCTTTATCTGATCGCTTACGAGATCGGCGGCTTGACCCTCGGTGCACGCGGACTCGTCAAGCCACCGGCGCTACCGGAGTGGCAGTGGACCAATGTGCTGGCGTCGATGGACGCGATGAGCCGCTGGATGATGAGCCTGGGTGCCCCACTCGCATTGGGACTGCTGCTGCTCGCGTCGATGCTGGCGGCGCTAGGCTACGTAACGGTGCGCGGAATCTGGAGTGTTTACTTGCGGCGTGCGTGGCAGGCGCGACGCCGCTCCCGTCTGCTGAATTCGATCGAATAGATTCGACACACGGGTCAGGCGGCTGCCAGGCGGCCGTCCTTCAGCCGCAACACCCGATCACAGCGGGAAGCCAACTCCGGATCGTGCGTGACGATAACGACCGCGGTCTGACTGCTTCGAGCGAGGTTCACGAACACATCGAAGACGCTGCGCGCGGTATCGCGGTCGAGGTTACCGGTCGGCTCATCGGCCAGTACGCAGGCCGGTCGCGTCACAATCGCGCGTGCAATCGCCGTGCGCTGCCGCTCACCGCCTGACAGCTCGCCAGGATGATGCAAAACACGCTCGCGCAAGCCGACGGCGGCCAGCGATTCCCTGGCACTCGCCCGGGCGTCGCTGAGTTGGTGACGGCGAATCGTCAGCGGCATCGCCACATTGTCGAGCGCGGTGAACTCGGGCAACAAGTGATGGAACTGATAGATGAACCCGAGCCGCTCGTTGCGCAAGCGGCCGCGATCGACCTCGCTTAGTTGCGCGACGTCACGGCCCTCGATCACCACCTGTCCGCGATCGGCCGCATCGAGACCACCGAACACATGCAGCAGCGTGCTCTTGCCGGAACCTGAGGCTCCGACCACGGCAACCAATTCGCCGGGGGCGACATCGAGATCCGCGCCGCGCAAAACGTCCACTGCGAGCCCGCCTTCGCGATAGGATTTTTCGACGCCGCGCGCGCTGAGCACCGCACCGCCCGCGCGCGGAAGTGCCCAATTCGCTTCAGTCATACCGCAGCGCCTCAGCCGGTTTGACGCGCGACGCGCGCCAGCTCGGATACAACGTCGCGACCAGCGACAGGACCATCGAAATGAGGGCGATCGGCACGATGTCGCTCGCGCGCGGGTCCGAAGGCAGCGAGCTGATGAAGTAGATGTCTTTCGGAATCAGCGGAAAACCGGCGATGCGCTCGATCGCCGGAAAGATCGTGTCGAGGTTGTTCGCGACGAGCAAGCCGCTCGCGACGCCGAGCAGCGTGCCAAGAATCCCGATCAGTGCCCCTTGCACCATGAATATCAGCATCACGCTGCCGGGACTCGCGCCGAGCGTGCGCATGATGGCAATGTCCGATTGTTTTTCGGTGACGGTCATCACCAGCGTGGACACCAAATTGAATGCCGCCACCGCAACGATCAGCGCGAGGATGATGAACATCATGCGTTTCTCGATTTGAACCGCCGCGAAGTAGCTCCGGTTCTGCCGCCCCCAGTCGCGGACCAGCACCCCGCGATCGACTGACTTTGCGATTTCTGTTGCCACCTCGGGCGCGCGCTCCAGATCGGTCAGCTTGAGCCGCACGCCGGTGGGCCCATCGACCCTGAACAACCGCGCGGCATCACCGATGTGAATCAGCGCCAGCGAGCTGTCGTACTCAAAATGGCCAGAATCGAACGTGGCGATGACGGTGAACTGCTTAAGCCGCGGCACCACACCTGCCGGTGTGACTTGTCCCTGCGGCGCAATCAACGTGACCTTTTCGCCGCGCAGCAGACCCAGCGTGCGCGCCAGCTCGCCACCCAGAATGACGCCGAACTCGCCCTCCGTCAGCTCCGTCAACTGCGCACCGCGCAGCTGCGACGCGATCTCCGATACCTGCGGCTCGGCGCCCGGCTCGATTCCTCGCACCAGCGCACCACGCACGCTCTCGCCATTGGTCAGCAGCGCCTGCGCGTTGATGTAAGGAGCGGCGCCGATCACTGCGGGATTGCGGCGGGCGGTCTGCTCGACCGCGCGCCAATCCGGCAGCGCGCCGTTGTTCGCGAATACTTCGATGTGCGATACGACCGACAACATGCGGTCGCGCACCTGGTACACGAAGCCGTTCATCACCGACAGGACGACGATCAGCGCCATCACGCCGAGCGCGATGCCGATCATCGAAATTCCGGAAATGAAAGAAATGAACCCATTGCGTCGACGTGCACGTCTGCCGGCGCGCGTGTAGCGCAACCCGATGCGAAGTTCGTACGGAAGGCTCAAGGGACGGGATGGAGGGATTCAGCGAGGGCGCGCGGATTGTAGCCAAGCGCGGATTGCCAGCGCGCGTTTCCTTCGTTAATTGCATTCCGACCGTAAAATCAGTCGATGCATTTCACATTGCTCGTGGCCGGCGCGTTGTTGCCCGGTGAACTGGCTGTTGCATTGACCGCCTCGTTGAACGCCCCGCATTTGAAAGCCCGGCTCTTAAGAGCAACCGAAGTCGAGCGCACCGTTGCCTCCCCCACCGGCGCCGCACACCTGGACTGGCTCGCAAACAAACTGTTCGATCAGCCAGCGCCCGTCCCGACGGCGCCGTACGCCTATGCGCAGCTCGCGGGCGAGCCAGCGCCCGCTTATGTCTGGCATGCTGACCCGGTCCACATCGAAGTGGCGCGCGATCACCTGCTCGTGCAGTCGCTCGGAAACGATCGGCTCACTGCAGAGGAATCGGGACCGCTGCTCGCGGCTGCCAACGAGTTCGCGTCTGCTTCCAACTGTGAATTGGTCAGCATCGATGAACATTGGTTTCTGTTGTCCGAGTCTGAATGGCGGATCGACGCACGGCCGCTATCAGCGGTGATCGAAGGCACGGTCGAGATGCCCACTGGACGTGACGCGCAGATCTGGAACCGTTTGCACAACGATATTCAAATCGCATGGCATGCGAACGACGTGAACGCCGAGCGCGAAGTGAAAGGAATGCGAACAATCAATGCCCTCTGGCTGCACGGCGGAGGACGGTGGAAGCCGCTCGCGCCGATCGAATTCGCGCAAGTGCATTCGGATGCACCCGAGTGGCGCGGCGCCGCCCAGGCGGCGGGCGCACTCGGTCTGCCCGCGAGCGCGCCACTGGCGGATGCTGCGCTCGTCGTCAGCGAAGGCGCCTGGGTTTCAAGGCGGCGTGAGGATTGGAATGAATGGCTGCCGGCGCTGACCGCGATCGACCGGACCTTGACCGATTGGCCCGCGGCCTCGATCGACTTGATTCTTTGTGGCGATACGCGACGCACGTTTCGAACGCGGCCATCGGATCGATACAAGCCTTGGCGCCGACGCACCCTGGCGGAGGCGCTGACTGAATGACCCTGCTGAGCGTTCGCGATTTCGACGCTGCAACTGCGCGCCGCCTCACGGCCGAGGGCGTTCCCGCTGCGTTGGCGCGGGCGCTCGCTGCGCGCGGCATTGCCAGTGTTGCGGAGACCCGGCTGCCGCTCGACGGACTGACGGCGCCCGGTGAGCTCTCGCACGTGCAGGATGCTGCGACGCTGCTGGCGGACGCGATCGATGCCGGGTCACGACTATTGATCGTCGCCGATTACGACTGCGATGGGGCTACGGCATGCGCGGTCGGTTTGCGTGGCTTGCGGGCGATGGGCGCTACCGTCGATTACCTGGTGCCGAACCGTTTCGAATACGGCTACGGCTTGACTCCGGAAATAGTCGAGCTGGCCGCACGTGGTTCAGGTGAATCACGGGGGCCGCCGGATTTGCTGATCACGGTGGACAACGGGATAGCGAGCGTCGAAGGCGTGGAGCGCGCGAACGAGCTTGGCATTTCGGTGCTGGTGACCGACCATCATTTGCCGGGTGCCGTGCTGCCGGCAGCCGCTTGCATCGTCAATCCCAACCAGGCTGGATGCGGATTCCCGAGCAAGCACCTGGCAGGGGTCGGGCGTGATGTTCTACGTGCTGCTCGCGTTGCGCGCCGAACTCCGCGCGCGCGGACGGTTCGACGTTGCAACCCAGCCGCGGCTCGATCATCTGCTCGACCTGGTCGCGCTCGGCACCGTCGCCGACGTGGTCAGGCTCGATCGCAACAATCGCATCCTGATCGCGCAAGGATTGCATCGGATTCGAAAGAGTCAGCTGCGCGCCGGGATCGCGGCGCTGTTTCAGATTGCGGGCAAGGATGCGCGGGTGGCGAGTGCACGCGATCTTGGTTTCGCGATCGGTCCGCGCATCAATGCAGCGGGGCGATTGACCGACATGACGGTCGGCATCGAATGCCTGATCACCGACAGCTTCGAGCGCGCGATCGAGCTTGCGCGCCAGCTCGATCAGCTGAACCGCGACCGCCGCGATATCGAAAGCGACATGCAGCTCGACGCGCTGGCAGTGCTCGACGACGCCGACGTTGCCGCGCGCAGCACCATCTGCCTGTACAACGAGGACTGGCACCAGGGCGTGATCGGCCTGGTCGCGTCAAGGATCAAGGAGAAGTATCACCGGCCGACGATCGCATTTGCGCGCGCCAACGATGGCGAGCTGCGCGGATCGGGCCGCTCGATCGACGGCGTGCACTTGCGCGACACGCTCGACTTGGTGACCAAGCAGGCGCCCTCCCTTGTGCGCCGCTTCGGAGGCCACGCGATGGCGGCGGGCCTGACGATGCCCGCCTCGAGCTACGACGGCTTCGTCTCGGCATTCGAGGCGGCGACGCGCGCGTCGTGCGATCGAACGCTTTTCGAGCGCACGATCGCGACCGACGGCGCGCTGGCAGCGAACGAAGTCGTACTGTCGCTGATCGAAGCGATCGATTCGCATGTATGGGGCCAGGGATTTCCGGCGCCGCTGTTCGACAACGAGTTCGTCGTCGTCGAACAGCGGCTGGTCAAGGACCGGCACTTGAAGCTCGTCCTCGACCTTGACGGCCGTCTGTTCGATGCGATCTGGTTCTCGCGCACCGAGCAGATTCCGCGCACGGTGCGGCTCGCGTATCGTCCGGCCGCCGATGAGTACATGGGTGAGCGTCGCTTGCAGCTGGTGATCGAACATGCCGCCCTATAATTCGCCGCCCGTCGAAAAACACCAAAGGACATCATGGAAGCCGAGCGCCTGAATCAGATCGAAGGCACCGTCGCGGACCTGCGCACTCGCCTGTCCGAGCTGCGGAGGTATCTTTGACGTCGATGTGAAAGAACGCCGGCTCGAAGAAGTCGGCCAGGCGCTAGAAGATCCGAAGGTGTGGGAAGACCCGAAGCGCGCGCAGGAGCTCGGCAGAGAAAAGAAAAGCGCAGAAGCGATCGTGCAGAAGATGCGCACGCTCGAATCCGCCGCACAGGATTCCAGTGAATTGTTCGCAATGGCTCGTAGCGACAACGACGAGGCAACGCTGGTCGCGGTTGATGCCGACGTCACGGCTCTCGCGAAGCAGGTCGCCGAGCTCGAGTTTCAGCGGATGTTCAACAATCCGCTCGATCCGAACAACTGCTTCATAGAAATTCAGGCGGGTGCCGGTGGGACCGAAGCGCAGGACTGGGCCTCGATGCTCGAGCGCATGTACCTGCGCTACGCGGAGCGCCGCAAGTTCAAATCCGAGTTGCTCGATGAAACGAGCGGCGAAGTCGCCGGCATCAAGGGTGCGACGATCAAGCTGGTTGGCGATTACGCGTTCGGCATGCTGCGTACCGAGACCGGGATACACCGGCTGGTGCGCAAGTCGCCGTTCGACTCGAACGCGCGCCGGCATACGTCGTTCGCCAGCGTGTTTGTGTACCCGGAGGTCGACGAGACGATCGAGGTCGAGGTCAATCCGGCCGATCTACGCGTCGATGTGTACCGCGCCTCCGGTGCCGGCGGGCAACACGTGAACAAAACAGAATCTGCCGTGCGCATTACGCATCTGCCGAGCGGCATCGTCGTGCAAAGCCAGAATGATCGCAGCCAGCACCGCAACCGCGCCGAAGCGATGGCGATGCTGAAGTCGAAGCTGTACGAGCAAGAGCTGCGCAAGCGGCAGGCACAGCAAACTGCGCTCGAGGATTCGAAGACCGACATCGGCTGGGGCCATCAGATCCGCTCGTACGTGCTCGATCAGTCGCGCATCAAGGATCTGCGCACCAACTATGAGGTCGGCAACACGCAAGCGGTGCTAGACGGTGATCTGGACGATTTCATCGAAGCCAGCTTGAAGCAGGGTGTTTGATGGGGTCACGCCCTGCTCTGCACTCAGCCCGAGCTGCTGCCATTGCCCGACGGCGTCGCAAGTGATCGCATCGTCCTGCGCCGTTATCAACCCGGAGATGGGGCCGCTTTCTTTTCTGCGCTGGCGCCGCATCGAGACGAGCTGATGCAGTGGATGCGCATGGCCGCAATACCATCAGCGTCCCGAGGACTCCGAGTCGTACGCGCTGCGCATGCACTCCGAGTTCGCGCTACGTACAAATATGCCCATGGGAATCTGGAGCGGTTCTGGCGACTTTCTCGGCGGCTCAGGATTTCATTCACCCGACTGGAAAACGCCAAAAGCCGAGATCGGCTATTTTCTCTTGCCGGCGGCGCGCGGTCAGGGATTCGCTAGCGATGTGGTGCGCATGCTCGTTCACTATGCATTCGAGCGGATGCAGCTTAACCGCGTATGGAGTAGCTGCGATGCGCACAACAGTGCGAGTGCCAATGTGTTGCGTCGTGCCGGCCTAATCGAGGAAGGAACGATGCGAGCGGAGACGCGCGATCACCTTGAACATCTGCGCGACACGATGATCTTCGGGCTCATCATTGACGACTTTCCACAATGGCTCGGCCAGCATGCTATCGCTGGAATCAAGTACCTATAAGTCAATGACAGCTCGCGCGTTGACCATACTGACCGGCGCGTCACGCGGCTTGGGCGCCGCCATGGCGGAGCACTTGATGACGTCAAGCACGGTGCTACTGACCTTGGCGCGCCATCGAAATAAGGCGCTTGACGATAAGGCCGCGGCGGTCGGCGCGTCGCTGGAGCAGTGGTGCAATCGATCTCTCAGACACCGCATCGGCCGCAGCGCGACTGGAAGCGTGGCTGCAAAATCAACGAAGCCCTTTTTCTTCGGCAACCCTGATCAATAACGCGGCGCTCGCGGGCAAACCTGGACCGATCGGCGATAGTGACGCGGCCGGCATTGGCCGCCGTGCTGCGCGTTGGACTCGAAGCACCGATGCTGTTGACCCGAGCTTTCTTGCGCGCGACGCGCGACTGGCGTGTTCCGCGCAAAGTTCTGAACATTTCATCCGGTGCCGGCAAGAAGGCGTTGAGCGGCACTGCTGCTTACTGCGCCGCCAAGGCAGGCCTTGACCACTTTTCGCGCGTGGTCGCACTTGACGAAACTCACACGGGCCGAACAGCGCGATGATCGTATCGCTGGCACCCGGCGTCATCGATACCGACATGCAGACCGAGCTGCGCGAATCCGATCCGCGTGCTGTTCCCCAGTCAGCCGTTGTTTGCGGCGATGAAGAGCGAAGGGCAACTCGCCTCGGCCAGCGCCGCTGCCACCAAAGTCCTGGCTTTTCTGGACCGACCGTGATTTCGGTTCCCATCCTGTCGCTGACGTGCGCGACTCTTGAGTCGATGAGCGAATCCAAAGAGCCCTCGCCAGTCGACGAGAACCAGATCATCGCCGAGCGGCGCGCCAAGCTCGCGGCGTTGCGCGCGGCCGGCCCTGCCTTTCCGAACGACTTTCAGCGAACGCATCTTGCCGATGAGTTGCATCTGAAGTACGGCGCACGCGAGCGCGACACGCTCGCGCAGGAAAACATTCAGGTCGCAGTCGCAGGCCGCATGATGCTGAAGCGGCTGATGGGCAAGGCGAGCTTTGCGACGGTGCAGGATGGCAGTGGCCGTATCCAGTTTTATGTCGCCGACGACGAAGTCGGAAAAGACGTGCACGACGAGTTCAAGCGCTGGGACATCGGCGACATCGTCGCCGCGCGCGGTGTCGTGTTCAAGACGCTGAAAGGCGAATTGAGTATTCGCTGCACCGAGCTACGTCTGCTTGCCAAATCGTTGCGTCCGCTGCCCGACAAGTTTCACGGACTCGAAGACCGCGAGCTTCGTTATCGCCAGCGCTATGTCGACCTGATGATGAGCGACGAGACGCGCAAGTTGTTCGTGACTCGCAGCAAGGCGATTACCGCGATGCGCGACTTCATGGTCGCCGATGGGTTTCTGGAGGTCGAAACGCCGATGCTGCAGATCATCCCGGGCGGCGCCGCGGCCAAGCCGTTCGTGACGCACCACAATGCGCTCGGTATCGACATGTTCCTGCGTATCGCGCCCGAGCTTTTTCTGAAACGCCTCGTAGTCGGCGGTTACGAGCGAGTCTTCGAGATCAACCGCAATTTTCGCAACGAGGGCATGTCGCCGCGCCATAACCCCGAATTCACGATGCTCGAGTTCTACGCGGCGTACCAGGACTACAAGTGGCTGATGGATTTCACCGAGCGGCTGCTGAATCACGTGGCGTTGGCGACGACGGAGTCGGCGCGCATCGAGTACCAGGGGCAGACGATCGAACTGACGCCGCCTTTTGCACGGCTTACGACCGTGCAGGCGATCCGCTTGCACGCGCCACAGTATTCCGAAGAGCAGCTTGCGGACCGCGCGTTCCTGCATCGTGAGCTGCGCGCCAAGGGCAGCGCACATTCCGAAGAAGCGGGGTTGGGAGCGTTGCAGCTCGCGATGTTTGAGGAAGTCGCAGAAGACAAGCTGATCCAGCCCACCTTCATCGTCGACTATCCGGTCGAAGTGTCGCCGCTGGCGCGTGCATCCGATGCGCAGCCGGAGATCACCGAGCGGTTCGAGCTCTTCATCGCCGGCCGCGAAATCGCGAACGGCTTTTCCGAGTTGAACGACCCGGAAGATCAGGCGGCCCGCTTCAACCAGCAGGCGAAAGCGAAAGACGCGGGCGACGAAGAAGCGATGTACTACGACGCCGATTACGTACGTGCCCTCGAGTACGGCATGCCGCCCGCGGCAGGCTGCGGCGTAGGGGTCGATCGGCTCGTCATGATGCTGACCGACTCCCCGAGCATCCGCGACGTGATCCTGTTTCCGCATATGCGGCCGGAAGCGCAGTGAATGAGGCTCGGCTGCGCCAGCTCGTGGAGCAGCTGCAAGCGCGAGCGCGCCCGCCGCTTCCGGCAGACCTGGTGCCTTTTCACGTTGCGGGCACGCACGTAGGCGACGCACAGCCGGCAATCGCCCGCTTCGTGGCAGAGCGCGTCCCCGGATTCGTTGTAGGCAACGGCGTTCTTGCGCTACGCGACGGTGCGCTCGATATCGACGCTCGCACATCCCTGCTCGCTGAAGCAGCGGCGCATATGCGGACGGCCGGACTGATCACAGGCTGGCGCGATGAACTCCTGGCGGTTGGAAAACCGGCTGTCGCAAAGATCGAACGCGCCGCGTGCCGCGCCTTCGGCATTACGACCGAAGCGGTGCATCTGAATGCGTATGCGGATCGCGAAACCCTGATCGTTGCCCGCCGCGCTGCTCACAAGCAATTCGATCCAGGACTCTGGGACAACCTGGTCGGCGGCATGGTGGCTGCGGACGAGTCGTTGCACCAGGCGCTCGCGCGCGAAGCACTCGAAGAAGCGGGGCTGCACATCGATCGTGTCGAGCTGCAGCTTGGGCGCTCGTTTCACATGCGCCGGCCCGTGCCCGAGGGCTTGCAATCGGAGATCATCCACGTCTACGACGCTTCATTGCCTGAGAACGTATCTCTGCAAAACCAGGACCGCGAAGTCGACGCGATCGAACGCCGCACGCTCGACGAAGTGATCAACGCGATCGAGAACGGCGAGTTCACGCTCGAGTCTGCTCTGGTCACGCTCGAAAGCGTGACGCGGCGAGCCGAAGTCGACACGCCTTCGGGTTTTTGGGATCGCAACAGTCATCGCGACTGCGGCAGTTGCGGAGTAACGGGTACCTAGGATTCAGTCTGATCGCAAACAGACTCTGCCATCGTCAGCGTTAGGCAAACATTCATCGCGCCGATGTTCGCTGTCGACCGGAACAGCTTCCGCTTTCGACC
>CAWHKW010000035.1:0-96402 GCA_963829995.1 uncultured beta proteobacterium | reverse complement strand
GTCTTTGTGTTGTCGTAGTGCGTGCCCTCTTCGTCGATGTCCCAGTAGTCCCAGCCAAAGCCGAAGCGATTCTGTGGGTTCAGCCGCCAGTACAGATTGAAGCCAAAGTTGTTCTTGTCATAGTCGTACGGTTCCGACGTACACGGCACCGAGGGCTTGGTCAGCGAAAGCGCGGAAAAGTCGGTGCAGTTCAGCGCGGTCGATGCAAATACCAGGTGCGTCGAATCGCTTTCCTGCTTGTGGAAGTTGTAATAGACCTTTGTGTCCCAGCCACGCTGCGGATTCGCGGTCCACGCTAATGAGATGGTCGTGTTTTTTTGCTCGCCATTGAACACAGTGCTATTGGCCGGGATCGGCACGAAGACCCCGCCGGTGTGCAACATCTGTTGCAGCAACGGGATATCGTTTTCAGTCGTGCTATACGTAAAGCGCCCCGAGATCTGCGAGTTCCACGTCAGATTACGTATGACGCCGTTGCCACTGATCTTGAAGTAATCGTTGTCAGCTGCCTGCGTGGTCGTATCCTGGCCTCGGTTGAAGAACGGGTTGGTCCAGCTGAATGTCTCGTTATCGTTTTCGAACTTGCTCCAAAGCGCCTGGATCGAGCCGACGACGTTGCGCGACGCGTAACCACCTTCAAAGCTCAAATTATTCGTCTTGTAATCGATCGGGGCGGCCAGATCGACGAACCCGTTGCCCGGGCTCGTTCCATTTGACGCGGCGAACAGGTAGTTTCCTTCCTTCTTAACTTGGTTAAAGTCCGTCCGCACATACCAAGGCGATAGAGCGTTCCATTCGAAACCGAAGCCATTGTCGCGGCGCTCGACACTCGCATCCCACGAAGTCCATGGCGGCACACCGGTGTTGGCCAATACGCCCGGCCCGGTCAGCGCAAACGGCGCTGTCATGTTGGCCGATCCGGGATTGCACGTATGGACTGCGCGTTGACGGCCCAAAACCGTAGTTGTGCGTCAGCCAGTTCCCATACACGTAGTAGTTAAATGCGTCATAGCGCTTACCGGAGATCGCGACAAACATGTCGTCGCGGCCGATGTTCTCGCCATATCCGTCAAGTCGGTACGAGTTGCTGCGTCCTCTGATTCCGAAATAGCCGGCTGCACCGTCCGACAGGTCCTGATACTCCTCCAGTTTCGCGCGATCCCTGGTGTCCTTGTCGTCGGTAACGATGCCACCCAGTCCGACGTGACCTTCCCATTTGAAATCGCTTTGGGCTAAAGCCGCCGGAGCAATGAACAGGTTCGCGATCAACACAGCGATGAGCTTGCGGTTCATTCTTCTCTCCCTAGCGGATCAGGAACCTGCCGCGATTACCCGGAGCATTGCTGCCGTGGATTGCGTTATGGCAGTTGAGGCAGGAGCGAGCGATAAAGCGCGTGTTCGCATTACCCTGTGGCGGCCACGCGTTGTTGCCTTGGTAGATCGTGCCTGGATGGCGCGACCAGTCGTGACAATCCTGACAAAGATTCGGCACCTTCTCACTGAGCAGCTTGGTGTGAACGGATCCGTGCGGCGTATGACACGACAGGCAGTTTTCCTGTACCGCAGGATGCGAGAACACGTACGGGCCGCGCTTCTCGGTATGGCATGAAAGGCACTGATCGTTAACGGTCTCGTTTTTCAGCATCACATGCGACAGCGCACCGTGCGGGTTATGACAGCTGGAACAGGTCACCTTGCCTTCGATGATCGGATGGTGCGACTGCTTCAGGATCGCCGCGCGGATCGGCGCATGACACGAATTGCACGTCTCGTATTCAAGCTGACGCTGTGTCGTGGTAAAGGGGCCGATCTTCGGTCCGGTAGTTTTCAGCGAGGCTTTCTGGCCGTCGCCTACAGGCCCATGCACGCTATGGCATGAGTTGCAGCTGACCTCGTTTAACGCATGCTTGCCCGAGCCCCAGAACGTTAACTGCCGGTTCGGCTGATGACACGTGAGGCAGACCGCACTTTCGGCCGTCGCATTGACGCGGTTGCCGAACAGCATCGCCGGCTTCGCCTTCATTGGGTCTTGCAGGTGCGGACCGACATCTCCGTGACACGAAGAGCACTCGGAGCCGATTGCTGCGGGAGAGCCTTTTGCGCCTTTTGCCCCGTGCGGCCCTGCAAGGAACGAGCTGACGTAGTCCTGGTGGCAGCCTGCGCATACTTGGCTCTGACCAGTCGCCGGGCTCTGACCGGTCGCCGGCTGAGCGGCCGCGATCGGGCCGTATAGCGTGGAAACGGCCGCCGTAGTGATGACGGACACCAGGGTGATGACAGCCACCACGGTCCTTACTCGCATCGACGCCTCCCCAGACAAAATCGAATCGCGGCTCGGTGAGTTCAAACTCCGCGGCCGGAGAGGGCTCTCGCCGGCATATCGGCGAAAAGTAGGCAGGGTGCTGGGCAGCGTCAACCGGACCTAGAGCGATTGATTGCTATAGATCAAGAATCCATCCGTTAACGGGAACCTTTGCAAATCCGTTTAGTTGATTTGGCAACAAGCGGCCATCGCCGCTACAAAATCCGCGAGTATTGGCGGGCGCGCTGATCTTGACCCAGATAGCGGTCGAAGTTCATCGCCACTGCACGCACCAGAAGCCGCCCGCTGGGGGTCACGGTGAGCCATTCGGCCGTGTCCTCGACCAGCCCCGCTTCGAGAAGCGGCGTCATCGACGACAGCTCGCGGCGGAAATACTCGTCGAACTTGATCAGATGTGCGGTTTCGATCGCCTCCTTCGAGACCTCGAAATGACACATCAGGGCCATGATGACCGAACGGCGCACCAGATCGTCGCGATCGAGTTGCAAGCCGCGCGCCG
This sequence comes from uncultured beta proteobacterium, assembly GCA_963829995.1. Taxonomy (GTDB): domain Bacteria; phylum Pseudomonadota; class Gammaproteobacteria; order Burkholderiales; family Burkholderiaceae_F; genus JACCZX01. Next base: position 93,580 of record CAWHKW010000035.1, on the reverse strand, counting down.
TTGCACCGAGACCATTGTTGACGCGGTCGTAGTACTCCGGCAGTTCGCGCACGTTCTGCGCATAGGTCGGGCCGATTTTACTGATGGCCGACACGCCCAGTCCGATCAGATCGCAATCAGGGCGCGTGCTGTAGCCCTGAAAATTGCGATGCAGGCGACCTTGGAGTTGCGCGCGCGCCAGATCGTCGCTGGATTTCGCAAAGTGATCCATGCCGATGTACTGGTATCCAGCATCCGTCAGGCGGGTGATGGCGTCGAGCATGATGTGCAGCTTCTCCTGCGGCGCCGGCAACGCGGCAACGTCGATACGACGTTGAGGCTTGAACCGCTCGGGCAAATGCGCGTAGTGATAGAGCGCAATACGCTCCGGGCTGAGTACGAGCACCTTGTCGAGCGTCGAGGCAAATGTGGCGCGTGTCTGGTGCGGCAGCCCATAGATCAGGTCCAAATTGATCGACCTGAAGCCGACGCTACGGGCGGCCTCGATCGTCAGCTGGGTAATCTCGAAGCTCTGTAAGCGGTTGACGGCCTTCTGCACATGCGGATCGAAATCCTGGACGCCGATCGATAGCCGGTTGAACCCCAGTGCGCCGAGCACGCGCACCTTGTCGGGTCCAGTCCCGCGTGGATCGACTTCGATGCCTGCCTCGGCATTGGCCGTAAGCGGAAATCGTTGTGTAACGATCGCCATCAGGCGGCGCAGCTGATCGTTATCTAAAAATGTCGGCGATCCGCCCCCAATATGCAGTTGTTCGATCGAGCGTCCACCGCTCACGCGGTCGGCGACCATTGCGGTCTCGCGCTCGAGCGCATCCAGATATTCGGCCGCCTTAGTATGGTCTTTGGTGATGACCTTGTTGCAAGCGCAGTAGTAACAGACTGTGTTGCAAAACGGAATGTGGACATACAGCGACAGCGGTGCCGCGGTGGAAAGATCGCCGCGTTTGCCAAGCCACGCAGCAAACGTCGGCGCATCGAACGCCTCGACGAACCGATCGGCGGTCGGGTACGACGTATAGCGTGGTCCCGGGATGTCGAAACGGCGTAGCAGCGAAGCGTCTGGAAGTTTCACCTGGCTTCTCTATCAAAAGGGTTCGGCACTTGCACATCCGGCCCGGTCCTGCCGCGAGCCCCGTGTCACACTGGTGCGTATTATTCGAGCATTGACGGTTGACGGTTTGACGCCGGTCAAGCGAAGACCACGACTGCGTGCGCATTGCTGCGCCTGGCAGCCGCGTTTGGCACGGGAAATCTATTAATGAACGCTCCGACCCTTTCCATCAGCCATTTGAAGATAGCGTGCGCCAGCTGCAACATGCGCGAGCTGTGTTTGCCCTACGGACTCTCGTCAGGCGACCTCGAGCGTCTTGAAGCACTGGTCTCGACAAGAAAGAAGATCCGGCGCGGCGACAACCTGTTTCGTGCCGGGGACAAGTTCAAATCACTTTACGCGGTGAGAGTCGGCTTCCTGAAGAGCACCGTGGTCTCGCCCGACGGCCGCGAGCAGGTGACCGGCTTTTACATGGCCGGCGAGCTGGTGGGGTTGGACGGCATCGGCAGCGAGGCGCATACGTGTGAAACGGTCGCACTCGAAGACACGGATGTTTGCGTGATTCCATACGAGCGGTTGGAGGAAGTCGCGTCGTCGGTACCGAGCCTTCGCAACCACTTTCACAAAGTGATGAGCCGCGAAATCGTGCGCGAGCACGGCGTCATGCTGCTATTGGGAACGATGCATGCCGAAGAGCGGCTGTCGGCTTTCTTGCTTAACCTTTCGCAGCGTTTCGAGGCGCGCGGCTATTCACGCAGCGACTTTGTGCTGCGCATGACGCGCGCCGAGATCGGCAGCTATCTCGGCCTTAAGCTGGAAACCGTCAGCCGAGCATTGTCGCGTTTCGCGCAGGATGGCTTGATCGATGTTAACCAGAAGCGAATTCAGATCACCGATCCGGACGGGCTCCGTGCGATCGTTGCGGGCCACGTTGCGTGCGATAAATAGCGCGCATTAAGCCGCAGCCGCTTCAGTCAAAACGAGCTTCACCCGCACAACTGATGGATCTTCGCTGGCAGTAAATTCGAAACCGAGATCGCGCGCAAGCGCCAGCATTCGCGTATTCGTCGCCAGCACGTCACCGACCAGTTCGCCGATATTTCGCGCACGGCAGTAACCGATCACCTTTCTCATCAGCACGGCCCCGAGGCCCCGGCCTTTGACGTCGGAGCGAATCAGAATCGCGAATTCGGCGCGGGCGCCGTCAGGGTCGGAGATGGCGCGCACGACACCCAGTGTCTCGCTCTCACCATCGGCTGGCACGGTGGCGATGAATGCCATTTCACGGTCGTAGTCGATCTGCGTGAAGCGCGCCAGCTGCGAATGCGCAAAGGCGCGCACAACGTGAAAAAACCTTAGATGCAAATCCTGCGGCTCAACCTCTGCCAGGAATCGCGCATGCTGCGGCTCATCCTCCGGGCGGATCGGCCGCAGCACCATTGCTCGCCCATGGAATTCGATCTGCTCTTCGAGCTCGTGCGGATAAGGTCGAATCGCGAGTCGCGTTACTGCTGATTGCTCCGCCCGCGCGATCCGCACGCGCGCATCAAGCGCGATGACGCCCCTGCTCGTCGACCAGCAGCGGATTGATATCGAGCTCCACAACTTCCGGCAGATCAGTGACTAGCTGCGACACCTGTATCAATGCGAGGTAGAGCGCCTGGCGATCGGCCGGCGGTCGATCACGGTATCCCTCGAGCAGCCGCGCAATGCGCGTGCGCGACACCAGCTCTTTGGCGAGCGCAATATTCAGTGGTGGCAGACCGACTGCCCGGTCCCCGATTATTTCCACTGCGACCCCGCCTTGGCCAAAGAGAATTACCGGACCGAACGTCGCGTCGACCGTGGCGCCGACGATCGTTTCGACCGCGCGCGGCCGACGCACCATTTGCTGCACACTAAAGCCGACCAGTACCGCCTTCGGCGCGTGCTCGCGTAAGCGCCTCGCCATGGCTTCTGCCGCGTCATGCACTTCCGCCGTGCTCGACAAACCGAGCGCGACACCGCCAACGTCCGACTTATGCGTCACTTGCGGCGAAATAATCTTCAATGCCACCGGAAATCCGATCTGCTCAGCGATACGCGCTGCATCGGCGGCGTCTGCGGCGACGACGGTCTGGACCACGGGTATGCCGTACGCCGAAAGCACGCGCTTCGCTTCCGGTTCGCTGAGCAATTCGCGTCCTTGCGTCAATGCTTCTTGAATGACGGTGCGCGCTGCGGCGGTGTCGGGCGCTGAGGCGCTCGTCGCACCGGGGATCTGCATCAGCGATTCCTGGTTGCGGCGATAGTTGACGAGCTGCAGGAAAGCCGCGACGGCGCGCTCGGGTGTCGCATAAGTCGGTATCCCAGCGGCTTCAAAGACCTCCCGCGCGTCATCGAGTCCGTCTCCGCCCAGCCAGCAGGACAGCACGCGCGCGCCACTCGGCGTTGGAGCGCATGCGGACGCGCACGCTCGGGCAATCTCGACGGCAGGCACGATCGCTGTGGGAACGTGCATGAACAGGACGACGTCTGCTCCCGGCTCGTCGAGCAGTACGTCAAGGGTGGCCGCGTAACGCTGTGCCGGCGCATCGCCGATGATGTCCACCGGATTGCCGTGCGACCAGGTGGAAGGGAGCAACCGATCGAGCCGCTTCATAGTTTCTGTCGACAGCGTGGCGAGCTTTCCTCCTCCGAGCACAAGCGCATCGGTCGCCATCACCCCGGGGCCACCGCCGTTCGTCATGATGGCCAGGCGGTCGCCGGCTACCGATCGTGCGCGGCCGAGCGTTTCGACTGCATCGAACAGCTCGAGGACCGTGTCCACGCGCAGCATGCCCGCGCGCCTGATCGCCGCGTCGTACACCGCGTCCGATCCCGCGAGCGCACCGGTGTGCGAGGCAGCGGCGCGTGCGGCTTCTGCCACGCGTCCGGCCTTGACCACGAGCACCGGCTTGTTGCGCGCGGCCGCTCTGGCGGCCGACATGAACTTGCGCGCTCCGCGGATCGATTCGATGTAGAGAAGGATGGCGCGGGTCGCCGGGTCGCTGGCCAGGTAATCGAGCACATCACCGAAATCGATATCGGCGGCATCTCCGAGTGAAACAAAATGTGAGAAGCCAATGCCGCGCGAATGCGCCCAGTCGAGCACCGCGGTGGTGAGCCCGCCCGATTGTGAAACGAAGGCGAGTTGTCCGGCCGATGCGGCCGTGTGAGCGAAGCTGGCATTGATGCCGAGTCCTGGAACAAGCAGCCCGACGCAATTCGGACCCAGGATGCGCAGCAGATAAGGACGCGACGCCTCGAGCATCGCCTGTGCGATGGTCTTGTCCTGGCTGTCGATCGTAGCGGTCAGGCCCGCAGTGAGCACCACTGCGGCGCGCGTTCCGCGCGCGCCAAGCTCACTGATGATGCCCGGCACCGTCGACGGCGGCGTTGCAATGACGGCGAGATCGGGCGTTTCAGGCAGCGTTGCCGCGTCGCGGAAGGCGCGGCGTCCGGCGACCTCTGCATGGCGCAGATTGACTGGATAGATCGGTCCTGCAAACCCGCCCGCAATCAAGTTTCGCAGCACGGTGGCACCGACACTGCCCGCGCGGTCGGAGGCGCCGAACACAGCGATCGACTTGGGACGAAACAGATACTCAAGATTGCGAATCGTCATCACAAGTTCCGGTTAACGAGCTTGGCTACATCGCCTCGCTCGACGCCGAGGATATCGTTTAGCGATCGCAAGCCAGCAACGTTATTTCGCCGCACGATTGACGAAGATCAATCGCACGGACGCCGGGACGCGCAGACTTGTCTTGAGAGCGCTCTGAAGTGCGCTCGACGTTCGCTCTTTTCAGGAGGTCAGATGAACAACCTACGAACATACAACCTATTTTCGATGGACCCTGTCGATGAGTTATTCAGCGGCTTTTTTAAACCGGTCCGCGGCAACGAAGCGCTTCAGGCCCCGCAAATTCGAGTCGATGTCAACGAGAAGGAAGACGCCTTTGTCGTGAAGGCCGACATCCCAGGAATTCGCAAGGAAGACATCGATGTCAGCGTCAACGGTAACTCGCTCACCATCAGTGCCGAAGTGAAAAAGGAGACCGATGAAAAAAAGGACGGCAAGGTGCTGCGATCCGAACGCTATTACGGAGTGGCCACGCGCTCGATGTCGTTTGGCAACGATGTCGATGCGACTGCCGCCAAAGCGAAGTACGAAAATGGGGTTCTTGAGCTAACGCTGCCGAAGAAAGCTTCGCAACAGACAAAACGCCTCGCCGTCGCTTGAGTGCAGCGGTGCACTGCGCCGCGACACCCCCGCGCGTTCGTTCGGCGAATCGAAACCACTGCGATCGGCCGCGCGATGGCCTAACGCCGTGGCGTCCACCGGGAAACGCTGCACCCAGCGCGGCCGCGCACCCTGATTGCGATCGAAGGTGGTCAGCGCCGCAAACGCTTCGACCACCTCACGCGCTCAGCGAACAACGAGAACCGGCAGCTTCGTGTGGGCGAGCACCTTCTGCGTCTCACTTCCGAGCAGCAGTTTGTCGATTCCCTTTCGACCGTGCGACGCCATCACGATCACGTCGGCCTTTGCCTTGATGGCGCCCTCGATAATCGCTTCGGCTGGCGAGTCGCTGAACGCGTGCATCGTGTCCGCGCTGACGCCCTGCTTTTGCGCTAATGCGCTCGCGGTCGCCAGTACGGTATCAGCGTTCGCCGACGCGTCCTTCCGATACTGCTTCTCAGGGGGCCAGGCAATTCCCCCGGCGTCCGGGTAGTAGTGTGATTTGTACGTGCGACTTGCGTTAAATATTGTCAGCGTCGCGCCGAGACTATTAGCCAGCGCAGCGCCGGCCTTCACTGCACGAGCTGACTGCGTCGTACCATCCGTAGAGACAAAAATGCGTTTGAACATCGAATTCAATCCTCGACCTGTTGGGTTGTTGTCGTCCAGTACGGGGTCAAAAGTCTTTAACGCACGACCAGCACTGGGAGCTTTGTGAGTGCGAGAACCTTTTGTGTCTCGCTTCCGAGCAGAAACTTCTGCAGTCCCTGGCGGCCGTGGGATGCTATTACGATCACATCGGCTTTTGCCTTGGTAGCAGCCGCGACAATCGCTTCAGCCGGGGAATCGCTATATACGTAAGCCGTGGCCACCTTCACGCCCTTGCCTTCAACTGACGATCTCGCTTTCGCCAGAAGGTTGTCGGCGAGCTCTGCAGTTTGCGCTAAATACTCTTTCTCGGGGGGCCAAGTCAGGACAGCACCGTCGGGGTAATGGTGCGATCGGAACTTAGGAAGCGCGTGAAACAGCGTCAGTGTCGCGCCAAGCCGATTGGCCAGGGCAGCCGCGGCCTGCACCGCGCGATTCGAGGTCGGCGTGCCGTCAGTAGGTACAAGAATGCGTTGGAACATTGCTTTACCGTGCCCTGAGCCAAGCCTGCAAAGACGATCCTAGGGTCGGTCGGAAAAGTAACTTTGACAGAAATCAACCTTTGACCGCGAGGGCCCTTCTCGACGCAAAATTAAAACCATGCTCGCGATGCAATTAACGGCGGCCACGCGCAAGCTACTTCCTGCCGATCTTCCAGTTCCCGTTCCCGCCGCGAACGAAGTGCTGCTTGAGGTGCGTGCGTGCGGCGTGTGCCGCACCGATCTTCATATCGTCGACGGCGAGCTGCCCCTAACACGCATGCCGCTTGTTCCCGGTCACGAGATCGTCGGTGTCGTCGTTGCCAACGGCAATGGCGCTCGACGCTTCACGATCGGAGCGCGCATCGGTGTCCCGTGGCTCGGGGGCACGTGCGGGAGCTGCCGATATTGTGCTGACGCTCGCGAGAATCTCTGCGAGCAGGCGATTTTCACGGGCTACCACCGCGACGGAGGGTACGCCGCATATGCGGTGGCTGATGAGCGTTATTGCTTTGCGCTTCCTGACCGTTACGACGATCTGCACGCAGCGCCGCTGCTATGCGCCGGATTGATCGGCTATCGGGCATATGCGATGGCTGATAGTCATGTTGGCAGCCGGATCGGTTTGTACGGGTTCGGCGCGGCGGCGCACATCGTTGCGCAAATAGCAGTTGCACAAGGCCGCAGCGTTTATGCGTTTACGCGCCCCGGCGATCTTCGCTCGCAGCAATTTGCGTGTGACCTCGGCGCAACTTGGGCCGGCGATTCGACGATGCAACCCCCGGTCCTTCTCGACGCCGCCCTACTGTTTGCTCCAGTAGGCGCGCTGATACCTTCGGCTTTGCGGGCAGTGCGGAAAGGCGGCGTAGTTATTTGTGCCGGTATACATATGAGCGACATACCGGCGTTCCCCTATTCGCTGCTATGGGGTGAGCGTGTCGTGCGCTCGGTTGCAAATCTGACGCGCGCGGACGGCGAAGCTTTTCTTGCGCTTGCCGCGCAATACCCGATCCGGCTCCATGCGACACCGTTCGCGCTTGACGCGGCCAACGAAGCGCTCGACGCGCTGCGCGCCGGCGCCTTCGATGGAGCCGCCGTTCTGTTGCCCGCGCAATGATCGTCATCGTTATCAGAGGACTGGCATCGATCGCTTGGTGATCAAGATCAATCGGCAGCCACTGACAAATGCCGAGTGTTGTCGGCCCTCGCTGTGGCGTAAGAGACCGCGTGATTCGTCCGTCCGCATTCGTTGCCGAGCGCAGCTTCAATCGTGTCGAGGCGATCTGTCGGCCGACGGCGCCAAGCTTGCGCGAAGCACTGATCACGAAAACTGTTGACGAGCGTCAACTGCACCAAGCTCTCCGCGCCTACAGTTGCTATGGGCTTCGGAGGGGATTTTCATGTCACGCATTGCAAATCCGACGTGCGCTGCCTTCGGCGACAAGCGCGTGACGGGCCCGGTTCACGCACGAGCGGTACCGGCCCTGTGTACGGAACTGGGCAGCACGCCATCTGCATTTGAACGCCGCCGAAATACGCGTTCTGCCATGTGGCGATTAGTCGCACCCACTCCGCACCGGATACGCGATTCGGCCGGGCGGTGGCCAATACAATTTTTGCCAGCGCATTTTCTTCGCGGCCGATGACAACTTCCAGCGCTCTACTGTTCACAGAAATTCGTACTGCGCCAGAGACGGCCGCCTCGGTAGTGTCCTACTGCGACCGCCAGGCGCACTGCGATTCGTGCTGCCTGCGCGATTTGTGCCTGCCGGCGGGGCTGGAGCCGGAAGCGACGCGCCTGTTGGACCGCATGGTTACAAACCGCGCGCGCGTGAAACGGCGCGACAGCCTCTACCGACCCGGCGATCCGTTCAGTGCGGTGTATGCGATTCGATTGGGAACCTTTAAGACATTGATGCTGGCTGAAGACGGGCGAGAGCAGATTACGGGCTGCTACCTGGGTGGGGACATGATCGGGTTAGACGGCATCGGCGGTCAGCGTCATACCTGCGGGGCGGTCGCGCTCGAGGACAGCGAGGTCTGCGTGCTGCCTTTCGAGCAGCTCGAACAACTGGCCTACAAGGTGCCCGCTCTCGGACGCAATCTCTATCGGTGCATTTCAAAGGATCTTTGCCGGAGCCAGGACATGATGTTTCTCCTGGGCAGCATGCGAGCAGAACAACGACTTGCTGTCTTCTTGCTCAACCTCGCGAGCCGCTATCAGGCGCGCGGCTATTCAGGCAGCGAATTCGTACTGCGCATGACGCGCGAAGAAATTGCGAGCTTGCTCGGATTGAAGCTCGAAACAGTCAGTCGCCAGTTTTCTTACCTGCAGGGAGAAGGCCTGATTCAGGTGCAAGGGCGCACGGTCAAGCTGCTTGACTCCGCGGCTCTGAAGCGAATGGTAGGCAAGCACGCCGAGCCGCAAGTGTTGACCTAAGTCAAGAGCCTCCCGCCGCGCCACCGTAAGCTGAAACAATGGCAAACAACTTCGGTGGGCAGGGTCGGTCGCGCGAGGAAAATGGCCCGGGTTTTTGGCGCCGCCTTTGGAGGCCGAGCACGAAATGGCCGGTCCTGGCATTGCTGATGGCCGGCCTCCTCGTCGGTGCTGGTGCGACGATAGGCACTCAGGTCATGGTCGCTGCAACCGGTACCGACGCGTTCTGCGGCGGTGCCTGCCATTCGATGCAGTGGGTCGCGAAAGAACATGCGCAGAGCACCCACGCTGCCAACCGTACCGGAGTTCGGGCCGGCTGCCACGATTGTCACATCCCGCACGACTATCCGGAGGTGCTTTGGTACAAGACGAAGGCTGGCATTCGCGACGTGATCCAGGAAGCGCGCGGCGTTATCGATACCGAGCAGAAGTTCAACCGAGAGCGCTTGCGGCTTGCCCAGTCAGTCTGGTCCGAATACAAACGTAACGACTCGAAGCCTTGTCAGCATTGTCACCTGTTCGATGCGCAAACCCTGTCTCGGCAGAAAGAGTTTGTGCAGCCGATGCACCAGCAGGTTCTGTTGAAGGAGGCAACTTGCATTGATTGCCATAAGGGGATCGCCCATACGGCACCCACTGAATGACCGCAGCTCAGTGGCTTCACGCGCGTTACTCACAGCTGGTGAAAGCCGGTTTGGGTCGTCGTCAGCGCCGCTGTTGAGGTGCGTTGTAACACGTCGATCAGAATGCAATGGAAATCCGCAAGTCCGCCTTGGTTGCGCGTTCAGCGATCGCAACCTTTGATCTGATCGAAGCCGCCGAGCATTACCCGTTGTTCTTGCCGTGGTGTGCCGATGCTCAGATCCTTGAGCGCAGCGCTAAGGAGGTTTCCGCACGGCTCACGATCGATTTTCACGGCATCCGCTTCGCTCTGACCACCCGAAACCCGAAACGGCGGCCTCGCTGGATGAAGGTTCACTTGCAGCAAGGACCGTTTCGCCACTTCGAAGGCGAGTGGCGGCTAACAGAAATCGCTGCCGACGCTTGCAGGATCGACTTCGATTTGCGCTACGAATGGGGCGGAGGACTGACGGGCTTTCTCGCACGTCCCATCTTCAACGACATCGCGAACACGATGGTGGATGCGTTTGCGCGCCGCGCAGAAGAAGGAGAGGACCGATGAACGAACCGGGTATTGTCGAGGCATTGCGTGCCTCCCGGCTTGCCGCTGAACTGTCTGACGCGCAAGTGCGCTTGCTGGCTGAGCATCTTGCATTCCGCGATCTGCAGTCCGACGAGATACTGGTGCCGGAAGGGACGTCGGACGATCATCTGTACGTGATCGTCCACGGTGCGCTCGGGGTCGTCCGCAGCGTCGGCACATCTGAGAGCCTCACGCTGTTCGCTCTAAGCACCGGAGATCTGGTCGGCGAGCTGAGCTTTCTCGACGAAACGCCGCACTACGCGGCGCTGGTGGCGATTGGTCCGACGCGCGTGTTCGGCCTCGAGCGCGCCAAGCTCGAAGCATTGCTGCGCGTTGATCCAGAACTCGTCTACCGAGTGATGCGCGCGATTGTTCGCACCGTGCACGAAATTCAGCGACGGATCTCGATGCAGTCGGTCGAGCTCGCCAACTACATCTACAAGCAGCACGGGCGATATTAGCGTCATGTACCGACCGGCTGCGGATCTGCGACCAATTACGCAGCGGCTAACAAGCTGTCGTACGTGTCCCGATCGGCCTGATAACAGCCGCACGAAGCCGCCTCCATGCCGACGCGGTCGAGGACCGTGACAGCACCGCGGTGGTAGCGAATCAGCTTGCGCAACTGCAGCGCGTTCGCAGCCTGGGTGACTCCCACGCGCCGAACGCCCAGCATGTACGCGAGAAATTGATGCGTCACACGGAATTCGTCTACATGCGCACGATCTTGCGTCATCAGCAGCCATCGTGCAAGCCGCTTTTCGACTACGTGAAACCGAGTGCAGGCGGCGGTCTGCGCCAACTGGCTTATCTGCACCTGCAGATAGCGATGCAGTGTGCGGCGTAGCGCGGGGCTGCGGCCGAGCTGACGCGCAAACATCACCGCACTCATCCGCCATGCCATACCCGCGCCCTGGACCAGTGCACGCAGTGGCGACATGTTCACGCCGAGGATCAAAGGCGACCCAAGCATCCCTTCATTGCCAACCAGTCCGACCTCCAGGTTGGTTATCCCATCGACCGGAATAATCAGTGAAATGAAGCTGCCAGTCGGGAAATAGACATATCGAATACGCGCGTCCGGTTCGTAGAGAACCTCGCCGAGTTTGAGCTCGACTGCCTCGCAGCAAGCGAGCAACGTTTGTGATTCCCGGCGAGGCAGCGCAGCAAGCAGTCGATTCAGCGGCGCAACCCGCCGATTAGTGGACATCGGGCTCTACGCGAGCGCTACGGGAGCTCGGAGGTGCGATTGAGACAAACGCGCGCCGTCGCTTTATTTGGCGACGTCCAACGACATTTTCCCGAGAGCTTTTTGCATCGCTTCCCAAGTGGCTTCCATTGAGGCCTGCAGCTGCGCGCGCGCCGACTCACCTGCGACGAGGATTTCCTGAAACGTCTTCTGCGCCACTTCGCGGCTCGAGCGCAAATCCTTAATCCCCGCGTAATACGCTTTGCGCGTGTCGGCGCTTACTTTTTCACCCTTGGCTGCGAGCGCGTCGACAGCAGCGTCCCATGTCTTCAGTTGCGTCTCCATTTTGGTGACGAACTCTGATTTCGTGCTCATATTTCAATCCTTGATGTTTTCTGCATCGGGAATTCCCGGTTGCGCTCTCAGGGTAGGCTCACGAGATGACGAAGTCTGTGCGCTAACAGACGCACTTGACTGCCAGCGCGTGGCGCTCGAGCGTTGCCCGAAAAGTCACGCAAGTAATGCCCGAGGACTGTCACATTCACACTAATGTGCGCTAGCGAACAGACTTGAGATTCACATCGGGCGTAGATTGAATGCGATCGGGCGACAGACGAACAGCGGGAGAGGTCGTCTGTCCCTTCGGCCGATGACCCACTCCAGCGTCGCAATGCTTGCCCGCCCCGCAACCGCACCAGCGTTAAAAGCTCTGCGGGTTGTTGACTCATATTGTGACCACAAGGAGCATTGCGACTCGTGCTCCCTGCGCGAGTTGTGCCTGCCAGTCGGCCTAGAACGAGAGAGCATTCGTCTACTCGACCGCATTGTTCCCAATCGGTCGCGCGTGAAGCGGCGCGAAAGTCTCTACCGACCTGGCGATACTTTCGGTGCGGTGTATGCCATTCGACTGGGAACCTTCAAGACGTTAATGCTTGCAGAGGACGGCCGCGAGCAAATCACCGGCTGCTACATGAACGGTGAGATCGTGGGGCTCGATGGGATCGGCGATGGCCGTCACACTTGCGGGGCAGTCGCACTCGAGGACAGCGAGGTGTGCGCACTGTCTTTCGCTCAGCTCGGCAAGCTGGCCCACGATATACCCGCGCTCGGACGCAATCTGAATCGCTGCATCTCGAAGGACCTTTGTCGAGGCCAGCACATGATGCTGCTGCTGGGCAGCATGCGCGCCGAAGAACGGCTGGTCGTGTTCCTGCTCAACCTCTCCCGCCGCTACCGGGCGCGCGGATACTCCGGCAGCGAGTTCGTGCTGCGCATGACGCGCGAAGAAATCGCCAGCTTGCTCGGATTGAAGCTCGAGACCGTTAGTCGGGTGTTTTCGCGCCTGCACGGAGAAGGGTTGATCCAGGTGCAGGGACGCTCGATCAAGCTGCTCGATTTGCCGGCGCTCCAGGCAATGGTGGGCCAGCCTGTCTGACTGAGTCAAAAGGCGCCTCGGGCAAAGGCACAACGGTAAGTGTGCGGATTCCCTGCGCACCATGGATCAACACGCCTTCGATGTCGGCCGTCGCCGAAGGGCCCGTCATGAACACGCCATAACGGCGCGTCGAACTGCGCGCGCTCGCGATACGCGTGGTGCATGTTGTCGACGATCCTTGCCGGATCGAGCAGCACGACCAGATGCTGCGCGAGAAATCCGAGTGAGCTCACCTTGAATTGTGCTTCGGTCAGCCACAGCGATCCGGTTTCGGCAACGCCGAACACGGCACGCACGACGCCGACGTCAACGTCGTGCAGCGCAGCTGGTGTCTTCACGCGATCGAGCTTGCGGTTACCTGCTACTTCGGCGACGGCGGAGCACACCACCTTCGCATCCGGAAAGAGTCGCTTGATCAACTTATCGAGGCTGTCAGCCGGTGGATCCACGAACTTTCCGCCCATGCGGATCACACCGGCCTTGAAGCGCTCGATCGGCGCCATCGATGCCGCCGTATCGAACGTCGGTATTCCGGGCAGCGGAAGCGGCGCCGGCTGGTTTTTGCGGATGCGCGCAAGTATCTCTTCGCGGCTGCTCATTTCTTGCGCCCGTTTTCTTGCCCCGGTTCTGCACGTACCACTGGCGGAAGGTTTGCTCGGGCGCCTCGGGTACTTCACGTTGCCGGCCCCACGCATTGAGGCGGCTGTACATCATCAGTCGAGGCAGATGATCGATGCCGCTGCCCGCGGTCTCGACAGCAGCACGGTATAGCTTCGGGCTGCTCAACACCTTGCCGGCGACGTGCATGGCTTGCTGCTTGACGAACGGAAGCTGGTTGCGCTTGGCGATGATCTCGCGCCATTTGTAAATCTGCTCGTGGATGTTGATCTTGACCGGGCAGACGCTGGTGCAGCTGCCATTCAAGGTCGATGCGAACGGCAACGAGCTGTACTTTCGCAGGTTGAATGTCGGGTCGATGATGACGCCGATCGGTCCTGAATACGTCGCGCCGTAGCTCAGACCGCCGCTGCGGCGGTACACCGGACAGGTGTTCATGCAGGCGCCGCAGCGGATGCACTTGAGCGAGTACCAGAAGTCGGCCATCCCCAGGCGCTCGGAGCGGCCGTTGTCGACCAGGATCACGTGCATCTGCGTGCCGGGGCGCGGGGCGCGGAAATGCGACGTGAGCTGCGTGATCGGCGAGCCGAGCGCGCTGCGCGAAAGCATCCGCACGAAAACGCCGAGATGCTCGATGCGGGGAATGACTTTCTCGATGCCGATCGAAGCGATGTAAAGCTTCGGCAGGTTGACGCTCAGATCGGCATTGCCTTCGTTGGTGCACACGACCACAGTTCCGGTTTCAGCGACCGCGAAATTCGCGCCGGTCATTCCCGCCCCGGCGCGCAGGAAGTAGGGTCGTGTGTGCTGTCGCTGGCTTTCGGCCAGGTAATGCACGTCGCTGTTTTCCGGGTCGGTTCCGATCGTCTGCGAAAACACACGGGCGACGTCGCCGCGAAGCTTGTGCACGGCGGGAACGACGATGTGGCTGGGCGGCTCGTCGTCCAGCTGCTGGATGCGTTCGCCGAGGTCGGTCTCCATCACTTCGACGCCGCGGTTCTCGAGAAACGGCCGCATCTCGCATTCGTCGGTCAGCATCGATTTGGCCTTGACCAGCATGCTGGCGCCGTTGGCACGCATGATGTCGAGCACGATCTGGTTGTGCTCGGCCGCGTCCTTCGCCCAATGCACCTCAGCGCCATTGCGCTTCGCGTTGCGCTCGAACTCCTCCAGATAGTCGGCCAGGTGTGACAGCGTGTGTTCCTTGATCGCCGAGGCGAGCGCCCTGAGCTCCTCCCATTCGGGCAGATTTACGCTTTCCCGATCGCGCTTCTTGCGCAGGTCCCACAGCCTGCGGTCGTGGAACTCGAGGTGGTCCTTGGCCTCGATGAACTTGGAGGACGCCTCGGAGTGATCGATGCGGCTCATTGGGTACACCTTTCGCACTTCGTGCTGTCCCGCCAGTGCGGGAGCTATGAGCCCTTCAGATCGGCCCGGCGGGGGCTCATGCACGCGCTCCGTTCAGGATTTGCGCGATATGGATGAACTTGATCGGAAGCTCCAGCCGTTCCGCGCAGCCTTTCTGGTGCATCAGGCACGACATGTCGGCGGACACGATGTACTCAGCGCCGGCGCGTTGATGGTCATTTACCTTGTCGTATCCCATGTTTGCCGACACCGGTTCCTCAAAGACAGAGAACGTACCGCCGAATCCACAGCACTCGTCAGGCCGTTCAGGCGTGACGAAGCGGATGCCTTTGACGTTCGACAGCAGAGCGAGCGGCTTCGAGAAAAACGGCTCGTCGATCTCGGACATCTTCGCGGTGCGCAGCGCACGCAGCGACGCGCACCCGTTGTGCAGTCCCACAGCATGCGGGAACTCGGCCCATGGGAACTCGCGTACCTTCAGAACGTCGTGCAGGAACTCGACCAGCTCGTACGTCGAGCGCGCGCACTTTCAACGTCTCTTCGATTGCGGGATGGCGGTCAGATGTTCGCGCACGTGATGCGCGCAACTTCCCGACGGCGTGACGATGTAGTCGTAACCGGAGAAATTCTTCACGAACAGCGCCTCGGTCGCTGCAGCATCGTCGTGGCAGCCGCTGTTGGCCATTGGCTGCCCGCAACAGGTCTGGTCCAGCGGATAGTCGACCTCCACACCGAGACGCTCGAGCAGCTCGAGCGTTGCGATCCCGACTTCGGGGAAAAATGCGTCGACGTAGCAGGGGACGAACAGCGCGGCTTTGATCATTGCGACTTCCTCGGACGCACTCGTCGACCAGATGGATGATCGAGCGATACGGCAAGCCGGACTGCTCCGACAAGCCGATCTCGCACGTGCGGCTCGACGAATAACCGCTCGTGCATTCGGGTGGAATCGCCTGCTTCAGATGCCGCAGCGCGTACTCGTTCAGCTCCGGCCGCGTGAAACCTTTGTCGCCTGCGAATCCGCAGCAGAGCACTTCGATCGACCGTCACCACCTCGGAGCTGCAACGCCGCGCGATCGCGGAAAGCTTGTCCACAGTGCCCATTTTGCGCACGCTGCAGACCGGATGGACCGCCACCGGCTCGTCTGTTTGCTTGATCGATACTCGCGGAAGAATCGTGTCGTGCATGAACTCGATCACGTCGTGCAGCGACGAGATCGCTGTCCGGGCCGAGATAACGCTTCATGCGGTAGGCGCAAGGACTGGTGTCGAAGACGATCGGCCAGCGTGCGTCGCCGCGCGCCGCGCGCAATGCGCGCTCGAGTTCGGCCGACTTCAGATCGGCGGCCGCCATCAGTCCCTTGCTCTCGAACGGTTGGCCGCAGCACAGTTCTTCGAGCTTCTCCGGGTAAACGACGTCGAAGCCGGCTTTGCGAAAGAGCCGTTCAGCAGCTTCCGGCAGCGGACCGGCGTCGTCGCCGCGCTGCGCGCCCATGTTGCGTGCCGCGCAACTCGGAAAGTAAACGACGCGTTCGGCGCCGCGTCCGGTCGGCACGACGTGGCGGACGGAAATGAATGGGCCGCGGCAACGCCGGCGACCACTTCGGCAACCGGCCGCCAGAGGCACCGCGCAGCGTGTCGAGTGAGCCCTGCATCGCGCGTGTGCCGATCAGCCGTGCAATACGTCAGCACTTCGCGAGTCCCGACACGGACGCCGGCGGTTACCGCGCCGAAGTGTTCCGCGGCCAACGTCGCCGACTCGTTCTGCGATTGGGCCGGCCCGCCGGCCGCGCAGCGACTTGATCAATATTCCGGTTTCGATGCCGACCGGGCATGCGGTCGCGCATAGTCCGCAGGCCGCGCACGTGTCGATGCCGTGATAGTCGTACAGCTCGCGCAGCGCTGCCACGCGCTCGGGATCTTCGCCGGCGTGCTCGAGGCGCGCAATTTCACGCCAACCGATGATGCGCTGGCGCGGCGATAACGTCAGTCCGTGCGACGGGCACTTGGGTTCGCAGAACCCGCACTCGATGCACTTGTCGACGATCGGGTCGCACGCGGGCAGCGGCTTCAGGTTCTTCAAGTGGGACTTCGCGATCGTCGTTCAGGATGACGCCCGGGTTAAGCAAGTCTGTCGGATCGAACAAGCGCTTGATCCCGCGCATCAGCCGATACGCGTCGGCGCCCCATTCGAGCTCGACGAACGGCGCGATGTTGCGACCGGTCCCGTGCTCGGCCTTCAGCGAGCCGTCGTATTTTTTGACGACCATATGGCACAGCTCGTCCATGAAGACGCGATAGCGCTCGACTTCGGCGCTCACGTTGAAGTCCTGCGTGAACACGAAGTGCAGATTTCCTTCGAGCGCATGGCCGAAGATGATCGCGTCCGAATAGCCGTGCGCGGCAAGCAAGCGCTGCAGGTCGAGCGTGGCCTCGGCCAGGCGCGGCACCGGGAATGCCACATCCTCGATGACGACCGTGGTTCCGACCTCGCCGCATCGCGCCCATCGAAGGGAACATTCCCTTGCGCACATTCCAGAAGCGCGCGCACTCCTGCGCGTCGGTGGAAAAGTGCACTGGCTCGGCGGTATGAATCCCCGCGAGCGTCGCCAAGATTGTCTGAACGTTTTCGGCCAGCGCGGCGCCGTTCGCGGCGCGCGTCTCGACCAGCAGCGCCGCGCCGTCTGCGCCCGAGAGTGCCAATGCCGTCCGGTAAGCCCGGCTTGCCTTGCACCGATCGCAGCGCTGCACGATCAGCGAGTTCGACCGCAGCCACCGGCGCGCTCTTCAGCGCGCTGACGGCGCGGCACGCTGTTTCGAGGTCGTCGAACAAGATCAGCGCGCTGGCCTTGTCGGCGTATTCGGGCACGGTGTGGTAAGTGATTTCGCTGATGAATCCGAGCGTGCCCTCGGAACCGATCATCAGGTGCGCGAGGATGTCGATCGGATCCTCGTAATCGACCAGCGCGTTCAGGCTGTAGCCGGTGGTGTTCTTCAGGCGGAACTTGTGCCGGATGCGCTCGGCCAGTCGTTGATCGTCGCGCGCGGCTCGCGCCAGTGCATCGAGCTCACGTACCAGGTCGCGCTTGCGATCCAGAAACGCGCTACGGCTCGCCGCATCGCGCGTGTCGAGCACCGTGCCGTCGGCCAGCACGACGCGCACGCCCGCCAGCGTGTGATAGCTGTTCTGCGCGGTCCCGCAGCACATGCCGCTGGCATTGTTCGCGGCGATGCCGCCGATCATCGCAGTGTCGATCGACGCCGGGTCGGGTCCGATCTTGCGGCCGAAGTGTGCGAGCCGGCGATTCGCGTGCCGCGCCGATGACGCCAGGTTGCAAGCGTGATTGTTTCTGCGTCAGCGGCGACGCTGCAGTCGCGCCAGTGTCACCGAGCAGCATCAGCACCGAATCCGTGATCGCCTGTCCCGAAAGGCTCGTGCCGGCGGCACGGAAGGTGACCGGCGTCGCGATTGCGCGCGCACGCCTCGAGCAGTCGCACCACTTCGCCTTCGCTCTCGACGACCACCGCGATCTGCGGAATCAGCCGGTAGAAGCTCGCGTCCGATCCCCACGTCAGCAGCCGCAGCGGATCAGTGATCAGGCGCGCGCCGGGAATGAACGGCAGCCGATGAGCCTCGTCGGCGAGAGCGCTGCGTATCGCTCGAGCGCGATGGCACGCCACGCCTGCGTCGTACGCGCACGAACGCACGCAGCGCCGTGAACGGCCACACGTACGCCTGCGCCATCACAAGCAGCCCCATCAGCGCCAGCCAGCGCCAGGCTATGGAAGAACACATAACGCAGGATCTCGCCTTCATGCCCATACCACTGCGTCGCAGTCGACGCGACGACGATGCTCTGCGCATCGATCATCTTGCCCATGACACCGCCGGAGCTGTTTGCCGAAGCCATCAGCACCGGCGACAAGCCGAGCTGCTCGGCGGTGATCTTCTGCAGATTGCCGAAGAGCACGTTCGATGACGTGTCCGATCCGGTCAGCGCGACACCCAGCCACCCCAGCATCGCGCCAAAGAACGGATAGAGATAACCGGTATGCGCAAATGCGAGGCCAAGTGTCGCATCCAGCCCTGCGCCCTTGGTGGTGAAGCCGAGCGCGAGCATCGCGGCAATCGTCAGCAGCGAGAAGCGCACCAGTTTCAAGGTGCGCCCGTAGGTCTGCACCATCTTCGGAATCGACAAGCCCATCACGAGGCCGGCGATGATCGCGGCGATCAGAATGCCGGTGCCGGTGGCCGACAGCCAGTTCAATACGTAGACGGCTGCTTCGGGTGTGGGCTTCGGCACCACGGGCGGCACCTTCACCACCATGTTGTGCAAGCCCTCGATCGGGAACTTGAAGATCGAAATTTCGTTGAGCCAATTCTTGATCTGCGGCAGTCCCCACAGGAACACCAGCACGCTCAGGATCACCCACGGCGTCCACGCTTTGAAGACCTGTGCTCGCGAATAGCCCGTCGCGACTCGCTGCTTCTGCGGCCTCAGCATGGCTCACCGTTTCACCCTCGCGGCTCGTCGACAGCCAGACTTCCTTCGGATGCCAGATCTTTAGAAAGAGCGACAGGCTTCCCATGGAGACGATCGCCGCGATCACGTCGACCAGCCACGGTCCGTGATAGTTCGAGACGAGGAACTGCGGGACGGCAAAGGAAACTCCCGCGACCAGAATGGCCGGCCAGATTTCAATCATCCGGCGAAAGCCCACGAACGCCCAGATCAGCCAGAACGGCACCAGCACCGAGAAGAACGGAAGCTGGCGACCGACCATCGCGCTCAAGTCCAGCAATCGAGGCCCGTGACGGCGGCCAGTACCACGATGGGGGTACCCAACGCTCCGTACGCGACAGGCGCGGTATTCGCAATCAACGAAAGGCCCGCAGCGGCGAGTGGCTTGAATCCCAGACCCATGCAGATGGCTGCGGTCACTGCGACCGGCGTACCGAATCCGGCCGCGCCCTCGAAGAACGCGCCGAAGCAGAACGCAACCAGTAGCAACTGCAGGCGGCGATCGTTCGTGATGCCTGTGATGCTCTTCTGCAGAACCTCGAACAGTCCGGTGTCGGTGGTGAGCTGGTACATGAAGATCACGTTGAGGACGATCCAGCCGATCGGGAGCAATCCGAAAAGCCCACCCAGAAACGCTGTCTTGCCAGCCATCTCTGCAGGCATGCCATAGACGAAGACCGCTACCGCGAGCGCGACGAGGAGTCCAAGGATCGCCGCCCAATGGGCCTTGACGTGGAAGAACGCGAGGCTGCCCAGCAACACGAGGATCGGCAGAGACGCTAACAGCGTGGAGAGCCACGCGTTGCCAATGGGGTCATAGACCTGTGACCAGCTCATCTTTTCCTCCCTGGAGTGGCGTGGCGGCGCCCCGTTTTGATCAGGGGGCTTGTTTGGGCTGGAAACTACTCCGAGGCCTGGGAGCCGAGCTTGACTTAGGTCATGCAACTGCAACGCGCGCCGAGCGAAGGGCACTGTCGCTGACTTTTGATTTGCATCAAGGCAGGCTGCGTGGTGTCGCGCTTACTGTTGCGCTCCACAAGGAGCGGGCGCAACCGTTGAATCCTTACGTCGTCTTTCTCCTTTACCTCGTCGCGATACTGGGCTTCGTATTCGTCACGCTGCTGATGAACCGCGTGCTCGGTCCGAAGCCCGTGGCGTCGGCGATCAAGCTGGAGCCGTTCGAGTGCGGCGCCGAACCCATCGATTCGCGCAACGTGCGGCCGATTGCGGTCAAGTACTTCGGGGTCGCCGTCGCTTTCATCCTGTTCGATCTTGAAACCGTGTTCCTGATCGTTTGGGCGGTCGGAGCGCAGCCGCTGACCGGCTTCATGCTGTTCACTTTTTTTATTTTCATGTTTCTGCTGGTTCTGGTGCTGCTCTACGTTTACAAGGCGCGGTTGCTGGAAGAGGTCACCCAGTAAATGACTGCGAAAACAATTCCGATCCGCACCGCGAAGGCGCCGTCGCAGGCATTCGAATACCTATCGACGAAGAAAGACGAGCTGGTCGGATGGGCGCGCAAGTTTTCGCTGTTTCCGTATCCATTCGTCACCGCGTGCTGCGCGATGGAATTCATGGCGGTGAGCTCGACCCCTTACGACACCGACCGTTTTGGCGCAGCGCTGCCGCGTTTTTCGCCGCGCCAGTCTGATCTGCTGATGGTCGTCGGGACGGTGACGCATAAACAGGCGCCGATCCTGCTGAAGGTCTACGAGCAGATGTGCGAACCCAAGTGGGTGATGGCTTTCGGCGTCTGTGCGACCAGCGGCGGCTTCTACCAGAACTACGCAACGCTGTTGGGAATCGACAAGATCATCCCGGTCGACATCTACGTTCCCGGCTGCCCACCGCGGCCCGAGACTGTGATCGACGCGATCATGAAGCTGCAGGACAAGATCGCGCACTCGCGCCATCTGATCGTCAATCAGGACTTCTGAACGTGACGCCGGCACGATTCAACGATATCCAGCTCGACCTGAGCGCAGCCATCGGAAGCGCACTGCGCTGTTACATCCTGCACGGCATGCCGGTGGTCGAGCTTGCGCGCGCCGATCTACTGCCGGTCGTGCGGCGACTGAGAAGCGAGTTTGCATTCGATCTGCTGCTGGATGTGACCGCGGTCGACTGGCCGACAAAGACGCCACGCTTCGAGGTCGTCTATCACTTTTATTCGACGCGTTACCACGATCGCATTCGTGTGAAGACTGGCGTCGAATTCGCAGACCCGGCCGTTGACTCACTGGTGTCGCTGTTTGGATCGGCCAACTTCATGGAGCGTGAGTGCCATGACATGTACGGCATTGTCTTTAACGGCAATCCCGACCTGCGCCCGATCCTTCTTTATGAAGGCTTTGTCGGTCATCCGCTGCGCAAGGACTACGACAAGCACGATGAGCAACCGTTGGTGCCGTATCGGACTTGACGAGCAAGACGATGGACATGCGACTGCCCAACCCCGTACGTCCGGCTTTCGGGCCCTCCGACACCGAGGACGGGGTCATTGTCAACATCGGACCATCGCATCCGGCGACGCACGGAACGATCCAGGTCATCGCCAAGCTTGATGGCGAACGCGTGCGCAAGGTCGACGTTCATTGCGGCTACCTGCACCGCGGCTTCGAAAAAGAGTGCGAAGACCACACGTGGACCAATCTGATCCCGTACGTAACGCGCCTTAACTATTGCTCCGGGCTGATCAACGACTTCGCCTACTGCGAAGCGGTCGAGAAGCTGATGGGGATCGAGATCACGCCGCGCTGCCGCTACCTGCGCACACTGCTGTCGGAGTATTCGCGAATTGCCGATCATCTGACGTGCGTCGCGGCGTCGCTGATGGAGCTCGGCGCGATGACGGCGTTTCTTTATCTGGTGATGATCCGTGACTACATCTACGAGCACCTGGCGGATCTGACCGGCGCGCGCGTCACCTACACGTACGGCCGCATCGGCGGGCTCGCGCGCGACCTGCCAGAGGGCTGGCTGAAGCGGCTCGACGAGATCCTCGACCAGTACGAAGACTTCGTCGGGCGCATCCACGGCTTGATCGACCGCAATCGGATCTTCATCGATCGCACTCGCAACATCGGCACGATCTCGACCGCCGACGCGATCAACTGGGGATTCACCGGGCCGATCCTGCGGTCGACGGGTGCGCCCATCGATTTGCGTAAGGACGCGCCGTATCTCGCGTATTCAGAGCTCGACTTCGAAGTGCCGGTCGGTATCAACGGCGACAACTACGACCGCTACTACGTGCGCATGTGCGAGATGGACGAATCGGTGCACATGATTCGCCAGCTGGTCGACCTGCTTCCGACGGGCCCGATCAACGTCGACGATCGCCGTTGCGTGCTGCCGGAAAAGCGGCTCGTGTATTCGGAGATCGAATCGCTAATCAACCACTTCAAGCTGATCATCGAGGGGCCGCAGGTACCGGCCGGAGAGGTGTACGCGGCGCACGAAGCGCCGAACGGCGAGCTCGGCTTCTATCTGGTCAGCAGCGGTGAAGGAGTTCCGTACAAGGTGCATGTGCGCTCACCGAGCTTTGTTCACATGGGCGGCGTGCACCGGCTGCTCGAAGGGTATCAGCTGGCGGACGTCATTCCGACCTTTGGCTCGGTCAACATGATCGGCGGAGAGTGCGATCGATGAACCATCTGATCGCAGAATTCGACGCGCTGCGTGCGCGCTTTCCGGCCGGGTTCGAATCGTCGCTGGTACTGCCGTGCCTGCGTCGCGTGCAGGAAGACCGTGGCTATATCGCCGACAGCGACATCGACGGCCTGGTCGAATACCTTGGCGTGCCGCGAATTCAGATAGAAGAAGTACTGAGCTTCTACGGACAGTTTCGCCGCCATGCCCGTCGGCCGCTGGCACATCCAGGCGTGCCGCAACATCTCGTGCTCGCTGATGGGCGCCGAAAGAATCGTGCATCACCTGAGCGAAAAGCTTGGCATCGCCCCCGGCGAAACCACCTCCGACGGCCGCTTCACCTTGTCCACGGTCGAGTGCCTCGCTTCGTGCGGAACCGCACCCGTCGTGATGGTCAACGACACCTATCACGAAAACATCAGCTCCGAAAAAATCGACGCATTGCTGGAGTCGCTACGCAAGTGAAGGACCGCAAGCTACTGATGACGTTTCCGGTCACCGCGACTTCGCACACGCTGACCGATTATCAGGCGCGCTCGGGCTACACGGCACTGCGAAAGGTGTTGACGCAGATGACGCCGCAGCAAGTGACCGCAGAAGTCAACGCGTCCGGAATACAGGGCCGCGGCGGAGCTGCCTTTCCGGCGGGTCGCAAATGGGGCGTCATCAATCTGAACGATGGCCAGCCGCATCATCTGTGCGCCAATGCGGACGAGGGCGAGCCGGGAACCTTCAAGGACCGCTGGATTCTGGAGAATGCGCCGCACCTGCTGCTGGAGTCGATGCTGATCGCCGCGTACGCATTGCAGGTACGCAATGCATTCGTCTACATACGCGGCGAGTTCGATCTGCCGTATCGGCGGCTGTCGGCCGCGCTCGACGAGGCATATCGCGCGGGGTATCTCGGCGAGCGCATCCTTGGCACCGACTTCTCATGCGACATCGTCATCTATCGCGGCGCAGGCTCGTATGTATGCGGCGAAGCGTCGGCGTTGATCACGTCGATCGAAGGCAAGCGCGGCTATCCGCGCAACCGGCCGCCGCGGCTGACAGTGCGCGGCTTGTACCAGCGGCCCACCGTCATCAACAACGTCGAGACCCTGTCGAACATCGCGTGGATCATCAACAACGGCGGCGCCGCGTTCAAGAGCGTCGGCACCGAAAAAACTCCGGGCACTCGCCTGATCTCGATCTCGGGCCACATCAACCGGCCGGGCGTTTACGAGATCGAGATCGGTTACCCGTGGGCCAAATTTATCTACGAAGACTGTGGCGGAATCCTAAACGGACAAGCGCTGAAAGGAATCATTCCTGGCGGAATCTCGACCAAGGTGCTGACCGCTGCCGAAATCCAGTCTCTGAATCTGGATGACAAAGAGCTGAACGCGGCGGGCTCATCGCTCGGTTCAGGCGGGATGATTGTCATCGCCGAAGGTACCTGCATGGTTCGCCTGTTGCAGGTGCTGCTGCGCTTTTATCACCACGAGTCGTGCGGACAGTGCACGCCATGCCGCGAGGGCATGGGCTGGATGCATCGGATCATCGACCGGATCGTCGCTGGCGATGGACGGCCCGAGGACGTCGAGCGTCTGTACCAGATTTCCGCGTGGAACGATGGCACGACGATCTGCGGAATGGGCGACGCCGCCGGCTACGCGACCAGCGGCATCCTGAACAAATTTCGCGATGAATTCGAGTACTACATCTCGAACAAGCGCTCACGCTTCAACGGTCAACTCGAATGCCTGAAATCTTCATAGACGGCCGAGCGATTCAAGCCGAACGCAACCAGACCGTGATCGAGGCGGCGGTCGCGAACGGCATCGAGATGGCGTATTTCTGCTGGCATCCGAAGCTCTCGATCGCCGGCAACTGCCGGGTCTGCGCGATTCAGGTCGAGGGGCGCAGCTGGGTCGAGATCGCCTGCAATATGCCGGTCAGCGAGGGGCTGCGCGTGCAGACCGATACCGAACTGGTGAAGCAGTATCGCAAGTCGGTGATGCAGCTGCTGACGCTGAATCACCCGGTCGATTGCGGCATCTGCGACAAGGCCGGCGAATGCAAGCTGCAGGACTATCACTACGCATACAACGGCGCGCCTTCGCTCTCGGTCGACCCGAAGCTGCGGCTGACGAAGTTCCATCCGCTCTCAGAGCGAATCGTCCTCGACAACGAGCGCTGCATCCTGTGCTCGCGCTGCGTGCGCTTCACGCACGAAATTTCGAAGTCCAAAGCGCTTGGCATCAAGCAGCGCGGCGACTCGTCGCTGGTGCGCGCCACCGAGAGCGGAGCGTTTGACAAGGACGTGTATTCGGACAACGTGATCGATATATGTCCGGTCGGCGCACTTTTGTCGCGCTCGTTTTTCTACCAGTCGCGCGTCTGGTATCTGAAGCCCACGCCTTCCGTATGTCCGCGCTGCGCGCGCGGCTGCACGGTCCAGCTGTGGCACCGCAAGTCCGAGTGGAAGCTGAACGCGGTTAACCCGTTGCGTAATGTCGTGATCGAGCGCGTCACGCCGCTCGAAAATCCGGCGGTCAACGGGCCATGGATGTGCAACGTCGGACGCGATCTCGGAACATTTTTCGAACGCCCGCGTGCAGAGCAGGCGATGCTCAAAGGACAACCGGTCGACCTCGCGAGTCGCAATCGAGCAGGCGCGGCTTCTGATCGAGCAAGCGCGTCGCCCGGTCGCGCTGGTGTCGAACTGGGGATCCAACGAGGAGCTCGAGGCATTCGAGCGCGCCCTCGGTGCACGCTTCGAAGCGTTCTACAAGATTGATCGCGTGCGTCAGCCGGAAGAGCCGCCCGAAGATGATTTTCTTGTGCGCGCGGACAAGAATCCGAACACGGCTGCTGCGCACGCGAAATTCGCTCCATACGAAGGCAACGCATCGCTCGATGCAGTTGATCTGTTGCTGGTGTGGGGCGAGGGTTTCGACTTCTCGCGCGTGCCGGTGCAAGCGCAAACGATCGTGCTGGGTGCGTGGCAGGGCCCGGGAGACGCGCTGGCCGACGTGTTCATTCCGATCAGCATCCAGACCGAGCGCAGTGGGCACTACACGAACTTCGAGGGCGTCGTCAGTGGCTTCGAGCCATGCTTTGCGAAGAAAGCTACCGTGGCCCACGCCGAGGCGCTGTTCGCCGCGCTCGCTGCCGTACCGGTGAACGCATGATCCAGGACCTGGTGATCGCGATTGTCTACATCACCTATGCGATCACGGTGCTGTTGATTTTCGGCACCGTGCTGACCTGGGTCGAGCGTAAACAGGCGGCGATCATGTCGGATCGCATCGGTGCGAACCGCGCTTACGTGCGCATTCCCTTCACTCAAATCAAGTTGGTCTGGCTCGGCTTGTTTCATGGGTTGGCCGACGGATTGAAGATGCTGCTGAAGGAGGACTTCAAGCCGGATAGCTACGACCGCGTCGCGTATGCATTGGGGCCCTGGGTCGTGTTCACGCCGGTGCTGCTGGTGTTCGCGGTGATTCCGTTCGGCGGCACGCTGGTGCCGGCGACACTGTTCAGCGGCGTACCTGCAGTCGCCGATTGGTTCGGCGACCGCACTTACCCGCTGCAGATCGCGAATCTCGATGCGGGGATTTTGATCGTCTTTGCGTTTAGCGGCATCACGATCATCGGCGCAATGCTCGCTGGCTGGTCGTCGAACAACAAGTTCTCGATGCTCGGCGCGCTGCGCGCCGGCTCGCAGATGATTTCCTATGAGTTGATCATCGCGCTCACCGTCCTCGGCCTGATTCTGATCTACGGCACGCTCGACCTTGGAGAGATCGCGCGCCATCAATCGGGCGTGCTGTTGGGTTTTCTTCCGGCGTGGGGGATCGTTTACCAGCCATTCGCGGCGATCCTGTTCATGGTCGCCGCGATCGCCGAGAACAAGCGCATCCCGTTCGATCTGCCGGAGGCCGAGTCGGAGCTGATCGCCGGGTACTACACCGAGTACAGCGCGATGAAAATGGGCCTGTTCATGTTCGCCGAGTTCATCGAGATCGCGATCATCGGCGCGTTGTTCACGACGCTGTTCCTCGGCGGATACAACCTGCCGTTCATGACCGACTCGGGATTCGTCTTCCCCGGTGGCAGCACGATCGAGCTTCCGCATTGGGCGGTCGTCATCATCCAGCTCGGCGTATTTCTGGCAAAAGTGCTGATCGTCTGCAGCTTCCAGATTCTGGTGCGCTGGACGCTGCCCCGTTTCCGCTACGACCAATTGCTGCGCTTCGCGTGGAAGTTCATGTTCCCGTTGGCGATCGCGAACCTCGTTGTGACAGCGGTCGTAGTGTGGCTCTTAGGGGCGAGCCCGGCGTGAAAAAACCCTATCGCCGCAAGCAGTACTGGAACCGTCCAACGATGGGACTGTGGGAGCTCGCGTATCTGCCGGAAATCCTGCGCGGACTGTTTATCACCGGCGGTGTTTTTGTGCGCAACATGTTTCGCTGGATGACGTTCCGCAAAGGCGCGCTGACGACGTATTACCCCGAAGAGACGCGCGCCGATTACGCGCGCGGCAATCGGGGCAAGCACATCTTGACGCAGCGGCCCGACGGCAGGCCGCAGTGCATCGCCTGCAACATGTGCGCGACCGTGTGCCCGGCGAAGGTGATCGAGATCGAAGCGGGGTTTGATCCCGCCGATCCCGTGCATCCGAAATTTCCGGCGCGCTTCGAGATCGACTATTCGCGCTGCATTTTCTGCGGACTGTGCGTCGAAGCGTGCCCGGAAGATGCGATACGGATGGTCAAGGAAGTCCCCGGTTTGCCCACGTTCGACCGCAGCACGTTGTGGCTGGGTCGTGAGGAACTGCTGAACTGGAACCCGCAGCGCGACGTTGCCAAGCCTTATCCGCCGGCACCTGTCAGCGACAGCCCGAGATGATCGAGACAGCCCTTCTCGCACTTTTCGCTGCGCTGGCACTCGTGTCGGCACTGCTGATGCTGGTGCTGCGGCACCCGATGCGTGTCGCGCTGGCATTGATCGTGACGATGTTGTCGCTCGCCGCCATCTATGCACTGCTCGGGGTACACGTCATCGCCGTGTTTCAGGTGCTGATCTACGTCGGCGCAGTGATGGTGTTCATGGTGTACGCGATCATGCTGATCGACGTGCGCGATTCGTCGTTCACGCAACGGTACTCGCGGATGATCGTGCCCGGCGCTATCGCGTTCGTTCTGCTGGTCGCTGCGCTGGCGTACGGCTTGGTGGGTGCGTTTGGTCAATCGTCAAACTCGACGACTTCGACGACAGCGTCGTTCGGCGTGCAGCCGTTCTCGGTGGTGTTCTTGAATGAATACTGGCTGCACTTCGAGTTGACGTCGGTTCTGCTGGTGGTCGCCGTCGTCGCGGCGCTTGCGATCCTGCAGGTGGGGCGCAGAACTCGTGGCTAAGGTCGAGCTGCTGCTGGCGCTTGCCGCCGCGTTGTTCGCGTTGGGGCTGCTTGGCGTCATCATCCGCCGCAATGCGCTGGTGATGCTGATGTGCATGGAGCTGATGCTCAATGGCGTCAACCTGAGTCTGGTCAGCTTCATGCAGCACACTGGCGATGCCAGCGCAGCGGTGCTCGTCTTCCTGATCTTCGTCGTTGCGGCTGCCGAGATCGCGATCGGAATTCCGATCGTGCTGCTGCTGGTGCGCTCCAAGCGTGTGCTCGACCTCAATGCCTACAGCGATCTAAAGGGCTGACGGCGCATGGGCCAGCTGACATGGATCGTTGTGTTGCCGCTGCTTGGCTTTTTGGTCAACGGGCTGATTGGCCGCCGGCTCGGGCCGCGCTTCGTGTCGGTAGTGGGCTGCGGGCTGCCGCTGGCGGCATTCGCGATCGTCGTGATGTGCTTCTACCGATCTCGGCACGCGCGATGCCGCGTTGATCGAAACGGTTTATCGCTGGGCGACGATCGGCGACCGCACCTTCGAGATCGCGTTCTACTTCGACCGCCTGGCTGCGGTGATGACGCTGATCGTCACC
Organism: uncultured beta proteobacterium; assembly: GCA_963829995.1. Lineage (GTDB taxonomy): Bacteria > Pseudomonadota > Gammaproteobacteria > Burkholderiales > Burkholderiaceae_F > JACCZX01. The sequence continues at coordinate 64,730 of CAWHKW010000035.1, read as the reverse complement.
GGCGTCGGCTCGCTGATCCACATCTATTCGATCGGCTACATGAAGGACGACGCGAGCTACGCACGCTACTTCGCCTATCTGAACCTGTTTCTGTTTTTCATGCTGCTGCTGGTGTTGGGGCGTTCTTTGCTGGTGCTGTTCGTCGGATGGGAAGGTGTCGGACTGGCGTCTTACCTGTTGATCGGGTTTTGGTTTGACGATGCCGACAAGGCCCGCGCCGGGACCAAGGCGTTCATCACCAATCGGATCGGTGACGCCGGCTTTCTGCTGGGAATGTTCGTTCTGTTCCAGGCGTTCGGCACGCTCGACATGGATCGGATCAATGCGGCGTTCATCAGTGGCACAACGCCAGCGGTGTCGGCAGCGCTGGTCGGTGTTCTGCTTTTCATTGGTGCCACCGGCAAGTCAGCGCAGATTCCGCTGCATGTGTGGCTGCCCGACGCGATGGCGGGCCCGACACCGGTGTCCGCATTGATCCATGCCGCGACGATGGTGACCGCCGGCGTGTACCTGGTCGCGCGTATGGCGGGCATTTATGTGCAACGCAGCCGAAGCGAGTGCTTTGATCGCCACCATCGGCGTGGCTACGGCTTTCTTCGCCGCGACGATCGCGCTGGTGCAGACCGATATCAAGAAGGTCCTTGCCTATTCGACGATCTCGCAGCTTGGCCTGATGTTTGTCGCGCTCGGCGTCGGCGCCTACGGCGTTGCGATCTTTCATCTGTTGCACTCACGCATTCTTCAAAGCGTGCCTGTTCCTCGGCGCCGGCAGCGTGATCCATGCGCTCAGTGGCGAGCAGGACATTCGCAAGATGGGCGGCCTTGCGCGCAGGATTCCGATTACGTTCGTGACGTTCGCGATTGCTACCGGTGCGATCGCGGGCCTGCCCCCGCTTGCCGGTTTCTTCTCGAAGGACGAGATCCTGTGGTTCGCCTACGCGAGCGGCCGCGGAGGCTCAGCCTGGCTGTTTGCACTGGCGGCGGCAACCGCGCTGCTGACCGCGATCTACATGTTCCGGCTGCTGTGGCTGACATTCTTCGGCAAGTCGCGCATGGATGCAGCCACCGAGCACCACGTGCACGAATCTCCGTGGTCGATGACCGGAATCCTGATCGTGCTGGCGGCGCTTTCGACCGTCGGCGGGTTTATCCCGGTGCCGCACTACCTCGAGCCGATGTTGCCTCTGCCATCGATAACGCCTGGAACCTGCAGCGCTTCACACAGTCCGATCGTTGTGGCGTCGATCGTCATCGCGTTCGCGGGGTCTTGCGCTTGCGGCATTGCTGTTCGGCGGCCGCTCGCGATTGGGCGAGCAGATACGCGACCGGTTTGCTGTCCTCTATCGGGTCCTTTCGGGCAAGTACTACATCGACGAGATTTACGCGGCACTGATCGGGCGTCCGCTTTACTGGATTTCCGACCACGTATTGCTGCGGATAGGCGACCGCGCCTTGATCGACGGATCACTGCACTCGATTGCCGCGCTGGGCCGAACTACAGCGCCGCAGCGCTGGGCGCGATTGCAAACCGGCCAACTGCACTTTTACGCGTTCCTTGTGCTCGCCGGAATCGTCGCTTCGCTCGCCTGGGGCTGGCGCCATGGCTGAAGCCGCTTGCTGAACGTGGTCTTGTACCTGCCATTGATCGGCATCGCGGCGATGATCGCGATGCCGGCGCGTGCCGATGCCGGAGTGTCAAAGCCGTTTCGCTGGCGACCATGGTGCTGCAATTTGTGTTGGTGGCGTGGCTGTACACACGGTTCGATCCCTTCGGTGCCGGGACTGCAGTTTGAAACGCGCCTGCCATGGATTGCCGCTGGGGCGTGTACTACCAGATCGGGCTCGACGGCTACAACATCCTGCTGGTTCTGCTGACCGCGTTCCTCGCGCCGCTGGTCGTCGCCGGCGCATTCACCGCGATCCGCCAGCAGCAGAAGTTGTTTTACTCGATGGTGTTCCTGCTGCAGTTCACGATGCTCGGGACGTTCGTCGCGCAGGATCTCTTCGTCTTCTATCTGTTCTGGGAGGCGATGCTGATTCCGCTGTTTCTGATCATCGGTATCTGGGGCGGGGAGCGCCGCATCTACGCGACGCTGAAGTTCGTGCTGTACACCGCGTTCGGCAGCATCCTGATGCTCGCAGCAGTGATCTACCTCGTGTATTCGCTGTACACAACGACGGGAATCACGTCGTTTGCATTCGCCGACTTTATCGCGCCCAGCTTTCGCTGCCGGTGCAGACCGTGCTGCTGGCCGCGTTCGCGCTGTCGTTCGCGATCAAAGTGCCGATGGTGCCGCTGCATACGTGGCTTCCCGACGCGCACGTCGAGGCGCCGACCGCAGGCTCGGTGATCCTGGCCGGTGTGCTGCTGAAAATGGGAACGTACGGATTCATGAAGCTCGCGTTCCCGCTGTTTCCCGACGCCACGCGGATGCTTGCGCCGGCGATCGCAACACTCGCCGTGATCAGCATCATTTACGGCGCGTGCCTGGCGCTGGTGCAGACCGATATCAAGAAGATCATTGCGTACTCGTCGATCAGCCATCTGGGCTATGTGATGCTGGGTCTGATCAGCCTTGATCTGCTCGGCATTCAAGGCGCGTTGATTCAGATGGTCAGCCACGGCGTCGTCGCAGCGGGACTGTTTCTGATGGTCGGCATGATCTACGAGCGCTGCCATACGCGTGATCTCGCCGCGTACGGAGGGCTTGCCAGAATCCTGCCGGTTTATTCGGTGTTCTTCGCGATTCTGACGCTGGCGGCGATCGGGCTGCCGACCACGAGCGGATTCACGGGTGAGTTTCTGGCCCTGCTCGGCGCTTTCCTGTCCGCGTGGCCGTTGCATCAGCAAGGCAACAGTTACCCGCTGATCATCAGCGTCAGTGCCGTGCGGTGGCGTCGTGCTCGGCGCGCTCTACATGCTGGTGTTCGCGCAGCGCTTTTTGTTCGGTGCAGTCAAGGCGCCGCACCAGCCGTTTACCGATCTGAGCGCCCGCGAGAAAACAATCCTGGTAGCGATCGTCGCTGCAGTATTCGCGCTGGGGCTCTATCCCGACGAGCCGATGCGCAAGACCGAGCTCGCGGCGAAGCAATTTCGAGCAGTTGGTCAGCGAGCAGCGCATCGCCGCGCCGATTGGCGTTATCAGGGACGAGCGATGAACCCGGTGGTTGCGGTTGTGATCGGGATGCTGCCCGAACACATTTTGCTGGGCGCGATCGTGCTGCTGATCGCTGTCGAGATCGTGGCGAGCCGGCGCTGGAACGCGCTGCCGATATCGCTGCTCGCGGTCGTACTCGCGGCACTTGCTTCGCTTGCACTGCACTCGGGCGGTTTCGGTACCGCGCCTTTCCCGGGGCAGCTGATGGTGGACCCCACCGCCACGTTATCCAAGGCGCTGATTCTCGCGCTTGCGATCCCGGTGCTGCTGCTTGCACGTGATGACTTCGCCGAACCGCAGTTCCATATTTTGCTGTTGTCATCGCTGTACGGTGCGTGCGTACTGGTGTCTTCGGAAAGCTTTCTGACGCTGTTCCTCGGGCTCGAGCTGATGTCTCTGCCGGTGTATGCGCTGGTGCTGCTGGCATACCGGCGGCCGGAAAGCGCCGAAGCGGCGCTGAAGTACCTGGTGCTCGGCGGCACCGCGTCGGCGACGCTCTTGATGGGCGCCTCGCTGCTGTACGGCGGCACCGGCTCGTTGGAGCTGGCGACGTTTCGCGAGGCACTGGGCTCCGCCGATGCGATGGCGCAGATGGCCGTTGCGCTGGTGATTGCCGCCTTTTTTCTTAAGGCCGCGGTGGTCCCGTTCCACGCCTGGGCGCCCGATGCCTACGAAGCCGCGGCGGTGCCCGTGACCGCCTATATGGCTGCGATCATCAAGGCTGGCGTTCTTGCTCGCCGTCGTGCGGCTATTTGGCACAGCGACGCATATCTTCCTTTTCGGTTGAGCTGCTCGCCTGGCTTCCGCTCGCATCGATCGTCTGGGGCAATCTCGCAGCGATGCGCCAGCAGAGCTTGCGCCGCATGATCGCGTACTCGTCGATCGCGCATGCCGGTTATCTGTTCTATGCGTTTCTGGGGAGGGCGCCGGTCGCTTTGAAGCGGTTGCGTTCTATGTGCTGGCGTATGGCGTAATGAACGTGCTGGCCTTCGCGGCGCTTCCGCGCAACGATGACGACACCGCGCGCGACCGGCTGCAACACCTAAGCGGGCTCGCTCATCGCAAGCCTTTTGCCGCCGTGATGATCGGCATTGCAATGCTGTCGTTGGCCGGCATCCCGCCGTTCCCAGGCTTCGTTGCGAAGTTCCTGATTTTCAAGAACGTGATGGCGGCCGGATACACGGCGTATGCGGTGCTGGGTCTCGTCGGCAGCTACCTCGGGACTCTACTTCTATCTGCGCGTGATCCAGCATCTGTTCATGAAGGACGCAGACGGCGCAGTCGCGCCAGACTCGCGTCAGTCGCTACGCGCTGGGAGCGACGGTGATTTGCCTTGTGGCTGCCGTTCTGGTTGGCGTGTTTCCCGGCTGGGTGATCGGCTAGTGAGTTGGCACCTTTGCCGCTGATTCGTACCAGCCTTTGCTGGCGTTCACTACACGGACCACCACTAGCATCAGGGGCACTTCAATCAGCACCCCGACTACGGTCGCAAGCGCTGCGCCGGAGTTGAACCCGAACAGGCTGATCGCGGCAGCGACTGCGAGCTCGAAGAAGTTCGAGGCACCGATCAGTGTGGAGGGACACGCGACGCTGTGCCGTTCGCCGAGAGCCCGATTTGCAAGATAAGCCGCCGTAGCGTTGAAGAACACCTGGATCAAGATCGGCACCGCCAGCAGCGCAATGACGAGCGGCTGCTTCAGAATCTGCTCGCCCTGGAACGCGAATAACAGGATGAGCGTGACCAGCAATGCCAGGATTGACCATGGCGAGAGCCGATGAAGTAGTTGGCTCAGGGCCTGCGGTCCGCCGCGACGCAGTACTGCTCCGCGGACAATCTGCGCCACGATCACGGGCACGACGATGTACAGCGCCACCGACGTGAGCAGTGTGTCCCACGGCACCGTAATCGACGCCACACCCAGCAGCAGCGCCACGATTGGCGCGAACGCGAAGATCATGATCGTGTCGTTGAGCGCTACCTGTGTCAGCGTGAAGTAGGGGTCGCCGTTGGTGAGGCGGCTCCACACGAACACCATTGCGGTGCACGGTGCCGCGGCCAGCAGAATCAGGCCAGCGACGTAGCTGTCGATCTGGTCCGGTGGCAGCCACGGTGCAAACAATTGTTTGACGAAGATCCAGGCAAGCAGCGCCATTGAAAAGGGCTTCACCAGCCAGTTGATTACCAGAGTCACGGCGATGCCGCGCACGTGGTCTTTGACCTGCCCGAGCGCGGCAAAGTCGATCCGCAGCAGCATCGGGATGATCATCACCCAGATCAGGACGCCCACCGGTAAGTTGACGCGCGCTACTTCCAGCGCGCCGATCGCCTGGATCGGCGCCGGGAACACCTGCCCGATGACGATGCCGGCGACAATGCACAACGCGACCCAGATCGTCAGGTAGCGCTCGAAGGCGCTCATGCCTTCAGCAGGTCGTGCCGCAATGGCGATTTCGCTGGTCATGCGATGTGGTTCCGATTAGCCAACTTTGCCGATCGAGTCGAGCTGCTCCTTCAGCGCGAGCTTGTCCAGCTTCTCGAGCGGCAGACTCACAAACAGGTCGAGTCGGCGCTGCAGTGTCGTGAACGCGCGCATGAATGCTTGGCGCATTGTCTCTTCGTCGCCCTCAACGGCGGCCGGGTCTTCAACGCCCCAATGCGCCGTTACCGGTTGCCCGGGCCATACCGGGCACATCTCGCCAGCCGCGTCGTCGCAGACGGTGAATATGTATTGGAGCTTCGGTGCATTGGGCTGCGCAAACTCGTCCCAGCTTTTGCTGCGCAGCCCATCGGTCGGCAATCCGCTTCGTCGAAACACCTCGATCGTCATCGGGTTGACGCGCCCGGTCGGATGACTGCCGGCGCTATGAGCGATGAAGCGGCCCGGCTGTTTCGTCTGCGCATTCAGCAATACTTCGGCGATGATCGAACGTGCGGAGTTGCCGGTGCAGAGGAACAACACGTGCTTGGGTTGCTCACTCACGATACGTCGCTAACTGCAGCAGCCGGCGCTTGCGCGCTCGACTTTGCTTGCCTGCGATGCGGTCGCTGGCGTGCAGCACGATGCCTGCGCCTCGGTCTTGGCGCCGCACTGTGAGACTGTGCCGTTGTCGCCGTTGAAGAACTCCACTTGCTTCAGCGTATGGTAGGTCTCCCACGCCACTCCCTGTGGATCCGTGTACCAGTACTTGTCGGACCGCGCATAGCAGCAGCTCTGGCCTTTTTCGGCCGCAGCGACCAGGTCAGCTGATTCCGCCTGCTCGCGAAGCGCCTCCAGCTCATCGTCAGAATCGACCTGCAATCCCAGATGGTTGACGCCGACCTTTTCTCCGCGCTGCGAGATTGCGAAGTTGATTCGAGGATCATCGACCATCCACTTCGCGTAATCCGATTTGCTCACCGTCGGATCAGTGCCGAAAAGCGCCGAATAAAAGCGGATGCTCGATTCGAGATCCTTGACTGCAACATGTACATGGAAGCGTTTCATGCTTTTACCTTTCTTCGAGAGTTGGAGTTAGTGGACAAAGGAGCGCAATCAGCGGCGCCGGGCCCGCAGGCGCCGCCGTCAACCGCACAGCAGTTCTCGGTCAGAAATCCAAGAAGGCGATTCATTACCGCGAAATTGGCTGAGTAAAAGATGAATCGCCCGTCTTGCCGAGCGGTGATCAGCTTCGCGTGGGCCAGCTCCTTTAGGTGAAACGACAGCGTCGCAGGTGAAACACCGAGTTGCTCGGCGATTTCGCCTGCAGCCAATCCGCTTTTGCCCTGCTGTACAAGCAGTCGGAAGATATGCAACCGGGTGTCCTGAGCTAGTGCAGCGAGCGCGGCAACGACATCTGTCGATTTCATATTTAAATGATTATCGAAATATTGAGGCCTGTCAAGTACTGTGGTTCGCGCTGATCGGCATCGTGCTGAACAACCTCGACGTCGACACCTTCCTGCTGAAAAACGGGTGGAGCTTCACGGCGATCCACTAAGGTTCACTCCACAAAGCAAGGGCGCCCGCTTTAGTTGCGGGCGCCCTTGCTTCCTGTATCCATCATCCCCGGACTTCCGGGGATTGATGGGTGCTAGTGAATCGCAAGCCGACGGACTTCGCTGCCCGCGGATTTCGGCAGCATCAGCTTCAACACTCCTGCTTCGTAGGAAGCTTCGGCTTTGGCTGCATTGACATCAAACGGCAATGTCAGCTTGCGGAAAACCGACCCGTAATAGCACTCACTGCGCAGCATCTTTGCGGCTGGATGGACTAGCTTTTCGCGCTTCACTTCGGCGGTAATGGATACCGTGTTGCCGTCGATCGAAACTGCGATCTCTTCCTTCTTCATCCCGGGAATTTCGGCTTTGACTATATAAGCAGCTTCATCCTCGGTGACGTCCACCCGCATCAGCGGTGTCGGCTCGTAGCTCATTGCTAGAGACGGGAACGGAAACTCGCCAAAATACGTTTCCCCTTCGGGAAACGACGCGAACGGCGCAAATTCGCGGAATGGACTCCAACGCGCCACGGTTCTCATAATGCCCTCCATTCGGAGTATCAATCGGGCCGATCCGGATCGCCCGACCCGAACGGAACCGATTCGCTTGTCACTATGAACCCGATGCGCGCGACGGGTATTGATGGCCGTCAACAACCTTGCAAATCAGGGCATCGGCCACCAGCTCGGCGATATCGCGGACCGCGACCTCATCATCGCGGCCGCAGATGCTTCAGTCCATCCAGCATCATCGTTGCGCAATAAGGACATGCCGAGGCAATGACCTTCGGCTTGCTGCGGCAGCGCTTGCTCGACGCGAGTGACGTTGATCCGGCGGCCGATCTTTTCCTCCATCCACATGCGTGCGCCTCCGGCTCCGCAACACATCGCCTTCTCACGACGCAAATCGAACTCGAGCGGCGTGTCGCGCGTCAGATGCGCGAGCACGGCTCGCGGCGCCTCGTATTCGCCGTTATGCCGGGCGAGATAACAGGGCTCGTGATAGATCACTCGCTCGAAAGACGCGGCCACGCGCACACGACCCTCGGTGATCAGCTGCGCTATCAGCTGCGTGTGATGTACGACTTCGTAGTGCCCGCCGAACTCCGGATACTCGTTCTTCAGGGTATTAAAGGCGTGCGGATCGCAGGTGACGATGCGCGTCACGCCGAGCCCGTTTAACGTGTCGATCAATCCTCGCGCAAGTTGCTGGAACAGCATCTCGTTGCCTGCGCGGCGCACACACTCGCCGGTCGACGTTTCACGCGCGCCGAGTATTCCAAATCGCACGCCGGCGTGTTTGAGAACTCGCACGAATGCCGCAGCGATCTTTTGCGCACGGGGATCGAACGACTGCGCCGAACCGACATAGAACAGATAGTCGAGTGCCTGCACGTCTTCGGCGGTCTGCACGATCGGAACGCCCAGGCCTTGTGCCCACTGGCCGCGCGTATCGGCAGGTATCCCCCATGGGTTGCTTTGAACTTCGTAGGCATCGAACACGGCCCTTAGTTCGTGCGGGAAAGCACCCTCGACCAGAACTCGTTGCTGGCGCATGCGATAAAAGCGCGGCAAATGCTCGAGCTCGATCGGGCACGCCGCTTCGCAGTAGCCGCAGGTGGTACACGCCCATAGCGTGTCCTCCGTGATCACATTCGGGACCAGCGCGGGCAGCGCTGTCGCATCGCCGGCGACGATCGCATCTGCGCTCGGCAAGCAAATGATGCTTCAGATCGTCGAAGACCCACTTCAATGCAAGCGGCTTACCGGTCAGGAACGTCGGACATGCATCCTTGCACCTTCCGCATTCGGTGCAGGTGAAAGCATCGAGCCCATCCTTCCAGGTCAGGTCGAGAGCTGTGCGCACGCCGATGCTGCATGTTGCTGTCGTCTCCTTCAAGGATCTTCTGCGAGGTCCAGTGTGGGTACGCGATTGGCCGGCCCGCCTCGGCGAAAAAACAGCGTCGGCAGCGCAGTGACGATATGAAAGTGCTCGCCGAGCGGAAGGATCACGAGAAAGCTCAACACCGTCAGCATCTGGATCCAATAGGACGCTTGGTATCCGGCGACGAGCTGCTGGTCTGAGAGCCTCGAGAGCGCATCAGCAATCGCGCTGCCGGCGAATGCATGCGATCGCTCTTCCGAGATGCCGGCGTCACTGTCGGCCAGCAGCGCGAACCGAAAACCGTCGAACAGCAAATCGGTCATCATGATCGCGGCAATCAGCGACAGGATCAAAAGGCCTTCGCGGTTGCGCTCCAGCCGGGCAGGCTTTTGCACGAGTCGTCGATAGAACGCATAGCCGACGGCCGCCAGCACGGCAATTTCGATCACATCCTTGACCGCCCGCGAAAAGTTTTCCCGCCAGCCCGGCATAGACGAAGTTCTCGTCGTAACCGATGATCACAAGCTGCACCTTGCGCACCAGCAATGTGATGAAACCGAGGAAGATGACCGCGTGCATCAGTCCCGGCTTCCACTCGCGCGCGATCATCCGAGACTGCAGGAAACCGTTAACCAGCACCGCGCGCAAACGTGCCGCCGGCTGATCCCAGCGCATCTCCGGTGCGAGCCTGAACACGATGGCGAGCTTGCGCCACGCGTTGACGCCGAAGCCGACCAGAGCTGACAGCAGTAGCAGTGTCAGGGCGACGGGGCCCATGCGTACCAGTTGCGCAAGGCCGGTGGCGCGTTGCGCGTGCTGCGGGTTACTTCTGCAAGGTCAGAATCCAGTCGACCAGTACCTTGATGTCTTCATCCGACGCAAGGATGTTCGGGGGCATTGCGATGTCTCCCCATGTGTGAGCGCCGCCTCTCTTGACCTTGTTCTGCAGCTTGGTCGATGCGTTCTTGTCTGCTTTGTAGGTGATGGCGACGTCGCGGAATGCGGGCCCGATGACTTTCTTGTCGACTTCATGGCACGAATCACAGCCGTGTTTCTTCATCAGTGCGCGGGCGGTGGCATCGTCGACGGCATGGGCACCCCCGGCGATCGACAGGCCCGCGGCGAGTGCGATCCATTGGCGTTTCATTTCGGCCTCCTCTGAGTGACCTCTTATGTTCCCGCTCTCGCCGCCACCGGCGAGTGCATGTCGAGCAGCTGCAGTCGAGCCGCCTGCAGTCGGTCTGCGACGACGCCAAGCAGCCGGTGCATGAAGACGAAGCCGAAGTGTGTATCGTGTTTGCACGCTGCGAGCAGCTCGCCGCCGTCGAATGCGAGTGCATCGATGCGTTCGAGTGCGCGTGCCTGGAAATGCTTTCCGCGCCCCATTAGCAACGCCGACCAGCCGAGCTCATCGCCCGCGGCTAGCGTGTGCACGCGAAACGTGTGATCCGGAGCGGCGATCTCGAGCGCCACCAACCCGGAGGCGATCAAGTAGAAGTCGGCATATTCCTCGCCCTCGCGAAAGATCACCTGGTCCCTTTCGAAACGAGCCCGTACCGCCATCTGTCGCGAGCTTGTCGACGTGCGCAGCCTCGAAGTCCTCGACGAACGGATGCCGCTGCAGCATTGCGACGACGGCGTCGGTCATCCTGCGCTACTCCTCCGTCATACCGTTTCGGGAACCATCTTGATCGCCCCGCACGGGCACTCGGACACGCAAATGCCGCAGCCCTTGCAGTAATCGAAATTAAACTCGAAGCGCTTGCCCGGCTCCGAGCTTGATCACCGCATTGTCGGGACACACGCCGTAGCAGTTGTCGCACTCGAAGCAGTTGCCGCACGACATGCATCGCCGCGCTTCAAACAGCGCGGTGGTTTCGTCGAGTCCTTTAACGACTTCATCGAAAGTTGAAGTGCGCCGAGCGGTTTCGAGCACCGGGCGCACAGTCTTCGGCGCGTCGCTGTAGTACCAGGGATTCATCTTGTCGAAGGTTGCGAGCTCATGCTTCGGTGCTGGGGCGTAGCTCGCACCCCGAAGCCACGCGTCGATGTGTCGCGCCGCTTTCTTTCCGTGACCGACGCCGACCGTCACGGTGCGCTCGGCGGGAACCATGTCGCCGCCGGCGAAAATTCCGGCATGGCCGGTCATCATGTTGGGAGCCACCTGCACCGTGCCGTCTTTGATCTCCAAACCCGGAACGCCTTCGAGCAGCGAAAGATCCACGTCCTGGCCCAGTGCCAGCACCAGCGAATCGGCCTCGAGCGTCTCAAACTCACCGGTGGGTTGCGGAAAGCCTTTGGCGTCGAGCGCCATTTTTTCGACCGTCAACGTTGCCGCGTCGGCGACGTTCTTGATCGTCGATAGCCACTTGACCAGCACGCCTTCCTGCAACGCTTCTTCAAGCTCTGAATCGTGCGCCGGCATTTTTTCGCGCGTGCGGCGATAGACGATGATCGCTTCCTCGGCGCCGAGGCGCTTGGCAGTGCGCGCGACGTCGAGTGCGGTGTTGCCACCGCCGTAGACGACGACGCGTCGGCCCAGCATTGGCATGTCTTCGCCTTCCATCGAACGCAGGACCGACACCGCATCGAGAATGCGCGCCGAACTGCCGGCGGGGATATAGGCGCGTTTGCCGATATGCGCGCCGACTGCGAGGAACGCGGCGTCGAAGCTCCCTTCGTTCACCGTTTCGAGGATGTTCGTCACCTTGCGGTTCAACTCGAGCTCGACACCCATATCGAGAATGCGTTGCACCTCGCCATCGAGCACTTCGCGCGGCAGCCGGTATTTCGGAATACCGAAGCGCATCATTCCGCCGGCGCGCGGGCCTGCCTCGATGATCTTTACACCATGCCCGAGGCGACGCAGATGATAGGCAGCCGAGAGGCCGGAAGGTCCGGCGCCGACGATCAAAACTCGCTTGCCGCTTTCGTCCTTGACCGGGGAGAATTTCCAGCCTTGCTTCAACGCTTCGTCGCCAAGAAAGCGCTCGACAGAGTTGATGCCGACCGATTCATCAAGCTGGCCGCGATTGCACGAGGTTTCGCACGGGTGATAGCAGACGCGGCCCATGATCGCAGGCAGCGGATTGTCCTCGGTCAGCGCGCGCCACGCGGCTTCGTACTGGCCGGACTCGGCGTGATAAAGCCACCCCTGAATATTTTCGCCGGCCGGACAGGCGTGGTTGCAGGGCGGCAGCCGATCCACGTACAGCGGCCGGATGGTGCGCCACGCGCCGGTCTTGTTCGCAAGGCTCGAGCCGCGATCGAGCGTGATAGCGAACGGCTTGTCCATGGGCAATCTCCTATTGCAGCAAACCGTACGTGGCGATGTTGTGATCAGCCATCTGCTGAATCCGCGCGATGCGTTCAAGGTCCGGCGGATTGCGGAACAGATGGGCATAACGTTTCTGCAACTTCAGGTATTCGGTCACGGCGACCTTGTGCCGAATCGGCGTAGTTGCCGTGACTTCGCCGTGCTGCGCTTCGAACAACGGGAAAAGGCCGGTCTCGACTGCCAGGCGCGCGATCTTGATAGTGTCCTCGGGCGCCGAACCCCAGCCGAGCGGACACGGCACGAAGATGTGAATGTAGCGCGCGCCGTGAATACTCATCGCGTACTTGACCTTGGCCTCGAGGTCGCGCAGATTGGAAACGCTCGCGGTCGCGACGTAGGGAATGTTGTGCGCCATTGCGATGCGCGGCACATTCTTGCCGGTGCCAAAAACATTGCCGGGCGAAGAACCCACTGCCGGAGTGGTGGCGGTACGAGCCGCCGGTGGTGTCGCGCTCGAGCGCTGCACCCCGGTGTTCATGTAGGCCTCGTTGTCGTAGCAGATGTAGAGCACATCGTCGTTGCGCTCGAACATGCCGGATAAACACCCGAAGCCGATGTCGGTGGTGCCGCCGTCTCCGCCCTGCGCGATGACGCGCACGTTGTCACGGCCCAGCGCCCGCTGCGCCGCTGCGACGCCCGAAGCCACCGCGGCCGCATTGCCGAATAACGAATGAATCCAGGGAATCTGCCACGACGTCTCTGGATACGGCGTCGAGAAGACTTCCAGGCATCCCGTCGCGTTGACCGCGATCAATTGGTTGTCGGTCGCCTGCATCGCTGCATCGATCGCATAGCGCGCGCCAAGCGCTTCGCCACAGCCCTGACACGCACGGTGCCCGGAATTAAGCGAGTTCGTGCGGTGCATGTTCGCCTGCACCGAGCGCTGGTCCTCCGCGAGCAACCGATTGCCGACGGTGAACGTGCCGGTTTGATAGAACTTGATCGTCGTGTCCACGAGGCTTCTCCCGTTCACCCGATGCCCGACGCGACCGGTCCGATGCGGCGCAGGATGGCTTCGGCGGTCGGTCCAGTGCGCCGCGATTTACTCTCGCGTTCCAGTTCGTGGCTGATCACGTCGGCGTTCAAATCGAGAAAGGTCACTTGCTCGAGCTCGTCGCGTTCGGCATCCTCAAACAATCGCGTCAGCGAACTGCGGGTGATCGCGCGCCCACCGAGCCCCGCGATGACGGTGTAGCCGTTCAGCACGATGCCCGACAACGACTTGCGTACTCCATCGGAGACGATGCCGCCGAGCCCTACAGCCAGGCATTTTTCAAGCACGACGACACGCTTGGCGTGCTGCAGCGCCTCGCGCAGCGCGGCGAGCGGGAACGGGCGGAAGGAGCAAATGGAGACCGAACCGATGCGTGAGCCGCTCTCGCGCATCTCATCGACGACTTCCTGAATGGTTCCGTTCACCGAGCCGAGCGCGACCACGATCGTCTCGGCGTCCTCGGTGCGGTAGGGTCGGATGAGTCCGCCGGAGTCGCGGCCGAATTGCTTGTTGAATTCCGCGGCAAGTTGTGGAATCAATCCCAGCGCCCGCAACTGTTTGTGGTGTGACAGGTAGCGCACCTCGGTGAATGCCTCGGGTCCTACCAGGGCGCCGATGCTCACCGGGTCTGCCGGATCAAGAATCTGCCGAGGCTCGTACCGCGGCAGGAACGCATCGACCTGTTTTTGCGTCGGCATGTCGACACGTTCATACGCGTGGGTCAGGATGAAACCGTCCATGCAGACCATCACCGGACACGAGAGCTCCTCGGCTAGACGGAATGCCTGGATGTGCAGGTCCAGAGCTTCCTGGTTGGTGAGCGCATAAAGCTGGATCCACCCCGCGTCTCGCATCGACATGCTGTCGGAATGGTCGTTCCAGATATTGATCGGCGCGCCGATCGCGCGGTTGCCGATCGTCATCACGATCGGTAGTCCGAGTCCCGCGGCGTTGTATACGGCTTCGGCCATGAACAGCAGACCTTGGCTGCTGGTTGCTGTGTAGGTGCGCGCTCCCGCCGCCGAAGCGCCGATTGCCAGCGACAGCGCGGCGAACTCGGACTCCACATTGATGAACTCGCAGTTTGCAAGCTCTCCCGCCTTCACGATTTCGCCCAGGCCCTCGACGATGTGTGTCTGCGGGGTGATCGGATAGGCGCAAATGACTTGCGGTCGGCAGAGTGCGACGGCCTCAGCCACCGCGCGCGAGCCTTCCGTTTGCTTAAGCATCGATCGTCTCTAGCGTTTTGGTGGCGATGTCGAAAGCCTCTGTCGCAGCGGCGACATTCTTCTCGGCGATAGCCGCGGGAAATTTCTCGCGGATTGCCGCTAGTACCGATTTCAGTGCGATCACACCCGTAATCGCGGCGAAGCCTCCTAGGAGGGCGGCATTCGGCACCGAACGGCCGACATGCTTCAGCGCGAGTTCGGTGGCCGGGAGCGTGCACACTCGATATTGCTGGACGCCGCGCGCAAATCCGCCGAGCCCCAGTTCATCGAAGCTTTTCGTCGAGTTAAGCAGGATGTGCCCTCGTGCGGGCAGGCCGCTGAACAGATCCACCTGGTGCAGCAGCGTCGCATCCTGGATGATCAGCGCGTCGGGTTGCAGCACCGGCTCGCGTAGACGAATCTCCTTGTCGTCGATGCGGCAAAACGCCATCACTGGTGCGCCCATGCGTTCCGAACCGAAGCTGGGAAAGGCTTGCGCGTAACGCCCCTCGAGGAATGCAGCGACTGAAAGCATCTCGGCGCCGGAGACGACGCCTTGTCCGCCACGCCCATGAATTCGTATCTGAAACATCTCGTGTGGTGTGCTCTGCGACGAGGAATTCTGAGCGTCTCGACGCCGGCCACCTTGACTCAGGTCAACACTCTCCGCGGTCACGCGCGATAGCGTCCGCCAATGCTGCGTTCTATCGGCTCTGGCTCGCTGACCACCGACGCGGGCCTTGCGCGTCGTCCACGCAAGAGCCGCTGGCCGGCTCGGCTCGATTTGGCGCAAAGCGCGTCGGGCTTGATCCTGGTGCTGTTCCTATGGGGCCACATGTTCTTCGTGTCCTCGATCCTGTTCGGCAAGGACGCGATGTGGACGATCACCAAGTTCTTCGAGGGTTACTATTTTTTTGGCGTGTCGTACCCCTGGATCGTGTCGATCGTGGTCGCACTGGTCATCGTGCTGTTCGTTACGCACGCTCTACTTGCGATGCGCAAGTTTCCGATCGACTACCGGCAGTTCGCGACGTTCCGGACGCAGATGCGTTCGATGCGCCACGAAGACACCACCTTGTGGTTTTGGCAGGCGATCACCGGTTTTGCGATGTTCTTTCTGGCGCCCGGACACCTTTACATGATGCTGACGCGCCCCGATCGCATCGGACCATTCGAATCGGCTGACCGCGTCTGGAGTGAACATTGGTGGCCGCTGTACATCCTGTTATTGCTCGCGGTGGAGTTGCACGGCGGCATCGGGCTTTACCGGCTTGCAGTGAAATGGGGCTGGTTCACCGGCGGCAACGCCGATGTCACTCGGCGACGGCTGAAGCGGCTCAAGTGGGCGATCACCGCGTTCTTTCTCGCGCTCGGCCTGGCCACGCTCGCGGCGTACATGCGCATCGGCATTGAGCATGCGGATCGCTACGGCGAGCGTTATGTGCCTTCGCACGTGCGGGGCGCACCATGAACGTGATCTACACCGACGTGCTGGTCATCGGCGGGGGCCTGGCCGGACTGCGGCTCGCGATCAGCGCGCGGCGCCGCGGCCACGACGCGATCATCCTGTCGCTGGTCCCGGCCAAGCGCTCGCATTCCAAGGCGGCGCAAGGCGGTATGCAAGCCTCGCTCGGCAATGTCTCCAAGGGACAAGGCGACAACGAGGACGTGCATTTCGAGGACACCGTGCGCGGCTCAGACTGGGGTGCCGACCAGGAAGTCGTGCGCATGTTTGTCAACACCGCGCCCAAGGCCGTGCGCGAACTCGCCGCCTGGGGCGTTCCGTGGACGCGCATCCGCAAGGGTGACCGGCAGGTCATTATCAATGGCCAGAAGGTCACCATCACCGAGCGAGTCGAGGCCGACGGCCTGCTTTCGCAGCGCGATTTCGGCGGAACCAAGAAGTGGCGTACCTGCTACGTCGCGGACGGAACGGGGCACGCGATGCTCACCGCCGTAGCGGACCAGGCGATCGCCGAGTCGATCCCCGTGCACGAGCGCACCGAGGCGCTGGCGCTGATCCACGACAGCGGGCGCTGCTACGGCGCGGTGGTGCGCGACCTCATCACTGGCGAGCTGCGCGCCTACGTGGCCAAGGCCACGGCAATCGCCACGGGCGGTGCGGGGCGCATCTACCGCAACACCACGAATGCGGTGATCTCCGAGGGCATCGGCAACGTAATCGCGATGGAGACCGGGCAGGCGGCGCTGGGCAACATGGAAGCGGTGCAGTTCCACCCGACCGCGATCTTCCCGGCCGGCATCCTCATGACCGAAGGCTGCCGCGGCGACGGCGGGCTGCTGAAGGATGTCGACGGCCACCGCTTCATGCCCGACTACGAGCCGGAGAAGAAGGAGCTTGCCTCGCGCGACGTGGTCTCGCGGCGCATGGAGGAGCACATCAGGAAGGGCAAGGCGGCGCGTTCGCGCTTCGGCGAGCACCTCTGGCTGGACATCACGCAGCTGGGCGAGCCCCACATCAAGCGCAACCTGCGCGAGGTGTGGGAGATCTGCCACTACTTTCTGGGCATCGACCCGGTGCGCGAGATGATCCCGGTGCGCCCGGCGCAGCACTACACGATGGGCGGCGTGCGTACCCAGCCCACCGGCGAGAGCCCGACGCTGAAGGGCCTCTTCGCGGCGGGCGAGGCGGCGTGCTGGGACATGCACGGCTTCAACCGGCTTGGCGGCAACTCGGTGGCCGAGACGGTCGTCGCCGGCAGGATCGTCGGCGAATACATCGCCGACTTCTGCTCCAGCGCGGCGAGCGACGTGAACATCCCCACGGGGTTGATCCGCGAGTTCGTGGAGCGCGAACAGGCAAAGTTGGACGCCATGATCCGGCGCAGCGGCGGCGAGGACGCGAGCGCGATCAAACAGCAGATGCAGGAGGTGATGAGCGGCAAGGTCGGCATCTTCCGCACCGGGGCCGAGCTCGACGAGGCGGTCGCCGCCCTGCAGAAGCTGCTTGCGCGCAGCCGCAACATCGGGCTCCGTGCGCATTCGCCCGGCACGAACCCGGAACTGGTGACTGCCTACCGCGTACAGAAAATGCTCAAGCTCGCACTTACCGTCGCCCACGGCGCGCAGGTTCGCACCGAGAGCCGCGGCGCGCACTTCCGCCAGGATTTCCCGCGCCGCGACGATGCGCAATGGTTGAAGCGCACGCTCGCGACCTGGACCAGCGAGTCCGACACGCTGCCCACGCTCGGCTACGAGCCGATCGACGTAAAGCGCATGGAGCTTCCGCCCGGCTGGCGCGGCTACGGCGCGAAGGATTACATCGACCATCCTGACACACCGGGGCGGCAGGCCGAGGTCGACGCCCTGAAGGCGAAGCTCTCCGGTGCGGATCGCTTCGCCGTGCAGCAGGCACTGATGCCCTACGAGCAATGGCTGCCAGCAGGTCCTGCGTGGCCGTAACGAGCGCATCGACGAGCGCTTTCTCCGAGCGGCGGAATGACCATGGCCGACGCGACCGAGCACCGCCTCCTCAAGTTCCATATCCTGCGCTACAACCCGCAGCAGCCCGGCGCGACGGCACGCATGCAGACCTACGAGCTCGAGGAAGCCGATGGGATGACGTTGTTCATCGCGCTGAACGAGATCCGCGAAAAGCAGGATCCGTCGCTGCAATTCGACTTCGTGTGCCGCGCGGGTATCTGCGGCAGCTGCGGGATGATGATCAACGGCCGCCCGAGCCTCGCATGCCGCACGGTGACCAAGAACCTCGGAACGGAAACGACGCTTGCGCCGCTGCCGGTGTTCGAACTGATCGGCGACCTGTCGGTGAACACCGGCAAGTGGATGCGCGCGATGAGCGAGCGCCTGCAGACGTGGGTGCACGCGAAGCAGGACGAGGTGGATCTGAAGCGCATCGAGCAGCCGATGGATGCGGACCTCGCGGAGAAGATCTACGAACTGGATCGCTGTATCGAGTGCGGTTGCTGCGTCTCCGGTTGCGGCACCGCGCGCATGCGCGCGGATTTCGTCGGCGCCGTGGGTCTGAACAAGATCGCGCGCTTTCGCCTCGACCCGCGCGATGCGCGCACCGACGAGGACTACTATGAACTGATCGGCGACGACAGTGGCGTTTTCGGCTGCATGTCGCTGCTCGCCTGCCACGACGTGTGCCCCAAGAACCTGCCACTGTCCACGCAGCTCGCTTTCATGCGCCGCAAGATGGCAGTCGTGGCCTGGAAGTAACTGCGCACGAACACCACGTCTGCGCCGAGTCGGCGATGAGTCCTATCGAAATTACCCTCCTGATGCGCGTGCGGAGGCAAGTATTGTCATAGATCAAGAAGCGCCCCCGCAGCTTCTGCAGAATCCCCTTGAGTGGTTCGTTCACGAGGCCGCTCCCCGCAAGGGAATGGAGGAGTCATGAGATTCGCAAGACTTGCAGTGGCAGCGGTAGCACTCGCGTTCGGCCTCACTGCGCACGCACAACAGCCGATCGTCATCAAATTCAGCCATGTCGTCGCCATCGACACGCCCAAGGGCAAAGCGGCCGAATATTTCAAGAAACTCGCCGAGGAGAGGACCAAGGGGCGGGTGAAAGTCGAGCTCTACCCGAACAGCTCGCTATTCAAGGACGGCGAAGAAGTCGAGGCTCTGCAGCTCGGCTCGGTGCAAATGCTTGCGCCATCGCTAGCCAAGTTCGGCCCGCTTGGCCTTCGCGAATTCGAAGTGTTCGACTTGCCCTACATCTTTGACGACTACGTTGAACTGCACAAGGTCACCCAGGGACCCGTCGGCGCGGCGCTGTTGAAGAAGCTCGAGAGCAAGGGCATCGTGGGCCTCGCCTATTGGGACAACGGTTTCAAGGTGATGAGTGCGAACAAGCCGATCCGCGTGCCCGCCGACTACAAGGGCCTCAAGATGCGGATCCAGTCCTCGAAGGTGCTGGGTGACGAGATCAAGGCGTTGGGCGGGATACCGCAGGTCATGGCGTTCTCCGAGGTTTACCAATCGCTGCAGACCGGCGTCGTCGACGGCACCGAGAATCCGCCATCGAATTTCTACACGCAGAAGATGCACGAAGTGCAGAAATACCTGGCGCTCACCAACCACGGCTACCTGGGTTACGCGGTCATCGCCAACAAGAAGTTCTGGGATGGTCTGCCCGCCGACATCCGCACCGCGCTCGAAGGCGCGATGAAGGACGCCACCAAGTTCGCGAACGACATCGCGCAGAAGGAGAACGACGAAGCGATCGCGGCCGTGCGCAAGTCCGGCAAGACCGAGATCATCACGCTGACTCCCGAGCAAAAGGCGGCGATGAAGAAGGCGCTGGTCGTCGTGCACAAGGAGAACGAGTCGCGCGTCGGCAAGGACACGATCGCCGCGGTCTACAAGGAAACCGGTTTCACCCCGTAGACCGGAAGCTGCAGGCACGCTACCGATAGGACCGCATCAAGATCCGGTGGTGTGACTGCAGAAGCCGCGCGGCGCACGGGACAGCGGGTAGGAGTCGGATTGCTCAAGTTTCTCGACCACCTCGAGGAGTGGCTGATCGCATTCCTGATGGGCGCGGCGACGCTGCTCATCTTCGTGGCGGTCGTGCATCGCTACGCCGCTGGCATGGCGATACCTGGCGTACAGGACGCTTTGCTCAAGATCGACCTCTCGTGGGCGCAAGAGCTTTGCATCTACATGTTCGTGTGGATGGCGAAGTTCGGCGCCGCGTACGGTGTGCGCACCGGCATCCACGTCGGCGTCGACGTGATGATCAATCGGCTGCCGGACAATACCCGCAAGCTGTATGTCCTGTTTGGCCTCCTCGCGGGCGCCACCTTCACGGGGATCGTAGGCACGCTGGGCGCGACCTTCGTATGGGACATCGGGCACACCGATTCGGTGTCACCTGACCTCGAAGTGCCGAAGTGGATCGTCTACCTGTGCATCCCATTGGGTTCCTACCTGATGTGCTTTCGCTTCCTGCAGGTGGCTTGGGCGTTCGCGCGCACCGGAGCGCTACCGCGCCATGACGTCGCGCACGTCGAAGGCATCGACGAAGCCAGCGCGTACGCATTGGACGCCAACCTCCATCCGGCACCGATCATCGCGGGCAAACCATGAGCGGCGTCGTACCCGTCCCTGGCCCCGTCCCATCGTCTTCGCGCTGGCCGGCGCTGATCCCACCGGTCCTGATCGCAATCCCGTTCGTTCTAAAACTGGTCGGGATTCCGGTCAACAACGCATGGATCATCTTCGCGCTGCTGTTCGGTCTGATGCTGACCGGGATGCCGATCTCCATTTCGCTCGGCCTGACCGTGCTCACCTACCTGTTCACGATGACGACGGTGCCGATCGAGTCGGTCGCGCTGAAGCTCTTCACCGGCATCGAGAGGTTCGAGATCATGGCGATCCCGTTCTTCATCCTCGCCGGCAACTTCCTGACCCACGGCGGCGTCGCGCGACGAATGATCAACTTCGCCGCGGCGATGATCAGCCACTGGCACGGCGGCCTGGGGCTGGCGGGTGTCATGGCCTGCGCGCTGTTCGCCGCCGTATCGGGCAGTTCGCCGGCGACGGTCGTCGCGATCGGCGCGATCCTGCTGCCGGCGATGGTGAAACAAGGCTTTCCAGCACGCTTCGGCGCCGGCGTCATCACGACTTCGGGTGCGTTGGGCATTCTGATTCCGCCATCGATCGTGATGGTGATGTATGCAGTCGCGACCAATACATCGGTCGGTGCGCTGTTCATTGCCGGCATCATTCCTGGCCTGGTGCTCGCAATGCTGCTTGGCTTGACGACATGGTGGCGCGCGCGCAAGAACAACTATCCGCGCCAGCCAAAGGCCTCCTGGGCGATTCGCTGGGCGACGTTCAAGGAAAGTATCTGGGGCCTGCTGCTGGTCATCGTCGTCATCGGCGGCATCTACTCCGGCATTTTCACGCCGACCGAGGCGGCCGCGATGAGTGCCGTCTACGCATTTTTCGTCGCCGTGTTTGTGTACAAGGACATGACACTCGCGCAGGTGCCGAAGGTGCTGCTCGATTCGGCCAACATGAGCGCGATGCTGCTGTACATCATCACGAACGCCGTGATGTTCTCCTACCTGATGACATCGGAGCAAATCCCGCAGGAGCTTGCGGCCTGGATGCTCGACAAGGGTCTCGGCGTGGTCGCATTCCTACTGTTCGTGAATATCATCCTGCTGCTCGCCGGCAACGTGATGGAGCCGTCGTCGATCGTGCTGATCATGGCGCCGATCCTGTTCCCGGTGGCGATGAAGCTCGGCATCGATCCCGTGCACTTCGGCATTATCATGGTAGTGAACATGGAGGTCGGCATGTGCCATCCGCCGGTGGGACTCAACTTGTATGTCGCTTCGGGCATCACCAAGATGGGGATCACCGAACTGACGGTTGCGGTCTGGCCATGGCTCTTGACGATGCTCGGATTCCTCGTCTTCGTCACCTACTGGCCGCCGCTGTCGATCTGGCTGCCGCAAACGCTCGGGATGATGAGGTCTGGCTGAGCACGTATTGGTCTATAACAGCGGGATGCCTTTGTCGCCAAGGCTACCTAGATTTGAAACTTCTCGAGTGGACTCCGGATGCGGCTAGCCAAGTACGTCAAATTTCGTGAAGAAAAGTTCGGTGGCATTTTATTTGAGACACGCTCCGAAAAGGTATTCACGCTCAATCCCACCGCGACCGCGGTGGTGCGGGAGATCGAAGCGGGTTGCGCTGCGAACGAGATTGCTGCGCGCTTGGCCGATCGCTTCAGCGGACCGCCAGATTCGATCGAGCGCGAAGTGACGGCCCTTATCGGCGATCTTCGGCAAAAGGGATTGCTGGAGGATTCGGCGGCGTGGCTAGTTCGGAGGACCTGGCGGCGCCGCTTTATGTCGCCTGGCAGATTACCAACGAGTGCAATCTCGCGTGCCTGCATTGCATCGAGGAAAGCGGGCCTGGGAAAGGCGTTTAAGGACGAACTCGATCGCGCGCAGGTGTTCGCATGTGATCGATCAGCTGATGGACCATGAAGTTCCGTATCTTGTCTTTCTCGGGCGGGGAGCCGATGCTGCACCCGCTGTTTTTCGAGATGGTCGAGCGCGTATGCGCGCGCGGCGGGCAGCTGAAAATCGAGACCAACGGTCACTATCTGACGCCCGAGAATTGTGAGCGGCTTGAGCAACTCGGCGTCAAGGCGGTGCAAGTCAGTCTAGACGGCGCATCGTCGGCAACTTTCGGCCGCATGCGCGTGCGTGGCGAGTTCGATCGGACGCTGGCGGGCGTGCGCAACCTGCGCGCTGCTGGTGTGCCAATCGAGATCAACTTTTCTCCGGCGAGTTTCAACGTTCATGAAGCGGAACAGATTGTTGATCTCGCGTACGAGCTCGGTGCGGTGAGCTTCTATTCGGGCCGCACGATGTTCACCGGCAACGCGGTCAAGGCGTGGCGTCATCTTGCGCTGTCGGATGAGCAGTACGACACGTTCTTCGATGTCTTGCGCACGAAGGCCGAGCAGTACCGCGGAAAAATGCGCGTGCATTTCCACGAAGCCGGTCTGCTCGAGGAATTGCGCTACCGGCTGCAAAGCCCCGCGGCGCTGCTGATCGTGCTTCCGAACGGGCTCGTGAAGCTGATCAACGCGTTGCCGTTCGTATGCGGAGACTTACGCCGCCAAAGCTTGACCGAGATCTGGGCCAACTTCAGACGCGCGTGGCAGGATCCTCGCGTCGCGAAGTTCATTCAGGACCTGGCCGGCGACCCCGGCCAGACGCGGACACTGCACCAATGGGTTCAAGTCTGAGCACGTCACCGCTCGCGTTGCCGTCAGCAGTGCATCGGCTGACGCGAGTCCTCACGCTCGTTCGTTATCGGTTCTTCCTGTTTGCCGGACTGCTGCCTTATCTGCTCGGCGCTGCATGGTCTTATAGCGTTGCCGGCGTCTTTGACGCGGCGATGTTCTGGAGCGGACTTGGCGGCGTCGTTTTCGCGGTCATCGGGGTCGAGGCGTACAACGAATATTTCGATGCGCGCATGGGAACCGACCGCGTGTTCAATCCGCAGGACGTGCCGCCGGTCACCGGTGCAGTTTTCTGGATCGGAACCGTGGCCTTCGCTGCAGCGCTGGCGGTCGGCATCTACCTGACGGCGCGCGTGGGCTGGCCGGTTCTTGCGTTTGCTTTACTCGGTGGTGCGGCGGCGATTTTCTACGAGGCGCCGCCGATCCGCTGGTCCTACCGCGGACTCGGTGAAGCGGTGATCGCACTGGCCTACGGCCCCTGGATGGTGCTGGGAAGCTTCTATCTGCACAGCCGGGAGATATCGTGGAGCGCGCTGCTGGCTTCGCTAGTGCCGGGGCTGCTGATCATGGCGCTGGCGGTGGTCAATGCGATCCCGGATTTCCATCAGGATCGCCTTGTCGGTAAGCGCAATCTTGTCGTTCGTCTCGGTCGCGAGCGCGCAGTGTGGCTGTACCTGTTGCTGGCGGCGAGCGGTCTGTTGGTGGTTGCAGTAGGGGTCGCGCTGGGTGCGTTTCCGGCGGCGTGCCTGGCGGCGTTGCTTGCGTTGCCGCTGTTGATCGCCAGCGGCAGATGTGCGGTTCGCACTTCTGAGAAACCCAAACAATTCTTGCCGGCGATGCGTCACATGGTCAGTTGCTATGTCGTGGCCGTCGCATTCCTTACCGGCGGCATTTTGCTGCACGCCTGGTATTAACGGTGATGAAGATCGATCAACTTCGAGCACCACTTCTCGTGACGTGGCAATTGACGCGCAATTGCGATCTGGCCTGCGTGCATTGCTGTACCGACTCGGCGCCCGGCAAGTGGCTGCCCGGCGAACTCGATGCCGGCGAGGCAATGCATCTGGCGCACGAGATCATCGACAATCATGTGCCGTACGTGATGCTGTGCGGCGGCGAGCCGCTGGTCGTGCCGCACTTTCTCGATGTCGCTGAAGCACTCGGCGCCGCTGGTGTGCAGTTGAAAATCGAAACCAACGGACAGCAATTCGACGCCAAAATCGCTGAACGCCTGGCCCGGCTGCCGGTGCGCAGCGTGCAGATCAGCCTCGACGCCGATAGCGAGGAAGTCTATCGGCGCCAACGCCCGGGAGGATCGCTCGCCAAAGCGCACGCGGCGTGCGAGGCCGTGCGAGCGGTGAGCCTGCCGCTGGAGATCACCTTCGCGCCGACGCGACTGAACATCGATGAGATCGAAGCCGTCATCGACCGCGCTCGCACGTTCGGCGCGTTCCGCTTCAACACGGGCAAACTGATGCGTATCGGCACGGCAGCGCGTCTGTGGAACAAGATCGAACCCAGCGACGAGCAATACCGACGCATGCTCGACGTATTGCAACGGCAGGCAAAAGCGATTGAAGACTCGATGGAGCTCTGCTACCTTCCTTTCAGTATCGAAGATGGACTGCACCGAAGTTTTCAGGAGCCCCCGGCTACGATGCTTGTGTTGCCTGATGGGCGGGTCAAGGTCGCGGCGGCCCTTCCTCATGTGTGTGCCGATTTACGACGCCAGACCCTCGCGCAAGCGTGGGAAGCCTACCGCGGCGCCTGGCGGGATAGTGAAGTGCTAGCGGACGTGCGCCACGCGATTGCCGATGCATCGTTACACTCGCGTGCGAACAAGTGGCAAGTTTTGGCGTTAGCAAACGTCTAACACAGCGGAGAAACTATGGACGACTCGAAGGGAACAAACGAAGCCATCGTGCAGGCTCAACAGGCCAACAATGAGAAGGTGGCTCGCAACCAGAAACCGGTGTGGGAAACGCCAA
Source organism: uncultured beta proteobacterium (assembly GCA_963829995.1). GTDB lineage: Bacteria > Pseudomonadota > Gammaproteobacteria > Burkholderiales > Burkholderiaceae_F > JACCZX01. The sequence goes on along the minus strand of CAWHKW010000035.1, from coordinate 39,418 downwards.
AGCTCGAAGACGTCTCCGAACAGGTGATGGCACAGCCGTACATCCGCTTCACGTAGCATTTTCATTGAGTGACGGATGACGGGCGCTCGGTCCATGGATACCGTGCGCCCCTATTTGTTGCGTGGCAGCTGACCAACCGCTGCCAGGCTCGCTGCATCACCTGCTGCGAGGAGTCCGGCCCCAACGCCGCGTGGGCCGATGAGCTGACGGCGGATGAAGCTGTCGAGATCGCGCAACGCATCGTTGATTACGGCGTGCCGTATGTCGCGTTCGGCGGCGGCGAGCCGCTGGGTGTTGCTCATTGCTGGCAACTCTTTCAGTTGTTCTCGGATGCCGGTGTTGCCATCAAGCTCGAAACCGATGGGCAGCGGATCGATGATGCTGCCGCCGACCGCTTGGCAGCACTGCGGCTGCAGTGTGTGCAAATCTCGGTCGACGGCGCAGCAGCAGACACGCACGAACGGGTCAGGCCCGGATCAAGCTTTGTCGCCGCCATTGGCGCGATAAAGCGTCTGGTTGAACGCGGTCAAGCACCGCAGCTCGTATTTGCTCCGACCCGTTTGAACCTGCATGAAATCGTCGCTGCCTACGATCTCGCCGTCAGTCTGGGCTGCAGCGCGTTCGTCACCGGTCCGTTAATGCGAATCGGTCGCGCGGCCGCAGACTGGGATCGCATTGCGTGCAGCGACGACGAATGGCGGCGTGCCGTCGATGCATTGCAGGAGCGCGCCAGCTCACTCAACGCAAGCATGGCGCTCTCGATCTATCCGTGGGACATCGTCACCGAGATGGAGCGGCGAATCGAGAGTCCGCAGGCGATGCTGCTGATCGTGCCGAACGGGAAAGTGAAACTGCTGAATGCGCTTCCCTTTAGCCCAGCCGACCTGCGACAGGATTCGCTCGCACAAGCATGGCAGGCTTATCTAACGGCCTGGCGGTCCAAGGAAGTGCGCGAATTCGTCGCCGGTTGCCGCGCCAATACTGACCGTCTGCGTCACGCCAATGCCACCTGGCCGCTGATCAAGACGGAACCGGTGCACTAGCCTCCTGGAATCCGACAGGGTTTCTCACCCTGTTTGCGCTTCGTCAAACTGGCCCTCGGCGCCGACCTCTAAAGTGCGTGCAAGGAATAACGCATGCACAAGCACGATCTGTCGCGCTTCGAGATCGTCTCCCGAGAGGACTTCTCGGACGTCACGTTTCTGCTCGAAATCCGGCACCCGCTGATGGCGAAAGCCGCGCGACCGGGCCAGTTCGTGATCGTGATGTTGCACGAGCATGGCGAACGCATTCCGCTGACGCTCGCCGACTTCGACCGGAGCAAGGGAACGATCACGCTGGTGATCCAGGCGGTCGGCAAGACGACGCGCGAGATGCAGCAGGTGTGCCAAGTGGGGACGACGCTGCACGCGCTGGTGGGGCCAATGGGCATTCCGACCCACGCGAGCGGAGTGAAAAAGGTCGCTTGTGTCGGCGGCGGGCTGGGTGTCGCGCCCATTTTCCCGCAGGCCCGCGCCTTTAAGGAAAGCGGCGCCTACGTGATCGGCATCCTCGGGTTCAGAAACCGCGATCTGATCTTCTGGGAAGACAAGTTCAGGGCGTGCTGCGATGAACTGATCGTCTGCACCGACGACGGTTCGGCGGGGATCAAGGGCTTTGTCACCGATGGCATCAAGCTCGCGATCGCCAAACACGCCGATCTTGCCGAGGTGGTCGCCATCGGTCCGCCGTTGATGATGCAGGCGTGCGCCAAGGTCACGCGACCTTTCAAGATCAAGACCATGGTGAGCGTCAACCCGATCATGGTCGACGGCACCGGCATGTGCGGCGGCTGCCGCATCAAGGTCGGCGACCAGGTGAAATTCGCGTGTGTCGACGGTCCCGACTTTGACGGACACCTAGTCGACTTCGACGACTTGATGTCACGGCTGCGGCGCTATGTGAAGGACGAGCGCGCGGCGACCGAGCGCTGGTCGAAAGACTGTCGCATGAAGAACGTCGCAGCCGCGGTGGATCCAGCGGCGGAGCTCCTCGAGCTCTACGATCCATTTGAACAAGTGCCCGGCGGATAGTGCAGATCGCGAGCATGGCCAAGAAGACCATTCGAACCATTCCGCAGGAACGCACGCCGATGCGCGAGCAACACCCGCAGGTGCGCGCGAAAAACTTCGCCGAAGTCAACTGCGGCTATAGCGTCGAGGAAGCCTCGCGAGAGTCCGAGCGCTGCCTGCTGTGCCCGGACCAGCCGTGCGTCAGCGGGTGCCCAGTGGGTATCGATATTCCGGGCTTCATTAAAAAGATCGGCACCCAGGATTATCGCGGCGCCTACGACGTCATCACCGACACCAACCTGCTCGCGGCTGTGTGCGGGCGAGTGTGCCCACAGGAAAGCCAATGCGAAGGCGTCTGCACCGTCGGTGAGACGCTGGAGCCGGTCGCGATCGGCCGGCTCGAGCGCTTTGTGGGTGATCGCGCGATTGCCGAGGGCTGGAGCAATGTCCCTTACTGCGAGCCCAACGGGCTATCGGTCGGCATCGTCGGTGCCGGACCTGCCGGCATGGCGTGCGCGGCCGACATGGCGAAGGCCGGGTGCGAGGTCACCGTGTACGAAGCCTTTCATCAAGCCGGCGGCGTCTTGAAGTACGGCATTCCGGACTTTCGCCTGCCGAACGACGTGGTCGACGCCGAGATCGACAACCTGCGCAAGCTCGGCGTGCGAGTTCGTGTGCAATACGCTGGTCGGACGGCTGTTCACGATCGCGCAGATGATCGACGAGATGGGCCATGACGCGGTCTTTATCGGCACCGGCGCCGGCTACCCCTCGATGCTCGGGATTCCCGGCGACTCGTTGAATGGTGTTTTGTCGGCCAACGAGTTGCTGACGCGCTGCAATCTGATGCGCGCGAAAGAGTTTCCGCAGCTTCGATACACCGATTCCTCTCGGAAGGCGCGTCGCGGTGATCGGCGCTGGCAACACCGCGATGGATGCGATGCGCGTGTGCCTGCGGCTGGGCGCGGAAAAGGTCTACTGCATCTATCGCCGGTCGAGAGCGGAATGCCCGGCACGTGCCGAGGAAGTCCATCACGCCGAGCAAGAGGGGGTGGAGTTCCATTGGCTGACTGCGCCGGTCGAAATCCTTGCCGATGGCAAAGGCGGCGTGCGCGGCATGCGCTGCGTACGCATGGAGCTGGGTGAGCCGGATGCGTCCGGCCGTCGCCGTCCCGTTCCCGTCGCGGGCAGCGAGTACGACTTCGAGGCCGACATGATCGTCTATGCGATCGGCACCAACGCCAATCCCGATCATCGGACAGACCTCGAAGCTCAAGCTCGACAAGCGCGGATACATCGAGACCGACGAGAGCCTGGCCACATCGATGGCAGGTGTGTACGCCGGCGGCGACATCGTGACCGGCGCGGCGACGGTGATCGAAGCGATGGGGGCGGGGCGCAAGGCAGCGCGCAGCATCAAGGCCTACCTCGGAATCCGCGACGCGCACCAGGTGGCCTCGAGTGAAACGCTGTTCGGCATCGACGTGCGTGAGCGAAATTTCGCGCGCATTAGGACAGCAATCAATGCAGAAACCGCAGGGGTCAACGCATGATCAGTTCCGCCACGGTCCAACCCGGCAAGACCATCACCACGCTGAAAGAGCACATTATTGAAGTGGTCAGTGATTCAGGCGAAGGCGCGCAGCGCTGCGGGCAGTCGCTCGGCGCGATTGCGGCGCGCACCGGCAACGGCACGTGGACGGTCGAGATCATTCCGGCCGAAATCCGGCCGCCGGCGCGCAGCGTGGCCGGCGCGAGCGGCAACCGGATCCGCATCGGCTCGGCGCGCGTCAACAACGGCGGCGACGAAGCTGACCTGATCGTCGCCTTCAACGAGCAAGTGCTGCTTGGCCGGGTGCGCGCAGGCGAACTGAAGCCGGGCTGCATCATCCTGCTTGAAAGCATGTGGCGCGATCACGCCGATCCTAGGGTTGCATCGGCGTACGTCGAGACACACGCCAAGCTGGTGGCATCGGGATATCGCGTCATCGAAGTGCCGCTGGAGCGCGAGTGCCGCGCGGTCAATCCGGATACCAAGCGTGGCAAGAATATGTTCGTGCTGGGCGTGTTGTGCAATCTGTACAGCTTCGACCTGCAGCTCGCGCGCGACCAAATCGCGCTCACGTTCGGCAAGAAGGAACGAAGCGTTATCGACCAGAACGTCAAGCTGCTGGAGGCCGGGTACGCCTGGGCCGAGCAGACCTTCGATTTCAAGTTCTCTATCCCTGCCACGCGTCCGACCGAAGCGCAGATCGTCGTCAACGGCAATACAGCGATAGCTCTCGGCGTGCTCGCGTCCGGGATGGAGATCTGCGCGATGTACCCGATCACGCCGGCGACTTCGGCGTCGCATTACTTGAGCGATGTGTTCGAAAAAATTGGCGGAGTCGTCCACCAGGCCGAAGACGAAATCGCAGCGTGTGCGTTCGCCATCGGCGCCTCGTATGCGGGCAAGTGCACCGTGACGATCACGTCCGGTCCCGGCTATTCGCTGAAGCAGGAAGCGATAGGTCTCGCGGTGATGGGCGAGATTCCACTCGTCGTCGTCAACGTGCAGCGCGGCGGACCGAGCACCGGCCAACCGACGAAGGTTGAGCAGGGCGATCTGCTCGCCGCAATGTTTGGCAGTCATGGCGACGCGCCCAAGGTGGTGATGGCGGCGTCGACGATCGAGGATTGCTTCTATTCGATCATCACGGCGCGCAAGATCGCCGAGAGCTTCAACATGGTCGTAGTCGTGCTGTCCGACGCGAGCCTGGCCACGTCGCAGCAGCCGTTCACGCGACCACGTTTCAACGAGGCGTGGCTTGCTCCGCCGGTGGATCAAAGCGCGGTGCCGGAGGGCATGAAGCCGTACGACTGGAATGTCGCAAGCGGACTTGCGCGGCGCTTCATTCCCGGTCAGCGCGGCGGCATGCATACGCTGACCGGTCTGGCGCACGATCGCGACAGCCATGTCGCGTACGACCCGGAGATCAACGAAGAGAGCATTCATTTCCGCAGCCTGAAGCTCGCGGCCCTGCAGCGCACGCTAAAAACGCCGCCGGTGTTCGGCGATCCGGAAGGTGATTTGCTCGTGATCGGGTGGGGAAGCACCAAGGGCGCGATCGAAGAAGCGGTCGATGCGCTGCGCGCTGAAGGGCGCAAGGTGTCGTCGATGCATTTGCGTTTCCTGCAGCCGCTACCGGGTGGCATCAAGGACGTGATGCAGCGTTTCAAACGGGTGATGACGATCGAGGGCAACTGGTGCGATCGCCCGGACGATCAACTGATTGATGAATCGAACCGGCGCTATTCGGCGCTCGCGATGCTGCTACGGGCGCGCTACCTGGTCGATGTCGATTGCTGGAGTGAAGTGAAAGGTCAACCGATCAAGCCGAGCACGATCCGGCGCGTACTGACGGAGAAGTTAAGCGAGAAGCCGAAAGCAAGTGAGTCGCCATGACAACCATCGCCACTGAATGTTTGATGCAGCTCTGCGAGGAGCGCCACCAGCTCGAGGACTATCAAAGCGGCGTGCCGCGCTGGTGTACCGGCTGCGGTGACAACGCGATTCTCGCAGCGGTGCAACGGCTGTGTCGCGATGAAGGGCTGCGGCCCGAGAAGACCGTGTTCGTGTCCGGCATCGGCTGCTCGAGCCGCTTTCCGCACTACATGCGGACCTATGGATTCCATGGCATTCACGGTCGTGCGCTGCCGGTGGCCGAAGGCATCCGCATGGCGCGCCCGGATCTGACGGTGTTCGTCAATACCGGCGATGGCGACTGCTGCAGCATCGGCGCTGCGCACTGGATCCATGCGCTTCGTTACAACATGAACATGACGGTGTTTCTGCACGACAACCAGATCTACGGGTTGACCAAGATGCAGGCGTCTCCCACCTCGCCGCGCGGAACCAAGAGCAACACGACGCCGCGCGGCTCGTACCTCGAGGCGCTGCAGCCGCTGTCGGTCACGCTCGGCGTGCAGAACGTTTCGTTCGTTGCGCAGGCCGTGGACTGGATTCCCGAGACGCTGTACGACATCGTCAAGGCGGCGTATCACCATCACGGCATGTCGTTCGTGCGGATCATCCAGCGCTGCCCCGAATGGCTGCCGAAGATGTGGGATCCGTTTTTACACGATCCATCGCGCATTCTGATGCTGACGCACGAAGACGGTGTGCAGCTCAGTCCCGCGCTGGCAAAGGTCTACAAGAATCAGGAGCAGCACGACCCGTCGAACCTGGATCGGGCGCGCAAGCTGGCATCGAACACCGAGCAGATTCCAGTGGGGATTCTGTATCGCAATCCGGACATCCCCTGCTACGAGGAGCTGCGCTATAGCGCCGAGCCGCGCCCGATCGAGTACATCAAGGCAGGCCTCGAGGCGCAGTTTGACAAGTTCACCATTCTTCCCGACTGAGTTTCCCAAGCATGCACGCCGAACTTCGAGAACACGCCGCCTTTTATCTGACGGGCAAACGCAGCGGCGCGGAACCTGATCCCGTCGAGGAGCTCGGCATGCGCCCGGCTCTGCTTCCTGGCTATCGGGATCTGACCGCGCTGCGCTATGACTTTCCGATCGTGTTGCAGAAGGATTCGCCTGACGGCTCGATTGCAGAGCCGCTGTCGGCAGTGATCGACCGCGCGCTCGATGAAGCTGCAGTGCCGGGAGACGATGGCGAACGGTTGAGAATTCATGCTTTGAAGCTGGAGCGCGAACTGCGCTCGATGGCTGCGCGTGGTGTGGGTGGCTCCGTGCTCGCGCTGCTCGATCTAGCGGGGCGGCATCTTGCGCCTGGCACTGACGCCGGTTTGTTGGCCGATAGCGTGCGCCGCCTGCAGGGCGCCATGAGGTTCGAAGGTGAACTGGTCGACTGCGATGCCGCACTGCCGGCACGCCTAGCGACGCACGCTTGGCAGGCGGTGCAGAGGAAAAAAGCGGCTGCCTTCCACAAGAACATCGACCGTTTGATTTTGAAGCTCAACGAAATCCTGCGCGCAGATGCGGCCCGATCCGCGGCGGCACGCACGGCCGGCGAACCTGAAGGCTTCGGTCGGTGCGGTCTATGAAGAAGAGTTCGATTTCGATCAACTGTCGCGGTGCCTGCAGACCGTCTCTGGCGATGTCTCGCTGAGCGAGTCTCGCCGGCTGCGGATCGAATCGACGCTACAGGTGCTTAGATCGCAGCGCTTCTACGTTGCATCTAACGGCGAAGCCGAGCCGTTCCGCTTCCAGTTTGACAGCTGCGTGAGCGCAGCCGCGGCGTTCCGAATGCGCCTTTCGGCGATGGCCGGTCTGCTGCGCGCCATCACTGCCGCTGAACTTGAGATTGAAGGTGAGCTCACCGAACCCCGGCATCAAGCACTGCTGAGTCAGCTCGGCGATCACCATCTTGACGCGCGCGAACTCGCGTTGTTTCCAGACTATCTCGTGTGCATCAGCGAACGAGACCTGCAAGGGCTGGAGGACGACGAGCTGATGGAGATGCTGTCGCACGGCATGCCGGTAAAGGTGCTGGTGCGGACTGATGACCTGCTGCCCGAGCGGCTTGGCAGTACCGGCCACATGGCGTTCGGCGCCCGCAGCCGGCAGATCGCAAATATGGCGATCGGCCTTAACGACGTCTTCGTCCTGCAGTCGGCCAGCTCGAATCTTGTGCGTTGCCGCTCTCGTGTTATCAAAGCAATGAGTTACGCAGGGCCCGCGCTGATCAGCGTGTTCTCAGGTGCCAGCGGCCAGGCGTGCGAACTGCCGCCGTATCTGACAGCAGCCGCGGCGATGGAGTCGCGTGCCTTTCCGGCGTTTAGCTACGACCCGAGCGCGGGTCAAGACTGGGCGACACGCTTCGCGCTCGATGACAACCCGCAGCCCGAGCGCGATTGGCCGATTCATAAGCTCGCCTACGAGGATGCGGAACACCAACGCGTAACGGAGGAAGTTGCCTTTACATTCGTCGACTTCGTTGCCTGCGATCGCCGTTATGCCAGGCACTTCGCGCCGATTGCGCCTGCGAATGGGAACGAAGGCTCTGGCTCCGGTTGCTAAGTGCCTCGAACGCGAAGCCAGGACCTTGCCCGATCGTTTCCCCACCCTGTTAATGGTGGATGGCGATAACAGGTTGCAGCGGGCGATCGTCGATGACAGTCTTATGAGAGAAGCTCGCCGCTGTCGGGAAGCATGGCACAGCCTGCAGCAGCTCGGTCGAGTTGGCGAAGCAGCGGCGATAGCGGCCAATGCAGCGGCGACGGCCAATGAAGCCGTTATGGCGAAAGTCGTCGAAGCGCCGGCGGCCGTGTCGCCAGCCGAACCGGAAACAGCGCACGCATCCGACGAGCCCTATATCGAGACGGTGCGCTGCTCGAGCTGCAACGAGTGCATTCAGCTGAACAGCAAGATGTTTGCATACGACGCGAACCAGCAGGCGCATATCGTCGACCCCGACGCAGGCACCTACCGCGAGCTCGTCGAGGCGGCAGAGAGTTGCCAGGTGGCAGTCATTCATCCGGGCAAGCCGCGCAACCCAGCCGAACCCGGCCTCGAAGAACTTCTGAAGCGCGCCGAGCCGTTTTTGCCGCCGCTTCATCGCTGACGGCGTTCAGTTCCCTTCATCGTCCGCGTCGCGGTCGCGATTCGGTGCAATTGAATCGAGGTTGACTTCGTCCGGTGAACGTTGCAGGAAGCTGGTGAGCCAACTCGAGGCCGCAGCAAATAGCCAGAAAATAAAAAATCCTACGGAGTAAATCAGCATGCGATGCTCGGCGAGTCTGCCTTCGCTGAACGGCAGCATCGTGTCACTCAAAGGGAGCGTTGCCGGATCGAACAGCGCAAAGAAACAAGCTGTACCAATGCCGCCGACAATAAAAGACGGCCAGAGCACTAACGCGATCCGTTGTACGCGGCTCATCAACCGATCCTCATTGCTTTTCTCAGCGCGAACGTGGCTCGAACTCTATGGCCCTATCGTGAGGCAGATGCCAGATCTGCGCGAGCCGCCAGGTACCGTTAATGTCTTCGATGGTCGCTCGCCAGCGGGCACCTTCAGGCGGGACGAGTTCCGCCTCGTACTGACCCGGCGCGTAGGCGTGCAGTACCGCAGTCTGGTCCCGGCCGGCCCGTGTGGGGTGCGCAAGCCGAAGCTGTAGCGCGGTCGGCAGTGGTGCGTTCTGCGCAGCCTCGAAAAACACGCGGACGCGGGAGCTGTCTTCGCTCAACTGCATACGGGCGCGGTAGTTCAGCTCGAAGGCGCGGTCATCGCGGCGCAAGGTCTTGTTGATTGCCAGACCTTGCCTGTAATAGTCATCGCTGATCAGGCCATCGTACGACGTGATCGCTAGCCAGAGCATCACCATCCCTGCCACGACAGCGGCTGCCGGGGGTGCCATGATGATCCACGGCCAAGGTTCGCGATACCACGGCCGGACTTCACGGGAAATTCGTGTCATAGCGAGCCCTAGCGGGAAAAAAAGACCGATTTTTCGTGCGTCACAATCTTTGGATCGTCGTCGGCTGCGACCTCAAAGCGAATCTCGTGCGAGCCGGCTGATAGGCCGCGCGGCTCGGCGCGCAAGCGCAAAGGCACGGTACGCGTCGATGCTGCCGCAATTTCGATCGGCTGCCGTCCGTCTCTCGGATCAAGCACGACTTCCAGGTCCGGCAGCCCGGTTGCGCGGATGGAATAGCTGCGCGGCCGCTCAACCGTGTTGGTGATTTGCAGCCGATAAACGTTCTCGATGCGCCCGTCACCTGCGTCGCGTACCAGCGTGGCGCGATCGCGCTGCACACTGACCTTTAACGGGACACGCAGATACAGGCTGGCGACGAAGGCGACTGTCACGCTGGCGAGAATCGCCGTGTAGACGAGCACTCGGGGCCTCAACAGTCGCGCAGTGACCTTGCCAAACGCGGTGGTCTTTTCAGACTCTTTGCCGATCAGCGCGTTTTCGGTCGAATAACGGATCAACCCCCGCGGGTAACCCATCTTGTCCATCACCTGATCGCAGCCGTCGATGCATGCGGCGCAGCCGATGCATTCATATTGCAGACCCTTGCGGATGTCGATACCCACCGGACATACCTGCACGCAAATCGTGCAATCGACGCAATCGCCGAGACCCGCAGCGCGATAGTCGAGCTTGCGGCTGCGCGGGCCGCGCGGTTCGCCGCGCAGGGGGTCGTAGGTGACGATCAGCGTATCGGAGTCGAACATCACGCTCTGGAAGCGCGCATACGGACACATGTACTTGCATACTTGCTCGCGCAAGTAGCCCGCGTTGCCGTAAGTCGCTCCGCCGTAGAACAGTATCCAGAAACCTTCCCACGGACTGAGCGACGCCGTGAACAGCTCGCCAGCCAGCGTGTGTATCGGCGTGAAGTAGCCGACGAAGGTGAACCCGGTCCAGCCCGCGATTGCGATCCAGGCCGCTTGCTTGGCGCCTTTCAGTGTGAGCTTGCGTGCGCTCCAGGGCGCTTTATCCAACTGCATGCGGCGCGTACGGTCGCCTTCGATCTTGCGCTCGATCCACATGAACATCTCGGTGTAGACCGTTTGCGGACACGCGTAGCCGCACCACAGTCGGCCGGCGACGGCAGTGAACAGGAAAAGCGACAGCGCAGCGATCACCAAGCAGCGCAGTGAGAAAGATCAAGTCCTGCGGCCAGAACACGAGACCGAGGATATAGAACTTGCGCGCACCGAGATCGAACAGTACCGCCTGCCGATCGTTCCACGTGCACCAGGGCAAACCGTAATAGATCGAGCTGCGTCAGGACGACCAGCGCCACGCGCCAGCGCGCGAAAACACCGTGTACGGCGCGCGGATATATCCTCTGACGGACTTCATAAAGCGCCTGTTCCTGGTCCGCAATCGCGGCGGTGAGTCATTCGCCTGCAGCGCAATGGTCGGATACGAACGAGCGATCGGTTTCGTCATTCCCACTGCGTGAGGTCGCGGTACGCGTGCCACGTCGCGTGACCGAGAATGGGAAAGATGATGATCATGCCGAACAGCAAAGTCGCAAAGCCAATCGCGGTCAATGCAACGATCAGCCCAGCCCAGATCAGCATCGCCGGAATATTGCGCGTGACCGCCAGGAAGCTGGTCGCCATCGCGGTGTAGATGTCGCCGTTGCGGTCGAGCAGCATCGGAATCGATATGGCGCTGACGACAAAAATGATCGCAGCGAACACCGAGCCGACGGTCAGGTAGGCGAGCACGACCTCGGGGTAGTTGCCTGACAGGAAGACGTCACGGAAAAATGTTTGCACATCCGGCGCCTCGCCCCGGTAAGACAGCGCAAACAAGATGGCCGACAAGCGCTCCCAGAAGATTGCCCACAAGACCATCGCCAGTCCGAAGTGTGCGAGTGCGCCGCCGCTTCTGCGCCACGCCTGTAGCGACTCGCCGAAGCTCGTATGCACGTTCTGCTCCTGCCGCCGGCTGATTTCGTATAACCCCGCGGCCAGCAACGGAGCGATCAGAAAGAAACCGGTGACTGAGGCCGTGAACGGCTGTGGCCGGTTCTGCGTATAGGCCCAGATCAACCAGCCTGCGACGGCAACGACGGTGCCGTAGCTCAGACTCTCGACGAGGTTTTTCCTCATGTCTCGCACGCCGAGTGCAAGCCAAGCAAAGGGCCGCCCGGCGGACACCCGCGGAATCGTCGGCAGTTCGAAGTGTTGAACGAACTCGCGCTCAAGCGCGGTGTCGGCATCTGCTGGTTTCATATCTAGTTTCCTATTTCTTTTCAGCTGGCTTTTGCTCGCCGTACGCCTTCTGCGCCGGCTCCACGCCCGGTTCGACCGACAGACTGTAGATGTAGGCGGCAAGCACATGCACTTTCGCTTCGCCGAGAAAGTCCTTGTGGGCGGGCATCAATCCCTTGCGGCCCATCAGAATCGTTTCGACGATTGCGTCCTGCGATCCGCCATATAGCCAGATGTCGTCTGTCAGGTTGGGTGCGCCGATGGCCTTGCCACCTTTGCCATCGGTACCGTGGCAACCGGCGCACACGCCGAACTTCTCCTTGCCGAACACTGCCTTGATCGTGTCGTGCGGACGCCCCGTGAGGCTCAGCACGTAGTTCGCAACCTGCTGCGCGCCTTCGCGTCCGCCCACCACCGAACCCAGCGCAGGCATCACACCGTTGCGACCCTCCATGATGCTGGCTTTGATTGTTTCGGGCTCGCCTCCGTACAGCCAGTCTTTGTCACGCAAGCTGGGAAAGCCGATGCCGCCGCCGGCGTCCGAGCCGTGACACTGTGCGCAATAGTTCAGAAACAGACGCTGTCCGATCGCGCGCGCTTCGGCGTCGGCGGCGACGACCGCGAGGCCTTGCTCCAGATAACGGCTGAACGTCGGGCCGTATCGGCTGTCTGCCTGCTTCGCTTCGGCGTCGTATTGACCGCTCGAAGTCCACGCAAACGCGCCGGCGTAACTCCCGAAGCCCGGATACATCACCAGATACACCACCGAGAACACGATCGTTATGTAGAACAACCCGATCCACCAGCGCGGGAGCGGATTGTTGTATTCGGCCAGGTCCTCGTCCCACACATGTCCGTGCAACTCCGGCTTCGCTCCCGGCGCCTTGCGCTTGCTCATCGCCACGAGCAGTGCCACGCAGACGACGATCGCAAGTGCCGTCAGTACGGCGATGTACACGCTCCAGAAGTCGTTGACGAAATCACTCATCGCCTCTGCTCCTTGTCGCCTTGACCGTTTTCGGCACCGAACTCATGGCCGCTGAACGGCAGATGTCCCGCTTCATCGAAGTCCCGGCGACGGCGCCGGCTGTAGGCCCAGGCGACGATGCCGATAAAAACGAGGAAGCTCAGCACCGTCAGCGCAACACGCATATCGTCCAGGTTCACTCGCCGCTCCTTTCAGATAAGCCCACTAACGAACATTCTTGATTGCGGTGCCCAACCCTTGCAGGTAGGCGATTAGCGCATCGCGCTCGGTCTTGTTTGCCAGAGCCTGCTTGGCCGAACCGATATCGGCGTCGGTATATGGAACTCCCAGGCGCCGCAGCGCACGCAATTTCGCTTCGATATCGCCGTCGTACAGGTCAGTCTTCCCAAGCCATGGATAAGCAGGCATGTTCGATTCGGGAACCAGCTGGCGCGGATTGTCCAGATGCAAAGCGTGCCACTCGTCGCTGTAACGACCACCATCGCGCGCGAGGTCGGGTCCGGTGCGCTTGCTGCCCCACAGGAATGGATGGTCGTAGACGAACTCGCCTGCGACAGAGTAGTGACCATAGCGCTCGGTTTCGGCGCGAAACGGCCGGATCATTTGCGAGTGGCAGTTGTTGCAGCCCTCGCGGATGTAGATGTCACGCCCGGCCAGCTGCAACGGCGGATACGGCTTCAATCCCGCCACCGGTTCGGTGGTGGAGCGCTGGAAGAACAGCGGAACAATCTCGACCAACCCACCGATGCTGACGACCAGGATGATCAACGCAATCATCAGGCCGGTGTTGCTCTCGACAATGTCGTGCGACAGTCTCATGTTGAGCTCCTCTTTTCAGGCGGTCGCCGCGTGCGGAACCATCGGCGGAATCGGCGCATCGATCGGCTCCTTGCCCGCCACCGTCTTCCACACGTTGTAGGCCATGATGAACATGCCCGACAGGAACAGCACCCCGCCGGCCACGCGCACCGAGTAGTACGGATACGTCGCCTTCACACTTTCTACGAACGAATAGGTCAAAGTGCCATCGACGTTCACTGCGCGCCACATCAGCCCCTGAGTTACGCCGGCAATCCACATCGCCGAGATGTAGAGCACGACACCGAGCGTGGCGACCCAGAAGTGCACGGTAATCAGATGCACGCTCGCCATCTGCGTCTGCCCGTAGAGCCGCGGGATCAGGTAGTACAGGCTTCCGATCGAGATGAATGCGACCCAGCCGAGCGCGCCGGCGTGCACGTGGCCGATGGTCCAGTCGGTGTAGTGCGACAAGCGCGTTGACGGTCTTGATCGCCATCATCGGGCCTTCGAACGTCGACATGCCGTAGAACGAAAGCGCGGTGATCAGGAACTTCAGGATCGGGTCGGTGCGCAGCTTGTGCCACGCGCCCGACAAAGTCATCACGCCGTTGATCATGCCGCCCCACGAAGGCGCCAGCAGAATCAATGAAAAAACCATGCCAAGCGATTGCGTCCAATCGGGCAGGGCGGTGTAGTGCAGGTGATGCGGGCCAGCCCACATGTACGTGAAGATCAGCGCCCAGAAGTGGACGACCGACAGCCGATACGAATAGATGGGTCGCTCAGCTTGCTTCGGAATGTAGTAGTACATCATTCCGAGAAAGCCCGCGGTCAGGAAGAAGCCCACGGCGTTGTGGCCGTACCACCACTGCACCATTGCATCTTGCACGCCGGCATACGCCGAGTACGACTTCCACATCGTGACCGGCATCTCGGCACTGTTGACGATATGCAGCAGCGCGACCGTCAGGATGTAGGCACCGAAAAACCAGTTCGCAACATAGATGTGCTTGGTCTTGCGTTTGACGATCGTTCCGAAGAAAACAATCGCGAACGCGACCCACACAAACGTAATCAGGATATCGATCGGCCACTCGAGCTCTGCATATTCCTTGCTGCTGGTGTAGCCCAAGTGGCAGTGTGATCACCGCGGCGACGATCACAGCCTGCCAGCCCCAGAACGTGAACGCCGCCAGCTTGTCGGAAAACAGGCGCACCTGACAGGTCCGCTGCACGACGTGATACGAAGTGGCAAACAGCGCGCAGCCGCCGAAGGCGAAGATCACCGCGTTCGTATGCAGCGGGCGCAGGCGGCCGTATGACAGCCAGGAAATTCCGAAATTAAGTTCCGGCCACGCGAGTTGCGCGGCGATCCACACGCCGACCGCCATGCCCACAATGCCCCACACGACCGTCATCAGCGCGAACTGCCGCACCACCTTGTAGTTGTAACTGGGCGCTGCTTCCATCAACGTCGCTCCCTCATCGATGTTTCTGTTTCTGTGATGTTTCGTCGTCCATCAGAATTTGGTGCGCCGGCCCTTCGAGGTCGTCGAACTGCCCGTTGCGCGTGGCCCACCAGAACACGCCGGCGATCAGAAACACGAGCACGACACTCACTGGGATAAGCAAGTACAGGATTTCCACCGACTTATTCCTTGTTTCTCGGCCAGGAAGGCGTATGCGCGAGCCGGAGCGCGTTTGCCACCACCAGCAGCGAACTCATCGCCATGCCGACTCCCGCCATCCAGGGAGTGACGTAGCCAAATGCTGCGAGAGGCAGCGCGGCAAAGTTGTACGCAAGCGCCCAACCCAGGTTCTGCCAGATGACGGTGAATGTGCGCCTCGCCGTATCCACCGCCTCGACGACGCCGTGCAGCCCATCCGTAAGCAGAACCGCATCGGCGCTCGCGCGTGCCACGTCCGTGCTGTGGCCGACCGCGATCGATACGCCGGCGGCAGCTAACACTGGAGCATCGTTCACACCGTCGCCGATCATCACGATCGCGTCGCCGGCGGCTTGCTGGCGCAACACGTAGTCAAGTTTGTCCTGCGGTTTGGCGTCGGCAATGACGTGCGGGATCTCGAGTTCCCTTGCTACATGCCGCACCACTTCTAGACGATCGCCGGATAGAAGAGTGACCGTCTTGCCCCGGTCAAGCAGTGCACGAATGACCTCGCGCGCTTCATTGCGGATTGGATCGCCAAGCGCGAAGACGGCCCGCCACCCAGACTTGCCATCCGAGCCTGCCTCTCCCAGAGCTACGAGCGATGCGCTGTCAACTCCATTCAGCAGATCGGATGGTGCGTCGCCTGCCAACTCGGCGACGAAAGCGGGATTGCCGATGCGCATGCGCCGACCGTCGATGCACCCTTCGACGCCGGCACCCGGGTGATTGACGACCCCCGTGGCATGCACGACCTGGCCGTTGGGCGCGGCAGCGCGCAGAGCGTGCGCAATCGGATGTTCGGACGTTGATTCAAGCGCTGCCGCCCACGCGAGACATTGTTGTCGCTGCTGATCGGCGGGACCGCCTGTAACGTCGACTACTTTGACGTCGAGCAACTCGTAGCGACCGTGGGTGAGCGTGCCGGTCTTGTCGAACACGAAGTGCGTCGCATGTGCGAGCGTCTCCAACGTATGTCCGCGCGTGATCAGCACCCCGTGTTGTGCAAGCCGGCCGGTCGCGGCGGTGATCGCAGTGGGTGTCGCCAGTGACAATGCGCACGGACAGGCAACCACCAGCATCGAGACAATGATCCAGAGCGCGGTACCCGGGTCGATCGTCGTCCAGATCGCGCCAACGATTGCGACGGCGACGAGCAGTGCCGAGAGGAAGTGTTGAGCGACGCGATCGGCCAGTTGCGCGATGCGGGGTTTCTCGGCCATCGCGCGATCGAGCAGCCGCACGATCGCCGACAATACGGTGTGCTGCCCGACGTGCTCAACGCGCATCACGAGCGGGCTTGCGACGTTGACTGCTCCGCCGATCAGCGGATCGCCGATAGCTTTCAGCACCGGCCGGCTCTCACCGGTCAGCAGCGCCTCATCGACTCGGCTCGCGCCTTCGACGACGCAACCGTCAGCAGGGATCGGTGATCCGGCCCGCACCAGTACGTGATCGCCTGGACACAGCTGCGCGACCGCCACCGGTTCCGTCGCACGCGCCGCTGGAAAGCCGGGCACACGTTCGGCGATTGCCGGAACGAGCCTGGCGAGCTGCTCGACAGCCTGCGCAGCCTTCGCTTGCGCGCCTGACTGCAGATAGCGAGCTGTCAACAGCAGGAAGACGAACATCGCGATCGAGTCGTAATAGACCTCGCCGGCGCCGCTGATCGTCGCCCACACGCTCGCCGCGAACGCGACCGCGACCGCAAACGCTACCGGGACATCCATGCCGACACGCCAGGCATTCAGATCACGCCAGGCGTTCTGAAAGAAGGGTCCGGCCGAGTAGAACACTACGGGCGCGGTGAAGACGAAGCTCGCCCAGCGCATCAACATCTCGATATCGCGCGTCATGTCGCCATCGGCGAAATACACCGTCGACGCAGTCATCATCACCTGCATCGATCCGAATCCGGCGACGAACAGACGCAGCAGCGCTCGCCTACGCTCGGTGCGGTGGATCTCGTCGGAACGCGCAGCGTCGTACGGTTGCGCGCGGTAACCGATGTCGGCAACGGCCTGCAGGATCACGGAAAGGCGAGTGCGCTGCGTCGTCCCAGGTAACGCGCGCCCGACGCGTCGCATGGTTGATTTCCACGCTGCGCACGCCGGGCAGGCCCCTGATGCGCTTCTCGATCAGCCATACGCATGCGGCGCAGGTGATGTTCTCCAGCATCAGGGCGGCTTCCTTTGCGCCATCATGGGCTGCGCGCACGAAGGTTTGCTGTACTTCTGCGAGATCGAACAGCTGCAACGCGGCTGGGACCGGTACGTCGTGCTGTTCGAGCTGCGGCACGGCGACCGCGGTTCGGTAGCGGTAATAGTCAGCAAGCCCCGCGTCCGCAATCGCCTGCGCCACTGCGCAACATCCAGGACAACACATTGGCTGTTCGATGCCGTCAATTTGCGCGACGTAGCGCACGCCTAAAGGCAAAGCCAGACCGCAGTGAAAGCAGTCGGCCGCGACCAGCGGTTGTTCAATGGCCAGTTCGACCATCGACATGCGATTCGTGCAAGCTCAGCGTTGCGCCATGGTCATACGCGGGCTGTAGCGCGCGCACGAGCCCGATCGCACCGAAACCGATAATCAACGCGCCTGCGATACGACGCACGCGAACGTCCCTGATCAGCGGACGCATCCGTGATGCCGCAAGGCCCATCGCGAGCAGATTCGGCAACGTGCCGAGGCCGAAGGCAAGCATCGTCAGCGCGCCGCTGACCGGATGCCCGCTCGCCAACGCAACGGTCAGCACGCTGTAGACCATTGCGCACGGCAGCCAACCCCATAGCGCGCCAAGCGCCGCCGCCTTCGACGCTGAGTCAACGGGCAAAAGGCGCCGCGACCAGGGTTTGACGTGGCTCCAAAGTCTGCCGCCGGCGCGCTCGAGGCGAGCAAGTCCCTGCCACACGCCCGCCAGATAGAGCCCTTGCGCCAACAGCATCACGCTCGCCAGCACGTAAAGAATTGTCCGGACGGGCAGCAGGTCGTCGAACAGCAGCCCGCCGGAGCCGAGCCAGCCAGCGACTGCGCCCGCAACGGTGTAGCTGCCGATGCGACCAGCGTTGTAGGCAAGGTGATAGATCGGGCCTTCGGGTCGAGCGAGATCGCGGCGAACGGGGACGGTGGAGGTTCGGAGAGAAATCGCGCCAACAATGCCACCGCACATGCCGGCGCAGTGAACGCCGCCTAGCAGTCCAACCAGAAAAGCCGAGACAATGGCCAACTCCGCCAAGAATTTTCCTTAGGATGGGCGTCCGGGGACAACACTGCGGCACTGCCCGCGATTTTCCCGAAGGCGGCGGCGCGCTATTTGATATAGATCAACCGGCTGAACTCGCGACATGTGCCAGGCATCCGCAGAGCTTGCGGGACCTATCACTACTTGGCTCAGCGCGCCGGTGTTGCATGGAGCACACGGCGCAGCCTAAGCGAGTTGATGATTCGTACCTGCCTGCAATCAAGCTCGATCAGCCCGCTACGAGCGAGGCGCGAGAACCCGCGGCTTACGGTCTCAAGTTTCAGCCCGAGAAAGCTTCCGATCTCTGCGCGCGTCATCTGCAGAGTGAATCCGCTGTTGACGCGGCCCACCGTTTTTAGCCGCTGCGCAAGGTTAAGCAGAAATGCCGCAAGGCGCTGCTCAGCTCGCATGCTGCCCAACAGCACCATCATTTCGTGATCGCGCACAATTTCGCGGCTCATCGTCTTGTGCAGATCGGTGTGCAATGCCGGGAGCAAACGCGCTGCACTCTCCAGCTGCCTATAGGGCAACACGCGAACTTCCGTGTCTTCCAGTGCAACCATGTCGAACGAGTGCCGGCCTGTGTGAATGCCATCCCACCCGACAAGCTCACCGGCAACGTAAAAGCCGGTGACCTGTGCATGACCGTCGAGCGACGCAACAGTGCTTTTCAGCGAGCCGATGGATACCGCATACCAGGCGTTGAAGGGGTCACCAGCGCGGAACAGCGCATCTCCGCGCCGGATGCAGCGTCGTTCGGCGATTAGCTGGCCGAGTTGCCCAGAGTCCTTGGATCGCATCAAAGTTGAAACAGCGCGCCATCCCGGCCGACGCAACGGAAACATCGTAAAGCGCCGTTTGGGCCCGCTGCCTTGGTGGCACTGTCGTTGGGCTGATCTAGATCAAACTTCCCGCACGCCGGGTTCTCGACACTGCCGGCTCATCGGAACTTCGCGATGGATCGTATTGCGGCAGGCCTGCAACGCGCGCCACACTAGAGCACATAACGGAAGCAGGAGAATGCCCGCATCGACAATCAGTGCCGCTGTGAAGCAACTGCTCAGCCAGTACCTGCCGTTTTCGGCGATGGCGCCGGCAGATCTGGACTTTGTCGTTAGCCACATTGCGGTCGCTTATTACGCGCCCGGGGAAGTCATTGTCGCGCCGGGCGACGGGGTGCCGGCGCATTGCATCATCGTCAAGCAAGGAAGTGTGCAGGGAACAAACGCTGAGACCGGCGCTGTTGCGCTGGACGCAGGGGTGGGAGATTGCTTTCCGGTCGGCGCACTGCTTGCCTCACGGCCGGTCACGCTGACGTATCGAGCTGTCGGCGACACGTTTTGCCTGCTGCTCCCGCGCAACAGCTTTGAGGAACTCACTCAACGTAGCGCGGTTTTTCTGGATTTCTGCAAGCGCCGGCTTGGCGTGATGCTCGACATGTCGCGCCTGCAGCTGCAGCAAAGCTACGCAAGCGAAGCGAGCGTAGAACGCACGATGGCTACCACGCTGGGCGAACTCGCGCGGAAACCGCCGATCACCTGCAGCCCGGATACCTCGTTGCGTGAGGCATTCGAGCGTATGCGAGGTGCCCATGTCGGGTCGATTGTCGTGGTCGATGTCATGCCGGAGGGAGAGCGCGCTGTCGGCATCTTGACGCGAAGCGATTTGCTCGACCGCGTCATCCTGCCCGAATTGGCGCTAACGACTCCGGTCAAGGAAGTTATGAGCAGCGATGTGCGGACGCTCGATGCCGACGAAACTGCAGCGGATGCGACGCTGGTGATGGTCGAGGAGTCAATCCGACACATTCCCATCGTGCAACAGGTTCAGGGGAGGCAGCACGTCATCGGCGTTGTATCCGAGCGCGACCTGTTCACGTTGCAGCGGCTTGGTGTGCGGCAATTGTCGGTAGAGATCAAACGCGCCGCCGATGTCGATGCGTTAATCACCGTCGCCGCTCACATTCGAAAGCTTTCGCACCATCTGGTGGCGCAAGGCGTTGCTGCTTCGCATCTGACCAAGCTGATCAGCCGTCTGAACGATCAGATGACGGTTCGGCTGCTGACGCTGATCGCAGAGGAATTCGGAATCCCCGCCGATGGTGTGTGTTGGCTGTCCTTCGGTAGCGAAGGGCGTCGAGAGCAGACCATCGCAACGGATCAGGACAACGGCATCTTGTACGTTGCCGGCGCAGTAGCGCGCGATCGCCTACTCCAATTTGCGCAGCGCGCGAACGAATCGCTCGCCGTGTGTGGCTTTCCGCTGTGCAAGGGCAACATCATGGCGGGCAACCCGCAGTGGTGTTTGACGTATGAACAATGGGAGGCGCTGTTCGCCGGTTGGATCGATCGGGGGGATCCGGATGCGCTGTTAAACGCGAGTATCTTTTTCGATTTCCGACCGCTGTTTGGCCACATTGCGCTTGCCCACCGATTGCGTGGCGACGTCATTCGGCGCGCCCGGAACCAGCGCTTTCTGAAGCTGATGTCCGACAATGCGCTGCGCAACCGGCCTCCTTCAATCGGCGGATTGGTTTCACTGTTTAGCGACGGCGGACCGAAACATGTCGATCTGAAAATGAACGGCACCGTACCGTTCGTTGATGCGGCACGGATCTGGGCGTACGCAGCCGGCTTGGCTGAGACCAATACATCAGAACGCTTTACGCGTCTGGCAGAGCTCGGACGACTTCCGGAA
Organism: uncultured beta proteobacterium; assembly: GCA_963829995.1. GTDB lineage: Bacteria > Pseudomonadota > Gammaproteobacteria > Burkholderiales > Burkholderiaceae_F > JACCZX01. The sequence continues at coordinate 18,285 of CAWHKW010000035.1, read as the reverse complement.
TTCGACGTGCGCGGGTGGGTTGCGGCGTTCGAGTTCTTTCAACTGATGCGTTTGCGCGAGCAGCATCGCTACGTCGACGATGGCGCGCGTGATCGGAATCCGAATCTCGTCGAGCTCGCGCAACTCTCTCAGCTCGATCGCAGAGTAGTCAACGAAGCTTTTCGTCAAGTGCGCAAGCTGCAGCAGCGGCTAGAGCTTGATTTCCCCGGATAAGATGTTCGGCTGGTGGCGCCGGCGGTCAAGCGAACGTACAGCGCGACGCTGGGTGGTCGTCGACGTCGAGACGACGGGTCTACACGCGACTGTCGACGAGCTGATCTCGATCGGTGGCGTCGCGATGTTCGATGGCCGTGTGGTACCCGCCGACAGTATCGAAATCATCATCAAGAAGCCGTCAGCGAGCTCGCGCGACAACATCCTCGTTCACGGCATTGGCGTACAGGCGCAGCTCTCGGGCACGGATCCGCGCGACGCGATGCGCGAGTTCATTGACTTTGTCGGGCCCGATCCCCTGATCGCATTTCACGCGCCGTTTGACCGCAGTTCCTCGCACGCGCCATCAAAAGCTACATCAACCTGCCGTTCGACAATCCCTGGCTTGATCTCGCTGAGCTGGCTCCCGTGCTCTACCCCAAGGCGGGACAGCAAACGTTGGATGAATGGCTGCAACGTTACGGCATCTCGCTAGCGTCGCGTCACAATGCCGCTGCAGACGCATTCGCTACTGCGCTGCTCGTAGCGCGGCTACTGCCAGAAGCGAAACGCCAGGGCGCGGGCGACTACTTTGCGATGCAGCGGCTGACGAGACATGCGCGATGGTTGCGCTGATGTCGTCTGTAAATGAACCTTTGCAACAGCACGGACCGTTGTTGCCTCGTTGCGTGCATTCCTCCAAATCGCAAAGATACCGATCGCTAGCACGCCACCTCGGCGTCGCGGCGCGCGTACCAGCGCCAAGTCCCGAGCAAGCAGCTCAGGTAGAAAACGCTGAAGAAAGCCAGCGCGGCCATGGGGCTGCCTGTCAGATCGATTGACGTTCCGTAGGCAATCGGTATGAAGGCTAGGCCGAACGCCGCGATGGCAGAGCTGAAGCCCAGCGTCGCCGCGCCTTCGGTGGCGCCGACGCGGCGGGCCGCTTCCAGCGCATCCTTGTCGCTAGGATCCTTGACCTCACGCTCGCGTAGCGTGCGGAAGATGATCGGGATCATTCGGAACGTCGAGCCGTTGCCCACGCCCGCCGCGATGAACATTGCGATGAACGTCAGCACGAACCCCGTCAAGTTACCGGTCCCACCCCCGGCAGGCAGGAAGAACACCGCGGCGAGCGGCGCGATTGTCAACACGACGAAAACTCCGACCGTGATCCTGGCCCCGCCCACGCGGTCGGAGAGCCAACCCCCGAGCGGACGCACCAACGCCCCAAGCAGCGGTCCGATGAACGCGAAGCTGAAAGCGTCAACCGCCGGGAACTGAGTGTTGACCAACATCGGAAAACCGGCGGCCAAACCGATGAACGAGCCGAACGTGCCCAGGTAGAGCCAGCTCATGCGCCACTGCTGCTTGTTGCGGAGGATCGCCACCTGTTCGGCGAAGCCGGCGCGCACGCTGGCGATGTTGTCCATGCCGAACCATGCCGCCAGCACGGCCAGAACGATCAGCGGCACCCAGATGAAGCCGGCGTTCTGCACCCACACCGGCACCACCGCGCCCGCGACCTCACGCGTCTGCGCGCTGCCGCCCATGACGAGCAGCGCGCCACCATACATCGCGAGCGGCGCAATCAGCTGCGCCAGCCCGACACCCAGGTTGCCCACCCCGGCGTTCGCGCCCAGCGCGGTGCCCTGCAGGCGCTTCGGGTAGAGGAAGCTGATGTGCGCCATCGACGACGAGAAGTTGCCTGCGCCCAGACCGCACAGCAGCGCGATCGCCGCGAAGACTGCGTAGTTCGTGTTCGGGTCCTGCACCGCGAAGCCGATCCACAGCGTCGGCAGCAGCAGCATCGTCGTGCTCCACACGGTCCAGTTGCGCCCGCCGAAGATCGGCACGACGAACGAGTACAGCGCGCGGAACACCGCGCCCGAAAGCCCGGGCAGCGCCGCCAGCCAGAAAAGCTGGTTGGTCGTGAACTTGAAGCCGATTCGCGGCAGCTCGACGACGATCACGCTCCACACCAGCCAGACCGCGAACGCCAGCAGTAGCGCGGGCATCGACACCAGCAGGTTGCGGGTGGCGACGCGGCGGCCGGTCGCCGCCCAGAAAACTTCGTCGTCCGGTCTCCAGTCGAGCAGCACGTGCCGGCGCCCGCGCGGCATGCCGATCAGCTCGGCGCCAGCGAGCTCGGCCTGCGCCGCCGTGTGCTTGGCGAGGATTGCCTCGCGCTCGTTGCGCTCGCCGACCCACATCCAGATCATCGTCACGATGACGACGAGCGTCATCAGCATGAAGCAGCTCGAGCGCACGCCGATCACGTCCGCCGCGATGCCGAACATGATCGGCAGCGTGAACCCGCCGAGGCCGCCGATCACGCCGACGATGCCGCCGACCACGCCCATGTTCGTCGGGTAGTGGTCTGCAAGGCTGCGGTAAACGCTGGCCTTGCCGAACCCCTGGGCCAGTCCAATGATGAAGATCAGCGCGGTGAACAGCACGATGCCTACGCCGATGTCCACCGCGACGTCGCCCTTGATGGCGTGCACGATCATCGTCGTCGGCGGGTACGAGAGCAGGAACAGGCAGGCGAGACTGATCCACATCACCCACCACGTGACAGTGTTGCCGCCCCATTTGTCCGATGCCCATCCGCCGAGCGCACGGATTGCGCCCGAGGGCAGATCGAACAGGATCGTCAGGAAGGCCGCGGTCGCGAGCGGCAGCCCGTATTCGCCGACGTAGTACCTGGGCAGCCAGAGCGCGAGTGCGACGAAGGCGCCGAACACAAAGTAATAGGCGAGACCAAACCGCCACACACGAACGTCTAGCAGCGGCTTGAGCTGCTCGCCGAGCGTTGGCCGATGCCGGGCCGCCGCATCCTTCCGATGCAGCGGATCCTCGGTGGTGAGGAACCAGAACAGCACGGCCATCACCAGCATGGCGACGGCGTAGACCTGCGGCACTGCCCGCCACGACGCCGTTGCGGAGGCCGCAATGATCAGCGGCGCGATGAACTTGGTGAGCGACGAGCCCGCGTTGCCGGCACCAAAGATCCCCATCGCTGTGCCCTGTCGCTCCTTGCTGAACCAAGCCGAGGTGTAGGCGATGCCGACTGCGAACGAGCCGCCGGCGACCCCGATGAACAAGCCCAGGGTCAGGTACTGCCAATACTCGGTCGCGTACGACAGCAGCCAGGTGGGGACCACCACGGAGAGCATCTGGATAAAGAACACGATGCGCCCGCCGTAACGGTCGGTCAGCAGACCCAGCGGCAGTCGTATCAGTGAACCGGTCAGGATCGGTGTCGCGACCAACAGGCCGAATTCGGTCTCGTTGAGATTCAGTTCGGTCTTGATCTTGACCCCGATGATGGAGAACATCACCCAAACGGCAAAGTTCACCGCAAAAGCAAGCGTGCTCGCCGTCAGCGCCAAGATCTGCTCGCGGCTTAACTGCGTTTTGCTCGTTGTGGCAGTCGTCACAATGCTCGGGAATATGGTCGATCAACGTTCCATTCTGCCGATCATCTTCGGCGCGTTGCTTGACCTTACGCAAATTTCGCTCGACGGCCTCATGCCAATTCACGGCGTTGTTTGGGTTAACTGATGCAAAATCCGAGTCAGTGATCATCGATGATGAATGTGCTGAATTGCGACGCGTTGCAGCCGCGCACATGGCCACATCGCAACGTCCGCTCCATTTGATTTGCGTCAAAAGGCGGATCGCAATACTCCCTACCCTTGCTCCTCTTACCAGCAACAATGACGAGCCTCCGGAGTTAGCCGGCTGCTCACAGCCCTGATGAGCATCACTCAGCCTATCCCGACTGCGCATCCAACCTCATCAGTTGACATTGTCGACTGGCGACCCGAAGACCCTGCTTTCTGGGAGTCGAAGGGAAAGAAAATCGCCTATCGCAACCTCGCGATCTCGGTGCCCGCTTTGTTGTGCGGCTTCGCGGTGTGGGGCATGTGGGGAATCATCACCGTGCAGATGCTCAACCTTGGCTTTCCATTCAGCCAGGCCGAGTTGTTCACGCTGACTGCGATCGCTGGCCTCGCCGGCGCGACGATGCGGATACCGGCCTCGTTTCTGATCCGTCTCGCGGGCGGACGCAACACGATCTTCCTGACCACCGCGATGCTGCTCGCGCCGGCGATCGGCACCGGCATTGTGCTGCAGCACAAGGACTGGCCGCTTGTGGGTATTCCAGCTGATGGCGCTTTGGTGTGGTGTCGGCGGCGGCAACTTCGCCAGCTCGATGTCGAACATCAGCACGTTCTTTCCGAAGCGGCTGCAAGGCACGGCTTTGGGTATCAACGCCGGTCTGGGCAACTTCGGCGTCACCAGCATGCAGATCGTGATTCCGCTGGTGATGACGGTGGGCTTGTTCGGGGCGTTCGGTGGCGAGCCGATGACGCTGTTGAAAGACAGCGGCTGGATCTTCGGCAAGATCGCGGCCGGCACGCCAACCTGGATTCAGAACGCTGGTTTTGCATGGGTGCTGTCGCTGGTGCCGCTGTCGATCCTGTGCTGGTTCGGCATGAACAACCTGCTGACTGTTTCGCCGAATATCGGCGGCACGATCGCCGCGTTCCTGAAGATCACGTGGCTTTACACGCTGTCGTTCGTGCCGGCGATCCTCGGGATGTATCTGTACCTGCCGGCGCCGACCGGGCTCGGGGTGCTGAACATGTGGGCGGCGATCGCGCTGATCATCGTCAGCACGCTGCTGGTGCTGAAACTCGACGGCTTTCGGCACGATGAAGGAGGGCGTAGCCAAGCAGTTCGCGATCTTTCGCGACAAGCACACGTGGTCGATGACGCTGCTGTACATCGTCACGTTCGGCTCGTTCATCGGCTTCTCGATGGCGCTGCCGCTGTCGATCAAGGTGATCTTCGGCGTCAGCCACGTGCCCGATGCGGCCGGCGTGATGCAGCACACCGCAAGTAATCCGAACGCGCCGCCGGCATTGACCTATGCGTGGATCGGCCCGTTCGTCGGTGCGCTGATCCGCCCGGTCGGCGGCTGGATCGCCGACAAGGTCGGCGGCTCGATCGTCACGCAAATCATCTCGGCGGTGATGGTCGTCGCGTCGGTGGCGGTGGGCTACGTGATGCTGCTCGCCTACCGGTCGGCGACGCCCGAGGAATATTTCCTCGTGTTCATGCTGCTGTTCGTGCTGCTGTTCGCCGCCAGCGGCATCGGCAACGGCTCCACCTTCCGCACCATCGGCGTGATCTTCGATCGCACGCAGGCCGGCCCGGTGCTCGGCTGGACCTCGGCGGTCGCCGCCTACGGCGCCTTCATCGCGCCGGTCGTGATCGGCGAACAGATCAAGGCCGGCACACCGGAGTTCGCGATGTACGGCTTCGCCGTGTTCTACGCGCTGTGCCTGGTTCTTAACTGGTGGTTTTATCTGCGCAAGAACGCCTACGTGAAAAACCCTGTAGCACTTTTCCACGGACTTTCGATGAGCCACTTTCTCGACCGCCTGACCTACTTCTCGCAATCCCCGCGAAAGCTTCTCCGGCAACCACGGCGTCACCACCGGCGAAGACCGCACGTGGGAAGACAGCTACCGCAACCGCTGGGCGCACGACAAGATCGTGCGCTCGACGCACGGCGTCAACTGCACCGGCTCGTGCTCGTGGAAGATCTTCGTCAAGGGCGGCATCGTCACGTGGGAGACCCAGCAGACCGACTACCCGCGCACGCGCTGGGACATGCCGAACCACGAGCCGCGCGGCTGCGCGCGCGGCGCGAGCTACAGCTGGTATCTCTACAGCGCGAACCGCGTCAAGTATCCGATGGTGCGCGGCCGGCTTCTTAAGACTGGCGCGACGGCGCGCCTGAGCGCGACCCGGTCGCTGCCTGGGCGTTCGATCGTCGAGAACGACGCCAAGCGCCGCGACTACCAGCAGGTGCGCGGCCTCGGCGGCTTCGTGCGCTCGAGCTGGGACGAAGTCAACGAGATCGTCGCCGCGGCCAACGTCTACACGATCAAGAAGCACGGCCCCGACCGCGTCATCGGTTTCTCGCCGATCCCCGCGATGTCGATGGTCAGCTACGCCGCAGGCTCACGCTACCTGAGCCTGATCGGCGGCGTGTGCATGAGCTTCTACGACTGGTATTGCGACCTGCCGCCGTAGCAGCCCGCAGGTGTGGGGCGAGCAGACCGACGTGCCCGAATCGGCCGATTGGTACAACTCGAGCTACATCATCGCGTGGGGCTCGAACGTGCCGCAGACGCGCACGCCCGACGCGCACTTCTTCACCGAGGTTCGCTACAAGGGCACGAAGACGGTCGCGGTCACGCCCGACTATTCCGAGGTCGCCAAGCTGTCCGACATCTGGATGCACCCGAAGCAGGGCACCGACGCCGCGGTCGCGATGGCGATGGGCCATGTGATCCTGAAGGAGTTCTACTTCCCCGACGGTGGCAAGCAGCGCAGCGCGTACTTCGACGACTACGTGCGCCGCTACACCGACATGCCGATGCTGGTGATGCTGAAGGAGCATCGGCTGCCGAGCGGCGAAGTCATCATGGTTCCCGACCGCTATGTGCGCGCGTCGGACTTCGACGGCAATCTCGGCCAGGCCAACAATCGCGGAATGGAAAACGGTCGCGTTCGACGAGGCCGGCGAGGCGGTGCTGCCGAATGGCTCGATCGGATTTCGCTGGGGGCCTGACGGTCGCGCCGATGCAGGGCCAGTGGAACCTCGAAGCGAAGGAGGCGCAGCCGCGGCAACGACGTCAAGCTGAAGCTGTCGCTGCTCGAAGGCGAGCATCCGAGCACCGCTACGGCGAAGGTCGGTTTCCCGTACTTCGGCGGCATCGCGAGCGAGCATTTCCCGAACAACGAGCAGAACGGCGACGTGCTGGTGCGCACGGTGCCGGTGCAGCGCATCGCGCTGGGCAAGCGGCGAACGCGCGAAGCGCTGGTCGCTACCGTGTTCGATCTGCAGGTCGCCAACTACGGCGTCGCGCGCGGACTCAGCGGCGAGCTCGCCGCGAAGAGCTTCGACGACGACACGCCGTACACACCGGCCTGGCAGGAGCGCATCACCGGCACGCCGCGCGCGCAGGTGATCACCGTCGCGCGCGAGTTCGCCGAGAACGCGCACAAGACGCAGGGCAGGTCGATGGTGATCATCGGCGCCGCGATGAATCACTGGTACCACAGCGACATGAACTACCGCGGCGTGATCAACATGCTGATGATGTGCGGCTGCGTCGGCAAGAGCGGCGGCGGCTGGGCGCACTACGTCGGCCAGGAAAAGCTGCGGCCGCAGACCGGCTGGACTGCGCTCGCGTTCGCGCTCGACTGGATCCGCCCGCCGCGCCAGATGAACAGCACCAGCTTCTTCTACGCGCACACCGACCAGTGGCGCTACGAAAAGCTCGGCGTCGAGGAAGTGCTCTCGCCGCTGGCCGACAAGAAGATCTACGGCGGCAGCATGATCGACTACAACGTGCGCGCCGAGCGCATGGGCTGGCTGCCCTGCGCGCCGCAACTGCAGACCAATCCGCTGCAGGTCGTGCGCGATGCGCAGGCCGCCGGCGTCGACCCGAAGGACTATGCGGTCAAAGCGCTGAAGGACGGCACGCTGCAGATGAGCTGCACCGATCCCGATCACCCCGACAACTGGCCGCGCAACATGTTCGTCTGGCGCTCGAACATGCTTGGCTCCAGCGGCAAAGGGCACGAGTACTTTCTGAAGCACCTGCTGGGGACCAGCAACGGCGTGCAGGGCAAGGATCTGGGCGCGGAGGAAGCGAAGCCGCAAGAAGTCGTGTGGCATGCGCAGGCGCCAGAGGGCAAGCTCGACCTGCTGGTCACGCTCGACTTCCGCATGAGCACGACATGTCTGTACAGCGACATCGTGCTGCCAACCGCGACCTGGTACGAGAAGAACGATCTGAACACCAGCGACATGCATCCGTTCATCCACCCGCTGTCGACTGCGGTGGATCCGGCCTGGCAGTCGCGCAGCGACTGGGACATCTACAAAGGCTTCGCGCAGAAGTTCAGCGAAGTCTGCGTCGGCCATCTCGGCGTCGAGCGCGAGCTGGTGCTGACGCCGCTGATGCACGACACGCCCGCCGAGCTGGCGCAGCCGTTCGACGTCAAGGACTGGAAGCGCGGCGAGTGCGATCTGATCCCGGGCAAGACCGCGCCGAACATGCAGGTCGTCGAGCGCGACTACCCGAACGTCTACAAGCGCTTCACCGCGCTGGGTCCGCTGATGGGCAAGGTCGGTAACGGCGGCAAGGGAATCAGCTTGGAACACCGAGAAGGAAATCAAGCAGCTCGGCGAGCTGAACGGCGTTGTGACTGCCGAAGGCCCGACCCGCGGCATGCCGAAGATCGAGACCGACATCGACGCCTGCGAAGTGGTGATGATGCTGGCGCCCGAAACCAACGGCCATGTCGCGGTCAAGGCGTGGCAGGCGCTGGGCAAGCAAACCGGGCGCGATCACGCGCATCTGGCGATCCATCGCGAAGACGAGAAGATCCGCTTTCGCGACATCCAGGCGCAGCCGCGCAAGATCATTTCAGTCGCCGACCTGGAGCGGCATCGAGAGCGAAACGGTTTCGTACAACGCCGGCTATACCAACGTGCACGAGCTGATTCCGTGGCGCACGCTGACCGGCCGCCAGCACTTCTACCTGGATCATCCGTGGATGCGCGCGTTCGGCGAAGGCTTTTCCAGCTATCGGCCGCCGGTCGATCTGAAGACGACCGCTGCGATCCGCGGGATCAAGCCGAACGGCAATCCGGAGATCGCGCTGAACTTCATTACGCCGCACCAGAAGTGGGGCATCCACTCGACCTACACCGACAACCTGCTGATGCTGACGTTGAGCCGCGGCGGGCCGTGCGTGTGGGTCAGCGAAGACGACGCGAAGCGCGCCGGCATCGTCGACAACGACTGGATCGAGCTGTTCAACGTCAACGGCGCGATGACCGCGCGCGCAGTCGTCAGCCAGCGCGTCCAGCCGGGCATGGTGATGATGTATCACGCGCAGGAAAAGATCGTGAATACGCCGGGCTCCGAGATGACCGGCGCGCGCGGCGGCATTCACAACTCGGTGACGCGCACGGTGCTCAAGCCGACCCACATGATCGGCGGCTACGCGCAACTCTGCTACGGCTTCAACTACTACGGAACGATCGGCACCAACCGCGACGAGTTCGTCCTGGTGCGCAAGATGAACAAGATCGACTGGCTCGACACGCCGGTGCGCCGAGAGCTGATCCGGCCGACGCAAGAGCAGGGAGAACGTCGTATGAAGGTCCGCGCGCAGATCGGCAAGGTGCTGAATCTCGACAAGTGCATCGGCTGCCACACGTGCTCGGTGACCTGCAAGAACGTCTGGACCAGCCGCCCCGGCATGGAACACGCCTGGTTCAACAACGTCGAGACCAAGCCGGGCATCGGCTATCCGAAGGAGTGGGAGAACCAGGACAAGTGGAACGGCGGCTGGGTGCGCCGCGCAGACGGCTCAATCGTGCCGCGCCAGGGCGGCAAGTGGCAGCTGCTGATGAAGATCTTCGCCAATCCCAACCTGCCCGAGATCGACGACTACTACGAGCCGTTCACTTTCGACTACGGACACCTGCAATCGGCGCCGGAGATGAGGCGACACCGACCGCGCGCCCGCGCAGCCTGATCTCCGGCCAGCAGATGGACAAGATCGTGTGGGGACCGAACTGGGAGGAGATTCTCGGCGGCGAGTTCGCGAAGCGCAGCAAGGACAAGAACTTCGACGTACATCCAGAAGGACATCTACGGCCAGTTCGAGAACACTTTCATGATGTATCTGCCGCGGCTGTGCGAGCACTGCCTGAATCCGTCGTGTGTCGCGTCGTGCCCTTCGGGCTCGATCTACAAGCGCGAAGAAGACGGCATCGTGCTGATCGACCAGGACAAGTGCCGTGGCTGGCGCATGTGTGTTTCCGGCTGCCCGTACAAGAAGATCTACTACAACTGGAAAAGCGGCAAGGCCGAGAAGTGCATCTTCTGCTATCCGCGTATCGAAGCAGGGCAGCCAACGGTGTGCAGCGAAACGTGCGTCGGTCGCATCCGCTATCTCGGCGTGTTGCTGTACGACGCCGACCGCATCCAGGAAGCGGCCAGCGTCGAACACGACCGCGACCTGTACCAGGCGCAGCTCGACATCTTCCTCGACCCGAACGACCCGAAGGTCATCGCGCAGGCGCACATCGACGGCGTGCCCGACAACTGGATGGAAGCCGCGCGCAACAGCCCCGTTTACAAGATGGCGGTGGAGTGGAAAGTCGCACTGCCGCTGCATCCCGAGTACCGCACGCTGCCGATGGTGTGGTACGTGCCGCCGCTGTCGCCGATCAGCGCGGCGGCCAACGCAGGACATGTCGGCAGCAACGGCGAGATCCCGGACGTCAACCAGCTGCGCATTCCGGTCAAGTACCTGGCGAACCTGCTGACGGCCGGCGACACCGCGCCGGTGGTGCGCGCGCTCGAGCGGATGTTGGCGATGCGCGCTTACCAGCGCGAAAAGCACGTCGACGGGCGTATCAATCTGGACGTGCTGAAGCAGGTGCAGATCACGCAGGCCGAAGTCGAGGAGATGTACCAGGTGATGGCGATCGCCAACTATGAAGACCGCTTCGTGATTCCGAGCACGCACCGCGAGTACGCGGAGAACGCGTTCAGCGTGCGCGGCGGCTGCGGCTTCAGCTTCGGCAACAACTGCTCCGACGGCATCAACGACGTCAGCCTGTTCGGCAGCGAGAAGAAACGCACGATTCCGATCAAGGCGGAGATCTGATCATGCTCGCGTCTACGAATTCGCTCCGAGCCGCATCGTGCCAGCGAGCCTGCGCGTGCTGTCGCGCATTGCTCAGCTATCCCGGACTGCGCGGCTGCGCGTGCGCATCTGCCCGAGATGCGCGAAGCATCTGCGCGACGAGCGCGCGCTGTCGGCACGCACGCGCCGGCGCCGAACTGCAGGCGCTGATCGACTGCTCTGCTGCGTGCCGACCCATTGGAGGCCGAAGCCGACTACGTCGAGTTGTTCGATCGCGGCCGCGCCACATCGCTGCATCTGTTCGAGCACGTGCACGGCGACTCGCGCGACCGCGGCCCGGCGATGATCGATCTGGGCCAGACGTACGACAAGGCCGGTCTGATCCTGGCGGATGGCGAACTGCCCGATTACCTGCCGGCGGTGCTCGAATTCGTCTCGACGCAGCCGCCGCGCGAGGCGCGCGCTTTCCTGGTCGAGATGGCGCACATTCTCAACGCGATCTTCGCGCGCGCTGTTGCAGCGTCAAAGCGCTTACGCCAGCGTGCTCGGCGCGCTGTTGGAGCTTGCCGGCGAGAAGGCGCACGCCGGTCGAAGCCGACGCCGACGAACCGCTCGATCAGAGCTGGCCCGAGCCGCGCAGCATTCGACGGCTGTTCTACCAAGGGCCAGGCGCGGCCCGGACAGTCGCAACCGATTCACATCATCCGCAAAGCCTCGACGCAACCAGGAGCGCACTGATGAGCGGCGTCTATGGTTTTCTGTTTCAGGTCTATCCGTATGTCTGCTTCGTCGTGTTCATCGTCGGCAGCCTGATTCGCTTCGACCAAGCGCAGTACAGCTGGAAGAGCGACTCGTCGCAGATGCTGCGCTCCGGATTGCTGCGCTGGGGCAGCAATCTGTTTCACATCGGAATCCTGTTCCTGTTCTTCGGCCACCTGGTCGGGCTTTTTACGCCGCATGCGGTCTACGGCGCCTTCATGAGCGCGGGGCAGAAGCAGATGCTCGCAGTCACGGCCGGCGGTATCGCCGGGCTTCGTCTGTTTCATCGGTCTGACGATGCTGCTGTATCGGCGCATCTTCGACCCGCGCATTCGCTACACCAGTCATTTCGCCGACATTGCGGTCCTGGTCGTGCTGTGGATTCAGCTCGTCGTCGGCCTGATCACGCTGCCTTACTCGTGGCAGCACGCCGACGGCAGCGTGATGCTGATCCTGGCCGATTGGGCGCAGCGCATCGTCACGCTGCGGCCGGTCGACGCCTCGGCACTGGCTCCGTTGCCGTGGCCGTTCCTGTTTCACGTCGTGTTCGGCATGACGATCTTTCTGCTGTTTCCATTTAGCCGGCTGGTGCATGTGTGGAGTGGCTTCGCTGCGATCGGCTATCTGTTCCGGCCGTATCAGGTGGTGCGCAGCCGGCGGCTGAACGTGCCTGCCGGCCACAACGTGCCGCAGACCGGCGCACCGCGCGTGGCGTCTGAGAGCCGAAGCCATGCTGACCGAAACCGCTAACCGACTTCAGCGCTCACCGCTGCCGAAACAGCCAGCGTCAACGGCGTGCTGCTGAACCCCGCAGCGGCAGGAGCTGACCGCCGAACAGCTGCGCCAGCGCGCGTGCACCGAACTGCTGCGCCAGGCCGCGCATCGAGGCAGGGACTGCTCGATGCGCGCGACGCAGCGCCGGACGATGGGGTCGATCAGCGAGGCCGCGTCCGCTGCGATCGATGCGCTGGCTCGAGCGCGAGCTGCAGCTCCCGGAGCCTTCGGAAGACGCGTGCGCGCGCCATCACGCGGCACACGCGGCGCGCTATCGCACCGGAGAGCGCGTACGTGTGCGGCATATCCTGTTCGCGGTGACGCCCGGAATCGACGTGGTGGCGTTGCGCAAGCGCGCCGAGGCCTGTCTTCTCGACGTGCGTTGCCACGATGGCAGCAGCAGCGACGCGTTCGGCAAGTCGGCGGGCGAGCTTTCCAACTGTCCGAGTGGCACAGCAGGGCGGCGAGCTCGGCTGGCTACTCGCTGCCGACTGCGCGCCCGAGTTTGCGCGCGAGCTGTTCGGCCGCGCCGAAGTCGGCGTGCTGCCCCGTCTGGTGCATAGCCGCTTCGGTCTGCATGTGGTCGAGGTGCTCGAGCGCGAGCCCGGCGTGCAGCAGCCTTTTGAAGCAGTAAAGAGCGCGGTGCGCATGGCGCTGCGACAGCAAGCCTATGTGACCGCACTGCGCCAGTGTCTGAAGGTGCTTGCCGGCAACGCCGCGGTCCAGGGCGTCGATCTCGATGCGGCCGAGTCGCCTCTGGTCCAGTAGCTCGCCTTGATGCCTGACGCACTATTGCAGCGCCTACGCCAGTTTCACGACGAATATTTTCCCGGCGCTCAAGATCAGTTTCAGAGTTTGGTTGAGGACGGCCAGCATCCGAACACTTTGTTTATCGGATGTTCTGACTCTCGCCTGGTGCCGTATCTGCTCACCGGCGCGGGGCCCGGGGAGTTGTTCATGGTTCGCAACGTCGGCGCCTTCGTGCCTCCGCATGATGGCTATATCGAAGGCCCCCAAGACGCCGATGGCGTCGGCACCCCAGGGGGGCGCACCCAGCTAGAGGCGGCTCGTCGCTGGGTTGGCTACCACGGAACGGCCGCCGCCATCGAGTTTGCTGTGCTCAGACTCGGGGTCGAGCGCATCATTGTGTGCGGCCACAGCCACTGTGGCGGCATTCGCGCACTGTATGAAGAGGCAACACCGCATGCCAAGAACTTGAACGCCTGGCTCGATCTCGGGCGCGAAGCGGTGTTACCGGTGCAGGTTTCACCGGAAGCACTGCGTCGCACCGAACAGCGATCAGTGTTACTGCAGCTTGAGCGATTGATGGGTTACCCAATGGTGCGCGAGCGCGTCGAAGCCGGACGACTGCTGTTGCATGGTTGGCACTACGTTATTGAGGATGGAGAGGTGCACGTCTTTGATCTGCGCAGCGGCCGCTTTGTGCCAGCGTCGCGTTCGGAACATAGCGGCACGGGCCCCTTCGATTGCACGCCGGTCGACGCGGGCCATCCCGCCTGCGAGTGAGCGGCACCGATCGCCGCAGCGTCGCAGGACACGTAAGTCCTGAGGCGCACTGATCCCGTCGCACTTTCTGGAATGTCGTTCACTTGATTCATGTCAACGCAGCAGTCAGTGGCGCTGTTACGGTGCGTTGAAAGCGCTGCGCGCAGCTCCGACGACGAGGGGGCGTGACTGACTACACACCACACGTTCGCAGCGTTCGTTGGAGACCACAAATGCGTCACAAAACACAAAGCGCCGGTTCCAGAACAAGTCGCTTGCCTACAGGGGTTGCGCTGCTACACGAGCCGTTGTTCAACAAGGGCACCGCGTTTACGGCCAAGGAGCGCGACACGCTGGGCCTGCACGGCTTGCTGCCGCCCCGCATCCATACTCAGGACGAGCAAGTGCAGCGATTTCTCACCCACCTTCGGTGCTTGCCAAACGAGCTTGAGAAATTCATTGACCTGAACGCGCTGCACGACCGCAACGAGGCGCTGTTCTTTCGGGTGGTCAGCGATCATCCCGACGAGATGATGCCGCTTATTTATACGCCGACAGTCGGTCTCGCCTGCCAGCAGTTCGGACATATCTTCCAGCGACCGCGCGGACTATTCCTCGGCGCCAAGGACCGCGGTCGTATCGCGACGCTGCTGGGCAACTGGCCGCATCGCGACGTCGGCATCATCGTCGTCACCGATGGAGAGCGCATTCTTGGGCTCGGCGACCTCGGTGCGAACGGCATGGGCATTCCGGTCGGCAAGTTGTCGCTGTACACCGCCTGCGCCGGTGTGCACCCGCAGCGCTGCCTGCCGGTGATGCTCGACGCTGGAACGGACAACGAGGGCTTGCGCAACGATCCCTTTTACGTCGGCGTAAAGCAAAAGCGTCTGCGCGGCAAGCGCTATGACGAGCTGGTGGATGAGTTCGTCATGGCCGTGCAGGAGGTTTTCCCCGAAGCGCTGATTCAGTTCGAAGACTTCGCCAACACCAACGCGTTCCGGCTGCTGCACAAGTATCGCGATCGCGTCTGCACCTTCAATGACGACATTCAGGGCACCGCCGCGGTTGCGCTCGCCGGCGTGCATTCGGCGCTGCGCATCACAGGCGGCTCGCTACGAGAGCAGCGCATCCTTTGCCTCGGTGCGGGCGAGGCCGCGACCGGCATCTGTGACCTTGTGGTGGCGTCGGCAATGGAGGAAGGCGCATCGGAAGGCGAGGCGCGGCGTCTATGCTGGTTGTTCGACTCGCGCGGGCTGGTGGTTGCAAGTCGAGAGGAGCTGGCAGAGCACAAGCGGGCCTACGCGCACGATCACGCACCGCTGACCGACTTCCTGGAAGCGGTTGAGACACTGAAGCCAACCGTGATCATCGGTGTGGCCGCGGTCGGTGGAACCTTCACCCAGAAGGTGCTGGAAGCGATGGCGCGAATCAATTCCGCGCCCCATCGTGTTCGCATTGTCCAATCCCACCTCAAAGGCCGAATGCACTGCCGAGCAGGCGTACCGCTGGAGTGCGGGTCGCGCCATCTTCGCCAGCGGCAGCCCGTTTGACCCGGTCACGCTCGACGGTCAAACCTTCGTACCTCGCCAGGGCAACAACTCGTACATCTTCCCCGGTGTGGGTCTGGGCGTGATTGCGAGCCGCGCCCGGCGTGTTACCGATGAGATGTTCCTGGCCGCCGCGCGCACCCTCGCACGCGAAACCACCCAGTCAGACCTCGACCAAGGCAGCCTTTATCCACCGCTCGCGCGCATCCGCGAGGTTTCCGCGCGGATTGCGACTGCGGTGGCCGAAGTGGCGTACCAGCGCCGTCTCACATCGCGCCGTCGGCCGCGAAACGTACTCGCCGACGTGCGTTCGCAAATGTACGACCCGCGATATCAGCGGTACGCGTAACGAACGTGACACCGGTTTGACGTGCATCAATGCTGTCGGTGCGGTTCGGCCGCCTAATGGTGTCAGGTGGCTGCGGACGAGCAGAAAGCCGGTCGGCCCTTCCAATAACTGATCGAGGAGTAGTGATGAAACGGCGTCTGTCTCTCGTCGCAACCGCGGTGGCGGCCGCTATGCTTGCCGGCTGTGCTACCAACGAAGAAGCCGCAGCTACGAATGTGCTAATCGCCGCCAAGGCGACCGCTGCACCGACGCTCGATGGCAACCCGAGTGACGCCGCCTGGGCGGCCGCCAAGCCCATCAAAGTGGCCCTCAGTGACGGCGCCAACTTTGGAGGCAAAGGGGAGACCACCGCCACGCTCAAGGCGGTGTACAGCGGTGACACCGTTTATTTCCTGATCCAGTACGCGGACCCGACCAACTCTCTTCAACGCGGTCCGTACCAGAAGCAGGCCGATGGGTCGTGGAAACAACTGAAAGATCCTGCCAACAAGGGCGGCGACGACAACGTCTACTACGAAGACAAATGGGCAATGATCTGGAACATCAATAACTCGATCGCCGGCTTCGACAAGCAGGGCTGTGCGGTCGCGTGCCATGCGGGCGAACCTGGCAAGCCGTACGGAAACAAGTACACGGCCAAGGAAGGAGAACTTGGCGATATGTGGCACATGAAAGGCTCGCGTACTGCGCCACTTGGCAATGTCGACGACCAGTATCTTGACCACACGCGGTTCGATGCGCAGAAGAGTCCCAACGCTGGCCGCAAGAGCGATCCTGGCGGCCCCGAGTACAAGGGTTTGGCATCGTCAATGGCAAGCCGGAGTTCATGAACAAGGACGCCAAGGCCGCCAAAGCCGGTGGCACGTACTACATCGTGGACGCGAACCAGGTGCCATTCGATGACAGCAAATTCAAAGCGGGCGACGAAGTAGCGTCTTATGTCATCTATCCGTTGAAGGGTGACCGCGCGGACATCAAGGTCGCGACGCGTTGGGTCAATGGTGTTCACACCTCCGAAGTGAGCCGCAAGCTGACGACGGGTAGCAAGTTTGACGTGCAGTTCAGCGATCTGACCGGCCGCTACGGCTTCGGCTTCGCCGCGTTCGACAACGCACAGGTGCGGCATGCCGTGCACTACGAGCCATTGTTCCTGCAGTTTGCAAGATGATGGGCGCGGTTTGTGAAGTTCCTTTTTGCGTCCTGCCGCATTGGTGTCTGTCAACGTAATCAAGAAAAATCCGTTAGGCGGGCGGACAAGACAATTGAATCACGTTGTGATCGTTCAACTGTGAAAGGGAGACATCCATGAAAGCAGCGATTTTGATTTTTGCGGTCGCCGGTACGTTGGCAGCGGGCGCCGCGCAAGCGCAGGAAGTGCTGAAGGCGAAGGGCTGTCTTGACTTGCCACGATGTCGAAAAGAAAAAAATGGGGCCGTCACTGAAAGACATCTCTGCCAAGTACAAGGCTGACAAGGCGGCAGAGAGCACGCTCGTCGCGAAGCTGAAGGAGGCAAAGGGCCATCCGAAAGTCAATGCGAGCGATGACGAACTGAAGGCCGCGGTGAAAGAGATTCTTGCCACGAAGTAGTGGCAGGCGCAGCTGATGTTCCGTAAAGTTCTCGCGTTGGCGATGCCGCTTGCGGTGGCCGTGATCGCGCACTACGAAGCCAGCGCGCAGACCGGTCCCCGCCGCGACGACCGCAGTGGCAAGGAAGTGGTGGAAGCCGTGTGCGCCGAATGCCACGCGACGGGCGTGAAAGGCGCGCCGCGGATCGGCGAACGTGCCGAATGGAGCGCTCGCCTTAGCCACGGACTTGGTAACGCTGTGAACGCGGCGATCCGGGGCCACGGAGGCATGCCGGCGCGCGGCGGCAAGGCGGAACTGACCGACAACGAGGTCAGGAGCGCGATCATCTACATGTTCAACCCCCCAACCGCGCCCAAGGAAGGCGCGGCGGGCGCCGCTGCAGCCGGACCTGCGAAGCCGGCCGGTAACGTCAAGACCGTCGGCGGGACCGAGATCTATCTGGGCGTACTTCCGGCGGAAGTTCTGCGCTCGTTCCCAAAGGATTCGGTTGAGCGATCGATGCATGGCGGCGTCCCAAGCGGCGTCCGGGTACTACCACGTGAACGTGTCTGTGCTCGATGCGGCAACCAAGGCACCCATCTCAGGCGCAAAGGTGGAAATCAAAATCGACGAGCGTGGGCTCAGCAGCGAGACGAAGGCGCTGCTGCCGATGACGACCAGCAGCATCCCCAGCTACGGCAACTACGTCAAGTTAAAGGGAAAGACGCAGTACGTGTTCACCGTCAAGATTCAGAAGCCCGATTCGCCGCAGCCCGTCGAGGCGCGATTCGAACATCGTCTGTACTGAGCTCAATCAGGTAGGCTAGGAGCGC
>CAWHKW010000034.1:0-47611 GCA_963829995.1 uncultured beta proteobacterium | reverse complement strand
CGTCGAGTTATCGTTGCGGCCCTGCCTTACGGCTGACTCGCAATGCGCGTTCTTGTCGTTGAAGACGATCCGATGATTGGCGAGGCTGTCGTTGCCGGCCTCGCGGCTGACGGCTATGCGGTCGATTGGGTGCACGATGGACGCGCGGCCGAGCTGTCGATGGGCACGCACTCGTACTCGCTGGTACTGCTCGATATCGGTTTGCCGGCGCGCGACGGCATCGAGGTGCTCAAGGCCATGCGTGGACGCAAGGTCGACGTCCCGGTGTTGATCATCACGGCGCGCGATACCGTCGCCGACCGCATCGCCGGGCTTGACGCCGGCGCCGACGATTACCTGGTGAAGCCCTTCGATCTCGACGAGTTATCGGCGCGCGTGCGGGCGCTGCTACGTCGCGCTGCCGGTCGCGCCGAGCCGCTGATCGAACGCGGCGCACTGACGTTGAATCCTGCGACGCACGAAGTTCGCCTGCGCGGCCAATCGGTTGACGTGTCAGCGCGCGAATTTGCGTTGTTGCTGGCGCTCGCGGAGCGCGCAGGCAGTGTCGTGTCGCGCTCGCAACTGGAAGAGAAGCTCTACGGTTGGAATGAAGCGGTCGGCAGCAACGCGATCGAAGTGCACGTGCACAACCTCCGTCGCAAGCTCGGCGAATCGATCATCCGCAACGTGCGCGGGCTCGGTTACACGCTCGACTGATGCGCACCTTTTCGATACGCCGCCGTCTGCTGATCGCGTTGCTCGGAGCTTTGCTCGGCTCGGGATCGATTGCAGCAATCGCAACCTATGCGTCAGCGCGCAGCGAAGTTGATTCTCTTCTGGACGAAGAACTGCGCCAGATAGCGCTTTCGCTGCGAGATCACGCGCAACTCGATCTGGCGCGTTTGCAACGCGCCAGTGATGACCCCGAACTGCGAGTGCTGGTGCAAATTTGGGATCCAGCGTTTGCGCGGCCCTACAGCTCGCGCGCGATCGATCCCCTGCCGAGGTTGAATACAGAAGGCTTTGCGACGCTGGATCACGACGGCCGTGGCTGGCGTATCTATGCGACGCCGTCGGGCAACCAAGCCATCCAGGTCGCGCAGCCCACCGCCTTGCGTGCCGAACTGGCGGCTCGCAGTGCCGGCAGGTTGCTGTTGCCGGTCATCATCGTGCTGCCATTTCTCGGTCTGCTGGGTTGGTGGATCGTAGGGCGCGGGCTCGCGCCGCTTACCGAAGTGGCGCAAACACTGTCGCGACGCGATCCGACTTCGCTGCAGCCTGTCACGGTTGAAGGGCTGCCGGTCGAGGTTCAGCCGCTGGTCGAAGCGTTGAATGCGCTGCTGCAACGGCTTGATGTGTCGTTCGATACACAGCGTCGGTTCGCGGCAGACGCCGCGCATGAGCTGCGAACCCCGCTGACAGCCTTGACTTTGCAGATTCAACTCGCCGCGCGCTCGCAAACAGATGAGGACCGCGCACTCGCGCTGGAAAGAATGGACCAAGGCGTCAAGCGAGCGACGCGTCTGGTGCAACAACTGTTGACAATGGCGCGGCTCGACCCAGAGGCGGCGCAGAAAGCCGCGGTACCCATCGACCTCGCGACGTTGGCGACTGCAGTGGCCAATGAGTTGCAACCGCTGGCCGCGCAGAAATCAAGCGTGCTCGAGGTCGATGCCCCGGCCCCTGCGCAGATTCTCGGCCAGGAAGACGCACTGCGCATCCTGCTGACGAATCTGATCGACAACGCAATTCGCTACACGCCGCCGGGCGGGCGTGTTCACGTTTCGGTGCAGCCGGCCGGCGCACGAGTGCAGTTGATCGTGCAAGACAACGGCCCAGGGATACCGACCGACGAACTCGGGCGCGTGTTTGATCGCTTCTATCGCGGACGCGAGGCGGAAGCGGGCGGCAGCGGACTCGGCCTCGCAATCGTGCGGCAAATTGCCGCCATGCACGACGCCGCCATAACGCTGTCGGAGGGTAAGGCGACAGGAGGATTGCGGGCGGTCGCAAGTTTCCCGGCCTTGCCGTCGCCTTAAGTTGCCCTTAAGGATTCCGAACTATGGTCCGTTCTACTTTGCTCACTCGAGTAAGGTTATGCGCACCAGCGCCGCACCTAGCGGCGCTTTTTTTTGGATAATTTAATGATCCTCGCGTACGCCCACGTCTTTGTCAGGCGCGCGGGCCAAAGTGGGCGACCGCGCACCGATGCGCTTGACATGACGTCCGCGCACCTGTTCGATCCAATTACTACTTAACGACTGGCTGGAAGAAAGAAGGACTGTCATGCTCAACCCGCCCGCGCTTATGGTTCGCCGCAACTTCGTTCGACCGGCAGACACCCTCGTGAATCAACTGCGCGAGTGTCCCACTGGGTGGGTGGTCGATGCCAACGGACGGCGCGGGGCGCTCAACTACCGCGTGCGCCCGATGACCAGCGCTATGCGCTTCTGCGGCGTTGCGTTGACGGTGCAAAGTCGGCCGCGCGACAACCTGGCTCCGTATGCAGCGATTCGCTACGCCAAGCCCGGCGATGTGATGCTGATTTCGACCGACAGCTACGAGGAAGCAAGCGTCGCGGGTGACGTGCTGCTGGGCATGGCGAAAAACCAGGGTGTGTGCGCGCTCGTCACCGATGGCCTGGTGCGCGACATCGATGGGCTGAATGCGGTCGGGATTCCGGTCTTTGCGCGCGGCCTGTCTCCGAATTCACCGCATAAGGATGGTCCGGGGAAGATCGGGCTGCCGATCTACGTCGGCGGGGTGATGGTCAATGCAGGCGATGTGGTGATCGGCGACAAGAACGGCGTCGTCGTTGTCGCGCGCGAGGCGCTCGAAAGCGTGCTCGGCGCGCTCGCTGATGTGAAGGCGAAGGAAGACAGGATGGAAGCGCTGGTCGTCACAGGCGCGACGCTTCCGCCCGGTTTCGAGCAGCTGCTAGCCGAGAAGGGTGTGCAGTACCTGGATTGATGCAACGACCAGACGACATGCGTACGAGACGCTCGGCTGCGCATTGCGTCATGACGGAACACTGATGCCCGCACTTCTGGGTTGCATTGCCGACGACTTGACCGGTGGCACCGATCTGTCGGGCATTCTCGTCAATAACGGCATGCGGACCGTGCAGATGATCGGCGTGCCCGAAGGTCCGTGGCCGGCGAACGCCGATGCGGTGGTGGTTGCACTGAAGTCTCGCACCATCCCCGTCGACGACGCGGTGAAGGAGTCGCTCGCGGCGCTCCGATGGCTGCAAGCGGCCGGTTGTATCCAGTACTACTTCAAATACTGTTCGACCTTCGACTCGACGCCGCGCGGCAATATCGGGCCCGTGGCCGAGGCATTGATGGACGCGCTCGGAACAGAATTCACGATCGCGTGCCCGGCATTTCCCGCTACGCGCCGGACGATTTATCAGGGTTATCTTTTCGTCAACGGTGTTTTGCTGAACGAGAGCGGAATGCAGCACCATCCACTGACACCGATGAAGGACGCGAACCTGGTGCGCGTTCTGCAGCAGCAAACCAAAAGGAAGGTCGGACTGGTCGATCACGGCGCCGTCCGCGGGCGGCACCATTTCGATCGCTGAGCAATTCGCGCGGCTCCGTCACGATGGGTGTGGATTAGCGATCGTCGATGCGATTTCCGACACCGACCTCACAGAGATTGGAACCGCTGCCGCGGACTTGACACTGGTGACCGGCGGTTCAGGCCTCGCGCAAGGGCTTCCGCAAAATTTCAGACAGCGGGGATTGTTGAATGCTTCTGCCGTAGCCGACGAAGCATTGGCCCCAGGCGGCTTCAAGGCAGTCATCGCCGGAAGCTGTTCGACGGCTACGCGAAATCAGGTCGAGGTCATGCGCGCCCGGCATCCCGCGTTTCGCGTCGATCCTCTTGCACTGGCGAATGGTGAAGACGTTGTCGGGGCCGCTGGTGAATGGGCTGCTGCACGGGTCGGTGCCGAGCCGATTCTGATTTACGCCACAGCGGCGCCGGAAGAGGTGCAGGCCATTCAAGCAAGGCTGGGTATCGAACAATCGGCCGCGCTGGTCGAGCGAGCGCTCGCAGCGATCGCCGAGAGGCTCGTGGCGCTCGGCGTCGGGCAGTTGATCGTCGCCGGAGGTGAAACATCGGGTGCCGTGCTGCACGCGCTCGGCGCGAAACGATTGACGATCGGCCGCGAGATCGATCCCGGCGTGCCGTGGACGACGACGATGCTGGAAAAACCAAAACGTCGGTTGCTGGCGCTGGCGTTGAAATCCGGTAACTTCGGCAGTCCTGATTTTTTCCTGAAAGCGTGGACGCGGCTGACCGCGACGGCATGAGTAGCTCCGCGAACGAGCAACAGTTGCGAGACAACATCGTGAGGCACGGCCGCTCGCTTTTCGATCGCGGGTTGGCCGCGGGCAGCAGCGGCAACATCAGTGTGCGTCTCGATGATGGGTGGTTGCTGACGCCGACGGATTCGTGTTTGGGCCAGCTCGATCCGGCGCGGCTTTCGAAGCTGAATTGGAGTGGACAGCTGCTCAGTGGTGACCCGCCCTCGAAGGAGGCGTTTCTGCATCGCGTGATGTACGGCGAGCGCGCCGGCGCCAATGCGATCGTCCATCTGCACGCGACGTATTCGGCGGCGGTGTCGTGCATGGACGGTCTAGACCCTCAGAACTGCCTGCCGCCGTTGACCGCCTACTTCGTCATGAAGATCGGGAAGCTGCCGCTGATTCCGTACCATCGTCCCGGCGATGTTGCTCTCGCTGAAGCAATACGCGAGCTGGCACGCACGCACTCGGCGTTGTTGCTCGCCAATCATGGGCCGATCGTCTCGGCGGCGACGCTGGAAGGGGCGGTATACGCGACCGAAGAGCTCGAAGAAACGGCCAAGCTGTTCCTGTTGTTACGCGGCGCGCCGGTTCGCACGTTGACCGAAGCGCAGATCGCCGAGCTGCGTTCTGTCTTCGAACTTAAACACTAGATCGATGCCCAGATTCGCCGCCAACCTCGGGATGCTGTTCACGGAGCTGCCGTTCGAACAGCGGTTTGCGGCCGCGGCTCGCAACGGTTTCAAGGCCGTGGAACTCTTGTTTCCTTACGACCACGCGCCGGGCGATGTCGCGAAGTGGCTTGCTGACAGCGGACTGCAGAACCGCGGGCTCAATCTGTGGCCCGGGAACTATGCCGCAGGCGAGCGCGGCTTGGCATCACTGCCCGGCCGGGAGCGAGAATTTCGCGACGCGGTAGCGCGTGCGCTTGAGTATGCCGAAGCAACCTCGACTCCGACGCTGCATGCGATGAGCGGGATCGTTCCGGCAGGCGGAGATCGCGCTGCGCACCGCACCGTGTACGTCGACAACCTGCGATTCGCCGCACGCGAGCTCGCCAGGAGCAGCCGCACGCTGCTGATCGAGCCGATCAACCCGCGCGATTTTCCGGGCTACTTCCTGAACACGCAGGCCGACGCGCATGCGATCGTCAAAGAAGTGAACGAACCCAACCTCAAGGTGCAGATGGATTTTTATCACGCGCAGATCGTCGAAGGCGATCTCGCGATGAAATTCAGGAAGTACTTCGACAACATCGGCGCATGTGCAGATCGCCGGTGTGCCCGACCGCCATGAGCCTGACCAGGGCGAAGTCGACTACAGGTACCTGCTTCGTCTGCTGGACGAAATGAGTTATGCAGGATGGGTGGGATGTGAATACCGTCCGCGAGACGGCACGGAAAAAGGGTTGGGCTGGATGCGGCGTCTATCGGCGGCGGCCACGAATGAAAGTTCTCGATCACCGGCGGCGCCGGATTCCTCGGACGGCGCCTGGCTGCGAAGCTGTTGGAGCGCGGCACGCTCAGAGACGCTGACGATACCGATCGCGCCATCGAGCAGATCGTTTTGGCCGATGTCGTGCAAGGCGCGCCGCTTACAGACCCGCGCGTTCGACAAGATCACCGGTGATATCAGCGATCCGGATTTCTTGGCGACCGTGATCGACTCGGATACGGATTCGATTTTCCATCTTGCCGCCGTCGTCAGCGGTCAGGCCGAAGCCGACTTCGACCTGGGAATGCGCATCAACGTCGATGCGTCGCGGCAATTGCTCGACGTCTGCCGGCGCCTCGGTCACCGCCCCAAGTTCGTGTTTGCAAGCTCGGTGGCTGTGTACGGAGGCGAGCTGCCGGCGATGGTGCTCGACACGACCGCGCTGACGCCGCAGTCTTCCTATGGAACGCAAAAAGCGGTAGTCGAACTTTTCGTCAACGATTACACGCGCAAGGGGTTTATCGACGGCCGCGTGTTGCGGCTGCCGACGATCTGCGTGCGGCCGGGACGCCCGAACGCTGCTGCTTCCTCGTTTGCGAGCGGCATCATTCGCGAGCCATTGAATGGCGAGCCGGCAGTCTGCCCGGTCAAATCCAACACGCTCTTATGGCTGCTGTCGCCGGAGACGGTTACCCAGTCGCTGATCTTTGGGCACGACGTCGCGGCCGACGCACTCGGGTCGAATCGAAACATCAATGTTCCCGGTCAGTCGCTGAAGGTCGGTGACATGGTCGCCGCCCTGGAGCGCGTCGCGGGAACTGAAGTCGTCAACCGGATCCAGTGGCAAGCCGATCCGCGGATCGAACGTATCGTGTCGACTTGGCCGGGGGAGCTGGACACAACGAAAGCGCGCGCGCTTGGCTTTCCGTGTGACGAAAACTTCGAAGCCGTCATACGCCAACACATTCGCGATGAAATGGGCGGCAATACAAGTTAGGCGTTCAAGACGGCGTCGTACGTGTACATTCATTTCAGCCTTGAGGAGGGGATGAGAGGCTCGGTCAAAACGGTTGGAGTGATGCCGACGCAATTCGGCCCGGATCTGCACGCCCGTCGCGACCGTCTTCTCGGCGCCGACGAATTCCCAGTCGTCCAGCACTGCACTTATCTGAGCATCTGTGACAGCACAGTGCTCAGCCGGCGCGTGCGCGCTGCGGTCGACGATTTCCTGGACCACGTGATGTACTGGCGCGAAACACGCGCTGTTCGCGAACTACGTGTCGACGGCGCGCGCTCCAAGTTTGCCGAGCTGATTCAGGCACCATCCACTGATATCGCCATCGTCAAAAACGTATCCGAGGGGATCAACGCGATCGCCACCGCGATCCCCTGGCGAGCGGGTGACAACGTCGTGCTCTGCGCCGAGCTCGAGCATCCGAATAACGTGTTGCCCTGGATTCACTTGCGCCGGCTTGGCGTCGAGATGCGGGTCATCGAGCCGACCGACGGTGCGATCGACGCCGATGCCATCATCGCCGCAATCAACGAGCGGACGCGAGTCGTCACATGCTCGTCGGTCACTTTCTCTCCCGGATTGCGCACCGATCTGGGCACGATCGGTCGTGCCTGCCGCAGCCGCGACGTCCTGTTTCTGGTTGACGCCGCCCAGTCGGCTGGAATCCTTCGAACGGATGTGTCGCGTGATCACATCGATGCGCTCGTGACCTCGACCGCCAAAGGTCTGCTCGGCATCTATGGCTGTGGGTTCCTTTACTGTCGCGGCGAATGGGCGGAACGCTTGACGCCTGCCTATTTGTCACGCCCGGCGGTAGAACTGCCGCCGGATCGCTATTCAGAGTTGGCGGGCCTGGATGCCGACCTGCGCAGAGACGCCCGTCGCTTCGAAGTGGGTGCCGTCGACTACGCCGCCTGTTACGCCGTCGATGCCTCGCTCGATTTGTTACGCAGCGTCGGCGCAGCTGCAATCGAAGCGCAAGCTCTGGCGCTCGCAGCTCGCTTACGCGCAGGGCTGGCGGAGCTGGGGCTTGATGTGCCAAGCCGCGCGTTCGGTCCGGCAGGCTCTCACATCGTCACGGTCGGGCAGCTCGGAGAGGGTGGCCACGGATTCACTATTAATCCGCTGCTGGCGCGCCTGTCCGAGCATCTGATCGCGAATGGCGTCGTGCACACGATCCGGCGCGGCATGCTTCGCTTTGCCTTCCATTTGTTCAATTCCGACGACGACGTGGACCGCGTTCTTGCACTTGCGCGCGATGTCGTTCGCCGCAGTGGTGTCTGAAGTGACGTGCCGTTACAGCAATCGTTTGAAAATCACCAACAACACAGGGGGCTTTGCATGAAAACTTTCCGGCTGGCACTCGCCGCCTTAGCGCTTTGCGCGGTGGCGGCACCTTCGTTCGCCCAGGAGCTATCTGGCACGCTGAAGAAAGTGCGCGACACGAAGACCTTCACGATCGGGCACCGTGAGGCGTCGTTTCCATTTGCGTTCTACGACGACCAGAAGAAACCGACCGGTTTCGCGGTCGAGCTCTGCACGCGGATCGGCGAAGCGGTCAAGGAAGAGCTCAAGATGCCCGACATCGCGATCAAGTATCTGCCGATCAACGCGCAGACTCGAATTCCGCTGCTGACCAACGGCACGATCGACATCGAATGCGGGTCGACGACCAACAACCTGACGCGTCAGCAGCAGGTCGACTTTACCTACAGCTTCTACGTGACCGGTGGCCGGCTGCTTGCCAGTAAAGCCTCCGGAATCAAGGAGGTCGAGAACCTGACCGGCAAGGCCGTCGGCGTTGCACCCGGCACGTCCAACGAGCGTGTGCTCAACACCCTGATCGAGCAGCTGAAGCTCAAGCCTCGAGTCGTCTTGGTGCGTGACCACGCAGAAGGGATGCTGGCGCTGGAGACCGGCCGGATCGACGCGTACATGCACGATGAGGTCGGCCAGTTCGCGCTCCTTGCCAAGTCAACGCAGCGGCAGCGGTTCGAGGTCGTCGGCCGGTTGGTGTCGTTTGATCCGTACGGCCTGATGATTCGCCGCGACGACAGCGCATTCAAGCACGTCGCCAACCGCACTTTGGCGAAGATTTACCGCTCGGGCGAGGTCAATGAAATGTTCAAGCGCCACTTCGATCCATTTGGCATTCCGATGACTCCGGCAGTCGAATGGGTTTTCAAACTGAATTCGATGCCGGACTGATCGCACCGCATTCATCGGCTCGCTCGAATGGCTGCCTATAACTGGAACTGGGCAGTCCTCGTCAGCGAGCCGTATCTGGGCTGGCTTCTGAAGGGCGTCGTCGCGACGGTAACGCTCGCTCTGTCTTCGTGGGTCATCGCCCTCATCCTGGGTTCGCTGATCGGCCTCGCGCGCACGCTGCCCAACGCCCCACTACGCTGGCTGGCGACAGGCTATGTCGAGCTGTTCCGCAACATCCCGCTGCTAGTGCAGATGTTCCTGTGGTTTTTTGTTCTGCCGGAGCTTGTTCCACCGGATTTGGGCCACTGGCTCAAGCGTGACCTGCCCTATCCCGAGTTTTACTCAGCCATGGTCTGTCTCGGCCTCTACACAGCCTCACGCGTTGCCGAACAGGTACGTTCCGGGATCAACAGCGTGCCGCCGCTGCTGGGTGCGGCGGCGCGCGCTTCGGGCATGAGTGTGGCGCAGACGTATCGCCACATACTGCTGCCGCTCGGGTTTCGCATCATCGTTCCGCCGCTGACGTCCGAGTTTCTCGGCATCGTCAAGAACACATCGCTTGCACTGACGATCGGCGTCATGGAGATCACCGCCTCCAGCCGCCAGATCGAAAGCTATACGTTCCAGGGTTACGAGGCGTTCACGGCCGCGACAGTGTTGTATCTGTCGATTGCGATGTTGCTGCTTTTTCTGACGCGCCGGCTCGAAGCGCGCACGCGCATCCCGGGTTGGATCGCCCGCGGCAGTATGTGACTGGGCGATGAGCGAGCTCGATTTCAACGTCGTCGTGCGCAACCTGCCCTACCTGTGGCAAGGACTGCAGCTGAGCTTTCTGCTGGCCGGCCTCGCGATTGGCGGGGGCATCCTGTGCGGCGCGATGCTCGCCGTGCTTCGCATGTCGTCGATAAAACCAGTCGCCTGGCTGGCAGCCTGTTACGTCAACTTCTTCCGCTCGGTGCCGCTGATCCTGGTCATTTTCTGGATCTACTTCCTGGTGCCGTTGCTGCTCGGCCGTGCAACCGGACCGTTTTTATCGGCGGTGATCGCGTTCGCGCTGTTCGAGACCGCTTATTACTGCGAAATCATTCGCGCCGGCGTGCAGAGCATTCCAAAGGGGCAGATCAACGCCGGGGTGGCGAGCGGAATGACCCGGCTGCAGGCAATGCGGCACATCGTGATGCCGCAGGCATTCCGCAACATGACGCCGATTCTGCTGACGCAAAGCATCATCCTGTTTCAGGATACGTCGCTCGTGTATGTAGTGACGCTGCGCGATTTCATGACGTCAGTGAGCACCGTCGCCAATCAGGAGCTGCGGCTGGTCGAGCTGTATCTGTTCGCGGCCGCCGTGTACTTCGTGATCTGCTTCACCGGATCGCGCTTTGTCAATAAAGTGGGCGGCGGCTTCCGGCGATGATTGAAATTCGCGACGTCAGCAAGTGGTACGGCAGCTTTCAGGTACTGAAGTCCTGCTCGGTATCGATCGCGCGCCGCGAAGTGATTGTCGTCTGCGGACCGTCCGGCTCAGGCAAAAGCACGTTGATCAAGTGCGTGAACGGGCTCGAGACGTTCGATAAGGGCGAGGTGATCGTCGATGGCCTGAAGGTTGCCGACAAAGCCCAGCTTCGCGTTCTTCAAAGACGAATCGGCATGGTGTTCCAAAGTCTGGAGCTGTATCCGCATCTGACTGCGCTGGACAACATCTGTCTGGCGCCGATGGTCGTGCTCAACCGCAAGCGGCAAGAAGCAGAGGCGCGCGCCAGAACTCTGCTGGCCCGCGTAGGACTGACCGATCATGCATTGAAGTTTCCGGCGCAGCTGTCGGGTGGCCAGCAACAGCGCGTGGCGATTGCGCGATCGCTCGCGATGGATCCGGTGGTCATGCTGTTCGATGAACCCACATCGGCGCTCGATCCGGAGATGATCAACGAAGTGCTGGACGTGATGACTGATCTGGCGCGCGATGGCATGACGATGATTGTCGTCACTCACGAAATGGGCTTTGCGCGGCGCGTCGCCAACCGAATCATTTTCATGGACGAAGGAGAGATCGTCGAAACGCGTCAGCCGGAAGAATTCTTTACCGACGCCGCAGAGTGAACGCGCCCGGGCGTTCTTGTCAAAGATCCTCGCGCACTAGATCGGGGAAGCGCACGCGCGGGTTTTCGCCGGACCGAATCCGGCCGCGCTTTCAGCGCGGCATCGATCAACGCATCCGCCATCCAGCGCGCGGTCGCCTGCACTTCGCGATCGCTGCAACCCCAGATATCCTTCAGCACGACATAGGGCTCGATTCCGAAAATCATTGACAGGGCGCACAGCAGCCGCCGGTACTCGCTGTGCGGCATCTTCGACTTCAACGGCGCCGCGATGCGGCTCAAGATCGCGACCCGATGGCCTCTGCGATAAGGCTCTTCCTCGATTCTGTCCCGAACGCTCCAGCGCCCAATGCTCGAGTGATAGCTGCAGCGCGGCGCGCATGTGCGGCTCGAATTGCCTGAAGCGAGGAAACGTCTTGGTAAATAAGTTCCTGCAGCCGCTCGCGCCCGTCGACCTTGCGCGACTCGAAGCGGCGCACCGGCCCCAGGCTTTCGCCGACGATGGCGGAGATCAGCTCGCCGCGGCTGGCAAAGTAGCGGTATGCCGTCGCGCGAGACACGCCGGCTGCCGCCGCGACCTCGGCCACGGTGACCAGCCGCCCGTCCTCGGCCAGCTTCATTGCCTCCGCCAGCAACAACCGATAAGTGCGCCCACGGGTACCCCCAGCCGGACCCGGCGGCGGAACCGTAGCCCGGACTGGGGACTTGATCGGCATTGGCTCCCTACTGGACGGTGGCGAACCGACTCGGTATCGTAGCCGCGACCGATGAGACATGTGTCTCAATTTTTTCAGTCGGTTCCAAATCCACCGCAACAGATCCCATTTACAGAGGGACGGCGAAGGAGACATGCGCATTGCCACCTATCGTTGGGGCGGCCGTCGTCACGTCGGCGTGTTGTCGAATGACGCGCGCGAGATCGCACCGATCGACTTGAGGCATCGGCAAGAACAAGTGCAGTCGCGCGGAGCCCATGCCTTGCTTGAACATCTGGCGGAAGGCAACGAGACTTTCCTGCGGTCAACGGGACCCGGCTGCCGATTTCCGCGGTTACGCTCGAAGCGCCGCTACCTCGCCCGCGGCGCAACCTCTGGTGCGTCGGCCGCAACTACCGGGCGCACGCGAAGGAGCTGCAGGGCACCATATTCAAGAACGACGACGGCGCAGCGAAGATTGATCAATGGCCGATCGTCTTTACCAAGGTGCCCGAATGCGTGGTCGCCTCGGGCGACCCGATCCGCCTTCCCGGCAAAGCCGCATCGGAACAGATCGACTACGAAGCGGAGCTTGCAGTCGTGATCGGTCGCAAGGGCACCAACATTCCCGCAAGCCGCGCGATGGATCACGTGTGGGGCTACACGATCGTCAACGATGTCACCGCGCGCGACGTGCAGATGCGGCATGTTCAGTGGGATATGGGCAAGTCGTTCGACACGTTCTGCCCGATGGGACCGTGGCTGGTCGACAAGACCGAGCTCGACGGGCAAAACACGCGCGTACGGCTGTGGGTCAACGGCGAATTACGACAGGACGCAAGCACCGTCGATCTGATCTTCGACATTCCGACGCTGATCGAAACGATTTCGCGCGGCATCACCTTGTATCCGGGCGATGTCATCGCGACCGGCACACCGGCCGGCGTTGGCATGGGCATGCAGCCGCAGACCTGGCTCAAGGCGGGTGACACCGTGCGCATCGAGATCGATGGGCATCGGCGTGCTCGAAAACCCTGTCGTGGCTCACTAAGCGTGGCGCACTGACGATGACACTGCACTGGATAGATAGGATGGCCGTCGAAGTCGACGGCGAAGGCGACCCGGTCGTCATGGTGCACGGGCTCGGCGGAACGACCAACACATGGACGCCTCTGATTCCTGCGCTGACGAACGCAAAACGTATTCGCATCGAGCTGCCGGGCTCGGGTCGCTCGCATCGCGCGCATGTCTTGCAAGACAACACTCCGCACAAAGGCCGCTTGTCGATGGACTTGCTGGTCGACGCGGTGCTGCGCGTTTGCGCACAGCTCGGCGTGTCACGTGCGCACTTTGCCGGTCACTCGATGGGCACGATCGTGTGCCAGCACCTTGCGGTCCGTGCGCCTGAGCGCGTACGTAGCCTGGCCTTGTTCGGAACACTGCTCGCGCCCCCCGATCCGGCGCGCCAGGGGCTAAAGACGCGGGCAGCCAAAGCGCGCGACGAAGGAATGTTCGGCATCGCGGATGCGATCGTGCAAGGTTCGTTATCGAGCTCCTCGCGCGAACAGTTGCCGGTTGTGGTGGCTTTCGTACGCGAATCGCTGCTGGCACAGGATCCCGAGGGTTATGCGCGAACGTGCGAAGCACTCGCCGCCGCAGATCCTGCGGCGATCGAAGGCATCGACGCTCCGACGCTGCTGGTCGCAGGCGACGAGGATGCAGTGGCATCCGTGGAGGTTGCGCGCGATATAGCCAGGCGCATCGGCGATGCTCAGGTCGAAGTTTTACCGCGCTGCGGTCATTGGATGACCGCGGAGCGCGCCACGGAGTGTCAATCACACCTGCGCCGATTCCTCGAGCGCTCGATGGCGACTAGAACGTAGGAGAGAAAATGGCCAACACGTTATTCACCAACGTGCGCATCTTCGACGGCAGCGGTGAGCAGCCGTTTGCGGGCGAAGTGCTGGTGCAAGGCAATCGCATCGCGCGCGTCACACGGACGTCGGGCAGCGTGCGTTCATTACCCGCATCGTCCGCTTCTGGAGCGACGGTGATCGACGGCGCAGGCGCCACGTTGATGCCGGGCATGGTCGAGGCACACACGCATTTCTCGTGGAACGATCAGCCCTCGCTCGATTCAATTCAGCGCATGCCGACCGAAGAGCACATTCTTTGGTGTGCGCACATTGCCGAGCGTTACCTGTCGATGGGCTGGACGTCGTGCGTCGGCGCTGCAACAGCGAAGCCGCGGCTCGACGTCGTGATCCGCAATGCGATCAACGCCGGTGAGATTCCCGGGCCGCGCTACATCGCGGCGAGCCAGGAGCTGACGGTGCAAGGTGGCCTTGGCGACAACACGCTGCCGCATCTGCCGCAGGAGGAATTCAACTTTGGCGCAGTCGTCAGCGGCCCCGAAGAGATACGCCGCTGCGTGCGCCAGTTCGTCAAGTACGGCGTCGACCAGATCAAGATCAACCTGTCGGGCGAATACATCGCCGGATTGCCGGCCGAGTACACGCCGTTTTCGGAAGAAGAGATTGCAATGTGCGTGACCGAGGCGAAGCGTTTCGGCAAGCGCGTCGCTGCGCACGCGCGCTCGTCCGAGTCGGTCAAGCAATGCATCCGGCATGGCATTGAAGTGATCTATCACGCGAGCTTCGCCGACGAAGAAGCGCTCGACATGCTCGAAGCCAACAAGCACAAGCATTTCGTCGCGCCCGGACTTGCGTGGCTCATCAACACCTCGCATCACGCGTCCGAATGGGGCCTGACGCCCGAAGTGACGAAGAAAATGGGTTATCACCGTGAGCTCGAGGTTGCGGTCGAGACGCTGAAGAAGATGCTTAAGCGCGGCATCCGCATCCTGCCCGGCGGCGACTACGGATTCGCGTGGACGCCGCACGGCACCAACGCGAAGGACCTCGAGTACTTCATCAAATACCTCGGCATGTCATCGATGGAAGCGATGCTCTCGGCGACTGCGTGGGGCGCACCGATCATGAAGCTCGATGGCGAGATTGGCCGCATCAAGGATGGTGTGTTGGCAGATCTGCTCCTGGTCGACGGTGATCCGCTGGCGGACATTCGCATCCTGCAGGACAAGCAACGCATCCTTGCGGTGATGAAGGACGGCGAGTTCTATCGCGCTCCTGCCCCGCGCGATGTGCGCAGCTCGGCTGCCACACGCTGGCAAGCCGTCGCTGCCTAGGAGAAACCAATGGCCGACTCTGAAGTCCTGTTCACCAACGTAAAGATCATCGACGGCAGCGGCGCGGCACCGTACACCGGTGAGGTTCTGGTGCGCGGCAAACGCATCAGTCGCGTCGCGCGCAATGCGCGTTCGTTCGCCAGCGGTGGCGGTACCGTGATCGACGGTGCCGGCGCCACCTTGATGCCCGGAATGGTCGAGGCGCACACGCACTTTGCGTGGAATAACGCGTCAGGCCTTGCGGACATCCAGAAGATGCCGGTCGAAGAACACACGCTGTGGACCGCGCGTGTTGCGAAGGTTTATCTCGACCAGGGCTGGACATCGTGCGTCGGCGCAGCGACCGCCAAGCCTCGGCTCGACGTCGTGGTGCGCAACGCCATTAACTCGGGATTGATTCCGGGTCCACGCTATCTGGCTGCAAGCCAGGAGATCACGGTTCCCGGCGGACTCGGCGACGAGACTCTGCCGCATCTGCCCTTTCCCGAATTCAGCTTCGCGGTCAATGTCAGCGGGCCGGAAGACATGCGACGCGCGTGCCGGATGTTCCTGCAATACGGCGTCGACTCGATCAAGCTCAATCTGTCGGGCGACAACCTGGTGCCGCACGCGAACGCGAAGACCACCTGGATGACCGACGCCGAGGTGAAGGTCGCCGTCGAAGAAGCGACGCTGCGCGGCAAGCGCGTCGCCGTGCACGCGCGCAGTGCCGACTCGGTAAAGCAGGCGGTGCGGCTCGGCTGCGAAGTGATCTATCACGCGAGTTACACCGACAACGAAGCGCTCGACCTGCTCGAAGCGAACAAGCACAAGATATTCGTCGCACCCGGGCTCTCGGTGATCTTCAAGCTGTTGCAGGAAGGCACGCCGTACGGAATCACCCCCGCGAAGGCGCGCGAGATGGGCTACGAAGACGAGCTCGCCGCTGCCACTCGAATCGATGAAAGCGATGCACAAGCGCGGCATTCGCGTGCTGCCCGGCGGCGATTATGGATTCGCATGGGCCCCGCACGGTACGAACGCCACCGATCTGCAGTACTTCGTCAGGCACTGCGGCATGACGCCGATGGACGCGCTGCTATCGGCGACGCGCTACGGCGGGCAGATCATGCTGATGGGCAACGAGCTCGGCGAGGTGAAGGAAGGCTATCTGGCCGACCTTCTGCTGGTCGACGGTGATCCGCTCGCGGATCTTTCGATCCTGCTCGACAAGACGCGTTTGCTGGCGATCATGAAGGATGGCGTGTTTCACAAAGCGCCCGACGTGACCGCGAGCCGTTCGTCGCGATCGCCGTATTACTCGCCCTCGTATTCTCCCGCTGCGGCCTGATGCGGACATCGCACATCGTCGGCTGGAGCGTGCTCGCGCTGTTGCTGCTGGGCCTTTCGATCTGGGGCCTGATCGACAACACGCGACTGTTTCTGGTGACGGTGCTCAATGGGCTGACATTGGCGTCGCTTTATTTCATTGTGGCAAGCGGCTTCACGCTCGTGTTCGGATTGATGCGCAACGTGAACCTTGCGCACGGCTCGCTCTATCTGCTTGGCGGCTATGTGGGCTTTATCGTCGCCGAGAAAACAGGCTGGTGGGTCCTCGCATTGGCGGCCGGTTTCTTTGCCGCCGCCGTTGTCGGCTTGCTGATTCAAACGGTAATCCTGCGCCACATGCAGGGCCAGGATTTGCGGCAGACGATGGTCACGATCGGATTGTCGATCTTGATCGCCGACGTATTGCTGTGGGGTTTCAGCGCAGAAGTGCATCAGATGGAAGCGCCCGAATGGCTGAAAGGTCCGATTCGCGGCATTCCGATCATCAACGCGTATTCCGCGTATCGCATGAGCCTGCTGGTACTCGGCGTGGCGATCGGCGTTGCGCTGTGGCTGTTCCTGAATCGCACGCGTGTCGGCATGATGATTCGCGCCGGCGTCGACGACCGCGCGATGCTTGCGGCATCGGGCGTCAATGTGAATCTGGTGTTCGCGATTACGTTCGCGATCGGTGCGGGCCTCGCGGGACTCGGTGGCGTCATTGGCGCGGTCGAGCTATCGATGGTGCCGGGTGAGGACACGCGCTTTCTTCTCGCATCGCTGATCGTGGTCATCGTCGGCGGCATGGGAAGCGTCGCGGGTGCGGCAATCGGCGCCGCGATGCTAGGCCTGGCTGAAACTTTCGGCCTTGCGTACGCACCGACGTACAGCGTCGTGTTCACGTTCGTCATCCTGGTGATCGTGCTGGCGTTTCGCCCGCGCGGGTTGATGGGAAGGCCGCGCATGAGTGCAGCCAAAGTGGCGGCGCGCGATGGCAACAGGTGCAACGGCTCCTGCCGTTGCGCTACCTGCACCGTTGCACCTTGTTCCTGTTGCGCGTCAAGACGCATGGGCCAAGGCGGATCGGCCCGTCGCCCTGCGGGAATGGATAAGGAACCTGTCTCCGTGGCAGCTTGCCGTTCTCGCTGGCCTGATTGTTTTTCCTTTCGTCGTCTCGCCGTTCATCACATTCCAGATCGGCGCGCAGACGCTCGCCCTCGGACTGATCGCTTTGTCGCTGACTTTTCTCGGCGGTTACGGCGGGATGGTCTCGCTCGCACAGATGACGGTGGCCGGCATTGCCGGATACGCGGTCGCGATCCTCGGCACCAGCAGCGCCGCCGAGATCAGCCTGAACTGGCCTTGGTGGCTGGCCGTGCCAACTGCGGTGCTGATCGCCACCGCATGCGCCGCGGGCATCGCGTGGCTGTCGGTGCGCACCGAAGGCATCTACACGATCATGATCACGCTCGCGATCGGCGTCGCGTTTTTCTATCTGGTGCTGCAGAACTACAGCGTGTTCAACGGCTGGCAGGGATTGCAGAAGGTGCATCCGCCGATCTTGTTCGGCATCAACTGGCGCGATCCGCTTCCGATTTACTTCCTGACGCTGGCTTGCGCACTGGCGAGCTACGTCTTCATTTCCTACATCGTGCGCTCACCGTTCGGTATCGCGCTGCAGGGCATTCGCGAGAACCCGCGCCGCATGGAATCGCTCGGCTTCAACGTCGTCGCCCATCGCGTCGCAGCCTACGTGGTCGCGGGTGTGATAGCGGCCATCGGTGGCGTGCTATTCGTCTGGTACAACGGGCTGATCACTCCGGGCTCGGTCGGCACGTCGTGGCTGATCAACATTCTGGTGATCGCCGTGCTCGGCGGCATGCGCCATCCGATCGGCCCTTTTCTGGGCGCGCTGATCTTCGTGCTGCTGCAAACCTTCGCGATCGATGTCATCGACCGCGAGCGATTCAATCTTGTGATCGGCGGGGTTTTTCTCGCCATCGTTCTGTTTTCACCTGACGGGCTGCTCGGCCTGTGGTCGTTCGTGCGTGCGCGCTTCGCGCAGTCGCGGACGGGCGCAGTTCGAGCAAGTGCCGTTTCTACCCCACCGCGGCCTGCGAGCCGTCATTAGCAACAGAGGAGACAGTAATGAAGAAGAGAGTTTTGGTGCGAGCGCTGATGGCCACTGCGGTGATCGGCGCATTTGCAACGACGGCATGGTCGCAGTCGACCGGGCCCGTCAAGATTGGCGTGCTCGCCACGCTGGAAGGTCCGTTTGCTGCGGGCGGTGCCGATGGCATGCGCGGCGCCGAGCTTGCGATTCGCGAGCGCGGCGGCACAGTGGCGGGACGCAAGATCGAAATGATCAAGGCGTCGTCCGACGCGAAGCCTGACGTAGCGGTGAACTCGGCGCGCAAGCTGGTCGAGCAGGACAAGGTCGACATCCTGGTCGGCCCACTGTCCGGCGGTGAAGGCATTGCGGTCAAGGACTATTCAAAGACGCAGCCTCAAGTGACGTTCATCAACGGCTCATCGGGCGCACAAGCCACCACGTTGACCAGCCCGTCACCCAACTTTTTCCGCTTCAACACTGACGGCGGTCAATGGATGGTCGGTCTCGGCAAGGAAGCAATGAAGCGCGGCTTCAAGCGCGTGATGGTGATCGCCGAGGACTACTCGTTCCCGTATTCGCAGGTGCAGGGCTTCATGACCGAGTATTGCGCCGCCGGTGGCAAGGTTCCGGTCAAGGCATGGGTGCCGCTGGGGGGCAAGGATTACGCATCGGTCATTGCGCGCATTCCGAAAGACATCGACGCGCTGGTCGTCGTGCTCGGTGGCGCCGACGCGGTGAACTTCCTCAACCAGTACGAAGCTGCGGGCGGCGACAAGCCGATGATCGGTGGATCGATCACGGTCAGCCAGGACGTTCTGAACTATCGCGGCAAGCGGCGCGATTCTTTGGTCGGCACGTTGTCGGCGGGTCCGTTGGCTGATGCGATCGACACGCCTGAGTACAAAGCCTTCGTTGCAAGTTACAAGAAGAACTTTCCGGACGGTTATCCAAGTCCCGGCCTGTTCGCGCTCAACTACTACATCAACATGAAAGCCGCGCTTGACGGGCTTGAAGCCGTCAAGGGTGACTTGGGCGATGGGCAGAAGAAGTATCGCGACACGCTGGCGAAGATGACGCTGAAGACACCGGTCGGCGACATCAAGCTGGACGAAAACCGTCAGGCCATCGGCACTACGTTCATCACTGAAGTGGCGAAGGACGACAAGGGTGGGCTGTTCAACAAGGTGGTCGGGAAGACCGACAACATCACGCAGACCTTCGGCCAGAAACCGGCCGACTTCAAGATGGGCTCGCGCGACGTGCCCGACTGCCCGTAGCAGGAGCGGAGCGGGCGCAAGTTGTTCGGGCCCGCTCCACTTCAACGGCTGGTTAACGCTCAAGGAGCACTTGTGGTGAGTAGTCGCCCGATGCAGAAATACGAAGGCAGTTGCCATTGCGGCGCGGTGCGCTTCGAAATCGAAACTGACTTTCCGGAACTCACCATGTGTGACTGCTCAATTTGTCGGCGCAAGAATGCACTCATGGTGAAAGTCCACGAAAGCAAGTTCCAGGTCTTGGCGGGCGAGGAATCGCTGACCGAGTATCAGTTTCATACGAAGACTGCGCGCCACTACTTCTGCAAGACGTGTGGCGTCTATCCCTTCCATCGCAAGCGCGTCACACCCGACAATCTCGGCATCAATGTCTTCTGCCTGCACGGGTTCGAACCGACAGGTATTCCGGTGCGCCAGGCTGTCGGTGCGGCAATGACATGAGCGCAACAGCAGCGCTTTTGACGCAGTAGTCATGTCTGCCGTCATCGAGCTTCCTGCCACTACTCGCGCGCACTCGGCCGCGATGTCGGGCAACGCGCTCGTGCTCGATGGCGTCACGCGCCAGTTCGGCGCTTTGCGCGCGATCGACGACATCACATTTAACGTGCCGGCGGGTGAACGGCGCGCGATTCTCGGTGCCAACGGCGCGGGCAAGACGACATTGTTCAACGCGATCACCGGTGACTTTCCGCCTACACAAGGTACCGTGCATTTCTTCGGTGAAGACGTCACCAACCTGCCACCGCACGAGCGGATTCGCCGCGGGTTGCGACGCACCTACCAATCTTCATTGCTGTTTCGCGAGCTGTCAGTGCGCGACAACCTGTTCCTGGCGGTCCGCGGCGGCACGCGTGGCCGCTTCAACATGCGCCGCCCGCACCGCTCCGACCCGAGCGTCGTGGCTGCCGAAGCATTGCTGCATCAAGTGCGTCTCGATCCGGTCGGCGATACGCCGGTCGCTTCGCTATCGCACGGGCAACAACGGCAGCTCGAAGTCGGAATGGCATTGGCCGGCGCGCCAAGACTGATTCTGTTCGATGAGCCGGCGGCCGGATTGTCACCCGGGCGAGCGCCGTGAGCTCGTTGCGCTGCTGAGAAGCCTTCCGCCGCATCTCGGCTTCGTGCTGATCGAGCACGATCTCGATATCGCCCTTGGCGTCGCCGAGCGCGTCACGGTGATGCATAACGGCCGCGTGCTGAAGCACGGTTCGCCGCAGGAGATCCAGGACGACGCTGAAGTGCACGCGATCTACATGGGCGCGCAAGGTCATGGGGGTGCTCATGTCCACTGACGCAATCAACGTCGGCGCGCCTGCGCTCGAAGTTCGCAACCTCGACGTTTACTACGGCCGCGCACATGCGCTGCAGGACGTGTCGCTGACGCTGCCTTCCGGCGTGCTCGGCGTCGTCGGCCGCAACGGCATGGGCAAGACGACGCTGTGCAATGCGATCACTGGACTGGTCCCCGCGCGTGGCAGCGTGAAACTCGCAGGGCGAGAAATTCTCGGCCTTTCGCCCAACGTGATCACTGAGCTTGGCATCGGCTACGTGCCGCAGGGCCGGCGCGTGTGGCCATCGCTGTCGGTCGACGAGCACTTGCGGCTCGCAGCAAAGAGCGCGCGTCAGGGCGCGTGGACGGTCGAGCGAGTTTATTCATTGTTCCCGCGCCTGGCGGATCGCCGGCGCAATGGCGGCGCCCAGTTATCAGGTGGTGAGCAGCAGATGCTCGCAATCGGCCGCGCACTGTTGTTCAACCCGCGTGTACTGGTGATGGACGAGCCCACCGAAGGGCTGGCGCCGGTGATCGTCGAGCAGGTTTCAGCAACGTTGAAGCAGCTCGCCCATACCACCTCGGACGCGACCGGGATCGCGGTGCTGCTGATCGAACAGAACATCGGTGTCGCGGTCGATGCCGCCGACCGCGTCGCGGTGATGGTCAACGGGCGCATCGCGCGCGAGATGTCGGCCAGCGAGCTCGCGGCCGACACCGAATTGCAGCAGCGATTGCTCGGCGTGCACGCGGCTGGAGAAGAAGGACCGCAACCCGTCGTGCCGGAAATTACTGACGACGACGTAAGCGCACTCGCGTATTCACCGTACGCCGCGCGCACGCGGACGCTCCACCCGCCATACCGTCCAATACAGCGACGCAGACCGTAAGAAGCTTTACGCGCTGGAATGCGCAGCAGCCCGATGTTCCATTGCACGATCGCGCGGTACGCGCTTCGCTCGCCGACGCGAAAGTGTCGGAGCCGGAAGTCGAAGCCGAAGCCGCTGCGGACACTGCTTCGAACGCACGCAGCGCACGCGTGTTCGAATTTCCGGCTGCGAGCAACGTGCAGCGCGCCGCCTACATCGTCGGCACGTTCGATACCAAAGGCCGCGAGCTCTTTTTCCTGAAACAGTGCATCGACAAGCTCGGGCTGCGCACAGTGACCGTCGACCTGTCGACCTCCGGCACTACGTCGACTGCCAACGTTCACCCGCGCGAAGTCGCGCGCCATCATCCGAAGGGCGAGAGCGCAGTGTTCACCGGCGATCGCGGCTCGTCGGTCAGCAATATGGCGATCGCGTTCGAGCGATTTCTGCTCGGCCGGCGCGACCTCGGCGGCATCGTGTCAGCCGGCGGCTCGGGAGGCACCGCGCTCGCAACGCAGGCGATGCGCGCGTTGCCGGTGGGCATGCCGAAGGTGATGGTGTCATCGGTCGCCTCCGCCGACGTGCGTCCGTATGTCGGTCCGAGCGACATCTGCATGATGTATTCGGTGACCGACGTATCGGGCATCAATCGCATCAGCGAGAAAGTCCTGTCGAACGCTGCGCACGCGCTGGCCGGCATGATCGCGTACACGCGCACCGCCGCATCGGAAAGCAAGCCGGCGATCGGCCTGACGATGTTCGGCGTCACGACGCCGTGCGTGCAGGCCGTGACCAAGCAGCTGCAGAACGAGTTCGATTGCCTGGTCTTTCATGCCACCGGGACCGGCGGTCAATCGATGGAGAAACTCGTCGACTCGGGATTGCTCGCGGGCGTGCTCGACATCTCGACGACCGAAGTGTGTGACGAGATCGTTGGCGGCGTGCTCAGTGCAGGCCCGGAGCGGTTCGATGCTTTCGCTCGCCGCCCGATTCCGTACGTAGGCTCATGCGGCGCGCTCGACATGGCGAATTTCTGGGCGTTCGATACGGTGCCGCCGAAGTTCAAGGACCGCAATCTGGTCAAGCACAACGCGAACGTCACGTTGATGCGCACCACCGCCGACGAATGCAAGGCGATCGGCGAGTTCATCGCGGCCAAGCTGAATCGCATGGAAGGGCCCGTGCGCTTCATCATTCCGGAAGGCGGCGTGTCGTCGCTCGACGCACCAGGCAAGACATTCTGGGATCCGGTCGCAGACAAGGCGCTGTTCACCGCGATCGAGTCAAATTTCCGTCGCGGCCCGCGGCGCACATTGATCCGCAGCCCACTGCATCTGAATGATCCGGCGTTTGCCGACCTGCTGGTCCAGCAATTCCACGAGGTATGCGCCGAGGGCGCGGGCGTCACACGCACTGCAGTTCACTAAACCAGAACGAAGAACAACACATGCCTCGTATCGCCCGCAAAGAAATTCTGAAGCGCCTGTGCGACAAAATCGCGCGCGGCGAGCCAATTGTTGGTGGCGGCGCAGGCACAGGACTTTCGGCGAAGTGCGAAGAGGCCGGCGGCATCGATCTGATCGTGATCTACAACTCGGGCCGCTATCGAATGGCGGGACGCGGCTCGTTGGCGGGCCTGCTCGCCTACGGCAACGCAAATGAAATAGTCGTCGAGATGGCGCACGAGGTGCTGCCCGTCGTGCGCCATACGCCGGTGCTTGCGGGTGTCAACGGCACCGATCCGTTCATGCTGATGCCGCAGTTTCTGCGCCAGCTTGCCGATCTCGGCTTCTCGGGTGTGCAGAACTTTCCCAGCGTCGGACTGATCGACGGGACGTTTCGTGCCAACCTCGAAGAGACCGGCATGGGCTACGCGCTCGAGGTTGACATGATTCGCGCCGCGCGCGCGATCGATCTGCTGACGACGCCGTATGTGTTCTCCGAAAACGATGCGCGCGAGATGGCGCGCGCCGGCGCTGACATCATCGTGTGTCATCTCGGCTTGACGACTGGTGGCGCGATCGGCGCCGGCACTGCGCTGACGCTTGAAGATTGCGTGCCGCGCATCGACGCATGGTCCGCAGCCGCGCGTGAAGTCAACCCTGACGTGATCGTGCTGTGCCACGGCGGTCCGATCGCGACGCCGGAAGACGCGGAGACGATCCTGCAGCGGTGCCCGCAATGCCACGGCTTCTACGGCGCATCGAGCATGGAGCGGCTGCCGACCGAAATTGCGCTGACACAACAGACCAAGAAATTTGTAGCCATTCGAAGTGGCAAGAAAGCTCTGGAAAGCGTAGCGAGCAGCCCCGAGGTTGCGCTGAGGAGCGGAAACGTACGCGAGGTACGTTGAGCACCGGATGCGCAAGATTGGGGCGCGCAGTAGCTTTACAGAGATTTATTGAGGGAGTACGTCATGAGCGGATCAGATTTCGGCATCTTCATCCTCAGCCTTCTTTCTGCGGCCATCGTCATCGCCGTGATCGTCGCGCTGTTTCACTGGCTGTATCTGCGCTCGTCGAAGGAGCGCAGCTTCGTGCGCACCGGCCTCGGCGGGCAGAAGGTCGTGCTCGGCGGCGGCGCATTCGTGCTGCCGATCGTGCACGACGTGATTCCGGTCAACATGAACACGCTGCGGCTCGAGGTCGCACGCGGGCGCGACAAGGCGCTGATCACCAAGGACCGGATGCGCGTCGACGTGATCTCCGAGTTCTACGTACGCGTGAAAGCCGATGCGAATGCAGTGGCCGACGCCGCGCAGACTTTGGGCATGCGCACGCTCGAGCCCGAGCGACTGAAGGAATTGCTCGAAGGCAAGTTCGTCGACGCGTTGCGCACGGCCGCTGCCGAAATGACGATGGAAGAACTGCACGAAAAGCGCGGCGACTTCGTCAAGCGCGTACGCCAAGTGGTCGCCGAAGATCTGCGCAAGAACGGACTCGAGCTCGAAGCCGCTTCGCTGACGCAGCTCGACCAGACCGCGATGGAGTTTTTCAACCCCAGCAACGCGTTCGACGCCGAAGGTCTGACGCGTCTGACCGAGCAGATCGAGCGGCGCAAGAAGCAGCGCAACGACGTCGAGCAGGACACGATGATCTCGATCCGCAGCAAGAACCTGGAAGCGGAGAAGCTGTCGCTCGATATCGACCGCGAAGCCGAATACGCGCGCCTGACGCAGGAGCGCGAGGTCGAGGTCGCACGCGCTCAACAACGCACCGAGCTCGCTCGCGAACGCTCGACCAGCGAGCGCGAAGTCGAAACGTCGCAGATCTCGGCACGCGAAGCGATCGAGAAGGCACGCATCGCCACCGACCGCATCCTCGAAGAGGAGCGCATCTCGAAAGAAGGCGGACTGCAGGCACGCGAGATCGAGCGCCGCAAGACAGTAGAGCTTGCCGAACAGCAGCGGTCGATCGCCGTGTCGCAGCAGAGCAAGGCCGAAAGCGAAGCGCGCGCCGCTGCCGATCACGCCCGTGCGAAAGCGGTCACCGAAGAGGAACGCGTGTTCACCGCGCGCGAGACCGAGATGGCCGAGCGCCGCAAGCAAATCGACCTTATCGAAGCGTCGAAGGAAGCCGAGCGCGAAAGCATCCGGCTAACGATGGCCGCTGAAGCAGAGAAGAACGCTTCGGCCGATCGTGGCCACGCGCTGCGCGCGCAAGCGCAGGCAGAGGCTGATTCGGATCAGATCCGCACGATGGCACTGCGTATCCGGCATGAGATCGAAGCCGAGGGTGCGCGCCTGATGAACGAAACGCACAACATGCTGACGCCCGACGCGCGCACGTCGCAACTACGGTTGCGGCTGATCGACAAGATGGAAGGCATCATTCGCGAGAGCGTCAAGCCGATGGAGCGCATCGAAGGCATCAAGATCCTGCACGTCGACGGATTCGGCGGCGGCAATGGTCATGCCAAGGGCGACATGGGCGCCGGCCTGACCGACAGTGTCGTCAACAGCGCATTGCGTTTCCGGGCGCAGGCGCCGCTGGTCGATCAACTGCTGCGCGAGATCGGCGTGCAGGGAGGCGAGCTCGGGCAGATCGCGCAAAGCATCAGCAAGACCGCGCTGCCAAGCGGCAGCAAGGGCGGCGGCGAGTGACCCAATGATTCGTGTCTACACATCGAGCGTCATCGACGCGCCGGCCGATGCGGTCTGGCAACAGGTGCGCGACTTCAACGGCCTGCCGGCGTGGCACCCGGCGATCACAGAGTCGCGCATCGAAGCCGGCGCTGCCATCCGATCGTGTCGGCTGCGTGCGCAACTTCCGCACGCGCGACGGCGGCGTCATCCGCGAGCAGCTGCTGACGCTGTCCGACTTCGAATACGAATGCACGTACTCGATTCTCGAATCGCCGATGGGCGTTGATAACTACATCGCCACGTTGAAGCTGACGCCGATCACCGACGGCAATCGCACCTTCGCCGAATGGAGCGCCGAGTTCGACTGCGCGCCAGGCCGTGAGCGCGAGCTGACGCAGCTGATTGGCCAAGACGTTTTTCAGGGCGGGTTTGACGCATTGAAGCAGCGTTTCCTGAAAGCCGCTGCGTAAAGACGCGCATGTCGTTACAGCGCGTCACCCGGTCGACAGTGATCGACCACCCGATCGAGCGTGTGTGGCCGGTACTGCGCGACTTCAACTCGCACTGGCAATGGCATCCGGTCGTTGCCGAGAGTCACATCGAAGATGGGCTCGCACCCGATCAAGTCGGATGCGTGCGCAACTTTCGCATTAGCCGACGGCGCGCATCTGCGCGAGCAATTGCTGGCGTTATCCGATCGCGACTGGATCTCGACCTACTGCATTCTCGATTCAACGATTCCGCTGCATCGCTACGTCGCCACCGTGCAATTGAAGCGCGTTACCGATGGTGATCGCACGTTCTGGCACTGGCAGTCGACGTTCGCAACGCCGCC
This sequence comes from uncultured beta proteobacterium, assembly GCA_963829995.1. Classification (GTDB taxonomy): domain Bacteria; phylum Pseudomonadota; class Gammaproteobacteria; order Burkholderiales; family Burkholderiaceae_F; genus JACCZX01. Next base: position 20,904 of record CAWHKW010000034.1, on the reverse strand, counting down.
CGGTCGCGAGCGCGAGTTGACTGAGCAGGTCGGCCGCAATGTTTATGAAGCAGGATTCGAGGCGCTGCGGCATATACCTCGGCCGGCCAGCCGCCGTCGCCGCATCGATGGCGCCTCAAGGTTGGGTTGACTAGGGTGACTCCAGAGCTAGTCGGTCAAACGTTTACGAAGCAGGTTTTGAGGCGCTTAGAAAGTACCTCGTTTGATCTAGGCCGCACGTACCCGTTGTTATCGATGACATCTGCTCAGGCAGATGTTCGGCGCTAAAGCAAGCGTTCGACTCAAAAAAGCATCGCGGCTTAAGGCGATCCTTTGGTCGCCTGGCGAGCCGTTACAAGGTTCATCCACCGCTCGCTTTGGAGAACCTTGTATGAAACTTGATACTCACTTCGCCCGACGACTTTTGCTTGGCGTCATCACCTCGATGCTGGTCGCCTGCGGCGGAAGCGATGGAGATGGCGCTGCCACGCCTGCAAGTGCGGGAACGTTGCGAGTGGCGCTGACAGACATACCCGCGTGTGGATATGACGAGGTGAATGTCACGGTGGAGAAAGTGCGCGTTCACCAAAGCGCGTCAGCGACCGATGATGGCGGCGGTTGGTCGGAGGTCGTTCTCAATCCGGCCAAGCGCGTGGATCTGCTGAAGTTAACCAATGGCGTACTCGAGGAACTGGGCGCCACTTCTTTACCCGCAGGCAATTACACGCTGGTGCGCCTGGTACTGAGCAGCAATTCTGCCGCTACGCCAATGGCAAATTCGGTGGTTCCCACCGGCGGAGTAGAAACTGCGCTCGATACGCCCAGTGGGCAACAGAGCGGATTGAAAATCAACACCAATGTTGGCGTTGCATCAAACCAGCTGACCGACATCGTGTTGGACTTTCACGTGTGCGAATCTGTTGTGAGCGCCGGACAATCGGGTCGCTATATATTGAAGCCGGTCCTGTCCATCCTGCCGCGCGCGACGGCGACCAGTTTGGCGGTTGAAGGCTTCGTTGCTACCGCCATCGCCAATGGCACCACGTCCGTATCGCTGCAGCAGGCCGGTGTCGTCGCCCGCGCCACCGTGCCGGATTCCACAGGCAAATTCTTGCTCTCGCCGGTGCCGGCCGGGAACTACGACCTGGTGATCACGGCGAGTGGACGCGCAACTGCAGTTATCACCGGAGTACCTGTCTCTGCATCCAGCAAGACCGTGGTCAATGCATCGACGGCGCCGATTGATCCGCCCGCCAGTACTTTCCGCACAGCGTCAGGCAACGTCACCACGACCGGGAGCACAACGATCCCGAGCGCCACGATGCGGGCGATGCAAGCGATCGGCACTCCGATCATCGAAGTCATTGCGCGGCCGACTGACTCCGTCACCGGTGCATACAGCTTTTCATTGCCCATCGTCGCGCCAGTCAAAACCGCTTATGCAGCCGGTGCTACTACGCTTGCCTTTACTCCCGAGGCATCGGTAGCGGCAAAATACAAGCTGGAAGCGCATGTGCCGACCAAGATGACGCAGATTGCGAACGTCGACCTGACCTCAGCCAACGTCGTTACGCCGTTCATGTTCGCGCCATAGCCGCGACGCTCACCGAGCGCTGCAGCGGCCAGTCCGAGTTCGCGCACGGCTGGCCGCTGAATTTCATTGACACATAAGGCAAACGGCAAGGGTTTCGAAGTGCCTCGCTGACAGTTTCATTGTCCGCTGGCAACCCTTGTTACGGTACCGCCCGTTAGCTGCACCAGTTCGTCGAAGTTAAGGCGGAACACCGAATTCGGCGTCCCGGCTGCGGCCCAGATCTCATCGTAGCGACGCAAGTCTTCATCGATGATGACCACCACTGGTCCGGAGTGACCGATGGGAGGTACGCCTCCGATCGCAAAGCCAGTGCTGTTGCGAACGAAGTCGGCGTTGGCGCGTTCGATCGTTTCGCCGAGATGTATTGCGATAGTGGATTCATGCACGCGGTTGGTTCCGCTGGTGATGACGATCACTGGCCGTTCGCTGATGGCCGCCCGGAACACCAACGACTTTGCAATCTGGCCCACTGTGCAGCCGATCGCTGCTGCAGCCTCGGCGGCCGAGCGAGTCGACGCGTCGAACTCCAGGACCTCGAAAGAAGGCCCGAGCAAGCCCTGTACTCGCAGCGCAGTGCGATGCGTGGCTGGTTTCATGCGGATAATTCTCTTATAACCTGACAAGAGTTAGCGACGGCACCAGAAGTAGACGGAGACAACTGATGAAAACGTATCGCATCGCCACCATCCCCGGCGACGGAATCGGCAAGGAAGTTGTTCCTGCCGGTCAGAAAGTCATGGAAGCGCTCGCCACATCCAGCAAGACCTTCCGTTTCGAGTTCGAGAACTTCGACTGGGGCGCTGACTACTATCGCAAGCACGGCGTGATGATGCCGGATGATGGCCTGGATGCGTTGCGAGACAAGGATGCGATCCTATTCGGATCCGCGGGTGACCCGCACGTCCCGGATCACGTCACGCTGTGGGGCCTTCGCCTGAAGATCTGCCAGGGCTTCGATCAGTACGCCAATGTGCGCCCGACGCGCATCCTGCCCGGCATCGAGTGTCCGCTCAAGCGTTGCAGGACAGAAGATCTCGACTGGGTCATCGTGCGTGAAAACTCCGAAGGCGAGTACGCCGGTGTCGGTGGCCGTGTGCATCAGGGTCATCCGATCGAGGCGGCCACCGACGTGTCGATGATGACGCGCGCGGGTGTCGAACGCATCATGCGCTTCGCTTTCAAGCTGGCGCAGAGCCGTCCGCGCAAGCTGCTGACCGTGATCACCAAGAGCAATGCGCAGCGTCACGCGATGGTGATGTGGGACGAGATCGCGCTTCAGATCTCGAAGGAGTTTCCCGATGTCACCTGGGACAAGGAACTCGTAGATGCTTCGACCGCGCGCATGATCAACCGCCCCGCCTCACTCGACACGATCGTCGCGACCAATCTGCACGCCGACATCCTGAGTGATTTGGCTGCAGCGCTCGCCGGTAGCCTTGGTATTGCTCCCACTGGCAACATCGATCCCGAACGCCGCTACCCGTCTATGTTCGAGCCTATTCACGGCTCGGCTTTCGACATCATGGGCAAGGGCTTGGCGAATCCGGTCGGCACTTTCTGGTCGGTTGTGATGCTGCTGGAGCACCTGGGCGAGTTCGATGCGGCCAAGCGTGTGATGCAAGCCATCGAGCAGGTCACCGCCAACCCCGCGCTTCATACCGGCGACCATTTCGGTGGCGTATTTAAAAAAAAAAAAAAAAAAAAAAAAAAGAGCAGTTATCACGTTTACGAAGCAGGTTTTGAGGCGCTCGAAAGTACCTCGTTTGATCTAGGCCGCACGTACCCGTTGTCATCGCTGACAATGCTCACTCAGATGTTCGGCGTTAAAGCAAGCGTTCACTCAAAAAGCATCGCGGCTCAGGCGATCCGCGATAGCCGGCGGCCGTTACTAGGTTCATCCACCTCTCGCTTTGGAGAACCTTGTATGAAACTTGATACTCACTTCATCCGACACTTGTGCTCGGCTTAATTACTTCGATGCTGGTCGCCTGCGGCGGAAGCGATGGGGATGCTCCGGCGGCGCCCGCGAGCGCTGGAACGTTGCGAGTTGCACTGACAGACACGCCTGCGTGTGGATATGACGAGGTGAATGTCACCGTCGAGAAAGTGCGCGTTCACCAAAGCGCGTCAGCGACCGATGATGGCGGCGGTTGGTCGGAGGTCGTGCTCAGTCCGGCCAAGCGCGTGGATCTGCTGAAGTTAACCAATGGCGTACTCGAGGAACTGGGCGCCACTTCTTTACCCGCAGGCAATTACACGCTGGTGCGCCTGGTACCGAGCAGCAATTCTGCCGCTACGCCAATGGCAAATTCGGTGGTTCCCACCGGCGGAGTAGAAACTGCGCTCGTACGCCCAGCGGGCAACAGAGTGGATTGAAGATAAACACCAATGTCGGCGTCGCTTCAAACCAGCTGACCGACATCGTATTGGACTTTCATGTGTGCGAATCCGTCGTGAGCGCCGGACAATCGGGTAACTACATATTGAAGCCGGTCCTGTCCATCCTGCCGCGCGCCACGGCGACCAGTTTGGCAGTTCAAAGCTTCGTTGCTACCGCCATCGCAAATGGCACCACGTCCGTATCGCTGCAGCAGGCCGGTGTCGTCGCCCGCGCCACCGTGCCGGATTCAACCGGCAAATTCTTGCTATCGCCGGTGCCGGCCGGCACCTACGACCTGGTGATCACGGCGAGTGGACGCGCAACTGCAGTAATCACCGGCGTACCTGTCTCTACATCCAGCAAGACGTGGTCAACGCATCGACGTCGCCGATTGATCCGCCCACCAGTACTTTTCGCACGGCATCGGGCACTGTGACTACCACGGGTAGCACGACGATCCCGAGCGCGAAGATGCGGGCAACGCAAGCGATCGGCACTCCGATGATTGAAGTCATTGCGCGACCGGTTGACGCCGTCACCGGCGCATACAGCCTTTCATTACCCATCGCCGCGCCAGTGAAGAACGCTTATGCAGCCGGTGTCACCACGCTTACCTTTACACCAGACGCATCCGTGGCAGCGAAATACAAGCTGGGCGCGCATGTGCCGACCAAGACGACGCGACCGCGAACGTCGACCTGACCTCAGCCGACGTCATAACGCCATTCATGTTCGCGGCGTAGCGGCGACGATCACCGAGCGCTGCAAGTGCAGCAGCGGCCAGTCTAAGTTCGCGTAACGGCTGGCCGCTGAATTTCATCGACACGTAAGGCTAACGGCAAGGGTTTCGAAGTGCCTCGCTCGACGGTTTTAGTGTCCGCCGGCAACCCTTGTGACTATCCCGCCCGTCAGCTGCACCAGTTCGTCGAAGTTAAGGCGGAACACCGAATTCGGCGTCCCAGCTGCGGCCCAAATCTCATCGAAGCGACGCAAGTCTTCATCGATGATGACCACCACAGGTCCGGAGTGGCCGATTGGAGGTACGCCTCCGATGGCAAAGCCAGTGCTGTTGCGAACGAAGTCTGCGTTGGCGCGTTCGATCGTTTCGCCGAGATGTGTTGCGACGGTGGATTCATGCACGCGGTCGGTTCCGCTGGTGATGACGATCACTGGCCGTTCGCTGATGGTTGCCCGGAACACCATCGACTTTGCAATCTGCCCCACTGTGCAGCCGATCGCTGCTGCAGCCTCGGCAGCCGAGCGAGTCGACACGTCGAACTCCAGAACCTCGAAACGAGCCCCGAGCAAGCCCTGTACTCGCAGCGCCGTGCGATGCGTCGCTGGTTTCATGCGGATAATTCTCTTATAACCTGACAAGATTAGCGACCGCACCCGAAGTAGACGGAGACAGCTGATGAAAACGTATCGCATCGCAACCATCCCCGGCGACGGAATCGGCAAGGAATTCTCCTTGCCGTCCAGAGAGTCATGGAAGCGCTCACCACATCGAGCTGACTCTTTCGATTTGAGTTTGAAAATTTCGACTGGGGCGCCGACTTCTATCGCAAGCACGCGATCATGATGCCCGTTGATGTCCTGTATTCGTTGCTATACAAAGATGCCATCCTGTTCCTCTCCTCTGTCTACTCTCACTTGCCCTATCACATAACTCTCTGCTGTCTTCTCCTGTAGATCTGCCATATCTTCTACCAGTACTCCTATGTGCTCCCTACTCTCATCCTTCCCTTCATCTACTCTCCCACTCTATCGTTGCATAACCGAAGATCTCTACTCTGTCATCTTGCTTGTAAATTCTAAAGTCTAGTACGCCTTTGTCCTCGGACTCTTGCACCATGTCACCCGCTCGCCGCGGCCATCGACTTGTCGTTGATGACTCTCGCAGTTGTCGAACTCATCATTCTCTTCTCTTTCTAGCTGTCTCAGAGCCGTCCTCTCTAGCTACTGACCTTGATTACCAAGAGCAATGCGCAGCGCCACTCGATGGTGATTTTTTTTTTTTTTTTTTTTTTTTTTTTTTTTTTTTTTTTTTTTTTTTTTTTTTTTTTTTTTTTTTTTTTTTTTTTTTTTTTTTTTTTTTTTTTTTTTTTTTTTTTTTTTTTTTTTTTTTTTTTTTTTTTTTTTTTTTTTTTTTTTTTTTTTTTTTTTTTTTTTTTTTTTTTTTTTTTTTTTTTTTTTTTTTTTTTTTTTTTTTTTTTTTTTTTTTTTTTTTTTTTTTTTTTTTTTTTTTTTTTTTTTTTTTTTTTTTTTTTTTTTTTTTTTTTTTTTTTTTTTTTTTTTTTTTTTTTTTTTTTTTTTTTTTTTTTTTTTTTTTTTTTTTTTTTTTTTTTCTATCGCCCGCCAACATCTCGCCGGCGAGGCCTCGAGCCACATGCTGTTTCCGACCCTGCGCGCCGAGGATGGTCCGGTGCTCATGCGCGTGCAGCGCAGCCGCAGGGTGTCCATCGAGGCCGTGGACCTGGCCAAGGCCGTGCAGACCGAGCGCAACTACGTCTACTTCCACCTCGGTGTCGGACTGTTCTATGTCCTCGTCACGCTGGCGGCGGCCCTCCTGGGCGTGCTCGGCCGCGACCGGGGCCAGTTCGTCTTTGCCGCGCTCTTCGCCTGGCTCGCCCTCGGCGAGTGGCATACCGTCAGCCCATCGTTGCCCGCGGACCTGACTATGGCCGTGTGGCCGTGGGGCCCGTGGGTTTGCGTCTGGAACTCGCTCACTATCCTGGCTGCGGCACAGCTGCTGCGGCTGCGCGAGCGCGCACCTCGCTGGTACCGCTGGAACATCGTTACGGCCGCGTTGTTCTTGGTGCTCATCCCGCTGCTGCAGGTCGAGGCATTCGGCGAAGCCCCCGTAGGCGTGTTCACCTTCCTTATATTCGTCGAATGGGTGGTCGGGATCGCGGCGTCGTGGCGCGTGTGGCGGCTTGGACATCGCGTCGGCGCGCTGGGCGTCGCGATATTTGCGCTGGACGTGGCGATCTGGGGGCCGGGGATGCTGGTGCAACTGGTCGACACCATCGTGCCGACCGACATCAAGCCGTTCCATCTCGGTGACTGGGCGAATGTCCTGAGCGCGTCTGCGATCCCACTCATCTTCGTCTGCGCCATCATCCTGCGCGCCTTCGAGCAACTGCGCATCGCGCAGCGCGAGCGCGAGGCACGGGCCGCCGCCGAGGCCGCCAACGAGGCCAAGAGCGCGTTCCTGGCGACGATGAGTCACGAGATCCGCACGCCGATGAACGCCGTCATTGGCATGAGCGGACTGTTGCTCGATACACCTTTGAACGAAGAGCAGCGCTACTACGCGGCAACGGTCCGGGACTCGGGCGATGCGCTGCTGACGATCATCAACGACATCCTCGACTTCTCGAAGATCGAGGCCGGGCGCATGGACATCGAGTCGCAGCCGTTCGACCTGCGCGAGTGCGTGGAATCTGCGCTCGACCTTGTTGCGCCGCGCGCGACCGAGAAACACCTCGAGACCGCCTACCTTTTCGAAGGCGACGTGCCGGCCGCCATTCGCGGCGACGTCACGCGGCTGCGGCAGATCCTGCTCAACCTCCTGGCGAACGCGGTCAAGTTCACCGACGCAGGCGAGGTCGTGCTCACGGTCAGCGCGGGCTCGGCGATCGACAGCTCAGTCGAGCTGACCTTCGCCGTACGCGACACTGGCATCGGGCTGACGACCGAAGGCATGGGGCGCCTGTTCCAATCGTTCTCGCAGGCAGATTCCTCAACCACGCGCAAGTTCGGCGGCACGGGTCTCGGGCTTGCGATTAGCCGGCGGCTCGCCGAACTGATGGGTGGCCGTATGTGGGCGCAAAGCGATGGCCCAGGGCGCGGCTCGACGTTCAGCTTCACCGTGCACGCACCTGTCGCCGAACTGCCTGCGGCGCACAGCCGCGATTTCGTCGGCGCGCAGCCCGAGCTTGCGGGTCGGCGAGTGCTAGTCGTCGACGACAACGCCACCAATCGCAGAGTACTGAGTCTGCAGATGGTCAAATGGGGCATGCAGTCGGTTGACACGGAATTTCCGGGCGACGCGCTGCGTAGGCTCGCGGCGGGCGAGACGTTCGATCTCGCGATCCTCGACATGCACATGCCGGAAATGGACGGCGTCGAACTCGCGCAGCGGATTCGCGCCACGCACTCCACCATGCCGCTGGTGCTCTTCAGTTCGCTTGGCCGGCGCGAGGTCAGCGGTAACGAGGAGCTCTTCAGTGCCTATCTGACCAAGCCGGTGCGGCAATCCCAACTATTCGACACACTGGTGAGCCTGCTCGCGCATCGTGAAAGCCCACGCCACGTTGCCTCAGCCTCAGCAAAAGCGAAGATCGACCGCGACATGAGCGTGCGCCATCCGCTTCGGATCCTCGTCGCAGAGGACAACGTCGTGAACCAGAAGCTCGCGCTGCGCATCCTTCAACAGATGGGATACCGCGCCGACCTCGCCTCCAACGGCATTGAGGCCATCGAGTCGATCGAACGGCAGACCTACGACGTGGTGCTGATGGACGTGCAGATGCCCGAGATGGACGGCCTGGAAGCGTCGCGGCGCATCACGACGAAGTGGTCCGCTGCAGAGCGACCGCGCATCGTCGCGATGACGGCCAACGCGATGGCGGGTGACCGCGAGGAATGCCTGGCCGCCGGCATGGACGATTACATCACCAAGCCGATCCGAGTCGATCAACTGGTCGAGGCGCTGAACCACGTGCCGGCACGAAAGGGAATCCAGAATGCCTGAGTCGGTCATCGACCCGGCCACGTATGGCGAGCTGCAGACTAGCGTCGGAGCCGATTTCGTCGCCGAACTCGTCGACATTTTTCTCGAAGAGGCACCGGGTATGTTGGCTGAGCTGCGCAGTGCGCATGCCGACGCCGACCCTGATCGCTTCCGGCGTGCCGCGCACTCGCTGAAGTCCAACTGCCACACCTTCGGCGCGCTGGCGCTGGGGGCGTTGGCGCGTGAGCTGGAACTCAAGGCAATGACTGCCGACGATACTTCGCGCATCAATGCACTCGAAGCCGAGTACGCCCGCGCAGCCGCCGCGCTGAAGGAATTACGCCATGGCTGAACTTGGCGCGCGGTTGCTAGTGATAGATGACAACAAGGTCAACCGCCTGCTGTTGGCGCGCAGCCTCCAACTACAGGGACACCGCGTGGCGCTGGCCGAAAACGGGCGCATCGCGCTCGAGATGCTGCGACGTGAGCCCTTCGACCTACTGTTGCTCGATATCGAGATGCCGGAGTTAAATGGTCTGCAGGTGCTCGAACAGTTGAAGGCCGATCGCCAGCTGCGCGATCTTCCGGTGATCGTGACTTCCGTGATCGAGGGCCTCGACAGCGTCGTGCGCTGCATCGAACTCGGCGCCGAGGATTACCTTCACAAACCGGTCAATCCGGTGCTGCTCAAAGCCCGCATCGGTGCCAGCCTCGAGAAAAAGCGCCTGCGAGATCAGCAGAAAGAACTGGTACGGCGCTTTGCAACACCCGAGGTGGCACAGGACCTCGACGCTTCTGGGTTCGCGCTCGGCGGCCACCGGGTGCAGGCCACTGCGATGTTTTCGGATATCCGGGGCTTTACCTCGATGGCTGAAGAGCTTTCGCCCGAGGAAACCATCGAACTGCTCAACACCTACTACACGCTGATGTTCGATGCGATAAACGGACAAGGCGGCGTCGTCAACCAGATGGTGGGTGACGGACTGATGGCGATCTTCGGCGCACCGTTGCCGCTCGCCGACCCTTGCGGTGCGGCGGCTCGTGCTGCACTCGACATGATCGAGATGATCGCGCTTTTCAACCGCGAACCCGATCGGGCAGGCAAGCCCGTGATCGCTATCGGAATCGGCATTGCATCGGGCGACGTCATCGCGGGCTACACCGGCACGCAGAATCGCGCGACGTACACCTGCGTCGGCGATGCGGTGAACCTCGCCGCGCGGCTCGAGGCTCATACGAAGACCACTGATTTTCCGATACTGATCGACGAAGCGACGCGCTCGGCACTGGGCGAGCGCTGCGAGGTTCAAGGCCTCGGTGCGATGTCGATCAAGGGTAAGGCAGCAGCGGTTCCCGTGTTCTCGTTGCACGCCGGGCAGACGGTTCGCGATGAGAGCTAGGACGCAACGTTTACGAAGCAGGTTTTGAGGCGCTTAGAAAGTACCTCGTTTGATCTAGGCCGCACGTACCCGTTGTTATCGATGACGTTTGCTCAGGCAGATGTTCGGCGCTAAAGCAAGCGTTCGACTCAAAAAAGCATCGCGGCTTAAGGCGATCCTTTGGTCGCCGGGCGAGCCGTTACAAGGTTCATCCACCGCTCGCTTTGGAGAACCCTGTATGAAACTTAATACTCACTTCGCCCGACGACTTTTGCTCAGCGTCATCACCTCGATGCTGGTCGCCTGCGGCGGAAGCGATGGAGATGGCGCTGCCACGCCCGCAAGTGCGGGAACGTTGCGAGTGGCCCTGACAGACACGCCTGCGTGTGGATTCGACGAGGTCAACGTCACGGTGGAGAAAGTGCGCGTTCACCAAAGCGCGTCAGCGACCGATGATGGCGGCGGTTGGTCGGAGGTCGTCCTCAATCCGGCCAAGCGCGTGGATCTGCTGAAGTTGACCAATGGCGTACTCGAGGAACTGGGCGCCACTTCTTTGCCCGCAGGCAATTACACGCTGGTGCGCCTGGTACTGAGCAGCAATTCTGCCGCTACCCCAATGGCAAATTCGGTGGTTCCCACCGGCGGAGTAGAAACTCCGCTCGCTACGCCCAGTGGGCAACAGAGTGGATTGAAGATAAACACCAATGTCGGCGTCGCTTCAAACCAGCTGACCGATATCGTATTGGACTTTCATGTGTGTGAATCCGTCGTGACCGCCGGACAATCGGGTAGCTACATATTGAAGCCGGTCCTGTCCATCCTGCCGCGCGCCACGGCGACCAGTTTGGCAGTTGAAGGCTTCGTTGCTACCGCCATCGCAAACGGCACCACGTCCGTATCGCTGCAGCAGGCCGGTGTCGTTGCCCGCGCCACCGTGCCGGATTCGACCGGCAAATTCTTGCTATCGCCGGCGCCGGCCGGCACCTACGACCTGGTGATCACGGCGAGTGGACGCGCGACTGCAGTTATCACCGGAGTACCCGTCTCTGCATCCAGCAAGACCGTGGTCAACGCATCGACGGCGCCGATCGATCCGCCCGCCAGTACTTTCCGCACAGCGTCAGGCAGCGTCACCACGACCGGGAGCACAACGATCCCGAACGCCACGATGCGGGCGATGCAAGCGATCGGCACTCCGAAGATCGAAGTCATTGCGCGACCGGTTGACTCCGTCACCGGTGCGTACAGCTTTTCATTGCCCATCGTCGCGCCAGTGAAGACCGCCTATGCAGCCGGTGCTACTACGCTTGCCTTTACTCCCGAAGCATCCGCGGCAGCGAAATACACGCTAGAAGCACATGTGCCGACCAAGATGACGCAGACCGCGAACGTCGACCTGACCGCGGCCGACGTCATTACGCCGTTTATGTTCGCGCAATAGCGGCGACGCTCACCGAGCGCTGCAAGTGCAGCAGTGGCCAGTCTAAGTTCGCGCAACGGCTGGCCGCTGAGTTTCATTGACACGTAAGGCGAACGGCAAAGGTTTCGAAGTGCCTCGCTGGACAGTTTCAATGTCCGCCGGCAACCCTTGTTACGGTCCCTCCCGTTAGCTGCACCAGTTCGTCGAAGTTAAGGCGGAACACCGAGTTCGGCGTCCCGGCTGCGGCCCAGATTTCATCGTAGCGACGCAAGTCTTCATCGATGATGACCACCACTGGTCCGGAGTGGCCGATGGGAGGTACGCCTCCGATGGCAAAGCCAGTGCTGTTGCGGACGAAGTCGGCGTTGGCGCGTTCAATCGTTTCGCCAAGATGTATTGCGATGGTGGATTCGTGCACGCGGTTGGTTCCGCTGGTGATCACGATCACTGGCCGTTCGCTGATGGCCGCCCGGAATACCAACGACTTCGCAATCTGGCCCACTGTGCAGCCGATCGCTGCTGCAGCCTCGGCGGCCGAGCGAGTCGACGCGTCGAACTCCAGGACCTCGAAACGAGGCCCGAGCAGGCCCTGTACTCGCAGCGCAGTGCGATGCGTCGCTGGTTTCATGCGGATAATTCTCTTATAACCTGACAAGAGTTAGCGACGGCACCAGAAGTAGACGGAGACAACTGATGAAAACGTATCGCATCGCCACCATTCCCGGCGACGGAATCGGCAAGGAAGTTGTTCCTGCCGGTCAGAAAGTCATGGAAGCGCTCGCGACATCCAGCAAGACCTTCCGTTTCGACTTCGAGAACTTCGACTGGGGCGCTGACTACTATCGCAAGCACGGCGTGATGATGCCGGACGATGGCCTGGATGCGTTGCGAGACAAGGATGCAATCCTATTCGGATCCGCGGGTGACCCGCACGTCCCGGATCACGTCACGCTGTGGGGCCTTCGCCTGAAGATCTGCCAGGGCTTCGATCAGTACGCCAATGTGCGCCCGACGCGCATCCTGCCCGGCATCGAGTGTCCGCTCAAGCGTTGCAGGACAGAAGATCTCGACTGGGTCATCGTGCGTGAAAACTCCGAAGGCGAGTACGCCGGTGTCGGTGGGCGCGTGCATCAGGGTCACCCGATCGAGGCGGCCACCGACGTGTCGATGATGACGCGCGCGGGTGTCGAACGCATCATGCGATTCGCCTTCAAGCTCGCGCAGAGCCGTCCGCGCAAGCTGTTGACGGTGATCACCAAGAGCAATGCGCAGCGCCACGCGATGGTGATGTGGGATGAGATCGCGCTTCAGATCTCGAAGGAGTTCCCTGATGTCACCTGGGATAAGGAGCTGGTGGATGCTTCGACCGCGCGCATGATCAACCGCCCGGCCTCACTCGACACGATCGTCGCGACCAATCTGCACGCCGACATCCTGAGCGATCTGGCGGCAGCGCTGGCCGGTAGCCTGGGTATCGCTCCCACTGGCAACATCGATCCCGAACGCCGCTACCCGTCGATGTTCGAGCCCATTCACGGCTCGGCCTTCGACATCATGGGCAAGGGCTTGGCGAATCCGGTCGGCACTTTCTGGTCAGTGATGATGCTGCTGGAGCACCTGGGTGAGTTCGATGCGGCCAAGCGCGTGATGCAAGCGATCGAGCAGGTCACTGCCAACTCCGCGCTTCATACCGGCGACCTCGGCGGCAAAGCCACTACAGCGATGGTGACCGACGCTGTTTGCGGTTTGCTCTCAGCAGGTTCGCAACGCAAAGCCGCCTGACCACCAAGCAAGACGCACCGACGGCGCTATGAGATGAAGCTTGTTCATCTTAACTTTCTCAAACGATACGGCGACCTCAGCCTGCTGGCGTTGCGAACCCTTACAGGCACATTCCTAATCTACGGCACCCAGGACAACATCCTCAGCGATGCGCGAATGCATGAGTTCGTGCAATTCCTTGCCAAGCATCGCTTCGTCTGGCCCGAGCTGATGGCCCCGCTGTCCGTCTACGCGCAATTCATATGTGGGGTGCTGCTTGTCATCGGCCTACTGACTCGCTGGGCCGGATTGTTGATGACGTTTAACTTTATCGTTGCCCTCGTCATGGTGCACTGGTCACAGGACTTTCGCGGCTGGTGGCCCGCCATCGTGCTTGTTTTTATCAGTCTGCATTTCGCGCTGCACGGGGCCGGGCGCTATTCAGTTGATGCGTGGCTTTGGCGCGACGCACCGGCAGATAAATCGTATGCCTGACTTCGCTAGTCACAGCAGAATGAGCATTAGCGACTGCAGTCCGTCAGCGATCGGACCGAGAATTGGTCGCTCTCCGAAGGCTCTCCAGTAACGGATGAAGAAGCTGCTTCTGGTGGCGTCCCACTTATTCGCAGTGGCTGCGGGGTTTGCGTTGGGCGTTTATTTCTTGCCGATCCTAACGGCACCTGAGCCACCGTCAAGTACTGAACTCGCGAGGTTGGCAAGCGGTGCCACGTATCGCGGTGAATTTCGCCGCGACCTGAAGGATAGCGACGCCTTGCACTGGGGCGAAGGAAGCGTGTTTGTCGGCGCGACGGCCATTACCTTCGCCGGTAGGCTCGCGCCTGGTCCGAACTACAAGCTATACCTCTCGCCAGAGTTTGTGGAGACGGAAACCGATTTTCAGCGATTAAAGCCCACGATGGTCCAAGTGGGTGACGTCAAGACTTTCGAAAACTTCGTTGTGCCCGTCGCCGCCATGATCGATCCAGCACGCTATACGACTGTAATCATTTGGTGCGAAGCATTTAACCAGTTCATTACGTCGGCCCGGTATCGATAACAGCCAACAGCGGACATGACCATCCGGGAGTTCTACGTCGCGATGGGCTTTGAGATCCCTTGGTCATCAGATGACGATCCTGGCAGTGTTCTGTGGCGAATTGCGCAGACACTCTGGCGTAGTTCATCATTTGCAATCCCGTGATCCAACCCACGTTGAACACCCGCCGGCTCGTACTTCGGCCATTCGCATCCTCTGACGCCGCTGACGTCAAACGACTGGCCGGCGATCGAAGCGTTGCGGATACAACTCTCAACATACCGCATCCATACCTCGACGGCATGGCGGAAGAATGGATCGCCACGCATGCGCCCGGATTCGATGCTGGCTCGCTGGCGAATTTTGCTATTACAACTTTGACGCAAGGTGAACTTATCGGTGCGATCGGACTGGTGATTCAACGTCGTTTCGACTGTGCCGAGCTCGGTTACTGGATTGCGAACGCGAACCGTAACGAGGGATATTGCACGGAGGCAGCTAAAGCAATCGTCACGTACGGCTTTGATGCATTAGGTCTAAACAAGATTTACGCAAGCCACTTAACCCGCAATCCTGCGTCCGGTCGCGTGATGCAGAAGCTCGGCATGACGCGTGAAGGTCTACAAGTTCAGCACGTAAAAAAGTGGGACACCTACGAAGACGTTGTCTTGTACGGTCTTGTGCGAGAAGTTTGGAATCGCGGCTTAGGAATGGCTTCTGGCTGAAGACGGTCAATTGCAGACGTCTTGCGCTAGCGTTCGTTTCCGGGAACCTCGTCGTAATCGCGCTTCAATTCAAGTGAGCTGCTAATGAGTGAAACCGTGGCTGTAATTGGCTTGGGCGCCATGGGCCTTGGCATGGCCCAGTCGCTACGTCGCGCCGGCTTCCAGGTTCGCGCCTGCGATGTTGTCGCCGAACGCGCCCGGAAGTTCGCGGAGGAAGGCGGCACTGCCTGCGCGACACCGGTCGAGGCGGCCGCCTCTGCAGACATCGTCGTAAGCGTAGTGGTCAATGCTGCGCAGACCGAAGACGTTCTCTTCGGCGACAGTGGCGCGGCCAAGGCGATGCGCAAGGGCAGCCTCTTTGTGATGTGCTCCACGGTCGACCCGAACTGGTCGATAGCGCTCGAGCAGCGGCTAGCGGACCTCGGACTTCTGTACCTGGACGCGCCGATCTCCGGTGGCGCGGCGAAGGCTGCGGCGGGCACGATGACCATGATGACGGCCGGCCGGCCTGACGCCTATGCGAAGGCCGGGCGTGTGCTCGACGCGGCGGCCGCAAACGTGTACCGACTCGGCGACCGCGCCGGCAACGGAAGCAAAGTCAAGATCATCAACCAGCTGTTGGCCGGGGTGCACATCGCAGCAGCGGCCGAGGCGATGGCGCTCGGTTTGCGCGAGGGAGTCGACCCGAAGGCGCTCTACGAAGTCATTACGCACAGCGCAGGAAACAGCTGGATGTTCGAGAACCGGATGGCGCACGTTCTGGCGGGTGACTACACGCCGCTGTCTGCCGTCGACATCTTCATCAAGGATCTGGGTCTGGTACTCGATATGGCGCGCGCCACCAAATTTCCGCTGCCGCTCTCGGCCACTGCGCACCAGATGTTCATGCAGGCCTCGGCGGCAGGGCATGGACGAGAGGACGACTCGGCCGTCATCAAGATATTTCCCGGCATCGATTTGCCGGTGAGAACCTGAGCGTGCGGCGACAGCTGACAGCCAAGACCGATCGTGCCGCGATGCGCTCTAATCTTCCTCAATGCAATCCCCGAAGAAACTCGACGCCGATACGGCATGGCTTCACCCTGATCGAGCTGGTGGTCGTTATGGCAATCATCGCCATCTTGGCCTTGATGGCCGTTCCAACCTTTCATGACAAATACATTCGCGAGCAAGTCATTGAGGCAATGCGGCTGACTGACATTGCGAAGGGGCCGATCGGCGTCGCCTGGTCCACCACCAAAATCTTTCCCGATGACAACGCTGCGGCAGGCTTGCCCGTGGCCGACAAGGTAGTCAGCAACTACGTCAAGTCGCTCACGGTAGAAGCTGGCGCAATCCATGTGGTGTTTGGCAACCAAGCCAATGGCGCGCTGCGTGGCAAGACCTTGAGCCTGCGCCCGGCGGTGATCGAAGATGCTCCCATCGTGCCTGTGGCCTGGGTGTGTGGCTTTGCGGCAGCGCCCGAGAAGATGACCGTGATGGCGGCCAACAAAACGGATCTGCCCAAGAGTTGGCTGCCGGTCAACTGCCGCTGAACGCGGCATTGGCTAACGAGCGGAATGAACTCACACCTCATGGAGCAGTTCAACGAAGCAGTGACCTTTGCGCAGTCGCACGAGATTCCGTGGCCGCGCGATCCGACAGCGGACCTTGCGCATTGGGGTGTCCACCACGATGACCCGCCGCCATTCAACCGCCTGCGCGGACCGGTACATCCGCGTGGCGGCGTCTCCGGCGTTATTCGTGTACGCGGCGAGGAAGTCGCCGCCTGGGGCGAACCCGACCGTGGCGACCAGACTTTCAGCGTCGCGAAGACTTACCTCGCGCTGCTCGCGGGCATCGCCAATTCGCGCGGGCTGCTCGAACCGGACGGGCGAGTGAGCGATCGGCTGCCGGATATCGGCTTCGATTCAGCGCACAACCGCGTGATCACCTGGGAGCACCTGCTTACACAGACCAGCGAATGGCAGGGCGAATGTTTGGGGATGCCCGACCAGGTTGAGCACTACCGGCACGTGTCCCATGACCCCAAGCCACCCGGTGGTAAGAAAGGTGAGCTCCGTCCGCTGCGCGAGCCGGGCAGCTACTGGGAATACAACGACGTGCGCATCAATCAGTTCTCGCTGGCGCTGCTTCACCTGTTCAAGCGACCACTGCCCGAGGTGTTTCTCGAAAGTGTGTTGCGTCCGATCGGCGGTGGCCGTGATTTTATATGGGAGGGTTACGACGATGCCTGGATCGAGATCGACGGCCAACGCATGCAGTCAGTGCCCGGTGGCACGCACTGGGGCGGCGGCGTGAAGATCAGCGCACGCGACCAGGCGCGTATTGGCCAACTGCTGCTGGACGGCGGCGTACACCAGGGTCGGCAGATCATTCCGCACGAGTGGGTGCAGCGCATGCACGAGCCCTGCGCGGTGGCACGCTTCTACGGCTGGCTCACATGGCTCAATCGCGACGGGCGCCTGTTCGCCGATGCTTCGCGCTCGAGCTGGTTCATGTTCGGCGCGGGCGGCCACATGGTGTGGGTCGATCCGGATAACGAAGCAGTGGTCGTTGCGCGCTGGCTCGACGGTGCGCACTCGGCGGGCTTCGTGCGCCGTGTAGCGCAGGCGCTCACGAGTTAATCGCCGATCGTTTAACGACGCTGAGACGTTCGAGCTAGTCGTTCACACGCCGGCAGTCATCTGAGCGGACTTGAATGCGTGTGCTAGAGCGGCGGGGGCGTCGCTGCGCACCTCCTTTAGCGAATGCACCTGCTCCTTGCGGCACTTCGGACAGCGGTGCACCGGCATCGTCAGGTCCATCTCAAACGGCACTGTTTCAGGCAGATTGACCGCAAGACGGAATGAGTGCCGTTCATCGTCCGGTTCGCTCAATGGCTCCCCGCACGCGGCGCAGTGGTATTTCTTAATCAGCATTCCTTTCGCTGCACTAACCGGCAGTTTCGTTTCACTCTGGGCCAGCCAGTCGAGCAGCAAGAGCGGAAAGTCAGCGTGCGAGAAAAGCCGATGCCCGTTGCTGCACTTGAGGACCGGCATCCGATACACGCGGACCGCAAGCCTGCCTTCTTCGCCGTTGATTTCGTTCAGTACGTCGAGTTCAACTACCGCCTTGCAGAGTGGACAATGACTTCTTGCCATGACGTTATCCTCATCGAAGGGATCGACGAACGTCGATCGAGTAAGAGAAGTGCTCGCGCGAAGTTATCGCTAGCGGCGACCGGGGACGGTGGTAAACAACTTGAGGGAGAAAGGGGCATCGGTCCACGCGGCATACACCGCGAGGCGGCCCGGCCTTCGCGTGAACCTGCTGCAGCAACTGTTATGCAGCACCCATGGTCACTCTAGCTGAGTTAGTTCAAGCCGACAAGGGAGCAGTGCCGCTAGGGAGGGCAAGCACCTCCGTGCTGACATCCAATTTTTCGAACACTCGCGAAAGAGCGCTCACGTCTGCACGTTTCGTGCGGTGTACCCTGTTCTTAAGGAATACGGGGACGGGCGAACAGCATGAGGCTTACAGAGTTCATTCGTTTTGACATCGAAGGCATTCTTGCCGATTGGGAGGTTTTTGCCGCCGCCCAGTTGCCCGGCGCAGCCAGCATGAAGCCCCTCGAACTGCGCGATCACGCGCAGCAGATTTTGGAAGCCGTAGCAAAGGACATCACACAGCCCCAGACGGCGGTGGAGCAAGCCGAAAAGTCCAAAGGGCGCGCCGTTGGACGAATCAATGCTCCGGAGACAGCAGCGCAGACGCACGCCATTCTGCGTGCACGTAGCGGCTTTGACATCGAGCAGATGACGGCGGAATACCGCGCGCTGCGTGCCAGCGTCCTCAGTCGGTGGGTGAACGCATGCGAGCCTGCTCGCACGGATTTGCAGGACATGATTCGCTTTAACGAAGCGATCGATCAGGCGATAGCCGAATCCGTCGCGTCATTCAGCACCCAGGTGGAACAAGCGCGCAATTTTTTCTTGGGGATGCTGGGGCATGACATGCGCAGCCCTCTTAGTGCGATTCTGCTGTCGGCGGGCTACCTGGCCAAGCTCAATGCAGGCGAACTTGTGTCAGATGCCGCACGGCGCATCACCAACAGCGGTAGTCGGATGCAGGCGCTGCTGAATGACTTGGTTGACTTCAACCGCACCAAACTAGGTTTAGGTATCAGTATCACTGCGACAGGACTCGATCTACGTGAGGTCTTCGAACGCGAGTTGCAGCAACTGCGTACGGCCAATCCAGCGCGCCAAATTCAGTTCACCTCGAATGGTGATATGCGCGGCCGTTGGGATGGTAACCGTCTGCAGCAGCTGCTCGATAACCTTGTGGGCAATGCCCTCAAGTACGGAGTAGTTGATGCGCCGGTCCGCGTTTCGCTGGTAGGCAATGCTGAAGACATCGTTCTTGCCGTCAGTAACCGCGGACCCGTAATTGAGACGACGTTGCAGTCCCAAATTTTCGATCCGCTTATGAGAGGCCCTCCTCCTTCTGATCCAACACAGGACAGTGACGGCAGCCTTGGGTTGGGGCTATTTATTTCTCGGGAAATTGCCATCGCGCACGGCGGCGACATCGAGGTTGCCTCGGATGAAGTCGAAACCGTCTTCACCGTGCGCTTGCCGCGACGCCGTGCCGAACCCGAGCATCAAGTAACGCACTGACAGCTTGAAGACAGCGCAGTACTTGGTCCGTGAGACCTTGAACGACGGCAGTTCTGTCACCATTCGCGCAGTTCGGCCGGACGACAAAGAACGCCTCGTCACTGCGTTTCTCGCTCTCGGGCCACGTTCGATCTACGCCCGCTTTTTTCATGCAAAAACGGAGTTGAGCGAGCAGGAACTGCGGCAGCTGACCGAGATCGACTACGTAAGCGCGGTCGTCCTGCTGGCAACGATCGGAGCGCAACCGCAGGAGACCGTCATTGGGCTGGGTCGCTACGTCGCTAGCGGCGAGAGTGCAGAAGTTGCGTTCGTTGTCGCAGACGACTATGCGGGCCGCGGAATCGGAGGACGTCTGCTGGATCACCTCACGCACATCGCGCGTGAAAATGGAATGACCAAGTTCGAGGCGGATGTGCTCGAAGACAATGCACCAATGCTCGCGGTGTTTCGTGACAGTGGCCTGCCAATGACGACCACGCACGCCGATGGCGTCATGCACGTGACCCTGCTTTTATGCACGGACTCGAAGGACTGAGGCGGCATCTTGCGACAAATCAAGGTAGGCCTCTGTGGCTTTACCGTCCCGCTAGTTTCAGGCCCGCCGACGAACACATAGAAAATCTGCAAGCATTCTTCGGCCGCAACGGTTCATGCACCCGATTTCGATCTTCCTTCTCGGCATCGCGATGTCGAGCGATGCTTTTGCCGCAGCCATCGGTAGAGGCGCCGCGATGCATAAGCCGCGCTTTCCCGAGGCGCTCCGCGCGGGCGTTATTTTCGGCAGCATCGAGGGCCTGACCCCCGTCATTGGATGGCTGTTGGGTCTAGCGGCAGCAAAGTACATCACCGCGTGGGACCACTGGATCGCCTTCACTGTGCTTGGCCTTCTCGGCCTGCACATGATCTATGTCGGACTCAAACCAGAAAGCGAACATGGCGCTACCAATGCCACCCAGCGCAAAGATAGCTTCTGGAGCCTCGCCGCCACCGGCCTTGCCACCAGTATCGACGCGATGGCGGTCGGTGTCGGCCTCGCGTTTCTCGACGTGAACATCGCCGTCGTTGCACTGGTGATCGGCCTCACAACGCTGGTGATGGTGACGCTCGGCATCATGCTCGGGCGCGTCCTTGGGAGCCTCGCGGGAAAGCGTGCGGAGATCGTCGGAGGCTTGATGCTGATCGGGATCGGCGCCGCGATTTTGTACGAGCACCTATCGGCTTAGGACCGATG
>CAWHKW010000033.1:0-17444 GCA_963829995.1 uncultured beta proteobacterium | reverse complement strand
GTGAGTTGCTTGAGCGCGCGCGTGTCGTGTTAAGCGCTGCTGATGACGTGAAGCGCGCGGCGAAGCAGATGCAGGGCGATATTTCGGGGCTGCTGCGTATTGGCACAGTCTCCGATCCGGAGTCGAACCGCCTCGGAGAGTTGCTTGCGCTCGCCCGCGACACGCACCCGCGTCTAAAGCTAGAGCTGCATCACGAGATGTCAGGCGCGGCCTTGGTGGGCGTACTAAGTGGCGAGCTCGATGCAGAGCTTTTTCTTTGGAGATGCTGCGAGCGCAGGTATCTACGCGCTCCACTGCGGCGCTTGATTTATCGAGTCGCGGCTCCGGCTGCGTGGGCCATTGGTCGATGGCGCACAGGATGAGATCAGCCGGCTGCCGTGGATCGGAACGCCCAACATCAGCACGCACACTCGGCTAGTCAGTGATTTGTTTTGCGCAGCGATCGTTGTCGCCGCCGCATGCATCTGTTGAGGCCGACGATGAAAGCGTACTTACCAATCTGGTCGTTTCCGGACTCGGCATTGCGTTGATACGGGACGATCTTGCACGGCGCCTTGAACGCACCGGCGACATCGTGATCTGGACGCGCGCTGCGATCGACACCGCGCTTTGGTTTGTTTGCGCGGCAGGACCACGCGCGAACTTACGATCGCTGCGCTGCTCGATATCGTGCGCAGAACGTGGAAGCTCAGCGCCGCTCCCGTCGAAGATGGCTGGCCGACACGAGCGCGTAATCGTTAGCGCGCGGGCGACGCCGAGCTCTCCGCGAACACGTCGGGTGACCAGCCGCCGCCGAGCGCCTTGTACAAATCGACGAGCGCGGTCTGGCGCTCCCGCAACGCATTCACGCGCGCACGCTCGGCGTCGAGCAAATTGCGCTGATTGTCGAGCACGTCGATGAAACTCGAATAGCCGCCTCTGTAGCGCAGATCCGACAGACGCACGGCTTCCGCAGCTGCGTGCGACGCTCGTCCTGAGCGATGAAAGCTTCGCGCGCAGTGCGATGGGCGACCAGTGCGTCATTAGCGTCTCAAAAAGCTGATTGCACCGATTGCACATAGCCGATCTCAGCCTGTTGCCGGCGTGCAGTCGCTGCATCGACCTGCGCGCCGATGCGCCCCGCGTTAAAATCGGCTGCAACAGATTCAGTCCAATTGACGAGATGCGTGCCGGCGAGGTGAACAAGTCGGACAAGTCGCTGCTTTCGCTGCCGAAACTGCCGGTCAGCATCAAGGACGGGTAATACTGCGCCCGCGCCTCGCTAATTCGGAAGTCTGCTGCCACGAGGCTTGCTTCGGCCTGACGGATGTCAGGACGACGAGCGAGCAGATCGGCCCGGCAGGCCAACTGGCACCTCAGGCCCGAGGTGCAGCGTTTCGAGATCGGTTCCGCGCGTAATCGTTGGCGTATATACCGCGCGCGCGCTTTGGCCCGCCAGGACGGCCAGAGCAGCCTTGGTCTGTGCGACCGCCCGCTCAAGCACCGGTATCTGTGCGGCCACCGCTGAGCGTTCGGCCTCGGACAACGTAACCCGTACTCGCCGACCAGCCCGGCATCGAATCGCTGCTTCTGCAGCTTGACGTTCTCTGCGCGTGTGCCGAGCGTGTCACGCGTGATCTTCAACTCGGCATCGAACGCGCGCAGCGAGAAGTATGTTGTAGCGACTTGTGCGGCCAGCACCGTGCGTACGGTCTCGGCGTTGTAACGGGTGGCGAGCAGCTGCGCATCCGCCGCGCTGCTACCCGAGCGCACACGGCCCCAGAGATCCAGCTCGTACGAAGCTTGTATGCCGGCGCTATGTGCGTTCGAAATGGTGGGTCCGACGAAGATGAAGTCGGTGGCGCGACTCGCCCGCGAGCGGCTGAAACCCGCATAGCCTTCGATCCTGGGGTACAAGAAGGAACGCGCCGCTTGCAGATTCGCTCGTGCTTCGTCAATGCGAGCCACTGCCACCCGAAGATCAAGGTTCGCGACGATTGCTTCTTCGATCAGCGCTGTGACCTGCGGGT
Organism: uncultured beta proteobacterium; assembly: GCA_963829995.1. Classification (GTDB taxonomy): domain Bacteria; phylum Pseudomonadota; class Gammaproteobacteria; order Burkholderiales; family Burkholderiaceae_F; genus JACCZX01. The sequence continues at coordinate 15,435 of CAWHKW010000033.1, read as the reverse complement.
CATTGAATTGCGTCCACCAGCGCTCGATGCCGGCTATGTGCGTCGTTGTCGGAGCCGGCAATTCGACATCGGGCGGCCGTGACTCGGTCGTCGCGCACGCCGTCAACGCAATGGCGACAGCGGTAGCGGCAATCCTGGCAAGGTTCATCGTGGCGGCCGCCATCACTCGCCTCCCTCGTGCGCTTCCTTGAATTCCACTTTCTGCCCTTTTCGTACGTGCACGTGAGTCGCTGCCTCTGCAGCTAGCTGCGCATGCCTCTCCGCACTGCGCCGCTCGCCCTCCACAACTTCGGCCTGCAGCTCTTCGGCGCTGCGCGTCTCGCGCAACTTGCGATCGCTGATCAGCTTGAAGAACAGTGGCACGAAGAAGACCGCGAGGAACGTGGCAGCGAGCATGCCGCCCATCACGCCGGTTCCTGCCGACACGCGAGCGCCCGCGCCTGCACCTGTTGAAAACGCGAGCGGAACGACGCCGAGAATGAAGGCGAGCGATGTCATCACGATCGGCCTAAACCGCAGTCGCGCCGCCTCGATTGCGGCGGCGGCGGTTGAGTAGCCTTCGGACGCCTTCAGCGATGCGTACTCGACGATCAGAATCGCATTCTTCGCGGCCAGGCCGAGCAGTGTCACCAGGCCGATCTGGAAGTACACGTCGTTCGTCATATCGCGCAGCCACACCGCAGCGAGCGCGCCGAACGTGCCGAACGGCAGTGCCATCAACACCGAGAACGGCAGCGACCACTTTTCATACTGTGCGGCGAGAATCAAAAACACCATGATGGCTGCCAGTCCGAGCGCAAGGCCCGACGTGCCGAAGACTTCTGCTCCTGCAGCGACGCGCCGGTGAACTCAATGTCGAAGTCGGCTGGCAGCGTTTTCTGCGCAACCTGCTGCAAACGCTGAATCACCTGGCCCGAGCTGATGCCCGGCGCGGCGCTGGCAAATACTTTCACCGCCGGCACGTTGTTGTAGCGGTCGAGCGAGTCCGGGCCTGACGTGTATTGCACGTTCGCGACCGAGCGCAGCGGCACCATCTCGTTGCGCTCCGAGCGGACCCATACAGCGCCGATATCGTCCGGACGATTTCTATAAGTCGGCTCGGCGCTCATCAGCACCTGCCACGTACGGCCGTACTTGTTGAAGTCGTTGACGTAATAACTGCCGAGCGTGGCGGACAACGTGTTGAAGATTTCGTCGACCGAGACACCGAGCGCCTTCGCCTTCTCGCGATCGACGTCGACGAACAGCTGCGGCACGTTCGGCTTCCATAGTGAGTTGACCTGCACGAACATCGGGTCCTGCTGCAAAGCGCCGAGCATGCCGCCCATTGCCTGCGCCAGTGCCTGTGGGCCGCCTTCACCGCGATTGCGAATGTAGAACTCAGCGCCACCCGCAGCGCCCAGGCCGAAGATCGCTGGCGGCGCGAACGCGATCGCCAATCCCTCTTTGATATGGCCGGTCTTCATGAAGAAGTCGCCGACCACGTGCTGCGTCGTGACGCCTTTGCGCTGATCCCAGGGAATCTGCGTGACGAAGATCGTCGCGGCGTTATTTCGGAGACCGCCGCCAAGAAAGTCCAAGCCCGTAAACGCGACGACGTCCAGATTGTTCTTGTTCGACAGCATCGCCTGCGTGACTTCGCTGACGACCTTATCCGTCCGCTGCAAAGACGAACCATCCGGCAGGATCACCGCGGCGATGTAGAAGCCCTGGTCTTCATCGGGCACCAGCGAGCCGGGCGTCGCCCTCCACAAGACGGCCGCAAGCGCAACCATGCCGGCGAACAACACCAGCGCGAGCGCACCGCGCTGGATCATCCACACGACACCCGCGCTGTAGCGGCTGGTGACGCGGCCGAACCAGTGGTTGAATGCCTGAAAAAATCGGTTGGGCTTGCTGTGCTTCTCTTTCAACAACAGCGAGCACAGTGCCGGCGTCAGCGTCAACGCGACCACGCCCGAGATGAACACCGCGATAGAAATCGTGATCGCGAATTGCCGATACAGCTCACCGGTCAGGCCGCCGAGGAACGCAATCGGCACGAAAACCGAGACCAGCACCAATACGATCGCGATGATCGGACTCGTGACTTCCTGCATCGCGATGATCGACGCTTCACGCGCGTTCAGATGCTCCTCGCGCATGATGCGTTCGACGTTCTCCAGCACGACGATCGCGTCGTCAACGACGATGCCGATCGCCAGCACCATGCCGAACAACGTCAGCGTGTTGATCGAGTAGCCGAGCATCAACAGCCCGGCGAACGTGCCGAGCAAAGATACCGGCACTGCGATGATCGGGAATCAGCGTCGCGCGCCAGCTCTGCAGGAACAGGAACACCACAAGCAGCACCAGCACGACGGCGATCGCAAGAGTGATCACCACCTCGTGAATCGACACGTCGACGAAGCGCGTGGTGTCGTACGGAATCGAGTATGTAAGGCCCTCCGGGAAGCGCGCGGCAAGTCCGTCGACGGCGGTCTTGACGCTCTCCGCCACCTCGAGCGCATTGGCGCCGGGCTGTAGAAAGATGCCGACCAAGGTCGCTTCCCTGCCGTTGTAGCGGCCGATGAAGTCGTAGTCGCGCGAACCTAATTCGACGCGCGCAACGTCGCGCACGCGAACCGTCGAGCCGTCAGGACTACTGCGCACGATGATGCTTTCGAACTGCGCGACGTCTGCCAGCCGGCCCTGCGTCGTGATCGTGAATGCAAGTTCCTGTTCCCCGCTGTAGGGCGCCTGACCGACCTTGCCTGCCGCAAACTGCGAGTTCTGCTCGTTGATTGCGCGTGCGACATCGCCCGTCGTCAGCTTCAGCTGCGCCAGCCGGTCCGGCCGCAGCCAGATCCGCATTGCGTAGTCCTTCGCGCCGAAGATCTGAACGTTGGTCGTGCTGGGCAAACGCTTGAGCTCATCGAGGACGTTCAGCGTCACATAGTTGGATGTGAACAGATCGTCGAAGCGCCCGTCCGGCGAGTAGAACGCCAACACCTGCAGGAACGCCGACGAGCCTTTCTCGACCGTCACGCCCTGCCGCCGCACTTCCTGCGGCAGCCGTGCCTCAGCCTGCTTGACGCGGTTGTTGACGTTCAGCGCCGCCTTGTCGACGTCGGCGCCGATGTTGAAGGTCACCTGACCGCCGCTGGCGGTGAGCTGCTGGAGCGCGCGCGGATTGTGTTGAGCGCTGCCGACGACGTAAAACGCGCGGCGAAGCAGATGCAGGGCGATATCGCGGGACTGCTGCGCGTTGGTACGGTGGCCGATCCGGAAGCGAACCGGCTCGGCGAGCTGCTCGCGCTCGCCCGCGATACTCACCCGCGCTTGAAGCTCGAGCTGCATCACGCGATGTCGGGTGCAGCCTTGGCGGGCGTGCAAAGCGGTGAGCTCGATGCGAGCTTCTTCTTTGGAGATGACGCGGGCGCAGATTCTACGCGCTGCCTCTGCGGCGACTGATCTATCGGGTCGCCGCGCCGGCAGCGTGGGCGGATCGTGTCGATGGCGCACAGTGGGACGAGATCAGCCGGCTGCCGTGGATTGGAACGCCGAATATCAGCACGCACACGCGGCTTGTCGGTGATCTGTTTGCACAGCGGTCGCTGCCGCCACCACACGCGTCAGTTCAGGCTGACGATGAAAGCGTGATCATCAATCTGGTCGTGTCGGGATTAGGCGTTGGCTTGATACGGGACGATGTCGCACGGCGACTCGAACACACGGGCGACGTTGTCATCTGGACGCGGGCCGCTATCGACACCGCGCTCTGGTTTGTTTGCGCAGAAGCGCGCACTCGAGAACCCACTATCGCTGCGCTGCTCGACATCGTGCGCAGGACGTGGAAGCTCAGTGCCGCGCCCGCTGAAGAAGCGCTGGCCGATACGACTGCGTAATCGTTAGCGGGCGGGCGGCGCCGAGTTCTCCGCGAACACGTCGGGCGACCAGCCGCCGCCGAGCGCCTTGTACAAATCGACCAACGCGGTTTGCCGGTCGCGCAATGCATTCACACGCGCACGCTCGGCATCGAGCAGATTGCGCTGATTGTCGAGCACGTCGATAAAGCTCGAATACCCGCCCTTGTAGCGTAGATCCGAAAGACGCAATGCTTCGATCAGGTCCTGGCGGCGCTCATCCTGAGCGATGAAAGCCTCACGCGCGGTGCGATGGGCGACCAGCGCGTCATGCGCGTCTCGAAAAGCTGATTGCACCGATTGCACATAGCCGATTTCGGCCTGCTGCCGGCGTGAAGTGGCTGCATCGACCTGCGCGCCGATGCGCCCCGCGTTGAAAATCGGCTGCAACAGATTGAGGCCGATTGACCAAACTTGTGCCGGCGAGGTGAACAAGTCGGACAAATCGCTGCTTTCGCTGCCGAAACCGCCGGTCAGGATCAGCGACGGAAAGTACTGCGCGCGCGCCTCGCTGATTCGGTAGTCCGCAGCGACCAGGCTGGCCTCGGCCTGACGGATGTCGGGGCGACGAGCGAGCAGATCGGCCGGCAGGCCGGCCGGCACCTCGGGCCCGAGTTGCAGTGTTTCGAGATCGGTTCCGCGCGTAATCGTCGGCGTATATACAGCGCGCGCGCTTCGGCCCGCCAGGACGGCAAGAGCGGCTTCGGTCTGCGCGACTGCGCGCTCAAGCGCCGGTATCTGCGCCGCTACGGCGGAACGTTCGGCTTCGGACAGACGCAGCTCGTAATCGCCGACCAGCCCGGCATCGAAGCGCTGCTTCTGCAGCTTGACGTTCTCAGCGCGTGTGCCGAGCGTGTCGCGTGTGATCTTCAGCTCCGCGTCGAACGCACGCAGCGCGAAGTACGTTGTCGCGACTTGCGCGGCCAGCACCGTGCGTACCGTCTCGGCGTTGTAACGAGTGGCAAGCAGCTGGGCGTCCGCCGCGTTGCTGCCCGAGCGCACACGGCCCCACAGATCCAGCTCATACGAAGCTTGTATGCCGGCGCTATGTGCGTTCGAAATAGTGGGTCCGACGAAGATGAAGTCGGTGGCGCGACTGGCCCGCGAGCGGGTGAAACCCGCATAGCCTTCGATCGTAGGGTACAAGAAAGAACGCGCCGCTTGCAGATTTGCTCGTGCTTCGTCAATGCGAGCCACTGCCAGTCGAAGATCGAGGTTCGCGACGATTGCTTCTTCGATCAGCGCCGTGACCTGCGGGTCATTGAATTGCGTCCACCAGCGCTCGATGCCGGCTATGTGCGTGGTTGTCGGAGCCGGCAATTCGACATCGGGCGGCCGTGACTCGGTCGTCACGCACGCCGTCAACGCGATGGCGACAGCGGCGAGCGGCAATCCTGGCAAGGTTCATCGTGGCGGCCGCCATCACTCGCCTCCCTCGTGCGCTTCCTTGAATTCCACTTTCTGCCCTTTTCGTACGTGCACGTGAGTCGCTGCCTCTGCAGCTAGCTGCGCATGCCTCTCCGCACTTCGCCGCTCGCCCTCCACAACTTCGGCCTGCAGCTCTTCGGCGCTGCGCGTCTCGCGCAATTTGCGATCGCTGATCAGCTTGAAGAACAGTGGCACGAAGAAGATCGCGAGGAATGTCGCCGCCAGCATTCCGCCCATCACGCCGGTCCCTGCCGACACGCGCGCGCCTGCACCTGCACCCGTCGAAAACGCGAGCGGTACGACGCCGAGAATGAAGGCGAGCGATGTCATCACGATCGGCCTAAACCGCAGACGCGCCGCTTCGATCGCCGCGGCGGCGGTCGAGTACCCCTCGGATGCTTTCAGCGATGCGTACTCGACGATCAGAATCGCATTCTTCGCCGCCAGGCCGAGCAATGTCACCAGGCCGATCTGGAAGTACACGTCGTTCGTCATATCGCGCAGCCACACCGCAGCGAGCGCGCCGAACGTGCCGAACGGCAACGCCATCAACACCGAGAACGGCAGCGACCACTTTTCATATTGCGCGGCGAGAATCAGAAACACCATGATGGCTGCCAATCCGAGCGCAAGGCCCGACGTGCCCGAAGACTTCTGCTCCTGCAGCGACGCGCCGGTGAACTCGATGTCGAAGTCGGCTGGCAGCGTTTTCTGCGCAACCTGCTGCAAACGCTGAATCACCTGGCCCGAGCTGATGCCCGGCGCCGCACTCGCAAATACTTTCACCGCCGGCACATTGTTGTAGCGGTCGAGCGAGTCCGGACCCGACGTGTATTGCACGTTCGCGACCGAGCGCAGCGGCACCATCTCGTTGCGCTCCGAGCGAACCCATACAGCGCCGATATCGTCCGGACGATTTCGATAAGTCGGCTCGGCGCTCATCAGTACCTGCCAAGTGCGGCCGTACTTGTTGAAGTCGTTGACGTAATAACTGCCGAGCGTGGCCGACAACGTGTTGAAGATTTCGTCGACCGAGACGCCGAGCGCCTTCGCCTTCTCGCGATCGACGTCGACGAACAGCTGCGGCACGTTCGGCTTCCACAGCGAGTTGACCTGCACGAACATCGGGTCCTGCTGCAAAGCGCCGAGCATGCCGCCCATTGCCTGCGCCAGTGCCTGCGGGCCGCCTTCACCGCGATTGCGAATGTAGAACTCAGCGCCACCCGCAGCGCCCAGTCCGAAGATCGCTGGCGGCGCGAACGCGATCGCCAGTCCTTCCTTGATATGGCCGGTCTTCATGAAGAAGTCGCCGACCACGTGCTGCGTCGTCACACCCTTGCGCTGATCCCAGGGAATCTGCGTGACGAAGATCGTCGCGGCGTTATTGCGAAGACCGCCGCCAAGAAAGTCCAAGCCAGTAAACGCGACGACGTCCAGATTGTTCTTGTTCGACAGCATCGCCTGCGTGACTTCGCTGACGACTTTATCCGTCCGCTGCAAAGACGAACCATCCGGCAGGATCACCGCGGCGATGTAGAAGCCCTGGTCTTCATCGGGCACCAGCGAGCCGGGCGTTGCCCTCCACAAGACGGCCGCAAGCGCAACCATGCCGGCGAACAACACCAGCGCGAGCGCACCGCGCTGGATCATCCACACGACACCCGCGCTGTAGCGGCTGGTGACGCGGCCAAACCAGCGGTTGAATACCTGGAAAAATCGGTTGGGCTCGCTGTGCTTCTCTTTCAGCAATAGCGAGCACAGCGCCGGCGTCAGCGTCAACGCGACCACGCCCGAGATGAACACCGCAATAGAAATCGTGATCGCGAATTGCCGGTATAGCTCGCCGGTCAAGCCGCCCAGGAACGCAATCGGCACGAAAACCGAGACCAGCACCAGTACGATCGCGATGATCGGGCTCGTGACTTCCTGCATCGCGATGATCGACGCTTCACGCGCGTTCAGATGCTCTTCGCGCATGATGCGTTCGACGTTCTCCAGCACGACGATCGCGTCGTCAACGACGATGCCGATCGCCAGCACCATGCCGAACAACGTCAGCGTGTTGATCGAGTAGCCGAGCATCAACAGCCCGGCGAACGTGCCGAGCAAAGACACCGGCACTGCGATGATGGGAATCAGCGTCGCGCGCCAGCTCTGCAGGAACAGGAACACAACCAGCAGCACCAGCACGACCGCAATCGCAAGTGTGAGCACGACCTCGTGAATCGACACGTCGACGAAGCGCGTGGTGTCGTACGGAATCGAGTACTTGAGGCCCTCCGGAAAGCGCGCGGCAAGTCCGTCGACGGTGGTCTTGACGCTCTCCGCCACCTCGAGCGCATTGGCGCCGGGCTGCAAGAAAGATGCCGACCAAGGTTGCTTCCCTGACCGTTGTAGCGACCGATGAAGTCGTAGTCGCGCGAACCCAGTTCGACGCGCGCAACGTCGCGCACGCGAACCGTCGAGCCGTCCGGGCTGCTGCGCACGATGATGTTTTCGAACTGCGCGACGTCGGCCAGCCGGCCCTGCGTCGTGATCGTGAACGCAAGTTCCTGTTCGCCGCTGTAGGGCGCCTGGCCGACCTTGCCCGCCGCAAACTGCGAGTTCTGCTCGTTGATTGCGCGTGCGACATCGCCCGTCGTCAGCTTCAGCTGCGCCAGCCGGTCCGGCCGCAGCCAGATCCGCATTGCGTAGTCCTTCGCGCCGAAGATCTGAACGTTGGTCGTGCCGGGCAAACGCTTCAGCTCATCGAGGACGTTCAGCGTCACATAGTTGGATGTGAACAGATCGTCGAAGCGCCCGTCCGGCGAGTAGAACGCCAGCACCTGCAGGAACGCCGACGAGCCTTTCTCGACCGTCACGCCCTGCCGCCGCACTTCCTGCGGCAGCCGTGCCTCAGCCTGCTTGACGCGGTTGTTGACGTTCAGCGCCGCCTTGTCGACGTCGGCGCCGATGTTGAAGGTCACCTGAATCTCGACGCTGCCGCTGCTCGACGACACCGAGCTCATGTACAGCAGGTCTTCAACTCCGTTGATCGCATTTTCTAGCGGCGCGGCAACGGTCTGCTCGAGCGTAGTTGCCGAAGCGCCCGGATAGATCGCGCGCACTGTCACGACGGGGGGCGCGATCTCCGGGTACTGCGCGATCGGCAACACTCGCAGCGCGGCCAGGCCAGCGATGACGATGAAGATCGACAGCACGGCGGCAAAGATCGGGCGATCGATGAAGAAGCGTGAAAACATTGGTGACTCCTCGGTAGTCTTGTTTCGCGCTTACTTCTTCGCGTCCGCTTTCTTCACCTCGCCTTTACCGGCTTGGGGCCCGCCTTTGCCGTCCATTCCGGGAGGAGGGCCCAGCATGATCGGCGCGCCACCGGGGATCGGGAACAACTTCGCGGTGCCGTCGATGACGACGACATCACCCGGCTTCAAACCCGACTCGACGATCCACTGCTGCTGGCCATCGACTTCGACCCACTCGCCCACCGTCACAGGACGGGGCAATGCCACGTCGGTCTTGCCGTCCTGACCTTTTCCTGTAACGAAAACGAATTTGCCTTGCGGACCATCCATCACCGCGCGTTGCGGCACGACGATTGTGTTCGGACGCATTGCGCCTTCGACAATCACGCGAACGAATTGACCAGGACGCAGTGCTGCATCCGCGTTCGGCAGCTCAGCACGCGCCTCGAATGCGCCGGTGCCCGTATTGATTGCGGGGTCAACAAAGGTGAGTCGACCCTTGCGGTCATAGATGGTCCCGTCCGATAACTTCAGCGCTACGGTGGCGCCGGCCAAAGGGGATTTATCGCACGCTCTTGGCCGCCGCATCGATCCCATTCGGCGCCTTCAGCTCTCCGCTGCTGATCAGCTTGCTCAGTCGCAGCCGCTCGGCTTCCGACACGCTGAAGTTCACATACAGCGGATCGAGTTGAGAAATCGTTGCCAGCAAACTATCGGCGCCCGGCGACACCAGTGAGCCTTCTGATTTCTGGGCGCGGCTTGCCCAGCCAGTCACTGGAGAGCTCACGCGCGTGTAGCCCAGATTCAAGCGCGCTTCGGTCAGGCGGGCCTGCGCTTGTTTGACCGCCGCGGCGCCGCTCTCTTCATTCGAAGTAGCCTCGTCAAACTCGCGCTGGCTCAGCGCGTTGCTGCCGGCCAGGGGTTTGACGCGATCGAAATTGCGCTTCGCCTGCGCGTACTGCGCCTGGGCGCGTGCGAGTTCGGCTTCTGCAGCCTGCAGCTGCGCCTCGTAGGGACGAGAGTCGAGCACGAACAGCGTTTGTCCTGCCGCGACCTTACTTCCCTCCTGGTATGTGCGCTTCTCGAGGATGCCCTGCACACGGGCGCGAACTTCGGCCTCCTTCGAGCCCGCAGTCTGGCCAACATACTCAAAGCGGATAGGTACGGTCGTCGTCTTGACCTCCTGAACGCTGACCGGCGCGGGAGGAAAACCGCCCTTTCCGCCCTTGTCTTCACCGTTAGCACGGCCGCAAGCGGCGAGCGCAATTGCAGTCACGGCAAGGCTTATGACGAGAGTAAGCCCACGCATCCAGGCTCCCACACGCTCTGAAACGTCAAGGGGCGACCTGGCTTTTGCGATGCTTTTATTCATGGATTGGCCCGCGAGTTGGAGGTTTTCTTGCAGTGCCGCATAATACATACATCCATGTATGTTTGTATTTCACTGAAGTTGCAGGACTATTTCGAATGAAATCAGATGGCTAGACGTACCAAAGAAGAGGCGCTCGAGACGCGCGAACAATTGCTTGACGCGGCCGAGCGCGTGTTTCGCGAGCGTGGCGTCGGCCATGCGTCGCTGACGGAGGTGGCTGACGCCGCAGGGGTGACGCGCGGCGCGGTTTATCACCACTTCGAGAGCAAGGCAGAGCTGTTTCAGGCGTTGATGGCGCGCGCAGAAATGCCGATCGATACGGCGTTCGAAGATTTCGAGAATCAGGACATTGCTGATCCGCTCGCGCTGTTTCGGCAACAGGGTCTGCAGGCACTGGAGCATCTAACGAGCTCGCCAGCAAATCCAGAACATTTTCGAGGTCATCTTTCTGCGCTGCGAGTACACCGACGAGCTTGCGCCCGTCGGTTTGCAACACGTGCAGGACCGCCTTCAATGTCTGGGAAAGTGCAAGGCCGTGCTCGATCAGGCAGTCGCCAAAGGGCAGTTGCCGGCGGATACTGATACGCATCTGGCGGCGCATGGCGCCATCGCATTTGTCGGTGGATTGATGCGCGATTGGGTTGAAGCTCCGGACACGTTTGATCTGAAGGCGGCGGCCCCGCAATTGATCGATACTTTTATTGCCGGCCTGCGCGTGAGTCCTCCGCGCATCACAGCGGCGGGACGTGCGTGATGACTGAAACGCTGCTCAACGAACAGAACGTCTACTGGATTCTCTGGCTCAACACGCTGTTGCATGAGCTCGGCGCGCCGGTGCCGATGACTCCGACCGCGATGGTCGCGGGGGCGCGCGCCGTCACAGCGGGCGTCAATCCACTACTGCTGGTTCTGTCGATTGTTGTTGCGATGACGCTTGGCAATGCAGCGTGGTTTGCAGCAGGCCGGCGTTATGGCTCCGCGGTGTTGAAGCTCTTGTGTCGCGTTTCGATCTCGCCGGACACATGCGTCGCGCGCACCGAAGGCACATTCGGGCGCTGGGGATGGTCGGCGCTGGTGATCGGAAGATTTTTACCGGGTGTGACGCTCGTTGCGCCGCCGCTCGCGGGCGCGCTCGGAATGGCGTGGAGCAAATTTTTGCTGCTGACAGTCGCGGGCTCGGCGCTCTTCGGTGCGGTGGTCGTCGGCCTTGGAATGCTGCTGCACGGTCAGATCGAGGCGCTGCTGTTCCAAGTCTCGATGTTCGGCTGGGAAGCGGGGGTGATACTGACCGTATTGCTTGCGGTTTACATCGGGTGGCGCTGGTGGCGTCGCCGTATGGCGCTCGCGGTCGGCATACCGCGCATCGACGTGCCCGAGCTGCGCGCGCTGATCGATGCCGGCGAGCCGCTCGAGCTGATCGACGTTCGTGGCCGCGATGCAAACAAGCTCGACCAGCGCCGGATTCCCGGAGCTTCGATCATGCATCTCGACGAAATCGAGGCAGGCAAGTTTGCCGGTGCGCGTGATCGGCAGATCATCGTTTACTGCTCGTGTCCGAATGAAGCGTCGGCGGCGAAGGCGGTTCAACTGCTGCACAAGCATGGCTACTTGCGCGCGCGTCCGCTGCGCGGTGGGCTCGACGCATGGATGGCGAGTGAGGATTCGGCCAAGGCCGCATCACAACCGCCCATTGCAGCGCGCGTTGAAGTCGAGAGCACTTGACGCGCAATGCGTATCGCAGTCATGGGATCGGGCGGAGTCGGCGGCTATTTCGGCGGACGATTGGCCCACGGTGGCGCCGACGTCAATTTTGTTGCTCGAGGCAAGCACCTCGAGGCGATGCGCCGCGACGGGTTGCGTATTGACGGACCCGAGCAGATTCACATCAAGCAAGTCAACGCCACTGACGATCCGAAAGAGATCGGCGTCGCCGACATCGTCCTGTTGTGCGTCAAGCTCTGGGACACCGAGCAGGCGCTTACCCAGATCAAGCCGATGGTGGGAACAAACACCGCCGTTATATCGCTGCAGAACGGAGTGCTGAAGGACCAATACCTGCGCGCGGCGTTCGATGAGCGTCAGTTGATGGGTGGCGTCGGCTATGTGGCAACGACGATTGAAGCGCCGGGCGTGATCCGGCAGACCGGGCCGATGCAACGCCTGCTGTTCGGCGAGTTCGACGGCTCGCGGTCACGCCGCGCGGAAGACTTTCTTTCCGCATGCCTGGCCGGAGGGATCAACGCCGAACTGTCCGCCGACATCGTGCGCGAGATATGGCAGAAGTACGTATTCCTGGTTGGTCTTTCCGGAACCACGACGACTATTCGCAAGCCCATCGGGCCGATTCGCTCCAATGCCCAGACACGCGCCTTCCTGCATGACGTCATGCGCGAGGTCGTCGATGTGGCCCGTGCGCATGGTGCTGCTGTTCCGGCGGACTACGCGCAGGTACGGCTGCAGTTCGCTGACGATGTATCGCCCGATATGACGTCGTCGATGCATCACGACTTGCAGCGCGGCAACCGGCTGGAAGTAGGTTGGCTTTCGGGCGGCGTGGTCAAGCTCGGACAGGAAAAGGGCGTTCCCACCCCGCTGAATCGAGCCATTGCGGACATCCTGGCGCTGCACGCGGATGGCGGCAGCCATCACTGAAAAGCCCGGCTCACTTCCGGCGCTGCAAGTACGCAGCGTCAATTGCATTCCGGTCGAAGTACCGTTGCGCTATGTGCTTGGCACGAGCGCGGCGACGGTGCGTGCCGCGCCTTTGCTTTTAGTTGAGGTCTTGACCGAGCAAGGCGTCGTCGGGCGCTCGTATGTGTTCTGCTATCGGCGCAGCGGCGCGAAGAGCATCGCTCTGTTGCTGGCCGATGCGGCGGAGCTGGTGCGCGGCGATAACGTCGCGCCACTGACGATCGCCGCCAAGCTGCAACGCCGGTTTGATCTGATTGGCGTTACCGGCACCGTTCGCATGGCGCTGTCGGCACTCGATATGGCGTTATGGGACGCGCTTGCTATCGCTGCTGATGTGCCGCTTGTGTGCCTTCTCGGCGGCACACCGAGACCAGTCCGCGCTTACAACTCATGCGGCCTCGGACTGATGAGTCCGCAAGCGGCTGCAGATGAAGCGCAGGCCCTGCTTGAAGGAGGCATGCAGGCAGTGAAATTGCGTCTCGGCTATCCGACGTTGACTGAAGATCTGGCAGTCACTCGCGCCGTGCGCTCGCGCTTGCCCGATGCGGTGCAGCTGATGGTGGATTACAACCAGGCCCTGTCGGTCACTGAGGCGATCGAGCGTGGTCGGGCATTGCAGTCCGAGGGCGTGGCGTGGCTCGAAGAGCCGATTGCCCACGACGATCTGGACGGCAATGCCGAAATAGCGCGCTCACTCGAGTTGCCGTTGCAGTTGGGCGAAAACTTCAATGGCCCAAAAAACATGATGCAGGCACTGCAGGCTGGTGCGTGCGACCTCGTGATGCCGGATGTTGCGCGCATCGGTGGCGTCAGCGGCTGGATGCAGGCGGCCGACGTAGCTCAGGCCCATGGCGTGCCGATGAGCTCACACCTGATGCCGGAGGTCAGCGCTCATCTGCTTTGCGCTACCCCCACCTGCCACTGGCTTGAATATGTGGATTGGACCAACGCGGTTGCGCGCGCACCGGTGAAGATCGAGAACGGTTGCTGGCCGGTCAGCGATCGTCCGGGCAGCGGCCTGGACTGGGACGCCGACGCAATCGAGCGCTACCGCATTGCCTGAAGCGGACTGAATTGCTCACTCACATTTGGTAGCGAGCCTATGTGTGTCTCTTCGCAGGCGTAGCATTTGTTCACTAAAGCTGCTGACCAAGCGCTAATTGAGGAGATGGCCATGAGACTACGTAACAATGCCTATCGATCGCAGTAGCCGCCGCCACTTTTGCCGTGATGTCAGCCACTCCTGTAGTGGCTCAACACGGTTCCCATTCACCGACGTTGGGCAAGGTGCAGTTCAAGGTCGAATGCAACGAAGCGGCGCAGCGCGAGTTCAACCTCGCGATGGCGTATTACCACTCGTTCGCGTGGAATGAACTGAATGCTCCTCTCGAACGCGCGCTGAAGGCCGATCCGACCTGCGGCATGGTGCATTGGGCGCGCGCGTTGGGCATGCTGGATAACCCGTTTGTCTGGCCCGGCATCATCCCCGCCAAGGCATTGGCGGACGGACCCGTTGCTCTCGAGGCGGCACGCACCACAGGTCTGAAGTCACAGCGCGAGCGCGACTACGTCGACGCACTGGCGGTTTTCTTCAAGGATCAAGACAAGCTCAACCATCGCGCTCGCGCGAAGGCGCTCGAGGACGCAATGGCACAGGTCGCGCAGCGCTATCCGGAAGACAAGGAAGCGTCGATCCTCTACGCGCTGATCCTCTCGTCCAACTTTGATCCGACGGACAGGCAGTACACCAACCAGCTGAAGGCTGCTGGAATCCTTGAGCCGATTTCAAAGGCGCAACCCGATCATCCGGGCGTGGCGCATTACTTGATCCACACCTACGACTACCCGGCGCTCGCTTCCAAGGGGCTGAACGCGGCTCACCGCTACGGCAAGCTTGCCGCTGATGCGCCGCATGCGCTGCACATGCCGTCGCACATCTTTACCCGCGTCGGTGCGTGGAAGGAGTCGATCGAATCCAACACAGCCTCAGCGAAATCAGGCACCGACAAGACGTTCGACAAATGGCACGCATACGACTACTTGGTCTATGCGCATCTGCAGCTCGGCCAGGACGCTGCGGCACGCAAAATCATCCACGACGCGCAGACTATTCCCACCAAGGTCGACAATTTTCCGATTGCTTATGCCTACAGCGCGATGCCGGCGAGGGTCGCGCTCGAACGCGGCGCATGGGCTGAAGCCGCGAAGCTTGAACTGAGACCTGCGCCAAGCGCGTTCCCATGGAGCAAGCACCCGCAGGCTGAAGCGGTGAATGCTTTTGCGCGTGGAGTTGGCGCCGCGTCGACCAAGGACGCGGCTCAGGCGCGCGCGGAAGTAGCGCGACTGCTGAAACTACGCGACGCTACGACTGGCTATTGGGCGGGGCAGATTGATATTCAGTCCGAGGTCGTGCGCGGACTGGCAACCATCGCCGAGGGAAAAGCCGACGAAGGAATCGAAATATTGCGTCAAGCGGCGGCCCGCGAGGACGCGACCGAGAAGCATGTCGTGACGCCGGGACCTCTTCTGCCGGCGCGCGAAGTGCTGGCAAACGCACTGCTCGATGCCGGCAAGCCGGCCGACGCGTTGCGTGAATATGAGACCGTGCTGACGAAGGAACCAAACCGGTTGCGGGCGACCGGCGGCGCGGGACTTGCAGCGGAACGCAGCGGCGATAAGCAAAAGGCTCGGGTGCATTACGCAAAGGTGCTGGAGTTGACTGCCAATGCAGACAGCCCTCGTCCGGAAGCGGCGAATGCAAAGAGGTTTCTCGGGCGCGGGGGGTGAGACGGTTCGC
>CAWHKW010000032.1:0-104376 GCA_963829995.1 uncultured beta proteobacterium | reverse complement strand
TTCCGCAGGTCCATTGCTCTCGGAGCTCTTAACCCTTGGCGCTGCCGCGAGCGCTGATGGCGTTAGCCTCCCATTTGACTCAAGACAGGCACTAGCTACTGCCTTGAGTCAGCTACAGCGCCTTCAGTTTCCTTTCGGCGATGCGCCGAGCGGCTGGCCTCCCGCCGCGGTGTTTGCACAACTACGAGATGAAGGCATCGTCCATGGCAGCATTACCGCCGTGTTGTGGTGATCACCGGGCCAGCCGGTTCTGCGTGCGGCCTAACATTTCGTTCGAGAGCCGACGCTCTGCGAGCGCGGCTCAACTCAGACGTTAGGCGTGGCAATGAGCGAGTGTGAGCCGATCGAATGCAGTACTCATGGTCCGGCCTACGTAACGTATGTGTGCCGGCACCTCATTGAAGGCAGCAACAGGCACTGGTATTCAAGCGACGTCGATGAGGAGCACCAGTGGCCTGATTCGTGGTGTGGCATATGCAATCAATTTTACGAAGCGGTAGGGGAATGGAATGAAAAATCAGAGGCGGCTGCGGACGTGGGAAAGAACCTGAAGTTGCTATGTCACCACTGCTACGCGCGGATCCGTGCCACTTGCATTGCACATACGGTGTGAGCGCCAAGCCTAACTGGTCGTTGGAGAGCCGACGCTCTGCGAGCGCGGCTCAACTCGGACGTTAGGCGGCAAGAGAGGATTGACTTGCGACAGTGGTGGCAACGAGTGCTAAGCGCGTACCCACGCCTTCCACACGCGCACCGCGGTGGCCATACCCGCTCGTAATAATTGGGATCGGTCTTAGCCGCGCTTGTCGTTGCCTTGACCGTGTCGTGATGTCGTTTCAGAGTCCAGCCGCCGCTTGGCTTGGCGTTAGTTTGAGCGCGCCAACAAAGAGGGCGGGCTTAACGGCGGGTCTGTACGCGGCTGTCGTGGTCGAGCCAGCGTGTGCAGTTTCGTTCGCTCATTAACATGTATTCTCGCTGCGTGGCTAACGGGACGCCTCCTTGTCGCGCTCAAGCGATTCACGCCAGAAGAAGCGCGCGCTTTTGTTCTGTATGGCGAGTATCCGAGATCAGATGGCTTCGTTAGACCTCGCGTAGCCAAATTTGGCATGCTCGAGATCAACCTACGAGTGGGACAACACGCGGAAGAAGTGAAGTCGCGAGCGGAAAATTACTCCTCAGGCATCTCGTCAAAGTGGGGGCATATGACGCCTAACTCGTCGTTTGAGAGCCGACGCTCTACGAGCGCGGCTCAACTCAGACGTTAGACAGCAGAATTCCCGTGCCACATTTCGCCGACGAGAACGCGTCGCTCTCTTCTATTGCACGCGTGGCTGCCTGGGGCGCTTGCTCTTGCAGTTCTGACGGTATCGTTTCTCGCAGATCTGGCGAGTCCTGGTACACACTGGACCCAGCGTGCAGTTCAATCGTTACGGTCCTTGGAGGCTACATCGCATACGTCGACGCCAAGAAAAGCTTCAAACTCATCAATGACAGCTTGTTTATAAATCCCAATCTTCCATACACAGGTCTTATCGGTACTAATGATCTCTCGTCGGCACCATACTTTGGGGTTACGCAGACCTGTGGATTTAACAGCTCTGTCTAACATTTCGTTGGAGAGCCGACGCTCTTCGAGCGCGGCTCAACTCAGGCGTTAGGTCTCATGGACCTTGACTGGTTGCGTCCGGTGGCAAGCGGTGTAGTCGGTGGCTTGGTCGTATAAGGCTCCTGGCGCGCGCTGGCCGCAAGCCTGCGCCCCGAAACGCCAACGTTCGCAAACTGACATATGGTTCCGGCTTTCGCGTTTTCGCTATTGCTCTTGTACCGGGTTCCTTATTTGTGGCCTACGCGGCAGCTCACGCGCGAAATAGCCAGCTCTTGCTCGCATCGTGCATTGCGGCGGTCTTGCCTCGCTGCTGCTGTTTTCTTTGTTTACCAAGTCTTCTTCGTGCGTCTTGCCTACGACGACGAGAGCATCTACTGCCGGAGCCCACTTTCCGGATCACACAGAATCCCTTGGACAGACGTTTTGAAAGTTGGCTACTCTGGACTCATGCAGAGCCACTATCTACGCACAGAGAAGGTGCCGCGCATATGGTGCTCGAACATGTTGCAGGGCTACGAGGAGTTGGGCGCATTCCTTTCTCAGAAAGCCGATCAATTGTTTGGTGGCGATGAGACCTAACTCGTCATTCGAGTGCCGACGCTCTACGAGCGCGGCTTCAACTCAGACGTTAGGCATCGGAAAGTGTCGCGTGTCCAAGCAAATTAACTGGGCGGTCGTAATCCATAACATCGCTGAAGCTCGCGAAGAGCTTCAGGGCTTGGAGGCGGCGCTCAATTCAAGAAAGACGCGAAACGAAGCGGAGCTACAACTGGGACTGGAACACGCCCTTCATCACTTGTACTTCACATGGAACGCTCGACACGTGACATCCACGGCTTATGCCAAATTGACTGATCGGGACTTCAATCGTTGGAGCAAGGTGCCCTCAGATCTTGAGATCTCGCATCTTGGTCTGGGCCTCCGATGCCTAACATTTCGTTGGAGAGCCGACGCTCTACGAGCGCGGCTCAACTCAGACGTTAGGCATCGCGGAATGCAGACGCTGCCCTCGATTGAAGTCCTTGGCGAGGCCTTCTCGTGTACGCCGCGCATTGAATCAACGCATCCTGAGTTGGGAGTTCTCAAGTACGAAGTGGAGTACGAAACCGAAGAAGATCGCATCTCACTCTCTGTACTGCCGGTAGCGGAAGAAGTGAATGTCAGCCTGTTCACGAAAAGGCCGCCTCGCATCATTCGCCTCGGTCTTGAGGACGTAAGTAACGTTCGGGTAGAGAAAGACGAAGAAGAGACCCGAATCGAGATCACGTTTCACAACACCGAAGTGCAAGCACTGAGCCTGCGTCTGAAACCGGTGGTTCTCTTGTTCTGGGGTAATCAGCACGACTCACCTGAACGCCACCCTCCGTGGGAGCGTGACTGATGCCTAACCCTCGTTGCACCCAACTCGCTACAGCCGCCTTCGGCGGCCACCGCAAGCGGGTGAACTCGCTCGTTAGAAGTCCATGAGCGGATGCATGCTCCGAGCAAGCGGCCCGAAGTTCTCGCCTGACGCCTTCCTTGCACAGCACGCGCTTCCTGGCGCGGAAGCTGGGGCCAAAACTTGGCTATTACCGTGAGTGATTGCGATGGTGACGATCTAGTGGGGCAAGTGCGTGACGCGGAGGTGTTTCTTTCTTTGAGTGCGGCCGCGTTGCGTCACCTTGTCACGGCGGTCGCCGGCGGAGACGTAGTCCTTGACTTCGGTCTCTGGCGAACTGACGGTGCGTCACAATCGGTCACCCTTCCGGCAAGTCTCGTTGCTGCAGCCGGCATGCTCGGAATCGCCTTGGAGGTCTCCCTCTATGCAGCATCGGACTTCTAACTCGTCGTTGAAGAGCCGACGCTCTTCGAGCGCGGCTTAACTCAGACGTTAGAGCTCAATGCGTTCTGTGGTGCTCGCGCTAGCAGTCAGTTGCGGTGATAGCCGCCGCCTTTGCCTTTTCATTTGGCATCGACCCCTCGACACTGCCCGCCACCAATCCGGAGCGCGAGAGCTTTTGGGGGACGGGCGTTGTTGTCGGTATGGTGGGGCAAACTTATGTTCGCCATCTTTCTGTCCTGTCTTGGCGTCTTGCTCGTCGGCGTGTTTGCACGACTCACGCGTCCTAGCTCTAACTCGTCGTTCGAAGGCCGACGCTCAGAGAGCGCGGCTCAACTCAAACGTTAGGCCGCACAAGACACACTGTCGGAGATCCGCCATGTCATCCGTTAAGCGCATCCAGTTCACTGTAGAAATCAATGCGCCAGTTTCCGTAGTTTGGCGACATGTCACCTCGCCTGAAAGCTACAGGATCTGGACCTCGGCATTTGCTGAAGGCTCGCACTTCAAGGGCTCCTGGGAACAGGGCTCGAAGATTCAGTTCCTGTCTCCGAGTGGTGATGGCATGGTCGCCGAGATCGCTGAGAACAGAGGGAACGAGTTCATATCCATCCGCCACCTTGGATTCATCGCCAATGGCGTTGGGACACCACAAGCGAGGCCGTCAAAGACTGGGCGCCTGCGTATGAGAACTACACCTTCCTCGCCGTGCCGGCAGGTACCAAGATGGCGGTGGAGAATCAAGACATTTTCCGTCAGTGGGAGGCCCACCTGAGCGAAGCTTGGCCGAAGGCACTTGTACTGCTCAAGAAGCTGAGTGAGTCCTCCGCGAGTGCGGCCTAACCCCTCGCTCGAGCCGACCCGCTACGGCAGGCAGCGTAAGGCTGGCCTGAGGTACGCGGTACATTTTCTCAGTCCAGCCTTACGCTGCCTGCCTCCGCGGGCGGCTCAGCTTGAACGTTAGGCCGCACCAATGCGTGAAGTCCTAGACTACGCTGACTTGGCGATGGAGCACGTAGATCGCGTCCTTGACGCTGAGGGCGAACTCTTTGTAAAACTGTCGCCGCAGCATGCTCGCGCATGCATCGCGTTCATCGACGCCACCCGTCAAGCTCAGTCATGGGGGCCAAGACAGGTGCCGCGAATCGCCCGGTTACCGCAGCTGATGTCAGGGTGGCTCGTAACGCTTCGCATCCTGTTTGGACATTCGAAGCTTTTTGAGTTGGGTCGCGTGGCCGTACTCAACTCCGCGCAGCAATCTTGGCAGACTCTTCCAGACGGAAGTTATCTCTTTCATTTCTCGAAGCAACATCGCCTACCTTCTTCCACTCGACGGCCTCCAGCGGGCTTTGCCCGCTTCCGTCCGCGGGTGAACTCAAACGTTGGGCGTCAAAGTCACACGCGGTAGCGCGTCGTCATCACTGGTGGCCCAGGCACCAGCAAGACGACGCTACTAGCCGAATTGGCTGCGATGGGTTACTCAACTGTCAGCGAGTCGGCTCGAGCCATCATTTCTGAGAGGCTCGCACAGGAGAAATCTCCTCGGCCGGAACCGCTCGCCTTTGCTCAGGAGATTTTTCGTCGCGACTCAGAGAAATACGCGCATCACCCGCAAAGTGACCATTGGGTCTTCTTCGATCGAGGCGCGATCGAGTCCGTCGCAATCGTGCCCGAGGCGTCACTTATGGCGAACGCAGAACTGAAAGCCTTGCTCGACGTGTATCGCTTCCACAATCAGGTCTTCGTCTTGCCCCCGTGGGAGGACATCTATGTTACGGATGCAGAGCGCGATCACTCGTTTGCGCACGCAGTACAGGTTCACGCAAGCCTCGTCGGCTGGTACCGTACCTGTGGCTATGAGATTCACGAAGTACCTCGGCTCCCCACTGCTGAGCGCGCACGCCATGTTGTTCGGGTTCTTGAGCGTGGCGCCTAACCCCTCCAACGAGCGGACGTTCCAAAGGCCGCTCCGCGCCCTTTGCCCGTAGCTCATGTCGAACGCTCGGTCCCTGTGGAAGCGCACGAATTAATTACAAGTTACCCACTTGTCTTGCGAGCGTTCGGTCGCTGGCCCGATTTCCACGACGCAGAGGTTCATCGTGTAATCCTTGACCACACCGGCGCACACAGGAAGGAGCGTTCTATCCCAGCGTCGAATGATTCGTTCGCGGGTGGAACATTGACGCAAGACGTCACAGCGTGGCTACAAATTGAAGAACGACAGTCTAATTCACTTATCGTCCGAGCAAGTCACCAACCTTGAACTAAACGAACTAAACCATCAAAATGTTCTTTTCGGCCTCGACTTCGGGCTCATTACAGAGGGCGAGTCGACCCTGCTCTGTTGTTTGATTGAGCTCAAGCACTGTTACGGTTTGTCTGGCGGCTTCAAGGCTGGACGTGCAAGCGTTCTCGCCGTTGCTCCCCATGTCGCAGGCACCTAACGTTTCGTTGGAGAGCCGACGCTCTGCGAGCGCGGCTCAACTCAGACGTTAGCTGGCAGCTCTTGATGAAGCCATGGGGAAAGTGGGCGCTGGCAGCGTTGTTCATCGCGGTGCAGCAGATAATTTTGTTAAGCGGGCTGTCGCTGGAGCATCGGTGGCTGCATTCCCTGCGACTGCACGTATTCGGTTACGGCTACCAATTGGAGGAGTCGGTGGCTGCGATCTTTGACTACTTCTGGCTCCAGGCCGATCTCCCGCGCACTAGCAATGGTCGCCATCTACAAAGAGTCAGCCGCCGCGCCACCTAACTCATCGTTCGAGAGCCGACGCTCTGCGAGCGCGGCTCAACTCAGACGTTAGATGCCATGAACACTCGCATCGCGCTGAAGAGAAGTCGCGGCACTGGCTGGCCTACTCGCTGGGCCCTACTCGCTTGAGTCGTCGGCGCAGTGCGAGCCGCCCGTCGATGGGACAGTCTCGCCTTCGCACTCGCCGGCTGTGTGGTCCGCTATCCCCCTATCTTCTGGCCTGCACGCCTCGTTTGGGATCGTCAAGAGCACTTCGGTGAGGTTGATTGGCTTCTTCTTTCGAAGCAGTCCTTCACGTTTGGGTATGTCCTTGTTTCCGCACGGCTCTTGTCGTTGCTTCGTTATTTCTGTTTTTAGTTATCGGCCTTGCGTCATTGGCTGGCCTGGCAATCGTTAGGCGTATGTTCGCCAGTAGGTTCACCAATGACATCTAACTTATCGTTGGAGCGCCGACGCTCTACGAGCGCGGCTCAACTTCAGTCGTTAGGCGTCACATGAAGCGGATCGTCGCTGCCCTCTTGATCGTTCCCCTAGTGCCAGCGCTTCTCTTCGGAAAGTAGCGATGGCGGTCTGGGGCTTCACCTCATCGTGGGGAATTGATCCGCCCATCACCCACGTGCAAATAGTTCCTATCTGGTCAATGTTAGCTCTGCCCGTCGCTTAGGCGGCGGCGCCTGCGTTCGGCGTGCCGGGATGCTTGCTACTCGGCGAGTGGGCTGGCTTTCTCTGAGCTCGCTCGCCTCCGGCGCGTCGATCATTGGCATGGCGATCGGTGGCGGGTTTGCATTGTTGTTTGACTTCACTGCCGTCGCCGCGCTTGCTGGTGTCGCACTCATGTTCGGCATTTATGGTGCAATTACCGGAGCCGCATTTTCGTGGTTCATAGGCGCGCCCAGATGATGATGAGCCTAACTCTCGTCGGAGAGCCGACGCTCTGCGAGCGCGGCTCAACTCGCGTTAGGCGTCTACCACGGACTCCGTCTCCATTTCAAAGGTTTGCATTGACGAAGCTGGGCGACTTCGTGTGATCCCAGCGTCAAATCCGAGCAAGATGTTCCGGTTTATCTACCGAGCCGAAATGGAAGTGGACTGGGACGAGAACGAGCGGAGTTTCTACACGCCCGTTCCACAAGAGCTTTCCTATGCGGATTGGTATTCGAAGGTAGTCTTGGCTGTTCAATCCGAAATGGGAGTGTCTCTAATACTTGAGGACACAACAGTTTGGGAAAACGTATTGCCGGCTGTGGAGCAAGCAATCAGATCGCGGATTCAAGGCGCAATCAGCTAGTGAGCCGCCATGAGCAGCAATCCAGTAGAAGCGTTGCGCCAGACGCCTAACCAGTCGTTCCAGCCGACGTCCGGCTTATCGTCGCTCCTCACCGGCCGCGGCTGAGCTCCAACGTTAGGCGCTCAGAGATGATGCCGTGCACATATTTGGCGAAGAACGGCTCTACCGTCGAATTTGATCTCGATGCGGTTTTCGACGTCGTAGCCGGATATAGCATCCGGCGCGCCGATTGGACGGCAACTGTGATTTTCGTGCCCAGTACTGGAGCTTTCGTCGAGCTCCGCTCGTCTGCTCAAGACTATCGCGGCAACAGCGAAGATGAAGCCGAGGAGGTGGACGACGGATACATCAAATCCAACTTTGCTTTTTCGGAGTTCGATATTGCTCGTTTCAAGGCAGCGCCCCGAGAATGGCAATTTTTAGATCGTCGCCGCAGAAACGCCTAACTCACTCTCAACACGGACGCGCGCAAAAGCGGCGCGCGCCGGTTAGCGCAACGTTAGGTTTCATGAAGGTCATAGCAATAGTCGCAGTAGGCGTTGCGCTAATGCTTGCTGCATCCTTCGGCGTGGCGTTCGGATCGTGGTATCTGCGCGGACGAAGACTTCGGAAGTTAGCGCTGAGTCGAGACACAGCCATTTCGTACTCTGGGTTCAAAGCGGAGTTCGCCGAGTTCTCGGAAAGTCGCATACGAGAAGCTCACGACTTTGTGCAGGAACAAGTGGGTATTCCAGGTTTCCCAATCCAGATCGAAGACAACCTGTGGGATACGCTGGAGTTAGACCAAGGGAATGTGTTAAGCGAGATCGAGTCTATATTCGAGCGTCATGGGCTACCGGTTCCTGCCGACATCTATAACGGCCCAGAAGTCGCTACCGTTCGCGACTTGGTGGCTCAATTTGATGCGTGCACTTCCCGGGCGAGGTCGGAAGCGCGCCATGCAACCTAACTCGTCGTTGGAGAGCCGACGCTCTACGAGCGCGGCTCAACTCAGACGTTGGGCGTCGTGACAACCTACGTTGAGCCTCATCCGCCACTTCGGAACGCAGTTCTTGCGGTTGCTTTACTGCTGATCATCGGAGGCTTCCTGCTGAAACTGTACGCCGGTTCTCGAAGCCTGCCTTTACTTCGCCCGAAGTGATCCGCTTTGCCGCGTCTGAGGCGCTGCTGGCTGCTCTCTTTTTCACAGCTGCCTTTGCTGTGTGGTCCGGTTTTGTCGCGTGGCTCGCATACAGAACCATCGCGTCGCGCGTGTGGCCACCAACGGGCGTACTAAGTCCGGTGAGATTGAAAGTCGTTACCAACCCGAACCGCGTCGTCATTCTGCTGGCGGCTGTCGCGTTATCCTTTGTAAGGGCGCAGTGGCTGCGCTCGCCTGGCAGTACTACCTGGCAGTGCGAGCAGTGGCCGAAGTGCTGGTGAAATGACGCCCAACAATGCGTTGGATAGCCGACGCCTTACAGGCGCGGCTCAACTCAGACGTTAGAACGCAATGAGCGATCGTCCGGAACTGTTGGACTACACCATCTTCTTCGAAGCGGAGCCGACCATCCTCATTCCGGATATCGGGTGGTTTGTCGGTGCACAGTTTGATTCAGTGAGGGGCGAAAGTCGTATAAGAGCGAAGGTCGCGCCCGATGAGGGAGAGTTTTCGTTCCAGTGGTGGGAAAGAGGCGTTCCCCGCGCTGACCTTGCACTGCAAGGTGTCGTCAAATGGATCATCGACTCAAAACCAGGAAGTGAGAGCCTTCTGCTGAAGTTCCATCAGGAGGGAATTGAGTACTTCATAGTGCAGCTCAAGCCGCACATCAGCGTTTCATGCGTCATACGGTGGGGATAGGCCAATTGCGTTCTAACTCATCGTTAGAGAGCCGACGCTCTGCGAGCGCGGCTCAACTCAGACGTTAGCCGCTCCATGCCAATCGTCGACGTCGAGTTTGTGTGCGACTCCCAAGCCGAACTGGCCTGTGCATCGGCGAGCGAACTTGCAGCAGCGGTGGGCCGCGCGCTTGGTACGCCGCCTGGGCGCACGTGGATGCGCCTCCGAATGCTCGCCGCTCAGTTCTACGCCGAAAACGAGGCCGCTCTTTCTTCGGCAGAACTTCCTGTGTTTGTCACCGTGCTGCATGCTCGACCGCCTGTTGGTCCAGCCCTGGCAGCCGAGGTCGCGGCGCTCACAGCAACGGTAGCCGCATGCGTCGGTCGCCCACCTGAGCGAGTGCACGTCCAGTACGCCCCTGCGGCAACCGGTCGACAAGCGTTTGGAGGGGTGCTTGTTGAGTAGCGCGGCTAACCAGTTGCTCAAGCGCCGACGTTAGGCCTTAATGCTGTCCATATTGTTCGCCGTCCTGCTCGCCGCAATTACTTTGGTCCTCGGCACACTCGCAACATATGGCGTGCTCAAGCGATTCTCCCTGCCCGAAAGGGCGAAGGCCGCAGTCTTCGTTCTCATCGTTGTCCTTTTTTTCACGCCCGTATGGATGCCGGTTGATATCACTCTGACGCTTTTCTTTCCATCGCTGGGTCAAGAATAGTTTTCATCCACCTGAGGAGTTCTCCGTGTTGCGACGTTCAATGCTGGTCATGGTCACGTGTGCTCTCCTGGGGTCGGTTGAGTTGGCGAGGGCACAGCAGCCCGCTTCGCCAGCGAGGATCGCCTTTCTCGGACCCACGACTCCTCTCTTGGAGGTGTTCCGCAAAGCGCTGACCGCAATCGGTTATCAAGATGGACGCGACGTCATCATTGAGTCAAGTTGGCCCGCCGGCGATCGGCTGGACTTGATGACGGAAGCCGCAGCGAGCTTGTTGGCTCGCAAACCCGCCGTTCTGGTGGCAGTAGGTGCGACCGCAGCGCGTGCGGCCAAGAGCGTCACCCAGGATGTGCCCGTCGTGTTCGAAGTCGTCGTCGACCCCGTTGCAACGGGGATCGTTCCAAGTCTGGTCATGCCCGGAGGAAACGTCACCGGGTCTACGACCTTCGATCCACAGCTTGCGACCAAGCAACTCCAACTGCTCAGGTCGCTCCTGCCCAACCTAACACGGGTTGCCCTACTCGGTGATGCCGGGGCTGCGCCCAGCCTGTTTCAGTCCGTCGAGCAGGCCGCGCAGACGGCTGGTCTCGAAACACTGAGCCTCAAAGTGGAGCGGTCACCCAATCCAGATTTCGATGCAGCCTTCGAGACTGCGGTGAAGGAACGCGTGAGCGCGATCCTTGTGCTCTCGACCCCGGTGACAACGCCGCATCGCAAGCGCATTGCCGAACTCGCGGTCAAGCATCGACTGCCGACGCTGTCGCCGCGAGACCACGCGGATGCGGAAGGGTTGCTGTGCTTTGGTACAAGCTTTGTCGAAGCGACGAGGCACTCAGCGATGTATGTGAGCAAGATACTCAAAGGGGCTAAACCAGCCGAGCTTCCTGTTGAGCGAGTCTCCCGGCATGAGTTGATCGTCAATCTCAAAGCGGCGCGCGACCTGGGCATTACGGTGCCCCCGTCGATCCTCAGCAGTGCCAGCCAAGTAGTTCAATAGCCCGAGGCGGTTCAAGTGCAGCATCAGCCGCGGCCTAACCTGTTGATCGTTGCCGCTCATCGCGCACGTTAGGCAGCATGCGAGACTTCGCGCCATTCTTCGAGTGGAGCGACCGCCAAGTTGCAGAGCTCGGCGTCGCCGAATCGTTTCTCGCTTCACTGGCCGCTCAACGCCATCAGGATACCGAGTATCTGCGTACGTGTACTCGCTCATGCTCCGCCAGACTGTGTGTTCGCAAACGAGCAACGCGACCTGGTAGGCAATTGAGTTCTCTGAAGTACTGTGCTCGGAGGCGGCAAGGCGCACTGACAAAGGAGAGAACGTCGTTCGTGTATGGCGGCCCGGTGATGCTGCCGCAACACATTGCGCAGCAGCGTGGCCACAAAGGATGCCAAGTTGTTCTCACGGTGGTCCCTATGCCGAGCTGATCGCTCTGCCTTTTCACAGACGTAGCCGCTGCTCACCGTTGAGTCTGTTCGCGGCGGAGCTCTCTGAGGGTTCTCTTTCAATCAACAGGCTCAGTCTCCGCGGCTTACGGGCGGCCTTCGCACATCTCCGGGCCATCAGCACATACCCGTTGTTCTGGCTACCCCTAATCAATCGGGCCCTGACATAGGAGAACCTCACATGCTTCAGCTTCGTCCCAATTGCGAATGCTGCAACCGAGATCTGCCGCCGGAGTCGCGAGACGCGCTCATCTGCTCATTTGAATGCACCTTCTGCCGTGCTTGCGCGACCTCCGTGCTCAAGGGCGTGTGTCCGAATTGCGTGGGTGAGTTGGTCACCCGCCCGCGAAGGCCCGCCGAGAAGCTCGCCAAGTCTCCGGCTTCAACGGAGCGCGTATTCAAACCACAGGGGTGTGCAAATGCTGCCTAACATTTCGTTGGAGTGCCGACGCTCTGCGAGCGCGGCTCAACTCGGACGTAGGGCTCACTGCGGACAGTTCGTGGCCATCTTGTAAAGGAGACGATGCTGTGCATAAGGGCAGTTGCCTCTGCCAACGGATTCAGTACGAACTCGCCGCTGATCCGGGGCACTTTGGATTTTGTCATTGTGTGAGCTGCCGCAAAGCAAGCGGCTCCTCACATGCTGCAAACGCACCGATTGAGCGCGCTCATTTCAGACTGGTAGGTGGTGCTGACGTTCTGCGAGAGTTTGAGTCATCTCCCGGTATGTTCAGAGCCTTCTGTACAAACTGCGGCTCCCCAATCTATGCATACCGCGCGGAAAAGCCTGACTACCTCGGCATCCGTCTCGGAACTCTTGACACACCATTTGACAAACAGCCAATGGGGCACAAGCATGTCGCAGAGCAGGCGCCATGGGCTCCCATAAGCGATGGCCTTCCCCAATTTTCAGGGCACGCGGTGTTCCAGAGGCCGTGAGCCCTAACAATTCATTCAAGCCGAAGCCGCTTCGCGGCTCGGCTTAATTCAAACGTTAGACGCGTCTCGGTTGACTTGCTCTTTGCGTACCGATCGGGCCAACTTTCGCCAATGTCGCAAGTCGTACTGGTTATCCACGGTGCCGGTGAACCCCGACGCCGGGGGCGCAAAGTCTACTGGGAGCCTCTGCTCGGAGACGCTCTCGGGTCGGCCTATAGGGTGCGAGCCCCAAGGATGCCCGATCCGGAGCATCCAAATGACCGCGCGTGGCGCGAGCGCATTGCTCAGCTCGTACTCGAGGCAGATCACCCGATGCTGGTCGGCCACTCTTTCGGCGCTTCAACCCTCCTTAGGTTCGTCGCCCAAGCCGAACCTCAGCCTGCCTTTCGTGGCCTCTTCTTGGTCGCCACGCCCTTCTGGGGAGAAGACACCCCGGATTTCGCGCTCACTGCGGAGCATCTTCGCCGACTCCAATCCATATCCCCACTGTTCTTTTACCAAAGCGCGGATGACCCAATCGTTGGGCTCACGCACTTCCAGAAATACCAGAAGTCGCTGCCTCACGCCGTATTCCGTCGGCTCGATGGTCGGGGGCACGAGTTCGATCAGGACACCTTCCCCGAATTGGTGGCCGACATTCGAAGCGTCACTGGTGCTGAGGCTGACTAAGGCTGGGGCTCAAATGCAAGCACCGCACCAGTTAATCTTCGAGCCTCTGCCTGAGTGGCGTGGAATGCAAACACCTTCGTACTTTAGGTCCCACGAGACTTCGTTGTCCACGCTGCCGAGAACCCCATGAAGCGCGTCATCAAGACCGAAGCGTCTGCAGCCATGTACAACCCGGTCTCGCAGGCGACGGTGGCTGCAAACGGGATGCTCTACACCGCGGGCATGATCGGAAGGTCACCCGAGAGCGGAGAAATGCTTTCGTCCTTTGCCGAGCAATCGCACCAGGCACTGCAAAACCTCGGGGTATTACTGCGCGAGGCGGGAGGCGGCTATCAAGACGTCATGTTCGTGCAGCTGTACTTGCTTGACATGGGCGCGATTGAGCAATTCAACGAAATCTTCAAAGAGTACTTTCCTGTTGAGCCGCCGGCTCGTGCCGTATGCCAGCCGGTCAAGCTCTATCCGGGCGCGCTCGTGATGTTCACCGCGGTTGCGTGTGTGGCTTAACCCCCTCCATCGAGCGGACGTTCCAAAAGGCTGCCTCGTGCCCTTCGCCGGCCGCTCATGTCGATCGTTAGGCGGCACAGACACGATGCTCTGTGCACGCTAGATGGCAGCCCGCCAGACGTTTACTCCCACGCATCTTGAGGAGTCCACCATGCCGATCGAAGCATTCAAGTCCGCCGTTACGCCACTGCTCGCCGAGTTGCAGGCATCGGCGAATGCGCACGACACTGATCGTCATATGGCCGCGTACGCCAAAGTGGCGTCACTGACCTTTGTCTTCAACGGTGAGATTGTTCGTGGTTGGGACGAACTTCGAGAGTTGCAGCGCCAGTGGTGGAACGACGGCAAGGTTAAGGGCACCTACACTTACGTCGACGGCCCGATCTTCGAAGTCCTGGGAGACGACGCCGGCTTGACCACGTTCCTGATCGCCGCCCGGAAAGAAGCCGATGACGGGAGCGTGGTTGAGAAGATGCTTGCTTACTCGGCGCTGTGGCGCAGGTTCCAGGACGGCTGGCGCATCGTCTTCGCGCACGAGTCCAGCAACAAGTAAGCCTTGAGCCAATCGTGCTTCAGCGGCTCGGAGGAGAACAAATGAACCTGCAGAAGATCTACACCACTTTGCTCACCGCAGACCTTGCTGGTGCCGAACGCTGGTATACGAGCCGTACTCCGAGCTTTGCTATTAAGCGCCGTATTGGCTGGTATCTTCACGCGATGACATTTGAACGACAGAAGCAATCGCTCCAGGAAAACGAAATTCGTTAGACCCGCAATGGAGCAATGTCTGCACTGTCACAAGGAGCTCAATCCTCAGCTCCACGTCGTCCGAGCATCGTTGCTGGATGTGCCGAAATCGTTACTCAGTTGGGAGTGGCCAAGTACCAAGCGGGCTCGCAAGTTCACTGTTCGCTGCCCACACTGCTCCAGCACCTATGTCAGTCTTACTCTGCGCAGGTTTGGTTTCGTCACATATGGAAGCTACGTCTATGTCGTCGGCCTGGTGTGCTTTGCAGCGGTCGCTGTCATTCTTTTGGCGCGGTCGAAGGGCTAGCTTGATTGCCTGCGAGGTCTAACCCTTCGCTGCCGCCGACCTGCTACGGCCCGTGGCCTCCGCACGCGGCTGAACCGAGACGTTAGCCCGCTTCAGGAAAACTCATGTTTGACCACGTCAAATTCGGAGTAAGCGACTATGCAGCGAGCAAAGCGTTCTTCCTCAAGGCACTCGAACCGCTCGGCGTAGCTGTTGTCTCGGAGGGACCGCCGACGTACGGTGTCGAACTTAGCCCAAAGGGTAAGGCTTCATTGTGTCTGTACCAAACCGAGGAGAGACCGGCGCATCTTCACTTGGCGTTCACGGCCGAGAATCGCCAGCAAGTCGATGCTTTCCATCGCGCGGCTCTGGAGGCGGGTGGCAAAGACAATGGTGCGCCTGGTCTGCGCCCGCACTACCACGCGAACTACTATGCAGCTTTCGTCATTGGTCCGGACGGGCACAACATCGAAGTGGTTTGCCACGAACCCGAGGCCTAACCCTTCCACCGGGACGTCCACAAGCGGGCTTCGGTCATTTGCGGCCGCCCTCATGTCAAACGTTAGGCCTCATGCAAGACCTTCGACTCGTTGTGCTTGAAGGCGGTTCAGGAACCGGAAAGTCATCGCTCGCATGTGCCCTTCAAGAGCGCCTCTTACCTCAGCAGTGGCTTCACTTCTCGACGGATACGGTTCTGTACTGCCTGCCGCAGTCAATCTTGGATAAGGCGAACCTACAGAACGACTGGACATCCATCGACACCAGTGCCGTCTCACGTAGCGCCTATGCATGTGTCTGCTCGCTCCTGGCGTCGGGGTATCGGGTTATCTTTGACTGTGTGGTGATGACTGAGCGCCGCGCGCGAGAGCTACTCTTGGCCTTTCAAACGTATGACCCGGTCTTGGTTCGGCTCACTTGCACCTGGGAAGAGACCAGAAGAAGAACAGGCGCCCGCGGCGACCGTACTGTTGAGGAAGCGGAGCATGGCTTCAAGACATCCGGGCTGCATCTAGTGGCGGACCATGTGTTTGACACGACATATAGAACTCCGGCGCAACTTGCCGACTCCCTGGCTTCTTCGCTGGCTGTGCCGGCCACACATCGTGCCTGGTCGCAAAACCTCGCCCGTCTCTCCCTGACTCCATAGGCCCATTACCGGGCGCCCAGAGAGATGAGGTCTAACCCGTCGCTCCAACCAACGTAGGGCTCCATGCCACGAGCTCTTTCAGTAGACCACGTACAGCTTGCGATGCCGCGAGGCGAAGAGCAGTCGGCCCGCGATTTCTACGGTGGGGTGCTTGGGCTGGTCGAGATTCCAAAACCGGCAGATCGTGTTGCGCGCGGCGGCGTTTGGTTTCGCTGTGGCGAGCTCCAAGTGCACCTCGGCGTTGAAGACCCATTCCGTCCGGCGAAGAAGGCGCATCCGGCTTTTGTCGTCGATGATCTTGCTAGTTTCGTCAGTTCATTAAGAGGTCGCGGTCTCCCGGCGCCATCGCAGGTGGAAAATATTGCGGGCGGAGCACGCATCTTTACCGAAGACCCGTTTGGAAACCGAATCGAGCTCATTCAAACTGGTGACGCGACTGCGCCTTAACTCGCTGCCGGGCCGACCCGCACAAGCTCGCTCGCGCGGTCGGCGCAGCTTCATGTGAGGACCTCGCGTGAGACACATCACGGCTTGTTAGCGGTAACGTTGTTCGATTTACGGAGGAAATCATGAGATCTCGCCTGCATCTTGCAATCCTCGCCTTTGCGATGGTGTCGCTGACCGCGCCGGTAGGCGCGCAAGTAGCCGTTAACGATGAACCGCTCACTTCGAAATGGGCGCCCGGCGAGTGGGGCCCTGACGATAAGGTCGGAGCGCCTAACCGCACGACACCGGAACTGGTGTTGAAGGCCGTTCGCCTCGTGAAGAAAGGCAAAAGCGCAACGCTCGGCAAGGTCTATGCGTCGGACGCCCCGGCATTCGGTGCTCGCAGCTGGAAGCTCATCATTCCGGGACGACCGACCGGCGGTCCGTTCGGCGACCAGCAGCTCGTTTACAACGACGACTACGTCGCCACGGAGCTTGGCCAGATCGGCACGCAGTTCGATGGACCCGGCCATATCGGAGCTATCACGTCGAAGGGCATGTTCTATTACAACGGCCGCTTCCTGCATGACAAGGAGATCAGCGCGACCGGACTGGGTCCACTCGGGGTCGAGCATGTCGCGCAAAAAGGCTTCGTATGCCGCGGCGTGCTGCTCGACGCAGTGGCGCTGCGCGGCGGGGTACTGCCGGTGCCAAAGGAGAACAGTGCCAGCGACCCCGGAATCGTGACTGCCAAGGATGTACAGGCGATGGTCGCGCGGCAAGGCATCGCGCCGATCGGAACCGGAGATTGCGTGTTCCTCTACACCGGCCATGGCGACCTGTGGCATCCGAAGGACTGGGACAAGTTCGACGCTGCCGAGAAGGCCCGGCGAATCGCGCAGTTCAACGCCGGCGAGCCGGGTTTCGGCATTTCTGCCTGCGAGTATCTGGCCGAACGCAAGGTGATCCTGACCGGCGCCGATACGTGGGGGACGGAGGCTGTCGGCAAAGGCTTTGGGGGCGAGACTGCTCAACCGTTCGAGTGTCATCTAAAGCTGCAGACCAAGCGCGGCATCTGGAACCTGGAGAACCTGGACCTTTCGCAACTGGTAGCCGATAAGGCGTACGAGTTCCTGTTCGTGTGGTCACCGCTCAAGATGAAAGGCGCGACTGGTTCGCCAGGAAACCCGATGGCGCTTTATTAGGAGGCGGATCGCTATGCCCAATGTACTGCGCAATGTGCTTGCTCTCCTCGCTGGAGTCGTCATAGGCGGAGGCGTCAACTTGGCACTCATTACTTTCAGCCCGGCGCTCATTCCTCCGCCTGCGGGGGTGGATGTAAATAGCGCGGAAAGCCTGAGCAAGGCTATGCATCTGTTTGAGCCGCGGCATTTCATAATGCCGTTTCTGGCGCACGCATTGGGTACTCTTGCTGGCGCGCTCGCTGCATACCTGATCGCCGCGACCTACAAGGCGCAAATGGCGTACGTGATTGGCGCAATCTTTCTTTGCGGTGGTGTGGCGGCAAGTTACATGATTCCCGCCCCAACCTGGTTCATCGCGCTTGACTTGGTGGCCGCGTACCTGCCAATGGCTTGGTTGGGAATTCAGATCGGTACCCGCATCAAGCAAGAGAAGCCTGCTGCAAGGAAAGGAGAGGCCTAACCATTCGGTCGAGCCGACCGCTCCAAGCCTGCGGCCGCAACTCCTCGTGTTCACTATGGGCAACCCGGTCACTCTGCGCCTCATGACCGAGCGCGACCTCCCGATGCTGCATGACTGGCTGAATCGGCCTCACATCGTCGAGTGGTGGGGCGGTGATGAAGCACGTCCAACACTGCGCGATGTGACGGAGCGTTACCTGCCAAGGGTGTTGGCTGAAGAAGCAGTCACACCGTACATCGCCATGCTGAACCAGGAGCCGATCGGGTATGCCCAATCGTACGTGGCCCTTGGCGCCGGGGCCGGATGGTGGGAGGAAGAGACGGACCCGGGAGTTCGCGGAGTCGATCAATCCTTGGCTGACCCGACCCGACTTGGCAAAGGTCTGGGAACCAAGTTGGTTGTCGCACTCGTCGATCTACTCTTCGCGGATCCCCAGGTAACGAAGATTCAAACCGACCCTTCTCCGAGAAATCTGCGCGCGATACGCTGCTACGAAAAGGCAGGGTTTCGGCCGCTGAAGACCATCGTCACTCCAGACGGGCCGGCTCTGTACATGCTGCAAACGCGCGTGGATCACTGCCAGAACTCGATTGATGCTTGAAGGTTCATGCCACTGCGGTGCGGTACGCCTGACTCTGCCCTCTGCGCCCCAGGTCGCCACTGACTGCAACTGCTCGCTCTGCCGCCGCATTGGTGGCCTGTGGGTGTACTACGAGTTTGGAACGGTAAAAATCGAAGGCCATCCCGAGGGAACCTCCGAATACATCTGGGGCGACAAGACCCTTCGAACGATTCGCTGCAACTCGTGTGGCTGCATAACGCATTGGGAGCCGCTTACCCCGACGCCAGGCGCAAAGCACGGCGTCAACCTTGCTAACTTCGACCCCAGCTTGATGGCGTCGGTACGAGTGCGCCGCTTCGACGGGGCTGACACGTGGAAATTCATCGACTGACCACCGCCCGTGCAGAGACACCTGCCCATCGATCAGACAGGCTCGCCGCACCACGCCTAACCGCTCATGTCGCTTTATGCTGTCACTACGATGAGTTTCGCCCTGATTTGCCACTGACCACCGCCGGCCCTCTTTAAGCGCGGCTCATCTCAAACCTTATTCCCGCACATTAAGACTATGGCGACGGTGTATCGATCGAAGATTGATGCGTGGCTTCTTGCCGTTTTGGCGCTTGCCATGGCAGTTTCGCTGGTTGTCACGTTCATGACCTTTTCAGCTGGCTCGCCAGTAGCGTGGTTGGTTGCTGCAGTCACGGTCGGCATTGGCGTTGGCCTGCCGTTATGGCTGCTGCTTTCAACCCGCTACACACTGGAGCCTCGCAGGCTCGTGGTGCAGAGCGGCCCATTCAAGTGGCACATCGCAGTTGCGGACATCACAAGCATCACGCCCAGTTCCAACCCACTGTCGAGTCCGGCGCTGTCACTGGATCGGCTACGCATTGACTACGGGCGGAGCAGTTCGCTGATGATCTCTCCACGCAACAAGGATCAGTTTGTCCGTGACATCGAGGCAGCCCGTCGTGGTGCGGCCTAAGTATTCATAGGTCGCACAAGTGAGCCGTCCGGCACGCATGACGGCTATGTTGGACGGCACGTACGTCGTCTTCATGCTCGGCATGCGTATCAATCGACTGTGGAAGCTCACGAGTTGGCTGCCGGTCACAGGTGCGATGCCGCGCATGCTGAAGGAACTCGAGGCACACCCCGAGCTTGGCTACCTCGGCGGCGAAACGTGGTTCGGAAGAACCACACTGCTGATGCAGTACTGGCGCTCGCTCGACCAATTGATGGCGTACGCAACCAACCGCGAGGCGGAGCATCTGCCAGCTTGGAAGGCCTTCAATCAGTCTCTTGCCAAAAGCGGCGATGTCGGTGTGTGGCACGAGACCTATGTCGTCGCACCGGGTACGTACGAGAACGTCTATGTGAACATGCCTCCTTTCGGTCTCGGGCGCGTCGGCTCGCTGATGCCGGCAGCCGGCACTCTGGAATCTGCACCCGCCAGAGTCAGGGCAAGCGGCGAATACAAGTGACGCCTAACTCCAACGGTAATTAGCCTACGGGTGCCATGTTCATTCTCATCATGGGCGTCACCGGGTGCGGCAAAACGACTATCGGCAAGCTCCTGTCGGCGGCACTGGGGTGGCCTTTCCACGATGCCGACGACTTTCATCCTCCGGACAACGTCCGCAAGATGGCGTCCGGCGTTCCCCTCACCGACGAAGATCGCGGCCCATGGCTCGAGGAGCTACACAAACTGATCCTTGACCACAATGAACGAGAAGACAACGGAGTGCTCGCGTGCTCGGCTCTCAAGGAGGCCTACCGCAGGATCCTCACTGCTGATACGGACGTCGCTGTCGTCTACCTGAAGGCACATCCCGATCTCGTTCGATCGAGGTTGGATGCTCGTCGCGATCATTACATGCCGAAGCGTCTCATTGAAAGTCAGTTTCTCGATCTTGAGGAGCCCACGGACGGCATCATCGTCGACGCTGCTCTGCCTCCGGAGAAGATAGTCGCGGCCATTCGCTCCGAGCTGCAAAGGTAAGTAAGCATCCATCATGCTGAGAATCTCGATCGCCTTCGTGTTCGCGGTTCTGTCGAGCGGCATTTGTGCGCAGACCGAACATCGTGTCGTCGATATTCCAACTCGATCCGGCGTTACGCAACGAGTGCTGGTGCTCTCGGCTGCGGATCCGCAGGCTACGGTGGTCCTCTTTGCTGGAGGTCACGGCGGGCTGCAGATATCTCAATCGGGCGCATTCACGTGGGGTTCGCGTAACTTCCTTGTCCGCAGCCGGGAGCTGTTCAGCGCGCAGGGACTCAAGGTTGTCGTGGTCGACGCGCCGTCTGATCGGCAAGCTGCACCGTTCCTCGTCCGGCTTTCGTCAGACGCCTGAGCACGTTGCCGATATCGGCGCCGTCATTGCGTGGGCGCGCCAGCAGGCGAAGATTCCGGTGTGGCTGATCGGGACGAGCCGCGGCACTCAGTCCGCGGCGTTCGTCGCAACGGAGCTTGATGCATTGCATGGCCCGGACGGCCTGGTGCTGACATCGACCGTGTTGAGCGACGACAAGGGCCGGCCAGTTCCGGCGATGGCCATCGACAAGCTGCGCATACCCGTGCTGGCGGTCCACCATGAGCACGATGGCTGCCGGCTGTGCTCATTCCGCGAGATGCCCGCATTGATGAACAAGCTGGGCGCCTCGCCCAGGAAGCAGCTGCTGTCGTTCACGGGCGGCGAAGATCGTGGTGATCCGTGCGAGGCTGCGGGTTATCACGGTTTCAACGGAATCGAGCGTGAAGTCGTTGCGCAGATAGCCAGATGGATTCTTGCCAAGTAGCGAATATATAAATGCGACACGTTGTTGCCGCAATGTTCGTGATCGTCGGCGTCATTCATTTGCTTCCTCTTTCGGGCGTGCTTGGTGGCGAGCGGCTTGCGGTGCTGTACGGCGTTTCGATCTCCGATCCGAACCTGGTCATCCTGATGCGGCATCGCGCGGTGCTTTTCGGCTTACTTGGTTTGTTCTTTTTCTTTGCGGCGTTTCGTCCATCGATGCAACCCGCTGCGTTCATCGCGAGTTTTGTCAGCGTGCTGTCTTTCTTGTTTCTCGCATGGGCGGTCGGCGGCTATAACGCGCAGATCGGTCGCGTCTTCGCTGCGGACATCGTCGCGTTGGCTTGTTTGTTAATCGCGGTGGCTGCGTATGCGTATGGAGCTCGACGCGGCATTCGCCCAGGGCCGCGCTGATGCCGAAGACGGCGACGAAGCGAACCCAAGAGCACGAACTGCTTGCCGTCGACGGGCGGGAGATCTCGATATCGAATCCTCGAAAGGTGCTCTTTCCGGAGGCCGGATACACCAAGCTTGATCTGGTGCACTACTACCTCGCGGTGGCTGAGGGCGCGCTACGC
Source organism: uncultured beta proteobacterium (assembly GCA_963829995.1). Taxonomy (GTDB): domain Bacteria; phylum Pseudomonadota; class Gammaproteobacteria; order Burkholderiales; family Burkholderiaceae_F; genus JACCZX01. The sequence goes on along the minus strand of CAWHKW010000032.1, from coordinate 82,616 downwards.
GCCGCCGGTGGACGGCCCAATGTGCTGGTGCGCTATCCGAACGGCATTGACGACGAGTTCTTTTTTCAGAAGCGTGCCCCCGCGTCGCGTCCTGCTTGGATCGAAGTCGTGACGCTTCGCTTTCCCTCAGGGCGTGAGGCAGAAGAGGTGGTGCCGCGCGATGCGGCGGCGCTTGCCTGGATGGCGAACCTGGCGTGCCTCGAGCTGCATCCGCACCCGGTGCGAGCGGACGATCTCGATCATCCCGACGAGTTGCGTGTCGACCTCGATCCGGTACCGGGAGTCGCGTGGACGCAAATTCGCGACGTGGCGCGCGTGGTGCAGCGGTGCTTGACAGACTTTGGGCTCATCGGATGGCCAAAGACTTCGGGCTCACGCGGGATGCACGTGTACGTGCGCATCGAGAAGCGCTGGACGTTCGACGAAGTGCGGCGCGCGGCTCTGGCGCTGGCGCGTGAAGTCGAGCGGCGCGCACCGGCTCTCGCAACAAGCAAATGGTGGAAGGAAGAGCGTCACGGTGTTTTCATCGACTACAACCAAAATGCAAAGGACCGGACCGTGGCTGCCGCGTACTCGGTGCGGCCGAGGGCCGACGCGCGCGTGTCTGCTCCGATCACGTGGGACGACGTGGACACATGCGAGCCCGGCGATTTCACACTCGCAACGATGCCGGCGCGGTTCGCTCGCGTCGGGGACTTGCACCAGGGCATCGATCAGCACGCAGGTTCGCTCGAGCGCTTGCTCGAACTTTCGGCCCGCCAGGAGCGCGACGGCCTTGGCGATGCACCGTGGCCGCCGCAATACAAGAAACAGCCGGGAGAACCGCTGCGCGTGCAACCATCGCGCCGGGCGACGAAGCATCCGCTGATCGAGATCGCGCGCGCGCAGCGCAAGGATGATGCGCTCGCGGGACTGGAGCGCTGGAAGGCGCGCCATGCGGAGGCTGCTTCGCATCTCGCGCCTGCCGACGTACTGGTCGATGCGATGCGAGGCCGGTCGTCGACCTGGACTCGGATTCGCGTCAATTTGCAGAATGTTCCGGCGCCGCTAAGGCCGGGGCAAGAGCCGCTGGATCCCGACGACGGCCCCGACGAAGAAATGCGCGCTAGCGCTGCAGACGCGCCGCGCCAAAAACCTTCTCGAGCTCGTAAGGTGTCGTGACCTCGAGTTGGTCATAGCGGCAATCGCTCGGCGCCTTGTCGGGCCGCCACCGCAAGAAAATTGCGGCGTGGCGAAAGCGGTCGCCCTGCAGATGATCGTATTTGACCTCACACACGCGCTCGATTCGCAGCGGCTCCCACGAGAGATTCTTTCCCGCACTCCAGCGGCTCTGGGCTCCAGGCATGCGGGTCGAGTCCTCGCCGGCACTTGCCCAGTCACGCCACGGATGATCCTTGATCGCGTCCTTGCGCAACGGCGCAAGATCAATGGCAAGCTGCTTGCGCGTCGCCATAGTGAACGACGAAGTGACGCCAACGTGTTGCAGCACTCCGCGATCGTCATACAACCCGAGCAGCAGCGAGCCCACTGTGTCGTTGCCGCTCTTGTGCCAGCGAAAGCCGGCCACGACGCACTCCGCGGTGCGAGCGTGCTTGACCTTGACCAGCACGCGCTTGCCCGGCTGATATGGAATGTCGGCAGGCTTCGCGATCACGCCGTCCAGCCCCGCTCCTTCGAAGTGCTCCAACCACTCCGATGCAATCGACCTGTCGCGCGTCATCGGCGTCAAATAGACCGGCGCTTTGATCTGTGCGAATTGTTGTTCCAGCAGCGCCCGCCGTTGCGTTTGCGCAGCAGACATCACGTTGCGACCGTCGACCGCGAGCACGTCGAATGCGACGAACGATGCGGGTGTTTCCTTCGCCAGCCTGGCCACTCGCGTGGCCGCCGGATGCAGACGCAGTTGCAGCGCATCGAAATCCAATCCGTGCGATGCCGCAATCACGATTTCGCCGTCGATAACGCAGCCGGCTGGAAGTGTTGCGAGCAACGTGTCATGCAACTCAGGGAAGTAGCGGTCGAGCGGCCGCAGATCGCGGCTCTGAATGAACACGTCGGACGCGCTGCGAAAAACGATCGCGCGAAATCCATCCCACTTTGGCTCGAAGAGAAACGACTCGCTGGTCGGCAGCGCGTCCGCCAGCTTGGCGAGCATGGGCTCGATCGGCGGCGCGATCGGGAACGCTGCTGGACGATCGTGCAAAGGCAGACTTCGAAGTGCTAGAGGATCTCGGCAGCGTAGTCGGCGAGCCGTGAGCGTTCACCGCGTTGCAGAGTCACGTGCCCTGAATGCAGCCAGCCCTTGAATCGATCGACGACATACGTCAAGCCCGATGACCCTTCGGTCAAGTACGGCGTGTCGATCTGCGCGATGTTGCCCAGGCAAATGACCTTGGTGCCCGGACCGGCGCGCGTAACCAGCGTCTTCATCTGTTTCGGCGTCAGATTCTGCGCTTCGTCGATGATCAGATACTTGCTGATGAACGTCCGGCCGCGCATGAAGTTAAGCGACTTGATGCGGATGCGGGTGCGGATCAGATCGTTGGTCGCTGCGCGGCCCCATTCGCCGGCGTTGTCGTCGGTCTTGTTCAGCACTTCGAGGTTGTCTTCGAGAGCGCCCATCCACGGTGCCATCTTTTCTTCTTCGGTCCCTGGCAGAAAACCGATGTCATCGCCGACCGGAACGGTGGCGCGCGTGACGATGATCTCCGAAAAGCGCTTGGTCTCAAGTGTCTGCGACAGGCCGGCTGCCAGCGCGAGCAGCGTCTTGCCAGTGCCCGCTTGCCCGATCAGCGTGACGAAATCGCATTCGGGATCCATCAGCAGATTCAGTGCGAAGCTCTGCTCGCGATTGCGCGCGGTCACGCCCCACACGGCATTCTTCGCGTGCGTGTAATCGCGCAGCACGCGCAGCACCGCGGACTTGCCGCGGATCTCGCGCACCTGCGCGTAAAAGGTGGTGCCGTTTTCGAGATACACGAATTGATTGACCAGCAGCCCCGCGACGATCGGCCCGTTGATCCGGTAGTACGTGAAGCCGCCGTGCTGCCACGACTCCATTCCCTTGCCGTTCTTGTCCCAGAAGCTGGCCGGCAGCTGCATCACGCCGGTGTAAAGCAGATCGGTGTCTTCGAGCACCTTGTCGTTGGTGTAATCCTCGGCCTGCAAACCGAGCACGCGCGCCTTGACGCGCATGTTGATGTCTTTGGACACCAGCACGACATCGCGGCCGGTCTGCAGATCCTTTAGTGCCCGAACAACACCGAGTATCTGGTTATCCGCCTTGCCTGCGGGCAGGCTGTCGGGCAGCGTGCCGGCGACGGCCTGCGTTTGAAAGATCAAGCGGCCTGCGGCGTCCTTGTTGCCGAGCGCGGACAGCGGAATCCCTTCTTCGATCGGTGTCTTGGTTGCGGCGACCAACGAGTCGAGCGTGCGCGACACCTGGCGCGCGCTGCGTGCCACTTCCGACATTCCCTTCTTGTGCGAGTCGAGCTCCTCCAACGTCATCATCGGCAAGAACACGTCGTGCTCTTCGAAGCGGAACAGGCTCGTCGGATCGTGCAGCAGGACGTTCGTGTCCAGCACGAACAATGTCGGCGCGCCGGTCGATCGCAGCCTCTTGGTTGTCTTTGTGGGCTGTGGTTTGGATTCGACGACGGCGAGTCGCGCCGCCGGGCTCGGTCGGTTCGGCAACGGCTGCGGTGACTGCGGTGCACGCATCACCGGTGCGATGGGTACGACCGCGTGATGCGGGCGTTCTGCCGAGGGCAGTTCGCGCGCAGGTTCCGCGGGGAAGGAGGTCAGAAGGGTGGCGGGCTTGGTCGGTGCTTTTGGAAGTGGCATTAGCGGCGCGGTCGATCCGTCAAAGCAAACGTCGAATGACAAACATCAAGTGAGTGACTGAACAAAGGCGAGGACCTGATCAACGTGGTTGGGCACTTTGACGCCGCGCCACTCCCGGCGCAGCTTGCCGGAACCGTCGATCACGAACGTGCTGCGTTCGACGCCGCGCACCTGGCGGCCGTACATGTTCTTCATCTTCATCACGCCGAACAGCTCGCACAGCTTTTCGTCGGGGTCCGAAATCAGCTCGAACGGATACTTCATTTTCGCTTTAAAGCCTTCGTGCGACTTCAGACTGTCGCGCGAGACGCCGGCCACTACGGCATTTGCCTTCGTGAACTTTGTATCGGCGTTGGCGAAGTCCGAACCCTCGGTCGTGCAGCCCGGCGTGTTGTCTTTCGGATAAAAGTAGAGAACAACCGTCTTGCCGCGTTGCGCGGACAACGTAAAGTCGCCGCCAGTGGACGCCGCGGTGAAGTCAGGAACTCTGCTGTCGAGTGCAAGAGGCATCGGAATCGAGCGTCAGGTTTCGACGAACAGCGCAGCGGCGACCTTGCGGCTTTCGGCTACCAGTATGTTGTAGGTGCGGCATGCTGCCTGTGTGTCCATCACCTCGAGGCCGATGCGCGCATCGGTCAGTGGGCGCGTCAGGCGCGGGTGCGGAAAGCGTTGCCGCGCACCGGTGCCCAGCAGTACCACTTCGCTGCGCAGATCACGCAGGCGCTCGAAGTGGGTCGCGTCGAGCGAGTCGAAGCTTGTCACCGGCCAGGGTTCGACCTGATCGGGAGTCATAAGGACATGGGTCGTATGGCGCACCCGATTGATTTCAACGAAGCCCGGCCCGTACGCAGTTACGGTGTTTTGGGTGGTGGGCGTGTCGGCGTGCAGCTTCAAATCGCGTGGGGCCTCGAACTGTTCGAGTACATTATAGGCACGCATTGCCTAGCCGCAGACGCGCAACAACCGCGTCGGATTGCCATCTAAAACATGTCCGAGTTTTCGCGCATCAAGCGCTTGCCTCCCTACGTCTTCAACATCACGGGTGAGTTGAAGATGGCTGCGCGTCGGCGCGGCGAAGACATCATCGACATGAGTATGGGCAATCCGGATGGCCCGACGCCGCGTCATATCGTCGACAAACTGATCGAAGCAGTGCAGCGGCAGGATACGCACGGGTACTCGGTATCGCGTGGCATTCCCCGTCTGCGGCGCGCGATTGCGACCTGGTACCAGCAGCGGTATGGCGTCGAGCTGGATCCGGACTCCGAAACGATCGTAACGATCGGGTCGAAGGAAGGGCTGGCGCACCTGATGCTGGCGACGCTCGATCGCGGCGACACGGTACTTGTGCCGAACCCGAGTTACCCGATTCATATCTACGGCGCGATCATTGCCGGCGCCGACATTCGCTCGGTGCGAATGGACGGCCGGGTCGATTTCTTCGCGGAGCTCGAGCGGGCGATCCGCGAGTCGCTGCCAAAACCGAGAATGATGATTCTCGGTTTCCCGAGCAATCCGACCGCCCAGTGCGTCGAGCTCGACTTTTTTGAGCGCGTGATCACTTTGGCGAGGCAGTACGGCATCTACGTCGTACACGACCTCGCGTACGCCGACATCACGTTCGACGACGCATACCCGAACCACCGTGCACCGTCGATCATGCAGGTGGCCGGAGCGCGCGAAGTCGCCGTGGAATTTTTCACGATGAGCAAGAGCTACAACATGGCCGGTTGGCGCATCGGCTTCATGGTCGGCAACAAGGATCTGGTCTCTGCACTGTCGCGCATCAAGAGTTATCACGACTATGGAACCTTCACTCCGATTCAGGTGGCATCGATCGCCGCGTTGGAAGGTCCGCAAGAATGCGTCGATGGCATTCGCCGTGAATATCAGCGGCGCCGAGATGTGCTGGTGCGTGGATTACATGAAGCAGGTTGGATGGTCGACGTGCCCAAGGCGTCAATGTATGTATGGGCCGAGATTCCGGAACCGTATCAGGCAATGGGATCGCTCGAGTTTGCGAAAAAGGTGCTGGCCGATGCGAAAGTCGCGATATCACCGGGTATCGGGTTCGGCGACTACGGTGACAACCATGTGCGCTTTGCACTGATCGAGAACGAACACCGAATTCGGCAGGCGGTGCGCGGTGTCAAGGAGATGCTGCGCAAGGACGGAAAGGTGAAGCCGGAGCGCGCAGTTGCGTAATAGTCAGCGGAGCCGGCCGCTGGTGCGTCCGGCGACTTGATCTGTGAAACCTATCCGAATCGCTTTGCTGGGCTTGGGAACGGTCGGTCGCGGAACCTACGAAGTCCTGCAGCGCAATCAGCACGAGATCGCTCGGCGTGCGGGCCGCGGAATCGAGGTCGCCGCAATCGCGGTGCGCGACGTTGCAAAGGCACGCGCGCGCGTGGGCTCGAAAATTCAGGTGTCGTCAAACTTCGACGATGTTCTTCGCAACCCGGACATCGACATTGTTGTCGAGCTGATCGGCGGCTATGAGCCGGCGTACACAATCGCGCTGGAAGCGATAAGGCGCGGCAAGCACGTCGTCACCGCCAATAAGGCACTGCTTGCGCGGCATGGCAACGAATTGTTCGATGCCGCACGCTCCAAGGGTGTGATGATTGCGTTCGAGGCGGCGGTGGCGGGCGGAATTCCGATCATCAAGGCGCTACGAGAAGGATTGACTGGCAATCGGATCGAATGGATCGCCGGCATCATCAACGGCACCAGTAACTTCATTTTGTCCGAGATGCGCGCGCGCGGGATCGGATTCGACGCTGCACTTGGCGAGGCGCAACGGCTCGGCTACGCCGAAGCCGACCCGACATTCGACATAGAAGGTATCGACTCGGCACACAAGCTGGCGATTCTGTCGTCGATCGCGTTCGGGGTGCCGATCAACATCGATGCGGTCTACACCGAGGGTATTTCGAAGCTGGCGAAGGAAGACATCACGTACGCCGAGCAGCTCGGATATCGCATCAAGCTGCTCGGCATTACGAAGCGCACTGCCGGCGGTATCGAGCTGCGGGTTCATCCGACACTCGTGCCGCTGCAGCGCCTGATTGCCAACGTGGAAGGTGCGATGAACGCGATCCTGATCAAGGGTGACGCGGTCGGCACCACGCTCTACTACGGACAGGGGGCGGGTGCGGAACCGACTGCGTCGGCCGTCATTGCCGATCTGGTCGACGTCACGCGTTTGCATACTGCGGACCCGGAAAATCATGTGCCGCACCTGGCGTTTCAACCGGACGGTATCGCGCCGCTGCCGTGGCTCAGCGTCGACGACACGGTCACCTCATACTACTTTCGCATGCGCGTCGCCGATCAACCCGGCGTGCTCGCCGATATCACGCGCAACCTGGCCGATGGCCGCATCTCGATCGACGCGCTGTTTCAGCGCGAGCCTTCCGAGGGTGAGAACCAGACCGACATCATCATGCTGACTCACGACGCTATCGAGCGCGATGTGAATGCGGCGATCGCGCGCATCGAAGCGCTGCCGACGGTGCTGGCGCCGGTGATCCGCGTACGGCAGGAAGAGCTTCTCTAGAAGATGGGCGGACCGTAGATGCGCTACGTGTCGACGCGCGGCCGCGCGCCCGAGCAGTCGTTCAGCGAGATTCTGCTGTCGGGGCTGGCAGCCGACGGCGGGTTGTATGTGCCAGCGTCGTACCCGCGCGTAGGTGCTGCCGAGCTGAACGAATGGCGTTCTCTTTCGTACGCAGAACTGGCGAGCGCGGTCATCGGCAGGTTCGCCGACGATATCGGGAACGACGCGCTTTCCGCGCTGACTCGTGCCACGTATACCGCCGAGAACTTTGGCAATGCTCGCGCCGACAGTGATGCGAACGACATCGCGCCGCTGCGCTGGCTGCAACCGGGGCTCGCGCTGCTGCAGCTTTCCAACGGCCCGACATTGGCGTTCAAGGACATTGCACTGCAACTGCTCGCTGGGCTGTTCGAGCATGTGCTGGAGCAGCGCGGCGAGCATCTGAATGTGCTGGGCGCGACTTCAGGCGATACGGGTCCGGCGGTCGAGTATGCGATGCGCGGCCGTGCCCGCATCAACGTCTTCATGCTGTCTCCGAAGGGGCGCATGAGCGCGTTTCAGCGCGCACAGATGTATTCGCTTGCAGAGGCGAACATTTTCAATCTCGCACTCGATGGCGTGTTCGACGATTGTCAGGACGTCGTCAAGACCATCGCAAGCGACCTCGAATTCAAGCGACGCTACCGGGTCGGCAGCGCCAACTCGATCAACTGGGGCAGGGTGGTGGCGCAGGTCGTCTACTACTTCAAGGGATATCTGGCAGCGACGCAATCGAGCGATCAGAAGGTTTCGTTCGCAGTGCCGTCGGGCAACTTCGGCAACATTCTGTCCGGCTGGGTCGCGAAGCAGATGGGTTTGCCGATCGAGCGCCTGGTCCTCGCCACCAACGAGAACGACGTGCTCGACGAATTTTTCCGTAGCGGGCGTTATCGGGTACGCGGCAGCGGAGAAACTCATGCGACCAGCAGCCCGTCGATGGACATCTCGAAAGCATCCAACTTCGAGCGATTCATCTTCGACTTGATCGATCGCGACGCGGAGCTGTTGCGCGAGCTCTGGTGGGAAGTCGATACGCGTGGCGAGTTTCATTTGGGCGGCACACCGATCTGGCCGCTCGTTAGCGCGAGCGGGCTTCTATCGGGTCGCAGCACACATACTGACCGCATCCGCACGATTCGCACGGTGTACGAGCGCCACGGCATCGTGGTCGACCCGCACACCGCGGACGGCATCAAGGTGGCTCTCGAACACATCGACCGCGACGTGCCGATGATCTGTCTCGAAACGGCGCTGCCGGCGAAGTTCCCGGATACGATCGTCGAAGCGATCGGTCGTGAGCCCGAACGGCCTGCGTCCTACGTCGGACTCGAAGCACGGCAGCAGCGCTTCGAACTGCTGCCGGCTGACGCGGAAGCGGTGAAGTCTTTCATGGCGCGGCACCTTCCGTGAAAGCGATCGGCTTCATCGGCTACTCGAACAGCGGCAAGACAACGTTGATCGAGAAACTGATTCCAATCTTTTGCCGCCAGGGCTTGTCTGTTTCGGCGGTGAAGAACGCGCATCATGGCTTTGACATGGATCGTCCGGGCAAAGATTCATTTCGCTACCGCGATGCCGGTGCACAGCAGGTGCTGATTGCAACCGCTTCGCGCTGGGCACTGTTGAGTGAAACCCCGCGTCAGGCCGCTACCTTGGACGAGCTGCTGAGCGAGCTTGCAGCCTGCGATCTGGTCATCGTCGAGGGGTTCAAGAGCGAAGGAAGTATTCCGCGCATTGAAGTGCGCAGAACGGCGAGTGCGGAGCCGCCGATCTTTCCGCGCGATTCGAACGTTGTCGCGCTCGCGAGCGATCACGCCGTCGATACGGAACTGCCCGTGCTCGACTTGAACGACCCCGATAAAATTGCAGAGTTCATTGCCCAGTTGTTGCAATTACCGGCGCCCCGCGTCTGACTCCGTGCTTTCTGTCGAACAAGCGCTAGAGAAGCTGCTTTCGGCCGCGCATCCCGTTACCGACGTCGAAACGGTCGACACGATGCGGGCCTCGGGTCGCGTGCTTGCGGTCGAAGTCGTATCGGCGATCGACGTGCCGCCACTCGACAACTCGCAGATGGACGGCTACGCAGTGCGCACCGTCGATATTCCGGGCGTTCCCACGACGCTGCGCGTTAGCCAGCGCATCGCGGCGGGTCAGGTGGGCGGTCCGCTGGAGCCGGGTACTGCCGCGCGCATTTTTACCGGTGCACCGATCCCGGCGGGAGCCGACGCGGTCATCATGCAGGAAAAGTGCGAAGCCGTCGGCGACAAGGTGACCTTGAGCGAGCGGCCGCCGCGCGGTGAGGCGATTCGCAAGGCAGGCATCGATATCGCCCGGGGGGACGTGGTGCTGAAGCCTGGCGTGCGGTTGAAACCGCAACACTGCGCGCTCGCCGCTTCGATTGGCGCGCCGCGGCTTACCGTGTTCCGCCGGCTGCGGGTTGCGACTCTGTTTACCGGTGACGAGTTGGTGATGCCGGGTGAGCCGCTGCCACCGGGCAGCATCTACAACTCGAATCGCTTCATGTTGCGTGGCCTGCTCGAATCGTTGGGCTGCGATGTGCACGACCTGGGCATCGTGCCCGACGATCTGCAGAGCACGCGTACTGCACTCGCGAGCGCAGCGTCGCTTGCCGATTTGATCATCTCCTCCGGCGGTGTCTCCGTCGGCGAGGAGGATCACGTCAAGCCGGCCGTGCAGGCCGAAGGGACGCTGGATTTGTGGCAGATCGCAATGAAGCCGGGCAAGCCGCTCGCCTTCGGCCATGTGCGCGACGTGCCTTTCATCGGCTTGCCGGGTAACCCGGTGTCAAGCTTCGTCACGTTTGTATTGTTCGCGCGTCCGTTTATTTTGCAGCGCCAGGGAAGAGTCGAAGCCTTGCGCACGCTGCCGCTGCGTGCGGACTTCGATTGGGAACAATCGAGCCGGCGCCGCGAGTTCTTGCGCGCAAGACTCAACGACAAGGGTGGGCTCGATATTTTTCCGAATCAGAACTCTTCGGTGCTGACGTCGGTGACGTGGGCAGATGGCTTGATCGACAATCCGTCCGAGCATTTGATTCACTCCGGAGACGTCGTGCGCTTTTTGCCTTTAGCCGAGTTGCAGTCATGAAGCTGCGCGTTTTGTATTTCGCGGCGCTGCGCGAGCGTCTCGGGCGCTCCGAAGAGTCGCTCGACGCTCCGAATGACGTACGCAACATTGCGCAGCTAAGGGGCTGGCTGGCGCAGCGCGGTGAACCCTGGGCGGGGGCGTTTGCCGAAATACGGCGCGTGCGTGCCGCGGTCGATCAGACGATGGTGGACGAGCGGCATGCGCTGCACGACGACGCCGAAGTTGCATTTTTTCCTCCGGTGACGGGAGGATAGATGCCGGTGCGCGTGCAGCACGAGGATTTTGATGTGGGCGTCGAGATCGCTGCTCTGCGGTCAAACAATCCGAGCATCGGTGCAGTCGCAAGCTTCATCGGCATTGTGCGAGACTCGAATGAAGGAGCGGCGGTAGGCTCGATCACGCTGGAGCACTACCCCGGCATGACCGAAAAGTCGCTGGGGGCAATTTGCGAGCAGGCGAAGGCAAGGTGGACGCTGGATGATGTGCTGATCGTGCATCGCGTTGGCACATTGGCGCCGTCCGATCAGATCGTGTTAGTCGTCACCACCAGCTCGCATCGCGGCGACGCGTTTTCGGCGTGTCAGTTCGTGATGGACTATTTGAAGACCGAAGCGCCGTTCTGGAAGAAGGAAGCGACCGAAGAAGGGATGCGGTGGGTCGATGCGCGCGACAGCGACGCCCAGGCACGCGAGAAGTGGAAATAGCGACTCACGCAGCGTTTTCCGCCTAATCAAAAGCGATCGAGTAGACGAGATCGAGCGCAGTCGTCGTGCCTGCCCGCGCGATCAACGACAAGCGCCGGCTGAGCTGATAATTCAGCGCCACGTAGGTCGCAGCGCCCGAGATCGCTTGCTCGAACGTTAGATACAGATCGTCATTCAGTCGCTTGCCGACGGCGACGAAGTCGCTCGCTGCGGTTGTCCCGGTCGCGCTACGCAGCGTGCCGGCGACGGTTTCGCGCGGCAGTATTGACGAGCTGTCTTGCCCCGGACGCAGGCTGATCTCATCGATGCCGAGCGATTGCATCAGGCCTGCGCTGGCGCTATCGACCTGCCCGGCAAACAACGCGCTGGCCGCAGCAGACAACAGTGCTCGCTCCTGGCCTCCGTCGCCCGCGGCACCGGGCGGGCGGCCGAGCACCAGCCAATTCAGCTTCTCCACATCGGTCATCGACGGATCGGAGTACAGCCGCACGATGGGTCTGGCCGCTGTGCCGCCGATCGAAACGCCGACATCGACCGGCAATCCGCTTCGTACTGCCAGCACATTCAGCGCGGGATTTTCAACCGGCCCCTGGAACGTCAGGATGCCGCGCTGAATCTGCAGCCGCTGGCCGTAGCCCTGGTAAGTGCCGCCGCGCGTGCGCACGTTGCCTTCGGCGAGTAACTGGCCCGGTCGCCCGGTGATGTCAAGCGCGCCGTCGAGCCGCGCTTCAAGGCCGGCGCCGCGAATGTAGAAGCGTGAGCCGAGGTTGCCTCGAACATCGAGCGTGACGTCGACCGGTGTTGCATCGGCCTTGCCGGGTTGCTCCGCGCGCTCAATCACCACGTCATTCGGCAACCGGCGCGCGCCGCGCAGCCGTGAAAAATCGATATACGCGCCGTCGACCTGCAGCTTCGCATAAAGATCCGCGCGTTCGGGTGCCAGCGTGATTCCCCCTTCTCCGCTGACGACCATCCAGCGGTCGCGCCGCTGCAATACCGGCAATCGCTCGGCCTGAATGCCGACGCTGCCGGTCAGTGTGCGCAACGCGATGCGTGCGACGGCGCGCAAACGTCCCGGTGTTTCGAAGCTCACTGCCTCCGCAGCACGTTTTTCATCGGGCGCCACCCGCGGGGCACCGCTAAACAAGAGCTCGTTGACAACCAGCGCACCGTCTTCGAGATTCGCGTCAAGCGTTCCGTCCTCCAGGCGCACACCCTGCTCGACGTAAGCGATTCGCAGGCCGCTCGCACGGATCGGCCCCGACGCGGTGGGATCGGCGGGTGTTCCTGATATTGCGGTCTTGATGCTGCCTGCACCTTCGATCTGCACGCTGTCGCTGATCAATGGGCCGATCCAACTAAGGTCGGGGAACACGGCATCGACATCGATTCGCAACGGGCGACTGCGCGCAATTTGCACTCCGCCGCTGGTATCGACATAGGCATCGATGACCGCGTCGAGCCGGCCCAACGCCTTGCCGCGCACGTACGCTGTCCCCGTCACGCGATTGTTGACCACGCTAAGCGCCAAACCGAGATCGCGGATGCCGATCGGCGTCAGGGCATCGATTCCCCCGTAGATGTCGCCGCCGGTGCGCTCGACAATGACCACTCCGGTCAGCGTGTCGGTGAGCTCCAGCTCCCAGCGGCCGCGCAGCGTTAGCGGTTGCCGGCTGCCGGCACCGGTTCGCACCACGCGGCGCGCGGCCGTGGCCTCGCGCATCGAAAGTTTGCGGTGCCAGCCCTTCGAACACTCCGGCCGTATGCCACCGCCCATCGCGCTGCTGAACTTCAACTGCGGAAAACTGTGTGCCGCGCGCTTCGAAGCGCGCCGGCCCCACGCTCAAAGACCCACGCGCGATCACGATCGGCGCCGGTTCTGACAATCGCAGCTCGAGCGGCTTGCCGCTTTCGGCAGCGATCAGTGAACCGCGCCACGCATAGTCCTGCGCTGCGCCCGCGCGCCATCCGCCGGTTGCCACGACTCGCACCGGCTGTTTGGATAACGTCGTCCCATTTAACTCCAGCGTGTGATCCGATGTGATTCCACGCGCTATCAACGTCGCGCTGGCCAACGACGCATCGGGGTTAGGCGCGCGGTGGCCGGTGACACTTATCTTTAGGGCGAGTGGTGCGCTCGCTGCGGCGCCGCCGGAAATCGACGCGGTGATGCTGTCGACGGTCTGGCCGTTCGCGAATTTCAGATCATTTGCGGTGCCGTCCATTTGCAGTTGCGGCGTCGCGAACTCGCCGCTTACCGTGCCACGCGCGGTGATGCTGCCCGATGGCTGAGGAACGATCTCGGCCAGCTGCGGAGCGATCAGTTCGAAGCTCAATTCGCGTCCTGCGCCCAGACCGCCACGCGCGGTCAGGCGAGCAGAGCGTGACGCAACGTTGACGTCGACGTCGATGCGTTGGTCGGCCAAAGCAACGCTTGCCCGGCCGTCAAGCGCGCGGCCCATCAATCGGCTGTCGGCGAGTACGACTTCGGCGCGGCCGGCGATCGTCGGCTGAAATCGCGCGTCGAGCTCGACGCTGCCGTTCAGTCGTGTATCCAGGCCGGTGACGAGACGCGCCAGGTCAAGATTGACGAAAGTGCCTTTGATGCGCGCGGCTTGACTGCCGTGCAGTTCGACCCGGCCCGTCAGGTCGGCACTGCCATCGGCAAGCCGCAGGCGTGCGGTCTCGATCGTCAGAACCTGATCACGCAGCAGCAGATTGAAATCCGCCGCCAGCTCGAGGCTCTTGTTCTTGCCTGCGGCCGCCGCGCCGGCGCTGCGCAACGCGCCTACGTTGTCGGTCCGCAGGGTTCCTGTAAATCGTTGTGCCTCACCGAGCAGCGAGTAATTGAGTGTGCCGTCGATGCGCGTTGGCGCGGCAGTCGAATAAATTGTCGAAGCATCGATCCCGGTTAACGCCAGCTTGGCATTGACGCCTTCGGCCGCCGACCACGTCATCGCCCCGGTGGCACCGCCGCGAATGCCTTCTACGCGCTGCAAAGCCAGCGTCAATTCGCCCGTCGACCATGTCAGCGCCCCTCGCACCGCGCGCACCGGCACGCGCTGTTTATCGATCGGCCCGGCATCCAGATTCTCGATTGAAAACGGTCCGTCGAGACTGAGTCCGGCGGCCGCCGCGGATGAAGCAGCTGCGGGCTTCAAGTCGGCACTTCCGCGCAGCTTCATCGTCGGCGTGCCTGCGAACCACGCCGCCGGATTGAAGTGGCCGATGTCCGCATTCAATTGCGCAAGAGGTACCGGAGCGAATGGCGTCAGGCGCACGGTGGCATTGACACGCGCATCCGCACTGTCCGCGTTGATTTCGACAAACGCGTCGAGCAGCGTGCCGCTTGCTCGCGCCTGTGCGGTCACTCCTTGGTCGCGGACGGTGGACGAGGCCTCGGCCTCGGCACGCAACGCGAAGGGACTACGCGCGTCGATGCGGCCATTCAGTGCTATGCGGCTTGGTCCGTGCTGAAACGCGCCGCGCTCGATCAGAATTTCATCGGCGTTGACACGCAGGCTCGCTGCGAGGTCGCCGATAACGCGCGGCGTCTCGCCGCGTGCGCCAAGACGCAGTTCGCGTACGTTGAGATTGCGCACTCGCAGATCGAAGGGTGAGGCGAGTGATACCGGTGGTGCTGCAGGCGCGCCGCTCGGCACCCAGTCCACGGCAATAGTGCCCGCGCTCACGCGCTCGAAATCGAATGCACGCTGGCGCCAACGCAATTCGTACGGCTCAACTGCAACGTCGGCAGCTTGCAGCGACCAGGTCGGCCCCGTTACGGACAAGCTGCCGGCAGTGAATCCATCGCGCAGCGATCCCGCGACATCGCGTACGACAAGGGAGGTATTCAGGCGCGAATTCAGTAGCACGACGAAGCGTAATCCGCTGCTCGTCGTATACATCCACCAGATCGCGGCCGAGCCTGCGCCGACGATGACGAGCGCTCCAATGAACAGCCCACCCAGCACCGAAACCCAACGCGGGCGCCGGCGAGACAGTGGGTCCTGGGGTCTGCTCACTTTGTCTGCTCAATCAGAACGCGATCGCGACCGAAAAGTGCAGCCGAAGCTGCCGTTCGCGCTCGCCATACGCGACATCGACGGCAAGCGGGCCAGCAACGGTGCGCCAGCGGACGCCGACGCCGATACCGACAGCGGGGTCGAGGTCGCTGAACGAGTCCGCGGCATCACCGACATCGACGAATCCCGCGACGCCCCAGTTACCGCCCCAGCGTTGCAGCCAATGGACGTACTCCACCGAAGCGAGTGCCAGGGCACGTCCGCCCACTGTGGCGCCGCCGCTCTTGACGCCGAGGCTTTCATAGTCGTACCCGCGCACCGTCGTTGAGCCGCCGGTGCGAAACAGAAACCGCGTCGGCACGACGTCGGCGGTGTCGACTTTGACGGCGCCCACTTCGCCGCGCAGGATCAAGACGTCGCGCGGGCCGATCGGAAAGTACTGCGAGACCCGGCTGTAGCCGCGCACGAACGCCTTGTCCAGCTCAGCGCCGCTGGCTCCGACGGTGCCTTCGAGCTCGATCACGTTCCCGCGGCGCGGATTGACGATCTCGTCAACATCGCGCCGGATCCACGTGTATGTCGTCGATAACGTATCGAGCTCGATCAACGGGTCAAGCGGCGTCTTGCGCTCCTCGTGCTCGAAGTTGACGTTCCATTTGGTTTCGATGTGACGCGCAGTACGCGCTCCGCGCAAACGCGCACGCGCGGCGCCGACGCTCCAGCGCTTGACTTGCAAGTCCTCGATATCCGAGTCTTCAACCAGCGCGCCGACGCTGTCGCGCGCCCCATTCGGCTTCGGCGGAAACAGCAGATCGACGTAACCGAACCCGCCGTTCTGGTCGATGCGCGCGCCGGTCTGCAGCGCATACGGACGACCGAAGGTCAGTGACTGGCGGTACGCGACTTCCAGGTGCGCGCCGGTGTTGGAAGCCACGCCGACCCCGACGCTGAACCGCTTGGTACGCGACTCGCGCAATACCAACCGCAGCGGCGCGTTTTCGGGATGCGCCGGGTCGAGGTGCAGCGATGCGAGTACGGAAGAGAAGTACGGAGTGTCCTCGAGAGACTGCTGAAACTCGATCAGCTTCGCGCGGTCGAAGCGTTCGCCCACCTTGAACGGGTTGTAGCGCTGGACAAGCTTCGTGTCGTAGCGCTCCAAGCCGGTGACCTGCAGTTCTCCGACGGTGTACGCAGGGCCGCTGTCGATCTCGACACTCAGCGCCGCTGTTGCGTCATCCGCATTGACCTTGGCTTCTGAATCGACCAGCTTGGCGCCGGCGAAATCGAGCCCCTGCACAGACGCAAGCAACTGCGTCTTCGCGGTTTCCCACTGCGGTGAACGAAACGGTGACCCGACCGGAAGCGGCCACTCAGCGCGCAGCGCAGCCGCGCGATCCTGGAACCGCGCTTCGTTGAGCGCGCCGGTGAATCGCAGTTCGAACGAACCAACATTCGTTCTGCGGCCAAGCTCGATGATCAGTCGGTAACGCGCGCCATCCGTTCCAGGCGGGACTGGATCGAAGCGCAACGTCGGATCGAAATATCCTTCGGTCGCCAGCAGTTCGAGCACCGCGCGCTCCGCGCGGCGCAGCTCGCGTTCCTCGTCGGCCTCGTCGGCTTCGGGTCCGATCGTGAAGCGCGCCAGCGCCTCTTCGACCAAGCCTGAAAGCGGTGCTGGCAGAGAAGTGCCGGAAGTGACGATTGGCTGCGGGGCTTGCCCCGATGCGATCAGAGGCCAGGCGAGAGAAATGGCCAGAAACGCAGCCGGTAGATGACGTTGCACAGTGGGAGCAAGATAGGTCGCCGATGCTAGCAAAGGGGTCACGTCTGAGTGCTTGATTCGTTGACCGCAGGCCCAAGATATGCAATCGGCAAGCCTGATTCGGACCCGACATGCGTCTAGACAAACTCACCACTAAATTCCAGGAAGCGCTGGCGGACGCGCAGTCAATCGCAGTCGGCCACGACAACGCGTACATCGACCCGTCCCATGTGCTGCTGGCGATGTTGCGCCAGAGCGATGCGGGCACCCGCTCGCTACTGCAGCGCGCCGGGGTCAACGTCGCAGCATTGATGCAGGCGCTCGATGGCATGGTGAAGCGGCTGCCGCAAGTGCAGGGCGGCGATGGTCAGGTACAGATCGGCCGCGAACTGAATGCGCTGCTGAACGCGACCGACAAGGAAGCGCAGCGGCGCGGCGACAGCTTCATTGCAAGCGAGATGTTCCTGCTTGCAGTGGCCGACGACAAGAGCGAGCTCGGCCGGCTCGCGCGCGAGCACGGCTTGACGAAGAAGTCGCTCGAAGCTGCGATCGAGGCGGTGCGCGGCGGTCATCAGGTCGATAGCGCCGAAGCCGAAGGCCAGCGCGAGGCGCTTAGCAAGTACACGATCGACCTGACCGAGCGCGCTCAGCAAGGCAAGCTCGACCCGGTGATCGGCCGCGACGATGAGATTCGCCGCACGATTCAGATTTTGCAGCGGCGCACGAAGAACAACCCGGTGTTGATCGGCGAGCCGGGCGTTGGCAAGACCGCAATTGTCGAAGGGCTCGCGCAGCGCATCGTCAACGAGGAAGTGCCGGAGACCCTAAAAGGCAAGCGCGTGCTGGTGCTCGACATGGCGGGCCTGCTGGCCGGTGCCAAGTATCGCGGCGAGTTTGAAGAGCGGTTGAAGGCGGTGTTGAAGGAAGTTGCTGCCGAAGCGGGGCGCATCGTGTTGTTTATCGACGAGATGCACACAATCGTCGGCGCGGGACGAGCCGAAGGTGCGATCGACGCCGGCAACATGTTGAAGCCGGCGCTGGCGCGCGGCGAGCTGCATTGCATCGGCGCGACGACACTGAACGAATATCGCAAGTACATCGAAAAAGACGCCGCGCTGGAACGGAGATTTCAGAAGGTGCTGGTCGGCGAGCCGAGTGTGGAAGCAACTGTTGCCATCCTGCGCGGCCTGCAGGAACGCTACGAGCTGCATCACGGCGTCGAGATCACCGACCCCGCGATCATCGCGGCGGCTGAGCTTTCACATCGCTACATCACCGACCGGTTTCTGCCGGACAAAGCGATCGACCTGATCGACGAGGCCGCGGCGCGCATCAAGATGGAGATCGATTCGAAGCCGGAGGTGATGGACATTCTCGATCGCCGCCTGATTCAGTTGAAGATCGAGCTGGAAGCGGTGAAGCGGGAGAAAGACGAAGCGTCGTCGCGCAGAGCTGAACTTCTGACGCAGGAAATTGCGCGATTGGAAAAGGAGTACGCCGACCTCGATGAGGTTCTGCGCAGCGAAAAATCCGCGGTGCAAGGTGTGCAGCACATCAAGGAAGAAATCGACCGCTTGCGGTCGCAGGTGGCCGAGCTGCAGCGAAAAGGGCAGTACGACAAGCTGGCCGAGATTCAATACGGAAAACTGCCGCAGCTTGAGGCGCAGTTGAAGCAGGCCGAGAGCTCCGAAGCACCGACGACCGGAAAACCGAAGCTGCTGCGCACGCAGGTCGGCGCCGAAGAAATCGCCGAAGTCGTGTCGCGCGCGACCGGCATTCCGGTCAGCAAGATGATGCAGGGTGAGCGCGAAAAACTGCTTGGCATGGAAGCGTTTCTGCATCGGCGCGTGGTAGGGCAGGACGAAGCGGTGCGCCTCGTGTCGGATGCGATCCGCCGCTCGCGTGCGGGTCTGTCCGATCCGAACCGGCCCTACGGTTCGTTCCTGTTTCTCGGGCCGACGGGCGTCGGCAAGACCGAGCTGACCAAGGCGCTCGCCGAATTCTTGTTCGACACCGAAGAAGCGCTGATTCGCATCGACATGAGCGAGTACATGGAAAAGCACTCGGTCGCGCGCATGATCGGCGCGCCGCCGGGTTACGTCGGCTACGACGAAGGCGGTGCGCTGACCGAAGCAGTGCGCCGCAAACCGTACGCAGTGATCCTGTTCGACGAAGTCGAAAAGGCACACCCCGACGTATTCGGAGTGCTACTGCAGGTGCTCGACGACGGCCGTATGACCGACGGCCAGGGGCGCACCGTGGACTTCAAGAACACGGTGATCGTGATGACGTCGAACCTCGGTTCGCACGAGATTCAGCGCATGCAAGGACAGGAACCGGTCATCATCAAGCAGGCGGTGATGGCCGAAGTGCGCCAGCACTTCCGGCCGGAGTTCGTCAATCGCATCGACGAGATCGTCGTGTTCGATGCGCTCGACTCAAAGCAGATCCAGGCGATCGCGCGCATTCAGCTGCAGCGGCTCGAGCAACGGCTTGCCGCGCAGGAAATGAAGCTCGTCGTCAGCGACACCGCGCTGGCGGAGATCGGCAAGGCAGGCTTCGATCCGCTATACGGCGCGCGGCCGTTGAAGCGCGCGATTCAGCAGGAGATTGAAAACCCGGTGGCCAAGCTGGTACTCGAGGGACGCTTCGGCCCGAAAGACGTGATTCCAGTCGATTTCAAGAACGGCAAGTTCACGTTCGATCGGATCGTGCACTGAAAATCAAGGGTCAACCGAGACGGACGTGAAGCTGGGCTCGTCCTCCAGCAGCTGCTGGAAGAACTGGGCGCAATCGTCATCCGCTGCCATTTTCTCGCGGCCCATCAAAGTTTCTTTGACAGACCGCTGTTTGTCGATTTGAAGAATCCACTCGCGTTGCCCGCTGTCTTCATCAGACGCACTGGATCCAAGCAGGTACTGCCGGCCCTTCCAATCCACAAACGAGTACCAACCCCAATCCTCGGCATCGGGTTCGGTCACTTCAACGTGCGGCTTCGCCCGTTCTCGCAACCAGAGCAGCAGAGACTCGCCCGGAATTGGGTTGATCGGGTTCGGCCGCTCTTTAGCGACGTCGAACCTGGCCGTGTTGAAGCGAATGACTCGAGTCATCTACGACTTCGGATACCGGCTAAGGTGCTCATGGATTATCTGTAGCCGCCCGTTATCGACGACGAGGACCCTGGTGCCTCGGCCTTGAATGCGGAAAGGACGTCCATCCATCGTTCCTTCCCAGTTGTAGGTATACGTGGCCGAGGCACTCGATGCATCGACAGTCAGCACCTCGATGTCGGTGAGGTAGAAGCGTTCCTTCTTTACGTTGGTGCTGCCTTTCCAGGTCTTCTCAAACACGCTTCGCACCGCCTGCTTTCCTACGAAGTCGCCGTCATTGAAGCGAAAGAATGCGTTGTCATGGATCATGTCCTGAATCAGGTCGAAGTTCTCCTTCTCGGCGATCTCCTCGAACCTGTTCAAAAATTGCGCTACGGAGTTTCGGGTAAGAACGACCTCGGTCATGTGAACTCGTCCCGAAGAGCATGCGGTGGTGAGACTGCGAGTTTAAAGATCGGCCGGCCTAGCCCAGCTCTTGTGCAAGCGCCAGGTAAGCAACGGACCCAGCATTGCGCCGACGCCGATCGAGCACCATGCGAGCCCCCAGGCTTTCTGGTCGGGAGTGCCTGGACCACCCACCCAATCGAGCACCAGACCAAACACCCAAGGACTTATGGCCCCCACGCCGAAACCCAGCACGGACCGCACCGAGAACGCAAAACCAATCTGGCCCGGCGGCACGGTTTCGCTCAATACGGTGGAGAACACCGACGAGTCGCCGATCGCGGTCAAGTTGTAGATGATCGCGACTGCCGTGATCAACCACAGAGCAGTGCCCAACATCCAGCCGAATGAAAACGAGCACGCAAGACTCGCACAGCTCATGATCAGAATTACGCGCGTCCGGCCGATACGGTCCGACAACACGCCGCCCGCAATGCTGCCAACGACTCCCGCGAGGTGGGCCAGCCCCGCGATGCCGACGCCAATCGCCAGTGGGCCCGCCGATGCCTCACCGCCATGGGCGGCCGCTGCAACCATAAACGCCGGCAGCCATGCCCACATGCCGAGCAGCTCCCAGCAATGAAACGTATACGACCAGATCGCCAGCTGCGCAGGCTGGTTGTTCCAAAGCTGCCGCGCTGACGCGAGCCAGGGCAAAAGCGCGCTGGCGTGTGGCACTGTGTCGCGCGTGCCGCGTAGCGCGATCCAACCCAGTACTGCACCGGCGATCGTCGCGATCGCCGATAGCGCCAGCCCGGCACGCCAGCCCGCCCACGGTGCCAGCGCAGCACACGCGATCAGTGACACCGCATAGCCGAACGATGAGGCGGCGAGATACCAACCCATCGCACTGCCGCGCTTCGCCGCGCCGTAGCGTTGTGCGATCAAGGCGAGCACGGGTGTGTACGAGCCGCCCGATGCCGCTCCAGCGACGAAGTACAAGGCCAGAGCGGACCAGAATCCATTCGAGAACATCGCGAACAGCACGGCACTGATACACGCGCCACCGCTCATGAAGAGAAAGGTCTTGCGCGCGCCGATCCGGTCGGTCAGCAGTCCGGCACCGAACAGCGAAATCAGATAGCCGACGTGCCATCCGCTCTGCACCAGGCCTGCATCGGCGGCGCTCATCTGCCATGCGCCCATCAGAACCGGTAACAAAGCGGAGTAGACCGTGAAGATCAGCGAAAAGCCGACGCGGCTTACGCACAGCAACACCAGCCATCGGGTATCACTCATGGCGCAACTAAGATTGTCGTTCGCCTACCGGACTAAAGGGCGGCCAACGCTCCTTGATAGGTGGCGGCCGCCTGGGACGTCGCCATCACGGTGCTCCCCAGGTCACGCACGAGCCCGTCCTTCAGCCCATAGACCCAGCCGTGTACGGCGAGCTGCTGTCCACGATCCCATGCGTCGCGCACGATCGTGGTTTGGCAAACATTGGCGACTTGCTCGATCACGTTGAGCTCGCACAGACGATCGACCCGCTGCGGCGTATCGGGCAGCGAGGCCACCTTGGCGTCGTGCTTCGAGTGAACATCCTGAACGTGGCGCAGCCAGTTGTCTGCGAGCCCAACGCGCTGATTCTGCAGTGCCGCCGAGACTCCGCTACAGCCGTAATGGCCGCACACGATGATGTGCTCAATGTTGAGCACATCGACGGCGAACTGCATCACCGAAAGACAGTTCAGATCGCTGTGCACAACCACGTTGGCTATGTTGCGATGAACGAAGAGCTCGCCGGGTAGCAAGCCGACGATTTCGTTGGCCGGTACGCGACTGTCGGCGCAGCCGATCCATAAGTAGCGCGGCCGTTGCTGTTGCGACAGCCGCGTAAAGAACTCCGGATCATTCTTGCGACGGCGCTCCGACCAGGCGCGATTGTTTTCGATCAGGTGCGAGAGTGAGCGCATTGAGCAGTCCATCAGTCCGTGAGTGCGGCCGTCTTTGTTTGCGTCTGGCCGTCGGCATACTTCGCAAACCGGCCGCGCTCCAGCCCGTGCACCGGCGCCGGGTCGGGCCACGGCCAGCCGCCGAAGCGGGTGCGACTGTAATCGGCAAACGCCTGCTCGATCTCCCGCTGGCTGTTCATTACGAACGGTCCGGACTGCACGACCGGTTCGTTGATCGGCCGCCCCTGCAACAACAAGAACTCGCTGGTCTCCGGGCCATTGAGCAATTCCACCGGCTGCGCCGCGCGCAGTTCCAAAGCGGCGTGCTCGTCGATGGTCTGCCCACCGACGGTAACGCGCGCGCCACTGAAGAAATAGAGATTCCTGCGCGAGGCCGGATTCGCTGCCGCCGGCAGCACCCAGCGCGCATCGGGCGCCATTTTTATCGTCCAGATGGCTACGTCCGCGGTGGGATCCGAGGCCCACGACTGGGGCGGTGGAGGCAGTGGCGTGCCGTCGCGTACGTCCTGCAGACGGCCTGCGATGCAGGTGATTTCAGTGACGCGGCCATGCCCATCAGCCGCCACGTGGCGCGGAATGTCTTCGGACCAGAACATCGTGAAGTGCGGCGCTGCCATCTTGCCGGCAGCGGGCAGGTTCAACCAGATCTGGAACAGCTCCAGCGGATTGGCCTGATCTGCGCGCAGCAACGGAAACATTTCTGAATGCACGACACCGCGCCCGGCCGTGAGCCACTGCACGTCGCCGTTGCCGAAGCGCGCCGCGGCGCCAAGCGAGTCGGCGTGATCGATAAACCCCCTGCGTACGATCGTGACGGTTTCAAAGCCTCGGTGCGGATGCGAAGGAAAGCCGGGAACCGTCCGGCCGTGATACATGCGCCAGCCATCCTTGCCGGCGAAGTCCTGCCCGATATCGCGGCCTGCGAGGGAAGCGTCCGGCCCGAGCTGGGCGTTGCCGCGCGGATAAGCGTCGTCGTGATGAACGCACAACAGGAACGGGTCCGCAGTCTCCCAGGTAAAGCCGAGGCCGCGCTGCTGAATGATCGGGTTTGCTTCCATGCGTTGCTCCAAGGGTAATTCAACCTAGGCGCGGCCGAGCAGCGCCCTTTACCATGCTCCTATCACGCAAGGAGATACCGCCATGGCTTCGATCGATTCACGCCTCATCAGTCAATTGTTAAGCGTCTCGACACCGAACGTTTCCGACGCGCTCGACCGTCTTGGAATCGAGGGCGCGCCGCAGGGCATTCTGCCCATTTATAACTGCCCAAAGATCGCAGGGCCCGCTGCCACTCTGAAGTTGGTGCCGAACGGCAAAGCGCAAGAGTCGACCGTGCTGGGAACGTTGCGCGCGATCGTCAAGGGCGGCGCCGGCTCGGTTCTGGTGATCGACGCCTCGGAGAATCCAAAAGTCAACGCATATGGCGGCGTGGCGGGTGCGACGTCGAAGCATCACGGATTGGTGGGCTGCGTTACCGACGGTGTCGTACGCGATGTCGATGAGTACAAGGGATACGGCATGCCGGTGTATGGCAAGGGCATTGCTCAACAATCGGTGCGTGGGCGATCGTCCTGTGCGGGCTACGGCATCGAAGTGAAGCTGGGCGGCGTTGCCGTGCGTCCAGGTGATTTCATTCTGGCCGACGACAACGGCACCGTTGTCATACCGATGGAACGTATCAGTGAAGTCGTCGAATTCGCAAAAAAGGTCAAGGCGACCGAAGACCGCGTGATCGCCGAAATCCGGGCCGGCGCAGACCCGGTCGAGGCGCATGAGAGAGTCAATTACGACAACATGCTGAAAGCACAAGCGGCTTAAGCAGCGACAGGCAATCTCCATGGCGACGATCAATTATCTGACGACGATCGAGTTCGACTTCGGGGCGGTGCTGAAGCTGGGCGAGAGCGTCCGCGCGCTGGGCATTCGCAAGCCGATGCTGGTAACCGACGCCGGTCTGGCAGCTGGCACTGTGATGGCGCGCGTGCTCGAGGCAATCGACGAATTCAAGCCGGTAATCTTTGACGGCACACCACAGAATCCCGACGAGCAAGCAGTCGAAGCCGCCGTCGCGCTTTACGAAGCGAGCGGCTGCGATGGCGTTATCGCGCTGGGCGGCGGATCGCCGATCGACCTTGGCAAAGCCGTTGCGCTGCTGGCTACGCACCCTGCGCCTCTCGAACAATACGCATTGATCGGCGGTGGACTTTCGAAGATCACTGCGAAGGTTGCCCCGCTGATCGCGATTCCGACGACGGCTGGCACTGGCAGCGAAGTCGGACGCGGCGCGCTGATTACGTTGAACGATGGCCGCAAGCTGGGCTTCATCAGTCCGCACATGATTCCGAAGCTCGCGATATGCGATCCCGAGCTGACGCTTGGCCTGCCCCCGCGCTTGACCGCCGCAACGGGCATGGACGCGCTCACCCACTGCATCGAAACGTTTTTGTCACCGCGCGTGAATCCGCCGGCCGATGCGATCGCTCTGGATGGAGCTGCACGCGCGGTGCGCTGGATCCGCGTTGCTGTCGAAGACGGCACGAACCGCGAAGGGCGCTGGAACATGATGATGGCTGCAGTGCAGGGCGGGCTGACCTTTCAAAAAGGATTGGGCGCGGTGCATTCGATGTCTCATCCACTCGGTGGTTTGAAAACACCCCTCCTGCATCACGGGACTTTGAACGCCGTTGTGCTGCCGGCGGTGCTGCGCTTCAACAGCAGCCATGCGGCAGAGAAGATGCTGGCTCTCGAGGCAGCATTGAACGTCCCGGAGTCGAGCGATCTGGCCAGCTTCATCGAGGCGCTGAATGCCGAGATCGGACTGCCGCCGACACTGCGCGCCATGGGCGTTACAGACAACATCATTCCGGCGATGGTCGACGGTGCGCTAAAAGACCATTCGACCGCCACCAACCCGCGCCCGGTTTCACGCCAGGATTTCGAGGAACTGTTCGCGCAGGCGATGGGCCCGGCGCAGACAAGTTCACACGCAGTGATCAACGAGGTGACATCAACATGAGCATGAATACTTCAAAGCGACACGTACTGCTTTCCGCCTTGGCGATTCTGGTGGGTGCGACAGCGTCGGGATCCGCGCTGGCGCAGGCATCGACGTATCCGAACAAGCCTATTCGCATCGTCGTTCCGTTCCCTGTGGGCGGAATCGCAGACACCTTCAGCCGTACGATCGGCATCAAGCTGACCGAGGCCTGGGGGCAACCGGTGGTGGTCGAGAACAAGACCGGTGCCGGCGGGAATATCGGCGCCGATCTGGTTGCCAAATCGGCACCGGATGGCTACACGCTGGTGATGGGCAACATCGGCTCGCACGCGGTCAATGTGAGTCTTTTCAAAAGCATTCCATTTGATCCGATCAAGGACTTTGCGCCGATTGCGCATGTGCTGGACGCCGATGGCTTGCTGGTCGTCAATCCGTCGGTCAAAGCGAACTCGGTGCGCGACATCCTCGAAATGGCACGCGCGGAACCGGGCAAGCTCAGTTACGCGTCGGGTGGATTGGGTACGACCAGTCATCTGGCGGGCGAGCTGTTCAAGTCCACCGCGAAGGTGGACATCGTTCACGTGCCCTACAAGGGCAACGCGCCGGCGATTGCAGATTTGTTGAGTGGCCAGACGCAACTGTCGTTTGCGACGATGCCGACCGTGCTGCCCCATGTGAAGGCCGGCAAGCTGCGCGCACTCGCGTCAATCGGTCCGGCGCGCACCGTCGCGCTTCCCGAGGTGCCAACGGTTGCCGAATCAGGCTTACCGGGCTTTGAAGTCAGCAATTGGATCGGGTTGTTTGCGCCGGCGGGCACCCCGCCCGACATTGTTGCGAAGCTCAACGCCGAGGTGCAGAAAGTCATGCGCTCGCCCGATGTGCAAAAGCGTCTTGAAACTGAAGGGGCGCGCTTTATCCCGACGACGCCGGCCCAGTTCGCGGCGTTTCAGAAGGACGAAATGGTGAAGTGGGCCAAGATCATCAAGGACGCCAACATCAAAGCCGAATAGCGGACAGCGCCTAATGCAGCGGCGCTGCCGGCCGGTCTTCGGCTTCTTCCGGCGGCTCCGCGTGCACGACGTGGCCAGCGGCGTTCGGAAACATCGGTGCGCCGCAGTCATCGCAGAACTCGAGCGGAAATCGATGCGCGTGCGCGACCGCCTTGTTCAAATTCAGCGTCTTGAGCGCCTTGTCGACGTCTTCCATAGTTTGCTCTTCGTCATCACCCAGCAGCGGCCATACGACGCCTTCGATCACGTCATCGTCACTGCTGGCCTTGGCGAGCCCAATGCGCACTTCGCCGCCCGAGTTTCCGCTTGCGTCTTCAAACACTCCGAACGCGGCGGTCAGCGCGTTTGGCGTGAAGTCGTACGACAGTTTCAAATACGAAACTGCGGCCTCGAGCGAAAACTCGCGCAACTCGCGATCCGCATAGCGCAGCGCGGCGTGAAACGCGTTCGGCGCCAGCACACGAAACCGGCAGCCGGTCATTACCGGTTGCAGGACACCGGCGACCTGCTCGCTGAAAGCCGCCAGCGCGCCGATCTTCGAGTCCGGATCGACGCCTGATTCCTGCCAGTGATACAGCGGGGCGCCCTGCGGCGCGGCGATGGCGATCAGAACGTAGCGCGTGTCGGCCAGCATCGCGACCGGCTCGCGCACCTTTTTCGCATCGATATGAAGCGTCAGGCCTTCGGCAACGGCATCGCCGAGTTGCTCGATCTGCCGGCGCACGTCGGCGAACGCTTCCGGCAACTGATCGATGGCGAACAAGTAGTCGGCCAGTGCCATGCGCGCGTCGCGCGCGAGCAGATGACCGCTCAGGTGCGCGCGCAGCCCGTCGCATACGTTCGGGGTCAACGTCGTCGTCGGCAACCGGTAGCGCGACCAAGCGAGCAACGGCAGCGCGATCAGCAAAGTGTCGTGCGGCTGGCCATCGATATCGATCACCGTGCTCTCGGCGCAGCTTTCGGCCAGGTCGGCAAGATCGTCGTACGCGGGCTGGCTTGAGCGCGCCAGATCTTCCAGTGCGGCCTCGACAGCGTCGTCATTGCGCCGGCCGAGCCGGTCATTGATCAGCTCGATCAGGCGGCGCTGCCAAAGTTGTTCTTCGAGCCGGCTGCCCGATTCGGACAGGCGGCGAGCCAGTTTGACGAGACCTTGTGCGTCGACGGATTGTCGGCTGCGCGAGCTAACTCGAGTGCGGCGCATGAATGAACCTTGCAAGCGGGAAGCGGCGATTATCGCACCGGCGCGGCTCGCTTTCTTGCGCTACCTGCGACTGATGCGTGGCGTGCGATCCGGTGCAAGCGGCTGCAGCGCGGATGCTTGACGCAGGTATTCGGCCAGCGCATCGGCGTCGACCGGCCCGCCGACTCTATCGGTGCCTTCGCGCAACACCCGAAAGCCGTCGCCGCCGTCGGCTAGAAAATTATTGACCGTCACGCGATAGGATCGATCGGGCTCGATCGCGCGCCCCTCCAGGCGCATTGAATCGGCAA
Source organism: uncultured beta proteobacterium (assembly GCA_963829995.1). GTDB lineage: Bacteria > Pseudomonadota > Gammaproteobacteria > Burkholderiales > Burkholderiaceae_F > JACCZX01. The sequence goes on along the minus strand of CAWHKW010000032.1, from coordinate 54,610 downwards.
CGATCCGCTCGCCGTGCGAGCCGCTCGCTCTCCACGCGTAGGAGAAGCCCCGCGAGGGTTGCAGAATGCGCGCACGCTCCGGGCGCACTGTGCTCGATCTTGCACTCCATTGCTGCTCCAGCATCTGCTTTAGCTGAGCGCCGGTCAGCGTCAGCGTCACAAGCGTGTTGCCGAATGGCTGCGATGCGAATACATCGGCGTAGGTCACGACGCCGTCACCGGCGGACGCGCGCAGTTCGGCGCGCAGCCCGCCCGGATTGGTAAACGCAAGCTGAGCGCCTTGAGTGCGCGTGGCGGCGAGATGCGCATCGGCGATCAATCTGCCAAGCGCATTATCGCCGCCGGCTGCTGTGCGCCGATCGAAGTCGGAAGTGACGCGGCCCACTGGCCGCTGCGCGAGCGGTGCTGCGAGCTTTCGGTAGTGCTCGACGATCGCCGCGACTTCGGGATCGGGCGCGAGCGGCGGATACGCGGCGCGTAGCGACGCACTCGTCCGCGTGCCGTTCGGCACCGGCACGTTGCGCGCGCGCGTGCGCTCGCGCACGATGTCACCGCTGGCGCGGTCGATTTCGACGTCGATCACCGACACCAGTCTTCCGTACGAGGCTGCCTGCATGATGACTCTGCCATCGATCACGCAGTTGTAGCCTCGATGGGTGTGCGCCGAAAGCACGACGTCGATTGCGGGATCGAGCTCGCGTGCGATGTCGAAAATCGCGCCGCGCGGATTTCGGCACGCGTCGTAACCGCCCTCGGCTTCCCCGCCTTCGTGGATCACGGCAACAATCGCCTGCACGCCCTGCGCCTGCAACTCCTTCGCATGCTGGTTGAGCGCCTTCGCTTCCCCGGTGAAGCGCACGCCTGCGACGCCGCTCGGCACGACGATGCCTGGCGTGGATCGCGTCACGGCACCGATGAATCCGACTCGCACGCCGTCAATGTTCTTGATCCATGCCGGCGCCATGATCGGCTCTCCGCTGTCGCGATCGAGCACGTTGGCCGCGAGGAATTTGAACCGTGCACCGGAAAACTTGTTTCCGACTCCGGCACACGTCTGCCGATTCGCAACCGGCTGCGCCTGGCATCCGCCATTCGCCATACGCAACAGGTGCGCGACGCCACGGTCGAATTCATGGTTGCCGAGCGCACTGATGTCAAGGCCCATCGCGTTCATGACTTCGATCGTGGGCTCGTCATGAAACAGTCCGGAGGTCAGGGGCGAGGCGCCGATCAAATCGCCGGCCGACACGACGACGTGCCGTGGCTGCTCTGCCCGGAGCTGACTGATTCGCGCGGCCAGAAACGCGGCGCCGCCGCTTCGCAGCGGCACCGTCGCCGATAGTTGAGCCGGATTGGGCACTGCGACCATGTTATCGGCCGGCTCCAAGTGCCCATGAAAATCGTTGATCGCGATAATCCGCAGCGGCACGCTCTGTGCCAAAGCCAGCGGCGTGTTCATCATCAGCACGCACGCGACGCAAGCAAGTAGGCGTGAAGTCTCAAGAATTTGAACTGCTACATTTACTCGACGGCGCGCGCCGGCCGTCTTTCCAAATGAATCCATCGAATTCGCCGCCACCTAGCTCGTCATCGATCCGCCATGATGCCGAAGTGATCGGCCTGGTCGGTTTGGCGCACGGTACCTCCCATTTCTTTCACTTCATGCTGCCGCCGCTGTTCCCGTGGCTGATGAAGGACTTCGATCTTTCCTACACCGAGGCCGGTTTGTTGATGACGACGTTCTTCGTCATCAGCGGTATTGGTCAGGCGCTCGCCGGGTTTATCGTCGACAAAGTGGGGTCGCGGCCGGTGCTGTTCTTCGGCATTGGGCTACTGGCGCTGTCGGGGGTGATCCTCGGCGTATCGAACAGTTACGCGATGCTGTTGATAACGGCAGCAGTCGCCGGTCTTGGAAACAGTATCTTCCACCCCGCCGATTTCACGCTGCTCAATCGCCGTGTGGCGCAGCCCCGGTTGGGTCATGCTTTTTCAGTCCATGGCCTGTCTGGAAATCTTGGCTGGGCTGCAGCGCCGGTGTTCATGGCCGGCATCGCAACTTTTGCCGGATGGCAGGCCGCCGGTTTTGCCGCGGCTGGCGTAGGCGCGGTCGTTCTTGCGATCCTGTTCTGGCGGCGCTCAATGCTGGCGAGCGCGGCGGCCGAGCTGGTCGTGCCAAGTCATTCGCACGCCGAGTCCGACCTACCGACGGCAAACCAGTTTGCGTTCCTGCGTTCAACGCCGGTGTGGATGTGCTTCGCGTTTTTCTTCTTCACGACCGCTGCCTTCGGCATTTTGCAGAACTATGCGCCGGCGATTCTAGGCAACGTCTACGGCATGTCGCTCGTGCTGGCCACCGGAGGCCTGACCGCGTATTTGCTGGGCAGCGCGGCGGGAACGATTACCGGCGGTTTTCTCGCGTCGCGTAACGAGCGCAACGAAAGACTGATCGCGATCGCGCTCGGTTTCAGTGCGCTGATGGCGCTGCTGCTCGCTTCCGGACAGATCGTGGCGGCCCTGGTTTTCCCGGTAATGGCGCTGATGGGCTTCGGCGTTGGCACTTCGGGCCCGAATCGCGATCTGTTGGTGCGGCGTGCGGCGACCAGTCAGTTCGGCAATACGTCTTTTGGCCGCATTTACGGGTTCGTTTACTCCGGACTGGATGTCGGGCTTGCGATGTCGCCGCTGGTATTCGGCCCGCTTCTAGACGCGGGCAAGTTTCAGGCGGCTTTGGTGGCGGTCGCGCTGCTGCTGCTGGTAGCTCTGCTGACCGCGATGCGGATCGGCGCTGCCGCGCGCAGCAGGGCAGTCACAGCTTGAGGAAAGCTAAAGCACCAGGCTAAACGCCGCGTACACGAAGAGCGCACACGCCATGAGTAGTGCGAACGCGCGCCATCCGTGTTTCGAAAAGTCGGCACCGGATTCATTCAGCAGGAAGCCCGAGAAGCCACCAACGATGAACGACAGCGACCCTTCGCTGGCCCACACGCCCGAGCTCAGCGAGTCGGCCATTTCGACCAGTGCGATCGCGGCCAGCGTAAAGCCGAGCATTCGTATCAGGCCCATCAGTGACGGGGCGTTCAGTTGGATGCCGAGAACGTTCATCGTGTTTCGCGTCGGTTAGTGCGCCAGCCTCTTGCAAGCGCTTCGATTGGGTAACGTCAATGTGGCAGATGGCGGCTATCGGGATTTGCCCGAAATGCTTGGGCGCACGCATCTAATTTCAGCGTGGCCTCGGGTGCCGCAACTTGCGCAATCGATGCTTTTCATTTCCCCGCTGCCTGTTTCGTATCCCGAAACGCCAGGTATTGCAGGACAGCACTCATCGTTTCAAAACACCATGGTCCATTTCAAGTCGCGATATGAAGCTAGGTATGTAATTGTTATAGATGATAAATTTTTAACTCTTATATCAATTAGCGCGCTTGTTGCGCTGCATAAACCATCGTACGATTCCTGCTGTTTGTTCTTACGACCAACGGCCCCGGTGTGGGCCCCCTACCTGCGGGAGCAATGGCATGACGGCACGCGAACTCGATGCACAACGACTTCAGAAAGAGTGGAACGAGAGCGGCCGCTGGAAGGGAATCAGGCGCGGCTACGGCCCTGAAGACGTCGTACGGCTGCGCGGCTCCGTGCAGGTCGAACACACGCTCGCCAGGCGCGGCTCCGAGAAGCTATGGCGCCTGCTGAACAGTGAGGCGTACGTGAACACGCTGGGCGCGCTGACCGGCAACCAGGCGATGCAGCAGGTGAAGGCGGGGCTGAAGGCGATCTATCTCTCGGGCTGGCAGGTCGCAGGCGACGCGAATCTGGCGGGGGAGATGTACCCGGATCAATCGCTGTACCCGGTGAATTCGGTACCGGCAGTGGTTCGCCGCATCAACAACACCTTTGCTCGCGCCGATCAGATCCAGTGGATGGAGGGCAGGAATCCGAGTGATGCCGGCTATGTTGATTACTTTGCACCGATCGTCGCGGATGCTGAAGCAGGTTTTGGCGGCGTGCTTAACGCGTTCGAGCTGATGAAATCAATGATCGAAGCGGGCGCGGCTGGCGTGCACTTCGAGGATCAGTTGGCCTCGGTCAAGAAGTGCGGTCACATGGGCGGCAAGGTACTCGTGCCTACCCGCGACGCAGTGTCCAAACTTGTAGCGGCACGGCTGGCTGCGGATGTCTGCGGCGTACCGACGGTGCTTCTGGCGCGCACCGATGCCGAGGCGGCCGATCTGGTGACCTCCGACATCGACGAGAACGATGTGCCGTATTTGACCGGTGAGCGTACCGTCGAAGGGTTCTTCAAGACCCAACCGGGCCTGCAACAGGCGGTGTCGCGCGGTCTTGCGTACGCGCCGTACGCCGACCTGCTCTGGTGCGAAACGGGCAAACCGGACCTCGCGTTTGCGAAGGCGTTCGCCGAGGCGATCCACAAGAGATTTCCGGGAAAGATGCTCGCGTACAACTGCTCGCCGTCGTTCAATTGGAAAAAAAATCTGGACGATTCGACCATCGCGCGCTTCCAGAACGAGCTCGGTGCGATGGGCTACAAGTTCCAGTTCATCACCTTGGCGGGTTTCCATTCGCTCAACTACTCGATGTTCCATCTGGCGCACGGCTACGCGCGTAATCAGATGAGCGCATTCGTCGAGTTGCAGCAGGCCGAGTTCGCCGCGGCAGACAAAGGATTTACCGCGGTCAAGCACCAGCGTGAAGTCGGGACCGGGTACTTCGATGCGGTGACGACGACGATCGAGCGCGAGGCGTCGACTTCCGCACTTCAGGGCTCGACCGAAGACGAGCAATTCTTCGATCGGACGGTGGACAAGCAGGCGGCCTAAGGCAGAACACTTAGACTCGCCGCTCATCATGGCTGCTCCCGCTGCTGCTCTGTTCGACGTCTTCGGAACGTTGCTTGACGTTTATTCGGTCACGCGGCGCGCTGAGGAACTCTTTCCAGGTCAAGGCGAGCGACTTGCCCGTCTCTGGCGTGAAAAGCAGATCGAATATTCACGGTTGCGCACAATGTCCGACCGTTATGTGAGTTTTTCGGAGGTCACGCGCGATGCGCTCGAGTATTCGTTGCAAGCGCTGAAGCTGAATGCCGGGCCGAACGACGCAGCGCGTCTGGCGGATGAATACAAACGTCTCGCATCATTTCCCGACGTCGCGCCGGCGCTGGTCAAGTTGCACGACGCCGGAGTCCGATTAGGCGTGCTTTCCAACGGCGATTCCGAAATGCTCGAGACCGCACTCGTCAATTCCGGGCTGCATCGATACATTGATCTAGTGCTGTCGGCCGATCAAGTGCGGGCCTTTAAGACATCGCCATCGGTGTATGCGCTGGGGCCGCGGGCGCTGAAGCTGCAGCCTCGGCAAATCGTGTTTGTCTCAAGCAACTGCTGGGACGCGTGTGCAGCAGCGTGGTACGGCTATACGAGTTTCTGGGTTAATCGCACCGATGCGGTGCTCGACCGCCTAGGGGTCAAGCCCAATGGAACTGGTGCGAGTCTGGCCGACGCCGCTCAGTTCATCTTGCAAGAGATTCATTATGGAAAGGAACTGTCGATATGATCGAGACGGAGGACGTTTTGATTGACGCCCCGATGCGACCGGGATTCGAGCGCGTCCTGACGGCCGAAGCGCTGGAACTGGTTGCGAAGCTGCATCGTCAGTTCGAATCTCGCCGGCAGGAGCTTTTGGCCAAGCGCGTCGCGCGTGCCAAGCGGCTCGATGCGGGTGAGCGGCCGAATTTTCTCGCCGAGACCAAGCATGTCCGCGAGGGCAATTGGACGATTGCGCCGTTGCCGGCGGATTTGCAATGCCGGCGCGTCGAGATCACCGGTCCGGTCGAGCGCAAGATGGTCATCAATGCACTGAACTCGGGGGCCGATGCGTACATGGCCGACTTCGAGGACAGCCACACACCGAGCTGGGATAACCAGATCACCGGTCAGATCAACTTGATGCAGGCGATTCGCCGCAACATATCGCTGCAGCAGGGCGACAAGACATATTCGCTGAACGATAAGGTCGCCGTCCTGATTGTGCGTCCGCGCGGCTGGCATCTCGATGAGAAGCATGTGCTGATCGATGGCCAGCGCGTGTCCGGTGCGATTTTCGACTTTGCGCTTTACATGTTTCATAACGCGAAGGAGCTGATCGCACGGGGCACTGGCCCGTACTTTTACCTGCCGAAACTGGAGTCGCACCTTGAGGCGAGACTGTGGAACGACATCTTCGTCGCCACCCAAAAGGACCTCGGCATCCCGCAAGGCACGATCAAAGCGACCGTGCTGATCGAGACGATCTTGGCGGCGTTCGAGATGGACGAGATCCTGTACGAGCTGCGAGAGCACTCCGCAGGATTGAATGCGGGCCGCTGGGACTACATCTTTTCGTGCATCAAGAAGTTCAATTCTGACAAGAGCTTCGTGCTCGCCGATCGCGCCCAGGTGACAATGACGGCGCCGTTTATGCGCGCGTACGCGTTGCTGTTGCTGGCCACGTGCCACAAAAGAAACGCACCGGCGATGGGAGGTATGAGCGCGCTGATTCCAATTAAGAACGATCCCGTCAAGAATGAAGCCGCAATGGCCGGCGTGCGCAGTGACAAGCAGCGCGATGCAACCGACGGCTACGACGGCGGTTGGGTCGCGCATCCCGGCCTGGTGTCCATCGCCATGGAGGAATTCGTCAAAGTACTGGGCGATCGCGCCAATCAGATTGACAAGAAGCGCGACGACGTCAAAGTCACCGCGGCGGATCTGCTGAAGTTCGAACCCGAAGCACCGATTACCGAAGCGGGGCTGCGGATGAACATCAACGTCGGCATTCATTACGTCGGCTCGTGGCTGGCCGGCAATGGCTGTGTACCGATCCACAACTTGATGGAGGATGCAGCCACTGCGGAGATCAGCCGCTCGCAGGTATGGCAGTGGATCCGCTCGCCAAAAGGTGTCCTTGAGGACGGACGCAAGGTGGACGCCGCCTTGGTGCGCGCGCTGATTCCGGAAGAGCTTGCCAAAGTCAAGGCCGTGGTAGGCCCAGATTCGCCGACTTACGATCGCGCCGCGCGAATTTTTGAAGACATGAGTACGCAGCCGGACTTCGCCGAATTTCTCACGTTGCCGCTATACGAAGACATCGACTGACCGTCAGCGCCGCCTTAAGCGATAAAGCACGTGACGGCGCAACGCATGTCCTTCGGGTATGCGTGGATGATCGAAATCGCCGGCGACGTCACGCTGCATGCCGATGCGCTCCATTACACGGCGCGAGCGAATATTGCCCGCAGCGGCAAACGAAACGATTTCTTCCAGCTGCAGCGCGTTGAAGCCGTAGTCGAGTGCCAGCCGTGCCGCTTCGGTTGCGTAGCCGTGTCCCCAAAACTGCGGCCTGAAGCGCCAGCCTACCTCCACACACGGCGTGAACCGCGTCTGATAGGGCGGTGTACTCAGGCCGGTAAAGCCCGCGCATTGTCCGGCGATGTCGACGCACCACCAACCCCAGCCGCGCTCCTCGATCGCCGCGCGCATGCGAGATCGCAGCTCATCCGATTCGACGCGCGTAAGCGGCGCGACAAAAAATTCCATCACGCGCTCGTCCGCGTTCATCGCCGCGAAAGCATCGGCGTCACGGTCCTGCCAAGGGCGCAGCACGACTCGCTCACCGGCCAGCGTTATTTGCTTGATCGCCATTTTCTTTGTGCCGCTGCGATTGAACCACACTGGCGGCGAGCATTAAGCTACCGGAATGAACGCCTCTGATACTCCAGCCGAGCTCCACGTTGTTTTCCAGATTCAGCGTGCCGCGTACGACGCCGCTCCGTTTGCCGAATGGGACGAACGGCGCAATCGCCTCGAACGATTGCGCCGCTTGCTCGAAGACAACGAAGCGGCGATTGAAACTGCGATCGACGCCGACTTCGCGGGCCGTCCGCGCATCGAGACGCAGATCGCAGAAATCTTTCCGAGCCTCTCCGAGATTCGAAGCGCGATCAAGCACGGCAAGCGGTGGATGAAACCTCGGAGCGCCGGGGTGGCGAAGTGGTTTCTTCCGGCGCGCGCAAACGTCGTTCCGCGGCCATTAGGTGTTGTCGGCATCATCGTTCCGTGGAACTACCCGCTGTTCCTTGCGGTGAGCCCGCTCGTCGCAGCGATGGTCGCCGGCAATCGAGCGATGGTGAAAGTGTCGGAGTTCACACCGGCGTTCTCCAAGCTCTTTCAGCAACTGATCGCCGGCGCATTCCGGACGAACGAAGTGGCCGTTATCACCGGCGGTGCCGACGTTGCCGCGCAATTCTCTGCGCTGCCGTTCGATCATCTGCTCTTTACAGGGTCGACCACTGTCGGCCGCAAGGTGATGAACGCGGCGTCGCAGAACCTGACACCCGTTACCTTGGAGTTGGGCGGCAAGTCACCCGCGGTGATTGCGCCGGGGTATCCGATCGACCCGGCCGTGCAGCGGGTACTGGTGGGCAAGTTTTTGAATGCGGGCCAAACCTGCATCGCACCCGACTATGCGCTGGTGCCGCGCGCGAACGTGACCGCGTTTGTCGAATCGGCCAAACGGCAAGCGCGTGAAATGTATCCCGCCGGCCTTGCTGACACTGATTACTGCAGCATCGTCAACGCGCGGCAGTATCAGCGTCTCGCCGGCTACCTGGAGCAGGCGCGCAGCGCCGGTGCCGCCGTCGTGCCGCTGTTCAGCGGCGCGGAACGCAACGACGCCCAACATCGCCTGGCACCGGCCATTGTGATCAGCCCGGCGGCGGACCTCGACGTGATGCGCGACGAGATCTTCGGGCCGCTTTTGCCGGTGATTCCGTACGACGACATCAAGGAAGCGACGGCGTTCATCAACGCGCAGCCGCGCCCGCTTGCGATGTACTGGTTCGACAACGATGGCAAGCGCGCCGAAGCGGCTTTAAAGAACACGCACGCTGGAGGTGTGTGTTTCAACGAAACGTTGATGCACGTGGCACAGGAAGACCTGCCGTTCGGCGGCGTCGGAGCCTCCGGCATGGGCCACTATCACGGCCGCTGGGGGTTCGACACATTTAGCAAACTGACTCCCGTGTTTCGCCAGTCGCGGTTGAACGGGACGAAGTTATTCTTGCCGCCCTATGGGCCGCACGTGGAGAGGATGTTGCGGTTGATGAAGCGGTTCTGAGCGCACTTTCCCAAGTATCGAGGTCAACTTATGTGTAGAAGTATCAGGACCCTCTTCAACTTCGAGCCACCGGTGACCGAAGACGAGATCCGCGCTGCGTCACTGCAATTTGTGCGAAAGGTCACTGGGTTCAATAAGCCTTCCAAGGTAAACGAAGCTGCGTTCCTGAAGGCGGTCGAGGAAATCACGGGCATCTCCGAAAAGCTTCTGCGTTCCTTGCAGACAAGCGCGCCGCCGAAGGATCGAGAAGAAGAAGCAGCCAAGGCGCACGAACGGGCCGCTCATCGATTTTCGATGTGACGGCGCCGGTCACTGGCCCCGGTGTGTCTCTCAACTGCCGTTGCTGATGGGCTCGTTAATGTTGAGTGAACGCCTGAGCATCGTCGAAATCCACCGCCACCGCTTCGAGGGCTTTGAGCCAGCGATGCATGGCGCGTTCGCCCTCTGCAACTGAGCGCGCGAGCTCGTTGGCGTAGCGGGTCTGCACCAGCGCGAACACCGGCTGGAGCCGCCCGTGCACGCTGGCGCATGCCGCCTTTGCGCCGGTGCCTAGCGTGGCACCCATCAGACGTGTAACCAAATCGCTAGGCAAATGCGGTGCATCGCACGGAACGATCGCGACCCAATCGGTGCGTGCGCGCCGCAAGCCGCTAAGTACTCCTATCAATGGCCCCGCAAAGTGCTCGCCGTTAACGTCGGCCAAGTCATCGCCGACGATCTCGCCATAAGCTGCATAACGCTCGACGTTGCGATTGGCCGAGATCAGTAGCGGCCCGACTTGCGGTGCGAACCGCTCGATCACGCTGACGATCAGCGGCCTGCCTTCATAGATCAGCCAACCCTTATCTGCGCCGCCCACGCGCTGACCGCGTCCACCGGCCAGGATCAGACCGGTTATGTTCCTCACGCAGCGCTATCCGCCGATGTACGACATCTCGACCTTCGGCATTGCTGTGGTCGCCTCGGTCCGCAGCTCTGAATAACGATCCGCGCGCGCGCTCCAGATACGGCCGATGGCCGCCTCGAGCTGCCGTTCCGTCAGTGCCAGCGCGCCGTTACCTCGCAGCAGCGCACGCAGGTCATGCCCCTGGTGGGCAAACAGGCACAGATAAAGCTTGCCCTCGGTCGACAGGCGCGCTCGCGTGCAATCCCGGCAAAAGGCCTGCGAGACGCTGGAGATCACGCCGATCTCACCCTGTCCGTCGCGATAGCGCCAGCGCTCCGCCACCTCGCCCGGATAACGTGCCTCGAGCGGCTCGAGCGGAAACTCTTCGGAAATATGCTGCAACACCTCGCGCGACGGCACCACTTCGTCCATGCGCCAGCCGTTCGAAGTGCCCACGTCCATGTATTCGATGAATCGCACGATATGGCCGGTGCCGCGGAAGTGACGAGCCATCGATAGGATTTCACCCTCGTTGACGCCACGCTTGACGACCATATTGACCTTCACCGGCGCCAATCCCGCGGTCGCCGCCGCATCGATGCCCGCAAGAACATCGCGCACCGGAAAATCGACGTCGTTCATACGGCGGAACGTCGCGTCATCGAGTCCATCCAGCGATACGGTGATGCGCTTCAACCCGGCGTCTGCAAGCTGTTGCGCCTTGCGGGCGAGCACCGAGCCGTTGGTCGTCAGCGCGATGTCGAGTTCACTGCCGCCATGCGTTTTGAGCGGCGACAACATCGCAATCAACTTGTGCAGATCCTTGCGCAACAACGGCTCGCCACCAGTGAGCCGAATTTTTTCGACGCCGTGACGTACGAACGCTGCGGCAAGCCGCGAAATCTCCTCGAAGGTCAGCAGATCGGAATGACGAAGAAAGCGATAGTCGGCGTCGAACACTTCTTTCGGCATGCAATACGTGCAGCGAAAGTTGCAGCGATCGGTGACCGATATGCGCAGATCGCGTAACGGACGGTCGAGCCGGTCGACGACGTGGCCCACAGCCGGCTCAGCCGACGCGTCGCCAATCGAGCCCGCTGGCGGCGCCGCCACACGGGAGTCAATCAACGGAATCACACGGTTCATCATCACACGATGTTACGCGGGCCGACATTCGGCCCGCGATGCTAAATCGCGCGCGCTACAACCCTGCGCGCTCCGCAGAAGACCCCTGTGTCTCGACCTGCACCAGCGGCGCCTCGTCGAGTGGAGGCAGGGCAGGGCGCTCCCGGCGTGCGCGCGGGGGAGCCGGTTCGGCAGCCATCTTCGCCTGTGTTTCAGCGTGGCGATTGGGCGCGGTCTGTACCAGCATCAAACCTGCGCTCTGCAGCACGGGCTGCAGTTCATCGATCGGAAGCGGCGCCTGTTGCACAACAGGCAGCGCAATCATCGTCGGCGCGGTGACCAGCGGCGGTACGCGTACCGCCGTTATGTTGCTGACGACAACGGTCTCGTGCACCGGTTCGGGGGGAATCGTTGCCGCAAGCGTCTCGGCCAACGGCTCGTTGATCAACGCCGACGCAAGGGGCTGAGCCTGATTGAAGTCGGGCTCGTCGATGGACTGCTCCGCAAAGTTGGGCTCGTCATCGTTTCGTTCAGCAGCGAGTGCGTTGCCATTTCCGGACGCGGTTACGTCAGCGCCGTTTTCGCCGCGACCGCCGCGGCCGCGCCGGCGCCGCCGCCGGCGGCCTCGATCATCCTGACCTTCAGTGCGTGGCGCTTCGGCGACCGAATCAGCGGTAACGAGTGCTCCGATAGCCGCGATTGAAGGGGACGGCCCAATGTCCTCGGGCATTGTCACGCGCTCGGCCGTTTCGGCCACGATCGACTTGTCCTTTTCGGGGCGAGACCGAGGCTTGCGCTTTTCGACTGCGTCGTCGCCGCCGCGCGAGTCCTGCAGCGGGGCCTCCTTGCGTGGCCTGCCATCCGCCTTCGCACCGGCCGGACGGCGTTCGTCGGCACGCCTTGGTTGGCGCTTGGCCTCCCGATTGGCGTCGTCCGCGCCCTGGCGGGCATCGCTCTCCTGCCTGCCGTCGCGACGCTCTCCGGACTTGCTGTCGCGTCGACTGTCGCGGCGGCTATCGCGCCGACCGTCGCCGTTGCCGCGACCTCGCCGGTGCTCACCGTGGCCGCGCTCGCTGCGGGCGGGCCTCGGATTGACTGGTGCAGGCGGAACGACTATCGACGCCGGCTCGGACACATCGCCGCCCGTGAAGAACGCGACGATCCGGTCCCACATGCTGAGTGATGAGCGCGCGGGTTGTAGCGCCGCTGGCGCAGTCGGGGCCGGCTGTACCGGCATCGGTGCGGGTGTCTCGGGAACGATGCCTTTGACCACGGCCTCTTGACGCACGCGAACACTTTCGTCGCCAACTTTGCCGCCGAATCTGCCCCCTGCGTACGGCGTGTCGGTGCTCGGCGCGAGCTCCGCTGCGCGCTCGAAGCTTGCCTTCGCGACTTCGAGTCGCGCGTCGTCATGCCGTAGGCGCTCGATGTGATAGTGCGGCGTGTCGATGAATTTATTCGGGATTAGAACGACCGATAAACGGAGGCGCGCTTCGATCTTCGCTATGTCGGCGCGCTTTTCGTTCAGAAGATAGCTGGCGACTTCAACCGGCACCTGCGCGTGAACAGCCGCGGTACCTTCCTTCATCGCTTCCTCCTGCAGGATGCGCAGGATATGCAGCGCGGAGCTTTCGGTGTCTCTAATCACGCCGACACCGTTGCAGCGCGGGCACGTGACGTGACTGCCTTCGTTCAACGCCGGCCGGATACGCTGGCGCGACAACTCCATCAGGCCGAAGCGCGAAATCTTGCCCATCTGCACGCGCGCGCGGTCGTAGTGCAATGCGTCCTTCAAACGGGTTTCGACCTGGCGCTGATTCTTCAGATCCTCCATGTCGATGAAGTCGATCACGATCAATCCACCAAGGTCGCGCAAACGAAGTTGGCGTGCCACCTCGTCGGCGGCTTCCATGTTGGTGCGCATTGCGGTTTCTTCGATGTCCGAGCCCTTGGTCGAACGTGCCGAGTTCACGTCAACCGAGACCAACGCTTCGGTGTGATCGACGACGATCGATCCGCCCGAGGGCAGCGGCACCTGGCGCGAGTAAGCGGTTTCGATCTGATGTTCGATCTGGAAGCGCGAGAACAGCGGTACGTCGTCCTTGTAGCGCTTCACCCGCTGCAGGTTGTCCGGCATTACGTGCGCCATGAACTGGCGCGCCTGTTCATAGATATCGTCGGTGTCAACCAGGATCTCGCCGATCTCGGGATGGAAATAATCGCGGATCGCGCGGATCACCAGGTTCGATTCTTCGACGATCAAAAACGGCGGCGGGTTGGCGCGCTTTAGCCGCTGTCCGTCGGGCCCGTTCGGACTGTCGACGTACGTGGTGGTCTTCTTGCCTTCCGCATCGGTGACGACCAATTCGAACTGCGGGCGCGCCGCGCCCTCGATCGCGTGCCACAGCTTCATCAGATAGTTCAAATCCCACTGCAGCTCTTCGACCGAGCGGCCAATGCCGGCGGTGCGCGCGATGATCGACATGCCCGAGGGCAGGTCGAGCTGATCCATCGTGTCGCGCAATTCCTGCCGGTCTTCGCCTTCGATGCGGCGTGACACGCCGCCGCCGCGCGGGTTGTTCGGCATCAGGACCAGGTACCGCCCCGCGAGAGAAACAAACGTCGTCAGCGCCGCGCCCTTGTTGCCGCGCTCTTCCTTCTCGATCTGGACGACGAGCTCCTGGCCTTCTTTCAGCGCGTCCTGGATGCGCGCGGTGCGCACGTCGACGCCGTCGCGAAAGTAGATCTTGGATACTTCTTTGAACGGAAGAAAGCCGTGGCGCTCTTCGCCGTAGTCGACGAAACAGGCCTCAAGACTGGGCTCGACGCGGGTGACGACCCCCTTATAAATATTCGACTTGCGTTGCTCGCGCCCGGCCGTCTCGATATCGATGTCGACCAGCCGCTGGCCGTCGACGATAGCCACGCGCAGCTCTTCTGCATGTGTGGCGTTGAACAACATGCGTTTCATCAGCACTCCTCTGCGCCTTCACCTTGGCGCTGTTGTTGTGCTGAAACGAAGCGGCCGGAACTAGAGTTTCAGGTTTCGGAAACGCACGCTGCCGGCGCCGCAAGCGTGCGGTGGGCAACGATGCAATGTGCAGTCAAGAGACGATGCGCTGTCCACGGGCCGGCGCCAACTGGGCGCGGCTCGGAATCTTCAACGTGGGGGGCGAATCGCATGGAGCACTGTTCCGGAGGCCTTTGGTCTAGTCAGCTCGTTATTCTGAGGTCCGAACAAATCGTTTCAGCGGAGCCGGCTCATCGCCGGCTCGGGTGCAGCTGCTGCGCTCATCAACACGACGAGTCGCGCGGCTGCGAATTCAAGAGGTGATCGTCACCTCTACATGCCTTGGACGCTAAGCGTCCGGGCGCCTGGTGCGGAGATGAGCCTAGCTACAATCTCCGCGATGCGGGTTCAGTTGCTTTCTAATGTCCCGACCGCGCGAGTATAGGCAAGATGGGCACTGCGCGTAAAACCGGAAAGGCGGGGGTTGGCGAATCGGCCGGGATGTTGCAGGCAGGGCCGGAGCCGGAAGCGGTGGCGGCCGACCGTGCTTCGTACCGGGTTATCGGCCCCGAGGCCGAGGGCCAGCGGCTCGACAACTATCTGATCCGCATCGCCAAGGGGGTGCCGAAGAGCCACGTCTATCGCATCGTGCGCGCGGGTGAGGTCAGGGTGAACAAGGGCCGGGTGGCGGTCGACTATCGGTTGATGGCCGGTGACCAAGTGCGGATTCCGCCGATGCGGCTCGCGGAGCGCGCGCCGACTCCACTGGCTGCCATTCCGGCGGCCGCGATGCCACCGATCCTGTTCGAAGATGAGCACCTGATGGCGGTCGACAAGCCTGCCGGACTGGCCGCACACGGCGGAAGCGGTATCGCATTCGGCTTGATCGAGCGTGTACGCGCGGCGCGGCCCCATCAGCCCTTTCTGGAACTGGTGCACCGGCTCGACCGGGAAACGTCCGGCATCCTGCTCCTTGCGAAGTCGCGCCGCGCTTTGCTCGGACTGCACGAGGATTTGCGAGAAGGCTTGGTCGGAAAGCGATACTCGGTGCTGGTTCACGGTGACTGGGTCAATGATCGGCAGCATGTTCGATTGGCGCTGACGAAGTACGTCAATCGTCATGGCGAGCGCAGGGTCAGCATCGACGCGGAGGGAATGGAATCGCACACAGTGTTCAGCCTGATAAAGCGTTATGGCAAATTCTCATTGCTCGAAGCCGATTTGAAAACCGGCCGAACGCACCAGATTCGCGTGCACCTATCGCATCTAGGTTTCCCGATCGTCGGCGACGACAAGTACGGCGACTTCGAATTGAATAGGCAGATTGCGCGCGGCAGGCTGAGCTCCAACGTCCCGCGTCTGGAACGAATGTTTTTGCATGCCGGTGCGGTGGACTTCAAGCATCCGGTGACCAGCCGGCCGATGGCACTTGAGGCGCCGTTGGCTGGCTGAGTGCGCAGAATTTCTGAAAGGATTAAGTGCGCCGGTTTGACCTGATCGTGTTCGACTGGGACGGCACGATTGTCGATTCCACGTCGATGATTGCGGGCTGCATCCGCAATGCGGCGTCTGATCTTGGGCTGGCGGTCCCGACGATCGAACAGGCGAGCCACGTGATCGGGCTTGGCCTGCTCGACGCACTGGCGCACGCGGTACCCGGCCTTGCAACCGAGCGCGCAGAAGAGTTCTCGGCGCGCTACCGGCATCATTACCTCGCGTGCGAACCGCAGATCGTCTTGTTCGAAGGAGTGCAGGCAATGCTCGAGGAGCTTGAAGCGAGCGGCGTGCGACTGGCGGTAGCTACCGGCAAGACCCGGCTGGGTTTGTCGCGCGGGTTTGATGCGACCGGGTTGGGACGGCTCTTCGCATCGTCGCGCTGCGCTGACGAATCGCAGTCGAAGCCTCACCCTGCGATGTTGCTACAGCTTGCCGAGCAGTTAGACGTGCAGCCCGAGCGCATGTTGATGATCGGCGACACGACGCATGATTTGCAGATGGCCGCAGCCGCCGGCGTCGCCAGTGTCGGCGTGACTTACGGTGCGCACTTGCATGCCCATCTGGCGCCGCACGGTGCACTGGCGCTGGTCGAATCGGTAGCGGAGTTGCGCACGTGGCTGGCGGCCAACTCCTAATAGACATCTGCGCATCCACCGACCTGCTCAACGGTGGAAGCGGAGTCCGCTTCGAAGTCGATATCGGCGGACGTAACGCACCGGCGTTTGCGATCCGCTACGGCGGCCGCGCGTTCGCCTACTTGAATCGCTGCGCACATGTTGCGATGGAACTCGACTGGCAGCCGGGCATGTTTTTCGACTTCGACGCCGAGTATCTGCTGTGTTCGACGCACGGTGCGTTCTACGACCCCGTGAGTGGCGGGTGCCGCGGCGGTGCGTGTATCGGCCACGGCGGACTACGCGCGCTGACGGTGATGGAACAGGATGGCCGTGTGCTGTGGCAGCCCGACGGTTATGCCGAGCCGCTTCGTCCGGTCGTTTAAGCCAGCAGACAGAAAACCGCCGGCCGCTTTGCGAGTGGCGGCCAGGCGTCCGCAGGCCGGGTGCGCCATTCTTTAACCGTGCACTGCTGGGCCGATTCTTGAACGCCAGTCAGATCGACTGCGACTGCGAGGCGCGTCGCCGGCTGACAGTGCTGCAGCAAAGCCTCGAACAACGCCACGTTTCGATACGGGGTCTCGATAAAAATCTGCGTCTCGCCGTGCGCCGATTCGTGTTCGAGCTTCTGAATTGCCGCCGTCCGTTCGTCCATGGAAATCGGTAAGTAGCCCACGAAGCGGAAACGCTGCCCGTTGAGCCCGCTGGCCATCAGCGCCAGTAGGATCGACGATGGGCCCACTAGTGGCTGCACTTTCCATCCGTTCCGATGCGCGGCAGCGACCAGCGTTGCGCCGGGGTCAGCAATCGCAGGGCAGCCCGCCTCCGACAGCACTGCGATATCGATGCCTGTGCCGAGCGGCGCGAGCCACTGCGCGATGTCGGCCTCGCGCGGAGCGTGGCCGATTTCGATGACCGACAGCTCGCGCAGTGGTGTCGGATGCCCGAGGTGCTTCAAGAATGCGCGCGCCGTCTTGGCGTCTTCGACTAGAAAATTTTGGATCCGGTGCGCAAGCGTGATCACGTCGGCCGGGAGCGAGGCATGTATCGAGCCCTCCGAAATCGGCGCCGGCAGCAAATACAGCGTGCCGCTCATGCGCCCGCGAGCACGTCGATTCCAGCCGATGACAGCATCGACGTCAATCGAATCAACGGCAGCCCGATCAACGCCGTGGGGTCGTCCGACTCGACCGCCTCCACCAGCGCAGTGCCAAGCGATTCGATCTTCGCCGCGCCCGCGCAGTCGTAGGGCTGATCGGCGCGCAGATACGCCTCCAACTGCACTGACCGTAAATTGCGAAAAGTCACCTTGGTCGGCACACAGTCCAACTGCACGCGGTTCGTCACCGGCCCGACCAGCGCCAGCGCGGTATAAAACACGACGGTGCGTCCCTGCAGCGATTGCAGTTGTGCCAGCGCGGCGTCATGCGTGAGCGGCTTGCCGAGCGTCTGTCCGTTCAAGTCGACCGTCTGGTCCGAGCCGATCACGATCGCGCCTGAGAACCGCATGGCGACCTTCTCCGCCTTCGCGCGCGCAAGCCGCAGCGCCGTTTCGCGCGGTGTTTCCCCGGGCAGGGTGGCCTCATCGACTTCAGGCGCATGCACTTCGAACGGCAAGCGCAATCGCTCGAGCAACTGCCGTCGATAGCGCGACGTCGAGGCGAGTACGATCAGCGGACGAGCCATTCAACAAGTGTAGATGCGCAGTCCGGAAGCGCCGAGCACGGCGTTGCGCCTAGACCTATGTCCGCTGACTTCATTTCTCGTACTTCGCCGACGATCGATAGCTTTGCTTTCGCGCGCGCGGCTCGACGGATCGAAGGCGAGATCGCCGTCGCGCAACTGCCACGTCTTACCGACTTCGTCGCAAAGTCAGAAGGCGCACTGCGCTACGAGATCGAAGGGCTGATCGACGACGATGGGCATCCAGCCGCTGACCTGCATCTCGTGGGGCAGTTGAACCTGATCTGTCAGCGCTGCAATTCGCCGCTTCAATTTGGCATCGATCGCACTACGCGGTTTCGCTTCGTCGCGACCGAGGAAGAGTTGAACTCGTTGCCAATCGAGGATGATGACCTCGACGCCGTGGTCGGCTCGCGCAACATGAGCATTCACGACTGGGTCGAAGACGAGGCGATTCTGTCGTTGCCACTCGTCCCGCGTCACGACGGATGCGCCGCGCCTTTGAGTTCGGACGAGATCGCGAATCCAGTGTCCGCTTCGAATCCTTTTGCAGTGTTGCTCGCCCTACGCGACGATGACGACGCCAATAAGCGGCTTAACTAGCGCGCTTCTGCGCGACATTGCTCGGGTACAATCGCCGCCTTTTCGCGGGGTTAGCTATGGCTGTCCAGCAAAACAAGAAGTCATCGTCCAAGCGTGGGATGCACCGTTCTCACGACGCTTTAACGAATCCGCCGACGGCGATCGAGCCGACCACGGGCGAGGTTCACCGTCGACATCACGTCAGTCCAACCGGTTTTTACCGCGGCAAAAAGGTTATTCAAGCCAAGAGCGACGAGTAAATCGCGCCGCGCGCAGTAAGCTGGGCGGCGTGCGAGCGATTTTCCAGTGACGACGCGAATCGCGGTCGATTGCATGGGCGGTGACCACGGTTGTGCGGTTACGGTCCCGGCGTCCCTTGCATTCCTCGACCACCATCCGGATGCACAGTTGCTGCTGGTGGGACGGCGGCCAGCTATCGAAGCAGCACTGAGAGGCAAGCGTCCGGCACGGTTAGAGCTGCTGCATGCCGAAGAGGTCGTCGAGAGTGACGACGCGCCCGCGATCGCCATGCGCACCAAGCGCGATTCGTCGATGCGAGTGGCAATCAATCTGGTCAAGGAAGGTCGGGCCGATGTCTGCGTCAGCGCCGGAAATACGGGCGCGCTGATGGCTATTGCACGCTTTGTGCTGAAGACGCTGGACGGTATCGATCGTCCGGCGATTGCCGCGGTGCTGCCGAACCAGAAGGGGCGCGTTACCACCGTGCTCGATCTTGGAGCCAACGTGGACTGCGGGCCGGAACATCTGGTGCAGTTTGCCGTGCTGGGCAGCGCGCTGGTCGCCGCGGTAGAGGAGATCGACCGCCCGACCGTGGGGTTGCTCAATATCGGCGAAGAATTGATCAAAGGCAATGAGGTGGTCAAGCAAGCCGCGGAACTGCTGCGTGCGAGTCCTCTCAATTTCGTCGGCAACGTCGAGGGCAACGACATTTTCAAGGGCACCACCGATGTCGTCGTGTGCGATGGTTTTGTCGGCAACGTCGCGTTGAAAACTTCGGAGGGGCTGGCGCTGATGCTGGCGGGTTTCGTTCGCGAGGAATTCACGCGCGGCGCGCTGTCGCGCCTGCAAGCCATAGCTGCGTTGCCGGTCCTCAGACGTTTCAAGCGGCGCGTCGATCACCGCCGGCATAACGGCGCGAGCCTGCTCGGCCTGCGCGGGCTCGTCATCAAGAGCCACGGCTCGGCCGACGCCGTCGCATTTGAAAGCGCGCTGAAGCGCGGCTTCGAGCAGGCGCAGCACCACGTGCTCGATCGCACGGTGGCGGAGATGCGTCCGTTCGTTGCGCAGCTGGCGCAACTCGAGCAGGCAAGCCGAGGTATTCAGCCGGCCGCGGCCGGCGCATGAGCCGCACTGCCTTGCGCACTTATTCCCGGATCACAGGCACCGGCTCAGCGCTTCCCGCGCGCGTTGTGTCGAACGATGAACTGGCGCGTGATCTCGCCAAGCGCGGTGTGGAAACGTCAGACGAGTGGATCGTTGCACGCACCGGTATTCGGCAGCGCTATCTGGCCGAGGCGGGGGTTAGCACCGCCGATCTTGGAACCCGTGCGGCCCGGGAGGCGCTGAAGGCGGCGGGACGTGCTGTCAAGGACATTGATCTGATCATCGTGGCGACGTCGACTCCGGACCAGATATTTCCGAGCACGGCATGCCTGGTTCAAGCCCAGCTGGAGGCTGATCAATTGACAGCCTTTGACGTGCAGGCCGTGTGCAGCGGCTTTGTGTATGGACTGGTCGTCGCCGACGCGATGATTCGTAGCGGGCTGAACCAGCGGGCGCTTGTTATCGGCGCCGAGCTGTTTTCGCGCATTCTTGACTGGAACGATCGCACGACGTGCGTTCTTTTCGGCGATGGAGCTGGCGCGGCGGTTCTCGAAGCATCGAATGAGCCGGGATTGCTCGCATCGGAGTTGAAAGCCGACGGATCGCAGTCAGGCGTGTTGTGTACAGCGGGCCGCGTGTCGCAGGGCAAGGTCGAAGGTCATCCATTTCTGACGATGGACGGTCCGGCAGTATTCAAACTCGCGGTCAATGTGCTCGGTGCATCTGCGCTCAAGGTGCTGCAGGAAGCCGGTCTAGACGCCTCGCAGCTTGACTGGCTGATTCCGCACCAAGCCAACGTACGAATTCTGAATGCGATAGCAAAGCGGGTCGGTGTGCCGGAGGAGAAATTGGTCGCCACCGTGGATCGGCACGGCAACACGTCGGCAGCGTCGGTACCGTTGGCTCTTGACCTCGCGGTGCGCGATGGCCGCATCAAGACCGGGCAGCACGTGATGCTGCAAGGCGTCGGCGGCGGGTTTACCTGGGGCTCGGTGCTGCTGCGCTGGTAACAGCCTGATGCAAAACTACTGCGCGACCCGATCTTGCACCTCCGGTGCTCAACGTACCAGTTCGTACGCCTCCGCTCCTCGGCGCAAGCTCGGGCCTGCTCGCTACGTTTTTCAGCAGGCTGTTAAGTCTGTCGAAAAGTGAAAATCGCATTCGTGTTTCCTGGGCAAGGCTCGCAGTCGGTCGGCATGCTCGATTCTTTCCGCGACAACGCGGCGGTGGACTCGGTTGTAGCGCGGGCGTCGAGCGCGCTGGGGCAGAACCTCGGGGCATTGATCGCTACCGGCCCCGCCGAAGATTTGAACCTGACCATCAACACGCAGCCGGCACTGCTGACCGTCGGATATGCCATCTACGCGGCCTGGCGCGCGGCCGGAGGTGCCGAGCCGCAAATTGTGGCGGGGCATAGCCTGGGCGAGTACACCGCGCTGGTCGCCGCCGGCGCCCTTGAATTGGAAGACGCAATGCGACTAGTCCGCTTTCGCGCGCAGGCGATGCAGGAGGCTGTGCCGCTCGGTATCGGCTCGATGGCGGCGATTCTCGGCTTGGCCGATGAAGCTGTGCAGCAGGCATGCAGCGAAGCCGCACAAGGCGAAGTCGTCGAGCCGGTCAACTTCAACGCGCCGGCTCAGGTCGTGATTGCGGGTCATTCTTCTGCGGTGCAACGGGCGTGCGAAGTCGCGAAACGCCTGGGTGCCAAGCGCGCCGTGCCGCTTTCGGTTTCGGCTCCGTTTCATTCATCGTTGTTGCAGCCGGCCAGTGATCGCCTGCGCGAGAGGCTTGCGCACGCGACGTTGAGCAAACCACGTATCGATTTGATCAACAACGTCGATGTGTCGGTCGAATCGGAACCGGCGAGAATCGCTGATGCACTGGCGCGACAGGCCGCGCGCCCGGTGCGCTGGGCCGACAGCGTTCGCAAGATGAGTGACCTTGGCGTGACTCACGTCGTCGAATGTGGCCCGGGACGAGTACTGTCCGGTTTGACCAAGCGAATTGCGCCGGGCCTCGAAAGCCTGGTTGTCAACGACACAACCACACTCGCCAGCACACTGGCGGCGCTTGGCCGATGAACGTGTTTCAGCCGGACTGCCTTCAAGGCGAAGTCGCGCTCGTCACCGGCGCATCGCGTGGAATCGGTCATGCGATTGCCGATCAACTAGCGCGCGCCGGCGCAACCGTTATAGGGACTGCGACGTCGCAGAGCGGCGCTGATCAAATCTCGCAGCGCCTTGCCGCTATCGGGGGCCACGGCCGCGGCGCATTGCTCGACGTGTGCGACGCCGCCGCCACGGATGCGTTGATCGACGCGATTGGCAAGGAGCACGGCAAGCTTTCGATTCTGGTAAACAACGCGGGCATTACGCGTGATGCGCTGGCGATGCGCACAAAGGACGATGACTGGTCAGCCGTCATTGACACCAATCTGTCGGCTGTTTTTCGGTTGTCGCGTGCGGTGCTACGCGGGATGATGAAGGCACGGCACGGACGCATCATCAACATCACGTCCGTCGTTGCAGCCAGTGGCAACGCGGGTCAAACCAACTACGCCGCTGCAAAGGCGGGTGTGGCAGGCATGACCCGCGCGCTGGCACGCGAGCTGGGAAGTCGCAACATCACCGTCAACTGCATTGCTCCTGGTTTTATCGATACCGACATGACGCGCGCACTGACCGAGGAACAGACTCGAACGCTGCTTGCGCAGATTCCTTTGGGACGGCTGGGGGACAAGGATGAAATCGGCGCGGCGGTAGTGTTCCTTGCATCTGCCGCGGCGTCTTACATTTCGGGCGCCACGATTCACGTCAATGGCGGCATGTACATGGCTTAGCTGTATGAGACTGTTAGAATTCGCGCGCTTTTTTGCTCTGGAGGAGTGAATGGAAAACATCGAACAACGAGTCAAGAAGATTGTCGCCGAGCAACTGGGCGTCAACGAGGCGGATATCAAAATAGAATCGGCGTTCGTCGAAGACCTCGGGGCGGATTCGCTCGATACGGTCGAGCTCGTGATGGCGCTCGAAGATGAGTTCGAATGCGAAATTCCCGACGAAGAAGCCGAGAAGATCCGCACCGTGCAGCAGGCCATCGATTACATCAATTCTCATCAGAAAGTCTGACCCTTCGCTTCATCCGCATCCCCAATCCCGAGGAGCGTCTTGCAACAACGCCGCGTAGTGGCCACCGGCCTCGGGATGGTGTGCCCGGTCGGTAACGACGTTGCAACTGCGTGGGAGGCGATGCTGGCGGGGCGTTCCGGCATCGACTTGATTACGCGGTTCGACACGGCCGGACTCCAATGCCGCATCGCCGGCGAAGTCAAAGGTTTTGACGTTGCGCAGTACATGCCGCCAAAGGAGGCGCGGCGACTAGACACCTTCATTCACTATGGCGTCGCGGCGTCGGCGCAAGCGCTGAAAGACTCCGGCTTGGAAGTCTCCGACGCCAATCGTGAGCGCATCGGCTGCGTCATCGGCTCTGGCATCGGTGGTCTGCCGATGATTGAAGACAATCACACCGAACTGATGAACCGCGGTCCGCGCCGCGTGTCGCCGTTTCTGATTCCGGGTTCGATCAGCAATATGATCGCCGGCGCCGTATCGATTCAGTATGGGTTGCAGGGCCCGAACCTGGCGATCGTCACCGCATGCACGACCGGCCTGCATTCGATTGGCGACGCCGGCCGCATGATCGAACACGACGACGCCGATGTCATGCTTGCCGGCGGATCCGAAGCAACGATTTCGCCGCTCGGCATCGGCGGGTTCGACTCGATGAAGGCGCTTTCGACGCGCAATGACGACCCGACGACTGCGAGCCGGCCGTTTGACCGCGATCGCGATGGCTTTGTGATGGGCGAGGGTGCCGGGATCATGGTGCTCGAAGAGTATGAGCACGCAAAGCGGCGTGGCGCTCGCATTTACTGCGAACTGGTGGGCTTTGGCATGAGCGCGGATGCGTACCACATGACTGCACCGGATATGAACGGGCCGCGTCGCTGCATGCTCGCCGCGTTGCGCAGCGCGCGCGTCAATGCCGACGAGATTCAATATTTGAACGCGCACGGCACGTCGACGCCGCTGGGCGACATCAACGAAACGAAGGCCATCAAGGCAGCACTCGGAGATGCGGCGCACCACCTCGTTGTCAATTCGACCAAGTCGATGACTGGACATTTGCTCGGTGGCGCCGGCGGCATCGAGTCGGTCGTTACCGCGCTCGCCCTGCATCATCAAGTTTCGCCGCCGACGATCAACATTTTCAATCAGGATCCCGAGTGCGACCTCGATTACTGCGCCAACACGGCGCGCGACATGCGCATCGATATCGCATTGAAAAATTCGTTCGGGTTCGGCGGCACCAACGGCACGCTCGTGTTCAAACGGATTTAGTGGCCTGTAACAGCCAAATGCCTAGCCCGCCTGCCACGCCATCGACGCGCAGGGCGTCGTTACAAATGCTCGCAATACCTTCGGGTATCGCTGTGCTTTGCGCCTATCCCTGCACGCCGAGTGGCGCGTCCTTCGGTCTGGATTTGGCTGTTACAGGCCACTAGCCACTTGCTGGTGCCTTGGACAGCGTTGCAACCGTCGTCGCGTGCGCGGCGCTGGCGGCACGTTGGACTCGGCATTGCGCTCGCGTCGTTCCTGGCACTGTTGATTGCGGCGGTCTCGTCGGCACCCTTTGCCCCGGCGCTTGCCTTGCTGGCAGCCGTCGCAGCGATCGCCGCGTGGGCGTCGACGCGCGCGCGCATTGCTGCGCCACTTGAGATTGGGGTTTCATCGGTAGGTGAGATCAGGGTGCGCGAACGCGATTCGGCGCCTTCGACCGTCGCGCCGGCTTCGCCCGCGCCGCCTGTGCACATCGCGTTCGCGTCCACCTGGTTGATAAGCTTGCGGCGCGGCACCATGTTGATACCGATCTGGCCGGATTCGCTGCCGCAGTCAACCTATCGGCAGCTTTGGGTCCACCTGCGGTGGGGGCGGGTGATCCCGGACGATGATGATCAACGGACAACAACGACAAAACGCGCCAATTCGATGGATCGCTAACGCGTGCACGGGTGATCGCGTGAGCTTCGGCTGGCCGCATGACTGAGCGAGACATCGATCAGCAGTTGGTCGAGCGCGTGCAACGCGGGGACAAAGCGGCGTTCGACCTGCTCGTCGTCAAATATCAGCGCAAGATTTTTCGGCTGCTTTCGCGACTGATTCGCGATACGGCCGAGATCGAAGACGTAGCGCAGGAAGCCTTCGTCAAGGCGTACCGGGCGCTGCCGAACTTTCGTGGCGACAGTGCTTTTTATACGTGGCTGTATCGGATTGCCATCAATACCGCCAAGAACTATCTGGTCTCGCAGGGCCGGCGCGCCCCGACTTCGACACAGGCCGATATCGAAGATGCGGAAACTTTTGACGACGGCGACCACCTAAGAGACCTGAACACGCCGGATTCGATGCTGGTGACCAAGCAGGTCGCCGAAGCAGTCAACCGGGCGATCGACCAGCTGCCGGAAGATCTGCGGACGGCGATCGTGCTGCGTGAGCTGGAGGGACTGAGTTACGAGGAAATTGCCGAGTCGATGCAGTGTCCGATCGGCACGGTGCGATCGCGTATTTTTCGCGCTCGTGAAGCAATCGCGCTCGAATTGAGACCGATTTTGGACATTGCTAAAGACAAGCGTTGGTAGAGACAGGTGTGGGTGACGGATGATGGAGCAAACTGCAAGTAATCAGGTGTCGGCGAGGCTAACGATCGAGCGTATTTCCGTTTTGCTCGACGGCGAGATGGATCGCACGGAAGCCGCGGCGACTATTGCGGCTTTGTGTGCTGACCCGGCGCTGCGGCGTCATTGGCACGAGCTGCATCGCGCCGGCGATGCTTTGCGCTCTCACGAAGTCGCGGCCAGCGACGCCGAAGATTTCTGCAGACGGGTGGCTGCTGCGATTGGTGCCGAGCCGACTGTGCTGGCTCCGCGTGCGGCGAAGGCTGCATCGGGATTGCGTCGCTACTGGGTGCCTGGTCTGGCCGTCGCGGCGTCAGCTGCTGCGGTCGCTTTTATCGCAGCGCCGCTGATGCCAACCTCCGAGACAGTATCGACGGCAAAAAATTCGCCGCCAGGCCAGGTAGCTGCGGTGGACGTCGCCGCACAGCAGAAACCGCTGTCGACGATCGCTACGGCGCGGGGTCTCAGTCCTTCGTTTAACCCCTATCTGGCGGCGCACCGCGAATTGATTAGCAATTCGGTGGTGCCGCGCGCGGCGGTCTATCTGCGCTCATCCGAGGAGCGCTGATCGTGCAGGCAGGCGCACTCAAGGCACGTCAGGCATCAGCGCGCGTTGCACACGGGCTCGCCACCGCGTTGCTGGTCGCCAGCGGCGTGTTGGCGGGAGGCTCGGCGGCACAGGAGTCGCGTGCGCGCACCGACGTGCAGTGGATTCAGGCAGTGCGCCAGGCAGCGCAGCGAGTCAACTATCAGGGCACGGTCGTGTATCAGGCCGGCGGCGAGATGCGCTCATCGCGGATCACGCATCTGTTCGATGGCACCGACTCGCATGAGCGGATTCAAACCCTCGACGGCAAAGCGCGCGAATACATTCGCCGTCGCTCGAACGCGAGCGATCAGGTGCAGTGTTTCATCCCGGAAACGCGCCGTATCGTGATCGAGGAGCGCAATGCCGAGGAATCGTTTCCAGGGCTCTCAAGCGCATCTCCGGAAGAAATACTCGAACGCTATAAGCTGAAGCTCGGTGACGTCGAGCGGGTCGCCGGCATTGAATGTCAGATGCTGATGCTCGAGCCGAAAGACAACGCGCGCTACGGCTATCGACTGTGGGTCGATCGCGCCAGCGGACTGCTGTTGCGCGCGCAAACGCTCAACGAGCGGCATGAGGTGATCGAGCAGATTGCGTTTACCGATGTTCGTATCGGCGAGCGTATCGATCGCTCGAAATTGCGCCCGGCGTGGGCGACCGGGGGTTGGTCGGTCGAACGCAGCGACTATCGCAAGACCGATTTATCGCAGCATGGCTGGCTGGTTCCTGCGCCGCCAGGGTTTCGCAAGACGCGCGAAGTTGCACGGCGCATTGCGGGTTCCGACGCCATGCAAGCCGTATTTTCGGACGGACTTGCGACCGTATCGGTCTTCATCGAGCCGCATTCACTGTTGTCCGCGCCGGGTGCGGGTTCGCAGATGCCATCCGGCGACGCGTTGCAGATCCATGGCCCGACCTCCGCGTTTTCGCGTCGTGTCGGTGATTCACTGGTGACGGTGGTTGGTGAAGTGCCGCCGTCGACGGTGCGTTCGGTCGCGGGGTCGGTCGAGTTTCGCGGTGCGCGATAGTCGCGCGCCGGATCTTTCTTACTAGAGGAATCAAGCAATCATGATTGGCAAATTCGGCAGGTTTGCTATTGCAGTCTTCACCCTCGCACTTGGGGCGTTGGCTATCACGTCGGTTCCCCAGTTCACGCCGGACGTGTTGGCGCAGCCGAACGTGGGCTCCGCACCGACGCAGGTGTTGCCGGACTTCGCCGACCTGGCGGATCGCGCCGGACCGGCTGTCGTCGGCATTCGCACCACGGCACGTGCCGGCGCCGGACAGAGCGCATTGCCGTTTCCAGACATCGACGAAAACGATCCGATGTTTGAATTTTTCCGCCGCTTCTTCCCCAATCCGCCGCAGCAACCGCAGCCGCGCCAGGGTCCGCAACAGCCGGCGCCGCGCCGCGACGTTCCGCGCGGTTTGGGTTCAGGGTTCATTTTGTCGCCCGATGGCTACGTGATGACCAACGCGCACGTTGTGCGGGGCGCCGACGACATTACAGTGACTACATCCGATCGGCGCGAGTTCAAGGCCAAGCTGATTGGCGCCGATACGCGTACCGACGTGGCGCTGCTGAAAATTGAAGCGACCGGCCTGCCGGCGGCGCGCATCGGTGATCCGAACAAGCTGCGTGTTGGTGAATGGGTGATCGCGATCGGATCGCCGTTCGGCCTCGAGAACACAGTGACCGCCGGAATCGTCAGCGCGAAGTCGCGTGACACCGGTGACTTTCTTCCTTTCATTCAGACGGACGTTGCCGTCAATCCTGGGAACTCTGGCGGGCCGCTGCTCAACATGCGCGGCGAAGTGGTCGGTATCAATTCGCAAATCTTTACGACGTCGGGCGCGTACAACGGCATTTCATTCGCAATACCGATCGACGAAGCGAATAACGTGCAGCAACAATTGCGCACGTCGGGCCGCGTTATTCGTGGGCGGATCGGCGTCGGCATCGAAGCTGTTTCGCGCGAGGTAGCAACCGCGATCGGGCTTCCGAAACCACAAGGCGCCGTGGTCACGACGGTCGACAAGGACGGCCCCGCGCAAAAGGCCGGTGTCGAAGCAGGCGACGTGATCTTGCGGTTCGACGGTCGTCCGATCGAGCGTGCCAGCGATCTGCCGCGCGCTGTCGGTAACACCAAGCCGGGCTCTGCGGTCAACATGACGGTGTTTCGCAAGGGGAGCCAGCGTGAGCTGCCGATCACGGTGGTTGAACTGCCGGCGGAACGCGTCGCGACTGCGCGCGGGCCTGATGCCCCAAAGCCCGGTGCGGTAGCCAACGTTCTGGGCGTTGCGGTGTCCGATATCCCCGCCGAGCGGATGAAGGAACTTGGCCTTCGTGGAGGCGTTCAGGTCGATGCCGTCGAAGGGTTGGCTGCGGGCTCGGGCGTCCGCATCGGCGACCTGATATTGCAGTTGAACAACGTTGACGTTCAAAACGCGAAGCAATTCAACGACGCCGTGGCCAAACTGGATCCGAAACGCGATGTTGCGGTGCTGGTCCGTCGCGGCGATGCGACGCGGTTCGTCATCATTCGTCGATAACAGCGGATCATTTAGCGCTGCAGCGCGGTAAAATCCGCGCCCAACACCGACAAGGGGGTGTCTTTACGGCCACCCCCTTTTTATTGCCCTGCTTAATGAATCACATTCGCAACTTCTCGATCATCGCGCATATCGACCACGGCAAATCGACCTTGGCCGACCGCCTGATTCAGCGCTGCGGTGGATTGAGCGACAGGGAGATGGAAGCACAGGTGCTCGATTCCATGGACCTCGAGCGCGAACGCGGCATCACGATCAAGGCGCAAACGGCAGCGCTCGAATACACCGCGGCCGACGGTGGCAAGTACAGCCTGAATCTGATCGACACGCCCGGTCACGTCGATTTTTCGTACGAAGTGAGCCGGTCACTCTCCGCTTGCGAAGGCGCCTTATTGGTGGTCGACGCGACCCAGGGAGTCGAAGCGCAAACGGTGGCTAATTGCTATACCGCGCTCGAGCTCGGCGTCGAAGTGCTGCCGGTGCTGAACAAGATGGATCTGTCGTCGGCGAATCCCGACGAGGCCGCGGCCGAGATCGAGGATGTGATCGGCCTCGATGCCACCGACGCGATTCGCATCAGTGCCAAGACCGGACAAGGCATCGAGGAGATTCTGCAGCGCATTATCGAGCGCGTGCCACCACCTACTGGGGATACCAACGCGCCGCTGCAGGCGCTGATCATCGATTCATGGTTCGATAACTACGTCGGTGTGGTCGTGCTGGTCCGCGTGTTCAACGGTGTGCTAAAGCCGCGCGACAAAATTTTGCTGATGGCGAGCGGCGCGACGCATCTGGTGGAGCAGGTGGGCGTGTTCACGCCGAGGTCGCGCGCACGGGAGGAGCTGTCGGCCGGATCCGTCGGTTTCGTCATCGCCGGCATCAAAGAGTTGCGAGACGCGCATGTCGGCGACACCATCACGCTCGCGGCCAAGCCGGCTGCGATGCCGTTGCCGGGTTTCAAGGAAGCAAAGCCGCAGGTATTTGCAGGCCTGTTTCCAGTCGAGGCGAATCAGTACGAAGCGTTGCGCGATGCGCTCACCAAGCTGCAGCTGAACGATTCTGCATTGCACTTCGAGCCCGAGGTTTCGCAGGCGCTCGGCTTCGGCTTTCGGGCCGGGTTTCTGGGCCTGTTGCACATGGACATTGTGCAGGAGCGGCTCGAACGCGAATACGACATGGCGCTGATCACCACGGCGCCTTCGGTCGTATACGAGGTCGTGCTGCGCGATGGCACGGTGTTGTCCGTCGAAAATCCGTCCAAGCTGCCGGACCCGGCGCGCATCGAGGAGATTCGCGAGCCGATCGTCAGCGTCACCATCTTCGTGCCGCAGGAGTATGTCGGACCGGTGATTACGCTGGCCACCGGCAAGCGCGGCGTCCAGACCAACATGGCGTACCACGGCCGGCAGGTGCATCTGACCTACGATCTGCCTCTAGCCGAGATCGTGCTTGATTTTTTTGACCGCCTGAAGTCGGTGTCACGCGGCTACGCTTCGATGGACTATGCGTTCAAGGAATACCGGTCGGCCGACGTGGTCAGAGTCGACATGCTGATCAACGGCGACCGGGTCGATGCGCTGTCTGCGATAGTGCATCGGGTCAACGCGCCGTATCGTGGTCGCGAGATAGCGGCGAAGATGCGCCAGCTAATCCCGCGGCAAATGTACGACGTCGCGATTCAGGCGGCGATCGGTGCCAACATCATCGCGCGCGAAAACGTCAAGGCGCTGCGCAAGAACGTGCTGGCGAAGTGCTATGGCGGTGACATCACACGCAAGAAGAAACTGCTCGAAAAACAAAAGGCGGGGAAGAAGCGAATGAAGCAGGTTGGCACCGTTGAAATTCCGCAGGAGGCGTTCCTGGCCATCCTGCAAGTAGACGAAAAGTAACGAGCAGATGAACTTTGCCCTGATACTTTTCGTGCTCACGGTATTCACCGGCGTGCTGTACGTTGCCGACAAGCTGGTGTTCCGCAAGCAGCGGCGCGCCAAAGCGGCGCGGCTTCTGGCGGACTTCGACGCTCGTAACCGGGCGGCGCTGGATCGGCACGAGCCGATCGTCGAGCAGGAGCGCAAGAGCCTGGAAGACGGCGCAGTGCGGCAACCGGCGTGGCTCGAGTACACCGCCAGCTTCTTCCCGGTCATCCTGGTGGTTTTCCTGCTGCGCTCGTTTTTGTTCGAGCCGTTTCGAATCCCCTCGGGTTCGATGGTCCCGACCCTCGAGATAGGCGACCTGATCCTGGTCAACAAGTACGAGTATGGAATCCGGCTGCCGGTGATCAACAAAAAGGTGGTCGAGCTGGGCCGGCCGCAGCGCGGCGATGTGATGGTATTTCGCTACCCGCTGAATCCGGCTCAGGACTACATCAAACGCGTCGTAGGCCTGCCGGGTGACCGCGTCGAATACGTCAACAAGCTGCTGACCATCAACGGGCAACCGGTACCGACAGAAAAGACGGAGCCGTATTACGACACCGAGCGCATGCGCAGTTATCCCCAGTTCGTCGAGCAGCTTGCCAACACATCGCACCGCTTCATCGTCGATGAGTCGGTATCGCCGGGGATGGGACGGGAGGCGCCGGGTAACACCCACCCTGGCGCTTGCCAATACAGCGGGAGCGGGGTGGTCTGCAAGGTCCCCGAGGGGCACTATTTCATGATGGGGGACAATCGGGACAACAGCGAGGACGGCAGATTCTGGGGATTCGTACCAGACGAAAACATTGTCGGCCGAGCCTTTTTCATCTGGATGAATTTTGGCAATATGGGCCGCATAGGAAGCTTCCGGTAGCCGGCAACGGCAGAACATTGAAAATGTTGAAAAAAATGAAAAGCAGCACAGCCGTATTCGGTGGTCGCGGGCACTCGATCAAGAGCCAGCGCGGGATCAGCCTGATCGGCCTTTTTCTGGTCGGCATCCTCGTGGTCGCCTTGATCGCGCTGGGCTTCAGAGTGGTTCCGGCGGTCGTCGAATACATCGCCATCGAGCGTGCCGTGCAGAAGATCAAGAACGAAGGGTCGACGGTGCGTGAGCTGCAGGCGGCGTTCGACCGCCATGCCACGATCGACGACATCACGTCGATCAGCAGTAAGGATCTGGACATCACGAAGGAGGGCGACCGTATCGTGATCAGCTATGCGTATGCGAAGAAGGTTCCGATCACGGACAACGTTGCGCTCGTGATCGACTTTTCGGGCACGACTCGCGATCGACAGCGCAAGAACGTTCCGTAGCGATGCGTAGGAACAGAGATGGAACTAGCGGCGCTTGAAGAGCGCCTGGGCTATATATTTGTCCAGCGCACGCTGATTGAACAGGCCGTCACGCACCGCAGCCACGGCTCGGTGCATAACGAGAGGCTCGAGTTCCTGGGCGACGCGGTGTTGAACTGCGCGGTCGCGCAGCTGCTGTACGCCAAGTACGCGCGGCTGAACGAAGGCGATTTGTCGCGGCTGCGGTCCAATCTGGTCAAGCAGTCCTCGCTGGCCGACATTGCAGAAAAACTGGTGCTGTCGGACTTCATGCGATTGGGCGAAGGCGAGATGAAAAGCGGCGGTTTTCGCCGGCCGTCGATCCTCGCAGACACCATGGAGGCGATTTTCGGCGCGATTTTTGTCGATCAAGGGTTCGACGCAGCACGCACGGTGATCGGCAAATTGTTCGAGCCAGTGCTTAAGACGGTCGATCCGAAGACGCTTGGCAAAGACAGCAAGACGCTGTTGCAGGAATATCTGCAGGGCAAGCGGATCGCGCTTCCGGTGTACACCGTCGTCGAAACGCGGGGCGCAGCGCATAACCAGGAATTCGAAGTCGAGTGCTCGATCCCGAAGCTCGAAATAAGCGTGCGCGGCAGCGGCCGCAGCCGGCGGGCAGCCGAGCAAACGGGAGCCAAACTGGCGTTCGAAGCGGCACAGCACGCGATTGCTCAGCTCGGGCGCCGTTCCCGTAAAAAGGCAGGCGTGGCGCCCCCGGCTGATCCAACGCCGGCTCCGGCCGATTCAGACACCCCGGCTGACGCCGCGCAAACTGCGTAGGGACATGCAGCAGGCAGAAGCAGCGGCACCCGCGGCGGTGCGCCCGGTCGGCATGGTGGCGATCAT
Source organism: uncultured beta proteobacterium (assembly GCA_963829995.1). Taxonomy (GTDB): domain Bacteria; phylum Pseudomonadota; class Gammaproteobacteria; order Burkholderiales; family Burkholderiaceae_F; genus JACCZX01. The sequence goes on along the minus strand of CAWHKW010000032.1, from coordinate 21,725 downwards.
CGGAAGGCCGAATGTCGGCAAGTCCACGCTGGTCAACGCGCTGGTGGGCGAGCGGGTCAGCATAACGTCGCGCAAACCCCAAACAACGCGTGACCGAGTCCTTGGCGTGCGCACTGATCAGAATGCTCAGTACATCTTCGTCGATACACCGGGTTTTCAGCGTCGGCATCGCACCGCATTGAACCGGCGGATGAATGCCACCGTCACCAGCGCGCTGGTCGATGTTGATGCAGTGGTGCTGGTGATCGCCGCCGGCGGCTGGACCGAGGGCGACGAGGAGATGCTGACTCTGCTGCCGCCACGCTCGGACAACGAACCGGGCAACGTCATCTTGGCGATCAACAAGTCCGACTTGCTGGTGGAGCGCGAACAATTGCTGCCGCTGATGGCTGATTCGATGCAGCGCTATCCGTTTCGGGCGATCGTGCCTGTCAGTGCGGAAAAATCGCGTCAGCTTGATGATCTGCTAAAGGAAATCCGCCCGTTGTTGCCCGATGGCCTGTTGCTGTTCGACGCCGAGCAGTACACCGATCGCAGCGTTCGTTTCCTGGCAGCCGAGTCGGTGCGCGAAAAAGCGTATCGCTTGCTGGGCGACGAGCTGCCGTACGGAATCGCGGTCACGATCGATCGCTGGGACGAATCGCGCGCAACGCCGCAGATCGCGGCGACGTTGATCGTCGAGCGCGACGCGCACCGTCCCATCGTGATCGGCAAAGACGGCGCGAAGCTGCGCGAAATCTCGCGGCTGGCGCGCGCCGACATAGAACAGGTGCTCGGCAAGCCGGTGTTTCTCGAAGTATGGGTGCGGGTGCGGCGCGGATGGAGCGACGACGCGCGAGCGTTGAAAAGCCTCGGCTATGAGTGATCTCGCCGAAGCCGGCGTCGGGCCTGCGCCGGACGCCGCAACCCAGCGGCCGAACGGGCGGCGCATCAGCCGCGTTGGCGATTCGCGGATCGATCATCAGCCAGGCTTTGTGCTGCATTCGTATGCGTGGCGCGAAACCAGCCTGATCGTCGAGACATTCACGCGCGAGTTCGGGCGCGTCGCTGTTGTCGCGCGTGGGGCGAAGCGACCCACGTCGCAGTTTCGCGGGCTGCTGTCGCCGTTCAATCCGATCGCGTTGTCGTGGAGCGGCAGAAACGAGATCAAGACCCTGGTGCGGGCCGAGTGGCTCGGCGGTATGCAGCCGCTGCGTGGCGACTCGCTGCTGGCGGCGTTTTATGCCAGCGAGCTGCTGGTGCGCTTGCTGGCGCGCGGTGATGCGCATCCTCGGACGTTCGCCAGTTACGTCGAACTGCTCCGATCGCTGTCGTGCAACGCACGGCACGACGCGGCGCTGCGCACCTTCGAGCTCGACCTTTTGCAGGATATCGGTTACGCCGTGCCGCTCGACCGCTGTTCCGAAGGCAGCGCGATCGACGCGCGTGCGCAGTACGCATTCGCGGGCGGTCAGGGTGCACGTCGCATCGATGCGAACGTAGTCAGGGAGAGCGATGGCAGCAGCGTCAGTGGTGGCACCTTGATCGCGATGGCGGCCCGCGATTTCGAGCACCCGCAGGTTGTCTCGGAAAGCAAAACGCTGCTTGCGACAAGTGATTCGGTATCACCTGGACGGCAAACCGCTGAACACGCGGCGCATTCTGCAGGATCTGAAACAGCTATGACCTCGAGCATATGACCGCGTTGAGCGTCAACCTGAACAAGGTGGCGCTGATACGAAACACCCGCAGCAATGGAATCCCTAACGTCGTGCACGCCGCGCGGATTGCACTCGAAGCCGGGGCCGATGGCATTACCGTGCATCCACGTCCCGACGGCCGCCATGTGCGCGCGCCCGATGTGGCCGAGCTGGCCGCGCTGTTACGCGCTTGGCCGGCGGCGGAATTCAACGTCGAAGGCAATCCGTTTCATGGCCTGATGGATTACGTGCAGCAGGTCCGCCCGCAGCAATGCACTTTCGTGCCGGACGAATCGGGTGCATTCACATCCGATCATGGCTGGAATCTGCCCGCGCAGATCGACGAGTTGCGGCCGCTGATCGAGCAGGCCAAGTCGCTCGGTGTGCGCGTCTGCCTGTTCATGGATCCTCTGCCCGAGGCAATGGAGCACGCGGCGGCTGCGGGTGCCGACCGGGTTGAGTTGTACACGGAGCCGTATGCCAAAGCCTTTGGAACGGACGAGCAGGCCACGACCTTGGCCCGATATGCGGTCGCTGCGGAAGCGGCGCTGCGCGTCGGTGTTGGCGTCAACGCGGGCCACGATCTGAATCGTGACAATCTGGCCGCGTTCCTGAGCGCGGTCCCCGGCGTGTCCGAAGTATCGATAGGACACGCACTGATTGCCGATTCGATTGAATTCGGCCTCGGGCCTACTGTGCGTATGTATCAGGCCGAGATTCGCAAAGCACAAACCGGAAGCCGCCACCGATGATTTTCGGAATCGGCATCGACATTGTCGAAATCGATCGCATCGCGGCGAGTTATGCGCGCTTTGGCGAGCGTTTTGCACATCGAATCCTGGGCGCACGCGAGCTTGAGCGCTTTCAGATCCGGCGCGCGCGGTCGGACAAGCGCGGATTGGCGTTTCTCTCGACCCGATTCGCCGCCAAAGAAGCGGTAGCGAAAGCGCTCGGGCTCGGTATGCGCTCACCGATGCGCTGGCACTCGGTCGAAATTCTGAACGACGCGTCCGGACGGCCGATCGCTTCGGTGCATGCCGATTTAAGGCGATTCGTCGAAAGGCATCGATTGCGGTTGCATGTGTCGTTGACGGATGAGCGAAGCACGGCTGCCGCGTACGCCGTCGCCGAAGTGATCGAATGAACCCGCTCGGACCCGTCGCCGTCGGAGTTGAAGGAAAGTCGTTGACGGCGGCCGACCGCGAGCGGCTAGCGCATCCGCTGGCCGGTATGGTGATTCTGTTCAGCGCGAACTACGAGTCACCAGAGCAGTTGATCCGGCTGTGCAGCGACATTCATGCGCTGCGCGACCCGCCGCTGCTGATCGCTGTCGACCACGAGGGCGGCCGAGTGCAGCGCTTCCGCGACGGCTTCACGCGCTTGCCTTCGATGCGGCAGTTGGGCGAGTTGTGGGACCTCGACGTTCTGCAAGCATGCCGGGTCGCAGCGTCGCTGGGTTACGTGATGGCCGCCGAGCTGCGCGCGCATGGCGTTGACATGACGTTCGCGCCGGTACTCGACATCGATCACGGACGAAGCAAGGTGATCGGCGACCGCGCGCTGCACTCCGATGCAAGAGTCGTCAGCATGCTGGCCGCACATCTGACGCACGGCTTGCTGCTTGCCGGGATGGCGAATTGCGGCAAGCATTTTCCGGGGCACGGCTGGGCCGAAGCCGACTCGCATTTCGCGCTTCCGATCGATAATCGGCAGCGGAAGGGTATTTTGAAGAACGATGCGGCGCCGTATCGCTGGCTCGGCCCGATGCTTGCGGGTGTGATGCCCGCGCACGTCGTCTACCCGCAGGTTGATCGAGAGCCGGCCGGCTTTTCGCGGCACTGGATCAAGAAAGTGCTGCGAAGCGAGCTCGGTTTCACCGGCGCGGTGTTCAGCGACGACTTGCTGATGGCGGGTGCCGGCGCAGCGGGCACCGTCGTCGAGAGGGCGGACGCAGCCTTCAACGCCGGCTGCGATTTCGCACTGGTCTGCAACGACACTGCCGCAATGGACCAAGTGCTTGCAGGCGGTCAAATGGAAGCGCACCGGATCGTTTGATGCAAGGCTGGCCCGATTGCAGCCCCGCGGAAGTGCGCCAACTATGGCGGAGCTCGGCGATGCTGAGCTCTATCGCAATGCGCGCCGAGATGTACTTGAGCTAACCGAAGGGCGATCCTGATCGGCCAGCCGCTAGGCGCGCTCGATATAACTTCCGTCGTCCGTGTTCACGCGGATCTTTTCGCCGATGTTGACGAACGGCGGCACCTGCACGCTGATCCCCGTTTCGAGCGCTGCCGGCTTGAAGCTGGTCGTGGCCGTTGAGTTCTTGATGCCGGGCTCGGTGTCGACGACTTCGAGGATTACCGTCGTCGGCAACTGAATTCCAATTGCGCGCCCATTGTGAAAATTGATTTCGACCTGCAAATTGGGCAGTAGGTAGCCGGTCTGCCCTTCAAGAAAGTCGGCGCCGAGTGACAACTGTTCGTACGTTTCATTGTCCATAAAGACGTAGGCTTCGCCGTCCTGGTATGAGTAAGTCATCGCGCGGCGATCGATAAACGGCCGCTCGACCCGGTCATCGGTCGACAGGCGTTCGTTGCGCTTTTGCCCGGTTTCGATGTCCTTGATTTCTATTTGCATGTAAGCGCCGCCGCGGCCGCCGACGTGCACGTGATAGCTTTTCAGCACGCGCCAGACTTTCTTTTCGAGCTCGAGCAAATTGCCGACGCGGATTTCGGTCGCGAGAATCTTTGCCATTGATGTCCTGATTATTTGGAGAGCCGGCGAACCTACAATTGCCGGTCACCGATTGTTGACCACAAGCGCCCACGATTATAGGTGGGCATGGTTTTTCTCCGCTTTCGTATCCCGTGAACGCACCGACTGCCACCTTCGACCCCAAGCCGGTACTGGCCGGCCTGCCGCATCTGCCCGGCGTGTACCGGATGCTCGCTGCCGACGGTGCCGCGTTGTACGTCGGCAAGGCGCGCGATCTTCGCAAGCGCGTGTCGTCGTACTTCAACAAGAACGTCGGTCCGTGGACGGGCCACATGCTGGCGCGCGTCGCGCGCATCGAGACGACGGTGACGCGGTCCGAAGCCGAGGCGCTGCTCCTCGAGAACACGCTGATCAAGTCGCTTGCGCCACGCTACAACGTCGTGTTTCGCGACGACAAGTCGTATCCCTATCTGAAGTTCACTGTTCATAAGTTTCCGCGCATTGCGTACTACCGCGGCGCGGTCGATCGGCGAGCGCAATATTTCGGGCCGTATCCGAATGCATGGGCTGTCAAGGACAGCATTCAACTACTGCAGAAAGTGTTCCGTTTGCGGACCTGCGAAGACACGGTGTTTGCCAATCGCTCGCGGCCGTGTCTGCTGCATCAGATACAGCGCTGCAGCGCGCCGTGCGTCAAGCTGATCGAGCCCGACGCGTATGCACAGGACATCGATCGTGCGGTTCGCTTCCTGCGCGGGCAAACCGGAGACATCATGCGTGAGCTCGAAGGCCGGATGCACCAGCTGTCGGTCGATTTGAAGTTCGAGCAGGCAGCGGCGGTGCGCGATCAGATCGGTGCGCTGGCGAAAGTGCTGCACCAGCAGGCGGTCGATACGACCGGCTCCGATGCCGATGCGGACGTGCTCGCCGTCGTCACCGACGGTGCACACGCATGCGTAAATCTCGCCATGATTCGCGGCGGCAGGCACCTCGGCGACAAGCCCCACTTTCCCGCTCGCGCGGCCGAAGGAACGGAATCCGCCGAGATTTTGGAAGCATTCGTGTCGCAGCACTATTTGTCGCAGCCGGTGCCGCCGACACTGGTCGTCAACGCCGACGTCGATACCGACGAGCTGTCTGCGATGCTTTCGGCAGCCAGCGGACGCCGCGTACAGCTGGTGCGTCATCCGCAGGAACAACGGCGGCGTTGGCTGGAGATGGCGGAAGCCAACGCGCGGCTCGCATTGGCGCGCCGCCTGGCAGAAGAAGGTTCGCAGATGGCGCGGACACGGGCGCTGGTCGACGCACTCGGGCTGGAACTGGGAGAAGAAGACGCCGACAAACTGCGTGTCGAATGTTTTGACGTCAGCCACACATCCGGCGAGGCGACGCAGGCGTCGTGCGTCGTTTATGCCGAGCACAAGATGCGGCCATCGGAGTATCGGCGCTACAACATCGAAGGCGTGGAGGCGGGCGACGACTATGCAGCGATGCGGCAGGTGTTGACGCGCCGGTTCTCACCGGTAGCAAGAGGTGAAAGTCGACTGCCACATTTGGTGCTGGTCGATGGCGGAAAAGGGCAGGTGATGGTGGCGCATCAGGTCTTTGTCGAGCTCGGCCTCGATCCATCGGTGCTGGTCGGCGTTGCGAAGGGGGATGAACGCAAGGTCGGGCTTGAAGAGCTCGTGTTCCCCGATCAGCGGCCGCCGCTGCTGCTGGGGCGAGAGTCGCAAGCGCTGCTGTTGATCGCGCAGATTCGCGACGAAGCGCACCGCTTCGCGATCACCGGCATGCGAGCGCGGCGTGCGAAGACGCGCAACACGTCGCAGCTCGAAGGAATGGAAGGTATCGGTCCCAAACGGCGGCAGAAGCTCTTGGCGCGGTTCGGCGGCATGCGCGGGCTGGCGTCAGCATCGATCGACGATATTGCGAATGTCGAAGGCGTTTCACGTAAGCTGGCCGAAAGAATCTACGCACAGTTGCATGGCCAGCCCTCCCACTAGCCGCACGATCAGCGTCAACGTACCGATGGCGCTCACGTGGGCGCGCATTGCGATGATCCCGCTGGTGGTGGGCATCTTTTACGTGCCGGACAGCTGGCTCGCGCCGCACTGGAAAAACGTCACCGGCTGCTGGCTGTTCATTCTCGCCGCCGTCACCGATGCGCTCGACGGTTACATCGCGCGTCGGTGGGGCATGACCAGCAAGCTTGGGGAGTTTCTCGATCCGGTAGCCGACAAGCTGATGGTCAGCGCCGCGCTGATCGTGCTTCTTTCTCTAGGGCGGGTCGATTCATTCGTCGCACTGGTCATCATCGGCCGCGAAATCGCGGTGTCGGCGCTGCGTGAGTGGATGGCAAAGATCGGCAAATCGAGCAGCGTCGCGGTCAATTCGATGGGCAGGATCAAGACGATCTCGCAGATGACCGCGATTCCAATGCTGTTGTTTCACGATCGGCTGTTCGGCATCATCGATCTGCATCTGATCGGGACGCTCTTGATCTATGTGGCCGCAGTACTGACCGTGTACTCGATGCTGATCTACCTGAAGCTCGCCTGGCCCCACTTGAACGATCGGAGATGAAAAGTTTCGCTATACTTCGCGGCCTCGTGCGGGAGTAGCTCAGTTGGTAGAGCGCAACCTTGCCAAGGTTGAGGTCGCGAGTTCGAGACTCGTCTCCCGCTCCAAGTTTTATCGAGAGGGAAGCCGCCGCGCTTCCCTTTTTTGATTTGAGATCATGGCGGGGTGGCAGAGTGGCCATGCAGCGGACTGCAAATCCGTGTACGCCGGTTCGATTCCGACCCCCGCCTCCAACTTGCGCGTGACCGGCCGTACGAAGGCAGCGGCTATTGCCGGTGCTCCTTCAGCACCTCACGCGCGATGACCAGCTGCTGAATCTGCGACGTGCCTTCGTAGATTCGAAATAGCCGAACGTCGCGATAAAAGCGCTCCACGCAGTATTCGGCAATGTAACCGGCGCCGCCGAATACTTGAACCGCCCGGTCGGCGACGCGGCCCACCATCTCCGACGCGTAGTACTTGCTCATCGCAGCAGCCTTGACGATCGGCTGCATATCATCGCGCAACCGCGCCGATTGCAGCACGAGAGCGAGTGCGGCTTCCTTCTCAACTTCGCTGTCGGCAATCATCGCCTGAATCAACTGAAAGTCGCTGATCGGCTTTCCGAACTGAACTCGTCCGTCTGCATAGCGAACCATTTCATCGATCAGCCGCTCGGCCGTGCCCACGCAGAATGCGCCGATGTTCAGGCGACCACGGTCGAGCACTTTCATCGCGGTTCGAAATCCCTGTCCGGGGACGCCGCCGATCAGACCCGCGTCCGGCACAAAACAGCCATCGAAGATCACGTCGCAGACGGCCGTTCCTCTCTGGCCGAGCTTCCGTTCCGGTTTGCCGAGACTGAGGCCTGAAGATGCGGCGTCGACGACGAAGGCCGAGACGCCTGACGCGCCTTTCTGGTTCGGATCGGTGCGCGCCATGACGGTGAATACGCCAGCACGCGGGGCGTTGGTGATGTATCGCTTGGTGCCGGTCAGCTGATAGCCGCCGTCGACGCGTTCTGCTCGAGTTTGCAATGACGCGGCATCAGAACCGGACTGCGGTTCCGTCAAACAGAACGAGGCGATCAGCTCGCCGCTCGCCATCCGGGGCAGATAAGTACGTTTCTGTTCGTCGGTACCGTCGATCAAGATCCCCTGGCTTCCGATGCCGATGTTGGTGCCGAAGACCGATCGGAACGCCGGCGAAGTCCATCCAAACTCGAACGCTACGCGCGCTTCTTCGACCGCGGTCAAGCCGAGTCCGCCGTATTCGGTCGGTATCGACAGACCGAAGAAGCCCATTTCGCGCATCTCGGCAACGAGCTCATCGGGTATTCGATCTTCTTCGTCGACTTGTTTCTCGAGCGGTACCAGGCGACCACGCACGAACTCGCGCACCGATTGCAACAGCGGTTCGAATACATCGGGTTCCATGACGAAGCTCCTGCAGCGAGGTCACATTGCAGCATACCCATGCCATGGCGCTAATCTTCACCCTGGGTTTGACATGCACGACGCAGAGGAAACACCGTGGAATACAACGACATCATTTACGAAGTAAAAGACCACGTCGCCCGCATCACTATCAATCGTCCGAAGCAGTTGAATGCTTTTACAGGCGACACGCTGAAGGAACTTACGCTGGCCGTCGAGACGGCGGGAGCGGACGACGATATAGGTGTGGTTGTCCTGACCGGTGCGGGTGATCGTGCGTTTTCAGCCGGCGGCGACGTCAACTGGGAAAAGGAGGGCGGACTCGAGCGGCAGATTCTCGAGCCGTATTTGTTTCACGTCACGCTGTCACGCTGTCTGAAGCCGACGATTGCGCGGGTCAACGGGTACGCAATCGGCGGCGGACATCACATGGCCTACTTCTGCGATCTGACGATCGCTTCCGAGCACGCGATCTTCGGTCAGAACGGCCCGCGGGTCGGCAGTCCGGCGTGCGGCGCGATCGTCAGTTATCTGACGCGCGTGGTGGGTGCCAAGAAGGCGCGTGAAATCTGGATGCTGTGTCGCCGGTACACCGCGCAGGAAGCGCTCGAGATGGGGATCGTCAACACTGTCGTTCCGCACGCGCAACTTGATGCAGAGGTCGACAAGTGGTGCAGGGAAATCCTGGCACTGTCTCCGACCTGCATGAAGATCCTGAAAGCGTCATTTGTCGAGGAATACAACGCTTTGCTGGGTCAAGGCGATGAATTGCGCCGCTATATGGTCACGCCCGAATTCTGGAAGTACGAACAACAGGAAGGCGCTACCGCTTTTCTGGAGAAGCGCGCGCCCGACTTCTGGGCCGCGCGCGCAGCGGGCAAGCGGGCTTAAATCGCGCTGATTGGTGCCCGGGGCGGGAGTCGAACCCGCACGCCTTTCGGCCCAGGATTTTAAGTCCTGTGCGTCTACCAGTTTCGCCACCCGGGCAGCGGACAACGCGATCGTAACGTGTGCGCATTCGTCTTATTGGCCTAGGCCGTTGCGCAACTTGACCTAGAATGCATCGACAGCGACAGTATGCGTGTCGGTAAAAAGCCGGCACGCGGCACAGGGCACGATGAAAGTATTCGATCTTTGTTGCGATCAGGAACACACGTTCGAAGGCTGGTTTGCTTCGGGCGAGGATTTCGACCGCCAGCTTGCCACCGACATGATCGAGTGCCCGCTGTGCGCCAGCACCGACGTGCGCAAGCTGCTTTCGGCGCCGCGACTGAATCTGGTCCAAAACGCCGCAGAGTCGTCGAGCAAGGAACCGGTCGCAATGCCAAACGATGAATCGATGCGCGCGATGATGCTGCAGATCGCGCGCCACATTGCGGTGAACAGCGAAGACGTCGGCGAGCGCTTCCCGGAAGAAGCGCGCCGCATTCACTACGATGAAGCGCCGAAGCGCTCGATTCGTGGCATGGCGTCAAAGGAAGAAGCAGCGGATCTGAAGGACGAGGGCATCGAAGTGATGCCCGTTCCGTTCGCGAATCTTCTGAAAAATCCGCTGCAGTAACCGCTACCGTGCCGCAAGGCGCGCCAGCGCTTCGTCCAGCGTGCGGTCCTGCTTCGCAAAGCAAAAGCGCACGACCCGGTGATCGACCGGCTTGTCGTAGAACACCGATACCGGAATCGACGCGACGCCATAGTCGATGATCAGCTTCTGCGCGAACTCGGCTTCGGTGAGATCCGATATTCGCGAGTAGTCGGCGAGCACGAAGTACGTGCCTTCGCATGGCAGAGCGTGAAAAGCAGTTCCGGCCAGCCCCGCGACAAACCGATCGCGCTTGGCCTGATAGAAGCCCGGCAAGTCGAGATAGGGCCGAGGGTCCGCGAGATGTTCGGCAAACGCGTGCTGCGCCGGTGTGTTCACTGCAAACACCATGAACTGATGCACCTTGCGAATTTCAGCCGATATCGCTGCGGGCGCGCACGCATAGCCCACTTTCCAGCCCGTCGTGTGAAAGGTCTTGCCGAAGCTTGAAATGACGACGCTGCGTGTCGCTAGCAGCGGCGAGCGCATCACCGAGTAATGCGGCACGCCGTCAAACACAACGTGTTCGTACACCTCGTCGGACACGAGCACCACGCCCGTTTGATCCACAATGCGTTCGAGCGCCGCAATATCGGCTTCCCGCAGAACACGGCCACTTGGATTGTGCGGAAAGTTGATCAGAATGAGGCGCGTCTTCGCCGTGACGGCGTCGCCGACCGCCTGCCAGTCGGGCGCATAACCTCGCGCGTGAACGAGCGGCACGAACACCGGCCGACCTCCGGCAAGCAGCACGGCAGGCGCGTAGCTGTCGTACGCCGGCTCCAGAATGATGACCTCGTCGTCTGTTTGTACGAGTGCAAGGATCGTTGCAATCAACGCCTGCGTTGCGCCCGCCGTGACCGTGATCTCAGTGTCCGGATCGTGCCGGTGACCGTAGAGCGCTTGATTCTTGTTCGCGATGGCCTCGCGCAGCGCCGGTATTCCCGTCATCGGCGCGTACTGGTTGTGCCCCGCGCGCATTGCGTCCGTCAAGCGTTGCTGCAGTCGTGGATCGCAGTCGAAATCCGGAAATCCCTGACCCAGATTCACCGCGCCATGTTTGGCGGCCAGCTGCGACATGACCGTGAAAACGGTCGTACCGACGCGAGGGAGCTTGCTGGGGACGCTAATCGGGCGCATAAGCGGCACTAACTATACTTTTGCGCTTCATCACCAAAGAGTCGCCATGGCTGCCCCGGAGAAAGAAGTTCTTGACGACGCAGGCCTTGACCTGATTTTTCGCAACGCTCGCACGCATAACGTATGGCTGCCGGCTCCGGTGCGCGAAGAGAAGCTGCGTGCAATATGGAACGTAATGAAGTTTGGTCCGACCAGTGCGAACTGCTCGCCGCTGCGCATCGTTTTCGTTCAGTCGGCGGAAGCCAAAGAGCGGCTGGTCGCTTGCATGAGCGTGACCAATCAAGCCAAGACTCGGGTGGCACCAGTCACGGCGATTCTCGCGATGGATCTTGAGTTTTACGAAAAGCTGCCGCGCCTTTTCCCGCACAATCAGGCGGCTCGCTCATGGTTTGCAGGCAAGCCAGAACACATCAAGGAAACAGCGCTTCGCAACAGTTCGTTGCAAGGCGCGTACTTCATTATCGCGGCGCGTGCGCTTGGCCTTGACTGCGGGCCGATGTCCGGCTTTGACGCCGACAAGGTCAACGCCGAGTTTTTCACCGACAGCAAGTGGAAGGTCAACTTCGTTTGCAGCCTCGGTCACGGTGATGCAAGCAAGCTCTTCCCGCGCTCTCCGCGGCTCGACTTCGATGAGGCGTGCCGTATTGCTTGATCGGCTTCGTTGAAGGCATGCAGATCAGCCAGGGATTCGATAGCGGTGCGATTGAAGTGATCGCGTGCGATGGCGCACGCGCCGATCTCGCGATTCGCCACGACCGGTCAGCCAGCGGTGAAGCGAGCGAGTTCCTGCAGTGGTTTCACTTTCGCGTCAGCGGCGCGGAAGAAACCGGCGCAGAACTGCGCATCGTGAACGCAGGTGCCACCACCTATCCGGACGGATGGCGTGACTACCGTGCCGTCGCGAGCTGGAACCGGAGCGATTGGGAGCGAATTCCTACACGCTATGACGGGCAAGTTCTGACAATCAACCTACCGCCTGCGCCGGGCCCTTCGTATATCGCTTATTTCGAGCCGTATTCGTGGGAACGTCATCTGACGCGGTTGGCAGACTGCATCTCACTCGGCGCGCAGCTGCGACGGCTCGGCGCCAGCATTCAAGGACGTGATATCGATGCACTCGTTGTCGGCAGCGGCGAACGGCCGGTATGGATCATCGCCCGGCAGCATCCGGGCGAAACCATGGCGGAATGGTTTGTGGAAGGGTTGCTGCAGCGCCTGCTCAGTACCGCCGATCAGTTGGCAATCCGGTTGCGCGATGCTGCGACCTTTCACATCGTTCCAAACATGAATCCTGACGGCTCGGTGCTGGGCAATCTGCGCACCAACGCAACGGGCGCCAACTTGAATCGCGAATGGCTGGCGCCGTCGTCAGAGCGCAGTCCGGAAGTGAGTTGCGTGCGCGATGCGATTCACGCGACCGGGTGTCACGCATTCTTCGATATTCATGGCGACGAGAATCTGCCGTACGTATTCGTCGCCGGGTGCGAGATGCTGCCCAATTTCACCGCGCGGCAAGCCGACGAGCAGCAAGCGTTTGCGGCCGACTTTCGTACAGCCAGCGCGGATTTCCAGACCGAGCACGGATATCACGCCAGCAAGTACAAGGAAGACGTGCTGAAGCTCGCGTCGAAGTACGTCGGCCACACGTTCGGGTGCCTGTCGCTAACACTGGAGATGCCGTTCAAGGACAACGCCAACGCGCCCGATCTGCGATTCGGCTGGAACGGTGCTCGCAGCGCGCGACTCGGTGCGGCGATGCTCGATCCGATTCATCGCCATCTACTACGCGCGGGGACGAGCGCGTGACAGTCACGGTCGGCGCTCGTTTGACGCTGCGTCGTGCGCGGTTACTCGACCGTCCACGCGTTTACGAGTGGCTGACGCAGTCCGATCTCGCGTCGAACACGATGGGCGCGCCGTTTTATCCGGAGCGCCCGGTGCCGACGCTCGACGAGTTTTCAGCCGAGTACGTCAACGCGTATTTCGACGGCACCCGGCCGTACGCGGGTCGCATGTTCATCATCGTCGCCGGTGGGGACGAGATCGGATGTGTTTCTCATGGGCCGATCGATTTGCTGAACGACGTCGTCGAGCTCGACATCTGGCTGGCCGAGCGACGTCTGACCAGCCGTGGTCTTGGCTCCGAGGCACTGGTGCTGCTGGCCGATTGGATGCAAACGAACTATGGAATCAACCGCTTCCTGGTGCGGCCGTCGCGCCGCAATGTGCGCGCACTGCGCGCGATGCGGCGCGCCGGGTTCCGCGAGACTGACTTGCCGTCTGCTGAGGTGATTGAGAAGCTGCATCTGCCGCCGGGCGAATACATCGACGAAGTGCTGCTGTTTCGCATTCTGCCGGTGCCTCCGGCGACGCTGGCACCCGACCCGGGGCGCGTCTACGTTTTTATCGACAGCGAGTTCACGAGCTTGCAGACGCCGGAGTTGATCAGCATCGGCGCGGTAGCAACCGACTCGACGGCGTTCTACTGCGAGGTCAACGGTTGGAACCTCGAGCGCTCGAGCGACTTCGTCAAAGAAGTTGTCGTGCCGCTGCTGGACGGCGATGCCGTACCGCTGCCAATGGCGGCCGAAGCATTCTCCGCATGGCTTGACGAGCGAGCAGGGCGTGCGCCGACGACAATCGTCAGCGATTCAGGGTACGACCGCTGGGCGCTAACGGAGCTGCTGGGCCGCGAAGATTTGCCGAGCGGGATCGACTGGAAGCGCGTTCCGATTTCTTATGAAGAGATGGACGATGCGACCAAGCAACTGAGCTTGCGCCGGCATCACGCGCTAGATGATGCGAGAGCGTTGCGACAGTTGGTGATGCACTCAAGCGGTTAGGCGTCGAAGAAAGGATGAATGTGTCCCCGCGCAAACGGGGACACGCTTTCACCCGATCAGAGCAGTCTTTGACCTAGCCGGCCGGCAACGCGCTGTGCGTCTTCAACTATGGCTGAATGCTGCAATTCCGTGCCGTTAATCAACGCGCCGGAACTTCCCGCCGAGGCCCAACCATCGTCAAGCGCCTGTTCGCCCATTGCGCTTCCGGATGCATGAGTCAACTGCTGCTTGAGTTCGCTATGCACGGCCTCCCATATGAACGGCGTTTCGACCCTTGGACGACGCTCGACTTCGCCGATAAAGCGCGACGACAGCTCGGTCACGCTGTCCACAGATTCCCACCATGGCGCACTGCGCGCCACCGGCTGGATGTGAGCCATGTCTGTGCTGAAAGTGTCAATGGGCATCGACTTGCGTGCCGTAGGTAGCGTGCGTGCCCATCCGTCTGCCGCGTCGCCGAAGTTAGCCGCGCTCCCGCCCGCCAGCGCAAGCGCGTGCGGTGCGCCGAAGACCATGTCACTCACCGCGTCACTCGCAGCGCTCGGTTCGCTGCTACTCGTGCTAGCAGCCAACTCGGATTCAGATTGTTCCCAGAATCCCATGAACGATTTGAGGTTTCGTTGCGTGACGGTCTGCAACTCAGAAACATCGGGCGAGTAGGGCAGCGGAGCGAGAGCGACCATCTGCGCGACGCCATCATCAACGGCCATTGTGCGCATCGGTCGCAGCGGATTGATCTGGTCCGCATCGCCTACTTCGAGGTGCATGGCGCTGGTAGCAGCGAGGCTGCTGGCACCGAACGAGTCGAGTGGCCAGCGCGTGAGCGTCGGATTAGCGACGCGCCATGCATCAAAGGCGGTGACCAGCGACGCCATGTTGAGCGTCTCGACTTGCGTCGGTGTTCCGGCTTGGCCCGGTACCCATGCAGCGTCGCCAATGATCTTCAGCGTGCCGACATTGCGGACCCCCGCGTACCAATTGCGTAGCGTTAAGGTTTCGCCCGCTCCGAGATCGACGATCAGATCGTTGCCCGTCTTCATCAACCCCATCGCCGACTTGGCGATGCCATTCGAGACTTCGAGCACATCGTTGGCGGCTGTGCCGGTGCTGATCAAAGTGTCGATTCCGTGGCCGCGTGCCATCGCGATGCGGTCAATGCCGGTGCTGGTGACGTTTAGCGTGTCGTTGCCGGCGCCGCCGATGAACACATTGGCACCGCCCGAATCGGTTAGCGTGTCGTTGCCGGCACCGCCGGACAGCACGTTGGCGGCGCTGTTGCCGGTGATGACATTGGCCAGCGTATTGCCGGTCCCATTGATCGCTCCGGTGCCTGTCAGGGTCAGATTTTCGACATTGGCGGCAAGCGTGTGCGTTAGCGAGGACTGACACGGTCTGTTCCTTCGCTCGCATCTTCGGTCACCACGTCGGCCGCGTTGTCGACGACGTAGACATCGTTGCCCGTGCCTCCGACTCATCGTGTCGGCGCCCGCACTACCATTCGAGCACGATTGGCGGCGCCGTTGCCTGTCAGCGTGTTGGCAAGTGTGTTGCCGGTGCCGTTGATCGCGGCCGTCCCCGTCAGCGTCAGGTTCTCGACGTTCGCGCCGAGCGTCCAGGTAATCGCTGACTGCACGGTGTCGATACCTTCGCGGCAAGCTTCGGTGACGATGTCGCCGGCCGCTATCGACGACGTAGATGTCGTTGCCGGCGCCGCCGAGCATGGTGTCGCTTCCGGTTCCGCCGTTGAGACGTGTTGGCACCCGCATTACCTCGCAGCGTGTTAGCCAGCGTGTTGCCGGTAGCGTTGATCGCGGTGACACCTGTTAACGTCAGGTTCTCGACGTTGGCACCAAGCATATAGCTGACTGAGGATTCGACACGATCGGTGCCTGCGCTTGCAGCTTCGGTGACAACATCACCCGCAGCATCCACGACGTAGACATCGTCTCCGCTGCCGCCCGTCATCGTGTCATTGCCCGCGCCTCCGTCAAGCCTGTTCGCTCCGGTGTTGCCGATCAGGACATTGTTCAACGTGTTGCCCATGGCGTTGATAGCTGCCGTAGCGGTAAGCGTCAGGTTCTCGACATTGGCACTGAGCGTGTATGTCACCGACGAATCGACACGGTCTGTCCCGGCGCTGGCGGCTTCACTCACGACGTCGCCGGCGTTATCAACGATGTAGATATCGTTGCCGGCTGCGCCGGCCATCGTGTCGGCTCCCGCAGCGCCATTCAACGTATTGGCTCCAGCATTGCCGGTCAACACGTTGGCAACGGTGTTGCCGGTGGCGTTGATAGCCGCTGTGCCGGTCAGAGTCAGATTCTCGACGTTAGTGCCGAGCGTGTAGGTGATGCCTGTTTCAACGGTATCTGTGCCCGCGCTCGCTGCTTCGGTGACGATGTCGCTCGCCGTGCCTCACGACATAGATGTCGTTACCCGCGCCACCGATCATCGTGTCGTTGCCGGCGCCGCCGTCCAAACGGTTGGCGCGCGGCGTTACCAGTCAACGTGTTGTTGGACGAGTTGCCTGTGGCATTGATCGCAGCTGCACCGGTCAACGTGATGTTTTCGACATTGGCGCCGAGCGTGAAGGTTGCGCCGGCTTCGACGAGTCGG
Organism: uncultured beta proteobacterium; assembly: GCA_963829995.1. Classification (GTDB taxonomy): domain Bacteria; phylum Pseudomonadota; class Gammaproteobacteria; order Burkholderiales; family Burkholderiaceae_F; genus JACCZX01. The sequence goes on along the minus strand of CAWHKW010000032.1, from coordinate 5,158 downwards.
TGCCAGCGTTCGATCCTTCAGTCACGATATCGGCGGTGTTATCGACCACGTAGGTGTCATTTCCCAGGCCACCGATCAGCGTGTCAGCGCCCGCGCCACCGTCAAGCCGATTCGCTGCCGAATTTCCGGTCAACGTGTTGACTAGCGTATTGCCTGTGCCATTGATTACGGCTGCTCCGGTCAAAGTCAGATTCTCGACATTCGCAGCCAACGTCCATGTCAGCGACGACTGCACTGTATCCGTGCCTTCACCCGCCAACTCTGTCGTGACGTCACCCGCGTTATCAACAACGAACGTATCGTTGCCAGCGCCGCCAGCCATTGCGTCAGCACCGATACCGCCATTCAACGTGTCGTTGCCCGCGCCTCCGGTAAGCGCATTTGCCGCGGTATTTCCGTAGATCGTGTTGTCGGAGGAGTTGCCGGTACCGTTGATGGCAGCAGTGCCAGTTAGTGTCAGCGTTCTCGACATTGGCGCTGAGTGTGTACGTGATTGCGGCCTGGACAGTGTCGCTACCCTCGTTGACGTTCTCCGTGACGACGTCGCCACCGCGTCGACGACGTAAAGATCGTTACCTGCGCCCCCAGCCAGCGTGTCGTTATCAGCACCTCCGATTAGCGTGTCGTTGCCATCGCCGCCCTGCAGCACATCGGCTCCGGCGCCACCGTCGAGGTAGTCATTGCCGGCGCCGCCGGAAATCTGATTAACGCCAGCGTTTCCGTAAATCGATTGGCACCGTACGTTGCCGGTCGCGTTGATATTGCTCGTACCAGTTAGTGCGAGATTCTCGACCTCGGTCGGAAGCGCGTACGTGACGGTTGAGTTGATTCGATCAATGCCTGCGCCGAAGCTTCGTAGACGTAATCGTTGACATTGTCGACGAAGTAATAATCGTCGCCTGTACCGCCAGCAAGAGTATCGGCACCTCCCCAGCCGTTAAGAAATCGCTCCCCTCAAAACCAAGAATGCGATCGTCGCCGGCAGTCCCGTTGAGGTTGTCGTTGGCGCTCGTCCCCTACAAGGTGGGTGAAGTCAGATCGCGCCCCGTTGGCGGGGGCGACGCCGACCAGCGCATCGATGCCGTTCCGGTCGAGCGTGTAGCCGTCAGCGAATCGCAACGATGAAATCCCGTTTCGGCGCTGACCCGCTGTGACCAAAAAGTGATTCTTGACCACCACCGTGCCTTCGGTGCCGCGCAACGCGATCACGAGGTCGTCCGCTTGCGCACCGGTTCCGCGCGTCACTACCAAATCCACCGGCAAGATCGATGCGTCTTCGAACTGCAACGTTCCGAGCGCAGCGCTGGACGGCGCAACGTTGTCCACGGTGAGCTGAGCGTTCCAATCCGTACCACCATGGTGAGATGCAAAGAAAGTGTCGCCATCGCCGGCACCGATATAGAGGTCATTTCCTCCACTGCCGCGAAGGTATCGCACCCCCGCGCCGCCGATCAGCGTGTCATTGCCGACGTTCCGAAGATCGTGTTGGCGCTGCTGTTACCTTCGCCACGCAAGCCCGTCATAACCGAGCAGGCCAGGTTTTCAGGTTAGCGCCGAGAACGTAATCGATGGGACTGCGGACTTCGTCCGTGCCGCCGGCCGCGGCCTCGTTTACAACATCGCCGGCACTATCTATACGTAGACGTCGTTGCCAGCGCCGCCTGTCATCGTGTCGGCGCCGCTTCCACCGTCGAGCATGTCGTCGCCGGTGCCGCCGATCAGCGTGTCATCGCCTGCTTCACCGCGCAGCCAACCGCCACCGGCGCCGCCGTCGAGCAGTCATTGTTGTCGCCACCGAGCAACTGGTCGTACCGTCGCCTCCGATCAACTGTCAGCGCCATCTCGCCCGGTGAGAATGTCGTTGCCTGCCAGCCCTTCGATGCGCATGCGAAGCCGTGCGGAGCGATCAGCGTGTCATTTCCCGTGTGCCGATCCGCGGATTGGTGCGGCCGATCAAGTCGGCATGAGTCCATACCGTGCCGTCGAGAACTCGATGCGGTCCAGCGTGCTGCGAGATCGCCGGCGGTCCAGCTGAAACCCCCGCGACACGGTTGTCACGCTAAAATCGCGCTGGCTGCCTTCGACGATGATCTGATCGCCGCCTGCGACCGAAATTACAAGGCCATCGGCGTTATCGGCGCTGATCGTTACCGAGGACAGCGCGACCGAGGAGTTAAATCGCAACGTATCTGTGCCGTCGATTGTCTCGAGCGAGTTGTTCTTGATGCGATCCTGGCCGGATCCAAGACTGAAGCGAATGATGTCGTTGCCCGCGCCACCGGTAAGCTCGTCATTACCCGCCCGCCGGTCAACTGATCGTTGCCGCTTCCACCGTCGAGCCGGTCGGCGCCGTCGCCGCCGTTCAGGGTGTCATTGCCCGCGCCACCGTAGATGCTGTCGTCGCCGGCGTCGCCCGAAAGGTTGTCGACGCCGATGGGCACCGAGGACATGTCATTGCCCGCGCTTGCGTTGATCGTGCCGCCGGCCGCTGCTGTAGCGATGAAGTCTGCCGCCGGCGAAGCAGCGCCTGGAGCGCCAGCTAACAGGAATGCATCAATAACAGACCGCGACAACGAAAGTTGATCGCCGACTACCACTGATTGAATTCGGACGCCGTGTCGGATCGACTGCGTAGTAATTGATCAGATCCAGCCGATCTACGCCGCCGTTCAGTGTGAGCTGCAAGTTGTTACCAACGCGCTGACTGCGCAGCGACGAGAAGTCGGTCGCTTCGGTCCACTCAGTGTTGATTCCGGTACACTGATAAAGGTGAGTGTGTCGATTCCGTACCCGCCGCCGAACACCACGTCCGAGACCCTTGTAAGCCGCTTCAGCAGATCATTGCCGCTTCCGCCGTCGAGCATGTCGGAGCCGCCATCGACGTAATCGAATCGTTGCCTGCGCCGCCAAGCAGGATATGCGAGCGATTCAGAGGCACGTTGAAATGCTGTTGATACAGCCGATCCCAATACTGGCGAGATGTCGAAATCGACGATGCGTGTCGTTGCCGCCACCGCCGTCGAGAGTGCCGCCGCCGGCGGAACCGATGACGCGGTTGTCGCCCGAGTTACCCGTGAGATTGACAACTGTCGAGCCCTTGAACACTTCGAGATTCTCGAAGTTCGCGTAGCTGGACAGCAAGACGTTGGTATTGCTGCCGACCGCAAGCGTGGCGCCGTCTATCGACAGCGTATCGATTGCCACCCCCTGCGCTTTCTGCCACTGTGTCGCGTCAAGTCGACGCGATACACATCGTTTCCAGCGAGACCGCTCAAGGCGTTGCTGGAGTGTTGGTGGAGCCAATCAGCAGGTTGTCGCGCGCGTTGCCGATTGCCGTAACAGCAGCCGAGCCAGTGAGCTCGACATCTTCCAGGTTCTGCAGGCTTGCCGGAGCGTGGTCGAAAAAGGCGTAACGATGCGGTCGCGCGCATTCAGCGGCCACCTGCCCGCTTCAACGACCACATCGCCAACGTCGTCAACGATGTAGGTATCACTCGTCTCACCAGCATCCCAGTCATCGTGTCGGCACCTGCGCCGCCGTCGATTACCATGCCTCCCAGAAACGTTTGCAGAAAGTTGGCGCGTTGTCCGAGCTGCGACGCATCGATGATGTTGTTCGAGTCGTTGCCGACGTAGCGCGCCCGCGTATCGCGTCCCCACGCTTCGTATTGCAAGCCCGTGACCGTGCCGCCGTTGACGGCGTAGCCGTCCAATGTCAGGTTTTCGACTCCGCCCGGCAATGTCATTCGATGGAAGTTCGTACGAATCGAATCGACTCCGGAGAATCCTGCAGCGTCGTCGAGCCCATTCCATCGACACTGCCAATGTCGCTCGCAGATCACGACTCAGGTTGCTGAGGAAAACGTAGGTATCGTTGCCGGCACCGCCATCCAGCACGTCATCGTTGCCGATGCCGCTTCCCCTTTCGGACACGAGCACGTCATCACCCGCGCCGCCGTGCATCACGTCATTGCCGGCGCCGCCGCTCAGCAGATCATGGCCATCACCGCCGAACAGAACGTCATTTCCGGCGCCTGCGTCGAGCGTGTCATTGCCGCTACCGCCGTCCAGCAAATCATCGCCCGCAGGTTGAAGCTCCTGATAGGAGGTCACAAACCCATCGCTATCGTGGAAGTAAAGTAAAGATCACCCATCAGTACATCGTTGTTGTTACCGCCGTACAGCGAATCGCTTTCGCCGCCGCCGTGCAGGATGTCGTTGTCATCCCGCCCGCGATCACATCGTTGAACCGCCCGCCCACTAGGAAATCGTCACCCGCGCCGCCTTGTATGAAGTCTTCACCGCCGGCACCGTCGATGCGGTCGGCGCCATTTCCCCCCTGGACTATGTCGCGACCCGCGCCGCCATACACGAGGTCGTCGTTGTCTCCCGCATCGATGTAGGCGCGATCTGGGAGACTGGTGTTGCCATCCTGTGCCTGAATCTGAAAGGTGGTGGTGTTGGGTAAGAGATGCGCCACCACTCCCTGCGCATGGACGCCGTCTTCGCGAAAGAACGAGACATTCGCCGCAGCAAGCGGCTCCGCCGGATTCGTTGTCCAACTTAGTTGAAAGGCGTTCACAGGTGAGGCACCCGGCTCGGCCGCGAAGCTAGGCAGAAGCCGATCTATGACGCCGTTCGTGATGTAGGCGGAAAGGAAGTGATTAAAGGCGCGGTTGTCTTCCAGCATCGTCGCACCGCCCACAGCACTGCCTTCGCTGAATGGGCGGTAATAGAACAGCCAGCGCTGCAGCCCTGCGTCGTAGCTGCCGAGTGCGCCGGCGATCTCGGTGCCGGTTAGTGAGAGGCGTTCACCCAATCCGGTGACGACGGTGGCAACGGCTTGATCCACCAACTCGATGAGCTCGCCGTTTGTGCCTCGTGCCAGCACTATAAAGATAGGCGCCGAGTTATAGCGGGCCGAAGAGATGAAATCATTTCCCGTCCCACCGCTGAGAGTCATCGATGCGCCGGTACCGTACAAGAAGTCAGATCCGGCGCCACCGAATAAGAGTGTGTTCTGACCTGCATCGTTGGTCGCCAGTACTTGGTCGTACAGCACGTCATTGCCGGTGTCGCCAACGATCTCCATTCTTGAATACGTGCCGCCGACAATCCAGTCGTGGCCGTCCCAGCCTCGAATCTGTCCGAAGCCCGG
>CAWHKW010000031.1:0-517228 GCA_963829995.1 uncultured beta proteobacterium | reverse complement strand
TAAAAATGAAGCGGTGTGTGTCGCTAATTTAGTTCTTGTTGCTCAGTGCTAGCAACTCCGCTTCAAGTTAGCGGGCCTACGTGTTTCCTCGAAGGATTAAACGAACGAAGTCGGCTTGGCGGTGACAACCCGTTTTCTGAAACAGTCTGGCCAGGTGGGTTCGCACAGTTGGCTCGCTGATCCCGAGCACCTTCGCGATTTCCTCTGGGGCAAGGCCGTTTGAAACCTTCGTGAGTACCTCGGATTCCCGCTCAGTTAGCCCAAATCGAACGCCGAGCCGAGCGATCCACACGCGATCAATATCCTCCGCGCCAGCTCCTTCGACAATAACGACGGTTGTTGCATGCGGCCAAGCCTGGGCATACACCACTGGTCCTCAATGGCCACCACATGGACAACTACGCGGTAGATGTGATCGCCGATAGTGACTGCCGCTGGAACGCGCCAGGTGCCAGCACCGAGCCTCAACAAGTCGCCAATCCTCAGGTCTCCCACACTGACCAGGCGCTCAAATTGTGTGGTGACGAGCGCAACCGCGCGCGCGCCCCTCGCTTCTCGATTCGCGTAAATAATTGCTCCTGCGCGTCTATCACCCACATCGGAATCTGCACGGCGTCGAGCGATCGTTCGGCTGAGGTTTCAAGGGACCGCGCCCGTGAAAGTAGCCAATACGCCTGATATGCCCGCTGCAGCGGGCGCCAGAGACTTTGCAGACTGTCGCGATCGCCTAGATCAAAAGCGCGATCGCCCAATAGGGATATGTGGGTAACTGGAGCAGTTCGATCGAAGTCATCCGTAACCCTCAAAGACAAGACGTGAGTAATCTCGAATGAACGGAGAAACTCGTTAAAGAACTCTGTGTTGTGAAGGCGCCGGTTTTCAATAACCGTCTCACCAAGCTCCGCTTCCCCGGCTCGTTGACACAGCTTTCTTTCATGCGCGCCGAGCGCCCATTCGTCCTTGCCCACCCAGTGCGCTTCATACTCTTCCATAGAGATCGCGCAATTGCCTACCGAGCGACCGAAGAATCTCCCCTTTGGGTCACTCTCAGGGGTCACGATGGCCGCGCTGCTAGCGCCAAAGCCATTCGCAAGCGCGAGAAGCAACTGCGTCCAATCGTCACCGTTCCCGAGGGCGGCGCTATTCATTAGGTGGATCAGTTCGCTACGGCGGTTGGTATCCATGGCTAATCCTGGCTCCATTAAAACCTAATTGCCCAGTCGCTTTATGCCCGAGTTGTTCACGAGGGTTTCAGCGAATGTCCACGGCCTCAGCACGACCGGGTTCCATCAAGGCCGCCGTCATTCATTTGAATGATGCGTCAGGTGCAAAGGACTGGCAACGTAAGCATGTTGATGATGGGTTCAAACGCCAAACTTTCTGTGGGGAACGACACTTGTCAAGTGCCGGCAGTACCTTCGAGAAAACCGTGCATGGCCATTGCGCCGAAGTCTTCATCCGAGAGTGCGCGCTACGGAACGTCAGAGTGGAGAAACACTCTGCGATGCAACATCAGTGGAGAAAACTATGAATCTTGGACGAGAGATTTTTACTTTGCTACTACTTACGTCACCCACCGTAGTCATAGCGCAGGCGGCGGGCGCTGGGGCGGATTTCAACCGCCAAGATAGCCGAGCTACTGAAATCCAACGCCTGAAGAACTATGACAAGCCTGTCAAAAAAGACCCTGTGGGTAATGCGCTGATCGGTGGTGTCGTATCTGGTGTGGTGAAGACCTCGGTCGGTTCGGGCGTGCAATCGGTCGCCACTGGAACTGTGGCCACCATTGCCAAGGAAAAGGTCAAGGAGAAATGAGATTGTTGTTTTTCCTCTTACCAGTCTAGTGCCACTCCGCCAACAGATACGAACGCAATTAGGTACAAGAAATGAGCCCCAAGCAATGCATTCCTCTCACAACTCAGGATAGTGGTGTCGTTGACTGCGAGCCACGGACGTCGGCGAGCCGTGGATGTTCCCGTGTCGCGGGGCTACTTCGATTCGGTTTTGCGGGTTCTGTTTTCCTCATGATGCTGTCCTGCTCCGGTGGCGGCAGCGACTCGGCTCCATCGCCTTCTATACCAATTCCCCCCGTTCCCCCACCTTCAAGTCCGGTTGGGTCTGCGACTAACAACGCCTTGACCATTTCCGTCGCAGCCACTGATGCAGACTCGGACACGCTGCACTACCGCTGGAGAGCTACTGGCGGAGTCATCGTGAACGTCGATTCACCGACCACAACTTGGACGCCCCCAGCGACGGGTGGCCTGCACTTCGTTTATGTAATCGTCCGCGACGATAGGGGCGGATACAGCGAACAGCAGGTGGCAGTATCGTCAGACGCGGGCTCGGTCCCCGTTGTGCGGCCATCACCTCTCGTGTTTTCACCTCCAACTCCTGCATTGGATTTTCCTGGCGGTCAATACAGGAGTGCTTTTTCCAAGTTACTCCCTTTCTTGACCCTGCAACCGCGACTGTGAAACTTCGCCAGGTGTACTTGCTCGGTGCAGAGGCGAACCTGAAGAACAGCGCGGGCACTATCGTGTCCAGCGCGGCCGTGTCTAATGGCAGGGGCGAGTTTGTTGTCGAAAAAGTGCCTAGTGGCACTTACACGCTCGAATGCAAGCTGCCCGGCTCTGTTAAGGACGACTGCACTGGCGCCGTGAATGTCATCACTATTAGGAACGAATCGGTCTCGAACCTGCGAGTCCTCCATAACCCGCTAAATTTCGGCAACCAGAACGTTAGGCTATATGGACATGTTGCTCTAGCAGACGGTTCGCGTTGCGGGATTACCAATCGCTTCGTTCCTCAATTTCACAGTGCGACGATCGAGTTGCGAAACTCGCAAGGTGTTTTACTCAACGCGACAAATCCGAATGACTATGGCGACTATTTCATTACGGGTAGCGCGCCTTCGGCGGACGTCTTTAGCCTGACAGTCAGATGCGGAAACTTACCCCTTCAGGAGCGACTGATCTCTGTCAGTTCCGGCATTTTGGAGCGCGAAGTCAGTTTCGTACTGCCAAACTCCAAGCCCGTTGTAACGTCTATGAGCGCAGTCCGGGATGGCGTCACCGTTGCCTCGGCCCCTCAAGTTTCTCCTCTGCCTTCGGACATCGCTCCGTTTGCAGACTGGTTCCTTTCCTATAAAGGCATCGATTCAAGGATTGAGGCATGTGAGTACTACCGCGCCTTGGGTGCCGTCGAGCTCTGCGACGCAGAAGGAAAGCCTAATAGGGGCATTTCGTTTGATGACTGGAAGCAAACCAACGCGATGGGGCCCTTTGCCGGCAGCAACGTGCAGCTGTCCGCGACCTTTGTCAATAAGGTAGATCTAAACTTGGTTCGCCGTATGGAAGGCACGCGTGTATCGGCTAACCGAATTGCTTACGTGGTTTGTAATCACCCCGGCCCCCTTACGGAAAGCCAGGCCGACATCGACGCGGCGATTGCTTCCGCATTGAGCGGCAAGAACCTCGTCGCATGCGTAGCAATGGAGTATTCGATATCCGCGGGCGTGAACGGCGATAGGCCGTTTACGAAATTTTATGTCTTCGGGCCAGACGGACAGCTACTGCCATCAGTCAATTTGGATGGCCGAGGTGAAAAATTTGTTCCAGGCACATGTGTGGCATGCCATGGCGGCGATCAATACGCCGGAAGGTACCGCACGGCTAACAACAATCCTCATTTGGGCGCGCACTTCTTGCCCTTTGACAATGCCAATTACCACTTTTCGACGCAGCCCGGGCTAAGGCTGGCAGACCAAGAGGCTTCCATAAAGCAGCTAAACCTCTTGCTCTTGGAGACCGATAGGACTGATGCCGCCAACGCGCTCGTCAACGGATGGTACGCATCCGGCACTAACTCCCAGAACGCAAACCATCTCCCCGTCGGATGGCGCGCGCGCTCGGCGCAGGATCAGAACTTTTACCTGAAGGTCGCAGCTCCCTCATGTCGCACGTGCCATGTTGCGATGAGCTCACGCTATGACTTTGACAGCGTACTGCCGTTCTTCAACTCCTACTTTAATTTCGATCCGCCTCTTTCAGTCAATCCCGGCGGCCCCTTAGACGCTCTGGGTGTGACATTTGGGACGCTGCTATGTGGTGCCGGCGGAGGTGTCGGGGCCGAGTACGTGGGGCGAAACCACGCAATGCCAAACTCGTTAGTCACTTTCAATCGCATGTGGGCTACGCGTGGTCAGGCGGATGATCAAATCGCGCTTATCACGTCAAGCTTGGTTCCACTCACGCCGTGTGATTTGCGTCCGGATGCCGTCTATAGGAAGCAGTAAAGGCTCGTTTCTGACAACTCAGAAGTCGCGTAGAAACGATTCTGATTGACGATAAAGTATAGATATCGTGAATTCAGAAGCCAGTTGAATTGATAGGAAGGTCATCGCGCTTGACGCCAATTGCTTCGCAACGGTCTACTGCGGTTGATGAGCTGCATTGAAGTTGTGAACGTGTTCTGGCGCGGCTAGCCGCCACGGCCCACGTTGGTGCCGACCTTAAGTGTCCGCTATAGGCAACTGGCGTCCGCTATTTGGCAGAGCTCAAGTCCGCATAGGGTCGCAAGCTGACGTCGCACATTAGGAACCTGGCTGCGCCACCGCGCTCAACCGCAACGCATCGTCCCACCGGCCATGTGATGGCAAGAAGAAGTCCACAGAAGCGTCGCCAGCGGACGCTGTCGATCAACGCGAGGCGCCTGAAAACTGCGCCCTAATCCTCGGTGTAATTCGCGCGCGGCTCGTCGTCCGCGAACACCGCACGATTGGCTGCCCACGCGCGCAATTCATCGATCCTCTCGGCCATAACCACCGAAAGCGGCCGAGTACGTTCGATCTCGGCAAGAATATCCGCCGGGCGCAGCGCTTCGTTGCGAGCGCGCGCTTCGAACGATGCCGAAACGATCGCCTGCTCGATTTCGGCGCCCGAATACCCGTCCGACAATTTGGCCAAGCCGGGCACATCGAACTGCGCCGCGTCGTAGCCGCGCTTCCTCAAGTGAATCGTTGCGATCTGAGTGCGGGCTTCGTCATTCGGAAAATCAACGAAAAAGATTTCATCGAAGCGCCCTTTACGAATCAGCTCGGGCGGCAGCTGTGAGATGTCGTTCGAGGTCGCCACAATGAACACCGGCTGCGTTCGCTCCGACATCCACGTCAGCAGGCTGCCAAGCACGCGGCGCGACACACCGCCGTCGCCATCACCGCCGTCCACTGAAATTCCCTTCTCGATCTCGTCGATCCACAGCACGCACGGCGACATCGCTTCGGCGGCCGCGAAAGCGTTGCGCAGATTGCGCTCGGTCTCGCCGTAGTACTTGTTGTAAAGCGCACCGAAGTCGAGCCGCATCAGCGGCACGCCCCACTCGCCCGCCACCGCACGCGCCGCCAGACTCTTGCCACCGCCCTGGACGCCCAGCAACACGATGCCTTTCGGCCGGTCGACATTGGCGGCGCTCGGATCGAGGAACGGCTGGCGGCGCAGCGATATCCAGTGCTTGAGCCGCGCCAGACCGCCCACGTCGTCGAACTTCACTTTGCTTTCTTCGTACGCAAGCGAAGCGGCGCCGCCCAGCGCTTCATACTTGGTGGCCAGCACGCGTCGCACGTCGTCTTGGCTGATTGCGCCGTCGTCGCGCAGCGCCTGGCGCACCAGCCGCCGCACGTCGTCCTGTTCCATGCCGAGCAGATGCATGATCAGCATTTCGAGCGCTTGCTTGTCACCGCGCGGCCTTTCTCCGGTTTGACTTTCGTAACGCTTCGCCTCTTCGTTGACGATCCCGCGAATCCCGTCGCGATCCGGGAGCTGCGGATGAAAATGCGCGGACAAGCGCAGCACTTCGGACGGCAACTCGTCCAGCCGTGGGCTGATAAACACCAGCGTGCGAGCTGACTTCGAATGCGACAGCGCGATCTCGCGAATCAGCCGCATCGAGATTGGATCCTTAAAACCCGGATGCGCGTCGCACAGTACGTAGATGCCGTTCTGTGCGGTCTTATCAATGTGCTTCAGTACGTCGAGCAGATCGTTGGTCTGGTAGATCGCTTCTTCGCGGCCGTGGCGACGGATGCCGCACGTGATGCTCCACGTCATAAGCACCTGGTTCTCCAGGTTTGCCGCCTTGGCAAGCAGCTCGAGGATGCGCGGCTCTTCGTGCGACGCGATCAGGATGATCGGAAAGCGCGAACGCAGCAGCGCACTTAGCTCTTGTACCTCGTCACGAGCGGGTTGCATCGTCCTCACGCGAAATCACCGGGCCCAGTCGACCCAGCCGAGGTACGCGGTCAACAGGATGACGCCGCCGAACGCGATTCGATACCAGGCGAAGATTGTGAAATCATGCGTCGACAGATAGCGAATCAACCAGCGGATGCAGATCAACGCCGAGCCAAACGCAAAGACAAGCCCGATTGCAAATATGGGAATGTCGGCTTCGACAAACAGGCCGCGCTGCTTCCACATCGAGTACACGCCGGCGCCGATCAACGTCGGAATCGCCAGATAGAAACTGAACTCGGTCGCCGCCTTGCGCGACAGGCCGAACAGCATGCCGCCGATGATCGTCGCGCCCGAGCGGCTGGTGCCGGGAATCAACGCAGCGCACTGCACGAGTCCAACTTTTAGCGCATCAAGCGGCGTCATGTCGTCGACCGATTCGACCCTCGAAACGCGCGTGCCTTGCAGGTCGCGCTCGCCGAAGGCGCGATGGTGGCGCCGCTCGACCCACAGAATGATCAATCCGCCGATGACGAACGCAAGGGCAACCGGCACCGGATGAAAAAGCTGCGCCTTGATCAGACCGCCCAGCGCCAGCCCAAACACAACCGCCGGCGCGAACGCGATCGCCACGTTGATCGCAAATCGCTGCGCTGTTCGCTCGCGAAAAATGCCCGCGACCGTGGCCGATAACTTCGCTCGATATTCCCAGATCACGGCGAACATCGCACCGGTTTGAATCGCAATCTCGAACGTCGGAACTTTCTCGCCGGTGAAGTTCAACAGCGAGCTGGCGACGATCAAATGCCCAGTCGAAGAGATCGGCAGGAACTCCGTCAAGCCCTCGACGATTCCCAGGATCGCCGCCTTGACGATTATTAGCAATTCCATCGGGCGCGATGTTAGCTTGATGCATCCGCTGCGCCCCCGGCCACTAGTGTGCCGCTACGCGCTCGAGTGCATCAGCCAGCTTGCGCGCCAGCAAAATGGCGCTGGTCGTGTCGCCGCCGCGTGCTGCATGGGACAACGCGCTGACGAGTCCGGTATCGCCGTTCAAGCCACCCGCAGCCGCATGGCGCTGCCACGCGCTCGTTAGCCGATGCGCTTCCGCCCACAGGGCGCCGAGATTGATTTTCTCCGCGTTCTTGCGCAAGCGCACGGCGGCGCGTTTGAAGTCCGCCTGATCATTCGGTTGAGACACCGGCGGAGTCTTCTGGCGCGTCGCACCGCCGCTCGCCGTTGGCTTACCTTGCGGGACCGTTGCCGACAGATCGATCGACAAACGAGATAAGTCGGCTTCAAACCGCTGATTGAACTGAAATGTGACGCCCCCACTCGCCGCACGCGAAACCATCACGCGCGCTCCGAAAAATTCAATGCGTCGATCGGTAACCGCACCGCTGAGACCGGAACCGGCAAACGGCTGCACTACATAGGGCTGCACCATCAGCGCCGCCTGCTCGTCGGTCATCCCGGTGGCGGTGACTGACGCCGACAGTCGCAACTCCTGATCTTCCAACGGGATCAGCGTCAGGTGAACGATCAGCTCGCCCGATTCACAAACCTGCAAAGAGCTATCGATCAGATTGGCGAGCACGCGCCGCAGTCGCGCCGCGTTACCGATTAGCGCCAGGCCTTGCAGCTCCATGTCTTCATACCGAAAGCGAAGGCCCTTGCGCTGCGCACGCACCGCCAGCCGGCGGATCGGCTCGCCGCAGATCTCTTCGAGCGTGTATCCGTTGCGCGGCGCCGCCTTGACCGACGCGTCGGGCGCAATCTCGCGGGCCCGTGCCAGCTCGGCACGCAGCCGGCGATGGGCCGATATGTCGCGAGCGCCGACAATGTAGCCAATCTCATGGCCGTTCTTGAATTCGGCGACTGACACTTCAAGCGGAAACTGACGGCCGTCGTGTCGCTGCGCGACCAGTTCCTGACGGCGGCCCGAGGCTCTTCCGCCCGCTAGGTCACCAGCAAAGTTGGCGTTATCGGGAGACCGATGAGTGGGCGGCAACATGACGTCGACCAGGGCCTTACCGATGATTTCCTGTGCGGTGACGCGCAGCAGGCGCTCGGCCGCCGGATTGACGTGCGTGATCACACCGGCCTTGTCGAGCGCGATCGAAGCCTCGAGCGATGCCGCAAAGATCGCCTCCCATGTGGCCGCTTTGCCCGCAAGCTCGCGCTTTTCGCGTCCCATGCGCTGAGACGAATACAGAATCTCGTCGGATAAGCGCGTCAACTCGGTCGCCACCCGCTGCCTGCGCGTCTCTTCCGGCAGCCTGCCGTCAACGCTCGCTGCGAGGTCAGTCAGGCGGCGCAGCGCGATCGAGATGCGGCGGGACCGCAGCTCGAACGCCAGCATGGCGAACGCGGCGGCCAGACTGAATCCGCCGATGGCCGCCATCCAAAGCCGCCGATGCAGATCCATTTCACTGAAGGCGCCAACCCATGAATCTGCGGCAGCGACGTCTGCCGCCATTGCCAGCGCGAGGCAAGCGACAAGGTTTCGCGGAACGATCAGCGCAATGCGGGCAAGCATCCTGCGATGCTCGCGCATTGCCGTTAGTACTAGCGCGCGATAAAGGCGTGGTGGCGGCGCCTTTTCGGATTCAAGCCGTCACTCGTACCGAAGTGCCTCGATCGGCAGCAGCCGCGACGCCTTGCGCGCCGGATAGAAACCGAAAAATATTCCGATTGCTCCGGAAAATCCGACCGCAAGAAGGATCGCGGACGCGCTGATTTCGGTGCGCCAGTTAGCGAACTCCCCCACCGCAAACGATGCGCCGACGCCGAGCACGATGCCGAGCGCACCGCCGATCATCGACAGCGTGATCGCTTCGACCAGGAACTGCTTCAAGATGTCGACGCCGCGAGCACCTACCGCCATTCGCAGCCCGATCTCACGCGTGCGCTCGGTCACGCTGACCAGCATGATGTTCATGATGCCGATGCCGCCCACCAGCAGACTGACCGATGCGACGGCGCCGAGCAGCAGCGTCAACACGCGGCTCGCCTGTTCCTGCGCCTGCAGGATCTCGGTCAGATTACGAATCGTGAACGGCTCGTCGGCGCCCGGCTGGACCTTCATGCGCTGGCGCAGCAGCTCGCGGATTCGCTCTTCGATGCCTTTCATGTCAACGCCGTCTGCCGTCTTCACTGAAATCGCGCCGATGCGGCGCTGACGTCCCTGTGTTTGTCCGAGCACTCTGTTGCGTGCCGTTGCGAGCGGCATCAGCACGACGTCGTCCTGGTCCTGCCCCAAGGCGTTCTGGCCCTTGCGCTCGAGCACGCCGATCACCGTCAGCGGCACCTTGCGCACGCGAATCACCTGGTCGATCGGATCAAGGTCGCCGAACAGTTGCCTTGCAGTCGTCTGCCCGATCAGCGCGACCTTGCCGGCTGACGAGATGTCGGCCGGTTCGAACAAGCGGCCCGATGCGAGCGGCCAATCGCGCGCGATCAGGTAGTCATTGTTGGTGCCGAAATACTGCGTCGCCCAATTCGAATTGCCGGCCGATACCTGCCCCGAACCGCGCACCGACGGTGCGGCGACGACCACGCCTTCGACATCGACCGCAATCGCCAGCGCGTCTTCTTCGGTGAGGGTTTGCGCTGCACCGGCGCCCAAACGAACGCCGCTCGCCGTGGTCGAGCCCGGGAAGATCAACATCAAATTCGATCCAAGATTCTTAAGCTGCTCGCGCACGCGTTCCTGCGCGCCGCCGCCGATCGCGAGCATTGCGATCACGGCGGCCACGCCGATGATCATGCCGAGCATCGTCAGACTCGATCGCAGCTTGTTGACGCGCAGCGCTTTCAGCGCGACGCGCAACACCATTAACGCATTCATGCAGCCGCTCCCACGTCCAGCTCAGCGAGCGAGTCGCGCGCCGAGCGCGGCGTCTGCCGCTGATCGCTGACCACCTTGCCGTCTCGAAAATGGACTTCGCGCGAGGCGAACGCCGCCACATCGTGCTCATGCGTCACCAGAACGATCGTCATGCCGCCGGCGTTCAACTCCTGCAACAGCGCCATGATCTCGACGCTGGTACGTGAGTCGAGCGCACCGGTCGGCTCGTCGGCAAGAATCAGAGCGGGATTGTTGACCAGCGCGCGCGCAATCGCCACGCGCTGCTGCTGCCCACCCGATAGTTGCGAAGGCTGATGATCGGCGCGCTCGCCGAGCCCGACCTGCTTCAATTTTTCCAATGCGCGCGCGTGCCGCTCGGCTACCGAGACGTTGGCATACATCAGCGGCAGCTCGACGTTCTCCAATGCGCTGGTGCGCGCGAGCAAGTTGAATTGCTGGAATACAAAACCGATACGCCGATTGCGAACCGCCGCCAGATCATCAGCGTTCATGCGCGCGACATCTTCGCCGGCCAGCCAGTAGCTGCCGGACGTCGGGCGGTCCAGACATCCGATCATGTTCATGAAGGTTGACTTGCCGGACCCCGATGGCCCCATCACCGCTACAAAGTCGGCCGCAGCGATGTCGAGCGAAACGCCGGCCAGCGCATGCACGACGTTATCCCCCAGCACGTAATCCTTGGTCAGATCGGCAACGCGAACCAGCGGGTCCGGCATCAGAAAAACATCCTGGGCGGACTGCCCTTCTGAGCAGGTGCACCCGGCGTCGATCCACTCTGTAACCCAACGATCACTTCTGCTCCTTCGGTCAGTCCTTCGCCGTTGACTTCACTCATCGCTCCGTCCGACAAGCCGACTCGAACTTCGATAGCTCTTGGCTTACCGTTCTCCATCAGATAAACGCGGCCGCGCGCAGCCTGTCCGCCTCCCGCCCGTCCCGCAAGTTCGGTGACGATCTCGGCATAGCGAGCCTTTTGTTCGGGCTTCAAAATTTCTTCGACGCGTGCGCGCATGTCGGAGCGAATCGCAGCGCTCTGCCGTGCGCGCGCCTCCTCGGGCAGATCGCGCAGGCCCATGAACTTGTTTCGCATCTCGGCGAAGATCGGATCGAGGCGTTGTTGCTGATCGGCGTCCATCTTCAGCTCGCTGACGATTCGCTCGCGGAACTGATTCAGTTGGCCGCCGCCGGCGCCACCCTTGCCCGCACCGGAGTCCGCGCCCTGCATTGCCTTGCCGCGGTCGTCATTCTTCATGGCGTCGCCTTTCGCGGTGGCGCTCTCCACGCCGCTGCCAGCGATGCCGCCCGCAGGGCGGAATCGCAGCGCCGCGTTCGGCACTTTCAGCACCGAGTCGCGCGTGTCCGTCACGATGCGCACGTTGGCCGTCATCCCCGGCAGCAACTCACCGCGCTCGTTGTTGGCAGAGATGATCGCGATGTAAGTGACAACGTTCTGCACACTTTGCGCCGCCTTGCGCACGCTGCGCACTTCGCCCGAGAACTGCCGCCCCGGAAACGCGTCGACGGTAAACGTCGCACGCAGCCCGATCTTGATCCGGCCAACGTCGGCCTCGTCGACCGACGTGTCGACCTGCATATCGCGCAAATCCTTGGCGATCACGAACAACTCGGGCGCCTGCAAGCTCGCCGCGACCGTCTGCCCGACGTCGACGCTGCGCTTGATCACGACACCATCGACCGGCGCACGGATTTCGGTACGCGACAGATCGACCCGAGCGGTCGCCACCTGCGCAGCGCGTTGTTGAACGACCGCTTGCGCAGTGCGAACCTCGGCCACCGCGAGGTCGAACGTCGACTGCGCACGATCGAGCTCGGCCGGCGAGACGAAGTTGCGCGCCACCAGCTCCCGGGTGCGCTTCAAATCGCGGTCGGCGATGACCTGTGCGACCTGCGCCCGCCCCACGCTGGAGCGCGCCGATTCGAGATCGGCTTCGGCTTGCCGCACCCGGTAGGTAAACGTTTCGGGATCGATGCGCGCGATCAGCTCGCCCTTCTTTACGGGTGAGTTGAAGTCGACAAAGAGCTGCTGAATCTGACCCGACACCTGCGTGCCCACCTGCACCGACGTCACCGGATTCAGCGTGCCGGTAGAGGACACCGTCGCCGTAATCGGTCCGCGCTCGACCTTCGCCGTGCGATACGTCGGCGCATCGGCCTGACGGTTCGACCACCAATACCAGCCGCCGCCGACCAGCAAGGCGACGAGCAACGTCCCGACGAGGAGCTTCCGGTTCTTCAAAGTGTTGTGGCGACCGAGCGCGCAGAGCAAAAGATTGTACGCAGCGACGACGCTTCAACGTCGCGCTTGTAAAGCTTGAACGTGCAGTCAGCAGCCCGAGCGCCTAGGCGCGTTGATAAATCTCCGCGCCCTTCTTGACGAACTCGACCGCCTTTTCTTGCATGCCTTTTGTTAGCGCTTCGTCGGCAGACACGCCCTGCTTGGCCGCGTACTCTCGAACGTCCTGCGTGATCTTCATCGAGCAGAAGTGCGGGCCGCACATCGAACAGAAGTGCGCGGTCTTCATCGAGTCCTTCGGCAACGTCTCGTCGTGGAAATCCTTGGCGGTGTCGGGGTCGAACCCGAGGTTGAACTGGTCGTCCCAGCGGAATTCGAAGCGCGCCTTCGATAGCGCGTTGTCGCGCACCTGCGCACCGGGATGACCCTTGGCCAGATCGGCAGCGTGCGCCGCGATCTTGTACGCAATGATGCCGTCCTTCACGTCCTTCTTGTTCGGCAGTCCGAGGTGTTCTTTCGGCGTGACGTAGCACAGCATCGCGGTGCCGTACCAGCCGATCATCGCAGCGCCGATTGCGCTCGTGATGTGGTCGTAGCCGGGCGCGATGTCGGTCGTCAATGGCCCCAGCGTATAGAAGGGTGCTTCGTGACATAGCCGCAACTGCTCGTCCATGTTGTGCTTGATCAGGTGCATCGGCACATGGCCCGGGCCTTCGATCATCGTCTGCACATCATGCTTCCACGCGATCGTCGTTAGCTCGCCGAGTGTTGCGAGCTCGGCCATCTGCGCCTCGTCGTTCGCATCGTGAATCGATCCCGGACGCAGCCCGTCACCCAGCGAAAAGCTGACGTCGTACGCCTTCATGATGTCGCAGATGTCCTCGAAGCGCTCGTACAGAAACGATTCTCTGTGATGCGCGAGGCACCATTTGGCCATGATCGAGCCGCCGCGCGACACGATCCCGGTCAGGCGCTTGGCGGTCATCGGGATGAACGGCAGGCGCACGCCGGCGTGGATCGTGAAGTAATCGACGCCCTGTTCCGCCTGTTCGATCAATGTGTCGCGGAATATCTCCCACGTCAGGTCTTCGGCTTTGCCGTCGACTTTTTCCAGCGCCTGATAGATCGGCACGGTGCCGATCGGTACCGGCGAATTGCGCAGAATCCATTCGCGCGTCTCGTGAATGTGTTTGCCGGTCGACAAATCCATCACGGTATCTGCACCCCAACGAATCGCCCACGTCATCTTCTCGACTTCCTCGCCGATCGACGACGTGACCGCGGAGTTGCCGATATTGGCGTTGATCTTCACCAGGAAGTTGCGACCGATGATCATCGGCTCGATTTCCGGGTGATTGATGTTGGCCGGGATGATGGCGCGCCCGCGTGCTACTTCGTCGCGCACGAACTCGGGCGTGATCGATTGGGGCAGCGACGCACCGAACGACTGGCCCGGATGTTGTCGATGCAGAATTTCCGGTAGCCCTTCAGTTCGCTGATTTTCTCGAATCGCGATGAACTCCATTTCGGGCGTAACGATGCCGCGCCGCGCGTAATGCATCTGTGACACATTCGCACCGCTACGCGCACGGCGTGGAGTGCGCCGCAGATTGAAGCGCAGCTCGGCGAGCTTGGGATCGTTCAGTCGATCGATGCCGAAGCTCGATGACGGCCCGGCCAGCTCGTCAGTGTCGCTGCGTTCTGCAATCCAGCGTGCTCGCAGCGGTGCCAGACCCGAGCGGATGTCGATGGTCACATCGGGATCCGAATAGGGTCCGGATGTGTCGTACACCACAAGCGACGGATTGGCTTCCGATCCGAACGATGCTGACGTTTCGCTCTGCGTGATCTCGCGCACCGGCACGCGCACGTCAGGCCGTGAACCCTCGAAATAGACCTTTCGGGACCTTGGAAGCGGCTGAATCGCCGCTTCATCGACATGCGCTGTGGCTGCAACAAACTTCGGATTGGCGCTCATTTCGTTTTCCTCCGCCGGTATTAACCGGATCAGGTTCCGGGGACTCTCTCAACTGCGTCAACCGACGCAGTACCCCCAACGCACGGCCACGATAGACGATCGGGACACGCGCCGCAAATCGTTACGGCGACACTACGCAGTGATCCGCGGGTTAGAAAACGCAGCGGCGTCGAGCAGCGAAGCGGAGGACCGGCTTCGGTCCGCCACCGTTCGGTCGGCGCTAGTAGCTGACCGCGGGCTTTACCGAACGATCTACTGTGAATGGTGCCGGTGCGGGTGGCGGCGGGGCAGGCGGCGCGGAATAGACCGGCGCTTGCGACACCGGCACGAATAGGCGGCCTTTTTGTGCTCGGATGGAGCTGAGGTCCATCACATTCGAGCTGGCTCGTGTGTCGACGATGGCCGTCTTTTCCGTGCGCAGACAAGGTACATCGGAGTACGTCACGTTTTTTTCCGCGTCGGTGCACTTGAGAACCTGTGCTCCGGCGGAGGGTGCTAGGAAAAGGACGCACAATCCAAGGGACCGGGTGAAATCGCATCTCATCAGACTTTCCTCCGCTGCCATCGTAGGACGTAGCAACTCTACTCCAGTGTCACACGGCTGAAGTCAGCCGGCCGCATACTTCGCGCCGGTACGCGGGCCGGCTCTACGCAGAGACGCGACCGCCGAGTCCGAGATAGCTTTCGACGACGCGGGGATCGTTCGCGAGCTCGCGCGCCGGGCCTTCGAGCGTTATCTCGCCGGTCTCGAGCACGTAGGCGTAATCAGCTGTCTGCAACGCAGCGCGTGCATTCTGTTCGACCAGCAGGATCGCGACACCGCGCCGCTTCAGCTCGACGATGATGTGAAAGATCTCGCGCACGATCAGCGGCGCGAGACCTAGCGACGGCTCGTCGAGCATCAGCAGCTTTGGCTTCGCCATCAGCGCGCGGCCGACCGCAAGCATCTGGCGCTCGCCCCCTGACAATGTGCCGGCCAGCTGCGTACGCCGATCGCGCAAGCGCGGGAAGAGAGCGAACACTTCATTCATCGTGTGACCATGATCGCGCTGCCCCGAGCGATAGCGCTGGAACGCGCCGAGCAGCAGGTTGTCGGCCACGCTCATTTCGCCGAACAACTCACGCCGCTCGGGCACCAGCGTCATACCGCGCGCGACCATGCGCTCGATCGATGCATCGGCGGCATCAAAGCTGTCCGATGCGAACCGGATCGACCCGCGCGCGCTGCCATTGACCGGTAACGCGCCCATGATGGCGGCAAGCAACGTCGTCTTGCCCGCACCGTTAGGTCCGATCACCGTGACGATCTGTCCGGAGCCGACCACCAGTTTCGCGTTGCCGATCGCCGCCACCTTGCCGTACGCGACAGACAAGTCACTGACTTCAAGGATGCGTTCTTCAGTCACGCAGCATCCCGCTCATCGACGCCACCCAAGTACGCCTCGATGACGCGCGGATCGCGCTGTACTTCGATCGGGCGTGCCTTCGGCAATCTTCTGGCCGAAGTCCATCACGTAGACGCGGTCCGCCAGACCCATCACAAAGTCCATGTCGTGCTCGACGAGCAGGATGCCGAGCCCTTCATCGCGCAGTTTCCGCAGCAGCTCGGCCAGTGATCGCTTTTCGAGATAGCGCAAGCCGGCCGCCGGCTCATCAAGCAGCAACAGAGCGGGATCGGACGCAAGCGCACGCGCGATTTCGAGCGTGCGCTGCTTGCCGAGCGGCAACGAGCCGGCCGCGTCAAGCATGTGCTCGGAGAGTCCCACACGTTCGATTTGCCGCGCAGCTTCGGCCAACAATCTGGATTCGTTGCGGCGATCGAGCCGCCACGCACCGGTGACGGCGCCGGCCACCAGGCCCGGATATTCGCGCCGATGCGCACCGATCGCGACATTGTCGATCACGCTCATCTGCGGTAACAACCGTACGTGCTGGAACGTGCGGCTCAAGCCCATCTTTGCGATATCGCGCGATGCGAGGCCCGCGATGCTGCGGCCACGAAATGAAATCGCGCCGGAAGTCGCGTCCAGCACACCCGATACGACGTTGAACACCGTGCTCTTGCCGGCACCGTTCGGTCCGATCAACGCCACGATTTCGCCGGCGCGGGCGTTCAGAGTCATCTGATCGACGGCCACCAAGCCGCCAAACCGTTTGCTGATGCTTTGCGCATCAAGCAGCATCTCATTCTTGCGCACTATGGCATCGCGCGAGAGCGACGATTGCTGCGTCTCAACGAAACTGCGCGCTCCGCGCAACACAACGCGCCTGGTGATCGCGGGCCAGAGCCCGTCGGGCGCGCGCTGCAGGATCACGATCATCAGCACGCCGAACACGATCGTTTCATAGTTTCCAGCCTGGCCCACGATCTGCGGCAGCCAGTCGCGCAGCCACTGGTTGGAAACGGTAATCACCGACGATCCGAGGACGGCGCCCCAAACGAAGCTGGCACCGCCGATGACTGCCATGAACAGGTACTCGATCCCCGCGTGCAGCGAAAACGGCGTCGGGTTCACAAAGCGCTGCATGTGCGCGTACAGCCAACCCGACGCGCACGCCATCATCGCCGCCAGCACGAACACGATCATGCGCGACGCCCACGTGTTCACACCCATCGACTCGGCCATCACACGACCGCCTTTCAGCGCGCGGATCGCGCGGCCTTCGCGCGAGTCAAGCAGGTTGCGCGTTGTCAGCACCGCAGCGAGCACGAATGCCCAGATCAAATAAAAAATCTCGCGGCCGGATTCGAGCGACTTGCCGAATATCGAGATCGGGGGCAACCCCCCGCGCCCGGTATGCCCACCCAGCAGCTCCGATGTGCCGAACAGGAAGTACAAGCTGATCCCCCACGCGATCGTTCCGAGCGGCAGATAGTGTCCGGACAATCGCAGCGTGATCAAGCCCAGTGCGGCGGCTACTGCAACCGTCAGCAGGAGCCCCGCGATCAGTGCGAGCCACGGCGATGCCGCAAGCCACGCAAGCCCGCTCGGCAGCGCGGTCGAGGTGGTCAGCACTGCCGTTGTATACGCGCCGAGACCAACGAACGCCGCCTGCCCGAACGAGGTCAAGCCGCTAACGCCCGTCAGCAGCACAAGTCCGAGAACGACCAATGACGCCAGCCCGATGTAATTGAGCAACGTGATCGAGAACTCGGACAGCACCAGCGGTGCAATGAGCAGGCACAGCACCAGAGCCGCAGAGAACCAGCCCGGCTTCGCTTGCAGCTTCATTCGTCGTCCTCCACGTGATGCGTGCGCAGCGAACGCCATAGCAACACCGGAATGATCAGCGTGAATACGATCACTTCCTTGTACGCGCTGGCCCAGAACGACGAAAACGATTCGATCAACCCGACCAGCAGCGCGCCGAGCGCAGCGATCGGATAACTCGCAAGGCCGCCGATGATCGCCGCGACAAATCCTTTGAGTCCGATCAGAAAGCCGGTGTCGTAATAAATCGTCGTGATCGGAGCGATCAGGATGCCCGACACCGCACCGATCAGTGCGCACAGGAAGAACGACAGCTTGCCGGCAAACTCGGTTGGAATGCCCATCAGCCGCGCGCCGAGGCGATTGATCGCGGTGGCGCGCAGTGCCTTGCCGTACACCGTTCGATCGAACAGCACGCTGAAGGCGACGATCAGCAGCAGCGAACAGCCGATCACCCAGAGAGATTGCGCGCTCGCAGTGAGCGTTCCGAGCGCGACGGTGCCGTCCGAGAATGCGGGAGTGCGCGCGCCCTCGGCGCCGAACACCAGCAAGCCAAGCCCGACCATGACCACGTGTACAGCCACCGACACAATCAACAACATCAGCACCGACGCTTCGGCCAACGGCTGATAGGCGAGTCGATACAGCATCGGCCCCATAGGCACGATGATCGCCAGAGCCAGCGCGACCTGCGCCGCCATCGGCCAGCCCTGCATCGGAACCAGCATCAGCAACCCGAACAGCGCCAGCGGATAAACAATGTTGAGCGCAAGCATCGACGGTACGTGTTGCCAGCGCCGCTTACGCCATGCGGTGATCAGCTCCGCGAGCGTCACCAGGCCCCCGGCAATCATCAACAAGACCACCGTCCCGGGCAGACGGCCGGCCTGCAACGCGACCAGTGTCAGCGCGCCGTATGCAACGAACTCACCTTGCGGTATGAAGATCACACGCGTCACGGAAAACGCGAGGACAAGCGCCAGCGCAAGCAATGCATAGATAGCACCGTTGGTGATGCCGTCCTGTGCGAGCAGCAGCGCGATGTCGAAATTCATGAAAAAAAGCCGCGACTACGTCGCGGCCTCGTGGTCACTGGCCTCGTATCTCGGTTACTTCTGCATGACCCACTTGCCATCAACGATCTGAATCATCACCGCGGCTCGCTGGTCAAGACCAAGGTGATCCGTCGCACTCATATTAAAGATGCCGTGCGCACCCGGCGCGTTTTTTACGCCTTCGAGTGCATCGCGCAGCGCGACACGAAACTCTTTGGTCCCCGGCTGGCCCTTCTTCAGCGCGACCGGAATCGCCCGCTGCAGCAGCACGCCGACATCCCACGCGTGCGCGCCGAAGGTCGAAACGCTGCCCTTGCCTTGCGCGCCCTCATACGCCGTAACGTACGCCGTCGCGCTTTTCTTCACCGGATGGTCATTCGGCAACTGTTCGGTGACCAGGACTGGGCCGGCAGGTAGATACGTGCCTTCGCAATCTTTGCCGCACACGCGCAGGAAATCATTGTTGGCCACGCCGTGAGTTTGATAAATCTTGCCGGCGTATCCGCGCTCTTTCAGAGTTTTTTGCGGCAACGCGGCTGGTGTTCCCGAGCCTGCGATCAAGATCGCATCCGGCTTGGCGCTGACCAGCTTGAGTACCTGACCGGTGACGGACGTGTCGGCGCGTTGATAGCGCTCGTTGCCGACGATTTTGACTCCACGCGCCTCGGCAAGATTGGAAAACTGGGTCCACCAGCCTTCTCCGTAGGCGTCGGCAAATCCGATGAAGCCGACCGTCTTGACCCCCTGACCCAGCATGTGCCCCAGGATGACCAACGCCATCTGCTGATCATTCTGCGGCGTTTTGAACACCCAGCGGCGCTTGGCATCAACCGGGTCGACGATGCGGCTCGATGCCGCCATCGAGATCATCGGCGTCTCCCCTTCGGCTGCAACATCGATCATTGCAAGCGAGTTCGGCGTAATCGTCGAGCCGATCAGCACGTCGACCTTGTCTTCGCTGATCAGCTTGCGCGAGTTGCGTACTGCAGTCGTCGTATCTGATGCGTCGTCGAGCACAATGTAGTTCACCTTCTTCCCGCCAATGGTTTGTGGCAGCAGCGGGAACGTATTGCGCTCTGGGATACCCAGCGATGCTGCTGGGCCGGTGGCGGACAGTGTGACGCCGACCTTGATGTCCTGAGCAACCGCGATGCTCGTGCCGAGTACTGCGACCAAGCCCGCGATCATTCTGATAGTGGATTTCATTTGTCTCCTCTGTTTATCGAATCAGTACCAACACATCTCTAAGCAAACGCATCTAATCAAACCTAGACCTTTTCAACAAGCAGGGCGATACCCTGCCCCACACCGATGCACATCGTTGCCACGGCGTAGCGGCCACCACTCGCTGCGAGCTGGCGCGCTGCGGTGAGAACGATCCGCGCGCCCGACGCGCCGAGCGGATGGCCAAGCGCGATAGCGCCCCCGTTCGGGTTGACGTTCGACGCGTCGTCAGACAGACCCAGTTGGCGCGTCACAGCCAGCGCTTGCGCGGCGAACGCTTCGTTGAGTTCGATGACGTCGATGTCCGCGATTTTCAGCTTGTGACGCTCGAGCAGCTTGTGCGTTGCCGGCGCCGGGCCGATTCCCATGATGCGTGGCGGCACGCCGGCCGTAGCCACGCCGCGCAGTCGCGCCATCGGGCTCAATCCAAATTGGCCAACGGCACGCTCGCTAGCGATCAGGAGCGCGACCGCGCCGTCATTGATGCCGGATGCGTTGCCTGCGGTCACGCTGCCGTCGGGCTTGACGACGCCTTTCAGGTTGGCGAGCGCATCGAGCGTGGTCTCGCGCGGATGTTCATCCTTGCTTACTACGGTGTCGCCCTTCTTGCCCGGAATGGTGACGGCCACGATCTCGCCGTCGAAAAATCCGCGTCCGAACGCCGCCGAATAGCGCTGCTGTGAGCGCAGTGCGAACGCGTCCTGATCGGTACGTGCTACCGCGAAATCTTGCGCCACGTTCTCGGCGGTTTCCGGCATCGAGTCGATACCGTGCTGTGCCTTCATCTTCGCGTTGACGAAGCGCCAGCCCAGCGTGGTGTCGAACACCGAGTTGCTGCGCGAAAACGCGGAATCGGCTTTCGGCATTACAAACGGCGCGCGCGACATCCCTTCGACGCCGCCCGCAATCATCAGCTCGGCTTCCCCCGCACGAATCGCGCGTGCGCAGATGCCCACCGCATCCATGCTGGAGCCGCACAGGCGATTGATCGTCGCAGCAGGAACGTCGGCAGGTAGGCCGGCAAGCAGCACCGCCATGCGCGCGACGTTGCGATTGTCTTCACCCGCCTGATTGGCACACCCGTAGTACACGTCGTCGACAGCACCCCAATCGACGCGCGTATTGCGCGCCACCAATGCCTTCAGCGGAAGCGCGGCAAGATCATCGACTCGCACACCCGACAAGCCACCGCCGTAACGCCCGAACGGTGTACGCACGCCGTCGCACAGAAACACTTCGTTCATGCAGTCGCCCTGGTGGCCGCGGTAGCGCGGTCTGCGTGCGGACGTTGCTTGCGCGTCTGCGCCGGGGCTCGCACGCGCGCAATGCCGCCCAAAAATAGATCAGCAACCACCGGCGCCATGTCCGCGTAAGACAACGGACCGCGTTCCTTGAACCAGGTGAACGTCCAGTTGATCATGCCGAACAGCATCATCGTCAACGGCTTGATCAGGTCGTCGCGATCGCTCTGCGGCGCGAGCTTCTTGACGACATTGGCGTAACCCAGCACGACCTTGCGCTCCTTCGCCAGCACGCGCGACCGATGCGCTCGCTGCAGATACTTGACGTCCTGCACCAGAACGCGGTGGCGCGCCGCGGAGTGTTCGTATTCGGCCATGAACAGCTCGATCAGGCGCCGCAAGTGTGCGGCTGGCGGCAGCGACTCGGCACGCACCTGATCGATGATCGCCTGCAGCCGCTCGATATAGCTTTCGGCGATGTCGGCCAGCAGGTGCTCCTTGTCGCGGTAATAGTGATACATCAACGCCTTCGATACGCCGCATGTACGCGCAATATCCGCGATCGTTGCGGCGGCGTAACCCTTGTCCGCAAACTCACGCGCCGCCGCATCGCGAATCGCTGCGCGCTGCGTGTCGAAGCTGGCGGCTTTTGTTCTGGCCATAAGGGGCTATCTCATCTTGCGTCGTACGAGATCACGACTCGGTCGGTCAGCGGGTAAGACTGGCAGGTCAGCACAAAACCTTGCGCCACTTCATGCGGCTCGAGAGCGTAGTTCTTCGCCATCTTTACCTGCCCGTCGAGCACTTTGGCACGGCACGTACTGCACATGCCGCCCTTGCATGAAAACGGCAGATCGATGCCTGCGGCACGGCCGGCGTCAAGAATCGAGTGTTGCCCCGGCATAAAGTCCACTTCGCGCTTGACGCCGTCGACTATCAGCTCGATGTGCGACTGTGCAGCTTCGGCGTCATCGATCGTCTGGGCGGTCTCGCTCGGAATGCCGAACCGCTCCACATGCACATGCTGTGCAGGTACGCCGGCAGCGACTAGCGCGACCTCGACTTCATCGATCATCGTCAGCGGCCCGCAGACGAACGCCTCGTCGATTGTGTCGGGCGGAACCAGCGTTTCGAGGAACTGATTGACCTTGGCGGCATCGATCCGACCGTTGAACAGCTCGACCTCCTGCGCTTCGCGCGAAAAAACGTTGTACAGGCGAAAGCGCGTCAGATAGCGGTCTTTCACATCCTCGAGCGCTTCGTGAAACATCACCGATGACTGACGCCGATTGCCGTACACCAGTGTGAAACGCGACTTCGGCTCGCGCGCAAGTGTCGTGCGAATCAGCGACAACACCGGCGTTATTCCGCTGCCGGCGACAAATGCGGCGTAGTGCTTGCCTTTTGCGGAATCGAGCGCTGTGAAGAACCGGCCCTCGGGCGTCATCACATCGATCTGATCGCCAGCCTTCAGCGCCTCGTTGGCCCAAAGCGAAAATTTGCCGCCACCGACCTTCTTAATCGCGACCCGAATCTCGTTGTCGTCGACACCGGAACAGATAGAGTACGAGCGTCGCAACTCTTCACCTTCCAGCGTGGCGCGCAATCCAATGTGCTGTCCTTGCACAAACCGATACTCGGACTCGAGCTCGGGCGGAAGGTCGAACTTCACGCTGATGCACTCGGGCGTCTCCGGCCGAACCTCGGCAATGCGCAGACTGTGATATTTCGGTGTCATCACCAGTCGCAGTTCGGGTAGGCGCGCTGCAGATGCTGCATCTCCGCAAGCAAAGGTGTCATGTGCTCGCTATGGATTCCCGCTTTGCCGTGGGATACAAAGGAGGTTCGACCCGGAATCTGTAACGTGGCGACATCGAGCACCGGGCGAACGGCGGACAACCATCCGCTTTCGAACGCCGACCATGCAGGGCCGGCGTCGGTATCGTCGATCGCCGATGCACTGAAAAATTCCGCGGTATACGGCCACAGCGCGTCGAGCGCGCGCTGCATACGCGCATGCGATTCGTCGGTGCCGTCGCCCAGCCGAATTACCCAATCCGATGCGTGCTGCACGTGATACCGGGTTTCGGTCAGGCTCTTGCGCGCAATCTCGGAGAATCGAACTTCGGAGGACGCCTGAAGCGCTGCCCACAGCTCGCGCTGAAACGCGAGGAACAGAAAATTACGCAGGATCGTGAAACCGTAGTCACCGTTCGGCAGCTCGGCGATCGTGACGTTGCGGAACTCGCTTTCGTTACGCTCGAACGCAAGCTGATCCTCGCTTCGGCCTCGGCCCTCTATTGCACCGGCGTATGCATACAGCGAACGCGCCTGACCGATCAGATCAAGCGCCACGTTAGTCAGCGCGATGTCTTCCTCGATCACCGGGCCGTGACCGCACCATTCGGAGAGCCGATGGCCAAGAATCAACGAAGAGTCGGCGATGCGAAGCACATATTCAAGCCGAGCTTCGTTCTCCACGGACATCGATGCTGCCATCACATGTGATTGACTTCATCCGGCAACGTATAGAACGTCGGATGCCGGTAGATCTTGTCTTCGGCGGGATCGAACATTTCTGGCTTCGCATCCGGATCGCTCGCAACGATGTCGTCGGCGCGAACGACCCACACACTGACCCCTTCCATGCGCCGAGTGAACACATCGCGCGCATTTTTCAGGGCCATCGAAGGGTCGGCCGCATGAACGCTGCCGCAATGCTTGTGATCCAGGCCGTTGCGGCTGCGGATAAAGACTTCCCATAAAGGCCAGTCGCGGCGATTGCTGGACACTTTTCCTTCTCCCTCTTGTTTCTACCGCTGCGACCGCAGCTTCGGTGTGGCGACTGGCCGCAGGGCAGTATGAAGATGCAAAGGGGCGGCTGCCCCCTTGGAACCCCCATTCGAAAGGCGCCGTGCTTGCGTCGTCATGCCGCTACGCAATCGCGATGGCGCTTTCTGTGCGCGTGTGCCAGCGCCGCTTCGCGCACCCACGCGCCGTCTTCCCAAGCCCTGATGCGGTCGGCCAGGCGCTCCTCATTGCACTGGCCCTTGCCGTTGACGACGTTCCAGAATTCGTTCCAGTCGATCGGTCCGAAGGTCCAGTGACCCGTCGCGTCGTCGAACTTCAGATCGGGATCGGGCAGCGTTACGCCCAGCAGTTGCGCTTGCGGCACCGTGGCGTCGACGAACTTCTGCCGCAGCTCGTCGTTGCTGATGCGCTTGATGCCCCACTTCATCGAGTCGCCGCTGTGGGTCGATTCGCTGTCGTGCGGGCCGAACATCATCAGCGACGGCCACCACCAGCGGTTAACGGCATCCTGCACCATCGCACGCTGATCCTCCGAGCCCTTCATCAAGGTCAGCAGCAGGTCGTAACCCTGTCTCTGATGAAACGACTCTTCCTTGCACACGCGAATCATCGCGCGTGCGTACGGCCCGTACGAGCAGCGTGTCAATGGAATCTGATTCATGATCGCCGCGCCATCGACCAGCCAGCCGACGACGCCGATATCGGCCCATGTCTTGGTCGGGTAGTTGAAGATCGACGAATACTTGGCCTTGCCAGTGTGCAAAGCTTCGATCAACTCGTCGCGTGACACGCCGAGGGTTTCTGCGGCTGAATACAGATACATGCCGTGGCCGGCTTCATCCTGCACCTTGGCCAGCAGGATGCACTTGCGCTCGAGAGTCGGGGCACGGGTGATCCAGCCGCCTTCTGGCAGCATGCCGACAATCTCCGAGTGCGCGTGCTGGCTGATCTGCCGGATCAGCGTCTTTCGATAGCGCTCGGGCATCCAGTCCTTCGGTTCGATGAAGTCGCCGCGCGCGAGCTTGGCTTCGAATTCGGCCTCATATTGCTCATCAGTCTTAACCGAGCGCTTCGTCGCGGTCGCCGGACGGAATGTCCATCGCCTGGGTGTACATAGTTACTCCTCTTACTTGTCCGAGCGCCGATCAACGATGCGCTTGGCCTTGCCCAGCGAGCGCTCGATCGCCATCGGCATCGCGAGCTGCGCGCTCGCCGACAAACCGACATAGGCCTTGATCGCATGCTCGAGCTTTTGCGCAGCGGCGCGCCGCGCATCCCGGCTGCCGCTCGCGAGTTGCGAGCCCATCTCGACATGCACGGTCAGTTCGTCGAGATTCGCAGGCCGCGTGACTTCAAGTGTGTAATGCGGTTCGAGTTCGGGCTGCTTCAAAATCAGCTCTTCGATCTGCGTCGGGAACAGATTGACGCCGCGAATGATCAACATGTCGTCCGAGCGGCCGGTGATCTTCTCGATGCGCCGCATGCTGCGTGCGGTCGGAGGCAGCAGCCGCGTCAAGTCGCGCGTTCGATAACGGATCATCGGCAGCGCTTCCTTCGTCAACGACGTGAAGACCAGCTCGCCTTTTTCTCCCTCCGACACCACTTCGCCACTGTCTGGATCGATGATCTCGGGGTAAAAGTGATCCTCCCAGACCGTAAGACCATCTTTGGTCTCGATGCATTCCTGCGCCACACCCGGGCCGATGATTTCGGACAGCCCGTAAATATCGATCGCATCGAGCGACGTCTTGGTTTCAATTGCCGCGCGCATCGCCGCGGTCCACGGCTCGGCGCCGAAGATGCCGATCCGCAGCGCGCAGGTCTTCGGATCAACCCCCTGCCTTTGCATTTCTTCGACGATCGCCAGCATGTACGACGGCGTCACCATGATGATCTTCGGCTTGAAGTCGACGATCAGTTGTACCTGGCGCTCGGTCATGCCGCCTGACACGGGAACTACCGTACAGCCGAGTTTCTCCGCGCCGTAGTGCGCACCCAAGCCGCCGGTAAAAAGGCCGTAGCCGTACGCGACGTGAATGATGTCGCCGCGCCTGCCACCGGCGGCACGAATCGAGCGCGCCATGACGCCGGCCCAGGTTTCGATGTCCTTTGCGGTGTAACCGACGACAGTTGGCTTGCCGGTCGTGCCGCTCGACGCGTGAATACGCACGACTTTTTCCTGCGGCACCGCGAACATGCCGAACGGATAGGTATCGCGCAGATCATGCTTGGTGGTGAATGGAAATCGAGCGAGATCAGTCAGCGACTTGAGGTCGGAGGGACTGACACGGGCCTTGTCGAATTTCGCTCGGTAATGCGGCACGTTGCTGTAAGCGTGCGCGAGCGTCCAGCGCAGCCGGTCGAGCTGCAACGCTTGAAGCTCGCTTCGGCTTGCGCGCTCAATGGGCTCAAGTTCGGCTTCCTCTGCCATCACAGATCCACCACCGCCTTGCCCTTCATCGTGTGCGAGCGGCCTCGCATCACGACGACTGCCTTGCCGTGTTGATTGGTGACCGTGATGTCGTACACGCCGGTGCGGCCAGTCAGCGCGACCTCATGACATTCCGCCCGAAGCACATCGCCTTCGTACACCGGTGCCAGGAAATCGACGACGATGCCCGACGCGACGGTCACTTCGTTATGGCTGTTGCAGGCGAAAGCAAACGCCGAATCCGCCAGGGTTGCAATGAAGCCGCCATGACATGTCTTGAAGCCGTTCAGCATGTCGGGCCGCACCGTCATCGACAATTTCGAAAACCCCGGACCGACCGCTTCGACCTGCATTCCGAGAGCTCGCGACGCCGCATCCTCAGAGAACATGCGGTCGCGCACGGCTTCGGCGATCGCTTGTCCTTTCTTCGGTTGTCTGTCATCCATCATTGACCCGTAAAGTGTGCCGCGCGCTTTTCAATGAAGGCGGACACGCCCTCGCGATAGTCGTTCGATCGGCCCAGCTCGCGTTGGTAATCGCGCTCGATATCGAGCGCGCCATCGAACGGCAACAACATCGCCGCGTCGATCGCCTGTCGCGTGCGTACGTAGCCGCGTGTTGGACCGGCTGCGAGTTGAAGCGCCACCGTCCTGACGGTTGGCATCAATTCATCGTCCTCGACACAGCGCCAGATCAAACCCCAGTCCGCCGCCTGCGTCGCCGTCAACTTCTCGCCCAGCAAAGTGAGCCCCATCGCACGCGCCGGACCAATCAGGCGAGGCAGCCACCACGTTCCGCCGCAATCGGGCACTAGACCCAGCTTTGAAAACGACTGAATAAAACTCGCACTTTGAGCGGCGTACACCAGGTCGCACGCAAACGGGATGTTTGCGCCCGCGCCGGCAGCCACACCGTTGACAGCTGCGATGGTCGGCATCGGTAACGCGCGCAGACGCTGCAGCAGCGGCTTGTAGTAATTCTCTATCGAGGCGCCGAGATCGACACCTTCAGCATCCGGTTTGACCGCTCGATCGGACAGATCCTGGCCCGCGCAGAATCCGCGGCCGGCTCCCGTCAAAACGAAGCAGCGGATCGCTCGATTGGCTGCAATAGCGTCGAGCGCCGCGCGCACTTCGCCGTGCATCGCCACCGTGAAGCTGTTCAGCCGCTCGGGACGATTCAGCGTCAGCGTCGCGATGCCGTCTGTAACATCGACCTTGATCGACTCGAAATCCGTCATGGTGAAGTAACTGCGCGCATTAATTGACCGACCGTTCAATCAATAGTAGCTTCGACTTCCCGAAATGCCAAACCCGCTACATGCATCCGCTATTTGAGAAACATCGCAACGTTCTTAACGGCGCGCTCGAGGCCATGCGCACGCGCGGCTTTTGGAGCGCTTATCCGGAGCAGCCCAGCCCGAAGGTCTACGGCGAAACCGCGAACGATGAAGGCAAAGCCGCAGCGCTAGGTCACGCGGGACGCCAGTTTGAGCTTGATCAGCCGGGACGCATCGGCTGGCTGGCCAGCGAGCATTCACCGTACGGCATTCCACTCGAAGTCGAGTATCCCGTGTGCGAACCGCAGGCGTTGATCGATGCTGCGCTCGCTGCGATGCCGGCGTGGCAGAAGCTCGGGGTCGAAGGCCGAACCGGCATTTGCCTCGAAGCACTCGCGCGTTTGAACAAGGCGAGCTTCGAAATCGCCCATGCGGTGATGGTGACCACCGGACAAGGCTGGATGATGGCGTTCCAGGCCGGCGGCCCGCACGCGCAGGACCGCGGGCTGGAAGCCGTCGCGTATGCGTACCGCGAAATGAGCTCGGTGCCGAGCGCTGCGCGCTGGGAAAAGCCGCAAGGCAAGAACCCGCCGCTGGTGATGGAAAAGCGCTTCGAGATCGTCGGCCGTGGTGTCGCGCTGGTGATCGGTTGCGGCACGTTCCCCACTTGGAACACCTATCCTGGCTTGTTTGCCGCGTTGGTGACCGGCAATCCGGTGATCGTCAAACCACATCCGAACGCAATTCTGCCGGCCGCGATCAGCGTGCGCATCGTGCGCGAAGTGCTCGCCGAGAACAATATCGATCCGAACCTCGTTTCGCTCGCAATTACCAGCGACTCGAAGGCGACGCAGGCGCTGGCGACCAATCCGGCCGTCCGCTCGATCGACTTTACCGGCAGCACTACGTTCGGGCGCTGGTTGATCGACAACGCGCGGCAGGCGCAGGTTTACGCCGAGCTGGCCGGCGTCAACAACGTCGTCATCGAATCGACCGACAACTACAAGGCGATGTTGAAGAATCTAGCGTTCACACTGAGTTTGTACTCGGGGCAAATGTGTACGACGACGCAGGATATCTTTGTTCCCGCCGGCGGTATCGATACCGACGAGGGACACAAGAGTTTCGACGACGTTGCGTCGGATCTTGGAAAAGCTGTCGACAAGCTGTTGTCCGATGCCGCGGTCGCCACCGCAGTGCTTGGATCGATTCAATCACCGGACACGTTGAAACGCATCGAAGACGCGCCGGCGCTGGCGACGCATTCAACAGATATCGTGTTGGCTTCGCGCAAGCTCGATAACGCCGAGTTTCCAGCAGCCAACGTCCATACGCCGCTGTTGATGAAAACCGATGCAGCCAACGAGTCGATTTACGCGCAAGAGCGTTTCGGCCCGATCAGCTTGATCGTCAAGGTGCCCGATGCCATGGCCGCCATTGCACTGTCCGAAAAAATTGTAAGAGAGCGCGGGGCGCTGACGGTCGGGCTGTATTCAACGAAGCCGGAGGTCATCGATGCGATGACCGAAGCCACATTGCGGGCCGGTGTTGCGCTGTCGATCAACCTGCTGAGCAACGTCTACGTCAATCAGTCAGCTGCATTCTCGGACTATCACGCGACCGGCGCCAACCCGGCAGCCAATGCAAGCTATACCGACAGTGCGTTCGTAGCCAACCGATTCAGAGTGGTTCAGCGCCGCTGGCACGCATGAAACTCCGGGGGTACCGGCTTGCCTTTCTACGAAATTAACGGGCTCGTGCCGGTTGTCGACCCGACCGCATTCGTCCACCCCACTGCGATCTTGACCGGCGACGTGATCGTCGGACCTCGCTGCTACGTTGGCCCGGCAGCCAGCCTGCGCGGCGATTTCGGCCGCATCGTGCTCGAAGCGGGCAGCAACGTGCAGGATTGTTGCGTGATGCACGGCTTTCCCAGCACCGACACGGTCGTCGAGGAAGACGGACATATCGGACACGGCGCCGTGCTGCATGGTTGTGTAGTTAAACGCAACGCGATGGTCGGCATGAACGCGGTGGTGATGGACGAAGCCGTGATCGGCGAATCGGCGATCGTTGCCGCGTGCGCGTTCGTCAAGGCCGGCGAAAAGATTCCCGCGCGCTCACTGGCCGTCGGTACACCGGCGAAAGTGCTGCGCATGCTGAGCGACGATGAGATCGCGTGGAAAGTGAGTGGCACAAAGAGCTATCAGGACCTGACGGTGCGCAGCCTGCAGACATTGAAGGAAGTCGTTCCACTGACGAAGGTCGAGCCGAACCGACCACGCATTGAAGTCGACGCCGAGGGCGTCGTGCCGCTGGCCACTTTAAAGAAGGGTTAGATCAAAGCGCGTGCGGCCGCGATAGCCTGCCGCAGCGTATTCAGATCGCCGATCTGATTCGCCAGCAGCAATACCAGCCGCGCATTCAAGGCAGCGCTCTGCTCTTCGGTCAGGCCGGCGTGCGCATCGATCAGCGCCTGATAAAAATCGTCGGGCTGCTGAATATTCGACTCGCTGTTGAACGTCATGCTATTCCTTGCGCTCGCCGCAATGCCGAGCGCACTTCAGCGACAGAAGGTGTTCGCCAGCGCGCCGCAACGTGCTGATCGGGGCGCAGCAGGTAGACCGCGCGCGACTGCGCGTCATACCGGCGCGACGCAAGGCCCTCGGCATCTGCGAATGCCTGCGCGCTTGAACTTCGTTCCGTTGCAATACGAGTGACACGAAGGCTGCTGCCGAATTCGGCTGCAAGCGCATTGGCCATCTCTTCATTGGCGTCAAAGACCAGAAGATCAAAGCGCCCGCCTAATTGATCGAGCAGCGACGCGTCGCGACCCTCAGCCCGTATCGGAGCATCGACCGCGGGAGCGCCGGGCCTCAGCGCGCAATTGAAACAGTCATCATCGGCGGTCGACGAGGCACTCGCCCGATGTTCCGTGGGCGTCGACAAGCGGCCGCTGTTGACCAGCCGCCGTGCAAAAGCGTGCTGTTGTGAAAGTGCGAGCACCGCGTCGCGCATCTGTCGGCTCGCGTGGCTCTTCGGTGTAATGAAGTCGGTAGAACGCGACGAATTCAGAATGTTCTCGTTGGCTGCTTCGATTCTCTCATCGTTATAGGTTTGCAAAAGCGACGCCGGCGACTCGCTGCGCACGACCCGTGCCAGCTTCCAGCACAGATTGTCGGCATCCTGAATGCCGCTGTTGCCGCCACGTGCGCCGAACGGCGAAACTTGGTGTGCGGCATCGCCAACGAAAATGACGTGGTCGTGTACGAAGCGTTCGAGCCGTGCGCATTGAAACGTGTACACGCTCACCCATTCGAGTTTGAAATCCCGATCCGGGCCGAGCATTGCACGGATGCGGGGAATGACGTGCTCGGGCTTTTTTTCTTCATCGGGATCGCATTCCCAACCGAGCTGCAGATCGATGCGCCATATGTCATCGGCCTGTTTATGCAGCAGCGCCGAACCGCCTGAATGAAACGGTGGGTCGAACCAGAACCAGCGTTCGGTCGGGAAGTCGCCGTGCATCGATACGTCGGCAATCAAGAAACGATCGCGAAATACCTGGCCCTTCCAGCCGAGTCCCAGCATGCCGCGCACCGCGCTGCGCGCGCCGTCGGCAGCGACCACATAGTCGGCTTCGATCGCGTAGCGGCCGTCAGGTGTTTCGACCTCCAAGCGCGCGCCGTCGCCACGTTGCTCGAGCCCGATGGCTTTGTTCTTCCAGCGCACGGTGTGGCCCAGCGCCGTAAGGCGCTCGACCATTATTTCTTCGAGTAGATACTGCTGCAGGTTGATGAATGCAGGACGCTTGTGGCCGGGCTCGGGCAACAGATCGAATTCGTACGCCAGCTTGCCGCGAAAAAAAACCTTCCCAACCTTCCAACTGACGCCGCGCGCACACACGGCATCGCCACAGCCAAGGCGATCGAGAATTTCCAGCGTTCGCTTTGCCCAGCAGATAGCGCGCGAACCGGCGCTGACAGTGTTGTTGTCGTCGACGATGATGAAGTCGATGCCATGCTGCGCAAGATCGATCGCGCAAGCGAGACCGACGGGCCCGGCGCCCACGATGGCAACCTGCGTACGCGCCGACGCCGTCGGAATGCAGCTCCGGCGGAATGACGTACGGATAAACCGGCGGCTCGCGCACGGCGCCGTTATCCCTCCAGCGACTCCCACATTTCCTTATCGCGCTGTGCGGTCCAGATGCGCGGGTGCTGGTGGCCGGTTGCTTCGTCGTATGCGCGGCTAACGTCGAACGGCAGGCAGTGATCGAAGATCACCCAGTGGCCAAACTTCGGTTTCAGCGCGTCGTAGGTTTCCTTGTAGACGCTGCGCAAATCACGGCCCGCGCCGGCGCCGCGCTTGACCGATTCGTACATCGCGGTGACGAATGCTCGAGTGCCGTCGAGACCAGCTTTCACCTGCGCCGGTGTTTGCAGAGACGCGCCCCGCCCCGGCACCAGTTTCTGCGGACCAAGCGCGGCGATCGCATCGAGCGTCGCCGGCCAGTCGCTCAAATAGGCGTCGCCGGTATACGGCGTGGCGTCGAATTCAACCAGGTCGCCCGAGAACAGAATTTTTTCCTGCGGTAGCCACACGACCGTGTCGCCCTTGGTGTGGCCACGGCCGAGTTGCATGATCTCAACCTGCAGCTTGCCCAGCATCAACGTAAGTCGGTTATCGAACACTATCGTCGGCCATGTCAGCCCCGGTACCGATTCGACCGCCCGAAACAGCCGCGGGAAGCGCTCGATTTCACTCTTCATATCGGCCTCGCCGCGCTCGGCGATCAAGTCATGCGTGTCGCGACTGGCGATGATGTGCTCCGCCTTGTAGCCTGAAGCTCCGAGCACACGCACTGCGTGATAGTGCGTCAGTACGACATACTTGATCGGCTTGTCGGTTACCTGGCGGATATGCCCGATCACGTCTTGGGCCATTACCGGCGTCGCCTGCGCGTCGATCACCATCACCGCGTCATCGCCGATCACGATCCCCGTGTTTGGATCGCCTTCGGTCGTATAGGCATACGCGTTGTCCGAGAGCTTGTCGAAACTCACCTGCTTTTCTTCAAGATCGGCTTGCGATGCAAACTTCTTGTCCACGCTCATTTAATTACCTTTCTGCTACGCGATACGCTTGAGCCGCCACGTCTGATACTTCAGCGCCAGCACAGCGCCGGCCACGATCGCAGCAACTGCGATAAACGAGCCGATTGCCAGCGTCGACACTCCCGATAGACCCTGGCCGACCGTGCAACCAAGCGCGGTGACACCGCCAAAACCCATCAATGCCGCGCCGACCAGATGATTAGCGGTGTCTTCAGTATCGCGAAACCCTTCCCAGCGAAACTGGCCGGCAAGCAATGCATACGCCGCAGAACCGGTGATCATGCCCAACACCGCCGCGATGCCGATCGTCACCACCTTGCTGGTGTCGCTGAAGAACATCAAGTAGTCGATCGTGTACGCCACCGGCGCAACGAACGATAACGATTCCATCCGGCCCGAGTTGGTTCGCAGGAAGGCTTCCTGCAACGTGTTCGGATGCTCCTCAACATGACCGATCGTGCCCGAGACTGCCCAGGCTGCAACGATGATGGCACCGATACCGAGCCCCGCAAGTAGATTGTCGAACGTGCGAAAGCTGCGGTCCCGAAAGACGACGACGAACAAACCCGCGGATACCAGCAGACCGAGTGCCAGTTGCCATGTAGCTTTCGAGATTCCAACGGCAGCGAGCAACGAGGGCAAATCCTGTGGCGTACCGAGTTGAGCCCCGACCGGCTCGATGACCCCCACGCGAAAAACCGCCAACATTCCACGCAGCGATATGTAGGCGACGATCCCAAGTACGACGAGTACCACCAGCGACTTGAGGCTACCCGCGCCCGCGCGCACCAGTGATTTCGACCCGCAGCCGCCGGTCAACACCATGCCGAACCCGAAGAGCAATCCACCGGCTACGTAGGCGAGCGGCATGAAGCGCGGCGACGTATAGAAGCTGTCGGCGGTGTCGATGACTTGGCTCGCCGCCAGTATGTTGGTACCGAGGATTGCGATCGCGATCGCCAGCAGCCACTGGCGCATGCGCGTCCAGTCGCCGAAGCTGACGATGTCAGCGACGCTGCCCATCGTGCAAAAGTTGGTGCGCTGAACGATCGCGCCGAACACGAACGCCAGGGCAAATACGCTCGCGACAACGATGGTCGCGTGTGCGACCAAGTCACCCTGCGGCGTCATCTCGGCTCGAGCGCTCTACCGCGTCGCCGGCAATCGCTCGCGCCCGACCTTCGCCGCCTCGCTCTCGGGATAGTCCTTGATCAGGCGGCCGAGAGTCCGATTCGCTGATTTCTTGTCGCTCAGCTGTAGCTGGCTTTCAGCGATCGAAAGCAACGCGTCGGGCGCGCGCGTCGAATCGCTGTAGCGATCGACCAGGATCTGCTGCGCAGCGATCGCGGACTTGTATTCCTTCAACGCGTAGTGCGAACTGCCTATCCAATAATGCGCCACGGGCACATACGCCGACTGCGGATAACGCGCGATGAACTGCTGAAAACTCGCAAGTGCACCCTTGAAATCGGAAGCGCGAAACTGCGACAGCGCTGCCTCATACGCAGTCAGCTCGCTGCGATCGACAGCCACGGATTTGCCGTCAACCGCCACGGTCGACGGCTCCATTTTTTTCAGCCGCGCATCCAGGTCGGCATATAGATCGCGGTTGCGTTGTTGCAGCATCGCGACTTCATTCGTCAGCGCCTCGACCTGGCCGCGCAGCCGCGCGATTTCCTGCCTCAGCGTTTCGGTCTGATTGGCGAGCTCGAGTTGATTGCGCTGCGCGGTTTCCAGCCGATCAAGCCGCGCCGACAGGTCCGAGTCTTTCTGC
This sequence comes from uncultured beta proteobacterium, assembly GCA_963829995.1. Classification (GTDB taxonomy): domain Bacteria; phylum Pseudomonadota; class Gammaproteobacteria; order Burkholderiales; family Burkholderiaceae_F; genus JACCZX01. The sequence continues at coordinate 482,751 of CAWHKW010000031.1, read as the reverse complement.
TGTAGAGCGCGCTCCTGATCGGCAAGCTTGGCGCGCAACTCCAAAATGGCCTTGCGCGCTTCGCTATCGGAAAAGATCTGCGCGTGCGCCGGCGCAGCGAGCAACAACGCAAGCAATACGACGAGGCATCTCAATTGCGAAGCTCCCCAAATACAGCGACCGCTAAAGCGGTCGCTACGCGCCCTTGTACTAAGGTCGGGCGCCCGGCCGCCCGAAGCCCGACCTTCCAACTAGTCGATGCGAGTGCACGTGCGACCGCACGTGTCGCGTAACACATCGCTGCTACCGATAATTCAGATCCGCCCGCCGATTCTGCGCCCACGCGTCTTCGTTGGACCCCGAACCGCGCGGCTTTTCTTCTCCGAAGCTGACGGTCTCGACTTGCGAGTCGACCACGCCCAACAACATCAAACGCTGCTTGACGGCTTCGGCGCGCTTTTGCCCCAAGGCCAGGTTGTATTCGCGCCCGCCACGCTCGTCGGTGTGCCCCTCGACGGTCACACGGCGCTGCTTGTTGGTGCCGAGATAGCTGCCGTGGGTTTGCACGATCGGCTGATATTCGCTCTTGACAACGAAGCTGTCGAAATCGAAGAACACGCTGCGTTTCGACAGCGGGTTGTTTGGATCGTTAAGCGGATCAAGCCCCCGCCCGGCCTGCGCGTCGACCGGAGCGACTGCGCGCGGATCCGGCCCGGTCTTGGTGGCCGCATCGGCGGCGGTCGCGTCGACAATCGGTGCAGGCGGTTGCTCGTCCAGGTTGACCGATGAACAGCCAGCCAGGGCAAATACGAAGGCAGCGACTGCCAGCGCGCTGCGTGAAAAATGCGTAGATGTCATGGTTTGCTCCTATTCCGTTGATGCTTACTTGATAAAAGGACCCCAGGTCGGCTCGCGAATATCGCCGCTTGGGCCCGACAGCCGCGTACGTACGCGCCCGTCTGTCGATGCCGAGGCGAGAATTCCCCGGCCGTTGACTGCAGTCGCGTAAAGCAGCAATCGGCCGTTGGGCGCAAAACTGGGCGATTCATCGCTCGTGGTATCGGTCGCCAGCACTTCCTGCCCGGTGGCGATGTCGAGAACGTACACCTGCAAGCGCCCACCCCGCCGACCTATATAAGCGAGTTGTTTGCCATCGGGACTCACGCGTGCGCTGATGTTGTAGTCCCCGTTGAACGTGACACGCTGTGCCGCCCCGCCGCCCACCGGCATGCGGTAAATCTGCGGCCCGCCGCCGCGATCGGAGGTGAAATAAATCGACCCGCCGTCGACGCTGAACGCCGGCTCGGTGTCGATGCCGGATGAGGTCGTCAGGCGCCGCACATTCGAGCCATCCGCATTCATCAAAAAGATTTGCGAGTTTCCTTCGCGCGTCAGCGTAACCGCCAGTGATCGCCCATCGGGCGACCACGCTGGCGCGCTGTTGGAGCCGCGGAAGTTGGCGACCGCGCGCCGCTCTCCTGTCGTGACCGAGTGCACATAAACGACTGGCTTGCCCGATTCGAAAGAAACGTAAGCAAGGCGTGTGCCGTCGGGCGACCACGCTGGCGAGATGATCGGCTCGCGTGAGCGAAGCGCCGCTTGCGGATTGAACCCGTCGGCATCGGCAATATGCAGCTCCCACGACTTGGGAGAGGTCTGCACTACATAGGCGATGCGCGTCGCGAATACGCCGCGCTCGCCGGTGATTTTTTCGTAGATACGGTCGGCGATACGGTGTGCAGTCAGCCGCATGTCTGCGGCGGTGCTGACGTACGAAAGTCCGTCGAGTTGCGCCTGCTTGACGGTATCGAGCAGCCGGTAACGCACATCGAAGCGGCCGTCCGCCAGGCGCGCAACGCTGCCGACCACCAGCGCATCGGCACCGCGGCCCTTCCACTCCGCCAGATTGACGCTCGCGTTCTCGGCGATCGCCTGACTGCCCGCGTCAACGATTCGAAACAGTCCGCTGCGGGCAAGGTCAGCGCGAATGATTGAATCGATCTCGGCCGGTGTCTGGCCGCTACGAGTAAAGTTGGCGATCGAGATTGGAAACTGTTGACTGCCGACGCCCGTGATCTCGACTCGCAACTGCGCGAGCGAGCTAGCTGGAGAGGAAGCGAGTGCGATAGCCGTGCAGAGGGCGCGACGCGCGGAGGAAGCGGGTGCAAAGGTTTTATCTGACATTGATTCGAGTATAGACAGCCGATTAGCTTGCTAACGCGCGGCGGTTCAAGTTGGGGTTACCGCTCCACGGGATCGAAGATCAGGGGAATCGAGCGCGGCACCGCACCTTCCTTCGGCCGCGGAAACGGATCGCAGCGCCGTATCGCCCTTTCGACGGCCTGGTCGTACGCGGCCAGACCGCTTGCCTTGAGCAACTTCGGTGCCCCAGCCTGCTCGCCAGTCGGCAGCAGGGTCACCTCGAACTCAGCAATGAATTGTCGCGGTTTCGTTCCTTCGGGCACGTTGAAGATGATGTGAGGACGAATGCAGCTGTTGATCTGCGCCGCATACGCATCGGACAAACCGCCTGCCGCTGCAGGACGGGCGCCGGTTCCTGCCTGCGCGAGCACGCGATCCATTGCTGCCTGGCGCTCGGCTGCCGCCTTCTTTTCAATCGCCTTCGAATCGTCCTTCTTCGGCGGATCGGGCGGCACGACCTTCTTCGGTTCGGCCTTTGGCGGGGCGGCGGTTCGACCTTCTTCGGCTCGACCTTCGGCGGAGGCGGCGTCTTCTTTGGCTCTATCACGATGTCGGCCTTGCGCGGCTCGGGCTCGGGGGGAGGCGGTGGCTCGACCGGCGCTGGGCGTGGTGGCGGAGGCACCGGAGCGGGCTGCTGAACGGCCGCGGGCGGCAGGCTCCAGAGTTCGGCCGTCACGGTGCCGACCGGCTCGCTTTTCCAGCGCACCATGAATGCAATCGCGATGAACAGCACGACGTGCGCCAGCAGCGACAGTGCAAACGCCGGCCCGCTCCCTTTTTCCGGTGCGTGCCAGCGGTGGCGAGCGCGCGTGGCGGCGGGCATTTCAAACGCTACTGCGCCGGACGCAGCGACAGCCCGACGCTCTGTACGCCCGCCTTCTGCAGAATGCTCATCACGCCGATCACCGCGTCGTACTGAACCTTGGAATCAGCTTCGATCACCACGGGCGTCTTCGGGTCTCCCTTTTGACGGCTTTGGACGGCGGCCGAAAGCTCTCCCTTTTGCACCCCTGTTTCGACGCTACCGTCGAACACGGAAAGACGGCCGTCGCTGCGAACGACAACGCGCACCGGCATTGCCTTCTGCGGCCCGGCTTTGGCGACTGTCGGCAGGTCAACGACGCCAGGATTCACGAACGGCGCCGCGACCATCAGGATAACGACCAGCACCAGCATCACGTCGACATACGGCACGACGTTGATGTCCGCCATCAGGCGGCGGCGTTTACCCGTGCGGCGCGCGACCAGTGCCATCAGGTTGCGGGCTTATGGCGCTGCAGGATGTTCAGAAATTCTTCCATGAAGCTCTCAAAACGATTGGCAAGCCGATCGATGTCGTTCGCGAAACGGTTATAGGCAACCACTGCCGGTATTGCTGCAAACAGGCCGATCGCGGTCGCGACCAGCGCCTCGGCAATGCCAGGTGCGACGCTCGCCAGATTGGCCTGCTGCAGATTCGACAGACCGGTAAACGCGTGCATGATTCCCCAGACCGTGCCGAACAGCCCTATATACGGACTGACCGACCCCACCGACGCCAGGAAATTGAGCCGGGCTTCGAGCGCGTCCATTTCGCGCTGGTAGGCAGCGCGCATCGCGCGGCGCGCACCGTCGAGCATCGCCGGCCGGTCTTCCGAAGTGGAAGCGCGCGAGCGCAGCTTCAGGTATTCGCTCATGCCCGCCTCGAAAATGCGCTCCTCGGCCCCTGCCTTGCGGCGCGGATTCGACGCGATCTCGTGCAGGCGCGACAGATCGGCGCCTCCCCAGAACTGCTTCTCGAAATCGTTGGTCTCGCGTTTGGCGCGCTTGATCGAGAACTGCTTCTGAAAGATCGCCGTCCATGATGCGATCGAAAGAAAGGCGAGCAACAGCATCACGATCTGCACCACCAGCGTGGCTTGTGTGATCAGCGAAAGAATCGAGAGGTCGGCGGTCGGTGTCATGTTTCCAGTTGAGGCAGTTGCTCGACCGCTGCGCGCAGCAATGGCGGCATTGGCATCGGAATCAGGCTGTTCGATTCGATGCAGCCGGCCCGCACCCGCGCGGTAGCCAGCACCGTGTCCCCGCGCTTCGCGGTCTGGTCGAAAACGATCGACGCGCTGCCGGCCCGAGCCACTCGTACGTCGACATCAATCACATCGTCAAGCCTGGCCGGCTGCCTGAAATCGCATTCGACGCGCGCAATCACAAACCGCAGACCCAATTCGTCGGCCACTTTCTGCTGCTCGAAGCCCACCGAGCGCAACCATTCGGTGCGCGCCCGCTCGAAGAACTTGAGATAGTTGGCGTAGTAGACGATGCCGCAGGTGTCCGTGTCTTCGTAGTAAACGCGGATCGTCCAGGTAAAGGGTTTATCGAGCACGAGAATCGCGATGGGATCATTCGCGAATTTTTTTGCTTGCGGCGAAGTATAAGGCGCGCTTCCGCAGCCTTGGTCAGCGCGAATCGCGCCGCCCTGATAGGCGCGGCGATTTACAATCGCGCGCGCTTCAAAGGATGACAATGCGGTTGCCCGTCTGGATTCTGATCGCCGCGCTGACCGCCAGCGGTTGTGATCGCATTACCAATAGCCCGCACGCCGCGGGCGCCGAGAAGACCAACACACTTTTCAACGGTTTTCAGGAGCGCTCGCCAAAGTACTTCGACCCGACCGCTTCGTACGCAGTTGACGAGGCACCCTTCCTCTACTCGATCTACGAACCGCCGTATCGCTTCCACTATCTGAAGCGGCCCTACGAAGTGGTGCCACGTTCGGCAGAGGCGGTCGTCCTTCCGCGCTACTTCGGCAAGGATGGCCGCGAGCTTCCCGCCGATGCCCCTGGCCTCGAAATCGCCGAGTCGATCTACGACATCAAAATACAGAAGGGAATCAAGTTCGCGCCGCATCCGGCATTCGCCAAAGATGCGAGCGGCAAGTATCGTCAATCACGCACTTCCTGAAGCAACGATACGCAACAAACGCACTCCGCTTGAATTCGAGCATCAGGGAACGCGCGAGCTCACCGCGCACGACTACGTCTACGCGATCCGCCGGTTGGCCACTACCCGCATCAAGTCGCCGTCATTCTCACCGCTTGCGGAGAAAATCAAGGGGCTGAAGGAGTACGGCGACCAGATCAGCGTAGTGGATGCGAAGCTGCGCAACGGCCGGCCGCTCACGGACCGCAGCCTGCCGTTCCTGGACTTTCGCGACTATCCGTTCGCCGGCGCTGAAGCGCTCGACGATCACACGCTGCGCATTCGGCTGATCGGCAAATACCCGCAGTTCAAGTACTGGATGACACTCGGTTTCTTCGCGCCTGTGCCGTGGGAGGCCGACAAGTTTTATTCGCAGCCGGGAATGGCGGCGAACAACCTGACGATGAATGACTGGCCGGTCGGCACTGGTCCGTACATGTTGACCGAATCACAGGTGAATCGCCGCCACGTGCTGACGCGTAATCCGAACTTTCGCGGCGAGCCGTACCCGTGCGACGGTGAGAGTGTTGACCGGGGTGCTGGGCTGCTAGTGGATTGCGGGAAGTCGATGCCGTTTATCGACCGCGTTGTCTTCACGATCGAGAAGGAAAGGATTCCGCAGAAGACGAAATTCATGCAGGGCTACTACGACAACCCCGAGGTCTCGCGTCACGACTGGCTGCTTGACGTCGACTACGACGTCAAGAACTCCGAGGATGTCGCGCGGCTGTTCAAAGAGCGCGGCATCCAGATGCCACGCACGCTTGAAAGCTCCAATTGGTACCTGGGATTTAATTGGCTGGACCCGGTCGTCGGCAAAGGGAAGACTCCCGAGGAGCAGACTCGCAACCGCAAACTACGGCAAGCGCTCTCGATCGCGATCGACTGGGAAGAGTTTGTGCGGGTCTTTGAAAGCAAGGCAGCCGGCGAACCCGCGATGAGTGCCGTGCCACCCGAGGTGTTCGGTTTTCGCCGGGATGGAATCAACCGGACGGTGTACGACGTCGTCAACGGAAAGCCGAAGCGCAAGTCAATCGAAGCAGCCAAGAAATTGCTGGCGGAGGCTGGCTACCCGGACGGGCGTGATGCCAAAACGGGACAACCGCTGGTATTGAACTATGACTACCAGCGCGCCCTCACGCCCGAATTAAAGGCCGAAGTCGAATGGATGGTCAAGCAGTTCGCCAAAATCGGTGTGCAGCTCGAGTTGCGCGCGACCGATTACAACCGCTTTCAGGACAAGGCCGACAAGGGCAGCCTGCAGATTTTCTGGTGGGGCTGGCAGGCTGATTACCCCGACGCCGAGAACTTCCTGTTTCTCTTGTACGGACCAAATTCTCAGGCCCTGACACAGGGGAACGGCAACAACACCGCGAACTATCAAAATCCGGAGTTCGACAAGCTGTTTGAGGAAATGAAGTATCTCGATGACGGGCCGCGCAAGCAGCAGGTGATGGACCAGATGGTCGCGATCATTCAGGAAGATGCGCCGTGGGCCTTTGGATACAACCCGTATGCAGGCTCGGTCCACCATCAATGGCTCGGCAATGTGAAGCCATCGCCGCAGATAATGGACCGGCTGATGTACTTTAAGGTCGATCCCGCACTGCGCGCGGCAAAGATCGCCGAATGGAACAACCCGATCTGGTGGCCCATTGTGCTGATCGCGCTGGCGCTTATAGCGGCGGTCATCCCGGCATTCCGGACCTGGAAACGACGCGAGCGTGAGAACGCGGCGCGCGGTCTAGCCGCCAGCGGAGCTGAGTAGTGACGAACTACATCGTGCGCCGCGCGCTGTACGCGGTGCTGATTTTGATCGGCGTGAACCTGCTGACGTTCACGCTTTTTTTTGCGGTGAACTCACCAGACAACATCGCACGCCTCAACATCGGGGGTAAACGCGTATCGGCGGATGCAATCGAAAAATGGAAGGCGGAGCGCGGCTACGACAAGCCTTTGTGGTTCAACCGCGACGCTGAAGGTGTCGAGAAGATCACAAAGACTATTTTCTACGACCGTTCACTTCGGCTGTTTTCGCTCGACTTCGGCACCAGCGATAGCGGGCGCGAAATCCGGCACGAGATTGCCACCCGACTGCTGGTGAGCCTGACGCTCGCCGGGCCGATGCTGCTGCTGACCGTGATCGTCGGCATTGCGTTCTCTTTGCTATTGGTGTTTTTTCGCGCGAGCTACCTCGACTTCTGGGGCACGGTGCTGTGCGTCGTGATGATGTCGATCTCGAGTCTGTTCTACATCATCATGGCGCAGTGGTTCTTCGGCAAGATGCTGAAGCTGGTGCCGCTGTCGGGCTTCGTGCCGGGCCTTAGCTTGCTGAAGTTTCTGGCGCTGCCAATCATCGTCGGCATCATCTTTCAGCTCGGCTCGGAAGCGCGGCTCTTTCGCGCGATGCTGCTCGAGGAAGCGAACAAAGATTATGTTCGAACTGCGCGCTCGAAGGGATTGTCTGAAGCGGTCGTGCTGTTCCGCCATGTTCTGCGCAATACGTGGCTGCCAGTGTTGACGCACGTCAGCGCGCTGTTGCCGTACGCGTTTCTCGGCTCGATCGTCTTCGAATCGTTCTTCGGCATTCCCGGTCTTGGCACGTATGTGATCGAAGCGATCAGCGGGCAGGATTTCGCGATCGTGCATGTGATGGTTTTCCTGGGATCGCTGCTGTACATCCTCGCGTATCTGGCAACCGACATCGCGTACACGTTCGTCGATCCGAGAGTGCGGCTTGCCTAAGTTCGTTTTTCTTTGGACCGACTTCGTGCTGTGGCTGGTCGTTGCTGGCGTGCTTTTTTATATCTGGCGTGTGCGCCACGACGTGCGGGCGAAGGCCAATTGGTCGCACGTGTTGCGCGACGCGCCCGCGATGTGCGCAGCGGTCGTGCTTGGCGTGTTCATCACGATTGCGCTGCTCGATTCTGTGCATTTCCGGCCGCGTCTGTCTGCAATTGAAGGCGCCTCGGCGGACGCGCAGGTTGCCTACGGCACGCGCACGCTTTCAATCTTCGACGCATTGATGTTGCACGCCATCGAGGCGCGCGAGAAAACGTATTCAACACCGTTGGCCTACTGGTCGTTTCAGAAGGAAACGCAGGTCGTCGATGGTAAGGAAATACGCGGCAATCCCCGCCTGGCCCATGGCGGCTCGCATTTGAAACAGCCTGAAAGCGAATGGCGGGCCGACATTGCAGCGCGATCGTTGCAGGGCGTTCTTACAGGCCTGCTCGTCGGCATTGTGATCGCGGTCGCGGTCGCGGCACTGATCGGCCGCAGGCACGGCGGCCTGCGTCTGTCGTTCTCGCAGATCGCTCGCGGCGAAACAGAAATCCCGTGGCGGTCGATGCTGATCACAGTGATCGTGATCGCAATGATTGTCGGCTGGCTGGCAGCACTTTGGCCGTACTACCACCCGTTTGGCACCGATCGCACCGGCAACGACGTGCTTTATCAGGCGCTGAAAAGTATTCGCACCGCCGTCGTGATCGGTTCGCTGGCGACGATTGCGACATTGCCGCTGGCGATCGCGCTGGGCATTCTCGCGGGCTACTTCAAGGGCTGGGTCGACGACGCCATCCAGTACTTCTATACCGTGCTGTCGTCGATTCCGCCAATCCTGCTGGTAGCCGCGTTCGTTCTACTGATCAACGTCTACATCGATCAGCACGCCGATGTTTTTGAAACCGGCGTCGAGCGTGCCGAGTTCCGCTTGTTCCTGCTGTGCCTGATTCTCGGCGTCACTGGCTGGGCGACGTTGTGCAGACTGCTGCGCGCCGAAACACTGAAAATCGCCGAGCTCGACTATGTGCAGGCCGCGCATGCGTTCGGAGTCAGCAAATGGCGCGTGATGGCGCGCCACATACTGCCGAACGTGATGCACCTGGTGCTGATCGTCGCCGTGCTCGACTTCTCGGCGCTGGTGCTCTACGAGGCGGTGCTTTCGTACGTAGGGGTGGGCGTCGATCCGAACTCGTCGTCGTTCGGATCGATGATCAACCTTGCGCGCAGCGAGATGTCGCGCGACCCGGTGGTGTGGTGGAACCTGGCGACCGCATTCACTTTCATGCTCGCGCTGGTGCTGGCCGCGAACTTCTTTGCCGACGCGGTGCGTGAGGCGTTCGATCCGCGCGCACGCGTGTTTCGGCCACGACGATTGTTGAAGGAAGCGGCATGACGGCGGCACTAGCGGTCGCAGATCTGGGGACCGTGCTCGACACCGATTCCGGCCTCGTGCGTGCAGTCGACGCACTGTCGCTGAGCATCGCGCGCGGAGAAACTTTTGCGCTGGTCGGCGAGTCCGGCTGCGGCAAATCGATGACTGCGCTCTCGATTTTGCGGTTGCTGCCCGACAACGGCAGAGTCGACGCCGGCACGGTCAACCTGGCCGGAATGGATGTCACTGCGTTACCCGAAGCGCGCATGCGCGACGTGCGCGGGCGCCGCATCAGCATCATCTTTCAGGAGCCGGCGACCAGTCTGAACCCGGTGCTTCGCGTCGGCGCGCAAGTCGTCGAAGTGATAGAGCGGCACACCGCACTCAAAGGTGCCGCGTCGCGCGCCAAGGCATTGCAATGGCTGCAGCGCGTGGGCCTGCCGGAAGCCGAGCGGCGCATCGACAGTTATCCGTTCGAACTCTCCGGCGGTCAGAAGCAGCGCGTGATGATTGCGATCGCGCTCGCCGCCGAGCCCGACGTGTTGATCGCCGACGAGCCCACCACCGCGCTCGACGTGACGATCCAGAAGCAGATCCTCGAGCTGCTGGTCGAGCTGCAAAAGGCGCAAGGGATGGCAATGCTGCTGATCACGCACGATCTCGGCATCGTCAGTGAAGTCGCGCACCGCATTGCGTTGATGTACGCCGGCCAGATCGTCGAAGTCGCAGAGACGCAGGAATTTTTCGCACGCCCTCTTCATCCGTATGCGCAACTGCTGCTCGCTGCGCTGCCAAACACCGAAAAGCGCGGTGAACGGCTGGCCGCAATCCCGGGCAAGGTGCCGCCGCTTAACCAGACTTTCACTGGCTGTCGCTTTGCCGATCGCTGCCCGTGGGCGCACGCCGAATGCGTCGCCGCCCCACCGCCGCTGTTTGAACCGATCTTGGAGCATCGTGTCCGCTGCGTTCTATATAAGGAGGGGATGACCTCAGACGTTCGCGTTTCGGCAGCGCCGGCGGCATTGGCGTCAGCGGCCGATGCGTCAGCGGCACCCAGCTCGCGTCCGAATCCGTCCGCACCACCGCTGCTGCAGGTTCGCGACTATCGCGTCTACTTTCCGATTCGCCAGGGGCTCTTGAAGCGGACCATCGCCTATGTGAAGGCAGTCGACGGGATTTCGTTCGAACTCAAGGCGGGTCGCACGTTGGCGCTGGTCGGCGAGTCCGGCTGCGGCAAGACCACCACCGGCAAGGCAGTGCTGCAACTGCTGCGCGGCGTCGCACGCATCGAAGGCGAGGCCAGGCTTGACGGTCAGCCGCTCGATCGCCTCGAGGCCGATGACCTGCATCAGGCGCGGCGCAAGATGCAGATCATTTTTCAGGATCCGTTTGCTTCGCTCGATCCTCGCATGCGCGTCTCGGAAATTCTCGAAGAAGGCATCGTGGCGCTGCGACCGTCGGTCGATGCCGCACAACGACGCTCAGAAGTCGCGACGCTGCTCGAAAAGGTCGGCTTACGCGCCGATGCGGTGGACCGTTATCCGCACGAATTTTCGGGCGGCCAGCGGCAGCGGCTGGCGATTGCCCGCGCACTGGCCGTCGAGCCGCGGCTGATCGTTTGCGATGAACCCACCTCGGCGCTCGACGTGTCGGTGCAGGCGCAGATTCTGAATCTGCTGCGCCAGTTGCAGGCTGAACTCGGCGTCGCTTATCTATTCATCACGCATAACTTCGGTGTGGTCGAGTACTTGGCGCACGACATCGCAGTGATGAAAGACGGCAAGATCGTCGAAGCGGGCCGTGCCGAAGACATACTGCAGCGGCCGCAAGACCGCGTACACGCGAGCATTGCTCGCAGCGGTACCGCGGGTTGGCTCTTTGCGGCGTGCGGCATAGGGTTACTCCTCGTCGTCGTTCCGCTTGTCGCAGCGCAATAAATTTTCTTCCTCTCCGCTACAAGTCCGCGTGTGTGTTCGATACAACAGGCACCGCTCGGCGCGATGCACTTTGTTGCATTAGCGTGACCCGACGTTGAGAATCGGCCCGTTCGCACGCCTGAGTCAGAGGCCTGGAACGCCGAACAAACCCGTGCCTTGGACACGGGTTTTGCATATCCGGCGGCAGGGTCCCGAACCGGGCAAGCGTCAACTCTTAAATTCCTCGGGGGAATTCCATGTTGTTCAGAGTGAAACCGATGGTGCACGGCCTCGCGCTTGCCTTCGGCGGCCTCGCGGTCGTCGGCACAACAGCGTATGCGCAAACGCCGCCAGCACAGCAGCAGCAGTTGGAACGCATCACGATTACCGGGTCCAACATCCGTCGCACCGATCAAGAAACTGTCGCGCCGGTCGAGATCATTACGCGCGAGCAGATTGAGCGCTCGGGTCGGCCAACCGTGGCCGATGTGCTCAGAACCATTCCGGCCAACACCGGCGGCAGCTTCGGCGAGAGCTTCTCCAACAGCTTTGCGCCTGGCGCGGCGGGTATCGCGTTGCGCGGCCTGGGCCAGAAAAGCACGCTGGTTCTGCTCAACGGCCGTCGTGTAACCGGCTACGGGTTTCGCGCAGAACCTGCAGGAAACGTTCGTCGACCTCAACTCGATTCCGACGAGCGCCGTCGAGCGCATCGAGATTCTGAAGGATGGTGCGTCCGCAATTTACGGCTCGGACGCGATCGCCGGCGTGGTCAACATCATCCTGCGCCGTGACTACAAGGGCATCGAAGCGGCAGCCGACATGGGCTTCTTCGAGGGCGCCAATGACTATCGCGCCAGCGTCATCGGCCGGCTTCGGCGACCTCGGATCGCAGCAGCTTCAATGTGTTCGGTGTCCTCGACTATTACAAGCGTGACGAGATTCTGCTGTCCGATACCAAGTTCGGCGAGGATCGTGACTATCGAGGCGAAGACGGCGGCCGCAACTTCCAGAGCCTGACCGCCGGCGGTACATGGAACAACGTCACCGGCACGACAGCGGCTGGCACGCCGCTCGTCGGCAACTATGCGCCGCGCGATCTAGCCAATGCGGCGCGATTGGCGGCAGTGTCGCTCGACTTCAATGGCGCGGTCGCGGCCGGGCTTATCAACCTTGGCCTTAACGCTGCAACGGGCCAGCCCAATCCACCTCCGCCGCTGGGAGGTGCCGGCGCAACCAACCTCAACCAGCCCGGCAACACCTGGTGCGCGATCGACATCCACAACCAGTTGTGGGCGATTCCCGGTACCGAGCGCATTGGATTCCTGGGCCGCGGCATGTTCGACTTCACGCCGCGGGTGCAGGGCTTTGGCGAGTTCGCTTACAGCAACACCGAAACCGAGCAGACCTTCACCAAGCCGGTGTTCATCACGACGGCACTGGAGCCGACTCCGGCCGGGTTGCAGCCGTTTAACTACAACATCATTTACGGACCGGGCGTTGCCGGCAATCCGTTCGGAACGAACGCCACCTTCACCGGCAATCTGCAAGGGCTTGGGACCCGCGATACGCAAGATCGAGTCCGACACGTATCGGGTGCCTGGCGGGCCTGCGGTACGGCTTCGGAACCTGGGATCTCGAGAGCGCGGCGGGTTGGTCGAAGAACGAAGTCGAGAGCGTGGCACCAACCGCGCCTACGAAGAACGGCATCAGCGCCGCCTTCAACGTTCCGACCACGGTGCAGCCCCCAACGCCGATATCCACCAGCGCGACGTACAACCTGGACCTGCCGCTGAGCAATTCGGCGGCAGTGAACTCGTCGGTCGTGACCAATGTGAATCGCCAGGCCGAGTCAGAGCTCAAGTTCATCGACACCAAGGCCACGACCGAGTTCGGATCCTTGCCGGGCGGACCGATCGGCCTGGCGCTCGGCGCCGAGTATCGCGAAGAAGAGCTGCATGACCGGCCGGATCCTGCAGTCAACGGCGGGTCTGATTCTGGGTCAGGGCAACACCGCAACCGACGCCAGCCGCGACAACTTCGCGGCCTATGCGGAGCTCGCGTTGCCGCTGACGCGAATGCTCGAAATGCAGGCGGCGCTGCGCTATGACGACTACAGCGACTTTGGTAACACCACCAATCCGAAGCTGGGCCTGAAATTCAAGCCCGACGCCTGAGCTGCTGCTTCGCGCCAACTGGGGCCGCGGCTTCCGCGCGCCGACGCTGGTCGAGATTACGCCGTCGCGGGCCGTGTTCTTCGTTACGGTCAATGATGATGCAGTTAACCCTGGACAGACCGGTGTGCAGATTTCCGGCGTATTCACCGGAAACCCGAACCTGCAGCCGGAGAAGTCGCGCAGCACGACCATCGGTGCCGTGTGGGAGCCGAACAACTCCTTCAACGCATCAGTCGACGTGTACGACATCTCCTGGTCCAACATTGTCAATGCGCCGAGCTTCCAGAGCATCGTCAACACCAACAACCCGGCGGTGGTCATTCGTCTGCCGCCGACGCCCCAGTTCCCGGGCGGTCAGATCGTGACGGTGCTGAACGGCTTTATCAACGTCAACCGAACTGAGACCCGTGGTGTCGACTTCGATATCCGTCATATCGCACGCACGAACTGGGGTCGCTTTACCAGCCGGCTGAACACAACCTACGTGGCGAAGTTCGAAGAAGACGGCGTCGAGAATGTGGGCCGCAACGGTGGCACGGTGACCGTTCCGCGCTGGAAGGGCTTCGCGTCGCTCGATTGGGACCAGGGACCCTGGACAGTGTCGGGACGCGTCAACTACATCGACTCCTACTACGATGACTTCCTGGCGGGATCTTTCTTCACGGCGCAGGATCCGCGTTTCCAGACCGGCAAGTACCCGACCAAGGTTCCGTCATACACGACCTTCGATCTGTACGGGCGTTACAACATCACGGCGAACCTGTCGGTGTCGGCTTCGGTGCTCAACGTCTCCGACGAGACGCCGCCCTACGGCCCGGTTTCTTGGACGGAGTGGTCCCGTACGATTTTACCCAATACGATATTCGCGGCCGCATCTATCGCATCGGCGTGAGCTATAAATTCCGCTAAAAAGGGAACATTCAGCTGTGAGGAGGCGGGTCTTCGGACCCGCCTTTTTTTTGCCTGCTACCGCACGCCTGTGATGCTGTGTTGGCCGGATGAGACACCGGTCACCGTTTGTGCACGACTAAATCAAAAATTTCGTGACCCGCTTATCGCAATGAGTACGCTTCCGGGGTACCGAAAAACGGCCGCGTCACTCGGAGACATGACGCGAGCCGCTCGGGCAACTATCTTGGGGGCAAAAACATGTTGAAACGTACCCGACTTAGCCTCGCGATCAGCGCTGCCTTCGGCGCGGGACTGGTCACCCTTACACCGGCCGTTCTGGCACAGACGCAGCAGCAATTGGACCGGGTGGAGATCACTGGCTCGTCAATACGCCGGGTTGATGCAGAAACTGCGCTGCCCGTGACCATCATCAGGGTCGAGGACTTGATCAAGCAGGGCGTTACCACGGCCGAGCAGGCAGTCCAGCGCATCGCGGCTAACCAGTCAACCCAGGGCATCAGTGGGTCGATCGGCGGGACGACCGGCGGCGCTTCCTTTGCCGACCTGCGCGGCTTGAGTGCTGCCACCGGTACCGCTGGAAACAAGACGCTGGTGCTGCTCAACGGTCGCCGAATCGTCAATCAACCATTCGATTCTGCAGCGGTGGATTTGAATGCGATTCCACTTGCTTCACTTTCTCGTATCGAGGTGTTACGCGATGGTGCGTCAGCCATCTACGGGACCGACGCGATTGGCGGCGTCATCAACTTCATTCTGCGGCGCGACTTCGAGGGTATTGATGTGGCCGCCGAGTATCAGGTTCCAGATGAATCCAGCGCAGGCCAGACCAAGCGTGCGACACTCGCCGCCGGGTTTGGCTCACTCGCCAAGCAGGGCTTCAACATCATGGGCTCGTTCGACTGGCGTGATCAGAAAGTGATGAAGGCCACGGACCGCAGCTTTGCGAGCGACAGGCGTACTTGGTCCCACGCGCGACGATCTGACCTCCGGTACGAGCGGCACGAGTTTCCCGGGAGATGCTGGCGGTTTCGAGCCGTCGGGGCCCGCTTGCAACCCACCAAGTTCGCTGCCGCGCCTCAATGCGGCTGGACGGCGTTTGACGAGTTGCCGTTACGACTTTACGCGCGATATCGACATCATTCCTGAGAACGAGCAGAAGACGTGGCTGTTGCGCGGATCAGTCGGCTTTGTTGCAGAGCCATGTCGCGTCTGTCGAATATCTTCGCGTCCGAGTACGAGGCGATCTGCGCGTGTAGCGCCGTCACCTGTCAACCAATTTATCCCCGCCACCAGCCCGTTCTTCCCGGCCGGTGCTCCGGTGACTGCGGTGCCTGGATTCGGTGCCGGTGCAATCGCCAACTGGAGAGAAGTGCCAGCTGGCAAGCGCACCAGTCGTGACGACACGACCACCGATCGCTTGTTGTTCGATGTGATCCGGCGGGGTCGCAGGGTGGGACTACCGGTTCGGCCTCGGCCGCTCCGAGAGCGAGAGCATCGCGTCGGTTAGCAACGGGCTATCTCAGCGACACGATTGTGCAGGACGGCATCATTGCGGGCAGCGTCAACCCGTTTGGCCCGCAAAATGCGGCGGGTCAGGCTGTGCTCGATGCCGCACAGATAAAGGCGGACACGTTGATCGGAAACGCCAAGGTCGACTTCATCGATTTCCGCGTCACACGTGATCTGTTCCAGATGGCTGCGGGGCCGCTGTCGATGGCGCTCGGCGCCGAGTATCGGAAGGAGGAGTCGAGGTTCGAGGCGACCGCCATAAATTCAGAATTAATTAACACGCTCGGCATCGACCCTGACAGCGATACGAGCGGCGATCGCAAGGTGACTGCCTTGTTCACAGAGTTCGCGATACCGATCGTGCGAACGCTCGATCTGACGCTGGCGGCGCGGTATGACGACTACAGCGACTTCGGCAGCACGTTTAACCCGAAAGTGGGCCTGCGCTGGCAGCCGACGCGCCAGGTGTTGTTACGCGGTTCGTACAACACCGGGTTCCGGGCCCCAACGTTGTACGAGATCTACGAACCGGCGTCCCTGACGTTCACTTCGGACAACTACGATGACCCGCTGCTGTGTCCGGGCGGAACCGCTGTGCCCGGCGCTGCGGCCGGCGTTGTCTGCGGGCAGCAGGTCCTGGAGCGCCACAGCGGACCCGCTAGCGTCGGGTTGCCGGCGAGCGCCTTAAGCCCGGAGGACTCGACGACCTTTGGCTTTGGCGTCGTTTTTGAGCCCACTCCGCAATGGACGTTCGGCATCGACTACTGGAACATCAAGATCGAGAAGCTGATTAGCCCGTATCCCGAACAAGCGGTCTTTGCGGATCCGGCCGCGAAACGCGTCGCGATTCTTCCGTTGCAGCCAGCTTGCTGCCGGCCCGGGACCGGGGATAGATCGTTCCGATGTAGATGTTTGCCTGAATTTCCCAACGTTTGATCCGATCGCGTTTATCGACACGCCAAACGCAAATCTGGGCGACCTGAAGACCGACGGTTTCGACATCTCTCTCGGCTGGCGCTCCGAAGCCACGCCTTATGGCCGCTGGGGCGTGACAATGGACGGCACTTACATTCGCACGTACAAGTACCAGCGCGAACAGGGTGGTGAGTTCATCGATGCAGCTGGCGATTACTCTGACAACGCACCGGTATTCCGCTGGCAGCATGTGCTGGCATTGAACTGGAGCACAGGGCCGTGGAGCGCAGTGCTTGCCAACCGCTACAAGGACGGCTACAGGGATCAAGGTGGCGCCAGCGATGTGCGTCACTATTCAGTTTTCGACGTCAGCGTGACGTGGACGGGCTTGCGCGGACTGACCTTGACGGGCGGCGTGCTGAACCTAGGCAATGAAGATCCGCCGCTCTCGGTACAATCCACGACATTCCAGCGGGGTTACGACCCGCGCTTTACCGACCCGCGTGGTCGTACGTTCCTGCTCCGGGCCGCCTACAACCACAACTTCCTGTAGGAAGCGCCACACTAAAAAGCCCGCCGTTTATCGGCGGGCTTTTTTTACTTCTTATCCGAAGGCTTAATTCATGCGACTCGCATCCACAGCCGCGCCAAATCCGCGGTGCCGTCCGTGCCACTGACTGCCTTGAACGCCTCCCGCGCTTTCGCTTTCTGACCGGCGCGCAGGTACGCAATTCCTAGAGTGCAAATTCGCCTCGTCGTCGCGCTTCAGCTTGCCCTTCGAGATTCCCTGCTGCATCAATGAAATGCCTTTTTCGAACTGACCCAGGCCGGTGTAGGCAAACCCGACGTTGACCAGTTCGGCCCCATCGGCCGATGCGAGTGCTTCGGCTTCGGCCTGCTTCAACTGTGCCGGCGCTTCAGCGACGCGCTCGCCGGCCAGCGCCAGGAGGCGCTTCTGCCGCTCTGCTTCCGCGCCCTTGCCGAGCAAACCCGATGCAAACGCTTCGTCCAGCAACTTCTTCGCTTCACCCGCCTGCTTCTGCTGCAACGCGAGCTGCGCCATTTCAACGACCTCGTTGGGCGAGTCGAGCGTCTTGGTTGCTGCGCGCAGCCGGTAAAGATCGAGCGTCAAGCGGTTGGAGAAGCCCGGCTTGGCCTCCAGGCGGCGCAGCAGGTCGACCCAGTATTCCTTCTTCGGGTAGTACGTGACCAGCCGCTCGATACCCGCAACGTACGCCGCGCGGTCACCCGTCTTGGATGCAATGTTGGCGAGCAGTTGAAGACGGTCTTCGGGCGGCGTGCGTCCCGCTTTCTCGGCCGCCTGCACGTCTGCCAGCGCTTCCCGGGAAGCGCCCGCGTAATCGCCTGCCAGGTAGTAGGACTGGATCTGCAGGCTGCGCATGGCGCCGTCGGAAGGGTTGGACTGCAGCGCTCGGGTCGCCCACTGGGCGGCGTCCTTGTAGTCCTTCTCGCGGTAATACAGAGACGCCAGACTGGCTGCGTACTGCGCCCGCTGCGACTCGGGCAAGCGACCCGAATTGAGCAGGAATTGAATCGCTTTAATCGCCTGTCCATTGTCGCCGGCCGACAGCGCTGCCGAAGCGCGCATCTGCTCGAGCAGGAAGTTTTCATTGGCGTTTCGGTTCGGTACTGCATCGACTTCACGCAGCTTCGCCAGCGCCTCGGAATACCTCTTCGACTTGATCAGGTCACGCGCGGCTTGCAATGGGCGGCCGACTTCACCGCGAACAGCTTCCTGCGCCTGCGCGCTGGACCATGTCAGCTCGCCATCCGGCGCAGTCTGCATACCAAAGGCCGCCGCGACCGCCACCGCGGCAAGCGAGAGCCGGAACGCAGCCGCGCCAAGAGTTGCTCCATCCATTCGCATCGATACCGTCCCGGCTAACGCACAAACTGCTCGTTGCCTACCAGTCCGAGCTTGGTGACTCCAATCCGCTGCGCGGCGGCCATTACCATCGCGACGTCCCGGTACTCGGCGAGTTTGTTCGGCCGCAAGTGCACCTCGGGCTGCACTGGCATCGCGGCGGCGGCGATCAGGCGCTCATCGAGCGCCGCCTTGTTCGCCAGAATCTCGCCGTTCCAGTAGATCGTGCCATCGAAGTCGACGTCGACCGTAATCACCACCGGCTCTTCGAGCGGCGGTGGTGGTGTACCGATCGGCATATTCAAATTCACGGAGTGCAGCTGGATCGGGATCGTGATGATCAACATCACCAGCAGAACCAGCATCACATCGATCAACGGAGTGGTGTTGATATCGAGGATGACGTCGGGCTCTTTGTCACCACCTCCACTGCCAACATTCATTGCCATGGTGTTCTCCGGTCCCTGTCAGGTGCGCGGTGGGGGCTCAGTCACAAACCCGATCTTCTGAATACCGGCACGCTGCGCGGCGAAGACCACCCGTCCGACAAATTCATAGCGGCCCGCCAGATCACCGCGAATGTGCAGTTCGGGCTGCGGTATCAAAACGGCGACCGCCTTCAGCCGGTTTACCAATTCATCATTGTCTTTGATCAATTGCATGCCCCAGTACACATCGCCGTCCTTGGTCACGGCCAGCTCGATGTTCTCGGGCTTCGTCTGACGCGGGACGTTCGATTCCTGCGGCAGCTGCAGCTGGACCGACTGCGTCACAACCGGAATCGTGATCAGGAAAATGATCAAAAGAACCAACATCACATCGACCAGCGGAGTGGTGTTGATGGTCGAGATCGCTTCTTCTTCCGCCCCTTCGCCGGGACCGATACTCATTGCCATGGTCTGAGCCTCTGGCGTTTAGCGGGAGCGAGCCAGCGCACCTGATGGAGCGCCTTTCATCTGCGGACCGCCACCGAGCAGCACCGCGTGCAAGTCCGCGCCGAACGTACGCACTGCATCCATCGCGACCTTGTTGCGGCGAATCAGCCAGTTGTAGCCCATAACCGCCGGCACCGCGACGGCAAGACCAATCGCCGTCATGATCAACGCTTCGCCGACGGGGCCGGCCACCTTGTCGATCGAAGCCTGGCCTGCGATGCCGATCGCAGTCAGTGCGTGATAAATGCCCCAGACCGTGCCGAACAGCCCCACGAACGGCGCGGTCGAGCCAACCGTAGCGAGGAACGCCAAGCCGTCTTGCGTGCGTGCCTGCACTGCATCAACCGAACGCTGCACGGACATCGTCACCCACGTGTTCAGGTCGATGTTTTCGGTCAGCGCACCCTCGTGGTGCTCGTTCGCTTCCAAACCGGTTTCAGCGATGTATCGATAGGCGCTTCGCTTGTCGAGCCGCGTCGCACCTTCGCGCAACGAGGGTGCCTTCCAGAAGGCATTGCGTACGGCGCGTCCTTCACGCATCAGCTTGTACTGCTCCCACAGTTTCACGATCAGGATGTACCAGCTGCCCATCGACATGATTCCAAGGATCGCGAGCGTGCCAAGCGACACCCAGTCGCCCTGGCGCAATATCGCTTCCAGCCCGTACGGATTGTCGACAGTTTCCTTCGTGACGACGGGCGTGGACTTAGCGGGCGGGGCCATTGCGTCTGCAGGGGGTGTCGGCGTGGCGGGCACTGCTTGCGTGTCAGCGGGCGGAACCAACACCGGCGGCGCGGACTTGGTTGGATCCTGTTGCGCCAGCGTTAGGCTGGGGGCCGATCCTGAAACCAGCGCAACTGCAATCAGCAGAGCCGCATGGCGGCGAAAAAACCCGGTCATTGGAATTCTCCTTGTAGGACGATTGTGTGGCCAGGTGCCTTATGAGCCATGCTGGCCATTTTGTTAATTGAGTTTAAAGCTGATCGGCAACGACAATTTGATGTCCTGCCCTTGGCCCTTGCAGGTCAACCTCGACTGGATCATCTGAATCGCGGGCTTGTTAAATATGCGATTCGTCGAGCTCTTGATGACGATGTCGCGGATCTGCCCGTTGGCGCCAAGCGTGAACTCGGCCAACACCTCGCCCTGGATGTTGTCGAGCGCTGCCTCGCGCGGATAAGCGACCGAGCCCAACGCTTCCCGATAGTTGGGGCAGACCACCGCAGCACTTTGCACCACCGGTGTCGGCGGAGCGGGCGCAGGCGCAGGCGGTGCAATGACGGGAGCCTGCGGCGCGGGCGGCGCTTCGGGCGTCACCGCAGTGATCGTCGGTGCTGGCGTTGGCGGCGGCTGAAT
Source organism: uncultured beta proteobacterium (assembly GCA_963829995.1). Lineage (GTDB taxonomy): Bacteria > Pseudomonadota > Gammaproteobacteria > Burkholderiales > Burkholderiaceae_F > JACCZX01. The sequence goes on along the minus strand of CAWHKW010000031.1, from coordinate 461,851 downwards.
GTTGATCTCCGGCGGCGGAATAAAGGGCGGCGGGGGCGCCTGCAGCTTAGGCGGAGGCGGCAACAGCTCGGGCGGAGGCGGTGGCTTCTTGATTACCTCTTCAATGACCTTGACCTCGATCGGACCTTTGACGACTTCGACGACCTTGCGTGCGAGGCCAGTGATCAGCGCGTACACGATGATGATGTGAAAAAGCAAAACTGCGCCGATGCCGACAACCTTCCGAGTCGGATCGCGCTGTGTTTGGGAGAAGTCCACTTCAGTCCTCCGCCACTATCTGTTCGGTTGGCCGATCATTCGAATCTCCCCGGGGCCGCTTTGCAAAAGGCCGCGATTCTAGCCAGTTTGACCCGCCAAAACTATGCAATGTTAGTGCCAGTGCTGCGGCAGCGCAGCAGCCGCGAACTCAGGCCCTTGGAGTCGGCCTGTTAGAACAACTCATCCGCACCGCGAGCACCGCGGGGTTGAACGAGCCCGAAGTGACGATACGCCGTCACCGCCGCGACCCTGCCGCGCGGAGTTCGCTGCAGCAATCCCTGCTGTATCAAATACGGCTCGACGACGTCTTCCAATGTGTCGCGTTCTTCGCCCACCGCCGCGGCCAGGTTGTCGATGCCAACCGGGCCTCCCGCGAATTTTTCTATGACTGCGAGCAGCAGCTTTCGATCCATGATGTCTAACCCTAACCGGTCGACTTCCAGCATCGCCAGCGCCGCATCGGCGACCGACTGAGAAATCTCGCCGGTGCCCTTGACCTCGGCGTAATCCCGTACACGACGCAGCAGCCGATTGGCCACGCGCGGAGTGCCGCGCGATCGTTGTGCAATTTCACGCGCCCCTTCATCCGTCAAATGTGCTTTGAGCAGGCGTGCCGAGCGCCGCACGATCGCTGTCAGTTCTTCGGCCGAATAGAACTCGAGGCGCGCCACGATGCCGAAGCGATCGCGCAGTGGGTTGGTCAGCATGCCGGCGCGCGTCGTTGCGCCCACCAGCGTAAACGGCGGCAGGTCGATCTTGATCGAGCGCGCTGCCGGACCTTCTCCGATCATGATGTCGATCTGAAAGTCTTCGAGCGCGGGATAAAGAATTTCTTCGACGATCGCGCTCAACCGGTGAATCTCGTCGATAAACAGGACGTCGTTTTTTTCGAGGTTCGTCAGAATCGCGGCAAGATCGCCGGGCCGCTCCAGCACCGGGCCCGATGTCTGCCGCAGATTCACTCCCATCTCGCGCGCGATGATGTGCGCCAGCGTGGTCTTGCCAAGACCCGGCGGGCCGAACAGCAGCACATGATCGAGCGACTCCGCGCGATTGCGCGCGGCCTCGATAAAGATCGCAAGCTGTTCGCGCACCTTCGGCTGCCCGACGTATTCCGCGAGCGAAGTCGGACGCAGCGCGCGCTCGATCGCTTCCTCGTTCGGCGATGTCGCAACGGAGGCGACGATGCGCTCGGCTTCGGTCATTTCGCGAGGGACTTCAGCGCATACCGAATGCCGTCGGACACACTGACGTCGACAGCCATGCCGCGTACGGCCGCGTTCGCTTCGCGCTCGTTGTAGCCGAGCGCCAGCAAGGCGCGAATGACATCGGCCGCAGCGTCGCTGGCCGCACTCGTCTTCGCAGTACCCAAATCGGCGCCCAGCTTCCCCTTGAGCTCGAGCAGTAACCGCTCCGCCGTCTTCTTGCCGATGCCCGGCACGCGCGTCAAGCGCGCGCTTTCCTGCAGCGTGATCGTCTGCGCCAACTCGTCGACCGAAAGTCCAGAGAGCACCGCCAACGCGGTGCGCGCGCCGACTCCGGAAATCTTGATCAGCTCGCGAAACGCCGCGCGCTCGCTGCTGGTGCCGAAACCATAAAGCTGATGGGCATCCTCACGCACCGTCAAATGGGTCAGCAACGTGACCCGCTCCGAAATCGCCGGCAGTTGATAAAACGTGCTCATCGGTACATCGATCTCGTAGCCGACACCGTTGGCATCCACCAGAATTCCGGGCGGATTCTTTTCCAGCAGCCGGCCTTCGATGCGGCCAATCATTCGGCTACTCGAGGCCCTGTACGCGCGCGGTCCACGCGCGCCGGCCATTCGACTGCGAGCGCGAACGCGGCGCAACGGCCACCTTTAACTGCATCGCCAGCGACAGACTTGCAGAATGTGCGTGGCAGATCGCGCAGGCAAGTGCATCTGCGGCGTCACTGGTCGGCGCGCGATTGAGCGAGAGCAGCCGCTGCACCATCGACTGCACCTGGCGCTTGTCCGCCCGCCCAAAACCGACCACCGCCTGCTTGATACGCAAAGCGGCGTATTCGTGAACCACGAGGCCTTCGGTCACGGCCGCACAAATCGCCGCGCCGCGCGCCTGGCCCAGCAGCAGTGTTGATTGCGGATTGACGTTGACGAAAACTTTTTCAATCGTCGCAACGTTCGGCTGTGTCTCGCGAATAACATCAGCCAGCGCTCGCAAAATGGTGCCAAGCCGTTGATGCAAATCGCCCGCCGGCACGCGGATTACGCCGGCAGCAACACAGACAAGCTTCCGCCCATCGACCTCAACTACACCGTAGCCCGTCCGGTTCAGACCAGGATCGATGCCGAGGATGCGAATCAGAGGAGATGGCACGCGAGGATTGTGCCATTGGTTTGTGCGCGTAAGCGTTGCGATGCTTTGAGTCGTCGCGGTGCGCAAGCGTTGGGCGGAGCTGTCCTGCCTGGGCGTCGGGCACTGAAGTGCCGACCACTGCGGTACTCACAACGCCGCGCGCGAAACTAAGGCTAAAGCGTTATTTCGCCTAACTGCCCCGGCGTTGCTCCGTTCCTCGGGCGACGCCCCGAAGGCAGGTCAGCTCCGCCCAACGCTTGCGCTTGAGGCAGTCTCACTTGTTGGGGGAAGGAAAAAAACACCTCGTGCGAGGCGATGTCGCGACAGCAGCGGCTGGCGCAGATGCGCCGCCTTTGAGTCGTCGCCCGAGGAGCGGAGCAACGCCGGGGCCTTTAAGCGAAAAAGCGCTTTAGCCCTTTTTTGCGCCGGCGTTGTGAGTACCGCAGTGGTTGGCACTTTAGTGCCCGACGACGTAGGCGGCGCAGCTGCGCCAGCCGCTGCTGCATGACCACCTACGCATAGCTCAGTGCACGTGCTGCGACAAAGCACCCGTCGTGTACTTGTGCGCGATGGTCGTTAGGGGCAGCGGCTGAATTCCGCTTGCCTGCCCTTCGCATCCAAATTGCACATAACGCTCCTTGCAGATTGCCTTCGCTGCCGCGCGTGCGGGCTTTAGATAATCGCGCGGATCAAAGTGGCTTGGGTTTTCGTGCAGGAACTTGCGGATCGCGGCGGTCATTGCCAGGCGGATGTCGGTATCGATGTTGATCTTGCGCACGCCGTGCTTGATCGCTTCCTGGATCTCTTCGACCGGCACTCCGTACGTTTCCTTCATGTCGCCGCCATGCTTGCGAATCTCCTGCAGCAGGTCCTGCGGCACCGATGATGAGCCGTGCATCACCAGATGCGTGTTCGGAATCCGGCGGTGGATTTCCTTGATGCGGTCGATCGCGAGAATGTCGCCGGTCGGCTTACGCGTGAACTTGTACGCGCCGTGGCTGGTGCCGATCGCGATTGCAAGTGCATCGAGCTGCGTTTTCGCGACGAAGTCGGCAGCCTGATCGGGATCGGTCAGCAGCATTTCCTTCGTCATCGTGATCTCGGCGCCATGCCCGTCTTCCTTGTCGCCGCGCATCGTTTCGAGCGAGCCGAGGCAGCCGAGTTCGCCTTCGACGCTGACGCCTTGCGCGTGCGCCATGTCGACCACTTTCTTCGTCACCTGCCAGTTGTAGTCGTAATCGGCCACCGTCTTTCCGTCTTCACGCAGCGAGCCGTCCATCATCACCGATGAAAAGCCGAGTCCGATCGCACCCTCGCACACCGCGGGCGATTGGCCGTGGTCTTGGTGCATTGCGATCGGCAGCTTCGGATACGACTCGATCGCGGCCTGAATCAGGTGTTTAAGGAACGCTTCACCCGCGTACTTACGCGCACCGGCAGACGCTTGCATGATGACCGGCGCGTTGACCTCGTGCGCGGCCTCCATGATCGCCTGCACTTGTTCGAGATTGTTCACATTGAACGCCGGTACGCCATAGCCATTGTCCGCAGCGTGGTCCAGCAATTGACGCAAAGAAACGAGCGCCATGGTTAACCTCCTTGTAAATGCGTTAACGGACCAAATTCTCTACTGCACCGCTGTATCGAGCAACAAACGATCCAGCAGTGCCCTTTCCGCCATTTCGAGCGCGCGATCGCGGCCGGCGCGCAGGTCAGCGAGCGTTGGCGGCGCATAGATCGTCGGCGCCAGCGGCTCTCCTTCCATTCGTCGCCCCTGTGCAGAACGGAATCCTGTTTCAGAAACGCGCACGCCACCCGCTCCTGGCAACACATATTCTGAACGCACTGCGACCACGCAGCCGCATGTGGATTCGCCAACAATCAGAGCGTCGCGCTGTTCGAGCAACGCCGTTGCCGTCAGTTCCGAAGCGCTGCCCGATCGCCGATCGGTCAGCACTGCGAGCGGCTTCAGGAAAGGCGTTTCCGCCGGCGTAATACGCAGCTCGCGCGCACTTTGCTCGGCACCACGCCGAAACAGTTGAGTCAGCACCAAGCGCGGCTCCGGCAAGAACTGACGCACCAGCCACATGAACTGACTGTAGTCGCCGCCGCCGTTACCGCGCAGATCGATCACCAGCGCGCGGGCGTCCGCCACGCGCCGCAGCGCCTCTTCGACGTCACCGCGATTGCGCACGGAAAAGCGATTGAGCTTCAGCACCGCAATGCCGGTGTCCGAGACATGCGCAGTGACCGCGGGCGGCCGGATCAGCGGTTCCGGCATCAACGTCACCGTGATCTGCTGATCGCCGTCGCGCTGCAGCGTCAGAACCTGGACGCGCGGCACAGCATCGGGCATGCGCTGCAACGCACGCCGCACTGCGCGCAATTGCGCAAAGCGGACCACTTCCTCCGGCCGCGCCGGTTCTGCTTCGGACGACGTGATGTCGGCGGCCGTCAGCGGAAGATCGCGCGCTGCGCGCAAAAAAGCCGCATCGAATCTGCCGGCTATCGATGGCGACGACCACGTCACCTTTGCGCACGTCGGCGCGCGCGGCCGGGGACTCAGGATCGACGTCGATGACGAGCAGTTGATCATCGATCACCGACAACGAGATTCCGGACGCAAGCGTGGCAAAGCGGCGGTGATCTGCACTCTCGCGCGGTGTCACGATGCGCGTATGCGAATCCTTCAACTCGCGCAGCATCGCTTTCAACACCAGGTACATCTCGGCATCGCTTTTTGCCGCTATCACAGGCAGCTGATACTTTTTGCGCACCGCCTCCCAGTCGACACCGTTGAACGAAGGGTCGTAGTGGCGATCGGCAACGATCTGCCAGGCGCGCTGCTGCACTTGGAGTCGCAGCTCCGCAGTGCCAAACTCCGCGCTCAACTCATGTTGCAACGATCGCGCGGTGTGCTCCGACAATCCGGCCGCCGGGCCACCGGCCGGCCGTGTGGGCATCGACGCCAGCGCGCTGGAAGCGACGATCAACGACAGCGCAAACGACGCAGCACGCAGAACGCGCGGCAGAGCGCCGTAGATTCGCGGTCCGACGACTCTCACAGGCGTTCCCCGACTCTAACGATCTTCAACGCGTTGGTTCCACCCGGCTGCCCCATCGGCTCCCCGACCGTCAACACGATCAAGTCTCCACGCTTGACCAACTCCTTGTCGAGCAGCAGCCGCTCGGCGGCGGCCAGAGACTCATCGCGGTCGGTGTGTACCTGAAAGTGCAGCGGCCGCACGTTGCGGTACAGCGCCAGCCGCCGCGCGGTCGATACATTCGGCGTCAACGCGAAAATCGGAACGTCGATGTCGTGCCGGCTCATCCACAGCGCCGTCGAGCCGGAATCGGTCAGCGCGCAGATGGCCGCACAGCGCAGGTGAAACGCGGTGAACAGGGCACCGTACGCGATCGATTGATCGACACGGTTAAACGTTTGATTGACGAACTGCAGGTCGAGCTCGACTTGCTCCGACCTATCCGCCTCCTGCACGATCGAAGCCACCGCCTCCACAACTTCGACCGGGTATTTACCGGACGCGGTTTCAGCCGACAGCATCACCGCGTCGGTACCGTCGAGCACGGCATTGGCGACATCGCTGACTTCCGCGCGAGTCGGTGCCGCGTTGTAGATCATCGACTCCATCATCTGCGTTGCTGTGATTGCCAGCTTGTTCGATTCACGGGCCAGCTTGATCATGCGTTTCTGCAAAGCGGGCACTGCGGCGTTGCCGACCTCGACCGCCAGGTCGCCGCGCGCGACCATGATGCCGTCTGAAGCGTCCAGAATTTCGCGCAACATCGGAATCGCTTCGGCGCGCTCGATCTTCGCAATGATCTGCGGCTTGATGCCGTGCTTCTCGCCGGCGATCGACGCCAGCTGGCGCGCCATCTCGACATCCGTGCGGCTCTTGACGAACGATATCGCCACGTAGTCCGCGCCGCATTGCATCGCGGTTTCGATGTCGCGCACGTCCTTGCCGGTCAACGCCGCGGCCGACAGGCCCCCGCCGAGCTTGTTGATGCCTTTGTTGTTCGACAGGTCGCCACCGACTCGCACCGAGGTGTGAATCTCGCTGCCGGCCACGCGCTCGACGTCGAGCACGATGAGTCCATCGTTCAACAGCAGGGTGTCACCCGCTTTCACTTCGCGCGGCAAGTCCTTGTAATCGAGCCCGACCCGATCGTCGCCGCCCAGCGCGGTGCTCGCATCGAGCACGAATTTCTTGCCCGCGCCCAGCGTCGCTTTGCCGCCCTCGAACTTCCCGACGCGGATTTTTGGCCCCTGCAGATCAGCCATGATCGCTACATCGCGGCCGAGCTTGGCAGAGGTCTCGCGCACCAGCTGCGCGCGTGCGAGATGGTCTTCCGAAGTTCCGTGTGAAAAATTGAAGCGAACGACATCGACACCCGCGACCAGCATGCGCTCGAGCACCAGCGCTTCGCTCGAGGCGGGTCCCAAAGTGGCAACTATTTTTGTGCTGCGTGGCATTGGGTCAACGGTACCAGCGTTATCGGCGAGCTGATCGCTCTTCCAGTATCTCGATCGCCGGCAACACCTTGCCTTCAAGAAACTCGAGAAACGCGCCACCCCCGGTCGAGATATAGCTGATACGTTCGCCGAGATCGTACTTGGCGATCGCGGCCAGCGTGTCACCGCCGCCGGCGATCGAAAACGCGCCGTTGGCTGTGGCTTCGGCCACCGCAAGCGCCATCTGCTTCGTGCCTTCGCCAAACGCGTCGAACTCGAACACGCCAACCGGACCATTCCAGATAATCGTCGCAGCGCTGCGAATCATGTGTGCCAACCCCAGCGCGCTTTGCGGACCGATGTCTAGAATCATCTCGTCAGGCTGCACGTCATCCGCGCGCCGCGTGGTCGCAGGCGCAGTGGCGGAAAATTCCTTTGCGACGACCACGTCGATCGGCAGCGGCAGCGTCGCACCCTTTTCCGCAAGCGTCGCCAGCACCTTTTTGCACTCGCTTACAAGATCAGGCTCAGCCAACGACTTGCCGATCGCGAACCCCTCGGCGAGCAGAAAAGTATTGGCGATTCCGCCGCCGACGATCAGCCGATCGACCTTGCGCGCCAGGTTGTTCAGCAGCGTGAGCTTGGTCGACACCTTCGAGCCGGCAACGATCGCCAGCAACGGGCGCTTGGGATCACGCAAGGCTTTTGAAAGTGCCTCGATCTCGGCCGACAGCAATGGACCCGCACACGCCGCTTTCGCGTACTTCGCAATACCGACCGTCGACGCCTCTGCCCGATGCGCGGTGCCGAACGCGTCGTTCACATACACATCGCACAATGCCGCCATTTTCTTCGCGAGCTCGTCGCTGTTCTTTTTCTCGCCACGGTTGAACCGCGTGTTTTCGAGCAGCACCGCCTGGCCGGGCGCAACGCTGACACCATCGACCCAATCGCGCACCAGCGGCACTTCGAACCCCAGAACATCCCCCAGCCTGCGTGCGACCGGCGCCAACGAAAATTTCGCTGCGAATTCGCCTTCCGCCGGCCGCCCCAGATGCGACGCGACCATCACGGCAGCGCCGGCACGCAATGCCGCGCGAATCGCGGGTGCCGAAGCTCGAATGCGCGTGTCCTCAGTGATGTTGCCAGCATCGTCCTGCGGAACATTCAGGTCCGAGCGGATAAACACGCGACGTCCAGCTAACTGCCCGTCTGCAATCAGACGATCAAGAGTGTTGACGTGCATTAAGCGGGGCTTGGATCACCGCCAGCAATGTGCGCGGCCTTAGTAACGATCGAATGAAAGATCGGGAGTTGGGCATTATACGAACGGTGAAACCCATCTCGTTCTCGCGCGCCGAACTCATTGCGATCGCGATTGCCCTGTTGATGTTGGTGTTGCAGGCATTGCCGGATCTTTCGTTGCTCGAATACAGAAACACGAACCCCGCCGCCGAACCTTGGCGCTGGCTAACGGCTCACTTCGTGCACGTGAACTGGCAGCACGCACTGATCAACGCGGTCGCGCTGTGGGTCGTCGCACGTTTGTTTGCGCCCGATCTGAAGCCGTCGCGGCAGCTGTGGGCATTGCTCACCGCCGCGCTCGCGATCAGCGCTTGCCTCGCGTTCATCTACCCAACGATCGCGTGGTACCGCGGCCTATCCGGTGCGTTGCACGGGCTGTTTTTCGCCGGCGCCGCGCTATGGTTGATCAAGGCGAAGCCGCGCAGTCTTCAACAGTTGTGGCTGCCGTCGGCACTGTTCTTCGGTGGCTGGATCAAGGTCGCACTTGAGCAGCCGGGCGGCGCGACAACGCCGTATGCAGAGTGGTTGGGTGCAGGCGTAGTGCCGCAAGCACACCTGGTCGGTGCAGCTTGCGGCACGCTTCTTGGACTACTGTTCGCGATAAGCGACGCGAACGCGCGCGGCGAGCAACAACGCAGACAGCAATAGCAACTGCCAGGCTGGCAGCGCACCGCCACCGGATGATGGAGAGTTGGCCGCCGTGCTGGTTACCGTCAACACCGCCGCTGGACTTGTCGAACCACCGAACGAGTTCGTCATGTTGACTTGAAACGAGGCGTTGTTGTCGGTTGCAGCGAGTGCCGGGGTTGTATAGCTAGGTCCGGTCGCACCGGCGATGGCTACGCCGTTACGAATCCATTGATAGCTCTCAGCTCCGATTGCCTCGATCGGTAAAGGATGCGGTCCCGCCGGCAGCTACCGTCACATTGGCCGGCGGTGTGACGACGAAAGGCGGTCCAGCGGCTTGCAATGCGCGCGTTGCGTCCAGCATGCCCGCGCCGCATCGACCCGCGAACGGGCGGCCTGGGGCGCACAAGGAGAGGTCCGGAAAAGGTCGCGCGCTGGTGATGATTGCGCTCTTGATTTGCGCCGGCGTTACCGCAGGAACCGCTGACTTGATAAGCGCGGCAACTCCTGCGACCTGCGCAGCAGCTGGACTGGTGCCGAATCTGCCGTGTAAGCGGTAGTGGCGTGTTGGCAACCGGACGCCGGCGCCGCTAGAGGTCGGTGGACCAGATGTAATAGCCATCCCAAGCCGGATCATCAATTCCTGAGGGGGCGCCCGGGCTCGAACCGAGTGACCCGGGTGAACCGCCGCCTGGCGCACTGATCGTCACCTGCGTGCCTCCCGGTGCATCGATGTTCGAGTAAGTCGCATTCTCGCCATTGATCGCGTGCGCGGTGACGGCGATGACGTTGTTGCAGTTCGCGGGTGCACTTATTCCAGGTGACGCTGCCTTCATTGCCTGCCGCCGCGACCACGACGGAGCCTGCATTAACGGCTGCATCGATGGCGCTCTGCAGAGTCTGGCTACAGGCGACGCCCGCTTTGCCGCCGGCGCCAATCAGAATGACCTTGGCGGGATTTGCGTTGGCGCGGCGGCGCTGGTGCCGTTGTCACGGTCAAGCCCGCGGACCACAGAATCGCGTCTGCGACGTCGGACATCGCGCCGCCGCAGCGACCCAGTGCGCGGACCGGCAATATCTTTGACGTTCCAACCGATGCCCGCAATTCCAGTCGCGTTATTGGCGGTGGCAGCGACCACGCCGGCGGTGTGAGTACCGTGCCATGTGCTGGGTGCGGCGACATTCTGTTGGTTAGGCGTGTTGTCATTACAGAGCAGGGTTGGCCTCTGTCCGCTGCAGACACGGCATCGCCAGGATCCGCTGGATTGTTGTCACGGCCGTTGCCGTCGCTTCGGCGACAGTGTTACGCCGGCAGACCCGAGCGCATCCGAGAGAAACGAAGTCGTAGCCCGGCAGAAAGCGGCCACCCGGCAGTGTACGTCAGCGGAGTGTTAGTCCGGCATTGCAGGTCCGGGTGATTGACGATCCCGGTGTCAATGACTGCGACTACCACGGTGTCAGACCCGGTAGTGCGGTCCCACGCGGTAATGAGGTTCGCGGCGCCCGCTGCGGGCGCCGATGTGGTCTTCGCCGGCTCGCCCATCGGCACCACGACGTTGCCGGGGTAAACGCTTGCGGGCGGAAACAGATTCCACTGCTTCAACGCAAAATCGGGTTCGGTCGGCGCAGCGAACGGCCTCATCGCGACATCCGGCTCTGCGTATTCCACCATCGGATCGCTGGCCAAACGCGCAGCAACCGCCCGTGCTTCGGACAGGGTCATCGGACCGTCGAGCGCGACGTGCGAAGAGCTCTCGCTGATCGGACGCACACCCTTGATGCCGACGCCGGCCATATTCGACAGCGATCGCACGTACGCGCCGCCCTGGGCCTGCGCCAGCGATCCGGTCGAGCGCATCTTCACGATCAGCGCACCGACCATTTCCTCGCTCGCTGCTTGCGCAGGAGCCGGTAGACCTAACAGCGCCGCTTGCTTGGCGGTCATTCGCACATTCGATTGTGCAAACGCTGCGGGCAATGCAACGCTTGCAATAGCAGCGATGGCGCTCAATCCAACCGCACCTAAACCGATTCTGTGACGCAACACGGCAGTTCCTCTCGCAAAGTTTCAGCCATCGCAAGTGTCAGATATTGAATGCGCCTAACGCTCGCAATCGCTCGATTAAGACCGAAATCCGGTACGCGTGCGAGCGAGTGCTCAGAGATCGCAAGGCGTTGAACTGACACGCAACAAGTGAAACGAGCTTACGTGAAGACGTCGTCGCCGAGACTCACGTGGCGATCAGCCAAAAGGCGTACCGCGTGGGCTTTTTTCGACTGACACGCTGCCGATTAGCAGCGGTAAGCGTTCAGTATCCGCTTACCGCGAACCTGCTAGGTTATGACACGAACGCGGGCGCGCTTCGCGCAACCAAAGAAAGCGCACCAAGCAGCCATAGCTGCCAGAGAGGCAACGAACCGCCACCGCCACCCCCACCCGTCGGCGGTGGTGCCCCACCGGTGGGTGCGGCTTGCGCAACCGTCAGTGTCGCCGGTGGGCTAACGATTGTTGAAACAAGATTTGTTATCGTCACCGAATAGGTTGCGCCCGTGTCGCTCTGAACAGTCGGAGGAGTCGTGTAAGCAGCGCTAGTAGCACCTGCAATCGGTACTCCGTCTCGCTGCCATTGATATGTCAAAGGCCCCAGCCCCGCGGCTCCCACGTGGAAGCTCGCTTGCTGACCCGCAGTTACGGTGATGCCTTGGGGAGAACTTCTGATTGTCGGAGCGAGGCCGGCATCGAGCAATCCGGCACCGCATAGGCCTACGTAAGCACCACCGGGTGCACACGCGCTACTGGCTGGGAAACGGCCGCGCGTTTGTAGTGAGAAATGATCGAACATCGGACACCGAAGCGTTCGGAAGCAAGGACTTCACCAGGGCCGCAACACCAGCGACATGAGGCGCTGCTGCACTTGTGCCAGTGAAGCCGGCGTAGGCAGGCCCGGAGGATTGACCGTTTGTGCTCGCTCGAGTGGTATTGCCAAATAACACGGTTGACCAAATGCGAAAGCCCCACCAGTTCGGATCGTCGGTCTCGCCGCCTGCGCCGAGTACGCTTGGAGAACCGCCGCCAGGCGCGCTGATAGTCACGCCCGATCCAATGTTCGCGTAGTCAGCATTTTCGCCATTGATCGTGTGTGCGGTTACCGCAATGACCCCTATGCAGTTTGAAGGCGCAAATGAGGCCGTTGGTTGCTTCATTGCCCGTAGCAGCCACCACTACCGCGCCGGCTGCTATTGCTTCGGTGACTGCGCTTTGCATGGTCAAACCACAAGTATCACCACCACCTAGACTCAAATTTATTACCTGCGCCGGGGTTGGATTAGTCGGAACCCCGTGACCTGCAAGCCCGCCGCCCAGCGTATCGCCTCGGCGATGTCTGATAATGACGCCACCGCACTTGCCCAGTGCGCGCACCGGCAAAATTCGCACATTCCAAGCAACGCCAGCGACCCCCAACGCGTTGTTGGTCGTCGCAGCAGCAATACCCGCCACGTGACTTCCATGCCAACTGCTGCTGAATCTCCGGCATCTCCGTCATCACACACAGACGGGTACATCGCCTTTTCCTGAGCCGTGACCCAGTCACCCGGATCGGAAGGGTCCGCATCCCGCCCGTCACCATCGTTCGCGACGAAATTCGCCGGCACAGCAGCTACGTTGCTTCCGAAATGAAGTCATAGCCAGCTAGGAAGCGGCCATTCGGCAGTACGTTGACTAAAAGCCGCGAAGTTCGCACTTCCATTCAAGTCCTGGATGATTGACGATCCCGGTGTCGATTATCGCAATGACGACACTGCTATGCCCGGTCGTGACGTCCCACGCAAGCGGCAGTTTTGCGCCGCCGGTAGCTGGCGCCGATTTAGTGCCCCCGCTGCCACCGGCCCCGTGAAGGTAGAAGTGGGCGCGAACAGATTCCATTGCCGTCTGTCAAAGAGTGGCTCGTTCGGAATGGCCAGCTTCTTCAACATGATGTCCGGCTCGGCATACTCGACCGACGGATCGCTCGCCAAGCGCGCGGCTGCGGCCTTCGCTCTCCGACAACGGTAGCGGCGCATCCAATGCAAGCAATGCCGCGCTCCCGGCCATCGCGCGCACCGACTTCATGCTGACACCTGCCGTTGCCGACAAAGTCTGCATTCGCAAAGCCGACATCGGCTGCACCAGCTCGCTTGCCGTCGGACCTGCGCATCTTGACGATCAGCCGCGACACGATTTGCTCGGGCTGTGCGACGCTCGAAGACACCTGTCCCTTCAGCGCCGCCTGTTTGGCAGTCATCTTCGGAGCGGGGGACGGCACGGCAAAGGCGACGCTCGCGAGGAAGGCGCCAGCCAAGACAAACAGCTGACGGCCCACGGCGGTTCCTTTTAGCGAATGGCTGCGTGCGGCTGGTCATTGAATCTTCAGCATCGAATCGACTTCGACGTAATCAAAATTGCCCGAGGCACGCACGCGTTCGACCAATTTCGGAACGTCGGCGCGCTGCGCGGGGCCAGTCAGGTGGACGATATGTGCATCGCCTGCCATTGGCCGTACGTACTTAACGCCCGCTGTTTCGCCCAATGCCGCTTGGATCGGCTTTAGCACTGCCGATGAGTCACTCGTAGCGATGCGGGGCTTAACGATGATCGCTGCGACGACCGGAGCATCCGAGGAAGTCATGGAAGCAGGCGCGGAGCAAGCGGCGAGCGCTACCGGAAACAAGAAAGCGGCGACGAACGCTCGAGCGACATGCATTGCGCGGATTCAACCTCGGTGGACAAGTGCGTAAGTGGGCCAAATACCTATGCAACGGTACCGACATTCCACCAACGCGCCTGTCAGCCAAAAGGCGTACCGCGAGGCAGCCTTAGATACTGAAATAAGCGATCCGCCAGGCAGTTATTTGGCGCTCATCAGCGCAACCGCCGTGTCCAGCATGCGGTTTGAAAAGCCCCACTCATTGTCGTACCAGCTTGAAACTTTGACCAGGCGGCCGATGACCTTGGTCAGCGTCGCGTCGAAGATGGACGAACGCGAGTCATGGTTGAAGTCGCTGGACACCAGCGGCGCGGTATTCACGCCGAGTATTCCTTTCAACTCGCCGTCGGCCGCCGCCTGCATGATCGCGTTGACTTCGTCGACCGATGTATCTCGCGCTGCAATAAACGTCAGATCGACGATCGAGACATTGATCGTCGGCACGCGAATCGAGTAGCCGTCGAGTTTGCCAATTAGTTCGGGCATCACCAGGCCGAGCGCCGACGCGGCGCCGGTTTTGGTCGGGATCATGTTGTGAGCGGCGGCGCGCGCGCGGCGCAAGTCTTCGTGATAGACGTCGGTCAGCACCTGATCATTGGTGTACGAGTGGATGGTCGTCATCAGCCCGGCGACGACGCCGATCTTCTCGTGCAGCGGCTTGACCAGCGGCGCCAGGCAGTTGGTCGTGCAAGACGCGTTCGAAATCACCGTGTGTGCAGCTTTCAATGTGCGTTCGTTGACGCCGTAAACGATCGTCGCGTCGACATCCTTGCCGCCGGGCGCCGAGATGATGACTTTCTTCGCGCCGCCCGCCAGGTGCGCCGAGGCTTTTTCCTTCGTCGTGAAAAATCCGGTGCATTCGAGTACGACATCGACGCCGAGGTCGCGCCATGGCAGCTCGGCCGGGTTGCGTTGCGCCAGCACGCGAATCCGGTCGCCGTTGACGACCATCGAATCGCCGTCGGCGACAGCGGTGCCGGGAAACGGGCCGTGTGCGGTGTCGTACTTGGTCAGGTGAACGTTGGTTTTCGGGTCGCCCAGATCGTTGATGGCCACGATTTCGAGATCGTGCTTTTCGCCCGATTCGTAGTGCGCGCGCAGGATGTTGCGGCCGATGCGGCCGTAACCGTTAATCGCAACCTTGATTGTCATTACTGCAGGCCCTTGTTGATCACTTGTTTGACGGTCGCCAATACGTTGTCGACTGTGAAGCCGAAATATTCGAACACATCCTTGGCAGGTGCCGATTCGCCGAAGCGGTCGATGCCGATGACGGCGCCGCTCGCTCGCACGTACTTCCACCAGAAATCGGTGACGCCCGCCTCGATCGCAACGCGCGGCAGGCCTGCAGGCAGCACTTCAGATTTGTATCGAGTGTCCTGCCGGTCGAACACGGTCGTCGACGGCATCGACACGACGCGCACCGCGACGCCCTGCTCGGCGAGCGCCTTCTGCGCCTGAGCCGCCAGGCCGACTTCGGAGCCGGTCGCGATCAGCACCGCGCGCGCTTTGCCTATACCGCCCGCCGCCTCGCTGATGACGTACGCGCCGCGTCCAATCGCCGCAGCATCAACGTCGCGCGCGATGAACGGCAGCGACTGGCGCGAGAACAGCAAACTGGTCGGGCCGTCCTTGCGCTCGATCGCGGCTGCCCACGCGATCAGCGACTCGACCGTATCGGCCGGCCGCCACACATCCATGTTCGGAATCAGCCGCAGCGTCGCCGCGTGCTCGACCGCCTGGTGCGTCGGCCCGTCTTCACCGAGGCCAATCGAATCGTGCGTAAAGACATAGATGACCTGCAGCTTCATCAGCGCGGCCATGCGCAACGCATTGCGCGCGTAGTCGGAAAACGTCAGAAACGTGCCGGCGAAAGGCAAAAAACCGCCGTGCGCCGCGATCCCGTTCGAGATCGCGCACATGCCGAACTCGCGCACGCCGTAGTTGATGTGACGCCCTTCGAGCGCGTCGGGTCGAAGCGCGCCGGCCTTGCTCCACTTGGTCAAATTGCTGCCGGTCAGATCGGCCGAGCCGCCGATGATTTCAGGCAATGCGGGCGCCAGCGCTTCGAGCGCCAGCTGTGACGCCTTGCGCGTCGCGACGGATTCGCCCTTCTGTGCCGCGGCAGCGATTGCCTTGTCGCGCGCGGCGAAGTAGGCGGCGGGCAACTCGCCCTGGGTGCGCCGCTCGAACTCGCCCGCCTCTTGCGGGTACCGCTCGGAGTACGCATCGAACAACTGCCTCCATTCACCCTCGCGAGCGGCGCCCGCGCGCTTCGCATCCCAGGCCGCGTACACATCGTCCGGCAAGGTAAACGGCTCGTGCGGCCAACCCAGTGCGGCGCGCGTTGCCTTGACTTCAGCTTCACCCAACGCCTCGCCGTGCGCCTTTTCGGTACCGGCGCGACCGGGAGAACCCTTGCCGATGATCGTCTTGGCAACGATCAATGTCGGCTTGGTTGACTGGCGCTTGGCGTCGGCGATCGAACGATCGACCGCCGCGGCATCGTGCCCATCGATCGGACCGATCACGTTCCATCCGTACGCCTCGAACCGCTTGACCGTGTCGTCGGTAAACCAGGGTTCCACTTCGCCGTCGATCGAGATTCCGTTGTCGTCATAAATCGCGATCAGCTTGTTCAGCTGCCACGTGCCGGCGAGCGAAGCGGCTTCGTGCGAAATGCCTTCCATCATGCAGCCGTCGCCCATCAGCACGTAGGTCCAGTGATCGACGATGGCGAATGCCGGGCGGTTGAGTTCTGCCGCGAGCAGTTTTTCCGCGAGCGCCATGCCGACTGCGTTGGCGAATCCCTGCCCGAGCGGCCCGGTGGTCGTTTCGACCCCCGGTGTCAGGCCGCGCTCGGGGTGCCCCGGTGTACGGCTATGCAATTGCCGGAAGTTTTTCAGCTCCTGCAGCGGCAGGTCGTAGCCGCTTAGGTGCAGCAGCGCGTACTGCAGCATCGAGCCGTGACCATTGGAAAGCACAAAGCGGTCGCGATTGGCCCATTGCGGATTCGCGGGGTTATGCGACAGGTGCCGACCCCAGAGCGCGACGGCGATCTCCGCCATGCCCATCGGCATTCCCGGGTGCCCGGAATTGGCTTGCTGGACCGCGTCCATCGCCAACGCTCGGATCGCGTTGGCCATCAGCGCTACCGGCAGGTCGGACAACGCGGGCGGCGCGCTGACGTTATTCACAAACCGGTCGTTCATCGGGCTGCGGCTGCAAAGCGCAGGATGGTAGCAAAGCGTTGCGCGGGATTTATCGGCAGGCGCGGTGCTTGCAAAGGAGTTCAACGTCTCCATCTGGGAGCGTCAGATGCAAGCACAGCACGATGGAACTACACTGCGTGTGCTGGTAAGTAGGCGGCGATTTCATATATGATTCGCCGCTTTTACAAATTCGATCCGGAACCAAAAGGAAGCAACGGGCGCCAGACATTCGTTACGCAAATGAGCGCAGGTTTTCATTGCGAACGAGCGAAGGCAACGAGCCGTTAGGCAGCACTCCCGTCATAGCCAGTAGGGCAACGCAAGTAACCCTTGCGCTGCATGACTCGCACGCCGCGCCACAGCGCGTGAGTCCCGGATCGTGGGGTTGCGACGCAAGTCGCGCTTCAGGTCGATTAGGGCGGACCTGCTGGGGGACGAAGATGAATGGCCTTCACCTGACTGGCGATCTGTTCGACTGCAGTTGTAGCGCAGCGCTTTTGACGGATCTTGAAACACTTTCCAAGACGTGCCGTGATGCGACCAACGAGTCGAAGCTGACGATCGTTGATCAGGCGTGGCATCGATTTCCCGAATGGAACGGCGAAGCCGGTGGCATTACGGGAACACTTTTGCTCGCCGAATCGCACCTGGCTATCCATACATGGCCCGAGCGCAACGGTGTCACGCTCGACGTTTACGTCTGCAACTTTACCGACGACAACACGAGCAGGGCGGAGCAGCTTTTTGCCGCGTTGATGCTTGCTTTTCGGCCCAAGAGCCAAGTCGTCAATCGCATTACGCGAGGCGATGTGGCCTCCGGCACGGCTGGCGAGGAAACGGGCATCCATGGCCGGACAGAAAAAGGCGAGCTGATTTTCGACTGGCTGAATGCTCATTCCGGCTACGGCACAACCGCCACCAAGACGTTGGCGCAGATCCAGTCGCCGTATCAAAAAGTTGAGGTGTTTGACACTCAGCAGTTCGGCAAAATGTTTCGGCTCGACGGCCGCATGATGACTTCGGAAGCCGACGAGTTTTTCTATCACGAGTGCATGACGCACCCCGCTGCGCTGTCGCACCCGAATCCCGAGTCGATACTGGTGATCGGCGGCGGCGATGGAGGCTCATCGGAAGAGCTGCTGAAGCATCCGAGCGTCAAGCGCATCGTGGTGGCCGAGCTGGATCCAGTCGTGATCGACATTTCGAAGAAGTGGCTTGGTTCGATCCACAACGGCGCGTTCGATGATCCGCGGCTCGAAGTGAAGATCGGCGACGGATTCGAGTTCGTCAAGTCGACGCCCGAGCGGTTCGACATGATCGTGCTCGACCTGACCGACCCGGACACACCGGCATTTCACTTGTACTCGGAGCAATTCTTTCGCATGTGCCAGCGCATCTTGCGGCCGGGAGGCATGCTGACGCTGCACCTCGGATCGCCGGTGTATCAGGCTGAAACGGTGAGCAAGAATGCGGCCAATCTACGCAAGGTGTTTCGTCACGTCGCACCGATGTCGCTGTACGTGCCGCTGTACGGTTCGCTCTGGTGTTTGGCGGTGGCAAGCGATACGACCGATCCACGGGCGTGTTCGACCGACACGATTGAACAGCGCATAGCGGCGCGGGACATCGGCGGGCTGCGCTACTACCATCCTGCGTTGCACGCGGCGTTGTTTGCACTGCCGTTGTTTGTGCAGGAGCAAGTGCAGCCGAAAGCTGCACCCGCTGAGACGACCGGTATCGCGCAGTTGCAAGCCGCCTAGCCTTTATCAGCTCCCCACAAAATGCGAGTGGCGCGTTTCTTCATTGACGCGCCGCTTGCGCTGGGCACGCCGATCGAGTTGCCACCTCGTACCGCGCATCACGCACTGCGCGTGCTACGGCTGCGCGGCGGTGATCCCATCGTTCTGTTCAACGGTAAAGGCGGCGAATTCTCTGCACACCTCGCCGTCAACGGCTCGCATGTCGTCGCTGAGATTGAAACGTTCGACAGCATTGAACGCGAATCGCCCCTCGCAGTCACGCTGGTGCAGGCGTGGATCGCCACCGACAAGCTCGACTGGGTGATCGAAAAATCGGTCGAGCTCGGCGTGCATTCGATTGTGCTGACGCCGGCCCAGCGCTCCGTGGTGCGCGTTACGGGCGATCGACTTGGCAAGCGACTCGAGCGGCTGCGGGAACTGATCATTGCCGCCTGTGCGCAATGCGGACGCAATCGCATTCCGCCGCTCGATGCGGCTTCGACTTTCGCCGACGCGCTGCATGCAGGCCTGAGCGAGGGCGCGATGGGTTTGTTGCTCGAACCGAATGCGGCGCTTCGTCTATCCGAAGCAGAACCAAGCAATCGGCCGGTAGCACTCGCGGTCGGGCCGGAGGGCGGATTCGACGACGATGAGCTGGCTCTCGCGCGCCGGCTTGGCTACCGCGAACACTGCCTCGGGCCCCGGATCTTGCGCACCGAAACTGCGGGACTCACCGCGCTCGCCGTGCTGCAGGCGACTGGAGGAGACTTTCGCTAGCGAATCAGCCGGCAGGTCTTAGCGCGCCTGAGTTCGGAACTATTCTGGATTGCTAAATCAACTCAGGCTGCCGTACGGAATTTGCTTCCAGCACCGTCAGCGCGGTCATGTTGACGATGCGCCGTACCGTTGCCGCAGGCGTCAAAATGTTCGCTGGCTTCGCAACCCCGAGCAGCATTGGACCGATCGCGATGTTGTTCCCGGCAGTCGCCTTCAACAGGTTGTACGAGATGTTGGCTGCATCGAGCGTGGGGCACACCAGCAGATTGGCGTCGCCCATCAGTGATGAGAACGGCATGATCGACTTGCGGATCGCGCCGTCGACCGCGCCGTCGGCGTGCATTTCGCCATCGACTTCGAGCTCCGGGGCCAGCTGACGAACCAGCGATAGCGCATTGCGCATTTTCACGGCCGACGGTGCATCGCTGGAACCGAAGTTGGAGTGCGAAACCAAAGCGACGCGCGGCACGATTCCAAGACGCTTTAACTGCTCGGCGGCCAGCACGGTTATTTCAGCGATCTGCTCTGCCGTCGGATCGAGGTTGACCATCGTGTCGACCAGCGCCAACTGCCGCCCGGGCACCATCAAGATGTTCATCGCGGCGTAGACGTTGGCGCCGGTGCGGCGGCCGAGCACTTGATCGATGTACGTCAAGTGCGGCCCGTGCGTGCCGAACGTTCCGCACAGCATGCCGTCGGCCTCGCCCTTGTGCATCATCATCGCGCCGATCAACGTCAGCCGACGGCGCATCTCGATCTTTGCGTACTGCTGCGTTACGCCCTTGCGCGCTGCGAGGCGGTGATACGTTTCCCAGTAATCGCGATACCGGCGGTCGAATTCGGGATTGACCAGATCGAAGTCCACCTCGGGACGCATACGCAGCCCAAAGCGCTCGAGTCGCTTGACGATCACTGCCGGCCGCCCGATCAGAATCGGCTTCGCCAGCTTTTCGTCGATCACGACCTGCACCGCGCGCAGCACTCGTTCTTCTTCGCCTTCAGCAAACACGATGCGCGATTTGCCGCCGCCTTCGTGCGCATTCTTCGCGATCGCGAAGATCGGCTTCATGAACGTGCCCGAGTGATAGACGAACTGCTGCAGCTGATCGCGATACGCGTGGATGTCGTCGATCGGCCGCGTCGCAACGCCGCTCGCCATCGCCGCCTGCGCCACCGCCGGGGCAATGCGCGTAATCAGCCGCGGGTCGAACGGCTTCGGAATCAGATACTCGGGACCAAAGCTGACGTCGGCAACGCCGTACGCGGACGCGACGATGTCGCTCTGTTCTTCGCGCGCGAGGCCCGCCAGCGCGCGCACCGCCGCCGTTTCCATCGCCGTCGTGATTGTGGTCGCACCGACGTCAAGCGCGCCGCGAAAAATAAACGGGAAGCACAAGACGTTGTTTACCTGGTTGACATAGTCGGAGCGGCCGGTGGCGATGATCGCGTCATCGCGCACCGCTTTGACCTGCTCCGGCATGATCTCGGGCGTTGGATTGGCGAGCGCGAGTATCAGCGGGCGTGCCGCCATTTTCTTCACCATCTCAGGCTTCAGAACGCCGCCCGCCGATAACCCGACGAAGACGTCCGCGCCCTCGATTACCTCCGCCAGGGTGCGCATAGGCGTGGTCTGCGCAAAGCGGGATTTGTCCTCGTCCATCAACATCTTGCGGCCCTGATAGACGACGCCTTCAATATCGGTGACCCAGATGTTTTCGCGTGGCAAGCCGAGCTCGATCAGCAGTTGCAAACACGCGAGCGCAGCGGCACCAGCCCCGCTGGTCACCAGCTTGACCTGCTTGATGTCCTTGCCGACGACGCTCAGGCCATTCAGTACGGCGGCGCCGACGATGATCGCGGTGCCGTGCTGATCGTCGTGAAACACCGGAATCTTCATCCGCTCGCGCAATTTGCGCTCGATGTAGAAACACTCCGGCGCCTTGATGTCTTCCAGGTTGATGCCGCCGAATGTGGGCTCGAGCGCTGCGATGATCTCGATCAGCTTGTCTGGATCGAGCTCATTGACTTCGATGTCGAACACATCGATGCCGGCAAATTTCTTGAACAGAACCGCCTTGCCTTCCATCACCGGCTTGGCGGCCAGCGGGCCGATCGCGCCCAAGCCCCAGCACTGCGGTGCCGTTGGTCACCACGCCGACCAGATTGCCCCGAGCGGTATAGCGAAACGCAGCCGAAGGATCCGTATGAATCGCTTCGCAGGCAGCCGCGACACCGGGCGTGTACGCAAGCGCAAGGTCGCGCTGATTCACCAATTGCTTGGTGGGCGTTACCGAAATTTTTCCTGGGGTCGGCTTCTCGTGATATTCGAGAGCAGCGTTCTTCAGATCGCGCTTTTGTTGTTCTTGATCGGCGGTCGACATGGCAGCGGAGCGTGAGCCGGGAAGGAGAGCAAGCCCTGATTATCCCCGCCGCAAGCGCGGCGGCGGGCGCTTGCTACTTCAGACTACCTCGCCCGCTGGCAAAGGCGTTTAAACCGAGTCCGGCGCCGCAGGAAGATGATGCGTTTCACCAGTCGAGTCCGGCGACGGCAGCCCCGTAGATTCGAGCGAGCCGCCCAGGTCTGCATTGACCGGCAGCGCCACCGGCTTCGACTCGGGAACAGGTGCCGGGGCTGCTGCCCGAATTGCCGCAGACAGAGCAGCATCGACCTTCCCCGCCGCGGCCATCTGCAACCGCCCGCGCTCACTCAATACGCGCACTCCGTAGCCGCCATCGTCGGGCATGTTGCCGGCGCCGACATACAACTGCAAGCCGCGTTCAACTGAACCGCCGCGCGAAATCAATTCGTGCAGTATCGATGAACCTACCTTCATGTTCGTGATCGGGTCGAGCGCCGCCGTTTCGCCGCCGTGTGGTTCAAAACGCTGCGCGTGCACCCGGGTCATCACCTGCATCAGGCCTTGAGCGCCCATCGCGCTCTCGGCGAACGGATTCAGGCTGGATTCGATCGCAACCACTGACAATATAAGCAGCGGATCAAGATTCTTTTCTCTACCAATTTGATACGCGGTAGCCACCAGCAACCGCACTGCTCCATCGGCAACACGATAGCGGCGAGCGAGGTACTGGGCGATACGCTTCTGCTGGGGATCATCGGAAGGACGCGCGCTTTCGCCCGATGTACCGGCTTCCGCCGAGTCTTCGCGTGTCGCCGCCACCTCGGAGTCGAGCGGCGAAAGCCGCGCTTCGACCAGAGACCGGGCCTCCTCGCTGCTGACCAATACACCCGTCACAAGCAAGGCGGTGCAGCCGGCGACCATCACCAGCAGCCTGCTGGTTGATAGTGCGCCATGCCCGATGTCGCGCCCAAAGTGGCGACCGCGCGAGCGCACGTCGGCCCGATGACCTTGATCTTGTGCATCGCATAATTCGAAGCGTTACCCAACTCGCACCTCCCAATGCCGAACGGCCATGAATTCGAGCCGCGATTTATTAGTTGGAACATCGCCCGGCTCGTCTTGCTGTTCCGCCGGCCACTTAAGCTTCCCTTGCCGCCGAGGTCCGGCGAGCGCGGAATTTTTGGAGCGTTGCCTTCTTTAAAGCAATGCCGAGGCCCACGTGTGGGCCCTGAATCTGATTACGCTCGACCCTGAATGTTGCAGCGCACGCGGTAGGGTTACGGCCGAACGGTTGGCGGATTTTAGGGGGCAAGAGATAGGGGTCAAGCCGGCATTCCCTCTAAACATTCAGCAATTTTCTGCAGCGGCCGCCGAACGGCACAGAGATCACGCAACTGGAAACATAAATGCACCTACAATCAATCAGTTACAAGCAATCTATAGCTCTGATGTTAGCGCTCACTTTTGCCTCTGCCGTTCGTCGATACCTGGCTGCGACTGTATGAAATATGCTGACCTTCGCGACTTCCTGGCGCAGCTCGAACGAGATGGTCATTTGAGGCGGATCGCGGCGCAGGTATCTCCTCGGTTGGAGATGACCGAAATCTGCGACCGCACGCTGCGGGCCGGCGGCCCGGCGCTGCTATTCGAACGGCCAACGGGGTCGACGATGCCGGTGCTCGGCAATCTTTTCGGCACGGTCCAGCGCGTAGCCTTGGCGATGGGCGCAGCGGACATCGGTGCGCTGCGCGACGTCGGCGAATTGCTGGCGGCGCTGAAAGAACCCGAACCTCCGACCGGCCTGCGCGACGCGCTTGGCAAGGTGGCCCAGCTGAAAAGTGCGCTGTGGGACATGGCCCCACGGGAGGTGCGAAGCGCCCCTTGCCAAACCATCGCCTGGGAAGGAGGTGACGTCGATCTCGGGCGGCTTCCAGTACAGACCTGCTGGCCTGGGGATGTGGCGCCGCTCATTAATTGGGGGCTTGTGATTACCAGAGGACCCCATAAAAAGCGCCAAAACCTGGGTATCTACCGGCAACAGGTGCTAACTCGAAACAAAGTCATCATGCGCTGGCTGCCGCACCGAGGGGGCGCCCTTGACTTCCGTGACCACGCCCTGGCTTTTCCTCGACAGGCTTTTCCCATCGCGGTAGCGCTGGGCGCCGACCCGGCGACGATGCTCGGCGCGGTTACGCCGATACCGGACAGTCTTTCCGAGTATCAATTCGCCGGTCTGCTACGGGGGACCAAAACCGAGGTCACGAAGTGCATCGGCAGCGCTCTCACTGTTCCGGCCTCCGCAGAGATCGTGCTCGAAGGTCATATCCAGCCCGATGCCGCCAACGCGAGTGGGTACGAGATGGCGCTCGAAGGCCCGTTTGGCGACCACACCGGCTATTACAACGAACGCGAATGGTTTCCCGTTTTGACGATCGACCGCATCACGATGCGGCGCGACCCGATTTATCACTCGACCTACACGGGAAAGCCGCCGGACGAACCGGCGGTTCTCGGCGTCGCGCTCAACGAAGTGTTCGTTCCGCTGCTGCGTCGCACATTTCCCGAAATCGCGGACTTTTATCTGCCGCCCGAGGGATGTAGTTATCGGATGGCGATCGTTTCGATGCGCAAGCAGTATCCCGGCCACGCGAAACGAGTGATGTTCGGCGTGTGGAGCTTCCTGCGTCAGTTCATGTACACCAAGTTCATCGTCGTGACCGATGACGACGTCAACATCCGCGATTGGAAGGAAGTGATCTGGGCGATCACGACGCGCGTCGATCCGGTGCGCGACACGCTGCTGATCGACAACACTCCGATCGACTATCTGGATTTTGCTTCGCCGGTGGCCGGTCTCGGCGGCAAAATGGGCATCGACGCCACGAACAAATGGTCGGGCGAGACGCAGCGCGAATGGGGCCGGCCGATTGCGATGGATCCTGCAGTCAAGGCGCGCGTGGATGCGATGTGGGGCGAATTGGGGATTTAGCTATGGAACGGAAGCCGATCCGCCGCGGAGGCATCAAGTCCGCGGCTTACGACCGCAACAACCGCGTGCTGGAAATCGAGTTCGACAACGGATCGATCATTCAACACACTGCCGTCGGCGAGGAGATCGCGCGGCGTTTCATCGCCAGCTCGTCGCCCGCGAGTGTCTACAAGGACACGATTCAAGAGGAATTCACGGTCAAGCGGGTCAAGTAAGCGCTACAAAAAAAACAACGTAGCGAGACCAAGAAAAATAAACACTCCCATGCTGTCGGTCGTGAACGTCAGCAACACGGACGATCCAAGCGCGGGGTCGCGGCCGGCGCGTTCCAACACCAGCGGGACGAAGGTGCCGACCAAAGCTGCGATCAACATGTTCAGCACCATCGCGAGCAGCAGCGTCAGGCCGATCAGCCAACCGTGCGGGCTGTCCAGGTAAATCCACCACGCAACGAGCCCGGCGATGCTGCCCCACACCAGCCCGTTCAACCCGGCAATCACCAACTCCTTGAGAATCAGCCGCCTGGCGTTGCCGCCGGTCACATGTCCCAGCGCCAACGACCGGATCATCAGCGTCATCGTCTGATTGCCGGAATTGCCCGCGATCCCCATCACGATCGTCATCAAGGTAGCAAGGGCGACGACACGCTCGATCGTCGTTTCAAACGCACCGATCACGCGCGATGCAAAGAACGCAGTACCCAGGTTTACCGCAAGCCAGAGCCAGCGATTGCGCGCCGAGTTCCACACCGATGCGAACAAATCTTCGTCTTCACGCAGGCCGGCTTGCGCCAGCGCTGCGTCCTCCCCCTCCTCACGGATGACGTCAACGACCTCGTCGACTGTCAGCCTGCCGACCAGTCTGCCGGCTTCATCGACCACCGGCGCCGAGACCAGGTCGTAGCGTTCGAATGCCTGCGCGGCTTCGCTGGTTTCATCGAGCGGTGACAACGTCATCAAATCGGTGTTCATCACCGACGCGACTTCGAGGTCGGGCTCGTTCAGCAGCAGCCGGTCGAGTGGCAACGCGCCCTTCAAAACGTCGTGCCGATCAACGACAAAAATCTGGTCGGTGTGGTTTGGCAACGCGTCGAAACGCCGCAGATAGCGCAACACAACTTCGAGCGTCACGTCCTCGCGGATCGAAATCATTTCGAAGTCCATCAACGCTCCGACCGAATCGTCGGGATACGACATCGACGCGCGCAGCTGCGCGCGCTCTTCACTCGTAAGCCCCTGCTGGACTTCGTCGACCACATCGGCCGGAAGGTCATCGGCAATGGCGGCGATCTCATCGGTCTCGAGGCTCTCGACCGCGTCGACCAGCTCTTCCCGGTTCATCGACGCAATCAGCGTCTCCCGCACCGCGTCGCTGACCTCGATCAGGATCTCGCCATCGCGATCCGCCTTGACACCGTCCCATACCGTGAGCCGGTCGGCGAGCGGAAGTGCCTCGAGGATGTAGGCGATATCCGCCGGATGCAGGCGATCGAGGATCGTCTTCAGTTCGTTCAGATGCCGCCGCTGCACGAGCTGTTCGACCAAGGCCTTCTTTTCTTCGCCGGGGGTCTGCTCGCGTTGCACCAGCGCTTCGACGCGGTGCTGTTTTTCCAAAAGCGACTCGACGCGCGCAAGCGCGCGCTGTGCCGCTTCCGGATCGTGGGCCTGCGCCGTGTCGCGCGCGTCGCGTTCGAGTTGTTGTTCGTTCATCGATTCACACGTTGATGCCGCTCCGCGGCGCACGGATTGTAGGCGGCCCGGTGATGCTGTCGACGCTTTTGGTTGCTTTGTACTACGGGCGGACGCGCGGCCGCTCCGAAGGTAGCCCGTCAAACTAATCGCGACGAGTGCACGTGCGACCGCGCAGCGGTCGCGTACACGAGGAGCGCTGCAGTTACGGCGCTACGGCGTCGTTCATAAAACG
This sequence comes from uncultured beta proteobacterium, assembly GCA_963829995.1. Classification (GTDB taxonomy): domain Bacteria; phylum Pseudomonadota; class Gammaproteobacteria; order Burkholderiales; family Burkholderiaceae_F; genus JACCZX01. The sequence continues at coordinate 435,100 of CAWHKW010000031.1, read as the reverse complement.
CTGAATCGCGGCCGTTCTGCGATCGAGGTAAGGCCCGGAGCGGATGCGGCCGTAGCGCTTCGGGTTCGGCAAATACGCTGCCAGTCGCGCCGATTGTTCTGCATTCAATTGCGCCGCGCCGATGCCAAAGTACCGGCGCGCTGCCGCTTCAGCGCCGAATACCCCGTCGCCCCATTCCACTACGTTCAAATACACCTCAAGAATCCGGCGCTTGTCCCATAGTGCCTCGATCATGTACGTGATGATGAGTTCCTGCGCCTTGCGCCAGTAGCTGCGTTCCGACGACAGGAAAAGATTCTTCGCGAGCTGCTGCGTGATCGTCGATCCGCCGCGCGCGGTCTTGCCCTTTCGAACATTTTCCTTGTAGGCCTTCTCGATGGCCTGCCAATCGACGCCTTCGTGCTCGGTGAAGTTCGCATCCTCTGAGGCGATGACCGCACGCTTCAGCTGATTCGATATGCGCTCGTACTCGATCCAGCGGTGCTTGAGCTCGGCATTGGGCTTCTTCTCGCGCAACGAGACCAACTCCCGAGTCATGAACGAGGTTTCACCGGGATTGTTCCACTTCCACCACGCGACCCAGCCGAAGTACCACAGCTGAATCATCAGCAAGACCATCAGCGCGAGCAGCGCGGCGCGCAGCATCCACCGCAATGCAACCCGCATCTTTATCTTGCGACGACGTGCTCGGCCGATTGACGCTTCAACAGTTCTCGCAATTCACGGTACACCGTGCTGGTGTCCGGCCGCACGCCTCGCCAAAGCAGAAACGATTCGGCAGCCTGTTCGATCAGCATGCCGAGGCCGTCAACGGCCTGCTTCGCACCACCTGACTTCGCCAGTTGCATGAACGGCGTCGGCTCGGCCGCGTACGCCAAATCGTAGGCCAGCGTGCAATCGTTGAACGTGTCCGGATCGATGGCTGGCGCTTCGTGATTCAGGCTGGTGGTCGTCCCGTTGATGATCAGATCGAAATGCTCTGCCGGAATCTCGTCGAAGTGAATTGCCTCCACGCCGAACTCTTCGGCCAGTTCTTCGGCTCGCTTGTGCGATCGATTGGCAACTGCCAGCCACCGCGGGCTTTCATCCAGCATCGAGCCCAGCAGTCCCCGGACTGCGCCCCCCGACCCGAGCACCAACACTGAACAGTCGGAGAATGAAAACTTCAGGCGCTCGCGCAAATCCCGCACAAAGCCGATGCCATCGGTGTTGTCGCCGAGGATCGTGTCGCCGTCGAACTTCAAAGTATTCACAGCGCCCGCAACTCGCGCGCGCGGCGTCAGATCGTCAGCCAGCTTCGCGGCGTCGATCTTGAACGGCAGCGTCACGTTCAGACCGCCATAGCCCGCTTCGCGCAACGTCAACGCCTTGTCTTCGAAGCCGTCGAGCGGGGCTTCGATGCGCTCGTACGAAAGCTGTTGCTTCGCCTGCTGCGCAAACCGCTGATGAATTTCCGGCGAACGGCTGTGCGCGATCGGGTTACCGACAACTCCGTACTTGTCGACGGCGGTCATTGAGTCGGGTTATGGCTTTGCGCTGCGGGTGGCCAGCTGGTCGTTGGTGAAAATCCAGGTACGCGTAATTTCGAGGATATCCGTGTCGCGCGCAATGTCCGGCGGAAAAGGAGGGTACGGGCCGGCCATTTGCACGATTCGGCGCGCCGCACGGTCGAGTATCTGCGAGCCTGATGATTGATCGATCATCGCGTCGGCCACCGAACCGTCCTTACGAATCGCCACGGTCATCCGCAGGGCGCCGTAGAACCGCCCCCGTGCATCGTTTGGATAATTCTCATTGCCAATCCTTTCCACGCGTGCGCGCCAGTCTTCAACGTAACGCGCATAACGGTACTCCGACGCGCTCGGCATAAAGTGATGCTTGCGCGGGCGTTTCTGATAATCCGAAATCTGCTTGGCTATTTCGGCTTGGGCGCGCGCCAGTTGTTCAGTTGTTTCGTCGTCGGCGCTGCCATTTTGCAGTGGGTCGGCGTTAGTGTCTCGCACCGGCGCGGGCCGCAGCTGCAGCGACTCACGCAAGGTCGCCAACAGTTTCTTTTGCTCTTCTTCAAGCTGCTGCACGTTCTTGCGTGCCGATTCGAGTGAATCGCCATCGCGCATTTCAAAGCTGTTGGGCAATGGAGACGTACGGCGGCCCGCGTCGTTGGCGCCGCCGCCGTCGAGATTGTTTTGGGCTAGCGCTTCAACCTTGCCGGGCGCAGTGTCACTCTTCGCATTGACCAGAATGATCTCGACCGGCGGATCGGTCGAACGGACGCGAAAAAGCTCCGGATCCACAAAACGAACGGCCAGTGCGGTGATATGCAAGCCAATCGACACGGTCATCGCCATCACCAGAACTTTATCGGCGAGCAGCGAGCGCAGTCCGTAGGCGGGCGCGGCCAAACTCAATTCAGCCACATTCATTCGGCCCAGCCCGGCTATCTACATCCATTCGTTCACGTCAACTTTGTTCGTTCGAGGTTTTGCAACAAGAGTCGATCGATTGTAGCCAGCACTTTCGAGGCAGTGCGTGACAAGATCGCGCTAGTCTCGCCGCCGCGATTACGTTCGAGCTGCCGCACGCAAACGGAGCCGTGCGCTGCAGCCGCGCACAGCTATTGAGGCTACGCAGGCGCTGCGCCGTCGGAAGACTCGGACGTTTTCACTGAATCATCGGCGAGCGTCTCTGTTGCCGCCTCTGCGCTTTGCTCGGCCGCCAGCTGTGGAGCAGCGTCCACGCTCACTTCACCGAGCTCTTCATCATCGACGTCCACGGTCTGTGCAGCCAGCACTCGATGAACTCGTGCTTCGAGTATCAGATCGACCGTGTCGGTCGCCACAATGTCGAGCTCAAGCCGCTGCCCGCGCGGCAACTGCTGGAGCCCAGGCAGCCTGGTAATAAACGGCAGGCCATCGATGCGCAATACATCGCCTTTCAGAACCGTGGCGTCGATACGCGACTGCTTCTCCTGCTCGAGCCACCGCAGCGACCAGTAGCGCTCGAGCTTCTGTTGAAACTCCGCATACGCACCGTAGGCAGCCTCAAATCCCGAGACGATGGCGAAGAGTTCGGCGTCGTTTGATGCGTAGGGCCGCGGCAGCTCGTGCACGCATGCCAGAAGCTGCCGCTGATTGACCAGATCAACATAGCGGCGCAGCGGCGATGTGCACCACGCGTAATGCTCAACGCCGATGCCTTCATGCGCCGCCGGCGCTGTTCCCATCTTCACGCGCCCGAGGGCCTGTGAGCGGTATATGCCGGCGGTCCGACGCGCAGCGAGCCATCCGCCCCAGACGCTGTTGGCGAAGATCATCAGTTCGGCGACGATTGAATCGAGCGGTGACCCGCGGCGGCGCTGCCGGATCAGCACTCGCGCTTGATCGTCGACACCGTCGAGTTCGAAGGAATAATCGACACGGCCGGTCGGCTCGGGCCGGCCCCGCACTTGTTCGCGACGCGCCAGAAGCTTGCGAGCCACCTGCCACAGCGTGCTCAGTTCCGCAGCGTGCGGCGAATCGAAACCACCGCTGACGATCGTCTCCTCCGTGACAATTGCATCGAGCAGGTCGTGTCGCAGATTGCTCTCGATGCGCAGCCGCTCCAATCGCGACTCGGTCGATAGCACTTCGTGTGTTTCGGTGTCGATCTCCGCGTACAGCGACAACACCGGCGCCGCCCGGCCTGCGTTCAGCGAGAACGCGTCGATCCAATCGTCCGGCAGCATCGTGTACTTCAGGCCCGGAGCGTAGACAGTGGACATGCGCGACTTTGCAATTGTGTCCAGCGGATGGCCGCGCGATAGTGCGACCGCGGGCGCTGCGATGTGAATGCCGATGCGCGTCCGGTCGCCCTGCGGCTGCACCGAAAATGCATCGTCGATTTCGGTCGTAGCGCTATCGTCTATCGAAAATGCGCGCGCCGGTGACAGCGGAAGGTCGCCAGTGTCATCCGGCGCAGGCAAGTCCGCGGCGAATTGCGTGCCGCGCGGAAAATGTTGCGCGAGGAAACTATCAACGTGCCAGCGATACGGCGAAGCGATCGCACCTCGCGCCAGCAGCAACCGCAGCGGCGTCATGTGCACGTCGCTCGCCGCCTGTTCGAGTGCCCTGAACTCGATCGAACTGCGGTCGGGCTTGGTCAGCAACGCGATTGCCTGCTGTGAAATGACTTCCGGCGCCCGCCCGCCTTTCAGCTCATCGACATACTGCTGTCTTAACTCGTCCTGCTTTCGCTTGCGCTCGACTGCGGTCAGCGCCGCCTTCAGCGTATCGGCCGGCGCCGGCCGATAACGGCCTCGCCCTTTGCGATAAAAATAAACTGGGGCGCTGTGCAGGCGAAAAAGCAGCGCGGCAGCTTGTTCCGCGCTCGGCTCCGAACCGAAGTAGTCGCGCGCCAATTCGACGAATCCGAATTCGCTCTGCGGCGCTACTTCCCATAGAAAGTCGAGATCGATCAGCTGAGCCTGCGTTTGCGCCCGCTCGATCAATTGGGCGGGCGCAGGCTCGGCAAAGCGCAGCAGCACGTGCGAGGACTTGACCTTAATACGCTTGCCGCTCGGCAACTCGACTTGATGCGACGTGCCGGCGTTCGCCATTTCGGTTCCCGCCTTGAACGCGCCATCGTCGTCGAACAGCAGATGCGCGCTCACGCAGAAACCACGCCAGGACCGGTCCAGTCCGTCAAACCGTCAACCCGCCTGACACTTCGATCACCGCGCCATTGATATACGAGGCTTCGTCGGAAGCGAGAAATGCGTAGACGTTGGCGATGTCTTCCGGTGTTCCCAACCTGCGCAGCGGCACGCGCTCAGTCAATTGCTCGAGCACCTTTTCCGGAATCGTATCGAGGATGTGCGTGGCGACGAACCCGGGAGCGACCGCGTTGCAGCGAATGCCTTTCGGCCCGAGTTCGCGCGCCCACGTCTTGACGAAGCCGATCACTCCGGACTTGCTGGCCGCATAGTTCGTTTGTCCAAAGTTACCGTAGATGCCAACCACGCTCGAAGCGTTGAGAATCACGCCGCTCGCCTGTTTCACCATCGTGTCGAGCACCGACTGCGCACAGTTGTAGGTGCCTTTCAGATTGACGGCGATGACGCGGTCGAATTGGTCTTCGGTCATCTTCTGCAGCCGCGCATCGAGCGTAATGCCGGCGTTGTTGATCAGAATGTCGATGCGTCCGTAGCGTTGCACAGTGGCGGCCGTCATCGCATCCACCTGCCCGCGGACCGTCACGTCGACGACCGTCCCATCGATCGTGCCGCGTCCCGACAACGACGGCAGCGCGGCGTCTATCGATGCCTTGCTGATGTCGCATGCAACGACCGTGGCTCCTTCGTCCAGAAACTTGCGCGCGGTAGCGTAGCCAATGCCCTGCGCGGCCCCCGTGATGATCGCAACTTTCCCTTGCAACCGCTGGTTCACTCAGACTCCTTGATGGATACCGCAGAAAGAAAGGACTTCGTCAACGTGCTGCGCGAAGTCCGAAAGTTCGTGATCGCCGCCTTCGATCACCGTTTGTCGTGCGCCCTGGTATTTGGCAACCATGGTCCGGTAGTCAATCACTGCGTCGCCGGTCGCCGCGATCAGAAAGTAGCGTTCGGGCTGCGTGACGCGCGTATCAAGTTGGCGCAGCTCGTCAATGTATTCCGGGCGGAAGTCGATCTCATCGTCGCTGAAAAAAACCGGCTGCCGGCCGATGTGCGCCTGCAGGTCGCGCGCGGGATCGATCGCGGGATTCAACAGCACCGCGCGACAGCCGAGCTTTTCGGCGACCCACGTTGCGTAGTAACCACCGAGCGACGATCCGATCAGCGCCACGCGATCGGGCGGCTTTGCTCGCGCGGCATCAAGCGCCAGCTTCGACGCCGCTCGGGGTGAAGCCGGCAATGCCGGGCAGGCGTATTGATCAGCCAATCCGCGCTGCTGCAAGTGCGCGCGCAGCAACTGCGCCTTGCGCGACTGCGGCGACGAGCGAAACCCGTGCAAGTAAACAATCAAGCGCGCGCCGCTTGGACTCACGCGGCGCGCTTGGCAGAGTCAGCACGCTGCGCCAGCCGCGTCAGAAGCTTCGCGTGAATGCCGCCGAATCCGCCGTTGCTCATCACCACCAGTTGATCATCCTTCTGTGCGTATTCGACGATTGCCTCGATCATCGCCTCGAGACCGTCATGAACGCTCGCCTTTGTTCCGAGCGGCGCCAGCGCGGACGCAACGCTGCCCCCGATTCCTCCCGCGTAGCAAAACACACGGTCTGCCTGGGAGAAACTAACTGGCAACAGCGCGTCGACGGCGCCGCGCTTCATCGTATTTGAGCGCGGCTCGAATACCGCAATGATTCGGCTCTGCGGATGCGACGCGCGCAACGCAGCGATCGTCGCCGCGAACGCAGTCGGATGATGGGCAAAGTCATCGATCACCGTCACTCCGTCGACCACGCCGCGAACCTCGAGCCGGCGCTTGACGCCACCAAACTCGGCCAGCGCGGCCAGGGCGTCGGCTGCCGACACACCGACGTGATCGGCGGCAGCGATCGCGGCAAGTGCGTTCATCCGGTTGTGCTGACCCGCCAATGCAAGCTGCAGCGCGCCGACAGGATGATTATCTCGATGGACTGCAAAAGGCGGCTCGCCATCGACGCGCCAGCGTCCCTCAGGCGCGCCGAACTTGTCGAGCTCCGACCAGCAGCCGCGCTGTAGAACGCGCTCGATCGCGGCATCGCCGGCGTTGGCGACGACGCGTGCGCTCGATGGCAAGGTGCGCACGAGATGGTGAAACTGCGTTTCGATCGCGGCCAGATCGGCAAAGATGTCGGCGTGATCGAACTCCAGGTTGTTCAGCACCAGCGTGCGCGAGTGGTAGTGCAAGAACTTGGACCGCTTGTCGAAAAATGCGGTGTCGTATTCGTCAGCCTCGATGACGAAGTGGCGGCCGGCGCCGGTTCGCGCGGAGGTGGCGAAGTCGTCGGGCACTCCTCCGATCAGAAATCCTGGCTCGAAACCCGCGTGATCGAGAATCTTCGCAAGCATCGCACTGGTCGTCGTCTTGCCGTGCGTGCCGGCCACCGCCAACACATGCCTGCCGCGGAGCACGTGGTCGCCCAGCCACTGTGGCCCGGATACGAACCGGGCGCCACGGTCAAGTATCGCTTCCATTAGCGGATTGCCGCGTGTGATTACATTGCCGACGACCCAAACATCGGGGGCCAGCGACAGTTGATCGGCGCCATAGCCTTCAATCACGCGCACATTCGCCGCGGCGAGCTGATCGCTCATCGGCGGGTATACGTTGGTATCGCAACCGCTCACGACGTGGCCAGCAGCTTGCGCAAGCTGCGCAAGGCCGCCCATGAAAGTTCCGCCGACGCCGAGAATGTGAAGGTGCAAAGTTGAACCGCGAAGTTGCAGGAAGGAGCCCTGGCATCCAGAAGGGCGCGGAATTGTAATGCGCGCGCCGCGCGAAAATCTTTCCGGCTGCCGATAAACTCGGCCGATGGCTGCCGGCGATCTACGAACCGAACTTGCGGTGACCGCCGCGCGCTTGATCGCCGAGGAGGGCTGCGAGTACGCGCAGGCAAAGCGCCGCGCGGTGCAGGAAATTTTCGGCGAAAGCGCCCGTCGTTTGACGCTGCCCGATAACAGCGAAGTCGAGCACGAGTTGCGGCGCTATCTGAAGCTGTTCGGCGGCGATGCGCATCGCGCTTTATTGGCGGCGCTGCGCAGCGTCGCTGCCGACACGATGGAGACGCTGCACGAGTTCGATCCGCACCTGATCGGGGCCGTTTTAAACGGCACCGCGACCGAGCATTCCGACATTCATTTGCAACTGTTCGTCGATAGCGCGAAGGACGTCGAGCTGCGGCTTATGAACCTCGGCATTGAATTCGATGTAGACGACGGGGACGGCGACCGCGAGCGCCCCGCCGCCCTCGAGCGATTGAACTTTGTAGTGCCTGCCGCCGCGACCGACCCCCTGAGGCAGCGCCTGCTCGGCATTCGATTGCACATTTATGCGCGCGACGCGATCAGGGTCGCAGCGCGCCATAAGCGTGACATTACGGCCGAAGAGGGAATGCATCCAATCGAAGCGGCGGGACGCGCCAACCTCGGCTCGCTCCGCAGACTGATCGACGAAACGACTTGAGCTCTCCTTCGGCGGGACCTTGACCAAGAAGTTGACGCTCAATTTGGCTGCGATAGCTGTCTCGCTAGTGGCTATCGCGGCTGGCGCTCTTATGGCGCTCAGATTCGAAGCCGGTCCCGAAACGGCGCCCGTTGAGACCGCGGCGCTCTTCGCGCAGAGCTTCAATGACGCCAACGGCGACTTGCAACCGATGAATCAGTGGCAGGGCCGCTTACTGGTCGTTAACTTCTGGGCCACGTGGTGCGCGCCTTGCATCGAGGAAATGCCAGATCTGCAAAAGGTCCAGGTCGAATATGCGGAGCGCGGCGTGACGATAGTGGGTGTCGCGATTGACAACGCGAGCGCTGTCAAACGCTTTCGCGACGAGCAAAACGTCGGGTTACCACTGCTCATTGCAGGCGCCGCGGGTACCGAACTTGTTCGTCAACTCGGCAACGCGTCGGGCGCACTACCGTATACAGTGCTGGTCGATCGCAGCGGCAGCGTCGTGCAGTCGAAGCTTGGACGGTTGCATGCAAGCCAGTTGCGCGGGTGGTTGGACGCGGCGCTGAGCGGGCAGCGAACTCACTAAGTTGGAGTCCATCGCGGGGCTAGACAGGCCACCTGAAAAAGTGGACACTGCGCGCCTTCTCCCGCCTTTGTCGCCTAAATTCCCTGAATTTTCACGATGTGCCTGATTCTGAAATCCTTCGGGAGCCGGGGTGGCTAACCGCATTTTGGTGCTAAACGGCCCAAACCTTAACCTGCAGGGAACACGCGAGCCGGCTATCTACGGCAGCCAGACGCTGGCCGACATCGAAAACGAGCTTGTCCCGATCGCGCAGCGGAAAAATGCGCAGATCGTGTTTTTTCAAACCAATCATGAAGGCGCGCTGATCGACCGTGTTCATCTGGCGCGCACCGACGGCACCGATTTCATCATTATCAACGCCGGCGCGTTGACTCACACGAGCATTGCCCTGCGCGACGCACTGGCTGCTGCGTCTGTGCGCTTCATAGAGGTGCACTTGTCCAACCTGCACCGGCGCGAAAAGTTTCGGCATCGGTCCTATCTCACTGGGCTCGCCGTGGGAACCATCGTCGGGCTTGGTGCAGCGGGATATCGATACGCGCTGGATTTTGCGCTCAGCACTGCAGCACCTACGTCCTGAATCGGCGATTGATGGACCTACGCAAGTTAAAAACGTTGATCGACCTTGTCGCAGATTCCGGCATAGCCGAGCTCGAGGTCACCGAGGGTGAAGATCGCGTGCGCATTGCGAAGTTCAGTCCCGCGCCGACGGCCGCTGCTGCGGGTACGACGGTGACTGTGCCCGCCGCCACGTCAGTGCCTTCGAATGGGGTGACAGCCGCGGTTGCCGCGTTGCCGCCAGAGCCTGAGGGGCATGCCGTCAAGTCGCCGATGGTCGGCACGTTTTATCGCTCCCCCAGTCCAGGTGCTGCTGCGTTCATCGAGCTCGGTCAAGTGGTAAAGCCAGGCGACACGCTGTGCATCATCGAGGCGATGAAGTTACTGAACGAAATCGAGGCGGAGGTCGGCGGCAAGGTCAAGGAAATCCTCGTCGAGAACGGGCAGCCGGTGGAGTACGGCCAGCCGCTGTTCATCATTGAATAACACCACTGACTCGCGTGCCGTGGCGCTTCGCCGCGGGCTTCACTTCGACCATGTTTAAGAAGATTCTGATCGCCAACCGCGGTGAGATCGCGCTGCGGGTGCAGCGTGCTTGCCGTGAGATGGGCATCAGCACGGTGGTCGTGCATTCGGAAGCTGATACCGATGCAAAGTACGTAAAGCTCGCCGATGAATCTGTCTGCATCGGGCCCGCGCCGCCCAAAGACAGCTATCTGAACATTCCGGCGATCATCAGCGCGGCCGAAGTGACCGATGCAGAGGCGATTCATCCCGGCTACGGATTCCTGTCTGAAAACGCAGACTTTGCGGAGCGGGTCGAAAAGAGCGGCTTCTGCTTTATCGGTCCGCGCCCCGAATCGATTCGCGCGATGGGCGACAAGGTGTCGGCGAAGCAGGCGATGGTGGCAGCCGGAGTGCCGACCGTACCGGGGTCGAACGGCGTGCTGCGGGAAGAGCCGCGCGAGATTGTCAAGATCGCGCGCGCGCTCGGCTATCCGGTCATCATCAAGGCGGCCGGAGGCGGCGGCGGGCGCGGCATGCGAGTGGTGCACACAGAAGCTGCGCTGCTCAATGCCGTCAACCTGACACGCCAGGAAGCGAATTCGGCGTTCAGTAACCCCGCCGTTTACATGGAAAAGTTCCTGGAAGACCCGCGCCATATCGAGTTCCAGGTGCTCGCCGATCAACATCGCAACGCGGTCTGGCTCGGTGAGCGCGACTGCTCGATGCAGCGGCGTCATCAGAAAGTGATCGAGGAGGCGCCTGCACCGGGCATCAATCGCCGTCTTATCGACAAAATGGGCGACAAGGTAGTGGAGGCGTGCAAGAAGCTCAACTACCGCGGCGCCGGTACGTTCGAGTTTCTATTCGAGGGCGGTGAGTTCTTCTTCATCGAAATGAACACGCGCGTGCAGGTCGAGCATCCGGTCACCGAGATGGTCACCGGCATCGACATCGTGCAGGAACAGATTCGCGTCGCCGCCGGCGAAAAGCTGCGCTTGCGCCAGCGCGACATCGTGCAGAAAGGGCACGCGATCGAATGCCGCATCAATGCCGAGGATCCCGAGCGATTCACGCCGTCGCCGGGACGCATCACTGCCTGGCATCCGCCGGGCGGCCCCGGCGTGCGTGTCGACTCGCACGCTTACACCGGGTACTTCGTTCCGCCCAACTACGACTCGATGATCGGCAAAGTGATCTGCTATGGCGATACACGCAACCAGGCGCTGGCGCGGATGCGCATTGCGATGTCCGAAATGGTTGTTGAAGGCATCAAGACCAACATACCGCTGCATCGCGAACTGCTGATCGACGAAAAATTCGTGCTCGGCGGCACCAGCATTCATTATCTGGAAAAGAGGCTGGCAGCACGTCACCTGGCTTAGAACGATCGTGCTGGTTGAAATCACGCTGGCTGCAGATGACCGTTCGGCCGAGGCACTCGCCGACGCATTACTGGAGCACGGCGCACTCTCGGTGTCGATCGAAGACGCCAATGCCGGTACCGACTCCGAAGAACCGCTTTACGGCGAGCCGGGTTTTGCGCCCGAGCGCCACGCGTGGGCACGAAGCCGGCTACGTGTGTTGGTGGAAGAAATGACCGCCGACGCGATGATAGAAACCGCCTGTGCCGCAATCCAGATCGCGCCTGCGGTCGAAAAGCGCGTGCCCGTTAGAGACACTGATTGGGTGCGTGAGACGCAGTCGCAATTTGGTCCGACGCGCATCAGCGAGCGGTTGTGGATCGTTCCCAGCTGGCATCAGCCCCCGGACGAACCCGCCGTGGTCATACGGCTCGACCCCGGTATTGCATTCGGCACCGGGACGCACCCAACGACGCGCTTGTGCCTTGCCTGGTTGGAGGAAACGCTGCCGCGCGGAGCCAGCGTTCTCGACTACGGCTGCGGCTCGGGCATCCTTGCGATCGCCGCCGCGAAGCTTGGGGCCGGCGCCGTCGTCGGCGTCGATATCGATCCGCAGGCGCTCGAGGCCGCGCGCTCGAACTCGCGATTGAACGGTGTCGACGCCAGCTACACTGACTCGCACGGACTCAGTCAGAGTGCAACCACCTTCGGCGTCGTGCTTGCCAACATCCTTTCGAATCCGCTGAAATTGCTGGCCCCCGCGCTGGTTGCGCGCGTCGCCCCCGGCGGATTTCTGGTGCTGTCCGGGATTCTCGAACGGCAGTGCGGCGAGGTCAGCGCGGCGTTCGCGCGCCACGACGCTTCGGTGGCACTGGCTCCCTGGCGCAGCGAGGAAGGCTGGGTTTGCCTGGCCGCAACTCGCGCACCGACGGCACACTAGCCATGGCGCTCGCAACCAAGTGCCCTCAATGCAGCGCGCTGTTTCGCGTCGTTGCAGACCAGCTGAAACTTCGCGGAGGTTTGGTTCGCTGCGGACAATGCCGCGCCGTATTCGATGCGATCGGCAGCCTGACTTATGTTGATGATGCGGCCCTGGCGCAGACGCGAACGATCACCGCGCTTACCAAACCGCTGCCGCCGCCGGCAGCGAGCTCGCGCGCGTCACGGACCGAACCGGCCGCACCCTCGCGTCGTGGGCCGCGCACGCGTCCGGCGCACGCCAACACCGGTACCAGCAAACAGGCGCTCGGCCCGGCCACGACGCTGCGCATCGCGCCGACTGCACCGGCAACTCTCGCCAACCTGTCATTGCGTCGCTCGGCGCCCTCGCCGGCAGCGACATCCGACCATAAGGAGCGCGCAGGCGACGACGAGAAGCGCCATTCGCGATCGAGACGGGAGCGCCCGATTCAGGAGGAGGCCGAAGCGGTCCTCGGTGTTCCGACATTGATCGCGCCGGGCGGACGGGAAAGGGTCGATGCCTCATCCATCGTCGATGGGATCGAAGTGATCGAACTGGCCGCATTGCCGGGAGAAACCGAGGCGCGCCCATCCCTATCCACGCGTGCACCCGCCACTGAAGACGAGCCGGAGTTCATTCGTGCCGGTCACTCGCGCGTGCGGCGCGGCTTTTCGATCATCTTCGGTGGTGGTTCGATGCTGCTTGCCGCTTTGATCGCGGTACAGCTCGCCATTATTTTTCGCGCCGAGCTGCTCGCGCGAGTTCCGCAGGCGCGCGAAGCGCTGGTGCAACTGTGTGCGGTGTTCGGATGCACTGTCGGATGGCCCACTCAGGTCGACCAGTTGGCGGTCATCGGCAGCGAGCTGCAGACGATCCCCGGCACCGATGTGCTCGAGCTCACCGCGGTCGTACGGAACCGGGCAGGGTTCAGGCAGGCGCTGCCCGCGGTCGAGGTCACGCTGACCGACTCGCTTAACCGGCCGATCGCGCGCAAAGTGTTCACGCCAGCCGACTACCTTGCCGCTGCGGGTGAGCCATCGTCGCGCATTGAAGACGGCCTGGGAAGCGGCAGCGACTACACGATCCGTTTATTCTTCGAGGCGCGCGGAGTCCAGGCCGCCGGATTTCTCGTTTATCCGTTTTTTATCTAGACGCCCTCTTCGTTCTTCATACCCAAGCACCGCCGTGAGCATATTGATCTGTGGTTCGATCGCGTACGACTCGATCATGGTGTTCCCCGGACGCTTTGCCGACCACATCCTGCCGCATCAGGTGCACATCCTTAACGTTGCATTCCTCGTTCCGAAACTGCGGCGAGAATTCGGCGGCTGTGCCGGAAATATTGCCTACAACGTCAAGCTGCTCGGCGGGCAGGCGTGGCCGATGGCGACGATCGGCGACGACGCGCAACCATACTTGGACCGGCTCGATCGACTGCAGATCAGCCAGCGCTTCGTGCGCCGAATCGAAGGCAGCTTTACCGCGCAGGCGTTTATCACCACGGATGCCGATAACAACCAAATCACCGCGTTTCACCCGGGTGCAATGTCGGATTCGCATCTGAACCAGATTCCGAATGACGGCTCGATCAAGCTCGGCATCGTCGCGCCCGACGGCCGCGACGGCATGCTGCAACACGCGGCGCAGTTCGCCGAACACGGCATCCCCTTTGTGTTCGATCCTGGGCAAGGCTTGCCGATGTTCTCCGGCGAAGAGCTGCGCTGGTTTATCGAGCGGGCGAGCTACGTGGCCGTCAACGATTACGAGGCGCAAATGCTCAGCGACCGCACGCAGCTCACACTGGATGAGTTGTCCCGCAAAGTCCGCGCGCTGATCGTCACGCATGGTGCCGCTGGATCGCAAATTCACACGGACGGCAAGACCTTGCAGATTCCCGTTGCCCCAGCCCGCGATCTAATCGACCCCACCGGATGCGGTGACGCCTACCGGGCCGGGTTGCTGGTTGGCATCACTCAGGCCATGGAGTGGGACACCATCGGCAAACTAGCGGCAACGATGGGATCGATAAAGATCGAGCACTCCGGGGGACAGAATCACACCGCCGACCGCGAATCGATTTCGCAGCGCTTCAATGAAGCGTTCGGATATCGGCCGTGGTGAGGCGTGTGCTGGCGGCGTAGGAAGCACGATGTTTATCCGCAGCAGCGGCTGGCGCACCTGCGCCAGCCGCTACTGTGGAGGCGTCGTGAGCCGCGGCGCAGAAAGATTCAGCACCCTGTAATTGCAATGCGCCGCTCCGCGCGGCCGCTCCGAAGGAGCGGCGCCAAACTAATCGGAGAAGGTGCACGTGCGGCGCAGCGTCGCGTACACCTTCGACGTGCCCTATATCCGCGCCACTACCATCTGCAGCACATAAGCCGCGAGCAACAGCACCAGCGGCGATAAGTCAAAGCCGCCTACCGGCGGCAGGATGCGCTGGATCGGCGCAAGCAGTGGCCGCAACAGCAAGCCAAGCGCTGGCGCGAACGGCGCGTGCGGATTGACCCAGCTGACGATCGCGTAAATGATCGTGATCCACACCACGACGTTCAGCGCCCACACGATCAATTGGCGGACCGCGGCCAGTAAAACGAACTCAAGGGCCACTTCGGCACCAATGATCTGCCGTATGAGTACGACGATCAGCAGCGTGACCAGGAATGCAGCCAGCAGAGAGGCCCAATCGATCCGGCCGCGCGCAGGTAGCAGCCGGTGTAGCGGCCTTACCAGCCAGCCGGTCAGCGCGACCACGAACTGAACGACCGGATTGCGTCCCGGCATCCCAATCGCGTGAATCCATACACGCAGAATCAGCAAGCCGACAAGCAGTGAGCCTAGAACGTCGAGAAGAAAGCGCGCGATATCGACCAGCAGCATGCAGGCGTCAACGTGGAAGTGAATTGAACATCGGAGCGGGATTCTAAGCGGCAGTCGCTATCCGCATGACGCGGCAAAGAAAAAGGGCGCCGACTACGGCGCCCTTGCCAGAGGCAATATGACAAACCTGCTAAGGCCGGCTGCCAGTCGGGAACGGCCACGCCGCTGCCGGATTGAGTGCAGTTTTCGCACCCGGTGCTGCGGCAGTCGACGAAACCGAAGTCGGCATCGTCGCCGGCCGCGGTGCGGTCCTCGGCATCGACATTGGAGCAGAGGGCCTGCGCGCGGCTGACTTTTTCACAGCCTTTCTAGGCGCTGCCCGCTTCTTCGCAGCCTTCTTCACCGATTTTCGCGACGACTTCTTGGCCGATTTCCTGGCTGGCCTCTTAGCCGACTTCTTAGCAACTTTCCTAGCTACTTTTTTTTTTGCAGCCTTCTTGGCTGCGCGTTTCTTGGTCGACTTTTTAGCAGTTTTCTTGGCTGCTGGCCGCCGTTTTTTGGAGGCTTTTTTGCCTGATTTCTTCGCAGATTTTTTCGCTGCTTTTTTCGCTTTTTTCTTCATAGCCATGATGAATCTCCTTCGATGCACGTTAGTGCGGAGGTTGAGAAGGAAACCCGCTGGGCCGCCCATGTGTGTGAAGGGGCAGAACCCGCCGGGCTATTCATCGGCGCATGCAGATGCTCTGTCGCCGCGACACCCCCAGAAATGCGTTTGTGATTCCGCAAATCCGAGAAATGCGCGGAACGGGCAGCGCACTGACCGCTGACGCTGATGAATTGGGTACGGCGCGCGCGGTAAAGCCGGGGCAGACGCGCGCGCAAGGAAAACGCCGGAACGTAACCGGCGTCTGGGTGATCGGGAGTTTTTGTGGAGAAAAAAGAGCCGCAAGACCGGGATGTCTTGGCGCCAGTTTGCGTAGGTGCTCTTGAACTGTGTGGTTGCGTAGTCAATTCAGTGATCAATCGCTGTCTGTTAAACAGTGCGGATAACAAACCGATTGAACAGTTAAACAATGGATCGCGTTTTACGCGCAAAATAATTTCATCGCAAGAATTTTTTGCGCCGAACATCGATTTGTGTGCGATTTGTTCCACTGTTCAAACGTTCAACGTTGTTCGTTCATCTCGTTGCGCTTCATCTGATCACGCTAGTCCCAACTCAGCGCGCCGCCGCTTTGATACTCGAGCACGCGCGTTTCGAAAAAATTGCGCTCCTTTTTCAGATCGATCATCTCGCTCATCCACGGGAACGGGTTTTCTTCCTGACGGAACAGCGTCTCGATGCCGATCTGCTGCGCGCGCCGATTCGCGATGTAGCGCAAGTAGCCCTTGAACATCGGAGCGTTCAACCCCAGGACGCCGCGCGGCATCGTGTCCTCGGCGTACGCGTATTCGAGCTCGACCGCCTTGCGAAATAGCGCGCGGATCTCTTCGCGGAACGGCAGCGTCCACAGCTGAGGATTTTCGAGCTTGATCTGATTGATCAGGTCGATGCCGAAATTGCAGTGCATCGACTCGTCGCGCAGGATGTACTGGTACTGCTCGGCCGCACCCGTCATCTTGTTCTGCCGGCCCAGCGCCAGGATTTGCGTGAAGCCGACGTAGAAGAACAGCCCTTCCATCAGGCAGGCGAACACGATCAGGCTCTTCAGCAACGCCTGGTCGCTCTCGGTGGTGCCGGTGGTGAAATGGGGGTCGGTCAGTGTGTCGATGAACGGGATCAGGAACTCGTCCTTGTCTCGAATCGATCCGACCTCGTGGTAGGCGTTGAATATCTCGCCCTCCTCCAGCCCCAGCGACTCGACGATGTACTGATACGCATGGGTGTGAATTGCCTCTTCGAACGCCTGCCGAAGCAGAAACTGACGGCATTCGGGCGCAGTGATATGGCGATACGTACCGAGCACGATGTTATTGGCCGCGAGCGAATCCGCCGTGACGAAGAATCCCAGATTGCGCTTGACCAACCTACGCTCGTCATCGGTTAGCCCGTTAGGGTCCTTCCAGAGCGCGATGTCGCGTGACATGTTCACTTCCTGCGGCATCCAGTGATTGGCGCAGGTCGACAAGTACTTTTCCCAGGCCCATTTGTATTTGAATGGGACGAGCTGATTGACGTCGGTGCGGCCGTTGATGATCCGCTTGTCGGCCACGTTGACCCTGCGCAGTTCGGGCGCGTCGGCCGTCACGAGCGGAGCGGCCAACGGCGCATCGCTTTCGAGCAAACCGAGCGCGATGACGGGAACCGGAGCGACGTCCTCCTCCCAGGCCAGCGCGCTCATTGACATGCCTCGCAATCGGCGAAAGCGGCATCACCGGGCTTCAACATGCACGCTTGAGCCTCCAATGAGGCCGCACCGGCCAGCGTGTCGGTCGGTACTGCGTTCAGCTGCCCCGTGTTTGTAGTCGACTTTTCCGCGTGGGTGGCGCCTACCGTGCGGAGGTAGTAAGTGGTTTTCAGCCCCCGCCGCCACGCGAGCCTGTAGGTTTCATCGAGCTTTCTGCCCGACACGCCTCCCATATATATATTGAGCGACTGTGCCTGGTCGATCCACTTCTGCCGCCGCGCAGCGCACTCGATCAGCCAGGCAGGATCGATTTCGAAAGCGGTGGCGTAAAGCTGGCGTATTTCGGCCGGTACCCGCTCGCTTTTCGCCAGCGAGCCGTCGTAATACTTCAGCTCGTGCACCATCACTTCGTCCCACACACCCAGCGCCTTTAAGTCGCGCACCAGGTAGTCGTTGACGACGGTGAACTCGCCCGATAGGTTCGACTTGACGAACAAGTTCTGAAAGGTCGGCTCGATGCAGGCGTCGACGCCGACGATGTTCGAAATAGTGGCCGTCGGCGCAATCGCGACACAGTTCGAATTGCGCATGCCGTGCTGTTTGATCCGGTCGCGCAAGGCATCCCAGTCCATCGTCGAGCTCGTATCGACTTCGACTAGCGGAAGAGCGGCTTCGCTTTTCAGGATGCCGCGCTGCTCCTTGAGCAACGCCAGCGAGTCCTGCGGCAGGATGCCGCGATCCCACAACGAGCCGGCAAACGACGAATACTGACCGCGTTCCTGCGCCAGCTCCGTCGACGCCCAGTAAGCGTAGTAACAGGTGGCCTCGGTGCTGCGGTCGGCAAACTCGATCGCCTCGGTCGACGCGTAAGGGATCCGCATCATGTGCAGGCAATTCTGAAAGCCCATGATGCCGAGGCCGACCGGGCGGTGCTTTACGTTGGAGTTGCGCGCCTTGTTGACCGCGTAGTAGTTGATGTCGATCACGTTGTCGAGCATGCGCATCGCCGTGCGGATCGTCTTCTTCAACTTGACGTGATCGAGCTGATAGCCGCCCTGCTCACCGGCCTTCATGTGCGCCGGCAGGTTGACCGAGCCGAGATTGCAGACTGCAATCTCGGTGTCGGACGTGTTCAGCGTGATCTCGGTGCAAAGGTTCGAGCTGTGGATCGTGCCGACGTGCTGCTGCGGAGAGCGCAGGTTGCATGCATCCTTGAACGTGATCCACGGATGCCCGGTTTCGAACAGCATCGACAGCATTTTTCGCCACAACGCCTGCGCCGAAACCTTCTTGAACAACTTCAGCTCGCCGCGCGCCGCCTTTTCCTCGTAGCGCACGTACGCTTCCTCGAACGAGCGGCCGGTCCGATCGTGCAGGTCCGGGCAATCCGAAGGCGAGAACAACGTCCATTCCGCGCCTTCGAAGACGCGCTTCATGAACAAGTCCGGAATCCAGTTTGCGGTGTTCATGTCATGCGTGCGCCGGCGATCGTCCCCGGTGTTCTTGCGCAGTTCAAGGAACTCTTCGACGTCCAGGTGCCAGGTTTCGAGATAGCAGCACACCGCACCCTTGCGCTTGCCGCCCTGGTTCACCGCGACTGCCGTGTCGTTCACGACCTTCAGGAACGGCACCACCCCCTGGCTCTTGCCGTTGGTGCCCTTGATGTGGCTGCCGAGTGCGCGCACCGGCGTCCAGTCGTTGCCCAGCCCGCCCGCGTATTTCGCCAGCAACGCGTTTTCCTTGATCGCTTCGTAGATCCCATCGAGATCGTCGCCGACCGTCGACAGATAGCACGATGACAACTGCGAGTGCCGGGTCCCGGAGTTAAATAGTGTCGGCGTCGAACTCATGAAATCGAAGCTGGACAGCACTTCGTAGAACTCGATCGCGCGCGCCTCCCTGTCGACCTCATTAAGGGCAAGACCCATCGCGACCCGCATAAAAAATCCCTGCGGCAACTCGAAGCGGCGGCCGTCGTGATGCAGAAAGTAGCGGTCGTACAGCGTTTGCAGGCCAAGGTAGTTGAAACTGAGATCTCGGCTCGCCTTGAGCGCTGTGCCGAGGCGTTTCAGGTCGAATTGACCCAAACGCTCGTCCAGCAACCCGGCGCTAATGCCGTGTTTGATCAAGCGCGGGAAGGCATCGGCATATCGCTCCTGCATCTGCTCCTGCGTGACCTCTTCGGCCAGCACTTCGCGCCGTACTGTATGCAGCAGTAATCGCGCAGTGACTGCCGAGTAGGCAGGATCCTTTTCGATCAACGCGCGCGCGGCGAGAATTGCCGATTTGTAGACCTCGTCGAGCGGCACTCCGTCGTACAAATTCTTGACGGTCTCCGACAAAATCGCCTCGGGCGTCACGTAGTCGGCCAGTCCGTCGCATGCCGCGCGCACAATTGCTTCAACTCGGGGCAAATCCAGAGCGACGCGCACGCCGTTCTCGATCATTGATAGCTTCGGCGCCGCAGCCTCCTGAGACACGACGTGCTTTGCACGCTCCTGCGCACGCTTCTCGCGATACAACACGTACGAGCGGGCGACGTCGTGGGCGCCATCGCGCATCAGCGATAACTCGACTTGATCCTGCACATCCTCTATATGAAAGGTGCCGCCCGCGGGCAGGCGCCTCAGCAACGCGCGCACGGTGCTGTCGGTGAGCTTCTGCACCTGCTCTCGCACCGCAGCCGAGCCGGCTCCGTGACCGCCGTGAACCGCAATAAACGCCTTGGTCATTGCGACGGCGATCTTCGACGGCTCGAAGGCAACCACTGAACCGTTGCGGCGAATGACCTTGTACTCGCCGAACGAAGTTGCGTGAACAGCGCTGATTCCTGCAGTGCTCGAATTCACATCCTGGGCAAGCTGGTGCGCGCCCACCACCGCGGCGGCACCGCCGAGCGCGGCAGTGTGCGCCGTCATTTCTTGAAACTGCATCTCACCTCCAAATTGAGTAGCTGCCTGCATCATTTCCGGCAAAGCGCGAGCGCTCCCGCATACGCCCGGTGCACGTCATCAATGCAAACACCACAAGTTCTAGTCACCGACCCCGACGCCGAAAACAGTCGCTGGTCAACACATCTCGATCGAAGCACCGCAAACTGCCTTGCTTGCCGAGCCTGTTAAGAAACTCTCCAACGTATTGCAATTCCGCCTCGATGCACAATATGTTGTATATCAGCGCCACTCGGTTACTACGAATAGTGTCCGCATCATATGCGCAGAATTTTCGAAACTCAACAAGAGTTGATTGCGCAACGCACCGAAGACGCGCGTCGTGCGACGTTTCGAAAAGAAATCAGACCGCGGGAACGGAAACGCTTGACGGAACCTGAACTCGACGCCAGTCGAAAAACGGGCCCGGGTCGGTCTTTCGATCAGGTGCGATGTCGGAGTGGCCGACTGCGGCTCGGATGGGGTAGGCGGCGAGCAATGCTTCGATCACTGCGTTCAGCGAGCGGTATTGGGCGTCAGTGAACGATTCGAGATCGGTTCCCTCGAGTTCGATGCCCACCGAAAAGTCGTTGCAAGCAGCGCGCCCGCACCATGCTGACACGCCCGCGTGCCAGGCGCGGTGATCGAACGAAACGAACTGCGTCGTCTTCCCATTGCGATCGATCAACACGTGCGCGGATACACGCATGCCGGCTATCTGCGCAAAGAATGCGTCGAGCGAAGGGTCCAACGTATTCGTAAACAGCTGCGCAACGTGGCCGCCGCCGTAGCAGCCCGGAGGAAGGCTGATGTTGTGGACGACGATCAACTCGATCGAACTGCCGGGCGGCCTCGTATCAAAGTTCGGCGACTCAACGCGGTTAACTTCGGCCAGCCAGCCGTCGCCGCCGACGATCACTTGATGCCGAGCCTGTGCATTCGATAGCGCAATTGCCGAAACGTGATCCCCAGAAGCTGAGCCGCCGCCGTGCGGTTGTAGCGCGTCTTGGCCAGCGCGCAGCGAATTGCGTCGCGCTCGAGCGAGTCAAGGTAAGCGCCGAGCGACGTCGGAACGCCGTCGACGACCTGGAAGTCGAGAATGCCTGGCGGCGTTAAAGCTTCCGCCGGTTCGGGCTGGGGCTCCGCGACTTCCTCAACAGGAATCGCTTCGGCGTCGACCAGCGCATCGAGCTCCGCATTCGGCAGCATCAAGTCATCTGCCAACAAAACTTCGTCCGCGGCCAGTGCAACGGCACGCTCCAGAATGTTCTCCAGCTCGCGCACGTTGCCGGGAAATCGATAGCGCTTCAGCGCAACCGCAGCGGCCGGCGACAAATGTGCACGGCGACCCCCTGCTCGCTCGGCAATGCGCGTCAAAATCGACTCAGCGAGCAGCGGTATGTCGTCCAGACGCTCGCGCAATCCGGGAACGCGCAACTCGATCACATTCAAGCGGTAAAACAGGTCCTGCCGAAATCTTCCCGCAGTTACCAGGGCGCCCAAGTCCTGATGCGTCGCACTGACGAGCCGCACGTCCACGGGCTCCTCTACCGACGCGCCGACCTTGCGTACTCTGCGCTCCTGAATCGCGCGCAATAACTTGACCTGCATCGCCAGCGGCAATTCAGCCACCTCATCCAGAAACAGCGTGCCGCCGGCCGCTGCCTGAAAAAATCCTTCTCGATCGCGCTCCGCACCGGTGAATGCACCCTTGCGGTAACCGAAGAACTCGGCCTCCATCAGCGTCTCGGGAATCGCACCGCAATTGACCGCGATGAAGGGCTGCTGGCTGCGGCTCGAAGAGTCATGGATCGCGCGCGCCGCAAGCTCCTTGCCGCTGCCGGATTCGCCACGGATCGCCACCGGCGCCATGCTGCGCGCAAGCCGGCTGATCATCGTGCGCATCTGCTGCATCGCCGGGGTGTTGCCGGTGAGACTGGCCAGCGCGCCGCCGCCGACCGGCACACTCGTCGCAGCCGAATTGCCTTCGGCGGCGTCCGACTCCCGCACCGCCGAGCGCACCAACATGCGCAGCTGATTGATATCGACCGGCTTCGTCAAGTAGTCGAACGCGCCGGCTTTTAACGCAGCTACTGCATTTTCGGCGCTGCCGTAGGCAGTGATGACTGCGATCGGCGGCCCGCCCGATCCCGTCACGTGCCGCACCAGATCGAGGCCATTGCCGTCGGGCAATCGCATATCGGTCAAGCACAATGCGTACGCGTTGCGCGCCAGCAGCGCGCGGGCAGCGCTGACCGACTCTGCCGTATCGACATCGAGCCCCAGACGGACCAATGTCAGCGACAACAGCTCGCGCAGATCGGCTTCATCATCGACCACGAGGACCGCAGGCAACCTGCGCTGCATGAGCGGGGCTTGGGCGGATTCGGAGCCGACTGGCTGGTTCATCTGACTGCGTTAACGCGTCGGGCGTTCATCAGCGTTCATTAGCGCTCATTAGCGGATCGGCAGCGTGTCGAGAAATCCCTGTTGCTCATTAGCCACCGGTGCACCGCCCCCGAACCTAAGCAGAAATCCGTCGCGTGAGGAACCATCGACCTCGCGCCGCGAGGAATACGACAACACCGCACGATTGGTGACGCAAAATTCTCGTGCAAGATATAACCCAAGTCCGGTTCCTTGCGTTCGCGTCGTAAAGAAAGGTTCGAACAAGGCAGCGCGCGCATCGACCGGCACACCCGCTCCATCGTCAAACACCCACAACTGTGCCCGATCCTGCTCGGGCGCGCGCTCAATAACAATCCGAACCGATTTCGCGCCCCCGGTTGCGTAACGCAGTGCGTTGTCGACAAGGTTATAAAGCACCTGCCGCAGATGCGATTGCTCGAATTTGACGCTCAAGCCGGGCTCGCTTTCGAGCTGGATCGTGCTCGGAGCCAGAGCTCGATCACGCACGAACTCAGACATGAAAAGCTGCACGAACTCATTGATGTCGATCTCGTCGCCCAGCGGGGGCTCGCGCCGCGCCACTCTCAACACATCTTCGACCAGCCGATTCAACCGCTGAGTGTTCTCGCGCACGATGCCTGCCAGGCGTTTGAGCAGCGGATCGGCGCTGTCCTCCCCCATCAACTGGCCCGCATGACTGATCGCCGCCAGCGGGTTGCGAATCTCATGGGCGATTGATGCCGTCAAGCGGCCCATCGCCGCCAGCTTCAATTGCTGCGCGCGATCTTCCACGTCGCGAACGTCTTCGATAAAGATGACGAACTCTTCGTCGGAACCGGACGTCGGCCGCGCGAAGCGCGCGCGCATGCGCGATTCGAGAAGCGGACTCAGCGCCGCGTCCGCCCCGGCCACCACCGTATTCGACCACGCACCCTCGCTGCGCCCAGCATCGACCCAGAGCATGAATGCCTGTGCCAGTTCGGCGGCGGCCGGCACCTCGGTCAAGCGCACCCCCGTCAGTTGGGCCGACGGCTCGAGTCCGAGCATGCGGCGCGCGGCTCGATTGTTGGCGCGCACTTGCGTCGTCGGATCCACAACGATGACACCCTGCTGCATCTGCGCAATCACGAGCCGGTTGATGGCAAGCTGATTCTGCAGATCGCGACCGCGCGAGCGCGCCAGGCGCTCCTGACTCGCCAACCGCGAACTCAACGCGCGCAGCAACGCAGTGACAGCGAATAGCGCAGCGCCATAGACGCCCGCTTGAAACAGCAGCGGGTCCGAAGCATCGGCCGCCAACGTGCGCAAGCTGGAGTCGATCAGGATGGTAAGCACGCAGACGGCACAAACAAAAAACACCAGCGTCGACGGCAATAACAGCGACGCGCCCGCCAGCGGCAGCAGGAACAAAATGACCCAGCCGGACGCCACGCCACCGCTGCTGACGACCAGCACAGTGATGACGATCAGATCGAGCACGAGCTGGCCGATCACCTGCGCCAGGAAACGCCGATGCACGTAAAGCGAAAGACCGGCGAATAACGCCGCAAGCGCGAAGTACGAAAGTGATGCGGCGAGTGTCAATCCGGCCATACCGCTGACGGCGGACGGACGCGCGCCAAAGGCCGCACTCGCAAACACGAGCGCGGCGGCGACGATCACACGCGTGCTGGCGAAATATTCGAGCGCGCGCCAAGGCGTTTCGCTCCATGCTGAAGGCTTTTCGTCCAGCAGCAATTCGACCGATTGGATCGACGTGTCGGAAGCGCTCACTCGCTAGCAATCGAAGTGGGGAAGCAGTGGATCACCGCATCCGTGAGCCGCATCATTCGCGTGCTGGAGGCATCGCGCGGCGATGCTCTTCACAACAGAAAAAACGCTCGTCCTGCATCAGCGCTTCTTCACGCGGAACATGCAGGCCACACATAGCGCAGCTGACCATTGCCAGACGAGGAACGTCGGAGTCGGCGCCGTTCGGGGGTCGCTGTATTTTTTTTTGCAGCAGGCGCCACACCAGATAGATCGCCACCGCAAGCAGCACGAAAAACACGATCCGACTCATCAGCTCAGACCCTTTGCAATAACACTTCGAGCACGAAGTGGCTGCCGACGTACGCCAACATCAACATCACAAACCCGGTAAGGGTCCATCGCAGCGCCGTGCGCCCACGCCAGCCGAACACCATGCGCCCGATCAGCAGCCCCGCGAACACGATCCAGGAGGCGATTGCAAACACCGTCTTGTGATCGAGCCGTAGCGGACGGCCAAACAGTTGCTCCGAAAAAAAAATGCCGCTGACCAGCGTCGCCGTCAGCAAAATAAATCCCACCGCGATCAATCGAAACAACACGCCTTCCATCGCCAGCAATGGCGGCAGGCGATCGATAACAAATGCGAGCCGCCCCGATCCGCCGGCAGCTTCGCCATGCAGTCGTCGTTCCATCGTCGCCATCAGCAATGCGTGGATCGCCGCGATCGTCAACAAACTGTAAGCAAGAATCGCCAGCAACAGGTGGACTTGAAACAGCGGCGACCCACTCGACTTCCCGACGATCGCGCCCGGAAACAATGTCGGAAGCAGGACCGCGATTGCGGTCAGCGGCAGCACCAGCAGGAACATGCCGCGCGATGGCGAAAACACGGTCTCGACGCACACGATCAAAGCCGTGATCCACAGAGTGGCGGACAACGCGTGTGCAAATCCGAAACGCAACTCGCCGCTTTCGAACATGCCGTGCCATAGGAGCGTGCCATGCAAAACGATCGCCAGCCCAAGCACCATCGCATGCCACGCCGGCGCTCGCACGGAACCGGGCCTCTGATCGCCCCACTCGCGCCATGCAACCAGCAGGTAAAGCGCGGCGACGGCCACGTACAATGCGAGCCACTCGAGGCGCAACTGCATGAATGTTTATACCATGTAGATATTGAGTTTCTCCTCTGCGCATTAGGCCGAAAGTCGCTCCTTTTCCGATGCTCGATCAACTGACTACCAAACTCGCGCGCGTCGTCAAGACGATGCGCGGTCAGGCGCGCCTGACCGAAGAAAATATGCAGGCAATGCTGCGCGAGGTGCGCGTAGCGCTGCTCGAAGCCGATGTCGCATTGATCGTAGTGCGCGAGTTCATCGCTCGCATTAAAGAGAAAGCGCTCGGCGAGGAAGTCGCCGGGAGCTTGACGCCCGGTCAGGCGCTGGTCGGGGTTGTCCAGCGTGAGCTGACGCTGCTGATGGGCGGCGATCTTGACGACAAGCAGCGCCAGCTCGATCTTGCGACGCAACCGCCGGCGGTCATCCTGCTCGCTGGTTTGCAAGGCGCGGGCAAGACCACCACAGCGGGCAAGCTAGCGCGCTGGCTGAAGACAGATCGCAACAAGAAGGTCCTGACTGTGTCGACCGACGTTTACCGGCCAGCCGCTATCGAACAATTGAAGACCGTCGCGGAACAGGCGGGCGCTCAGTTTTTCGCCAGTGCCGTCGGTGATCAGCCGATCGATATTGCTGCGCGCGCGATCGATCACGCGAAGCGGCACTACTTCGATGTACTGATCGTCGATACCGCGGGCCGGCTCGCGATTGACGAGGCGATGATGCAGGAGGTCGCAGCGCTCGAAGCGAGATTGAATCCGATCGAAACGCTCTTTGTGGTCGATGCGATGCTCGGACAGGATGCGGTTGCAACTGCGAGAGTGTTCGCGGACCGATTGCCGTTGACCGGCATCATCCTGACCAAACTGGACGGTGATTCACGGGGTGGCGCCGCGCTGTCGGTACGTCACGTGACTGGCAAACCGATCAAGTTCGTCGGCATCGGAGAAAAGCTCGATGGGCTCGAGCCGTTTTCGCCCGATCGAATGGCCAGCCGCATCCTCGGCATGGGCGATATCGTCGCACTGGTCGAAGACGTCAAGAAGTCGGTCGATCAGGCGAGCGCCCAGAAATTTGCCAAGCGCATGCAGTCGGGCGAACGTTTCGATCTAAACGACTTCAAGGAACAGATCGCACAGATGCGAAAGATGGGCGGGCTGTCGAGCATGCTCGACAAGCTGCCGGCTCAGCTGGCGGAGGCAGCCAGCCAGGTCAACGCCGACGACCAAGAGAAACAAATCCGCCGCACCGAAGGAATCATTAGCTCTATGACTGCAACGGAGCGCGCAAAGCCTGAGCTGATCAAGGCGTCGCGCAAACGGCGCATCGCCGCCGGCGCCGGTGTCCCGGTGCAGGAAGTCAATCGAATGCTGAAGCAGTTCGAACAGATGCAAACGATGATGAAGCAGATGAAGAAGGGCGGCTTGGCGAAGATGATGCGTGGGTTGGGGGCGCTGAAAGGCATGCCGGGCATGCCGCGCTAGGTTTTAGCAGGAGTGCGGCGTGGTCGCGGCGCGCAAGCGTTGGGCGGAGCTGTCCTGCCTGGGCGTCGGGCACTGAAGTGCCGACCACTGCGGTACTCACAACGCCGGCGCGAAATAAGGCTAAAGCGTTATTTCGCTTAAAAGCCCCGGCGTTGCTCCGTTCCTCGGGCGACGCCCCGAAGGCAGGTCAGCTCCGCCCAACGCTTGCGCTTGAGACAGTCTCACTTGTTGGGGGGAAGGAAAAAACACCTCGTGCGAGGCAGTGTCGCGACAGCAGCGGCTGGCGCAGCTGCGCCGCCTTTGAGTCGTCGCCCGAGGAGCGGAGCAACGCCGGGGCCTGTTAAGCAAAAAAGCGCTTTAGCCCTTTTTTGCGCCGGCGTTGTGAGTACCGCAGTGGTTGGCACTTTAGTGCCCGACGACGTAGGCGGCGCAGCTGCGCCAGCCGCTGCTGCGTCAGGACCTCAACCAATCCGCGGGTTTGGCGCTGCCTGCTCGTTCGGTTTCGACTCGTAGCTCCAGCGGTTTTTCCATGCAGCGAGGATCGAGTCTGGATACGCCGCGCGCCCGCGGCTGCCGTTGTAGCGGCCGAGGGCCATGAACAGGTCTCCGCGTTCGATGTCCAGGTAGTGCCGCAGGATCACCGTGCCGTATCGCAGGTTGGTGGCCATTGAAAAAAGATGGCGCGATTCGCCGTCGCCGATCACGCGCGTCCAAAACGGCATCACCTGCATCAGCCCGCGTGCCCCCGCGATCGAGATCGCATATTTGCGAAAGTTGCTTTCGACCTGGATCAGCCCGAGCACCATCTGACGATCGAGTCCGGCACGCGTCGCTTCATAGTCCAGCGTCTTGAGGAATTCAACGCGCGCTGAATAGTCGCCGACCTTATTACCAAGCCGCTCCGACATCTCGGCCACCCACGCCAGGTAGGCAATGCGCTCTTCAATCTTTTCGAAGCGCCGCGCTGGTGGCCTGGGATCGGCAATCTGCGCGGCCAGCGCCACGCGCACGGCGCCGGCCATCGGTTCGTACTGTTGCGCTCCCGCCCGTGCGGCCGCCGGCATCAGCAGCGGTGCGGCTACGGTCGCACCGCCAGCGATCAGAAAGCGGCGGCGCGAAACCTCATTCGTTGGCATTGGGCCGCCCCAGCTGCGCTCGCATGAACGCAAAGGCGTCGGCAACCGGAACCGACGTCGTCTGCAGCGAGCGGCGATTGACGTATTCGATATTGCCTTCCTTCAGCCCGCGCTCGCCGATCGTGATCCGGTGCGGAATTCCGATCAGCTCCATTTCCGCAAACATCACGCCGGGCCGCTCGTCGCGATCGTCAAGCAGCGCATCGACGCCAGCCGATTGCAGTTGTGCATACAACTGGTCAGCTACCTGCCGCACTTGCTGCGACTTGCCGTAACCGATCGGAGTGAGAACGACCGTAAAGGGGGCGATGGCATCGGGCCACACAATGCCCTTGTCATCGTGGTTCTGTTCGATCGCTGCGCCGAGCAAACGCGTCACGCCAATGCCGTAGCTTCCCATCAGCATCGTTTGCGACTTGCCGGCTTCGTCGGTAAACCGAAGATTCATGCTCTGCGCGTACGGCAATCCGGAAAACACATGCCCGACCTCAATGCCTCGCTGAATGGCGAGAATGCCCTTTCCGTCAGGTGACGGATCGCCGGCCACCACGCTGCGCACATCGGCCACGATCGGCTCGGGGACATCGCGCCCCCAGTTGACGCCGGTGTAATGAAAGTCTTCAGCATTAGCGCCACTGACGAAATCGCTCATGTTGGCGACGGTTCGATCGGCAACTACCGTAACGGGTTTCAGTGTTCCGATCGGTCCGAGGTAACCAGGCTTACAGCCGAAGTGTTGCAGGATCTCGACCTCGGTCGCGAAGCGAAATCCACTATTTAATCCCGGCACTTTGCCGACTTTGACTTCGTTCAGCTCGTGGTCGCCGCGAATCAGAATCAGCCATATGCGCGCGTTCGTCGCTGCGGGATCGTCGACCGCCAGCACGATTGACTTGACCGTACGCGTCAGCGGGAGACCGAGCAACTCGGCCACGTCTTCACATTTCTCCTTGCCGGGCGTCGGCGTCTTGTGCAGTGGCTCGGTCGCTGCAGCACGGTCGGCCACGAGCGGCAACGCTTCTGCCATCTCGATGTTGGCGGCGTACTCCGAGGTCGGGCAGTACGCCAGCGCGTCTTCGCCGGTGTCGGCGATCACTTGAAACTCGTGACTCGCATTGCCGCCGATGTTGCCGGTGTCGGCGGCGACCGCACGAAACTTCAGCCCCATGCGCGAAAAGATTCGACCGTAGGCGTCATACATCGCCTGGTAACTCGTGCGTGCGCCGGCTTCGTCGCGATCGAACGAATAAGCGTCCTTCATCGTGAACTCGCGCCCTCGCATCAAACCGAAACGCGGGCGTCGCTCATCGCGAAACTTGGTTTGAATGTGATAGAAATTGAGCGGCAATTGCTTGTAGCTGCCGATCAATTCGCGCACGACATCGGCGATCACTTCTTCGCTGGTCGGCTGCACGATGAAGTCTCGATCGTGCCTGTCCTTCAGCCGGAGCATTTCCGGGCCCATTTTCTGCCACCGGCCCGATTCGATCCACAGCTCTGCCGGTTGCACAATCGGCATCAGCAGCTCGACCGCGCCGGCGCGGTTCATCTCCTCGCGAATGATCGCCTCGATCTTGCGAATCGAGCGCAATCCAATCGGCATGTAGGTGTAGATGCCGGCTGCCAGGCGCCGGATCATGCCGGCGCGCAGCATCAGCGAATGGCTGATCACCTCGGCATCGGCCGGCGCTTCTTTAAGCGTGGAAACGAAGAACTGGCGCGCGCGCATGGCGTGGCTCTGTGATGAGCAACGAGCGAATCTATCCCTATAATCGAACAAATAGTAAAGGGTTCAGAGGTTGGCATGCTGGACAAGGACGGGTACCGCCCGAACGTCGGCATCATCCTGCTCAACAGTCGCAACGAGGTCTTCTGGGGTAAGCGCGTCAAACAGCATTCGTGGCAGTTCCCGCAGGGTGGGATTAAGTACGGCGAATCACCCGAGCAAGCAATGTTTCGCGAGCTCGGTGAAGAGATCGGGCTAAGCGGCGAGCACGTCAAGCTCGTGGGTCGCACGCGCGAGTGGCTGCGCTATGACGTGCCCGATCAGTGGATACGTCGCGAGCTGCGGGGCAACTACCGCGGTCAGAAGCAGATCTGGTTTCTGCTGCGATTGGTCGCACGCGACTGCGACGTCCGACTTCGGGCGAGCACGCATCCGGAATTCGATGCGTGGCGGTGGCACGACTACTGGGTCCCGCTCGACGCGGTGATCGAGTTCAAGCGGCAGGTGTATCAACAAGCGCTGCTCGAGCTTTCCCGCTTTGTGTTCAAGCCGGTGCGCGGGCACACAAAGCCGGCTCGAGTTCGCCCTACGGGTCTCGATTGCCCTCCGGCATCGACCGTCAGCATCTCCGCAGCGGAGCCTCCCAACGACATAGCTTGATCTGCCGGCCAAGGTGCGACTAAGTGAGCACCAGGTTGTCGCGGTGTATCAGCTCAGGTTCTTCGATAAATCCCAGGATCTTCTCGATCTCTGACGTCGGCTTGCGGGCAATCAAACGGCTTTGCGCGCTGGAGTAATTGGCGAGTCCGCGTGCCACCTCGCGCCCCAAGTGATCGACGCAGGCCACCACGTCCCCGCGCTGAAACTCGCCGCCGACGTTCAATATGCCGATCGGCAGCAGGCTCTTGCCTCCGACCACCAAAGCGCGCGCGGCCCCGTCATCGATCATTACTTGTCCGCGGCATTGCAGATGGCTCGCCAGCCACTGTTTACGCGCCGTTAGCACGGCCGTCCCAGCCGTCAGCTGCGACCCGATTTCCTCGCCTTGCGCTAGTCGAATCAGAACATCGGGCTCCTGGCTCGCGGCGATGATGGTATGCGCACCGCTGCGGGCAGCACGCTTGGCCGCCAACACCTTGGTTAGCATGCCGCCGCGTGCGGTAGCGCTTCCCGCGCCTCTGGCCATCGCTTCGAGTGCGGGATCCCCGGCTAAGGCTTGACGGATGATGGTTGCCTGCGCGTCGCGCCGCGGATCATCTGAGTAAAGCCCGGCCTGGTCGGTCAAGATAATCAGAGCATCCGCTTCGACGAGGTTGGCAACCAAGGCCCCAAGGGTATCGTTGTCGCCGAACTTGATCTCATCGGTGACGACTGTGTCGTTTTCGTTGATGACGGGCACAACTCCGAGTTGGAGCAGAGTGAACAACGTTGATCGCGCATTGAGATATCGCGCACGGTCGGCAAGATCGGTATGCGTTAGGAGCACTTGCGCAGTCTGTAAACCGTGTGCGCGAAAGCTCGCTTCATACGCCTGCGCCAAGCCCATCTGTCCAACAGCGGCCGCTGCCTGCAATTCATGGATTTCGTGCGGCCGGCGCTTCCAGCCAAGCCGTTGCATACCTTCCGCGATCGCCCCGCTCGATACCAGCAGCACTTCTTTGCGGCTCGCCCGCAGCGCTGCGATCTGGCGCGCCCAACTATCGATCGCAGCGTGATCGAGACCGCGCTCGGCGGTTACCGAGCTGCTGCCAATCTTGACGACGACTCGGCGCGCAGCAGTGATTGCGGACGTCATTCAACCCTGCACATCTTCGGCGTGCTCGGTGTGCAAACGCTTGTCGGACTCGATTTTTTCCTTCAAACCGACGCGCTTCGCAACGAGGAATCGCGCTACCGCGACCATCAGCTCGCGGCACCCTTCTCCGCTTACAGCAGACACAGCGAAAACCGGCGACTTGGTCCGCAATCGGCGGCGAAATTCAGCTAACAACGCTTCGCGCTCGTCGCTTGGGACGAGATCGATCTTGTTCAACACAAACCAGCGAGGCTTGCGGTAAAGCTTGTCGTCGTACTTTCGTAGCTCAGCCCCGATCGCTTTCGCATCCCGCACCGGGTCACCTTCATCAGGCGGCGTGCAATCGACCAGATGCAATAGAAGGTCGGTTCGGCTTAAGTGCCGCAAAAACTGATGTCCAAGACCCGCGCCCTCGGCCGCGCCCTCGATCAGGCCGGGAATATCGGCGATGACAAAGCTCTGCTCAGGACCCACCCGAACCACCCCGAGATGCGGATGCAACGTGGTGAACGGGTAGTCAGCCACCTTCGGACGAGCGTTCGATACTGCGCGTATCAGCGTTGACTTGCCGGCATTTGGCAATCCCAACAGTCCAACATCGGCCAGTACGCGCAACTCGAGAGTCAGCTTGCGCCGCTGTCCCGGCTCTCCCTTTGTAAATTGCCGTGGGGTGCGATTGGTACTGGACTTGAAATGAAGATTTCCGAGACCACCACGACCACCTTGCGCCAATAGCGAGCGCTGGCCATGCGCAACCATGTCGAACAGTTTTTCTCCGGTGTCGGCGTCCGTAATCACGGTGCCCACAGGAACGCGCAGGTCGATATCTTCTCCTCCGGCTCCGTAGCAATCGGAGCCGCGGCCGTTTCCCCCCTTTTTTGCGTGGAAACGGCGCGTGTACCGGAAGTCGATCAGCGTATTGATGTTTCGGTCCGCGGCCACCCACACGCTGCCGCCGCGGCCGCCGTCACCGCCGTCGGGCCCGCCCTTCGGAATAAACTTTTCACGACGAAACGATGCGCAGCCATCGCCACCGTCGCCGGCCGCGATGTCGATAGTCGCTTCATCGATAAATTTCACGTTGCGTCCCGTGTTTGGCTCTAGAAATAAAAAGGCCCGGCCGCGAACGGCAGGGCCTTTTTATAAATCCAATCGAAGGCTATACGGCGACGCTTGCAGGCTGAACTTCCGATTCGACCCTTACAACACGGCGGTTCTGCGCGCCCCGAACATTGAACTGCACGGTGCCATTGATCAGCGAAAACAAAGTATGGTCCCGCCCCATGCCAACGTTTTCGCCAGGATGAAACTGGGTTCCCCGCTGCCGCACAATAATTGCGCCGGCTGTGATCGCTTGGTTACCGTATACCTTGACACCAAGACGTTTGGACTGCGAATCGCGGCCGTTGCGCGACGAGCCGCCCGCTTTTTTATGTGCCATTCGTAACCTCGACTGCTGTCAACCTAGACCTGTTGCCGGACCGCAAGGCGGGCCGGCTCCCCTGAACTAATTAATGCTATCGATCCGCAACTCGGTGTAGTTCTGCCGATGCCCGCCGTGCTTTTGAAAATGCTTGCGCCGGCGCATCTTAAAAATCGTTATCTTCTCGTGCCGGCCATGACCCAGCACAGTCGCCATGACAGCGGCGCCAGGCACAAACGGAGCACCAAAGCGGAGGTTGTCACCGTCAGCTATCGTCAGCACGTCGGTCAGCTTCAGTTGTTGCCCGACATCGCCCTGCAAAGACTCGATTTTGACGGTGTCGCCCGCGGCAACGCGATACTGCTTGCCGCCCGATTTGATGACTGCGTACATCCCAACTCCTGACGCGATGACTGACCTAAAAAGGCCGGCGATTATCCCCCGTTCGGCAAAACGCGTCAAACGACCCAGAGGGCGCGGAACGCGCACCTATAATCTGAAAATGACGGATCTGGCGACTCCCGTTTCTTCTGTTGTGGCAGAGTCCCGACCCGCCGCCACCGACGGGAGACTATCGCTCGCGCTGGCACCCATCACAGCCGACATGCTGCTGGTCGATCAAACAATCCGGGCGCGGCTTGAGTCGGATGTGGCGCTGATCAATACCATCGCCGAATACATCGTTGGTGCGGGTGGCAAACGACTGCGTCCCGCGGTGTTAATGCTGACCGCGCGCGCCCTGGGTTATAGCGGCGAACGACACGTCGGTCTGGCAGCGGTGATCGAGTTCATTCATACGGCCACCCTGTTGCACGACGACGTCGTCGACGAATCCGATCTGCGCCGCGGCCGATCGACTTCCAACTCGCTGTTCGGCAACGCAGCGAGCGTGCTGGTAGGCGATTTCCTGTACTCACGATCTTTCCAGATGATGGTGGAGGCCGGCAGTGCACGCGTGATGCACATCATGGCCGATGCGACCAATCGGATTGCCGAGGGTGAGGTGTTGCAGCTGCTTAACGTCCACGATCCATCAGTCAACGAAGGCAGATATTTCGAAGTGGTCGAGCGCAAGACCGCTACCCTGTTCGAGGCCGGAGCGCGCATCGCGGCGGTCGTCGCAGGTGCGGACCCTGAAGTCGAGGAAAAGTGCGCCAATTACGGCGCCGCGCTTGGCAAGGCATTTCAGATCATCGATGATGTGCTCGATTATTCGGGCGACAGCGAAGAAATCGGTAAGCGGCTGGGTGATGATCTGCGCGAAGGCAAGATGACATTACCGCTGATCCATGCACTGCGCTGCGCCGCTCCGGTACAACGCGACTTCGTCACCGCCGCAGTGCGCGAAGGGCGTGGCAATTTCACAGCGGTCGCGCAAATCGTGACCGAAAACGGCTCGCTCGAATACTCGCGAGCGCTGGCCGAGCAGGAAGCAAGCAGCGCTTGCGCAGCGATTCGCGACCTGCCACAGACGATTTTCAAAGATTCCTTGCTACACTTGACGGCCTTTGCAATCGACCGCAACCGCTAGTTGTTCTTGATCTTCGGGGTGTAGCTCAGCCTGGTAGAGTACTGCGTTCGGGACGCAGGAGTCGGAGGTTCAAATCCTCTCACCCCGACCACATTCACCGCCCCTTCTCATGCTTCTCGAATCGACTTCTCGGCCGATCTAGTCTGCGCCGATCGTCTTGCCCAGTTTGCGGTAGTTTAGGTTTACAAATCCTAGGCTTATCAGCGGTATCTTTCGCCTTCTCCAGGGGGGCCGGCCGGCTATAACTTTACGGTTCGAACTGCTCGAACTTCAAGTCGCCCGACTAGATTCGGGCTCGGTCAGAATTTAGGGATGCTCAATACCTGATGTCCACCGTAATGCAAGGTTCTGCGGCCGCCGTGGGAGCGCTCACGGGGCTTGCGCGCGCGCTGGTCCAGCAAGGCAAACTGCGGCCCGATCGCGCAGAGAACTTTGCGCGCAAAGCGACACAAAGCAATACACAGTTCATCGACGAACTGGTCGGCTCGGCCGACGTGACCGGCCTGACGTCGGCTGTGATCGCCAAGTTCGCGGCAGATACGTTCGGACACGCTTTACTGGACTTGGGCGCCGTTGACATCGAGCAACTCCCCAAGGACATCATCGACAAGAAGTTAGTGGGGTCGCTCCGCGTGCTGGCGTTGCGCAAGCGCGGAAATCGTCTCGCGGTCGCCGTTTCTGATCCCACCAACACGCACGCACTCGATCAAATCAAGTTTCAAACTCAGCTTGCGATCGACGTGATCGTCGTCGAACACGACAAGTTAATGCGCCATGTCGAAGCCCAGGCGCAAAGCGTGGCGCAGGCGCTCGACACGATCAGCGGCGGCGCCGAGGACATCGATTTCGGCATGCTCGACGAACCCGGCGAAATTTCCGCTGAGGATGCCGCAGCCTCTGCCGAAGTGGATGACGCACCGGTCGTACGCTTTCTACAGAAGCTTTTGCTCGACGCAATCGGTGAAGGCGCATCCGACTTGCACTTTGAACCCTACGAGAAGTTTTATCGCGTTCGCTTCCGGCTCGATGGGCAGATGCGCGAGGTCGCGCAGCCACCATTGGCGATCAAGGAGCGGTTGTCGACACGCATCAAGGTCTTGTCTCGCCTAGACATCGCGGAAAAGCGCGTCCCTCAAGACGGGCGGATGAAGATTGCGCTGTCCGGCACCCGTGCAATCGACTTTCGCGTTAGCACGTTGCCGACACTGTTCGGCGAGAAAATCGTAATGCGCATCTTGGACGCATCGCAAGCCAAGCTGGGTGTCGATGCGCTCGGTTACGAACCCGACCAAAAACAGACTCTGCTGGACTGCGTGCAGCGGCCTTACGGCATGGTGCTGGTCACGGGGCCAACAGGTTCGGGCAAGACCGTATCCCTCTACACGTGTCTGAACATTCTGAACAAGCCGGACATCAATATTTCGACCGCGGAAGACCCCGCTGAAATTCAGCTCGCCGGTATCAACCAGGTCAACTTGAACGAAAAGGCGGGGCTTACGTTCGCCAGTGCGTTGCGATCGTTCCTGCGGCAGGACCCCGACGTCATCATGGTGGGTGAGATTCGCGATCTTGAAACCGCGGACATCGCGATCAAAGCGGCGCAAACGGGTCACATGGTGCTATCCACGCTGCATACCAACGACGCGCCTG
This sequence comes from uncultured beta proteobacterium, assembly GCA_963829995.1. Classification (GTDB taxonomy): domain Bacteria; phylum Pseudomonadota; class Gammaproteobacteria; order Burkholderiales; family Burkholderiaceae_F; genus JACCZX01. The sequence continues at coordinate 398,885 of CAWHKW010000031.1, read as the reverse complement.
GAACTCTGGTCCGGTTGTTGAACATGGGGGTCGCGCCCTTTAACATCGCGTCCAGCATTATCTTGATTACCGCCCAGCGACTGGCGCGCAAACTTTGCGCTTGCAAGCAGCCGTACGATCTGCCCAGAGATGCGTTCATTGGCGCTGGATTCAGTGCTGCCGACATTGACGGCGGCTGGATTCCCTACAAGCCTGTCGGCTGCGAACGTTGCAAGGGCAGCGGCTACAAAGGGCGGCTCGGGATTTATCAGGTCATGCCGATCACCGAGGCGATCCAGGACATGATTTTGAAAAGCGCGACCGCGATTGATATTGGCCGCGAGGCGCAGAGAAATGGCGTGCGCGACTTGCGCCAGTCCGGATTGGTGAAGGTCAAGCAGGGCATCACGTCGCTTGAGGAAGTGCTGGGTTGTACTAACGTTTAGCAGTTGAAGCGGAGAACTTGATGGCCACCGGAACACTTGCCAAAGCACGCCCCACGGCTCCAATACGCGAGTCGATGTTTCACTGGGAAGGGCGAGACAAAAATGGTCGTGTCGTAAAGGGCGATATGCGGGCGGGCGGCGAGTCCGTCGTCGCCGCCTCGCTGCGCCGGCGCGGCATCATGACGACAAAGATTAAGAAGCAGAGCTTCTCGCGCGGCAAAAAGATTACCGAGAAGGACCTTGCGCTGTTTTCGCGTCAGTTATCGACGATGCTGAAGGCAGGCGTGCCGCTGATGCAGGCGTTCGACATTGTCGGCAAGGGCCATTCCAACCCATCGATGGCGCGGTTGATGAACGACATTCGTTCTGACGTAGAAACGGGCACCAGCCTGAACCAGGCGTTCCGCAAGTATCCGCTGTACTTCGATCCGCTGTTCTGCAACCTGGTCGCCGCCGGTGAGCAAGCCGGTATCTTGGAGACACTGCTAGATCGCCTCGCCACTTACCAGGAAAAAACGATCGCGCTTAAGGGCAAGATCAAGAAGGCAATGTTTTATCCGATCATGATTATTCTGGTCGCTGTTCTGGTCACCGCGATCATCATGATTTTTGTGATTCCGTCGTTCAAGAGCGTATTTACCAGCTTCGGCGCCGACCTCCCTGCGCCCACGCTAGTCGTGATTGCGATGTCAGATTTTTTGGTTGCGTATTGGTACGTCATAGCCGGCATCATGTTTGGCGGCTTTTACTTCTTGTTGCAGGCTTGGCGGCGATCGCCGAAGGTAAAGGCCGCGGTCGACCGCGCATTGCTGAAACTTCCGGTGCTGGGCGAGATGCTGCAGAAGGCATCGATCGCGCGCTGGAGCAGAACCCTGGCCACGACATTTGCCGCCGGTGTGCCGCTGGTCGAAGCGCTCGATTCGGTTGGGCCAGCCGCCGGAAACTGGGTCTACAAGGAAGCGACCAAGCAGGTGCAGAACGAGGTCAACATCGGCACCAGCTTGGCGCAGTCGATGCAGAACACGGGTGTGTTCCCGAACATGGCGATTCAGATGACCTCGATCGGCGAGGAATCCGGCTCGCTCGATTCAATGCTGTCCAAGGTCGCCGACTATTACGAGCGCGAAGTCGATGAAACCGTCGATGCGCTGGCGAGTCTGCTCGAGCCGATGATCATGGTGATTCTTGGCGTCGTCGTCGGCGGCATCGTGATCGCGATTTATCTGCCGATCTTCAAGCTCGGTCAGGTGGTTTGACGACTCAGGATAAGCCGGCGTCTCTGCGGACGCCGGCCGCTGATACTTGCTGGAAGGTTCCCTTCTCGTCGCCGTTGTCGCCATTTTCAGCCTAGCGATTGGCTCCTTCCTCAATGTCCTGATTCATCGTCTGCCGAAGATGATGGAGGCAGACTGGCGTACGCAGTGCGCCGAGCTCGAGGGCGCTGCTGTCGCTTCGTCCGACCGTTACAACTTGCTGGTGCCGCCGTCGCACTGTCCACAGTGCAAGGCACCACTGCGCGCCATCGATAACATCCCCATCGCATCCTGGCTGTTACTACGTGGCAAGTGTGCCCACTGCGCCGCCCGCATCTCGGCGCGCTATCCGATTGTGGAAGCGCTTACCGCGGTGTTGTCCGCCGTCGTTGCCTGGAAGTTCGGGTTGACGTGGCAGACGGCACTGGTGCTCGTCTTTACCTGGACACTGATCGCTTTGACCTTCATCGACGCAGACACGACGTTGCTTCCCGATGACCTGACACTACCTTTACTCTGGCTCGGGTTGCTGGCCAATGTGACGGGACTCTTCGTCCCGCTGAGGGATGCGGTCGTTGGCGCCGCCGCCGGCTATCTGGTGCTTTGGTCGATCTACTGGTTGTTCAAGCTGACCACCGGCAAGGAAGGGATGGGGTACGGGGACTTCAAGCTGCTGGCCGCGCTCGGCGCGTGGATGGGCTGGAAAGCGTTGTTGCCCATCGTTTTGCTGTCGTCGCTGGTCGGCGCGGTCGTCGGTATCGCGCTGATCGTGCTCGCGCGACGCGGCCGTGAAATTCCGATCCCATTCGGACCGTATCTTGCAGCTGCCGGCATGATCGTGATGCTCAGCGGCGATCGATTGACTCGCTGGTTAGTGCCGCTCTGATGTTCTCCGCGTTCAGCGTCGGCCTGACGGGTGGCGTTGGCAGCGGCAAGTCCTCGATCGCAATGATGCTGTCGAGCCACGGTGCGGCGATCGTGGACGCCGACACAATCGCTCATCAACTCACGAGCAAGGGCGGTGCTGCAATCGGCGCCCTGCGCGATTCCTTCGGCGCCGAGGCGATTGCCGTCGATGGATCGTTGGACCGCCCCCGGATGCGCGCCCGCGCTTTCTCCGACCCGGCCGCACGCACGCAGCTCGAATCCCTGTTGCATCCGATGATCCGGAACGCAATGCGCGAACGCGCTGCGGAGCTGCTCGAACGCGGTTCGCAGTACGTCGTATTCGTCGTGCCGTTGTTGGTCGAAACCGGGGGCTGGCACGGCAGCGTTGACCGCGTACTGTTGATCGATTGCAGCGAGGCGACGCAGATAGCACGCGTTTGCGCACGCGCTGGTATCGACGAAACAATGGCGCGGAAAATCGTCGCCGCGCAGGCGACGCGCCAGCAGCGGTTAGCCGCGGCCGACGATGTGCTGATCAACGAGGCGCCGCTGGACCAGCTCGCCGACAGGGTCGAGCGTCTGCATCGCGTGTACCTACGATCAGCGGCGATGAAGAGATCACGCGAAACCCTGTGATATCTTCGACCATGCTCCTAAGTTCGTTGCGAGATGTCGACCGACGCTAAGGTCTTGTACGAGTACCCCTTCAGCGAGCGCGTCCGGACCTTGCTGCGTCTCGAAGACCTGTTCGACAAGCTGATGTACTTCTGCGCGCAGGAACACTCCTACTGCCACCACACAGCGCTGTTGACACTCTTCGAGATACTCGAGGTCACTTCGCGCGCCGATTTGCGATCAGACTTGCTGCAAGAGCTAGAGCGCCACAAGCAAACCCTACAAGCGTTGCGCAACAATCCACAGGTGTCGGAAAGCGCACTGTCCGGTGTGTTGTCCGAAATCGAACGGGCGCAGCAGAATCTGAATGCCACGACCGGCAAAGCCGGTCAGCACGTACGTGACAACGAGTGGCTAATGAGCATTCGCAGCCGCGCGATCATCCCGGGCGGGACGTGCGAGTTCGATCTTCCGTCGTATCACGCCTGGTTGGCACGCGACGTCGACACACGAGCGGGTGATTTACAAAGCTGGGTTGCCCCGATGCTGCAATTCCATGCCGCGCTGGCAATTGTCTTGAAGCTGCTACGAGAGACCGCTCATCGCAGCAAGCAGGTCGCTGCGCAGGGCGCGTTTCAGCAGATGTTGCAGGGACGAACGTACGCGTTGTTGCAGGTAAGCGTGGATGGCGCGCTGCATGCCATTCCGGAAATCAGCGCCAACAAGTACATGCTGTGGATACGCTTTTCGACCCAGGACCGTGAGCCCAAGCCTCGCTCGATGGACCGCGATGTTCCGTTCGAACTGGCACTCTGCGCGTTCTAGCTCTTGAATGGCCAGGGTCCGATGTCCGACTTGCGGTCGCGAAGTGAAATGGGACGCGCAGTCGAAGTTTCGACCGTTTTGTTCCGAGCGATGCAAAATGATCGATCTCGGCGCGTGGGCATCCGACGGCTACTCAATCGCCGGCAATGGTGAGAATGACGTCGGCTCGACAGACGCTGATGACAAGTTCGACGCATCGAGCCGCTCGCACTGATCGTCGTCCCACATTGCAGACAGCGATGCAACGCCATGCGCGCCGTGGCGCATTGCGGTCGTTAGATCGCTTGCGCGCATCCCTCCCAATGCGAACACGGGCAAGCTAGCGTCGGCGATCAGAGCCGCGAAGGCACTCCATCCAAGCGGTAGCTGATGGGGGTGAGTATCCGTTTGACGCACAGCCCCCACTGCCACGAAGTCCAACTGCAGCGCAGCGGCACGTTCGATCTCCGCGGTCGAATGTACAGAGGCTCCGACCCACTCGAACTCCGGCCGCTTTTCTGTCACCGCAAGATCGGCTGCGGTTAAATGCACACCATCGGCTTTGTCCCAGAGTGCATGGTGATGCCGGCTGTTAACCAGCAGCGTCGCCCCGGCAGCGCGCACTCGCGCGCGGACGTCATCGAAGATCGCCGCTGCTGTATTGCTATCGAGTTCGGGCTCCCGGAATTGAAGCAGCTTCAACCCGCGTGCGAGTGTCGACTCTAGGCGCCGCAAGAACGTGGCGCGGCCGAGCCGGGCAACGGCGCTGATTGCATAGTGCGACGGCAGGGCAACCCAGCGTAGAAGCGGAATGGTGGCAGGCAACAGCGGACCATCGGGTAGATCGCCGGACGAGAAGAAGCCGAAGCTCTGATGCTCGCGCGAATGAATCTCGCCGCTCCACTCGAACACTCGAAAAAAATGCAGACGCACCAAAGCGTGTGGGTAATCGAACACGCGTACGACCCAAGGGTACGCAGTGCCGATGTTGATGCCGAGTTCTTCGTGCAGCTCACGCACGAGTGTGTTGACGACCGACTCCCCGGCTTCGACTTTGCCGCCGGGAAACTCCCAATACGATGCGTACGGCTTTCCGGCGGGCCGGCTGGCCAAAAGAAACCGCCCGTCGCGCCGAATCAACACACCGGCCGCAACATCGACCGGAGTGCGGCGATTTATCATCGTGGCGCGGAGTCGCCGGCGAGACGCTTGCCACCGGCCCAATGACGCGCAAACTGCAACGCCACGCGGCCGGACCGTGACCCGCGCTGCAGGGCGAACTGCAATGCGTCGGCGCGCGCTTCTGGCACCTCGCGTTGCTCCAAGCCAAAGCGCTGTAGCCAATGCGCCACGATATCCAGGTAATCGTCCTGGCGAAACGGATAGAACGAAAGCCAGAGTCCGAAGCGTTCGGAAAGCGATATCTGCTCTTCCACCGCCTCAGCGGGATGAATCTCGCCGTCACCGTCATAACGCGTATTCAGGTTGTCGCGCATCAGCTCGGGCATCAGGTGGCGCCGATTCGACGACGCATAAATCAGGACATTCTTCGCCGTGCCGGCGATAGAACCGTCGAGCGCCGCCTTTAACTCCTTGTAGCCGGCCTCGTTGGTATCGAACGACAGGTCGTCGCAAAAAATAATGAAGTATTCGGTGCGCTCAGCGACGATGTCGACGATGTCGGCAACATCGATCAGGTCACGCTTATCGACTTCGATCAGTCGCAGACCTTGCGCGGAAAATTCGTGCAAGCACGCGCGGATCAGCGAAGACTTTCCGGTACCGCGCGCGCCGGTCAGCAAAGCGTTGTTGGCCGGTAGCCCGCGTACGAAGCGCTCGGTATTTTGTCGAATGGCAGCTTTCTGAGCATCGACATGCTTTAGATCGTCGAATGGAATCAGCGCGGGCCGTAGCACCGTCTGCAATTCTCCCCGTTCGAGTCCGAGATAACGCCGCTTGCGCCAGCGAAAAGCCGGTGACGAAGCAAAATCAGTCTGCGCAGGCGCCGGCAATAGCGACTCGAGGCGCTCGAGCACGGCGGCCAGCCGTTGCAGGGTGAGTTCGGACGCGGCGCGGGTCACGATCGATAGTCGGCGTTGATTGATACGTAATCGTGCGACAGGTCGGTAGTCCACACCGATGCGCCGGTCATGCCGCGGCCCAACTGCAAACGGATGACGATTTCCGAATTCTTCATTACTCGTTGCCCGTCTTCCTCGCGATACCTGGGGTGGCGGCCGCCGTCGAGCACGACGTGCACATCGTCCAGATGCATTTGAACACGCTCGGGTTGCAGACCTTCAATGCCGGCGTAACCGACCGCTGCCAGGATGCGTCCAAGATTCGGATCAGAAGCGAAAAATGCGGTCTTGACCAGCGGTGAATGCGCTACCGCATAAGCCACCTGCTGGGCCTCGGCTTCGGTCGCCGCCTGCTCGACCCGTACCTCAATAAACTTGGTCGCCCCTTCACCATCACGCACGATCGCGTGCGCGAGTTCGCGCGCAAGCTCGTTCAATGCATCGGAGAACGCGGAGTACGAAGGAGCGTGCTCGGAATCGATCCGCGTAGGAGCGCGGCCTGAGGCGATTACCACAAACGAATCGTTGGTCGATGTGTCCCCATCGATCGTGATGCAATTGAACGATCGATCGGCAGCGCGTTGCGTCAGCTGCTGCAGCAATGCGGGCGCAATCGACGCGTCGGTCGCAACGAAGCCGAGCATCGTCGCCATGTTGGGCCGGATCATCCCTGCGCCTTTAGCGATTCCCGTGAGCGTGACATTGGTTCCGGCGATTTCGACTCGGCGTGACGCAGCTTTGGGCACGGTGTCAGTCGTCATGATCGCTTGCGCCGCTTGCAACCAGTGATCTTGTCGCAGCCGGTCAATCGCCAGCGGCAGCCCTGCGATCAACCGCTCGATAGGCAGTTGCTCCATGATCACGCCGGTAGAAAATGGCAGTACTTGCCTGGCGTCGCACCCGATCAACTGGGCCAGAGCTTCACAACTCGCGCGTGCCGCTTTGATCCCTATCTCACCTGTGCCTGCATTCGCATTGCCGGTGTTGACGAGCAACGCACGGATGCCCTGGCTCACTGGCCAGATGTTCGCGGCACACAAGCACTGGCGCGGCTGCAAAGCAGTTCTGTGTAAACACAGCCCCAACGCTCGCTCCATCGGCGATGCGAACCACCAATACGTCTTTGCGGTCGGGCTTTCGTATTCCAGCCTCCGCCCAGCCGAGTTCGATACCCGCCACAGCGAACAGAGCCTTCGGATCGGGCGCACGAAGATTAACGGCCACGTCTAAAACCTGTGATCGGTGATGAACGCGGCATACGAAGCAACTATTCCCCTGCCGTTGTTCTGCGCGCGCACGCGCGGCCGCTCCGAAGGGAGCGCGCCTAACTAATCAGTCCGAGTGCACGTGCGACGGCGAAGCCGTCGCGGTACACGAGGACTGCCTACTACAACTTTCCATGGCACTGCTTGTACTTCTTGCCCGATCCGCAGGGGCATGGATCGTTGCGGCCGATTTTTTCTCCGATACGTCTGACTTGCTGTACCGCAGGCTTCGCGATGCCCTCGTCACTATCCGGCAATGTCATTGCCTCTACCGCTATCGGCTCTTCTGATACACCCAGTCCGAACTCCGAATGCTGTGCTCGTGCCTGCTCGGCCCGGCGCTCGCTTTCCTCTTCGATCTGTTGCTCGGCCTGCTGGATTTCTTCTTGCGTTTGAATCCGCACATTCATCAGCACACGCACAACGTCGGCACGCACGCGATCCAACAGGGAGCCGAATAGCTCAAACGCTTCGCGCTTGTATTCCTGCTTCGGCTGCTTCTGCGCGTAGCCTCGCAGATGGATACCCTGGCGCAGCGCATCAAGCGCAGTCAGATGCTCGCGCCACGCCTGGTCCAGCGACTGCAGCATGATCGACCGCTCGAAGCCCGAAAACGAATCGCGGCCGACGATCGCAACCTTAGCTTCGTACGATTCATCCGCGGCTTTTAGCACCTTGGTCAGCAGGTCCTCATCGGTCAGCGAATCGTTCGACTCGAGCGCGCTCTTGAGCGGCACGTTGAGCTGCCAATCGTTGGCCAGCGCCGCTTCGAGGCCGGCGATGTCCCATTGCTCTTCGACCGACTCGTTGGGTACATGCGCACGGAACATGTCGGTGAAGTAACCGGTGCGCAGGTTCGTCACCATCTCGCCCGTGTTGTCCGTTTCCAGAATGTCATTGCGTAGCCGATAGATCTCGCGCCGCTGATCGTTGGCAACATCGTCATATTCGAGCAACTGCTTGCGGATATCGAAGTTGCGAGCCTCGACCTTGCGCTGTGCGCTCTCAATCGATCTCGTTACCATGCCCGCTTCGATCGCTTCACCCTCGGGCAATTTGAGGCGATCCATGATCGCTTTCATCTTGTCGCCGGCGAAAATGCGCAGCAGCGAATCCTCCATCGACAGGTAAAAGCGCGACGCGCCAGGATCGCCCTGCCGACCGGACCGTCCGCGCAGCTGATTATCGATACGGCGCGACTCGTGTCGCTCGGAACCGATGATCTTCAAGCCCCCGGCGCTGACGACCTGATCGTGCAGTGATTGCCACTCGTTGCGCAGCTTGTTGACGCGCTGTGACTTCGTCGAATCATCGAGTGTGGTGTCGGCTTCGACGAACTGCATTTGTTTTTCGACGTTGCCGCCGAGCACGATGTCGGTCCCGCGGCCCGCCATGTTGGTCGCGATCGTGATCACTGCCGGGCTGCCCGCCTGAGCGACGATCTCAGCCTCCTTCGCATGCTGCTTCGCATTCAGAACCTGGTGCGGCAGCCCTTCCGTTTTCAGCAGACCTGCAAGCAACTCGGAATTCTCGATCGACGTCGTGCCAACCAGTACCGGCTGGCCGCGTTCCACGCAGTCTCGGATGTCGTCGATGATCGCGGTGTATTTCTCTTTAAGCGTCCGGTACACCTTGTCTTGCGAGTCGATGCGGATCATCGGCCGGTGTGTCGGGATCACGACCGTCTCGAGCCGGTAGATTTCCTGGAATTCGTACGCCTCGGTATCCGCGGTACCGGTCATTCCGGCGAGCTTGCCGTACATGCGGAAGTAATTTTGAAACGTGATCGACGCGTAGGTCTGGTTCTCGGCCTGGATCTGCACGCCTTCCTTGGCTTCCACGGCCTGATGCAACCCTTCCGACCAGCGGCGGCCGACCATCATGCGACCGGTGAACTCGTCGACGATGACGATCTCGCCGTTTTGCACCACATACTGCTGATCGCGATGGAACAGTGAATGCGCCCGCAACGCGGCGTTCAGGTGGTGCATCAGGATGATGTTGGCGGGCGAATACAGACTCTCGCCTTCGGCCAGCATTCCCATCCGCGTCAATATCTCCTCGAGCTTTTCATGACCGCTCTCGGAGATGTGCACCTGGTGCGCCTTTTCGTCGACCCAGTAATCACCCTCGCCCTTTTCGTCCGCCTGGCGCGTCAGCAGCTTCGGAATCTCATTAACGCGCACGTAGGTTTCGGTGTGATCTTCGGCCGGACCTGAAATGATCAGCGGCGTCCGCGCTTCGTCGATCAGAATCGAATCAACCTCGTCGACAATCGCGTATGAAAGTCCGCGTTGTCGCCGGTCGGCCGCGGCGTATTCCATGTTGTCGCGCAGATAGTCGAAGCCGAATTCGTTGTTCGTGCCATACGTAATGTCCGCCGCGTACGCCACGCGTTTTTCTTCGGTCGCCTGCTGCGAAAGAATGACGCCGACCGTCAGACCGAGGAACCGATACACCTTGCCCATCCAATCAGCATCGCGGGCCGCCAGATAGTCGTTGACGGTGACGATGTGCACACCCTTACCAGCAAGTGCATTCAAATACGCGGGTAGCGTTGCGGCGAGCGTCTTGCCCTCTCCGGTGCGCATTTCCGCGATCTTGCCGGCGTGCAGCACCATGCCACCTACCAGCTGCACGTCAAAATGTCGCATCGCGAGGGTGCGTTTGGCGGCTTCTCGCACTACGGCGAAGGCTTCGGGCAGCAGATCATCAAGCGTTTCACCGTTCGCCACGCGTTGGCGAAACTCGCTGGTCTTCGCCTTTATCTCTTCATCGGACAGCGGCGATAGCTTGGATTCCAACGCATTGATGCGCTCGACATTGCGGTCATACGTTTTCAGCAGGCGCTCGTTACGGCTGCCAAAAACCTTGGTCAGAATTCCGGACATCATGGAGAGGATTTGGGGCTGGCGATCGCAGAAGCAAGCTTCGCCGCGAGTAGCAAAGAACGAAAATTATGTCATAGCGGTTGGATGCGGCGGCGCGGGGCGTGGCTTACATCAAGGGCGCGGCGAGCATCCGTAGCAGCAGCGGCTGGCGCAGCTGCGCCGCCTACGTCGTCGGGCACTAAAGTGCCAACCACTGCGGTACTCGCAAGCCGCCGCGTCGAAAAAGGGCTAAAGCGCTTTTTCGCCGACGACCCGGCGTCTGCTCCGTTCCTCGGGCGACGACTCAAAGGCGGCGCATCTGCGCCAGCCGCTGCTGTCGCGACACCGGCCTCGCACGAGGTGTTTTCGTTCCTTCCCCCCAACCAGTGAGACTGTCTCAAGCGCAAGCGTTGGGCGGAGCTGGCCTGCCTTCGGGGCGTCGCCCGAGGAACGGAGCAACGCCGGGGCCGTTAAGCGAAATAACGCTTTAGCCTTATTTCGCGCCGGCGTTGTGAGTACCGCAGTCACGGCGGCTTTGCCGCCGCTCTAAGTATCGCTGCAGGCGAAGCGGCGAAGCCGCTTCGCACTTCAGTGCCCGACGCCCAGGCAGGGCGGCTTCACCCAACGCTTGTGCCCCGCGACTACGGTCGAAATGGTTATTTGCTCGCTGCCAAAGCTTTGATGTCGACGCGCGCCGATCCAGCGGCGTGTTGTTGCAATGGACTGCCCTTTGCGTACAGGAACTTCGCCGGGTTCTGTGCGACGCCCTGATGGTGCACTTCAAAGTGCAGGTGCGAGCCCGTCGAGCGGCCTGTTGAGCCTACCTCGGCAAGCTTCTGTCCACGCTTGACGATGTCGCCAACCGCGACCATCAGCCGGCTTGCGTGCGCATAACGAGTCAGCATTGAATTGCCGTGTTCGACTTCCACGACGTTTCCCCATACGGGGTGATACTCGGCCACGACGACGACTCCGCCGGCGGCCGCATGGATCGGCGTGCCGCTCGGTGCAGCGAAGTCGATACCCGAGTGATGGGACATCTCGCCAGAAAAAGGATCCGACCGCCACCCGAAACCCGACCCGATAAACCCGTCGGACACCGGTTTGCTCTGCGGTAACAACGCCTGCCTTACCTGCTGAGCCCGCAGTTCCGCCTCTATCACGCTCATGTAGTCCGCGCGCTGTTCAACGCTGACCGATAGTTGCTTCAGTGCGACATCCAACTCGCCCAGGGTCATCGGATCGTCGCTTCGCAGCGCACCTCCGCGGCCCGGCAATTGCGAGAAACGGAATTCCTCGGGCCGAATGCCGGCCGCCTTGCCCACACGCTCGCCCACCGCATCGAGCCGAAGCAACTGCGCCTGCACCTCGCCGAGTTTGCGCGCCAGCGCCGTTACGTTGTCGCGGACGAACTGGTCCTTGCGCTCCATCTCGTCGCGCGTTACGAACGAAACCAAATCAGAGAGAATCGGAATACGAAACACCGAGGCGGCGCGTACTGTCAGGAACGAGAATGCGCCCGATAAAAGCAGGACTCCCAGTCCCAGGGCAATCGACGCGGCAAGTGCGTGGCGCCGGGTAACACTGAGCGTTAAAGCGCGCGCCAATCGCTTGTCGACCACTATGATCTGCATTCGCGCCCTCCTGCGCTCACCCTTCACTGCTCACTAGCCTGCTTGCCAGCCACATGCCGAGTTCCGCTCGCCTGATCGCCACCGCCCTGCGCGACTCGCCGGAGGCGGCGTCTCTGATCGCGCGCTGGGAAGCGACTCAGCGAGTTGCCCTCGCTATCGCCCCCGCATGCCGCTCGGTCATCGGCTTCGATCCCCTCGAGCCCGGCGTCTGCGAACTGCGCGGCGAAACTCTGTGGCTTAGCCTTCCCTCACCTTCGCACTCGGCCAAATTGCGGCAAGCAACGCCGCGTCTTTTGTCAACTTTGGCGGCCGATGGGCTACGAGTCTACGAGATCAAAACGCGAGTACAACCCGCCGTCACGTCTTACCCTGGAGACGGGAGCCCCGGACCCTCAAGTTCCTCAAAGGACCCAAGTCGAGGGATGCCCTGGCCGCGGAGCGGCGAGCGCGCCACGGCCGCGGTCGCGGCACTCGTCGAATCGGTCAGGGAGTCGCCGCTGAAAGAAGCGGCACGGAAGCTGGCAGCTACGCTGCGAGGGCGCGCAACCCGTCCTTAAGCCGTCTCGGCCTGAAAGCGGAACGCCGCCGGGGCCTGCTCTTCGTCGTCGAATGTGACCAGTTCGAAAGCCGCCTGATCGGCTGTCAGCGCGCGCAATAGCCTGTTGTTGATCGCGTGACCCGATTTGTGCGCGACGTACGACCCGATCAGCGGATAGCCGAGCACTGCGAGATCGCCGATCGCGTCCAGCATCTTGTGCTTGGCGATTTCATCGCCGGCACGCAGCCCATCGGCGTTCAGCACGCGATATTCGTCCATCACGATCGCGTTTTCGAAGCTGCCGCCGATCGCCAGCCCCGCCTTGCGCAACGCCTCGACGTCGTTGACGAAGCCGAACGTGCGCGCGCGCGACACCTGCTTGATGTACGAGTCGCGGGCGAAATCGACCTCGACCATCTGCTCGGTAGCGTCGATCGCCGGATGATTAAAGGCGATCGAGAATTTCAGCTTGAATCCGAAGTACGGTTCGAGCCGCGCCCACGCATCGCCGTCGCGAAACTCGACCGATTTGACCACCCGCGCAAATTTCTTCGGCGCGTTCAGCTCGCTGATGCCTGCGGCCTGGATCAGGAAAACAAAGCTCGCGGCGCTGCCGTCCATGATGGGGATTTCAGGCGCATCGACGTCGACATAGCAGTTGTCGATGCCTAGCCCCGCCAGCGCGCTCATCAAGTGCTCGATCGTCGCCACTTTCACGTCGCCGCGCCCGATCGTTGTTGCCATTCGGGTGTCGACGACGTTTTCCGGCATCAGCGGAATATCGACCGGCGGATCGACATCGATCCGCCGGAACACCACACCGGTATCGGCCGCCGCTGGCCGCAGCGCCAACTGAACCTTGGTGCCGCTGTGCAAGCCGATGCCGACCGCGCGGGCGATCTGCTTCAAAGTGCGCTGTTTGACCATGACGTGAGTTTACTGTCGCTGGGTGGCAACTCAATCGGCTTGCTTTCGCAGAAACGCAGGGATGTCGTACCTTTCCGAGCCCGTGTCTTCCATCGCCGCGACCCTTGCCTGCGCCGACTCGCGCGTGCGCCAGATCGCGGGTTTCTCGAAATCGCTGTAGTCCGACGCCGAGGTGTGCGACGTGACGGCAGGTACGGTGAGAGCGGCGTTATCGGTCCCGGTGCGCACGACCGTAAACGGCGTCGATTGCTTTTTCGAGGCCGAGCGGCCGAGGCCGGTGGCCACGACGGTGACACGCAATCCGTCGCCGATCGATTCGTCGCACACCGTTCCGAAGATCACGGTGGCGTCTTCCGCAGCAAACGCCCGAATCGTGTTCATCACTTCACGCGTCTCCTTCATCTTTAACGAAGACGACGCCGTGATGTTGACCAGCACGCCACGCGCACCTGACAGATCCACGCCCTCCAGCAATGGACTGGCCACCGCTTGTTCGGCGGCAATGCGTGCGCGGTCCAGACCCGACGCGAGCGCGGTGCCCATCATCGCCTTGCCCTGCTCGCTCATCACCGTTTTTACGTCTTCGAAATCGACGTTGACCAGACCGGGGACGTTGATGATCTCCGCGATGCCCGCGCAAGCGTTATGCAGCACGTCATCGGCCGCCCTGAAGCATTCGGCCATCTCGGCGTCCTCACCCATCACTTCTTCGAGCTTGTTGTTCAGGATGACGATCAGCGAATGCACCGTGTCTTCGAGTTGGTTAACGCCGGCTTCAGCAAGCTTCAAACGCTTCGGGCCTTCGAACTCGAACGGTTTCGATACGACCGCCACGGTGAGGATCCCAAGCTCCTTCGCAATTTCCGCGAACACCGGTGCCGCGCCGGTGCCAGTGCCGCCGCCCATCCCAGCGGTGATGAACACCATGTGCGCGCCACGCAGCGCATCGGCGATTCGATCGCGCGCCTCCTCTGCCGCTGCGCGCCCCGCCTCGGGCCGGCTCCCGGCTCCAAGTCCGGTCTTGCCGAGCTGCAGGATGTTTTTCGACGACGATCGCGCGAGCGCCTGATGATCGGTGTTGGCGCAGATGAACTCGACGCCCTGCACGCCGCGCGCGATCATGTGCTGAACCGCATTGCCGCCCGCACCGCCGACACCCACTACCTTGATGATCGTGCCGCGCGTTTCTGTCTCAAGAATTTCGAAACTCATGTTGCCTCCTGCTTAGCTAAGTTGACTACATCAAGTACTTCAATTCGAAACGCGCAAAGCCAAAGGCACACCAGCGCTTGGCATTGGACGCTCCACCCTTCAACAATCGCCCTGTCGATCAAAAATTTCCAACCACCCATTCCTTCATCCGTTTCACGGTCTGCTTGAACGATCCTGTTTGCTGCGCCAGCTTTCGACCGCGCAGACGTTGCGAGTGCGCTTCGACGAGCAACCCCATCGCGGTCGCAAAGCGCGGATTGCGCACCACGTCAGAAAGCGAGCCGGTGTAATTCGGCCAGCCGATGCGTGCCGGCTTCAGGAACACGTCTTCTGCCAGTTCGGTCATGCCGGGCAGCAAGCTGGTGCCGCCAGTCAGCACGATGCCGGACGACAGCAGCTCTTCGTATCCGGATTCGCGCACGACCTGCTGGGTCAGCGTGAACAACTCTTCGACTCGCGGCTCGATCACCGCCGCCAGCGACTGGCGCGACAGCAGCCGTGGACCGCGGTCGCCAAGTCCGGGGATCTCTATTTTTTCGTTCGGATCAGCCAGCACTTCCTTCGCCACACCCCAGCGCAGCTTGATGTCTTCGGCGTCGGAAACCGGCGTGCGCAGCGCCATTGCGATGTCGTTCGTGATCTGATCGCCGGCAATCGGGATGATCGCGGTATGGCGGATCGCACCGCCGGTGAAAATGGCGATATCGGTAGTTCCGCCGCCGATATCGACCAGTGCGACACCGAGCTCTTTTTCATCGGATGTCAACGCCGACAGCGACGACGCGAGCGGCTGCAAAATGAGGTCCTGCACTTCGAGCCCGCAGCGGCGCACGCATTTGATGATGTTCTGCGCTGCGCTGACCGCTCCGGTGACGATATGCACGCGCACTTCGAGCCGCACTCCGCTCATGCCGATCGGCTCGCGTATATCTTCCTGGCCGTCGACGATGAACTCCTGCGTCAGCACATGCAGCACCTGCTGATCGGTTGGAATATTGACCGCCTTGGCGGTCTCGATGACTCTTGAAACGTCGGGTGCAGCAACTTCACGGTCCTTGATCGCCACCATCCCGCTCGAATTGAAGCTCTTGATGTGGCTGCCGGCGATGCCGGTGAACACATCGCGGATCTGACACGCGGCCATCAGCTCGGCTTCCTCAAGCGCTCGGCGTATCGATTGCACAGTCGCTTCGATGTTGACCACCACACCCTTGCGCAGCCCTTGCGATTCGGCTTGACCGAGGCCGATCACCTGGAAGCGGCCGTCGGGCAGCACCTCGGCCACCGCAACGACGACTTTCGAGGTGCCGATGTCGAGCCCGACGATCAGGTCCTTGCTTTCGTTTCTCATGGACTGAGCCGCTCATTGCCGTCCGCGATCCGGTTTTGTTGTCACGTTGGCTGAAGTCGAAACCGCGAGACCTCTGGCGTAGCGGGCGTCGATGCGCGACGGCGGACTGCCCAGTTGCGCAACGACCAGGGGATACGCGGCAATCACTTGCGCCACGCGCTCGCCAAGCGGCATCACCGCACCATCGCGCCCAAGTTCGACACGGATTTCGCCCGCGTGCTTTGCCCCTTCGCCAAGATCAGGAACAAGCCGCAGCGACCAGGCCTTGCGATCGGAGATGTCGATCGCACCGACCCGCAGCGACAACGCCGCGAATTGCGACGACAACTCGTAGTACTGCCGAGCCGCGTCTTTCGCTGCACTAAATGGCCCGCTGAACTCCGGCAGCTGACCGTAGACTTCTGCCTCGTCGGGATTGGCAACGAAAAGCTCGCCGCGATCGGACAGCAGCCGCCCGTCTTCCCACACGCCAAGCGCCCGGTGCTCGGTCACCGTAACGACGAGCCGGTCCGGCCACACGCGCCGCACCGAAGCCTGAGCCACCCACGGTACCGTCTCGAACAGCCGGCGGGTGTCTTCAAGCCGCACCGTGAAGTAGTTGCCGCGCAGCCGCCCGGCGAGCGCGGCACGCACCGACGCAGCGGTCACGTGACGAAGATCGCCACGCACGTCGACGCGTTTTAACTGAAACTTGGGCTGCTGGGCCAGCCGTGGCAATGCGGCCCAGCCTATGGTCACCAACGCGAGCGCAACGCACAGCGCGGCCAGTAGATTCATCGCGCGTGCGCTCATTGAGCCGACCTTCGCCCTTCGAGCGTGGCGAGGCCGAGAATTCGTAGTACCAGGTCTTCGTAGCCGATTCCCAGCGCGCGCGCGGCGATCGGCACCAGCGAATGACCGGTCATGCCGGGCGAGGTGTTGAGCTCCAGCAGAAAGGGTTCGCCTCGCTTGCTGAGCATGATGTCGATCCGCCCCCAGCCGCGCGCGCCGAGTGCGTTATAGGCACGAACCGAAAGCTGCCGAATCGTTTCGCCAAGCGCCGCATCGATCGGCGCCGGACACAGATACTTCGTTTCTTCGCCGAAGTACTTGTTGTGATAGTCGTAGTTCGCATCTGGCGCGCGGATCTCCACCAGCGGCAGCGCCTCGGCCTGGCTGCCCTGGCCGAGAATCGCGCATGTCAGCTCCTGGCCTTCGATGAATTCTTCGGCCAACACAACCTCGTCATACTCGCGTGCCAACTTGAAAGCCTCGGCCATGCCGGAATAACCGCGCACGCGCGAGATGCCGATCGTCGAGCCTTCATTTGGCGGCTTGACGATCAGCGGCAGGCGCAACTCATCGGCCACTTCGTTCAAGTGCGCGCGCTCGTCCGATTCGATCACTCGGTACCTTGGCGTCGGCAGTTTGTGCGTCTCCCAGATGCGCTTGGTAAACACCTTGTCGATTGCGATCGCCGATGCCTGCACGCCGCTCCCGGTGTAAGGGATGCGCAGCGTTTCCAGCACGCCCTGGATCGCACCATCCTCTCCACCGCGCCCGTGCAATGCGATGAACACGCGGTCGAACTTCGCTGCCTCGAGTTCGCCGAGCGACTGCACGGCCGGATCGAACGCGTGCGCGTCAACACCGCGCGCGCGCAGCGCATTCAACACACCCGTGCCCGACATGATCGACACTTCGCGCTCGGAAGAACGCCCGCCGAACAGCACGCCGACCTTGCCGAATTCGGAAGCCTTCATTCCCCGCCCCCGCCCGTCAGCTTCGAGGCCAATTGGCCGATCGAGCCCGCACCCATTGCAATCACGACGTCGCCGTTGCGCACCACATCGAGTAACGCTGCCGGTAACTCGTCGATCGATTCGACGAAAATCGGCTCGACCTTGCCGGCGACGCGGATTGCGCGTGCAAGGGAGCGCCCGTCCGCCAGAACGATCGGCGCTTCCCCGGCTGGATACACCTCCGTGAGCAATACAACATCTGCGGTCGACAACACGCGCACGAAGTCTTCAAAGCTGTCCCGGGTGCGCGTATAGCGGTGCGGCTGGAATGCGAGCACGACACGGCGGCCCGGAAACGCCGCGCGCGCTGCCTGCAACGTGGCTGCCGCTTCAGCGGGATGGTGTCCGTAGTCATCGATCAACGTGAAAAGCCCGCCCGCCGGCGCCACCAGATTTTCATGCACAGCAAAGCGACGACCCACACCGGTGAACTCCGCGAGTGCAGCGATCATCCCCGTATCCGGAACACCCAGCTCGGTTCCGACGGCGATCGCGGCCAGCGCGTTCGCCACGTTATGCAAACCCGGCAAGTTCAGCGCGACGTCAAGCTCGGCGGCACCTTCGCGCGCAACGCGAAAGTTCATCCGCATTCCATCAGCCCGTGCATCGAGGGCTCGAATCTGCGCGTCCTCGGCAAATCCGTAGGTCAACAGAGGCTTTCGCACCAGCGGCAGGATCTCGCGTACGTTTGCATCGTCGCTGCACACGATGGCGCGCCCGTAAAAAGGCAGACGCGACAGGAAGTCAATGAACGCCTGCTTCAGCCGCGCGAAGTCATGCCCGTAGGTTTCCATGTGATCGTTGTCGATGTTGGTCACGACAGCGATCACTGGATTCAAATTCAGGAACGATGCATCCGACTCGTCGGCCTCGACCACGATGTAATCGCCGCTACCCAGCCGTGCACTGGCCCCGGCGGAATTCAGGCGTCCGCCGATGACGAAGGTAGGGTCGAAGCCGCCGGCGGCGAGTACGCTTGCCACCAAGCTCGTCGTCGTCGTCTTGCCGTGCGTGCCCGCGATCGCAATCCCCTGCTTCAAGCGCATCAGCTCGGCCAGCATCACCGCGCGCGGCACGATCGGGATCCGCTTCGCACGCGCCTCCAGAACCTCGGGGTTGTCGCTTGCAACTGCCGACGAAACAACAACTGCATCGGCGCCGTTTATGTGTTCAGCGGCGTGGCCATGACTGACCGTTGCGTTCAATTGCACTAGGCGCCGCGTCGTCGCCGTCGATCGCCGTATCCGACCCACTGACTCGATACCCGAGCGTAAGCAGCACCTCAGCAATTCCGGACATGCCGCTGCCGCCGATTCCAACAAAGTGAATGTGTTTGACGGCGTGCTTCATGCGCGTGACAAGCCCGTGTTCGGAGTTATGTCGCAGCCGCGAGATGTTGTCTCGAATCGTGAGGACAAGCGGTTTGCAGCAAATCGAGACGCTGTCTCACAGCAGCGGCTGGCGCAGCCGGGCCGCCATTGAGGCGTCGCCCGAGGAACGGAGCGATCGCCGGGCAATCGGCAAAACGGTGCCGTGTGTTGGCCCCGTTTTGCCGCGGCGAGCGCGAGTACCGCAGCGGTCGGCACGGAGTGCCCGACGCCTTTGGCGGATCGGCTGCGCCAGTTGCTGCTGCGTGGCGCCGTCACGCCGCGACCTTCTCTATCACTGCCGCCACCGTATCGGTCGCGTTCGCCTTGCCGACCGAGCGCGCAGCCTGCGCCATCGCCAGCAAGCGATCGCGTGTAAGCGAGCGCAACAGATCGGCAAGCCTCGCCGCGCTGAGTTCGGATTGCGGCAGATGAATCGCCGCATCGTTAGCCGCCATGAATTCCGCGTTGGCTCGTTGGTGCGAAGTGGTTGAAACGACTAACGGCACCAGCACGCTTGCCACGCCCGCTGCGGCAAGTTCCGACACCGTGATCGCACCTGCGCGACAAACGACGACGTCTGCCTTCGCGTAACGATCGGGCATGTTGTCGATGAATGCGAGGACTTCGGCGTCGACCCCCACGTCTTGATACAACGCGCGCACCGAGTCGACGTGTTGAACGCCGCATTGATGAACCACCCTCGCGCGCAAGTCGGATGAAACCAGCGCCAGCGCGCGCGGGATGTTCTCGTTGAGAACCTGCGCACCCAGGCTGCCGCCGATCACAAGCAGTTGCAATGGTCCCGAGCGACCCACGTAACGCTGCTCGGGTGAGGCGATCTGCGCTATTTCAGCGCGCACCGGATTGCCGGTCACCAAGCCCTTGTCGCCGGCCGCTTTCGCAGCCGCCCCCTCGAAGCCAAATAGGACTGCCGACGCCAGCGACTTCAACATCTTGGTCGACATCAACGGCGCCGCGTCCGAGTTCAGCAGCACCAGCGGCACTCCAAGCGTGCTCGCGGCCATTCCCGCCGGCACCGCGACGTATCCGCCGGTTGAAAACATCACGCGTGGCTTGCGCGCACGGATCAGGGCGCGACTCTGCCAGAGCGCTCGCAACAAGTAGAACCCGCCGAGCAAAAAGGTCCTGACACCCTTGCCGCGCAATCCTGAAAAGTCGATCGCGTCGAACGCAATACCACGCGGTTCGACCAGCTCGCGTTCCATGCCGACTCGTGTACCGAGCCAGCTGACCGACCATCCGCGCTCACGTAGCGCCTCGGCAACCGCAAGTCCCGGCATCACGTGCCCGCCGGTGCCGGCGGCGACGACCATCAAGTGATGAAGCAACTTGCCCTCGCGCCGCGCGGTCGGGAGTTCGCCCTTGCGACCCGCGGCGCTCACGCGCGACCCCCGCGCATCAGCGTGCGGTTTTCTCTATCCACGCGCAGCAGGACGGCAAGGGCAACCAGTGTCGACAACAACGCCGATCCGCCGTAGCTCATCAGCGGTAACGTCAGGCCCTTGGTCGGCAGCAACCCGGTCGCGACGCCGACATTGATAAACGTCTGCACGCCGATCCACAAGCCCACCCCTTGCGCGACCAGACCGGCGAATGTGCGCTCGAGGGCGATCGCCTGGCGGCCGATTTCAAACGAGCGCTTGACCAGCCAGTAGAAAAGCACCACGACCGTCACCACGCCGACCAGTCCGAGTTCTTCTGCGAGCACCGCAAGAATGAAGTCGGTGTGCGCTTCGGGCAGGTAATGCAGCTTCTCGACGCTACCGCCGAGGCCGACACCGAACCATTCGCCGCGCCCGAACGCAATCAGCGAGTGCGACAGCTGGTATGCCTTGCCGAGCGCATTGCCTTCTGACCAGGGATCGAGGTAAGCAAAGATGCGCTCGCGCCGCCACGGCGACAGCCAGATGACGAGCACGAATACGGACGTAAGCGCAGCGCTGATACCCGTGAATAAGCGCCCATTGACGCCGCCAAGAAACAGGATGCCCATACTGATCGCAACGATGACGCCGAACGCTCCCAGATCGGGCTGCAAAAGAAGTAATACGCCAAGGGCGCCCATCACGAATGCCATTGGAAGGAAACCCTTGCCGAAGTGATTCATGTAGTCCTGCTTGCGCACCGTGAAGTTGGCCGCGTAGAGCACGCACGCGACCTTCATCAGCTCGGACGGCTGCAGATTCAAAATCCCGAGCGGTATCCAGCGCTTGGCGCCATTGACTCCCTTGCCGACGCCCGGGATCAGCACGACCACCAGCAACGCAAGCGCACCGACGAACACGAACGGTGCCAGTCGCTGCCACACGCCGATCGGGATTTGAAACGCGATCGCTGCCGCACAGAACGCGATGCCGAGCGACAACAGGTGCCGCAGCAGGAAGTGCGTAGGCGTTACGTTGTAGCGCGGAGAATCGGCAAGCGATATCGACGCTGAATAAACCATCACCGTGCCGATTAGAACCAGCGTGAACACCACGCCCACCAGCGGTCCGTCGACTGCAGGCAACGACGTCGGACGCGCCGATGTAATGGACCGTCCACCCAAACCCGCACTGCTCAAACCCACCAACGAACCGGCAAAAGCGAACGCCGTGTCACCGCCACGCTCGCGTCGCGCCGATCTCCGGCCACTGATGGGCGCGCGCAGTCGTTGCAGCAGTCCACTCACGACGGCTGTCCCGCTTCGGCCGACAACTCTCGGACTGCGTCCTCGAAGACCTGCCCGCGGTGCACATAGTTGCGAAACATGTCGAAACTGGCGCAGGCAGGCGACAGAACAACTGCGTCCCCATGTTCCGTTTGGCCTGCTGCAATAGAGACTGCTTGCTCGAGAGTGTGCGCATCCAACACCGGGACGCCCGCGGCATGCTCCTCGAGCACGGCACGGATAGCCGCAGCGTCGCGGCCAACGACGACGACGGCACGCGCGTGGCGCGCGACGGGCGCAGCCAGCGGCGAGAAACTCTGCCCCTTGCCGTCGCCTCCAAGAATAAGAACTAGTTTTTTCCCCTCGATACCCAGGCCTTCGAGCGCGGCCACGGTGGCGCCTACGTTGGTGCCTTTGCTGTCGTTGAAATACTCGACGCCGTCGATCGTGGCGATCAATTGCAGCCGATGCGGCTCTCCGGAATAGCGTCGCAGCGCATGCATCACCGGAGCCAGCGGACAGTCAATAGCGCGCGCCAGTGCCAGCGCCGCCAGCGCATTCATTGCATTGTGCCGACCGCGAATCGCCAGCGCGTCGGCGGGCATCAGTCGATGCACCAGAAGTTGCGATAACTCGGGGCCCTGCGGCGGCTGATCCCGTGCTTTCTTCTTACGTGCGGGCACGCTCGTATCTTCGGCCCAAGCCAGCCATGCCACCCCATCGTGGACCACGATTCCATACGAGTCGGCGCAGGTAGGCGCATCGGCGCCGAAAGTGATGTCGTCACCGCTCCTCTTCGCCATCGCGGCGACTCTTGCGTCGTCGCGATTCAGAATCCTGATGGTCTTCGTCGCGAAGATGCGGGCCTTTGCAGCAGCGTAGGTCTGCAGCGTGTCGTGCCAGTCGAGGTGATCATCGCTAATGTTCAGCACGACAGCCGCGTCGCACGCAAGCGAGCGCGTGGTCGCCAATTGAAAGCTCGAAAGCTCGAGCACCCAGACCTCGGGCAGATCTTGTTCGGACAATCGGGTGCGCAGCGCGTCGAGCGCAACGGGGCCGATGTTGCCGGCGACCTGTACCCGCTTGCCTGCTGCTTCGATCATCAATCCTGCGAGCCGGCTGGTCGTCGTCTTGCCGTTGGTGCCGGTCACGCCGACGATTTGCGGCGCGTAACCGACTTCGGCTTTCAAACGCGCGATCTCGCGCGCGAACAGTTCGATCTCGCCGACCACTTCAACCTTGCGCTTGCGTGCCGCCCTGACGATTGGTGCAGCTGCAGAAAGCGTCGGCGACAGTCCCGGGCTTAGCGCCAACAGCTGCACACCGTCCAGCAATGCCGGAGCGAAGTCGCCGCCGACGAAGTCGGCCTGCGACACCTCGGCGCGCAGCTCGGCCAGGCGCGGCGGCTCGTGACGCGTGTCGGCAACGCGCATCGAGTATCCGCGCGACGCGAGAAAGCGCACCATCGCAAGGCCGCTGTCGCCGAGTCCCAACACGAGAGCGCGCGATTCGTTCGCTGAACCGTTCATCGAATCTTCAGCGTCGACAGGCCTACCAGGACCAGCATCATCGTGATGATCCAGAACCGCACGACGACCTGCGTTTCTTTCCAGCCCGAAAGTTCGAAGTGGTGATGCAGCGGCGCCATTCGAAAGATGCGGCGGCCGCCGCTCGATTTGAAGTACGCAACCTGCAGCATTACCGAGATGGTTTCGACGACGAACACGCCGCCCATGATGAACAGCACGATCTCCTGGCGTGTAATTACCGCGATCGTCCCGAGCGCGCTGCCGAGTGCGAGCGCGCCGACATCGCCCATGAACACTTCCGCCGGGTACGCGTTGAACCACAGGAACGCCAGCCCGGCGCCGGAGATCGCGGCACAGATGATCACGAGCTCGCCCGCACCAGGGATGTACGGAAACAGCAGATAGCGGGCAAAGTCCGCGCGCCCGACGACGTAGGCAAAGACCCCAAGCGCGCCACCGATCATTACCGTCGGCATGATCGCCAGCCCGTCGAGTCCGTCGGTCAGATTCACCGCGTTGCTGGTGCCGACGATCACCAGATACGACAGCACGACGAATCCGAACACGCCGAGCGGGTAGGCGATGTTCTTGAAAAACGGCACCAGCAGGTCCGAACGCGGCGGCAGGTCGATGTAAAACCCCTGCGTGACCCACTGATGCATCAAGTCCCAGATGCGATCGGTCGACGGCGCTGCGATCGCAAACGCAAGGTAGAACGACGCTGCCAGGCCGATCGCCGACTGCCACGCGTACTTTTCGCGCGCGCTCATCCCTTTGGGATTTCCGTGCACGACTTTGCGGTAGTCGTCGATCCATCCCACCAGCCCAAAGCCGAGCGTGACGATCAGCGTGACCCAGATGAAGCGGTTCGAAAGGTCGGCCCACAACAATGTCGTGACGCCGATCGAAATCAGAATCAGCGCACCACCCATCGTCGGCGTGCCGGTCTTGGTCAGATGCGATTGTGGGCCGTCCTGCCGCACCGCTTGGCCGATTTTCAATGCGGCCAGACGCCGGATCACCCACGGGCCGGCTGCCAGACCGATCAACATGGAGGTTGCCGCGGCGAGCACTGCCCGCAACGTCAGATACGAAAAGACGTTGAAAGATCGAATGTCTTTCGCCAGCCATTCGAAGAGTTCGAGCAACATCAGTGGATCGCCATCGGTTGTGCTGTCAATGCGTGCACCACACGTTCCATCTGCATGAAGCGAGAACCCTTGACCAGTACCGTCGTGCCAGCTTGCAAGCTTCGACGCAGTGTCGCGATCAGCGCATTGATGTCGTCGAAGTGAACCGCATTGGCGCCGAATGTCTGCGCCGCTTCACGCGTCAACGGCCCGACCGCAAAGAGCGCATCCACGCCGCGCTCGTGCGCATAGGCGCCGACCTCACGATGAAACTCCGGGCCTCGCTCTCCCACTTCGCCCATGTCGCCGAGCACCAACACGCGGGGCGCCCGGCGCTGCAGCGAGCAGATCGATCGCGGCGCGGACCGAATCCGGATTCGCGTTGTAGCTGTCATCGATCACGTCGCAATCCCTGATTCGCAGCTTCACACCCCGGCCCGCAACCGGCCGCCAGGCGTTCAAGCCTGCGGCGATCGCGTCCGCGCCGATGTCGGCCGCAACGGCACAAGCCGCAGCAGCCATTGCGTTGCGAACGTTGTGCACTCCGCCGGCAGCGAGTCGGACGTCAATCAAACCCGAGGGCGTTGCCATCGAAATCTGCACGCCACCTTCTTCGGGTTGAAAGGTCGCTGTAATAACGGCATAGGCTTCAAGCGCGAAATCGATGACACGACGCGTACCGGACAACTGCCGCCAGATCGGCGCACAGGCATCGTCGGCCGGAAACACGGCGACACCGTCATCCGACAACGCCGCTATGGTTGCGCCGTTTTCGTGCGCCGTCGCCTCGACTGATTGCATGAACTCCTGATGTTCGCGCTGCGCGTTGTTGACCAGTGCGACGGTCGGCTGCACCAGCTCGGCAAGATAAGCAATCTCACCCGGATGATTCATTCCCACTTCAAACACTGCCGCCCGATGTTGTTTCGACAGCTGCAACAGCATTAGCGGCACACCGATGTCGTTGTTCAAATTGCCTCGCGTGGCCAGCCGATTTTTTTCGCCGTAGGCGGCGCTCAGAATCGCTGCGACCATCTGCGTCACTGTCGTTTTGCCATTGCTGCCCGCAACAGCGATGACGGGCAATGAGAATCGCGAGCGCCAGTAGGCCGCGGCTAGCCCGAAGGCGCGCTTGCTGTCTGTCACGATCAGCTGCGGAACATCGACGTCAACTCGGCGTTCAACCAGCGCAGCTGCCGCTCCGTTGTCGCGTGCACGCGCTGCGTAGTCGTGACCGTCGAAGCGTTCCCCGCGCAACGCCACGAACAATGCACCGGTTGATAACGTGCGCGAATCGGTCGAGACGCTTGAAAAGCCGATGCGACCGTCGCCGTGCACTTCGGCAGGCACGCTCCTCGCCGACAACACGCGCGCAAGTTCGCCGACCGTCATCAGTGCCGACATTGGTCACCCGCTGCGTCCGCACGGCGGGCAAGTGCCGCGCGCGCCTGCGCCAAATCTGAAAACGGCAGCTTCTCGGCGCCGATCAGCTGATAGTTCTCGTGTCCCTTGCCCGCTATAAGGACGACGTCGCCGGAGGCAGCGTTGGCGATCGCATGCGCTATCGCCCGGCTGCGATCGACAATCGTGACTACCTCGCGCGCGCCTGCCGCTCCGGCCGCAATCTGTGCAACGATTGCTTCGGCGTTTTCCGATCGCGGGTTGTCGCTGGTGACAACGACGACGTCCGCACCCTGCGCGGCAGCCGCACCCATCGGCGCGCGTTTGCCGGAATCGCGGTCGCCCCCCGCACCAAATACGACCCACAGTTTTCCGGCGAATCCTTTTGCGCCGCGAGCTTCGGCGAGCGGCCGCAGCGCCGCGAGCGCCTTGGCAAGCGCATCGGGCGTGTGCGCATAGTCGATGACTGCCAGCGGCGCATCGGGTAATGCAATTTGCTGCATGCGGCCTGGCGGCGGATGAAGTTGCGGCAGCGCAGCCACCGCCCGTGCAAAGTCGATGCCGCATGCATGCATGACGCCGAGCACGCCCAGCAGATTTTCAACGTTGAACTGACCGACCACGGGCACTTCGATTCGTATCGCCTCGCCGTCGAGCTCAACTTCGAAGGCAAGGCCGTGTGATGTGGCGCGAATCGCCCGCGCAACCAATCGATGTGAGATGGACTTGCTTTCAGAGCGCAACGCGCCGCTCGCGCCATAACCGATCACGTCGACGCCACGCTCGGCAAGGCCGGGTATCAAACGAAGGCCGGCGGCGTCATCGAGATTGATCACGGCATGCGACAACGTCGGCCATTCGAACAGCATTGACTTTGCTGCTTCGTAGCGTTGCATCGTGCCGTGATAGTCCAAATGATCGCGCGTCAGGTTCGTGAACAGCGCGACATCGATCTTCATGCCGTTCAACCGCCCCTGCTCGAGCCCGATCGAAGACACTTCCATCGCGAGTGCGTGCGCACCGGCGTCGAGCAACCCTCGCACCTCACGCTGCAGCGACACCGGGTCGGGCGTGGTCAGGGACATCTCGGTCAAGGGTTCATCGGCAAAGCCAACTCCGATCGTGCCGATCACCGCACAGCGCCGCCCGGCGCGCGTCAGCAACTGCGCGATCCACTGCGTCGTCGAGGTCTTGCCGTTGGTACCGGTCACGCCGATCGACAGCAGATGCTCGCTTGGGCCGACGGTAAAACTCCGCCGCAATCGGCCCCATCACCCCGCGCAGATCGTTAACGGCGAACGTCGGGAGCGCGTGCACGGCCGAAGCCCTTTGATCCCATCCTTCGGAATCGACCAGTGCGGCGGCTGCTCCGTTTTCCGCGGCGGCCGGCAAATAGTGTCGACCATCGACCCGCTCGCCGCGGACCGCGATAAACACATCGCCGCGCTTCAAACGACGGCTGTCGAGATGCAGGTCG
This sequence comes from uncultured beta proteobacterium, assembly GCA_963829995.1. Lineage (GTDB taxonomy): Bacteria > Pseudomonadota > Gammaproteobacteria > Burkholderiales > Burkholderiaceae_F > JACCZX01. Next base: position 371,663 of record CAWHKW010000031.1, on the reverse strand, counting down.
CGCCGATCCGCGAATACCGAGGGGGCAGTCTGCCGCAGCCAGCCGAGCGCTTTAGTCGCGGCCGACTCATGTTGCTCCCCAGCGCGTTCCTTGGCGCGGGCCAGCGGAGCGCCGCCGCTCACGGAGCTTTCCGCAACGCGATCATCTCGCGGCTCGGTTCGAGGGGCGCGTCCGGCGAAACCTGCAGCGTCCGCAATGCACTCGCAGTAATCGCGGCGAACACCGGTGCCGCCACCTGACCTCCGTAGTGTTGACCGGCCGGCTCGTCGATCATCACGGCGACGACGATGCGGGGGTCCGACACGGGCGCGAAGCCAACGAAAGAAGCCACATACTCCTTCACGTACTGACCGTTCTTGATCTTGTACGCGGTGCCGGTCTTGCCGGCGACTCGGTAAGCGGGAATGCGCGCGGCCGGTGCGGTGCCTTCGGGACCGACCGCCATTTCGAGCATCTTGCGCATCGCTCGCGCGGTGTCCGGCGACATCGCCCGCACTGGCAAGGCCGCCGTATCGGCCCGTAACAACGTCAGCGGAACGAGCCAGCCATCGCTCGCGAACACCGAATAGGCGCGCGCCAGTTGAACCAACGTGACAGAAACGCCGTGACCATAGGAGATGGTTGCCTGTTCGATCGGCCGCCAGGTTTTCGCCGGCCGCAACCGCCCCGTGACTGCCCCGGGGAAGTCGAGCCGCGGCGCCTGGCCGAACCCGACGCTCGTGTACGCATCCCATAGCGTCTGCGCCGGCAGATCGAGCGCGATCTTCGCAGTACCCACGTTGCTCGATTGCGCGACGACTTCCTCGACGCTCAGCATGCCGTGTGGTTTCGCGTCGCCAATTGTGCGATTGCCAATCGTCAGGCGGCCCGGAGCGGTTTGAATGCGCGTGTCCACTTTGACTCTGCCGGCTTCGAGCGCAGCGGCGACCGAAAACGGCTTCATCGTCGAGCCCGGCTCAAAGGTATCCGTCAACACCCGATTTCGAATCGCGTCGCCGGCCAGTCGGCCGCGCAGGTTGGGGTCGAAGCTCGGCAGGCTGGCAAGCGCCAGCACTTCTCCGGTCTTCACATCGAACACGATCGCTGCGCCCGCTTTCGCGCGGTGCTTGTCGAGAGCGTTCTTCAGCGCAGCGTGCACGCTGTACTGGATGCGGTTGTCGATCGACAGCGCCAGTTCTTTGCCATCGAGCGGCTCGCGTAGCCAATCGTCTTCAACGACGCGGCCGAGGCGATCCTTGATCACACGCCGGCTCCCGGCGCGCCCGGCAAGCAAACGCTCGTGTGCGAGTTCGATACCTTCCTGCCCGCGATCCTCGACGTTGGTGAATCCGATCACATGCGCGTTGGTGGCACCCTCCGGGTAGTGGCGCTTGAATTCACCCGTCGAATGGACACCGGCAAGCTTCAACGCCGCGATGCGTTCCGCAACCTCGGCGTCGACCTGTCGGCGTAGATACACGAATGTGCGATCTTCGTCGGCGAGGCGCCGCTTCAGTTCGCTCGCGTTCATTTGCAGCAAGCGAGCGAGTGCGTTCAGTTGCTCCGGGCTCGCATCGACATCTTCCGGGATTGCCCACACTGCGCGGGCCGGCACCGAGGACGCCAGTACGACGCCGTTGCGATCGGTGATTCGACCGCGCGTCGCCGGTATGTCGAGCGTGCGCGCGTAACGCGCTTCGCCCTGGCGCTGCAGGAAGCCGGTCGACACACCGCCCATCAAGTAGAAGGTCCGGCCGGTGAGCGCAATGAATGCGACGAACAGCAGGAACAGCATCAGCTTCGAGCGCCATGCAGGCAGTGCGACCGTAAGCAGCGGATTCGCATTGAAGCCGACGCTATCAGCGCGGTCACGCCGCACGCTTTTTCGCGATTGCTGCGCCCTCTTCTCCGGGAAGCGACTCACTTCTTCGCCTCCGCGGCAGGCAATGTCAGGAAGACCGTTCTGGCCGCGTCGATCGGCTTCATTCCGATCTTGCGCGCTTCGGATTCGACGTACGCCGGCTGCGACAAACGCGACTGGTCGATGCGCAGCCGGTCGTGATCGACGTCGAGCCGCTTCGCGTCGACTTGCGCGCGTTCGAGATCGATGAACAGCGAGCGCGACCGATGCTGCGCGGTGATCAACGACAGCGCGGAAGCGAACAGCGCAATTCCGATCAGCGCGACCAGCCCTCGCCGGATCATCGCTGCGCCTCCGGCAACGGCTCGGCGGTGCGTTCGGCCACCCGCATCACGGCGCTGCGCGCGCGCGGGTTGATGGCCATCTCCGCTTCGTCCGGATGCACCCGCGCAATCGCGGTCAGCGTCGCGCGCGGAAGCTGATCGGCGCGCAGTGGAACACGCCGCTGCTCTCCGCTGCCACGCTCGGGATGATGGTGCGCGTCGATAAATCGCTTGACGATGCGGTCTTCGAGCGAATGAAAACTGATCGCGACCAGCCGTCCGCCGGTGGCCAACATCGCCGTTGCCTGTTCGAGCGCTAGCGCCAATTCCTCAAGCTCTCGATTGATGTGAATCCGTATAGCCTGAAAGGTGCGCGTAGCCGGGTGCTGAGCCGCATCTTTGCGGCTCCGGCCAACGGCGTTCGCAACCAGCGCCGCAAGGTCTGCGGTCGTCGAAAGCGGGCGCCCGCCGCCTGGTTTCGCATCTGTGCGGCGAGCAACAATCGCCTTTGCAATCGATGCAGCAAACCGCTCTTCGCCATCGTTACGAATCACTTGCGCCAGCTCGTCGAACGATGCGCGTGCGAGCCACTCGGCCGCAGTTTCGCCGCGCGATGGATCCATTCGCATGTCCAACGGCCCGTCGGCACGCAGCGAAAATCCGCGCGCTGGGTCGTCGATCTGCGGTGATGACAATCCCAGGTCGAACAACACTCCATGCACTCGTGTAACGGACAAGGCATCGAGCGTGACGCGCAGCCGTGAAAACGGCGTGTGCTCGACGTGAAAACGAGGATCCGCGATCGATAAAGCCGCCTCGACCGCCTGCGGATCGCGATCCAGGGCAATCAGCCTGCCCTGCGGCGCAAGACTGTCGAGAATCAAGCGCGAATGCCCGCCACGGCCGAATGTCGCATCGACGTAAGTGCCGTTGCGGTCGGTCAGCAGATGGTCGACTGCCGGCTGCGCGAGCACCGAAAGGTGCTCGCCTGCGCGCGGCGATATTGAGCGGGACATACACGTTCAACGTGCGGCTAAAACGTGAACTGAGCAGCAGATTCAGGCAGCCCGCCAGCAAGCGCGGCGCGCTCGTGCTCTGCCAGGCGGGTCGCATCCCATAACTCGAAGTGCGCACCCATGCCTAGCAGCATCAGATCGCGTTCGAGCTGCGCACCCGCTCGCAGCTCGCCCGGCACCAGCAAGCGGCCGGCGCTGTCGAGATCGATATCAGTCGCGTTGCCGAGCAGAAGGCGCTGCAGTGCACGCGCCGAATACGGCAGTTGCGCGATCTGTTCGCGGCGCACTTCCCATGTGGGACGCGGATACACGAGCAGGCAGCCATCGGGATGGCGTGTCACCGTCAGTCGCCCGTCGCAGTTGGCCGCGAGCGAGTCTCGGTGTCGACTCGGCATCGAGACACGGCCCTTACCGTCGAGAGTGAGTTGCGAAGCTCCTTGAAACACGGCGTCCCGTGTGGGCAGTCGACCGCGAAGCGATCACTGACTAGCCCACTATCTCCCACTTTTTGACACGGCGCGACTGTACGGCCTCGCCGAACGAGCGGTCAAGGGAATTACGGGGATTTTTTAATGTTCACAAGGACTTAGAGACACTTCTTCGATCGAGGCAAAAGAATAAATTGCGTGCCAAAAGAAAGGGATAGCACACACGGTGCAAGTGGACTCTCACGAGCGTCGATCGGCGGCATCACGCGTCGCCGTATCTGCAAATATCAAACGCGCATGCCTCTGAAGCGTGATGTACGCCAGCATCCAGTCGACCATGGTCGTGATGCGATTGCGAAAACCTATCAGGAAAAAAATGTGCACCAGGAGCCATGCCCACCATGCGAGAAGTCCGGATAGACGAATCCCGCCGGGAAACACGGCGACGGCCGCCTTGCGCCCGATTGTCGCGAGCGAACCGCGATCGCGATAACGAAACGGAGCAAGCTTTGTCGTCGATCCGCCGCCTCGCACGCGCTCCCCAATCGCGTGCGCCACATACGCACCCATTTGTTTGGCAGCGTATGCGACGCCCGGTACTGGCTTGTTGTCCTGCGTAACCGACGCCAAATCGCCGATCACGAATATCGAATCTGCATCAGGCAGTTGCAACGTCGGCGTCACGAGCATGCGGCCCATTCTGTCGCGCGGCCCGGGCAGGCTTTGAGCGAGCGCAGCGGCCTGAACGCCGGCCGCCCACAGCACCGTGCGCGCGCTTATTCGCTCACTTTTCCGTTCACCCGCAGCTATCGACACTCCCGCATCGTCAACGCCGTTTACATGCGCGCCGACGCGCACCTCGACGCCGAGTCGCTGCAACTGTCGCACGGCTTTCGCCGACAGAGCTTCGGGATAAGTATTCAAAATGCGTACCCCGCCCTCGAGCAGCAGCACGGTGGCTTTGGCCGGGTCGATCGAGCGAAATTCACCGGTCAGGGTGTGGCGCGCGATCTCGGCGAGCGTGCCTGCGAGTTCCACACCCGTGGGCCCACCCCCGATGACGACAAAAGTCAGCCATGCTGCGCGCTTCGCTGGGTCGGATTCACGTTCAGCGCGTTCGAACGCAATCAAGATGCGGCGCCGAATCTCGAACGCGTCATCCAGGGTTTTAAGTCCCGGTGCATGTTGCGCCCAGGCGCTGTTGCCGAAGTACGAATGCGTCAATCCGGCCGCGACGATCAGATAGTCGAAATCGATCTCGCCATCAGCTAACACCACTCGCCTGGCTGCAATGTCAATCGAGGTGGCATCGCCCAGGAGTACACGCGCATTTCTCTGCGAACGCAGAATGTGGCGGATCGGCGACGCAATCTGCGGGGCCGACAAACCCGCAGTCGCCACCTGATACAGCAGCGGCTGAAATGTATGGTGATTGGCGCGATCGACGACGATGACCTCAACGTCAGCATCCCGCAAGCCGCGCGCGGCTGCGAGCCCGCCGAAGCCGGCGCCGATGATGACTACTACCGGCTTGCGATCGGCGCTCATCGAATCAGCTGAAGAAAAAGCAAAGTCCGCCTGTACGCCGGATTCTGTGCGGCACTCTCGCGAGTGCCGTGACGATCATTCCTCTAGGCTGGCGATCACTCGCCAGCTCAAGCCACCTACCCGCGACCTATCCGAGCCGGATCATCGGTCGCCTATTCGGTGTTGCTCCACGTAGAGATTGCCCGTTTCACCCGGCGCTCATTGTTAACCAACGATCGCCGACTCGTCTCTGTTGCTCTAATCCTCACCTCACGGTGGACAGGTGTTACCTGCTACGTTGCTCTGTGGAGTCCGGACGTTACCTCTCGCAGCCGCATTTTTGTTGCAACTGCCAGCGATCGCCCGACGGACTTTGCAGGTGCAATTTTACCCACTCTTGCGCTGTAAATCCGCCAGAATGCACGCCAGCATGAGCTCCGCCGCCCCTTTGAACATCATCGTTGTCGAGGACTCCGAGCTCGACTATGAGCTCTTGCTGGCAATGTTGGCGCGCGAGGGGCTGAAGCCGCGCACGACGCGAGTCGAAGACGAGGCTGGGATGCGCGATGCATTCGCCAAGGGCCATGTCGATGCGGTGATCACCGATCACAATCTGCCGCGCTTCGATTCATTCGCTTCGCTGACGGTCGCAAAGAGTATCGATGCCGACATTCCGGTCATCGTTCTATCGGGCGAAATGTCCGAGGACCTGGCGGTGGCCACACTGCACGCCGGCGCCGATGATTTTGTGCTGAAGACGCGCATGTTTCGCATCGCTTCAGCGCTGCAGCACAGCTTGCAGGCGGCGAATTCCAGGCGCGAGGCGCGCACCGCGGTTGCCGCGCTCGCTGAAAACGAAGCGAGGCTGCGCGAACTCACGCAACATCTTGAACGCGTGAAAGAGGATGAGCGGCGTGCGATCGCGCAGGAGATTCACGACGATATCGGCGGCGCGTTGACCGCGCTGAAGTTTGAGTTTGTACGCCTTGCACGCGCACTCCCCGTCGACAGCACGAGGCCGCAACTCGATGCGATTTCGCAACTGCTCGAATCCGCCGTCGTTGCGAGCCACCGAATTCAGCATTCGTTGCGGCCCGCAGTGCTCGATGCAGGGCTCGTTGCTGCGCTCGAATGGCTCGCGCGGGGTTTTACTGAACGCAGCGGAATCAAGGTCGACTTTCATGCAAACCGGGAGGAGTTCGAGATCGCCCCGGACCGCGCCGCTGCGTTGTATCGCGTGGCGCAGGAGGCGCTGACCAACATCCGCAAATACGCGAGTGCGAAGCACGTTCACATGCAGCTATTTGCGTTGGCTGACGAGATCGCGCTTGAAGTGGCAGACGACGGCCAGGGATTCGAAACGGCAAGCTTGCAAGTCACCCCTGGGTTCGGCGTGCGCGGCATGGTCGAGCGCGCGCGCGGACTCGAAGGCTGGGCCGAAGTGTCGTCTTCGCAGGGCCGGGGCACGACGGTGATGTTTTCCATTCCGCCGCTGCCGTCAGGTTCGACCGAAAAACTCGCGCGGACGGAGAAACGATGACGATCAGACTAATCGTCGTTGACGACCATGCGATCGTTCGACGCGGCATCGTGCAAGTCCTCTGCGAAAACCCTGAAGTGCAGGTTATCGCCGAGGCGTCTGACTACGCGGGCCTGCGCAACGAACTCAAGAAGCACGGCGAGCCCGATGTACTGGTGATGGACGTCGGGCTGCCGGGAAAAAACGGGATCGATATTCTCAAAGCGCTGCGCGACGAGCACCCGAAATTGAAGGTGTTGATCGTCAGCATGTACCCCGAGGATCAGTACGCCGTGCGCGCCTTTCGCGCCGGTGCGTTCGGCTACCTGAACAAGGCCAGCGCGCCGGAAAAACTGCTGGAGGCGCTGGCGCAGGTGGTGTCCGGCCGCAAATACGTCACCCCCGAGATCGCGCAGGCGCTGATCGAAAATTTGAACACTCCCGAAGCCGACGGCGCGCCGCACGAAAAATTATCTGACCGCGAATTTCAGACATTGAAACTGATCGCGTCGGGCAAGCGGTTATCCGAAATTGCGGAAGAGTTGGCGCTAAGTCCGAAGACCGTCAGCGTCTATCGCGCGCGCATTTTGGAAAAAATGGCGATGGGAAGTAATGCGGAGTTGACGCATTACGCGATTAAGAACGGGTTGGTCGAGTAGCGTTTGAGTCGTCGCAGAGCGCAAGCGTTGGGCGGAGCTGCCCTGCCTGGGCGTCGGGCACTGAAGTGCCGACCACTGCGGTACTCACAACGCCGGCGCGAAATAAGGCTAAAGCGTTATTTCGCTTAACAGCCCCGGCGTTGCTCCGTTCCTCGGGCGACGCCCCGAAGGCAGGCCAGCTCCGCCCAACGCTTGCGCTTGAGGCAGTCTCACTTGTGTGGGGAAGGGAAAAAACACCTCGTGCGAGATAATGTCGCGACAGCAGCGGCTGGCGCAGCTGCGCCGCCTTTGAGTCGTCGCCCGAGGAACGGAGCAACGCCGGGGCCGTTGAGCAAAAAAGCGCTTTAGCCCTTTTTTGCGCCGGCGTTGTGAGTACCGCAGGGTTGGCACTTTAGTGCCCGACGACGTAGGCGGCGCAGCTGCGCCAGCCGCTGCTGCTACCGGACCTAACCGTCGCGTCCGATGAACCTATTCGCCCAGCGCAGCGCTCGATCCTTCTGATTCGGTTGCTCGGCAGGTTCTTCTTCGTTGCGCCTCGCTGACTGCTGTTGTGTGCTCGGCCTTGGCGGTCCGACGACTTCGGATTCGAGCGCGCCGAAGTGTTGGCCGTTGGAATGCTCGTCGGGACCTTCGGACCCTCCGCTCGGGCTCTTGTTGCGCGCGCGCGGACCGAAGTCGATGCGCCAATGCGATTGGCTGGTCGACGCTTTCAGCATTGCTGGAAAATCGTCGCCTGGCACCGCGGGCGAGAATAGAAAGCCTTGCATCAGCTGGCAGCCCTGATCGAACAGCCGCGTCATCTGCCCCTGCGTCTCGACGCCTTCAGCGACGACTTTGAGCTTCAGGCTCTTGCTCATCGCGATGATCGCGGCAACGATCGCCGCGTTGTCCGAACTCGTTTCGAGCTCGCGCACGAATGAGCGGTCGATCTTCAACGTGTCGATCGGCAGCCGTTTCAAATACGACAGCGACGAGTAACCGGTGCCAAAGTCATCGACCGAGATCGACACTCCGAGGTCTTTTAGCGCCTGCAGCAACGGCAGCGTCGCGCTCAGGTTGTGCATTAACACGGTCTCGGTCAGCTCGAGTTCGAGCAGACGCGGATCGAGCTTGAAGCCGTGCAGTGCAGCCTGTACCGGCTCGACCAGATTGGCACGCTGTATGTGGCGGCCGGAGATGTTCACCGACACGGGAATCGGCGGATGGCCCTGATCGGACCAGCGCACCAGTTGTTCGCAGACTTCACGCACCGCCCATTCGGTGATGGGCACGATCAACCCGGACTCTTCGGCCACCGTGATGAACTCGCCGGGCGGGACCAGCTCGCCGCCGCGCTTCCATCGCATCAGCGCTTCGGCGCCGACGATTTGTCCGCTGACGACGTTGATCTTCGGTTGGTAATAAAGCACCAGCTCCTGGCGCTCGAGCGCACGATGCAGCGCCGTTTCAAGCCGCCAGCGTTCGGCGGTCGCCGTGTTCATCGCGCTGGAGAAACGCAGCACGCCGTTGCGCCCGCTGTCCTTGACGGCGTACATCGCGATATCGGCCTTGCGCAGCAAGGTATCGACATCACTGCCGTCGGCGGGATACGCCGCCAGTCCGATCGAAGCAGTCACGAACAGCTCGTGCCCGGAGAAGCTGAAAGGCTTGCGCATCGTTTCAAGGATCCGCTGCGCGACCGCTTCGATAATGCTCGGCTCCGAAACGTCGGTCAGAAGAATTGTGAACTCGTCGCCGCCCAGGCGAGCCACGCTGTTGGCGTTGCTCGGCGCCGGCACTGCTTGCGAGCCTGCCGCCAGGCTGCGCGTGGCCGATCCGATCGACGGCGGCCGCACGCCCTGCGAAGGTCCGGCGCGTTCGGCCGCGCGCGCCACCGTGTCGTTTTCACGCACGCACTGGTAAAGCCGCTTGGCGACTTCACGCAACAGTTGATCGCCGACCTGATGGCCGAGCGTGTCGTTGATTTGCTTGAAGCGGTCCAGGTCGATGAAAAGGACGCCGACTGCTGTGCCGCTGGTGCGCGCACGCTCGAGTGCAGAGCCGAACTGATCCCGAAAGAATCGCCGGTTCGGCAATCCGGTCAGGCTGTCGTAGTTGGCTAGCTGGCGAATCTGATCTTCGGCGTGTTTGCGTTCGGTGATGTCCTGCACTACTCCATGCACCGCGACCGCGCGGCCGCTTTCGTCGCGGTCGACTTCGGCTTCCATGTGAACGACGCGGATCTGGCCGTTTGGCCGTGCGATGCGGCATTCGAACTTCATCTGTCCTGTACTGGCGAGCGCTTCGCGAAACAGCATTTCGATGCGCGCGCGTTCGTCTTCGACGACTCTTGACCATACGAACCAGTCCGCGAGCCCGTCGTCCTGGCGCGGCAGACCGGCAATCGGAAAACATTCCTCCGAAAGCTTCACCCAGCGCGCTGCGATGTTCCATTCCCAACTGCCAAGCCGCGCGATGCGTTGCGCCTTGGTCAGCTTCGCGCGGCTTTCGGCGAGTTCTTCGCGCATGCGCGAAGCACGGATCATGTAGCGCAGCCGCTCCGACAGCAGCGTCCACTGCGATGTGCTTTTAACAAAGAAGTCGGTGGCGCCCGCTTCATACGCGCGGGCGATTGAAGGCTCGTCATCGAGCCCCGTCAACATCAGCACCGGCACATGCTCGCCGCCGGGCAGCCGCCGCAGCCTCTCACACGTGACGAAGCCATCCATTTCCGGCATCAATGCATCGAGTACCACCACGTCCGGCAGATTGTCAGTAAACAGTTCTAACGCGTTGCCTCCGCCGTCGGCTTCGATCACCCGCCATTGGCGCTCCGCCAGCGCGGACGCTGTCAGCAGGCGCGCTACCGGGTCATCGTCGACCAGCAACACCAGATCGTTGCGCGTCTCGCCACCCGCGTCGGCGTCGCCGTCGTGCCGATTGGCCATCGCACCACCGCCGCTTGTGTTGTCCTTCCGATCGCTCATCGCTCGATCCATTGCATCCTAGGCCGCGTTTTCGACTGCCAACAATGTATGCAGAGCTTGCAGCGCACGCTCGTATTCGATTCGCACTGCTGGCCACTCATGCTCCGCTGCCTGCGTCTTGCCCTCGCGCGCGTGGACTTCCACCGTGCCGAAGCATTGCGAAAGCGCGGTGGCCCCAACGTTGGCGCTCGACGACTTCAGCGTATGCACGGCATGCCGCAGCATTACCGCGTCGCGCTGCGCCAGCGCACGCTCGGCATCGGCCATCAATTTGGTCGCGGTCGTCGTGTACGTATCGATCAATCGCTCGAGCAGGCGCGCAGCACCGCGCTGCTCCATCTCTCGAATGCGATCGATCACCGACAAGTCCAATATCGCTGCTTCGCCCGCCGGCACATCCGGCAAAAGCGCAGATGATTGCTTCGAGCGTGCGGGCGGCGGCTCCGACACCAAACTTTGACTGTCCGGCAACGTCCAGCGGGCCAGCAGCGCATCGATTTGCTGCAGCTTGAAAGGCTTCGGCAGATACTCATCGAAGCCCGCGGCGAGACAGCGCTCGTGGTCGCCCGCCAACGCATTTGCGGTCAACGCAACAATGGGCGTATCAAGTGCGGTTTCAAAATCCGCCTGCGCGGCTGACCGGAAGCGTTGCACCGCTTCGAACCCATCCATTTCCGGCATCTGGCAGTCCATGAAGACGATGTCAAACGCCTGCGATCGCAGCGCATTGAGTGCTTCGCGGCCATTGTCAGCCAGCCGGATTTCGCAGCCGAGGTCGCGCAACATGGCGCGTGCGACTTCTTGATTGACCATGTTGTCTTCGGCCACCAGCACCTTGGCCCGATGTCCCTTTGCCACAGCCGCGCCGCGCGCGGCGACCGGTGCCTCGCGTGCCAACGACTTGGCGAGCGCTTCGAGCAGCTCGTGCTGTCGCACGGGCTTCGTCAGATACTGGTCGACGCCGTTTTCATAGGCCAGCTGTGCTTCGTTACCGCTTGCGAGCGAAGTCAGCATCACCATTTTCACGCCAGCCAGATGCGGATCACTCCGCAACGTCGCCGCCATCGTCAAGCCGTCCATGATCGGCATCTTCATGTCGATGACGGCAATGTCGAACGGTGTGTTGGCGCGCGCGGCGGCGCGCATCAGTTCCAGCGCGGTGGCGCCATGGTCGGCAGTGGCGACGTCCATCTCGACTGTCCGCAGCTGCATTTCAAGAATGCTGCGATTGGTCGGGTTGTCCTCGACCAGGATGACGCGCCGGCCGCGCAGCTGCTGCAGGTCCACTGGAGAGGCAACCGCCGTGGTATCGCCACTCGCCAGCGGAACGTCGAAGCTGAACGTCGAGCCTTCACCGAATTGACTTTCGACGCTGATCGAGCCTCCCATCAGCTCGACCAGTTGCTTGCTGATCGCGAGCCCGAGTCCGGTGCCCCCGTAACGGCGCGACATCGACTGGTCAGCCTGCATGAACACGGTGAAAAGCCGCTGCAGCGCTTCTGCGCGCAAGCCTATGCCGGTATCGCGCACCTCGAAGCGGACGCGGTGGCGGCCATCTTCGGGTTCGGCGCTGACGGTGACGACGATTTCGCCGGTTTCGGTGAATTTCAGTGCATTGCCGACCAGGTTGGTCAACACCTGGCGGATGCGCGTCGGATCTCCCTTCGCTATCGTCGGCACTTCGGCCCCAATGCGCGAAGCAAGCTCGATCCGCTTCTGGTGCGCTCGCGGCGCCAGCATCTCGAACACGTCCTCGACCATCGTGCGCAGATTGAAATCGACCAATTCGAGCTCGAACTTGCCGGCCTCGATCTTCGAGAAATCGAGAATGTCATTGATGATTTCGAGCAGCGCTTCGCCCGAGCGATACACCGCATCGGCAAAGCGGCGCTGCTTGTCCGACAGTGCAGTGCCAAGCAGCAGCTCGGTCATCCCAAGCACGCCGTTCATCGGTGTGCGAATCTCGTGGCTCATGTTGGCCAGGAACTGCGACTTCGCGCGGCTGGCGGACTCGGCGATCTCCTTTGCGTCGCGAAGCACGCGCTCGCTTTCCTTGGCGTCGGTGATGTTTTCGAGCATCGTTAAGCGAAACCGCTCACCGTTGGCGTCGCAGAATCTCACGCTGTGGCCGCGCACCCATACCACTGTGCCGTCGCCTTTCAGCATTCGCCGCTCGAACGTGAATTGTGATCGCTCGCCTGAGCGATCCATTTCGTTGCGCAGCGCGTAAGCGGTGTCGACTTCCTCAGGATGAATGAACGTGATCGGATCCTTGCCGATTACCTGATCGACTGTGTAGCCCAGCAGGCGTGTGTGCGCCGCGTTCGCGCGCACGATGCGATGGTCGGATGACAGGATCGTCGACGGTACCGGCGATTCGTCGAACAGCGCGCGAAAGTATTCGGCACTTTCGCGCAGTGTCGCTTCGGTGCGCTTGCGCTCGGTGATGTCGGGGCTGATCAGCGCATACTGGAAGTAGCGGCCCTGGTCGTCGCGCAACGGCTGACCTTCGACCTCGAGCACGCGCTGCTCGCCAGAGCGCGCGTTTGCGATGAATTCAATCTTGCACGGCTCACCACGAAGCACCGCCTCCGCCATCCGGCGAATCGCGCCCGAGTCGGTGGCGGAACCGCGCATCAGCGTATGCGCACGCCGGCCCCGCATCTCCTGCATGCCGATACCGGAAAAGCGCATCACGGCATCGTTGGCCCATTCGATGCGGCCCGCTGTGTCCAGGATCAGGACCATTTGCTCGGTGCGCGATGCAACCATCGCAAGGCGGCTCGCTTCGACTTCACGCTGGCGCAGCTCGCGCTCGGCGCGCTGACGCTCCGCGACTCGAGACAGCTCGGCACCAATCGCTTCGACCAATTCGAGCCATGCATTGGTCGCCTCGACGCGATGATCGCTGTAAAACTCGATGAACGCGGCGACGTGCCCATGCGCCATCACCGGAATCACGACCCCGGTTTGCAGACCGGCGGCAAGCGCGACGTCGAGTCGGTTCCAGTCCGTCATGCGCGACAAGTCGGACACCCAGTTGGCGACGCCGGACAAATATGCGCGGCCAATCATGTGACTGGGTGACGGAACGATTGGGATACCGTTGCTAGCGTCGATGAATTCGCGAAAGCGGTCGGGCTCGCGCGTGAACCACAGCGAGCGTGGCGGCAAGCTGCGATTTTCCGAGTAGTCGGGCAACAGCGCGACGCGGCCGAGCGGCCATTCGAGATAGTTGCCGATCTCGTTCAGCGCGCGCTCCAAAGTACGTTCGACCGAATCCGACTCGTTGGCGGCCGCCGCCAATCCGCGCAACAGACGCATCAGCGAGTATTGGCGCTGCAACTCCAGACTGCCCTGCAGCTCCGTCATATGCGCCTGCGACAGGCGGTCCGAGTGTGAAAGGAGCGCGGTCGTCATCGCATCGAACGAGCCCACCAGCGAGTCGAGCTCGTCGCCTTTGGGCGGCGTCGCACGGCCCGCGTAGCGCAGCGACAATTCTTCCGCGCGCTCGGTCAGCGCTTTAATGGGCCGGATCAGATGGCGCGTCAGATAAATGCCGGCGACGATCGTCGCCAGTATCGTGAATAGCACCACCGCGCCAAACGAACGGCCCGAGTTCGACAGCGTTTCATACGCCATCGTGTTCGGCACCGTGACTGCCACCGCCATCGGCTCCGACCCGATCGGCAGCGGGCGGAGCGACAGATCTTCACTGCCTACCAGCGCGATGTGCGCGACTGCGCCAGTGCGCACGCTCGACCGCGCTTTCTGCAGCCAGTGACGATCTTCCGGCGGCACAGTCGCCACCAGCATGCGACCCTGCGCAAGCAGTGCCACTTCGACGCCGATGCGATTCGCCAGGCGATCGAGATACTGTTCGCCGATCAAGCGTTCGACAACAACGGCGCCGATTATCCGACTGCCGACCTCGACCGGCGCCACCGCCCGGATCGAAAGGCCGTGCAGACGTTCAATGACATGCATGCTTTCCTGGCCGTGCAAGGCGTCGGCCACACCGACCGGGGCTTCCTGATTGTCGAGCCGCTGAATACCGCCCTCACCCGTGCGTTCGATCAGCTTGCCGCCGGCGTCGTGTATCTCGATCAGACCGACCCCTGCGTTCCTGCCTTCTTTCTGCGCCCACTCGCGTACAGCACGGTCGGCGTCGACCTTTTTCGAGAGCGCCGCGACCAGATCGCCGCGCTCCACCAGCGCACGGGCACTACGCTCGACCGCCGCGTAATCGGCAACAATCTCCGATTCGACCAGCCGTGCAGCCCGCGCACCGCGCGCCTGTTGCTCGACCAGGAACTGACGCTCGGTGCTCTGATGATGGAAGTAATAGCTGATACCGACCGTCCAGCCGGCCACCAGCACCAACACGCCGATCAGCGGCCACGCAATGGAGCGAAAGCGTGACGGCGCCACCGGTAACGCACGCAATGGGCCTGCATTCGCAGCTGCTTCGTCCCGCGCGCGACGGCGGCTGGCACCGGCGTCGCCACGCGGACCGAGGCGGTTGGCCAGCCAAGAAAATCGCGGCAGCATGAAGTCGAACGGCAATTGAAGTCCTGCGGTGACGGCGGCATTCCAACGCGCAGGCTAGTGCCGAATGCCGTTATGCACCCCCTCGAAAAAGGGACTGTTAGAAGGGCATTTCGGAGACGGTTCGAGGACAACCGGCGAGCGCTGACGCCGATCTCGCGTCCCATTGCCCGATGCTGCACAATCGCCGCGATGGGGAGGAATGAAAACAGTGACTTGCGGGTGTTGCGGCGCGGACTAGGCGCGTGGGCCATCGGTTTGCCGTCTGTCGCATCGGCTGCCGTGACGGGACGCGCGGATACCGCGCAACTACTGGCCGCGGTCTGTGTCGGCGCGCTCATTGTGCTCGTTGCGGTAGCCGTCGCGCAGCGTCGCCGAAATCCGGCAACGCCCGCAACGCCGGCTATCGCAAACAGCGCACGGCCCACCGCCGATGCAACCTCGCCCCAGACGACCGAACTGCAGACAAAGCTCGACGACCGCGAGCGCGAATTGGCCGACCGTACGCGTGAACTCGCCGGGCGTGTGCGGGAGCTCGATAACGCCGGGCGCGAGCTCGACAGTCTGGCCCATTCGGTATCGCATGACCTGCGTGCACCGCTGCGGGTCGTCGATGGATTCGCGACGATCGTGCTCGAAGACTACGGCGATCGCGGCAAACCGCTGGACGACGTGGGCCGTGACCATTTGCGCCGCATCGTGGCTGCCAGCCAGCGCATGAACTCGATGATCGACACGCTGCTCAACCTGTCGCGGATGACAAGCCGTGAATTGGCCAGTGAAAGGGTCGATCTATCGCAGATCGCGCGCGAGTTGGCGGACGATCTGCGCGACGACTTGCGCATCCGAGAACCGACCCGGGCAATCGAGTTTGTCGTCGCGCCGGGGCTCAGAGCCGACGGCGACCCAACGCTGCTGCGCCTGGTTCTGCAGAACCTGCTGGGCAACGCAGCGAAATTCAGCGCCAGGAGCCGCGATGCCCGCGTCGAGTTCGGCTGCAGGCAAGACGGTGCATCCGCCGAGTTTTTCGTGCGCGACAACGGTGCCGGTTTCGACATGCGCTTCGCCGAAAAGATGTTCGGCATGTTCCAGCGACTACACAGCGCCAACGAATTCCCAGGCAGCGGCGTCGGCCTGGCGACGGTGCAGAAGATCATTCACCGTCACGGCGGGCGAGTATGGGCTGAAGCAGTGCCCGCGCCCGCGGACGGACATGGGGCGACGTTTTACTTTACGTTGTGGGAGAAGGCGTAAGTCGCAGCGCGCAAGCATTTGGCACGGCGGCCCTGCCTGGGCGTCGGGCACTAAAGTGCCAACCACTGCGGTACTCGCAGACGCCGCGGCGAAACTGGGCTAAAGCACAGTTTCGCCGACTACCCGGCGTCTGCTCCGTTCCTCGGGCGACGCCCCGAAGGCAGCGCCGCCGCGCCAAATGCTTGCGCGTGAGGCAGTCTCACTTGATGCGGGAAAAGAGAAAAACCTCATTTGACGCGACACTGTCTGACAGCCGGGCTGTGCCTCGATCTGAGATGGTTTTTTCTTTCCCCACTCCAGGTGCAAGTGCCTCAAGCGCAAGCGTTGGGCGGAGCTGGCCTGCCTTCGGGGCGTCGCCCGAGGAACGGAGCAACGCCGGGGCAGTTAAGCGAAATAACGCTTTAGCCTTATTTCGCGCCGGCGTTGTGAGTACCGCAGTGGTCGGCACTTTAGTGCCCGACGCCCAGGCAGGACAGCTCCGCCCAACGCTTGCGCACCGCGACGAATCAAGCAGCGCCCTTTATTGCAATTTCCAAACCGCTTCGCACTGCTTGCAGCGAACGCTCAACCAATGCGGTCGCCCCGCCTCCGGCGGATCGTCAGCGTTTGACGTCTCCTGTGCCAATACTTTGAACTTGCCCCACGCTTTGCATTGCGGACAGGTAGCTGCCTCTCCGAAGTGTTCGGCGCGGGCGAGCAGTGTCGTGAAACGCCTCCACGACACCACCGTCAGCATTCCACCGGCGGCCGCCGTCACCAGAAAGATCATGTAGCGAACGCCGGCTTCGGCGTCGCTGAGCAATTCCATTCCCGACAACATCACAATCAGCGCCACGAATGCGAGCGCCAGATAAGCGTGGCTTTCGATTAGTTGCCGCTCGTACCAGCGCCGGAAACCGTACCGCTCGATGTAGCGCGTGACTTGCATAGGCGCGCACGTTCAGCGGCGGATCGAATTCAGGCGATTTGCGGCTTCGACCATCTGACTGGCCAGTTCGTCGACTTGTTTGCCTTCGGCCCTGGCCTGGGTGCGCAACGCTTCCACCGCACGCTCGTAATCCAACCGCAAGCGCTCCATCAGAATACCGATCGCGAGCAGCTCGTCGCGCCCACGTTCATTCGACGTCTTGACAGGCGTCTCCGGTTTTTCCTCATCTGACCGCGACAGTGCAGCGCGTACCGCGGGGACAATCTGCCGCACGTCCACCGGCTTGACCAGGTAACCGAGCGCGCCCATTTTCATCGCTTCGTCGACGATATCGCTGTCGCCGAATGCAGACAAAAACATGAAGCCGGTGTCGGTGTTCGCCGCCAGGTAGCGCGCGACGTCCATGCCGGACTTCCCCGGCATCCGCATATCGAGAATCGCGAGCTTCGGTTTGTGCTTTCGCGCCAGCAGAATCGCATCGTCGCCGTTATCGGTTTCGATGACTTCAAGGCCGGCTTGCTTAAGACCCGCCACGAGTGTGGCCAACACCAAACGGTCGTCATCAACGACCATGACCAGCGGCGGCGAAGTGTCATTCATTAGCGCAAGCTTAGTGCAGAGAGCGTTTTTTAGATGCTGTCTTCGCGAATGGCGGGCGGGAACAATTGCAGGCGTGTCGACACGATCGAGCCGGTCCGCTCCACTACCAGGCGCGCCCCGCGCCGCGGGAGCAGCGCCTTGACGAGCCCCAACCCGGAAACGCTGGCGGAAATCTGCGCCAGGTCGAAGCCCTCCTTCAGGGTGCCCGGATTCTCGATAGCGAGCTCCATACCGTCGGGACGCGTCGCGACCTTGACCATGATGCCGTCCTGTCGCGTCGCTCGGTGCTTGATCGCGTTCGTGCCGAGCTCGTTAATCACGAGCGCCAGCGGCACTGCTTCGTTTTCGGGCAAGCCGAAGCGCCAGAGATCGGGTGGTGGCGGCTCGAAGCGAACTTCGACGCCGAACATGTTCGAAAGCGTCGAAAAAATTCCCTGCGCAACCCCGAGCACAGGCAGCGTGCCACTCGAGCGAATCTGCAGTCCGTGCACCTGCGCGATGGCGTGAATCTGTGTCGCGGCTTCTGACAGGATATCGGCCACATCGGGCCGCGCATCCGCGGTTTGTTGCAGCAGCCCGGCGACACCCTGCAAATTATTCTTGATGCGATGGTGCACCTCGCGCACAAGAACATCGCGCTGTTTTACGATCTGTTCCATCCTCTGCTGCTCGGCACGCGTGCGCTCGGTCACGTCGTCGGCAATCCCGAACACGCGGATCGCGCCATCTTCCATGCGCACCGGCGACAGGCGCACATTGACGTTGCGTACGCCGCGCGTCGGATGGTCTATGCGCGCGGTCAACTCCGAGCGCACCAGCCGCCGCATCCGCGCGATCAGCCGTGGCAGCGCGCGATTAACAGTCTGCACATCTTCAAAGTGCACATGGCGCATGACGTTGCGCGGATCTTCCAACAGCTCGGTGACCGGCGCACCGATTAACGTCGTGTAGCGCGGGTTCACGTACAGGGCACTCGAAAAATCGCCGGTCATGATGAACACGAGCTGATCGATGTTCTCTGCGAACTGGCGGAATCTGGCTTCGGTTTCGCGCAGCGCGGTTTCGGCACGTACTTCCTCGGTCAGATCATCGATGATCGACATCACGTAGCGCGCATTCGCATCGCCCGCGGCCGCCGAACGGCCAGGCTCGGATTCGAACAACGGCACCACGCGCTGATTGATCGTCAGCCGCTTGCCGTCTGCACGCAGCATCACGTCACGCGGTCGGTCAACCTGAGTTCCTGTGGACAGCGCCTTGCGATCGAGTTCCGCGTACAAATCGGCAAACTGGCGCGCATAAATTTCGCCCCATGTGCGGCCGACGACTTGCTCGCGCGTCAGGCCCGTCATCGTCTCGCCGGCGCGATTCAAGCTGACGAACCGCCCGGTCTCGGCTTCGCGCACGGACACGAGCACCGGCAAATTCTCGACAACCAGATCCAGGTAGTTGCGCACGCGCCGCAACTCTTCTTCCGACCTTCTGCGTGCATCGACATCGACCAGCGTCAGGATGACGCCGCGATCGGGCGCCGACGGGTCGATCGGGCGCCCGTAGCCGGCACACCAGAAAGTCGTGCCGTCGGCGCGACGCATCAGCCGTTCGAAGGAAACGCCGCCATCGGCCGCGCTCGGCTCCGCCTGCGCTTCCGCCTTCTCTGCCGGATCTTCGGAATCGACGTCGACCAAAGGTAGCTCGCGGATGTCGTCCCAATCACCGGCGGTGGCAAACAGGGAGGAAATCTGCAACTCGTCCCAATCGCGTGCGTCGTAGCCGAACAATTGCTGCGTGGCCGCGTTGGCTTTGACGATCAGGTCATTCGCAACGTACAACAC
Organism: uncultured beta proteobacterium; assembly: GCA_963829995.1. GTDB lineage: Bacteria > Pseudomonadota > Gammaproteobacteria > Burkholderiales > Burkholderiaceae_F > JACCZX01. The sequence continues at coordinate 352,220 of CAWHKW010000031.1, read as the reverse complement.
GGCCACCAGCGCGTTGTCGAAGATCAGCTGCAGCTCTGACAGCGTCGCGCGCAGCTCGCGCTCCGAGCGTTTGCGCTCGTCGACGTTGACGAAGGCAAAGATGTAACCCAACTCGGGCCGCTCGGGGTTGACCGCACGCCCCTGCACCGCCACCCAGATCGGTGGGCCTTTGCGGCGAAACATGTGCAGCTCGAATTCGGTCGCACCCGTGTCGTTGATGCGCTGATAGTGCTCGGACAGATTAGCGAGCAGCAAATGATCGGTCGGATGCGAAAACAATTGCATCTGTGACACCAACGCGCCGGGTTCGCATGCGAGCAAATCTTCCATCGCAGCGTTGGCACGCACCGGACGGCTGTCACGCACGAACAGCAACCCGACCAGCGCCGTGTCGAAAATCAACTGCTGCTGCGCCAGCGCGCTTTGCAGCTCTTCGCCCTGCTCCTGGATTTCCTGCAGCGAACGCGACAGCGCCTCACGTTGGCGTTTGATTTCCGATATGTTCTGAAACGTGTAAATCGCCTCGCGCAAGACTTCGAGGCCAGGCTCCTGCGCCTGGATCGGGCGCGCCTGAACCAGGCACCACACCGGCTCGCCGTCAGTTCGGAACAGCACGACCTCGCCGCTGGTCGTTTGATTGGAGCGCACGACCGGCATACCGGACACTTCGTTCGGCGCGCGGTGATTGCGGTCGATGCACAGATCCCACAGCGGCATGCCGATCACTTCACCGTCGCTGTAGCCGAACATCTCCGCGAATTCGCGATTGGCGAGCAGGATCTTGCCCGACATCGTCTGCGCCACGCCGACCGACATCGTTTCGAACAGCGTCTGCTGATCGCGAAGTGCAACCTGCAACTGCTCTTCAAAAATCTTGCGGTCAGTGAAATTCTCGAGGACCAGCAAGGTGTGCCGCAAGCCGCTTTCCGACGCGATTGCGCGCATCGAAAGCTTGGTCCACACGACCCGGCCGTCGCGGTGCATGAAGCGCCGCTCGGCGGCTTCGGATTCCATCGAACCGCGCTGCATTTCCGCGCGCGCATGCCGCAGCATCGGTCGATCGTCCGGGTGAAGTAGCGTTTCGGGGTCCTTCCCCATCAGTTCGTCGGCGTCGTAGCCGAGCGTTTGGCACGCCGCGCGGTTAATGCCGATCAGTCGAAACTCGCTATCAAGCAACAGCGCCGCGACCGGGCTCTCGTCGAACAGCGCGCGGAAGCGCTCGGCGCTTTCGGTCAGATCGGATTCAGTCTGCTTGCGCGGGCTGACGTCGCGTGCAAGCAGCAATATGAACTCGCGCCCGTCGTGCACGACCCGCTGCAGCACCGTTTCCACCGCGAATTCGGTGCCGAACCGTGTTTTGTACCGCGTATCGACCTGATAGGAGCCGCGCGTTTGCAGCTGTTCGTACAGCGACGCAAAGCCCGTGCCGTCACCTCCGACAAGGCTAAGGTCAATCGTACTAAGCGCCATTCCTTTCAGCGCGTCACGGTCGTAGCCGAGTCGCTGCCGCGCGGCATCGTTGGCGTCAACCACTGCGCCCAGCCGATCGATCTCAAACACCATTTCACCGACCGACTCAAGTGCTTGCCGCAGCGCCCCAAGCGAGTTCTGCGCAAACCGCTCGCGATCGATCGGCTCGCACGTCACCAACACGCCATCAAAACGGCCATCGATGGTGAACACCGGCGCCAATTTCGTCCGTATCCAGCGGCGCTCGGGGAGAGGCAGCTCGTACTCGCGTTCGACGGGCGTGCGGTCACCGCTTCCACTGATCCGTCTCAACTCTGCGATCAACTCGGGCAACTGACTGAGCCCGTTGGCCGCATCGACAGCGCGCCCCAGTAACGCATCGGCCGGCACATCGAACAACTCTTCGAGACAGTTGTTCCACAAGCGATAGTTCATATCGCGGTCGAGCAGCGCGAGGCCGATATGCGCTGCGGCCAACAGGGTCTCAATGACGGTGTCAGCGGGACGCGCGGCTAGGTTCGCCGCTTCATCGGGCGTCGTTAGCGCAGCAAAGTCGTGCGGGGTGGACGTTGCATGTATCGGCGTTGCGACGGACTGCGTGCCCGGTGTGCCATTCGCGCTACTCGGCAAACCGAGCGCCAATGCGCGGTCCTCGGAAACGACTGGGGGCGCATTGGCGGGCGTTCCCGCCGCGCGCGGAGCGGACGTGGTCGAACGCTGCGAAATGGTAGGTCGGTCGGCCACGCGGAGTATCGGCAGTCGGGAGGCACCAGAGATCAGATGAGAATAATGCACCCTTAGGGGCCGGAAGCGGCCGCCGATCTAAAGTTCGACGGTCATTTGCCGAACTTTGTGGCGTGACTTCCCTGGCGCGCTCCAATTTCTTCGCCCCGCTGTGCGGCGATATCCGGCTCGCACCGGGAACCTGCACCGAAAGCCGGCTTTTTGCCCTGCGCACGGCCATCGCCGAAGGACGCTATCGCGTCGATTCACAAGCGATCGCGGCCAGGCTGATTGCCGCAATCGACCCGCAACTTCTTTCCATTGGCAAACACTGACCCTTTTCAAATGCATCTCAATTCGACGCTCCCCCCGGACGCCCCGGCACGCCTGTTTTCCGATCTGATAAAAGCTTTGCACGATGAGAGCGAGGCACTGATCGCCAATGACCCGGCTCGCATGAAAGAGGCGAGCGGGCGTAAAGAACACTTGTTGCGGCTGCTCGCACCGCAGGCGAGCGCATTGCGCGCGATGCGACAAGGCGGAAGTGACGAACTCGAGCGTTTCGCGCGTGAAGCCGCGCAGCTGCGGATGCTGTCAAGTTAGCGGTGGCGCTCCTCGTGTACGCGAGCCTTCGGCTCGCACGTGCACTCGTCGCGATTAGTTAGGCGCGCTCCCTTCGGAGCGGCCGCGCGTACGCGCGCAGAACAAAGGCAGGGGATGGGTCGCTTCGACCGCCACTCTGATCCCGGATCACCAGTGCTTAAACGTGAGCGCAAACGCGCAACCGCCTGACTATGCAGCTGGCAAACGCGTGACTCGGTAATTCCCATCACGACGCCGATTTCGCGCAGATTTAGATCCTGCTCGTGATACAGGCTCATCAATAGCTTTTCGCGCTCCGGCAACTCGTCGATTGCATCGACCAGCGCGTAGCGGAAGCGCTTGTCGCGCAGAATCTCGCCCGGCTCCGGCGAGTCCCCCACCAGATGCCGCTCGAGATAATCTTCATCGTCGACCTTGCCGCCGAGATCGTCCAGGTGCACAAGTTGCGCGCCGCGCGCGTCGTGCAACATTTGTTGATACTGCGACAGAGACAACTCAAGCTCGCCGGCAATCTCGGGTTCGTGCGGTGCGCGGCCGAGCTTGCCTTCGAGCCGGTGAATCGCGTTTTCAATATCGCGTTGACTCTTGCGAGCCGAGCGCGGCAGCCAGTCATTCGCCCGCAGTTCGTCGAGCATCGCACCGCGAATGCGCTGTGCGGCGTACACCTCGAATTGCGTGCCCTGCGTCACTTCGAATCGAGATACCGCGTCCATCAGCCCCATCATGCCGGCCTGAATCATGTCGTCGAGCTCGACGTTGGCCGGCAGACGCGCAATCATTTGATGCGCCAGCCGCCGCACCAGCGGCGTGTATTGCTTGACGTAGTCGCTATCGAGCAGCGAAACGGGCCGTATCTGCTCCAGCTGCTGGCTGTCGGCCTGACCGTTGTTCAGCGCTTGATATAGCGCGTCGTATAGGAATGCGTCGTTCTTCATATGCCCAAACTTTAGGGGGATGGGAGAGGCTGCTAAACGCCGATAGGTGGGCGAAAAGCCGGACATCTGGCGACATCGGGAATCGGCTTACAGAGGGCGTAAGGCAACGGAGAAGTGTGTGACTGCACTCCTCAAAGTGCAGAGCAATCAAGCCGCTAAGACACGTCCACGCGGCCAGCATCGAGTTGCGGCAAGCGTGCAAAGCAGGAAAGGCATGTGATCGCCACCCATTCCCGAGTAAACAGCAGCCAGACCGCCCCGATGCCGTCGGATGACGTTTTAAAGAACCGCGCGCGCAGGTCGATCTTCGTGGACACAGCACAACGCTGCGATTAAAGGATGCACCGATGACTCGCAATGAACTCGTCAAGCAACTCGCGGAAATATCGACGCGACCGATCGGCATTACCGCGACTGCCGATGCAACAACGGCTGAGCCTGCATCGACCCGAGTCAATGGGGAAGCACCTACCGAACTGTTCGTGTGGTTCGAAGATACCGCCGCACGCGCGCTCGAAGGCCGCCGCGGTGTCGCCGGCTTGCCTGAGTCGCTGTTGCCGATCAGTCGCGAGATGAAGCTGGTCGAACGTCGATACGCCGCGAATCACTTGCACCTGCTAAGCGCGGTCCGTATCAGCTGCCGTCAGAATGCCGCTGAACTGATCGCGTCGCTATACACGGCGGCTCTGTCGGTCGGCACTGTGGCCTGGATTGGTACCGGTCAAGCAATACGCTCATACGTGGAACGACATGTACCCGGCTACGGCAGTGAAATAGCAGATGGACCAAAAAGAAAGGCGCCGCACGGCGCCTTTTTTTATTTCCCGCTCGCACTAAGCAGCGGCTTCGTCTGGCGCAGGTCCGCTCGACCGCGCCGCGGCGTCGAGCTTGTTCATGTACCGCTGCAGCATGCGCGCGGCTGATTCGCTGAGATCGACGAATTCGCATCCACAGCGACGAACACCGTCATTCGACGCCTGATAGTCGTCGACATAGCGCACGCGCAGGGTGACGGTGATCTGCCCGATATCAGGAAGATCGAGATAACAGTTTTCGAGCGTGTGGTCGGCCGGTAAAGCGAACTGGACCGGATGCACGAACAGCGCCAGGCCGCCAACGCTCAAGTCGAGCACGCGTACCGATTCGTATTGACCTTTTTTTCCAGGCGATGGCACCAGGCATGTGGCCGGACGGACCGCGGGTGGCTGCCGCCGGTATGCGCCGCGCCGCTGCATGCGCAATAACTGCTGCGGCAGGCGCACTCGAAATGCTGGCCGTCCTTGGTGCTCGACGGCTTCGGCGGTCCCGACTGAAAACTGCACCTTCACGTTGTCCAGAAACGCGACGATCACCAGCTGCTTCGACGCATAGATCGCCTTCTGTGCGGCTGCGTCGGAAGTGCGATCCAGAATCAGTTCTTCGAAGCCCTCATTCACATCGAGCACGTTGCTGACCGTAAACCCGGCCGCCTGGTCGTAGTACAACGTGACCAACACCTGCTTGTCGCGCAACTGGCGCAGCAAGGCCGCGATTTCACTGCGCGAATAAATCGCGAAACGCTCGAGCTCCGGCGAGTCGGGCTCCGGAAAAGGTGTCGTCAAGCTCATGCTGATTCGTTGCTTCCGACCGCTCGCGGGGTCGAGATGAACGGCACGATCGGCTCAAGCCACGGCTCGGCGTGCCCGCGAATAAGCGCGTCGTCCGACAAGATCTGGCGCAGCAGGACCATCCGGCGCTCATCATCGGTCGCACTTAGCGATGCGGGCCGCTCATCGGCCGCTTTGAGGATCGCGATCAGCGCGCCGCAGCGCTCTTCCTGACGCGCAACTTCGATCCAGTCACCCGCGCAAGCGGCTGCGAGCATCGCGCAACTCGCCTTTGCGATTGCTTCGTAATGCTGTAGCAGCTTCGAGCGTGCAGGCTCGCCTGCCGTCGTCGATGAGGCCGCTTCGATCATCTCGGCCACCTCGCAAAATTCGTTCGGCATCGTGCCGTTCCCCGTCAGTACCTACAGTGCTTATCTAGATGCACAAGCTGCAAACACTGTACCGATGATGGGGTACGCGCCATCGTCCGATTGGAGGGCCGTTCCGAGCGCTTTTCATCAAAAAAAAGCGCCGGTATAGACCGGCGCAAAGGCGGGGGAGGAAACCAAATCACTTCAACCAAGTTGGCGAAACGCGTTTGCCATCGGTCCGTCCAGCGACGTGACTGCGGCGCGTGCCTCGCACAGTTCCTTAACGGCAGGCACGCGGCCGACTTGAATGGCTGCGTCGAAGTGTTGTAGGAAAAAACCTGACACGCCGACGAGCGGCCGCCCGACATCGTTCGTAGCGACACGCTGATTCATCGAATTGAGCCGGTTTCCCACAATGGCGTCACTTCAAAACGTATTCAGCCCGACCCGACCGAGTACTCACCAAACCGCAACCCAGGAGCAAACGAATGAGCACCATCGCCGCCAGCAACGAACAACTTCTGCAGGAAATCCGCGAGGCCAACCTGGCCTATCTAGTGCTGGCGCAGCACATGATCCGTGCCGACAAGGCGCAGGCGCTGTACCGGCTGGGCGTTTCGGAGGAAGTCGCGACGATCATCGATCAACTAAGCCCGGCGCAATTGATGAAGATCGCGGGGTCCAACCAACTGATCCTGCGATTTCGATTCGACGACGATATGGTCTGGAATCTTCTGACCAGCCACTCGAAGCCGAAGTCGAGCGCGACTGGTGCGGCGGTGGCCGGCCTGCACGCCAATATCGTGATGGCCGGGCAATTGTCCAACGTGACCGCATAACTTTGAACCGCCGGCAGGGGAATTCACCATGCGCATAAAAAGCATCGTTTCCGAGAGCAAACAGATTCAGCGCGCGATTGCGCTGATCAAGCTCGGCGCGCGTTTGCAAGTTCTGGAATCAGAGACCGATCTGTCGTACGAGCGCCTGCTGCGCCTGTACAAGGAGGTCCAGGGCGAATCACCGGCGCGCGGCATGCTGCCGTTTTCGACCGACTGGTTCATGACGTGGCAGCCAAACATACACTCGTCGCTGTTTCTGAACATGTACGAGTATCTGGACAAGACCAGCGAGCTCGAAGAGATCGACGGCATCATCAAAGCGTACGAGCTGTACCTGGAGCAGATCCGCGCGCAGGGGCTGGAGCCGCTGTTGTCGGTCACGCGCGCCTGGCGCCTGGTCAAGTTCGTCGATGCGGGAATGGTGACACTGACTTCGTGCTGCAAATGCAACGGCAAGTTCGTTACCCACACGTTCGAGCTTACGAAGAATTATGTTTGCGGACTGTGCGAGCCCCCGGCCCGCGCAGGCAAAGGCAAGGCACAAGTCGTGAGTGGCGCGTCAGATTTAGTCCACTAGGACTTCTCTCGGCTGGCGCGAATAAGAACGGCCGCGTGCGCGGCCGTTTTTCTGACGGGCGGACTGGCTAGCAGCCGCCCTTCTTGACCTTCTTCTTTTCCGCGTCCTTTTTGCCTTCGGCTTTATCGGTCTTCTTTACCTCGGCTTTTTTGACCTCTTCCTTGCTTGGCTCGGGCTTTTTATCCTGAGCGGAAGCCGGTCCATGCGCCAAAGCGAAAGCGCCGACGATCAGCGCAGATAAAAGTGTTTTCATTGAAAGTGTCGAGCCGGGATTTGGCGGGCCAGTCTATCCGCCATCGGGAAGCCGCCTTGTTACCAATGCTTATGAGCTAAGCATTGGATCGTTGAGTGGTGTGGTGCCCAAGGCGGAACGCCGCTCGGCGGGGATCAGGACAGCGCTTCCTCCCTGGGTCCACGCTCAGACTTTCGGCCGAGGCAGGCACTAACTTGAGCAGCCATCCTCTTTTTATCGAATCAGGTTTAGCTTTGGAATTGACGGGCGAGCGGACGTTTTCTCGGGAGGCCGAGGTGCGAAATCTCCCGCAAACTTGGGATTCATCATTGAGTCGCGACGTTCGCGCCTGAGCCATGAACATGACCGCGCCGGTTGCAATGCCTGTTGACGAGTCGTCACCGATGACGGTTCCGACGCTCGATGAAACTCCGGCAGTGCCTACGTTGGACGAAGCCTTGACGGTGCCCTCGTCGGTGCCGCAACCGTCCTTCTCGCCAATCTCGGCGGTGTCAAATAGCGCGCGGCGCACCGCGCCGCGTGAGCTGGCAAGCTGGCGCGTGCTCAGGATGTGGCCCAACGGCGATACGCTGGCCGATGCAGAGACAGTCAAACTGATCGGCGTGCACGAAGGTCACTCGATCGTCGTTACGACGCCGGAAGACTCGTCGGCGATGGCGCTCAAGGAAGGGGCGATGTATCGGTTCCGCAGTTTTTCCGGCGAATCGATCTACGAGTTCACAGCGCCATTGGTGAAAGCGTGCAGCGAGCCGTTCGAATACCTGCACATTGGGTGGCCGCAGCAGCAGCATGTCGAGAAGCGCGAGCTCCGTGCGGCGCCGCGTGTCAAAACCGAACTGCCGTGCATGGTTTACCCCGGCACGCAAGCCTCGGGACGCTTCGTCAAGGGAACGATCAGCGATCTGTCTACCGGCGGCGCAGCGATAGCGCTGCACGATGACCTCAGCGTTTTCTACGACGAAGTCAAAGTCGTCTTTCAACTCACGGTTGCCGAGCAGGAGCTGATGATCGAAGCGCGCGCGCGGCCCGTGCGCAAGCCGGAGGAAACGGGCGAACGACTAATGGGCGTGTCATTTGTGGCGCTGAGCCCTGCCGAGAAAATCGCCGTGCACGCATATGTCACCGCGGGACTTGTGCGGGAGCTCGAAATTCCGTTGTACGCGAGGGTGTAAGCATTTCATCTCGGCTTGCAAGCGTTGGGCAATTGCTGGCTGTAAGGGAAAAGAACAAAGCATCTCGTCCGAGGCACTGTCGCCACAGCGCGCTACTGATGTCCGAGGACCGGATCCGAGTGCGATACGAGAAACCTTGAGGCCACTTTGGCCAAGGCCGACGTACTTCATTGCGTACTTATTGAGCGCTAGCCCAAGCCAAGCAGACGACCGATGCGTGTAAGGTAGTCCGATCCGGTCAGCGCGCCGCTTTTCAATTCGTCGCCCAGCTCATCGAGTGTGTTGCGCACACCGTGCAAGCCGACGTGAACTTCCTCGTGCGACGGCTCGGCCGCACTTAGTGCCATGCGTAGTTGTTCGACCTCAGCGCGCAAAGTATCGACGCTTGCGCCACCCGCTCGCGCTTTCGCAACGTCGCGCTCGAGTTGATCGACAAGTTTGCCTACCTCGTCGAGATTCACGGTACGCGCGGGAATCGGTGCGCTCATCGCCGCCCTCCTGCTTTCAGCTCCATCAAACCTAACCTTACACTCCCGCTCCATGTCTTCTCGTACCGGCGCACGCCTGCTCGTCGATCAGTTGCTGATCCAGGGCGTCAATCACGCTTTTACCGTGCCCGGCGAAAGTTTCCTCGCGGTACTCGACGCGCTGTACGACTCGCGCGAGATGGTCAAACTGATCGTCAATCGCCACGAGTCCGGCGCCACCTTCATGGCCGAGGCCTACGCGAAGTTGACCGGTCAACCCGGCGTGGCGTTCGTGACTCGCGGACCCGGGGCGACCAATGCCGCAATCGGCGTTCATGTTGCGCACCAGGACTCGTCGCCGTTGATTTTGTTCATCGGCCAAGTTGGCAACGATTTCGTCGAACGTGAAGCGTTTCAGGAGATCGACTACCGGCGCATGTTCGGCCAGATGACCAAATGGGTCGCGCAGATCGACCGCGCAGATCGCGTGCCGGAGTTCGTGGCGCGCGCATTTCAAGTGGCGACCAGTGGCCGCGCCGGGCCCGTCGTGCTGGCTCTACCGGAGGACATGCAGTTGGTGAAGGCCGACGTGGGCGACGCACTGTGCCACCAACCTGTGCTGGGCGCGCCAAGCGACATGCAGATCGCGGCGCTGCGCCGCCTGCTCGGTCGCGCGCAGCGCCCGCTGGTGATTCTTGGCGGCTTCGGTTGGACGCCGGCCGCGTGCGACAACTTCAAGCGCTTCGCCGAGGCGAATTACCTTCCAGTCGCCTGCGCGTTTCGGTTTCAGGATCTATTCGATAACCGTCATCCGAATTACATCGGCGACGTCGGTGTCGGCATCAATCCGAAGCTTGCACAGCGCATCAAGGATGCCGATCTGATTCTCGCGATCGGGCCGCGGCTGGGCGAGATGACGACTTCAGGCTATACGTTGCTTGACGCACCAGTACCGGCGCAAACACTGATTCATGTTCATCCCGGCGCCGAAGAGCTTGGGCGCGTGTTCCAAGCGCAATTGATGATCAACTCCGGCTTGGCGCAATTCGCGTCGCGCCTGGCGATGATGGTGCCGATCGAAGAGCCGCCGTGGCGCGAGACAGTCACCTCTGCGCGCGAGGAACTGGAAGCGTGGCAGCAGCGGCCCGCGGTCTATGGGCACGGCGATCCTCCGCTTGATCTGTGGGAAGCGATGCAGATTTTGTCGCGCGCAATACCGCCCGACTCGATCATCGCCAACGGCGCCGGCAACTTCGCGACCTGGGCGCACCGCTTTTGGCGCTACCCGGGACTGCGCACCCAAATCGCGCCGACAGCCGGCGCGATGGGTTACGGCGTGCCGGCCGCGATTGCGGCGAAGATTGCGGCGCCCGAGCGCACCGTAATTGCGCTGGCCGGCGACGGAGACTTCCTGATGACGGGCCAGGAGTTGGCCACCGCCGTGCAGTACGGCGCCGGTGTACTGGTGCTCGTATTCAACAACCAGATGTACGGCACGATTCGCATGCATCAGGAGCGTGAGTTTCCGGGGCGTGAACATGGCACCGCGCTTGTCAATCCTGACTTCGCGAAACTGGCGCAGGCGTACGGCGCGTTCGGCGCTACTGCTGCGACGACCGATCAGTTCGGGATCGCGCTGTCGCAGGCGCTGGCATTCATTCGAGAGCGGCGCCTGCCCGCGCTGATCGAGCTCACGATGGATCCCGAAATCATCACGCCGAACGCAACGCTATCTGCCATCCGCGCCACGGCCAGATTGCAGCGCTGATCGCGCGCCTGATAGTTACTTGGCGAGGCTTTTTTTCAAGAGCTCGGCGGTCAACTCATTCAATCCGACGCTTTTCTTCACCGCCTGCTCCTGCAGCGCCTTGACCAGGTCCTGCGGTAGCTTGACTGCAAACGGCACGAGTCCGAGCGCGCGATCGCGGTCGCGTTGCGCGCGCCGATCGGGCTCCGGCGCAATTGCGCGGCCGTACGCATTGCCGGCCGCGCGCATCTGATTGGTGAGCTTGCTTGCCTGGCGCTTTTCGAGCTCGCCACGTTTCATGAATCCGTCTCCGCTTTGCGATCGGGCCGCATCTTAGCTGGACGGAACACCCCCGCGTCTGAGTAGAAGTCCGGGTTCTCATTTGACGCCCACCATCCTGGAATTCCGAGCACCGGCAACGGCAGCAGATCGCGCGGCGTCAGACGTTCATCGAGACCTGCGGCCATGCGTCGGTCTATTTCATCCAGCGATGAAGCTGGCGCGAGCGCGATATGCAACGCGTGCGCAGTGATGCCCTTGTACGGCCGCTGCAGCTTTTCCAGCAACGCATGACCGAACGCAAGCACCTTGACTCCAGCCGCCCACGCCTCGCGTTGACTTTGAAACAGTCTGGCCCAATTGCGACGACTCAACGAATCGACGATGTCCAAGCGCTCGGTGACTAGCAACACGGCGTTTTCGTCAATCAACGTTGCAGCATCGCGCAGCGGTCCGCGTACCGCACGGATACCGTCACGCGCGATCGTCGTTGACTGCAGCCGATTCAACTGTGCCTTTGCCTGGGGAAACTGCAGGAAGATCAGCGCATTGAAGAAATCGTGCAGATTGTCGCGCGTTGGCACGCAACCAGTGCGGGCGATGCGGGTTTCGTAAGGCTCGTCATCGACCGCAGTTTCTTCTTGGGCGAACGTAATTCGCTGGCCGCTCGCATTGCGGAGGTGCGTGGCTTCGGCGGCCTGGTTCAACGACTTGCGCCAATCGCCAGCTGCCGCAACGGTCCGGCCTTGCTCGGCGATGGGCGAAAGCCACGGGGCGGACCAGTCAATGCTCGCTAGCTCTGCAACTTCCATCGCAGCGTTTCGCCGGCTCTTAACGGGACGACCGTTTGGTCGGCAAACGGAAACTCGGCCGGCAAAATCCATTCGGATCTCTTCAACGTAATCGTCTCTGTATTTCGCGGCAGTCCGTAGAAATCTGGACCGTTGAAAGACGCGAACGCTTCAAAGCGATCGAGCGCGCCCGCTTCGTCGAAGGCTTCTACGTACATCTCCAGTGCTGAGGCCGCTGTGTAGCAGCCCGCGCAGCCACAAGCCGACAGTTTGTCGCCCTTGGCATGCGGAGCAGAATCGCTACCCAGAAAAAAACGTGGGTTACCACTTGCCGCTGCTGTAAGCAACGCTTGTCGATGCGTTTCGCGCTTAAGCACGGGTAGACAGTAGTAGTGCGGGCTCAAGCCAGGTTGGCCGCTGCCGCGCGAGAAAATCGAATTGCGGTTGAACAGCAGATGATGCGCCGTGATCGTGGCACCGAGCGGACCACGCTCATTCAACACATAGTCCACCGCTTCTTTCGTCGTAATGTGCTCGAACACGATCCTGAGCGCCGGAAAATCACGCCGCAATGGACGCAGCACTTCGTCGATGAATACCCTCTCCCGGTCGAACACGTCGACCTGCCGGCGCGTCACTTCCCCGTGAATCAGCAATGGCATGCCGAAGCGCTGCATGGCCTCCAGCACGTGAGCGCAATTGCGCAGGTCGGTGACGCCGGACTGCGCGTTGGTCGTGGCGCCTGCGGGATAGAGCTTCACTGCGTGGACGATCCCGCTCTCGCGCGCACGATCGATCTCGTGCGGAGGCATCGCGTCCGTCAGGTAGAGCGTCATCAACGGTTCGAAAGCAGAGCTTTCTGGCAGCGCAGCTCTGATGCGGCGCTGATACTCGGCGGCTTGCTCTGTCGTCGTGATCGGTGGATTCAGGTTCGGCATCACGATCGCGCGCGCAAACTGGCGGGCAGAGTGCGGCAGCACGGAGGCCATCGCCGCGCCATCACGCAGATGCAAATGCCAGTCATCGGGGCGTGCGATGGTCAACGAGTCAGCAGTCATCGAGCGATTATCCCAGTCCGCATCGGGTCGTCGGGAGGATAATCGCCGCATGAATTTCGACGACCTGGCAAAGTTAATTCCGAACGCGGCATGGCGCCTGCGCGAGGACGACGCCGATCCGCAGGAAACGCGCGAATGGCTGGACGCGCTCGACACTTTGATCAACACGGTTGGCCCCGAGCGCGCGACGTTTGTGCTGAAACACCTGCTGCAGCATGCCCGTACACGCCGCGTGCCTCTGCCGCAGGTGCTGAACACGCCCTATCTGAATACGATATCGCTCGCGGATCAACCGCCGTTTCCTGGCAACCTCGAGATCGAGTCGCGCTTGAGCGCACTGGTGCGGTGGAACGCACTGGCAATGGTCGTACGCGCGAATGCGGTGAGCGCCGAGCTCGGTGGGCACATTGCAAGCTATTCATCGGCCGCCGATCTGTTCGAAGTTGGCTTCAACCACTTCTTTCGCGCGAGTTCGAACGAGTCGCGCGGCGACCTCGTCTACTTTCAACCGCACTCGTCTCCCGGTGTTTACGCCCGCGCATATCTGGAAGGGCGATTGAGCGCCGAACAACTCGACCACTACCGGCGGGAGACCGGCGGAACGGGTTTGAGCTCGTATCCGCACCCGTGGCTGATGCCGAGCTTCTGGCAGTTCCCGACAGGCTCGATGGGAATCGGCCCATTGTTCGCGATATACAACGCGCGCTTCCTGCGTTACCTGCAGAACCGCGCGCTGCTCGACACGAGCGAGCGCAAGGTCTGGGCATTCGTCGGTGATGGCGAAATGGACGAGCCCGAATCGCTCGCCGGACTATCGATTGCCGCGCGCGAAGGGCTCGACAACCTGATTTTCGTCGTCAATTGCAACCTGCAGAGACTCGACGGCCCGGTGCGCGGCAACGGTTCGATCATTCAGGAGCTCGAGGGGCTTTTTGCCGGCGCCGGTTGGAACGTGATCAAGCTTTTGTGGGGATCCGACTGGGATCCACTGTTCGCGCGCGACACGCAGATGCTGTTGCTGCGCGCGTTCCATGAAACCGTCGACGGTGAGTTTCAAACACTATCGGCGACCGACGGCCGCTTTAACCGCGAACACTTTTTCAACAAGTACCCGGAGCTTGCGCAGCTGACATCTCATCTGTCCGACGAGGACATCGACCGGCTGCGGCGTGGTGGTCACGATCCGATAAAGATTTATGCCGCTTATCACGCCGCCGCCAATCACCGCGGCCAGCCCACTGTCATCCTGGCGAAGACGAAGAAAGGATATGGCATGGGCACCACGGGACAGGGCCGCATGACCGGACATCAGCAGAAGAAACTCGACACGCACGCATTGCTCGAGTTTCGCGATCGCTTCGCGCTACCGCTGAGCGACGCGCAGGCCGAGCAGGTGGAGTTCATCCGGCCTGCCGCAGACAGTCCCGAGATGAAGTACCTGCATGCACGGCGTCACAAGCTGGGCGGATATCTACCGGCCCGTGATGCGTCGTGCCCGCCGCTCGCTACGCCAGGCGCTGCGGCGTTCGGCAAATTTGCGCTTGAAGCGAACGGCAAGGAAATGTCGACCACGATGGCGTTCGTGCGCATGCTGTCGGCGCTGCTGAAGGACCGCGAGCTTGGTGCGCGCATCGTGCCGATCATTGCCGACGAAGCACGCACATTCGGAATGGCCGATCTGTTTCGCACCGTCGGCATCTACTCGCCGGTGGGGCAGTTGTACGAACCCGAAGATCAAGCGCAGATCAGTTACTACAAGGAGTCTAAAACCGGCCAGATCCTGGAGGAAGGTATTAACGAAGCAGGCGCTATCGCCTCCTGGGTCGCCGCAGGTACCAGCTATTCGACCAGCGGCTTTGCAATGCTGCCGTTTTACATTTTCTATTCGATGTTCGGCTTTCAACGGGTGGGCGATCTGCTGTGGGCCGCGGCTGATTCACGCACGCGCGGTTTTCTGCTGGGCGCGACCGCAGGCCGCACGACGCTATCGGGCGAAGGCTTGCAGCATCAGGACGGCACCAGCCACCTGATCGCGAGCACGATTCCGAACTGCCGCGCTTATGACCCGTGCTACGCGTACGAGCTAGCACTGATTGTCGAAGACGGAATGCGGCGCATGCTGGTCGAGCAGAAGGATGCCTTCTATTACGTCACAGTGATGAACGAGAACTACGCGCAACCGTCACTTCCCAACCATGTGCGGGAAGGTGTTCTGCGCGGCATGTATCGCATACGATCGACACCCAATGCGAAAGTGAGACTTCTCGGCGCGGGAACGATCCTGCGCGAAGTGATCGCAGCGGCGGATATCCTCGAGGAAGAACATGGGATCGCCGCCGACGTGTATTCGGTGACGAGCTTCAGCGAATTGCGCCGTGAAGCAACCGAGAACACTGGAACCGCGGCGAGTTGGATCGAACAACTTTTGACCGGGAATGGCTTGCCGGTTATCGCAGCGAGCGATTACGTACGCGCCGTTCCCGACCTGATCCGGCCGTGGATACGCGATCGCTACATCACGCTCGGCACCGACGGCTTCGGCCGATCGGATACTCGCCGAGCACTACGTGACTTCTTCGGCGTCGACCGGACGTCGATCGCGAGCGCCGCGCTGCAACTGCTCAAGTAACGCCACCAGGTCGTCGATAAGCCGGCTGGTTACTTAGCGCTTGTGCCGATGTGCTGCTCAAAAAACTTCAGCATTTCCGAGTATTGCTCGACGCGGTTTTCAACGTTGCCGTATCCGTGACCTTCATCTGCCTTGATTAAGACGCGCGGGCGGTTGCCGGCCCGCTCCAGCGCACTCTGCATCGCACGCGTTTGTTCGATCGGCGTACGTCGATCGGAAGCGCCCGCGATCAGAAACACCGGCTGCTTGATGCTGGCGGCCATGTGCGCCGGAGACACCGAGCGAGTCAGTTCGGAAGCGGACTTTGTCGAATCGCCCCCAATCAGCCGGCGCCAAAACTGTATTGCTTCTTCGCTACCGGCAAAATCTGTTGAGGCAGAAGTCAATTGCATCTCCATGTCAGAAACAGGGAATGCAGCGACACCGCAACGGTAAGTAGCGGGGTGCCTCGCCAGAGACATCAGCGTCGCATATCCGCCATAGCTGCCCCCTTCGATGCAGACTCTGGCGGGGTCCACAAACCCCTGGCTGATACCCCACTTCACGGCATCCTCGTGGTCGTCGATCGTGCTGCTGCCCACACCGCCGAAGCCGCTATAGAACACTTTGGAACCGAGCCCGGGAGTGATGCGGAAATTGGGCATGATCACCGCGTATCCCCGCGAAGCAAAGAACTGTGCCGCCACAGTTCCACCGCCCCTGCGATAGCCCCAAAAGTCAGATCTAACGTGCGGCCCGCCGTGGATGTGAACAATCGTCGGAAGCTTCTGCCCCGGCTTATAGCCGTGCGGCAAGAAGTAATACGACGGAATCTCAAGACCGTCACGTGCTTTGAGGACAAAGTAGCGCTGCTCGACCAGATTCTCCTTCTTGATCCAAGGAACACTGGACACCAAGTCTTCCAGCGTCTTGTTCTTCTCGTCCAGCATGAACCAGCGCACCGGCTCTCGATCCGAGTACGAGGTCACGATGATGCGCGACCCATCGGCTGTCCGCGTGAAATCGTTGACACTGCCCGGCAACGCTGCATCGATCATGCGCTGCAAACGCTCGTAGTCCGGATCCAGCCATGTCACCGTCGCCTTATCAGCTTCGGCCTTCACGCCCACAAGCTTGTCGTTTTCGACAATCAGTCCAGGCACGGTTTCACCAAGTTGATTCGCACCCAGGTCGAAGCGCGGATGCTCCGCCAGCTTCTCGCCCATCTTCTTGGCTACTGGATCGTATCTATGCAGGGCCATCGTGTCGCGACCGGCGTTGGTCGCGACAATCAATGTCTCGTCCTTATCGCCCATGAAGCCGACAGGCATGAACACCGGCCCCCTCGTCTCATCGAAACGAGCGATTTCCTCCCACGGTGAATTCGTGTCGCGACGATGAAAGATCGCCTGCTGGGTAGTTTTCTCGACGTCCGAAACAGCGACGCGCGGCTCCAGCTTGGAATCGACCAGGAAACGCGACACACGGGGCGGCCGTGTCTGGCTTAACAGGGTGCTGCGACCTGTCTTGACGTTCAATCGATAGACATCCAGGCTATCGGCGGAACGTTGACGCGCCGTCGCAATGACTTCCTCGTCGCTCTTGGGCACCGAACGAAGATAGGTGAAGCCGCGATTCACGGTGCTGCCGGTGTCGCGCAACTCTTTAAACGTTGGCGACAACTTGCGCGAGTCGGACCCGTCGCGCGAAACCATAAAGAATCCTCCTCCGTCGGCAAGGTCGGGCCCCGTCGGTGAATTCAGGTTCCCCAGCGCGTAGACGATTCTTTCGTTGCCGACCCAGCGCGCGTTCAACACGTCGAAATCGCGAAAGTTCGTCAATGCCAGACCTTTGCGCGTTTTGAGCTCAATAACAGCGAGGTTCAGTCGGCCATTGACCGGTGTCGTAACCATCAAATGCTCGCTGTTAGCCGACAGGGAGACGGTCCCATACTGGGGGTTGTCAAAGAACTCCTTGACGGACGGCAGGCTCACTCCGCGGACCGTCACTCGGTCCAACTGCGTCACGGTTGTCGGCGCTTCCGTCTGTGCAACGGACGCACCGGCCAGTGACGCAATGAATGCAAGGCATAGATTTCGTCGTAGGTTCATAAGCTCACTCGCAATGGATAGTGTCGGCCTAGAAAACCGGCCGCCGTATAAAGTGGGGCGAACTGTAATGCAGGCGTTACCTTCTTTACCGCGCTTGAACCGCCCCTACTCGATCAGGATTACCCGATAGTCGTTGACGTTCGTTCGCGTCGGGCCGGTGACGATCAGGGCGCCGGCCGCCTCAAAGAACCCGTAGGAATCGTGGCGGTCGAGGCCGGTGCGGGCGCTGACACCGTTGCAAACCGCGCGATCGATCAAGTCGGTTGCCCACCATGCACCGGCGTTATCTTCGGTGCCGTCGATCCCGTCGGTGTCGCCCGCCAGTGCGTAAACGCCCGACATTCCATCGAGTTCCACTGCCAGCGACAGCAAATACTCAGTGCATCGGCCACCTCTTCCTTGCGCCGCCGGCGGCAATGTGACCGTGCATTCGCCGCCGGAAATCAGTGCGACTGGCGCCCGGAACGGTTGGTGGAACGCACGGATTTCGCGCACGAGCGCGGCGTAAACCTTGGCGACCTCCCGTGCTTCGCCGGTGACAGAGTCGCCTAGAACAACTGCGTTAATGCCGGCGGAGCGGAAGACGTCGGCAGCGGCCTCCAGCGAACGATGTGCAGTTGCAATCACACGATTCTCGACCGCTGCGAACAATGGATCGTTCGGCTTTGGCGTTTCCGCAACCTCGCCTGCTGCTCCACGCTGCAGCCATTGCGCCACGGCGTCCGGCACCTGCGCGTTCCATCGTCGCAGTACGACGAGAGCATCGTTGAAAGTGCTCGGATCGGGAGCACACGGGCCGGAAGCGATGTCCGTGGGTGCGTCCCCGGTCACGTCCGAGATGATAAGCGCGAGAACGCGCGCACCGAGCTTCGCAGCGGTTGCCGCCATGCGGCCACCCTGGATCTGCGACAAGTGTTTGCGCACGACGTTCATCTCGCCAATCGGTGCGCCACTGGCAAGTAGTGCGGCTGTAACGGCTTTGAGCGCCGACATCGGTACGTCAGGCACCGGCAGGCTCAGCAGGCTCGAACCTCCGCCTGAAACCAACACCAACAACAGATCGTCGCGTTGCAGCTGTGAAACGATTCGCATGATGTCGCGCGCTGCGGCTTCACCGGTATCGTCCGGTACCGGGTGACCTGCTTCGACCACACGAATGCGCTGGGTCGGTGCGCCGTGCTCGTAGCGCGTGATGACTAGTCCCTCGAGCGCGACGTCGGGCCAGGCGCGCTCGACCGCAAGCGCCATGCTGGCGGCTGCTTTACCCGCGCCGACAACGACCACACGACCGGAGGGTCGCTGCGGCAAATGTGGCGCGACGATGCGCAAAGGATCGGCCGCCGCTACCGCAGCGTCGAAGCTCGCGCGCATGAGTTCAACAGGATTCAACGTGATGACAACTCCGAGCGTTGAGTGGCGCCGATCATCGGCGTCCGCCTCGAACGCGAGAAGCGAAGCCGGCGCGAGAGCGTCCGGCTTCGCTCACTTGAGCACACGAAACATATTGTGGTGAGCGTCGGTGAAGGTCGGCAAATCGGCGCGA
This sequence comes from uncultured beta proteobacterium, assembly GCA_963829995.1. GTDB lineage: Bacteria > Pseudomonadota > Gammaproteobacteria > Burkholderiales > Burkholderiaceae_F > JACCZX01. The sequence goes on along the minus strand of CAWHKW010000031.1, from coordinate 333,087 downwards.
TCTTCAATCGGCGTAGCCACGTAACGCAAACTGTCGGCCTGCAGCAACGCCTTGTCGCGTGTGACGAGAATCTGATCGGTCGGCGATAGCCAGTACTCCGGTCCCGTTTTGAACGTCGGCACGTCCGAGACCAGAACGGCCTGCATGTCAAACAAGTTTGCCAGGCGCTTAACAATCGGCATCAAATCGATATATCGGTTGGTCGCCTGAAATACGATGACACCGCCCGGAGCCAGATGCCGCACGTAAAGTGCCATCGCTTCGCGGGTCACTAGATGCATCGGAATCGAATCGCCGGCGAAAGCATCGATGCCCAGGACGTCAAAACGCTGCGGCGCGGCCCGCTCAAGGCTCAGGCGTCCATCGCCGAGTACCACTTGAATCTTCCCTCGGCTGTCACGCAGGAAAGTGAACTCGTCGTTCGCGATATCGACAACGCGCGGACTGATCTCGTAGAAAACGAGTTCGTCGCCCGACCGCCCGTACGAGGCCAAAACGCCGGCTCCGAGCCCGATGATTCCAACTCGACGCGGCTGCGGATGCGACCTGTTCAATGCTTCGAACAAGCGGCCGTAGCCTGAGGATGGTCCAAAGTAATCGCTCGGCTGATTGCGGAACTGATCGCCCAACAGTTGGCCGCCGTGCACGATACCGCCGTGAAACATCGAGCGATACGGCACCGGATCCGCCCGGTCGCGCGTGCGAACCACTCCGTAGAAGTCGCGCTCCATGACCCGCACGTCGCGTGAATACTCCTGCGCGCCGCGGACCGAGAAAAAAGCGGTCGCGGTAAACACGACGAGACCCAACAGTCGCCATGCGCCACGCAGGCGCAGTGACAGCGTCAACGCAAGCAAGATCAACGCGATGTTGACTTCGAAGTACCCGGGCAATACCAGCGGTGCGACGATCGCTATCAGCACCGCGCCCAGCGCCCCGCCAAGTGCAAGCATCAGGTAAAACCGCGTCAACCAACGCGGATCAGGCTTCATCGAAGCGAGCTCTCCGTGGCAAAACATGCACGCGACAAACAGTCCGCCAAAGAAAACCGATGCGGCGCGCACGAGCTCGAGTGAAGGAATCAACCAGGCCATGACCGGCGCAAGCACCGAAAGCGCGGCGATGAACAATCCGCGTTGATACCAGCGCGGATGGTCGAATGTCAGGATGAAAGTCGCGAGATAAATAGATAGCGGAAGCACCCACAGGAACGGCACGCTGGCGATGTTCTGGGTGACGTGATTGGTGACGGCGAGCAACATGACGGATGCCATCGCCGCCAAAGCCAGCCAAGTGAGTTGCGTTAGCGCACTGGGCGCTGCTGCGGAAACGGAAGCCGGCTGTTGTCTCTGATCCGAGTCGAACTCGCTTGCACCTCGCAGCGACGCCCACGCAGTGCCCGCGCACAACAGTGCAAATGCGGCGTATGCAATCGACCATGCCCATCCGAGCTCGTTTAGCCCAAACCACGGCTCCAAAAGCACCGGAAATCCGAGCAACGCCAGCAACGATGCAAAATTGGACAGTGCAAACAACCGGTACGGCACGGCGGTCCTGAACCGGCGCCAGTACCAGGACTGCAGCAGTGGAGTAGTGGTCGACAGCAGAAAGTACGGCAGTCCTATCGTGAACGTCAGCAACAGCAAGATGCGAATGATGGGATCTTCATCGCCCTGCGGCTTCCAACCCGCCGATGCAAGGATCGGCAGCATCGCCAGCGACAGTACGAGCAAGCCAATGTGCAGCAGCGTCTGCCGCCGCACGCCCAGGCGCGTCGTCAAATCTGCGTACGCATACCCCGCAAGTAAAGTCGATTGAAAAAACACGAGCGCTGTCGTCCAGACAGCGGAAGATCCGCCAAACCACGGCAGGATCTGCTTCGCAATGATTGGCTGCACCAGGAACAGCAGAAATGCAGAAAGAAATATCGTGCTCGCGTACGGCAGGATGATGAAACGGGGACGAACGTCGGACGTCGAGGCCGCTACGGACATGGACAACAGCTGCGGATGGTTAAAGATCGATTATCTTCGATTGTCTGCATGGTTTCGCGATGGGCGGACGGGGTCATCGTCCGTGTCGAATAATCGGTATCCCGCCTGTCGTTTAGCCGTACGCATTCAGCGCAACGACACTCTAGTGTTCACTCACGCTGCAACAGGTGGTTGCTGCGATAAACCCGGAGTGATAAAGGAGTGAGCCATGAATCGCAATTCAATCAGTGGAATGTCGCGTGCGTTGATCGCCGCCGTATTGCTTGCCACCGCCGCCTTATCCGGCTGTGCAACAGTATCCGACGAGTCGTTCTTGTACGCGGGCAACGACTTTGCGCCGCACGACCGCATGGAAGGCGCGTAATTCGCGTTGTCGTAAACGAGCGGGCCGCACATCGCGGCCCGTTCTTACTTTCGTCGGTGTCACAAGAGCGGACTGACGAGCCGTGTCAAATTCTGCGTCAACTCCTGCACGAACGGCCGCTTGCGCCATTGATCGAGCGTGATCTGGTGTGAGCCGCGCATGTAGCCTTCTTCGATCGCCACCAGCTGCGCAGCGATATCCGGATCGAAAAACAGTGCGACCACCTCTTCGTTCAGCTCGAACGAGCGCATATCGAGGTTGCATGAGCCGATCCAGGCCATTTGCCCGTCGATCGACACCGCCTTCGTGTGCAGGAACGCCTCGGTGTAAGCGTGAATTCTCACGCCGGCCAGCAGCAGCGACTCATAGTACGAACGCTGCGCGTTGCCGACGAAGAACTGATCGATATGATCATCGACGATCAGGTGCACTTCGGCGCCACGGTGAACCGCGGTCTCCAGCGCATCCTGCAAAGACTGGCTCGGGATGAAATACGGCGTTGTCACCACCACCCGCCGGGTAGCCGAGTAAATCAGATTGACCACCATGCGAAGTGCGCGCTGCGTCGAGGACGAGGGTCCATTGGGCAGCACCTGCGCCGGCGTCCTGCCGGCGATCACCGGCAGCGGGAATGCCGGTTCGCCGATGAACTCGCCGCTTTCGACAAACCAGTCGGCGCCGAAGACCGCCTGCAGTTGCAGTGCCGACGGCCCCTTGATGCGAACCATCAGTTCGCTGTAGGTAAGCCCAGGTTTGAAATCGGCGCTCACCATGTTCTGCGAACCCGTGTATCCGACCGCGCCGTCGATGACGACGATCTTGCGGTGATTGCGCAGGTCAAAGCGCGCCGTCTTGCGACCCATCCTGACCGGCAGCGCAACGCGCGCTGCCACTCCCAGTGCATGTAGCTTGGGAAGCAGCGTTCGGCGTGAAGGCCGTGAACCAAAAGCATCCACAAGCACGCGGCAAATCACACCGCGCGCCACAGCGCGACCTAGCGCGTCGATGACGATCGCGCTGCGCGCATCGTCGCCGAAGATGTAAAAGCATAGGTGCACATGGTGCTGGGCCGCATCGATATCGGCAGCAATGCGATCGATCGTGCCTCTGTAGTCGGTTAGAAGCTCGACCGAGTTGCCGCCGAGGTTGTGGAGCATGCCGAGGTCAGTCGCAAGGCGCACGCTCGGCTGATACTGCGAATCAACCTCAGGGGCGGCAATCTGCGGCAACCCACTCATGCGTTGGCGCACCGGCTCGATCAGATCGATGTACTGGCCGCGCCGTTCGAGGCGCCAGCGCGGCAATCGTGGACGCCCGATAAGCAGATACAACAGCAGCCCGACCCACGGCAGGAAAAAAATGAAAAGAAGCCAACCCTTGGCTGCCTCTGGCGAGCGGCGCGTCGGCACGATCGGCAGCATTACCAGCCGAATCGCCCAGTCGCTGACAATCAGCAGCGTGGCCCAGAAGCCCGTGGTTTCGATGTCTGACATTGACGGGACCGCTGATCAAACGGTCAGGTCGCGGAGGAAGGCAGCTTACCGATTAGGAACCGCGCAGCTCGTCACTTGCTCATTTCATCGCCAAGTCGGTCGGTTGGCCAGCGTAACTGGTCACGCAACGCGAACGTCATCGGAAGATCCATGCGGAGATTGCCGGGCGGAATCGGCTGTTGAAACCACTTGTCATAGAAACGGCCGACGACACCGTCCAACATCAATGCTGCCAGGTGGCGATCGATCGTCTTCTTGTAATCGGCGTCGCCCTTACGTAGCACGATCGCAATCGGCTCGAGCACCAGAAACGACCCCACGATCGCCAGCTTCGACGGATCTTTGGACTTCGCGCGCTGCGCTGCGAGCAGCACATCGATCGTTGCAAACGCTTCCACTTCGCCGCGTTCGACGGCCTCGCGTGCTTCGTCGTAACTTTTGTATTCGACCAGCGTTGCGCCCGGCAGCACGCCCCCTTCGATCCTCTGCTTCAGCAGCGGCACCGAGTTCGTACCCGGCACGACCGAGATGCGGCGGCCCACCAGGTCCTGGATCGCGCGAATCGTCGAGTCCGAGCGCACCAGAAAACGCGGCCCGGAAAACTGGTATGGCATCGAATAGTCGCTGGTCTTGCGTCGCTGCGGATCGTTGATCGTCGTACCGCACTCCATGTCGGCCTTGCCGCTATTGACGATGTCAAATCGCGTACGCGCGCTCACCTCAACGAACGCAATCCGCAGCGGGCGTTTCAAGTCGCGCTCCATCAGGCGCACGATCTCACGACAGATATCGATGCCATAACCGATCGGTTGCTTGTTCTCGTCCAAATAAGCGAACGGAATGGCGTCCGGCCGGTACCCGATCGTGACCACGCCGGTGTCACGGATTTTCGCGAGCGTCGGCGGAGGTTTTGGTCCGACGGCCTCGGGTTGCTGTGCAACGGCGGAGACGTGCACCATGACCATCAACACAACCGCCGTGCAGGCCGCAACGGGGATCAAGCGATTTACGAAGTTCATGCGGCAGAGCGTCCGATCGCACGTTCTACGAGGCCGCTGAGTCTACGCGGGGGTTGTGCGATCGGCGTAGCAAATTCACATACCGTCGCCTATCGTGTTCTGCGCCTATGCGGCGGCAGCTACGGGACTGGCGGACTCGGCTTTGGCGCGCTCGCGGCTCTGAATTTCCCACATCGAGGCATAGGCGCCACCGCGCGCCAGCAATTCTGCGTGCGTGCCCCGCTCGACGATGCGGCCATGATCCATGACCAGAATCTGATCGGCGTGCACGACGGTCGATAGCCGGTGCGCGATCACCAGCGTGGTGCGGCTTTCGGAGATACTTTCAAGCTCCTGCTGAATCACACGCTCCGTGCGGGAGTCGAGCGCCGACGTCGCTTCATCGAACACGAGGATCGCCGGGTCCTTCAGCAGCGTGCGCGCGATCGCGACGCGTTGCTTCTCGCCGCCTGACAGCTTCAGTCCGCGCTCACCCACGCGCGTTTCGTAACCGTCGGGCAACGACTCGACGAAATCGTGAATGTGCGCCGCGCGCGCGGCTGCCACGACTTCCAATGCGCCGCTCCCGGACGCCCGTAGGCAATGTTGTACTCGATCGTGTCGTTGAACAGCACGGTGTCCTGCGGAACGATGCCGATTGCTGCGCGCAGGCTTTCCTGCGTCAGCGTGCGCACATCCTGCCCGTCGATCGACAGGCGACCCGCATCGACGTCGTAGAAACGGAACAACAGCCGCGCCAACGTCGACTTACCGGAACCGGTCGCACCGACCACCGCGGTAGTCGATCCTCCGGCAATCACGAAGCTCACGTCATGCAACACCTGCCGGCGAACGTCATACGAGAAATCGACGTTCTCGAACCGCACTTCGGCCGAACGCACACTCAACGGCCGCGCGTCCGGCGCATCGGCAATCTCGCGGTTCTGTTCGAGCAGCATGAACATGCGGTCCATATCCGCCAGGCTTTGCTTGATCTCGCGATAAATCACGCCGAGAAAATTCATCGGGATGTACAGCTGAATCATGAAGGCGTTGACCAGCACCAGATCGCCGATGCTCATCCGGCCTTCGACGACACCGAGCGCGGCGCGCCACAGAATCAACGTCAACGCCACCGCTATCAGCGCTTGCTGGCCGGCGTTAAGAACGTTCAGGGACTGCTGCGACAAGACAGCGGTGCGTTGAGAGTCCGCCAGTGTTTCGTCGTAACGGCGCGCTTCATAATTCTCGTTGCCGAAATACTTCACTGTTTCGAAGTTCAGCAGCGAGTCGACCGCGCGCGATTGCGCCTTGCTCTCGAGCTCGTTCCAGCGACGCCGCACGGCGGTACGCCAGTTGGTCACCGCCACCGTGAATACGACGTAAATCGTCAGGCTGGTGCCGACGATCGCGGCAAACCAGATCTCGTAATTCCATAGCAGGTAGGCAAACACCAGCGTGATCTCGATCAGCGTCGGCAGGATCGAGTACAAAGTAAAGCTGATCAGCGACGAAATTCCCCGAATGCCCTGGTCGATTTCGCGCGTGACAGCCCCGGTACGGCGATCGAGGTGGTAGCGCAGCGACAGTGAATGCAAATGCCGAAACGTTTTCAGTGCCAGCGTGCGCGTCGCCGCCTGGGTTACCTTCACAAAGAAGAACTCGCGCAGTTCGGTGAACAGCGAAGTCGACAACCGCAGCGCGCCGTACGCAATGATCAACGCGAGCGGCACCACCAGAATTCCGGCAGCCGCCTGAGCGCTCGGCGTTGCGGGAGCCAGGCCGTCGACAATGTCCTTCAGCAGGATCGGCACGGATACCGTCGCCACCTTTGCGGCGACCAGGCAGCCAAGCGCGAACAACACCCGACCCTTGTAGGCCCACAGATAAGGCAACAAGGTCCGCAGTGTCTTCCAATCATTGCGCTCAGCGCGCAATGACGGCAAGGATTCTCTCGGAGGCGACCAACGCATCGTCAGGCGGTGATGTAAGAGGTTACGCTTGGCATCCGTCGATTATCTCAGTCACAACCATGACCGAATCCGAGCAGCTTCCCTCTGACCGCGTGGCGATGCTGCGCATGATGCCTATGCCGGCTGATGCCAACATTCACGGTGATGTGTTCGGCGGCTGGATCATGTCGCACGTCGACGTGGCCGGCGCGATTCCGGCGGCGCGCCGCGCCGGCGGTCGCGTGGCGACCGTTGCCGTGACGTCGTTTGTTTTCAGGCAGGCTGTGTTCGTCGGAGACCTGGTCAGCTTCTATGCCGATATCGTCAAGCTCGGCACGACGTCGATCACGGTCGACGTCGAGGTTTACGTTGAACGCAATCGCCTGCAGAAAGAAGTCGTCAAAGTGACCGAGGCGACACTGGTGTATGTCGCCACCGACGAGCAACGCAAACCTCGAATGCTGCCGCCGCTGTGATTCGCGGCGACACTCGCGCAGCAGTCCGGTTACGCGGCGATCGCCGCCGCGGCGGTGTTCCCGGCGATGTAACCGCCGACTATGGCAGTCAGTAGCCCATTGCCTTCCAGATAGCCGCCGCCAGCGTCGCCCGATACGCCGCGCGCGGCGCCGCCGGCAGCGAGCAAATTGTGAAATGGCGATCCGTTTTTGCGCAGAACGCGACCTGCCGCATCGATCGCCAAACCACCTTCGGTACCGAGCAACGCGCACGTGACCGGCACGCCGTAGTAGGGCCCGAGCAGCATCTGCGTTGCGCGAAACTCACGGCCGAACTCATCGGCAGCATCGTCGAACGCGAGCGCGTTGACCAGTGCGATCGTCGCTTCGAGGCCTTCGCGCCGTACGCCAAGTTGCTCCGCGAGATCGCGCAACATAGATTCGCGCTTGATGACTCCGGACGACACCGCAGTCGCATAGTTCGGCATCGTCAGCCCAATCTCGTGCACCCGCTCGTCGTAAATCATGAACGCCGTGGCGTTCGGTTGCGCCAGCACGAACAGGGCAGACTCTGAATATCCTTCGTGTTCATTCACGAAGCGCTCGCCGTCGCGATTGACCTGTACCGCGCCTTCTGTCATCAGCGACCATGGCAGAGGCAGGCGCTGCGACAGGACAACGGCGCCGTGGGCAAGGAATCCGTCAATATCCGCAAGCTGGGCGCCGAGCGCAGTGCCCCATGCAAGCGCGTCACCCTGGCTACCTTCATGCCCCGCAAACGGCAGGCCGCGAACGTCGGGAAGATACTGGGCGACCAGCGAGCTGTTTGCTGCAAAGCCATTGCACGCGAGGATCAACGTCGCACAACCGACCGACTCGACCTTGCCGTTGCGCTTGTAGCGGACACCGACGATTCGCTGCGCATCGTCGACGACGAGATCGGTCACATGTGCACCAGGCTCCAATCGCACGCCGTGCTTGGCGAGTGCCGAATAAAGCGAGGACAGCAGCGTGGCGCCGCCGCGGTCGGCTAACGCGTGCATGCGCGACAGCGAATGGCCGGGCGCAATGCCTTCGACCAGCTCGAAGCGGATTCCGTACTGCTTGGTCAGCCACTCCAGCACTCGCGCTGATGCGCTGGTCAACGCTTCGACCAGCTGTGCATCGGCCGAGCCGTTGGCCTTCGCTTGTATGTCGTCGGCAAAGCGCTGTGGCGAATCGACGATGCCGCGCGCTTTCTGCTCGGCCGTGCCTGCCGCGGGCACCATGCCGGACGAGCACGCGGTCGCTCCGCTCGGCGCAGCATCGCGATCCAACACCAGCACATCCGCCCCGGCGCTGCGTGCCGCCAGCGCGGCGATGGCGCCGGCGCCGCCAGCGCCGATCACAACGACGGATGCAGTAGTACCGAAGCGCGCGTTCGAATCGACCACGATGCCCATCGACTACTCACCCGCCCGTCTGAGCTGCTGTTCGATCCAGCGAGCAGCGCCTAACAGACGCGCATCGGCGCCAGGACGGCCGACCACCTGCACGCCCAGCGGCAAATTGGATCCGCTTCTTCGCAGAAAGCGAGGCACGGGCATGTTCAGTTGCGGGCCGCCCAGCAGATGCCAGGCGCGATTGAATTGCGGGTCGCCGGTGCTGCCGAGCCCGTGCGGCGCCTCGCCAGGAGCACTCGGCGTCAGCACGACGTCGGCTTCTCCGAACAGCTCGTCGATCGACGCCGCGCAGTCGCGCCCGAGCTGTAACGCAGTCAGATACGAACTCGCGTCGATCTCCCGTCCTTCTTCGATCAGCGCGGCCAGCGATGGCGACAGTTGTCCGCGCCTGTCATCAAACTCGGCGCCGAATGCTCGTGCCGTTTCGAACACTTGCACCGTTCGCTGCGCGTCCGCAAGCGGAGTGAAGCGGGCGGGCCACTGAATCTTTCGAACCGCCGCGCCGCCGTCGGCGCACGTTCTGGCGACTGCGTCGAGTGCCTCGCGCATCGCTGGCGACAGACGCTCCGCCCACGGCGTCTCGGCCAACGCGATGACCGGCGGCGCCGCCGCACGATTCACCTCACACCAATCGGCGCGCAATGCAATCGCCGATGCCACCAGCGCCGCGTCCTCGACCGAATTCGCAAAACATCCGACGACGTCGAGCGTATCGGACACCTGCTTGACACCCGCGCGCGGGATCGCGCCCCGCGTCGGCACAAACCCCACTACACCGCAAAACGCCGCCGGCCGAATCACCGAACCCGCCGTTTGCGTGCCGAGTGCAAACGGAGCCATGTGCGCCGCAACGGCCGCCGCCGATCCGCTTGAAGACCCCCCAGGGGTGTGTTCCAGCCCGTGTGGATTGCGAGTCGGCCCGGGCGTGAAGTTGGCAAGCTCTGCAGTGACGGTTTTCCCAAATACGTAACCGCCGGCTGCGCGCACACCCGCGACACACGCGGCGTCAGCACTGGGCACCCGCCCGCTATAAATGGGCGAGCCGTATTCCGTTGCAATCCCCGCGGTGTCGATCACATCTTTGATCGCGACCGGCAATCCCCCCAGCAAACCGAATTTCGCGCTCAAATCGATACCGCGGGCAATGTTTAATGCGCGCTCCGTGTCAATGCAGGCGAACGCGCGCACTTCGCTTTCACGCTGCCCGACCGCATCGACAAAAGAATGCGTCACTGCCTCGCAGGTCACTTCGCGCGACGCGATCATGCGCACGAGCTGCGCGGCGGGCAAACGGTTAAGCGGAGGTCGCATCAAGGTGTTTCAAAGACTGCCAAAGTGTTGGCCGCCCAGAATCGCTACAAAAACAGATCAGGTATCAGCTCTCGACTGCCCGGCACGACCGAATATTTGTCCAGATCGGTCACGCCTGCCTTTTTCAACACTTCATCGTCGATGAAAAAATTGCCGGTGGTGGTTGCTGCGTCCGCGATCAGGACCTGATACGCCGCGTCGGCCATGATTTCGGGAGTGCGGCAGTGCTCGGGCTTGATACCCGGAATCATCTGCAGCGCAGCCGTCTGGATCACTGTGCGCGGCCAGAGCGCGTTTACAGCGATGCCATATTGCCGAAACTCAGAGGCATGCCCGAGCACACACATGCTCATGCCGTACTTGGCCATCGTGTACGCCACGTGCGGCGCGAACCAGCGCGAGTTCATGTTCAGCGGCGGCGACAAGGTGAGGATGTGCGGGTTGCGCTTGCGCTCCGCTGATTGCTTCAGGTAAGGCAGGCACGCCTGCGTGCACAAGAATGTGCCCCGCACGTTGACGCCGAACATCAGGTCGAAGCGCTTCATCGGAGTCGCTTCGGTCGGCGTCAAGTTGATTGCGCTGGCGTTGTTGATCAGGATGTCGATGCCGCCAAACTTCTCGGCGGTTTTCCTGACTGCCGCCACGACCTGTTCTTCGTCGCGAATGTCGCACGCGAGCGCCAGCGCCTTGCCGCCCACCGCCTCGATCTCCTCGGCGGCGCTGTAAATGGTGCCGGGCAGCTTCGGGTTTGGCTCGACCGTCTTGGCTGCGATCGCGACGTTCGCACCGTCGGCAGCCGCGCGCTTGACGATCGCCAGACCGATGCCGCGCGAGCCACCAGAAACGAAAATTGTCTTGCCTGCGAGATTCATTTTTTTGGCCAAAGGATCATCTGCGTGCAGCGAAACAGCGCGATCGTCCTGGCGCTCCCGGCGTGCGTGACCGTGGCGTCCCACACCTGTGTCGTGCGGCCCTGATGCGCCGCGCGCGCTTCGGCGCGCAATGTTCCATCAGTCGCCGTACCTAGAAAATTCGATTTCAGTTCGATCGTCGTAAAGTTTGACGCACCGTCGGGCAGATGCGCGATCGTTGCATAGCCAGCTGAAGTATCGGCCAATGCAATCACCGTCGCCGCATGCAGAAAACCGTTAGGCGCCAGGAATTGCGGCTTGATAACAAGCTCCATGGTCAGCTGCCCTTCGCCGACGCCGACCACCTTGAGCCCGAACCAGCCCGGCAGATTGTCGCCGGTACGCCGATTCAAACTTTCAAGGCTGACATCGGAGCGTAGCGGCACTGTTGTTCCCGAGGACGGATCAGGCAAACTTCGAGAAGTCCGGCTTCCTGCGTTCGAAAAACGCCGTGAACGCTTCCTTCGCTTCCGCGCTACGCAGCATCTGCCCGAAAGAATTGGCCTCATCGGCAATGACTTTCTCGGTGACTGACTTCCATCCTGAGCGCAGCAGGCGCTTGGTGGCGCGCACCGAGGCTGGCGGAAGTTCATTGAAGCGTTCGGCCTGCTTGATAGCAAAGTCGAGCACGTCGTCGCGCGCCAACGACCCGGTTGACGATTTTCATTTCGAGCGCTTCGGAGGCGCGAGATCGGATCGCCCAGCAGCAGCTTTTCGACTGCCTTGTGATAGCCCGCATTCAGCGGAATCAAGAAGGCTCGATGCGAACTCTGGGCACAAGCCGAGCGAAACGAACGGCATCGAAAAAACGGAGTTGTCGGCGCAGTAGACGAGATCACAGTGCATCAACATCGTCGTGCCTATGCCGACCGCCGCGCCGTTTACCGCAGCAACCACGGGCTTCTCTGCGTATCCAAGCGCCTGCATGAACTGAAACACCGGCGCGTTGATGTCGGCCGGCGGATTCTTCATGAAGTCTTCGAGGTCGTTGCCGGCGGTGAAAATGTCCTTTTGTCCGTAGATCAGGATCGCGCGGGCAGCAGGATCGTCATGCGCAGCGCCGATTGCATCCGTCAGCGACTGATACATCGCGGCCGTGATCGCATTTTTCTTTTCCGGACGCGCAATTTCGATTCGCGCGACACCGTTGATGGTGGTACTCGCTACGCTCATCGCGACCCGGATGCGGCTTTGCCCATCGCGTCAGGCGGGTGCAACCTTGCGCGCATAGTCGCGCAACGCTGCCGATGCCTGCGCGCGAATCTTGTTGCGAACGAAAGGTGACCAACCCAGCAATGAGCCTTTCGCACCCAACGCCTGTGCCGACCAGCGCCACAGGCTGAATGTGTCTTGCTGGCGCACGATCTTGCCGGCAACCAGCTGCATCTCGGTCGTGACGTGGTTCTTCACCGGCCGCCCGGTGGCGGAAAACGTGTACTGCGCCACCCAATTCACACGCGCGCGCGACTGGCCGTCCTCAAGAATGTCTGCCTCGATGCCAAAATCATCTTCGGCACGCGACAGCAGCATCTGCCACATCAGCCGCGTCCCTCTCGCATTCAACAATTGAAAAACGGGGTCGCTGAACGTTGCGTGCTCGGCGTACAACAGGCCCATCGTGTAATGGTCGCGCACAGTGAAAGCTTCGTAAAAGCGTGCGCGACACCCATCAGGCGACCCTATGCACGTTCGAATATTCCCGCGGCGCCCATGCCGGTGCCCACGCACATCGACACCATGCCGAATTTGAGGTTGTTTCGTCGCATCGCATGCACGACGGTAGCAGAGCGGATTGCGCCGGTGGCGCCGAGCGGGTGGCCAAGTGCGATCGCCCCGCCCATCGGATTGACTTTGCTTGAGTCCAGGCCGAGGTCGTTGATGACTGCAACCGCCTGCGCGGCGAAGGCTTCGTTCAATTCGATCCAGCCGATGTCTTCTTTCTTGATGCCAGCCAGCTTCAACGCCACTGGTATCGCTTCCTTCGGACCGATGCCCATGATCTCGGGCGGCACGCCACGTATCGAAAAACTGACGAAGCGCACCAGAGGCGTCAGGTTGAACTGCTTCACGGCTCGCTCGGAAGCGAGGATCAATGCTCCAGCGCCATCGGACGTTTGTGAACTATTGCCGGCGGTGACGCTGCCCTTGGTGGCGAACACCGGCCGCAGTTTCGCCAACGCCTCCAAACTCGAATCGGCGCGCGGTCCCTCGTCAAGACTGACCGAGCGCGTGCGAACGTCGAGCTCTCGCGTGCCCAGATGCGGAAATTTTTCCAGGATGTCGATCGTCGTCATCTCGTCGGCAAACAAGCCCGCCTTTTGCGCCGCGATGGCTTTTTGATGCGACTCGCACGCAAACCGATCCTGCATCTCGCGCGTCACCTTCCACTGCGTGGCGACTTTCTCGGCGGTGAGCCCCATGCCGTAGGCGATGCCGATGTTCTCGTCTGTCTCGAAAACGCGTGTGTTGAACGACGGCTTGTTGCCGGTCATCGGCACCATGCTCATCGATTCGGTACCGCCGGCGATCATCACGTCGGCCTCGCCGACGCGAATGCGATCGGCCGCCATCGCCACTGCGTTCAGCCCCGACGAGCAAAAGCGATTGATCGTCACACCACCGGTGGAGTTCGGCAATCCGGCCAGCAACACTGCGATGCGAGCCACGTTCAATCCTTGCTCGGCTTCCGGCAGCGCGCAACCGATGATCGCGTCTTCGATCGCCTTGGGATCGAGACTCGGCACCTGCGACAGTGCGGATCGAATCGCCGCCACCAGCAGATCGTCGGGCCGCGTGTTACGAAACATGCCTTTCGGCGCTTTGCCGATCGGCGTGCGCGTCGCGGCGACGATGTAGGCGTCTTGAACTTGGCGGGCATCACGATTCATTTAACTCAGTTCCTCACCGGTTTGCCGGTCTGCATCATTCCCATCATGCGTTCCTGCGACTTTGGATGATTGACCAGCTCCGTAAAAAATTTGCGCTCGAGATCGAGCAGCCACTGTTCGTCGGCCTGCGCAGTTGCTTCGACGTCGCCACCGCACATCACGTTCGCAATGCCCGACGCCAGGTAGAAGTCGTGCTGGCTGATGAAGCCGCCGTCACGCATGTTGACCAGCTGCGCCTTGATGGTCGCAACGCCAGTTCGGCCGGCGACCGGAAACGCCTTCGGCCGAAGCGGCGGCCGATAGCCGGCAGCGTGCATGCTCGATGCAGCATTGATCGCCGTCCACAACAATTCGTGGTTGTTGAACACGATGATGTCGGTGGCACGCAAGTAGCCCATCTGTTGAGCTTCGAGCGCTGACTTCGAAACGTTCGCCATTGCGGCGTTTAGAAACCAGTTCTTGATGAATGGAAACACGTCGGTCATGCCGGCCGCCTGCGCCGCCTGCGCGCCGCGTAGTGCGCCTTCCTTCAAACCGCCTGCGCCGGGAATCAATCCGACGCCGACTTCGACCAGGCCGATGTAGCTTTCGAGCGATGCGACCGTTTTCGAGCTGTGCACGATTAACTCGCAGCCGCCGCCAAGCGCCATGCCGCTGACGGCCGTGACAACGGGCACCTGTGCATACTTGATGCGCATCCACGCGTCCTGCATCTTTTTCTCTTCGACGTCGATCGCTGCAGCACCCCCGGACATGAACACGGGCATCATCGCCTGCAAGTCGGCGCCCACTGAGAACGGATCGTCGGGTGACCAAATGACGAGGCCCCGATACTGCGACTCCGCGAGATCGACCGCTTTCATTAGTCCCGCAATTACCCCTGGACCGATGGCGTGGACTTTCGTCTTGATCGACAAGATCAAGACTTCGGAGCCAACACCCGAGCCTTGACTGGACTCCAGCGTCCAAACGCGCACCGAGTCGTCTTCGAACACGGTTGCGCCGCCGGTCGCGCCCGTCGCAGTTCCTTCACCCAATAGCGGCGCACGAAAAATCTGCTTCGAATACACCGGCAATATCGAGCGCGGAACGAACTTCTTTTTCGAAGGTGACCAGGAACCCTCGGGCGTGTGCACGCCGTTCGCGTCGACCACGGGCCCTTCGAACACCCATTTCGGCAGCGGCGCTTTGGACAATGCTTCGCCCGCTTCGATGTCGGCTTTCACCCAATCGGCAACCTGCTTCCATCCTGCGGCTTGCCAGGTTTCAAACGGGCCGGTCGACCATCCGAATCCCCAGCGCAGAGCGAAGTCCACGTCGCGCGCGGTGTCGGCGATCGATTCCAGATGCACCGCGATGTAGTGAAACGCATCGCGAAAAATTGCCCACAGAAATTTCGCCTGCGGATGATCCGATTCACGCAGCAGCTTCAGCCGCTCAGCAGGATCCTTCTTTTTCATGATTCGGCCAACCAGATCGTCGGCCTTCGCACCGCTTTCGACGTAGGCGCCCGTCTTGGGGTCGAGCACGTGAATCGCCTTGCCTTCCTTTCGATAGAACCCCGCGCCGGATTTCTGGCCCAAAGCGCCCTTGTCGACCAGCGTCTTCAGCACCGGAGGCGTTGCGAAGTGTTCGGCGAACGGGTCGATCGATGCCGGTAGCGTGTCCTGCATCGTCTTGATGACGTGCGCCATTGTGTCGAGCCCGACCACGTCGGCGGTGCGAAACGTCGCGCTTTTCGCGCGGCCGAGGCGTGTGCCCGTCAGATCGTCTACTACGTCAAACGAAAGCCCGTACTTTTCGGCTTCCTTGATCGTTGCGAGCATGCCGAAAATGCCGACGCGGTTGGCGATGAAGTTCGGTGTGTCCTTCGCGCGCACGACGCCTTTACCGAGCGTCGAGGTCAGAAACGTTTCGAGGTCGTCGAGAATTTCCGGCCGCGTGGCAGGCGTCGGAATCAATTCGACCAGATGCATATAGCGCGGCGGATTAAAAAAGTGCACGCCGCAGAAGCGGGCCTTCAGCGCATCCTCCATCGCTTCGGCGAGCTTTGCGATCGGCAGGCCCGACGTGTTGGAAGCGAAGATCGCGTTGTCGGAAACGAACGGCGCGACCTTGCGATACAAGTCGTGCTTCCAATCCATCCGCTCGGCGATCGCTTCGATGATCACGTCGCAGCCGCGCAGCAGATCCAGATTCTCTTCGTAGTTGGCGGGCTGGATGTGGACCGCATCGTCCTTGTTGCCGAGCGGCGCCGGGTTCAGCTTCTTCAGGTTCTCGATCGCGCGCAGCACGATGCCGTTCTTGTTTGGCCCCTTGGCATCCGGCAAATCGAATAGAACGACCGGCACTTTCGCGTTCACGCAATGCGCAGCGATCTGCGCTCCCATCACTCCGGCCCCGAGCACCGCGACCTTTCTCACCACAAAGTTCTTCATCAAAAACTCTCCGCCGGCAGTTCCATCAAATTCTTAACACCGGAACGGGCTGATCGAATGCGAGACGCCGTCTCCGGCAGCAGCCGCTCGAAGTAAAAGCGCGCGACCGCCAACTTGTCGCGATAAAACGGATCGACTCGATCGCCGTCGGCGTTGATGCGCGCCAGCGCAACCTTCGCCATGCGTGCCCAGAAATACGCGTACACCAGGTGTCCAACAATGCGCAGATAGTCGACCGCTGCTCCGCCGGCTTCGTCCTGGTTGGCAAATGCCTTCATTCCGATTTCGGTCGTTAGCTTCGTGACCTTGTCGCCCAGATCCGCCAGTGGCGTGACGAACTCGCTCATGTCGCTGGCGGTGCCGTTTTCCTCGATGAAGTCGGTAATCAGCTTGCCGAACGCTTTCAACTTGCCACCGTTGTCCATCAACACCTTGCGGCCGAGCAGGTCGAGCGATTGGATCGTGTTGGTACCTTCGTAAATCATGTTGATGCGCGCATCGCGCACGAATTGCTCCATGCCCCATTCGCGGATATAGCCGTGGCCGCCCAGCACGCCGAGGCATTCGGAAGCACAATCGAATCCGTTGTCTGTCATAAACGCCTTCACGATCGGCGTCATCAGCGCCATCATGTCGGTGGCGAACTTCTTCTGCTGCTCATCGGGATGATGGAACTGCAGATCAGCCATCAACGCGACCCAATACGCGAACGCTCGGCCGCCCTCAGCGTACGCACGCGCCGTCAGCAGCATGCGTCGCACGTCCGCGTGCACGATGATCGGATCAGCAGGCTTGTCGGGCGCCTTGACGCCGGACAGTGAGCGGCCCTGGATGCGATCCTTCGCGTACGCGGCAGCATTCTGATAGGCGACTTCGTTCAGGCCGAGACCCTGCACACCAACGCCGAGCCGCGCACCGTTCATCATCGTGAACATCGCGTTCAAGCCCTTGTTCGGTTGCCCAATCAACCAACCTGTCGCGCCGTCCAGGTTCATCTGGCAGGTGGCATTGCCGTGAATTCCCATCTTGTGTTCGATGCCGCCACAGTAAAGGCCATTGCGCGCACCGACCTTCGCATCCACGCCCGAGCCTTCGGGTAAAAATTTCGGCACGATGAACAACGAGATGCCCTTCGTTCCCTGAGGTGCGTCGGGCAGTCGAGCGAGCACCAGATGCACGATGTTCTCGGCCAGGTCATGCTCGCCCGATGAAATGAAAATCTTGGCGCCGGTCAGGCGATAGGTGCCATCCGCCTGCGGCTCGGCCTTCGTGCGCAGCATTCCCAGGTCGGTGCCGCAGTGCGGCTCGGTCAGGCACATCGTGCCGGTCCATTGGCCCGAGGTCAGCTTCGGCAGGTAAAGATTCTTTTGCTCTTCGGACCCGTGCAGCAGAAAACACTCGGCGGCGCCGATCGTCAGGCCCGGATACATCGCCCACGCCTGATTGGTCGAATACTGCATTTCGTAGAACGCTATCTGCAGCACATGCGGCAGACCTTGGCCACCGTACTCGGTTTCGCCTGCCAAACCAGGCCAGCCTGCGGCGCAGAACGCCTCGTACGCTTCCTTGAACCCGCGCGGAGTCTTGACCGATCGTGACGCGGCGTCGTAGGTGCAGCCTTCGGCATCGCCCGACTGATTGACTGGCAGCAACAGTTCTTCGCAAAACTTACCGGCTTCTTCGACCACTTGATTGAGCGTGTCGGCATCGAGGTCTGCGTAGCGCGGCAGAGGCTTCAACATATCCACAGCGCCGAGCACTTCATGCATCACGAATTGCTGGTCGCGAAACGGGGCTTTGTAAATCGGCATGGCAACTCCTGTTGACTTTTCTAACGGCGCACGCCGCTGATCAAACGGCGCAGACCGGTGCGAGCGCGCTTTGCGCTGTCGGCCGAACGCAGCAAACGTGCATCCTGATGCATTGCGAGCATCAGGCCGTAAATCTCAAACACCAGCTGATGCGCATCGACGCGCGGCTTCAGATGTCCCTCAGTTGCCGCCTGCCGGATCGCCTTGATCAGTTCGCGCTTCCAGCCCGCGATGATCGCGACCATTTCGTCTCGTTGCGGGCCAGGGACATCGTCGTACTCGACTGCGCCGGCGATCATGATGCAACCGCGCGTCATCTCGAGCGCCAGAAATGCGACCCAGCCTTCCAGGATCGCTTCGAGGCGCGGTAATCCACGCGGTTTCTTGACGGCGGGCCGCAGCACCTCGTTCACAAAGCGCTGCACGTAGGCTTTCAGCACCGCGAGTTGCAACTCTTCGCGCGAGCCGAAATGCGCGAACACGCCACTCTTGCTCATCTGCATCGAATCGGCGAGCGTCCCGATCGTCAGCGCTTCGAGCCCACCGCGGCTGGCCGCCACAAGTGCGGCTTCGAGAATTGCCGCGCGCGTCAAATCGCCCTTACGCGGGGCGAGCGGAAAGACGGTGGTTGCAGCGGAAACAGACATTGGGAGAGAGAAAATCGAACGGTCGTACTATTTCAGACGCCGCGATCGCAGTCAAGCCGAACGGCTAGAGGCATGCAACTACTTAGCGTTGTCCGGTCCGAACCACTGCCTGATATGGTCGACGAATAGCCGCACTTTCAGCGACAGATGTCGGTGGCTCGGGTAAACAGCCCAGATGTCGCCGCGCATTGCCTCAAAGTCCGGCAGCACGCGCACCAGCCGACCCTCTGCGAGCGCATCGCCCACCAGAAAATCGGGCTCGCATACGATTCCCAATCCGGCGATGGCTGCCGCGGCAAGCGCGTCACCGCTGTTCGCGTGCAGGCTGCCTGTCACACGCACGTCGTGTTGTTTCCCCGAGATGTCGGTAAAGCGCCAGCTGCGCGGCGCGCTGGCATACGCGTATGTCAGCACGTTGTGCCCGGCCAGATCCGCGGGCAGCGCAGGGCTGCCGCGCACCTTCAAGTACGCCGGAGCCGCACACGCGATTAGCTGCATCGAACCCAGGCGGCGCGCGACCAGCCGATCACTGCCCACCTGCCCGACCCGGATCGCCAGGTCGAAACCCTCGTCGACCAAGTCGATCAGGCGATCGGCCACAACGACGTCGAACTTCACATCCGGATAACGATCGACGAACGCGGCGATGGCGGGCGCAACGCGCTTTTCCGCCATGTTGTAAGAACACGTTAGCCGCAACGTTCCGCGCGGCGCTACCGCGGCTTGCCCAACAATCGATTCCGCTTCGGCCAGATCACTTAGCAAAGCGACCGAGCGCTCGTAAAACGCCTGCCCGCTTTCGGTTAGCGACAGCCGGCGCGTCGTTCGATTGAGCAGGCGAGCGCCCAGGTGCTGCTCGAGGTCAGCAATCTGGCGCGACAGCGATGACGTCGAGGTGCCGAGGCGCTCGGCAGCCGCGACAAAGCTGCCGCTTTCGACCACTCGAACGAACGATTGCATCGCGGACCAGCGATCCATCGGAACCTATCTAGATAGCTTCCCATTCTCCCGTATTTCGGGATGAACATTTGCGCGCCGCTACCTTTGTCTCCATCACGCGCTCGCCTACATTGCGCCAATCGATTTACCCACAGGAGAGAAGTGATGATCGACACTCGCACCGCGCCTTATGCAGCATTGACGCTGCGCACCGCGCTCGGCGCAATGTTCATTGCGCATGCGTTGCTTAAAGTTTTTGTGTTCACGTTGCCCGGAACAGTGCAGTTCTTTGAATCGCTCGGACTGCCGGGAGCGCTGGCGTATGCGACCGTTGCGGCGGAGCTCGTCGGCGGTGCCATGTTGATATTGGGCATCGGAACACGCTGGGTCGCCGCTTTGCTGATACCGGTACTGCTGGGTGCCACGTGGGCTCATGCATCGAACGGCTGGTTGTTCACTGCGCCGAACGGCGGCTGGGAGTACCCAGTGTTCTTGAGTGCTGCGGCATTCGCACAAGCGCTGCTGGGCGATGGGGCGTATGCACTATCGTCCCTTTTCAACTCCAAACAGGTGGCGCGGTTGGGCGTTGCCTGAAACTCACAAAGGATCTTGATGAAACTTTATTTCGCCCCTGGCGCCTGCTCCCTGTCGCCGCACATTGTGCTGCGCGAGGCCGGCCTCGCATTCACTCCGGTCAAGGTCAGCACCAAGACCCATCAGACCGAAGATGGCGGCGACTTTTATGCCATCAACCCAAAAGGCTATGTGCCAGTGCTTGAGCTCGACGACGGCACGCGGCTGACCGAAGGGCCGGCGGTCGTGCAGTACATCGCCGACCAGGCGCCGGCGTCGAAGCTGGCGCCGCCCAACGGCACGATGGAGCGCTACAAGCTGCAGGAGTGGCTCAACTTCATCACGTCGGAGGTGCACAAGCAGTACTCGCCGCTGTTCGATCCGACCACATCGGAGGAAGTCAAAGCCAAGCAGCGCGAAAAGCTTGCCAAGCGCTATGACTGGATCGCGCAGCAAATCGGCGACAAGGACTACTTGACCGGATCGACGTTCACCGTGGCCGATGCGTATCTGTTTACCGTGACCAATTGGGCGAAATCGACCGGCATCGACTTGGCGCGCTGGCCCGTGTTGCAAAGCTTCCAGAAGCGTGTCGCTGCTCGGCCGCACGTGCAGGCAGCAATGAAAGCAGAAGGGCTGGTCAAGTAACCAATGTTGCCAACCGTCTTCGTTTCGCACGGTTCGCCGATGCACGCGGTCGATGCCGGACGCGCGGGTGACGTGTGGGCAGAACTGGGCCGCACGTTGCCGCGGCCGTCGGCAGTGTTGATCGCATCGGCGCATTGGGAAACCGAGTTGCCGATGCTTTCGACCACGCGGCAGCCCGAGACAATTCACGACTTCGGTGGATTTCCGCCCGAGCTGTACAAGATCAGCTATGCGACGCCAGGCGCCCCGGACGTCGCTCAGCGCGCAATTCAGTTGCTGCACTCCGGCGGCTTGTCGGCTACGGCAAACGCATGCCGCGGTCTCGACCACGGCGCATGGGTGCCGTTGCGCCGCATGTTCCCGAATGCCGATGTGCCGGTGGCTCAGGTTTCGATTCAGCCGTCACTCGATGCCGCGCATCACTTGCGCCTTGGCGCCGCTCTGGCGCCGCTGTCAAGCGAAGGCGTGCTGGTTATCGGCTCCGGACACATCACGCATAACCTGCGCGATTGGATGGAGAAAGTGCGCGCCCGCAATTCGAGGGCGGTGGCCGACGGTGCGGCGGATGATTACGTGGCCGAATTTCGCGAATGGATTGCCGACGCACTGCGGCGCAATGATCGTGCGCGCCTGGTGCGTTGGCGCGAACTGGCACCGTACGCCATGCGTGCGCATCCGACGCCGGAGCATTTGTTGCCGCTGTTTGTTGCGTTCGGCGCCGCTTCCGGAGCTGCTGGTCAGCCGCCGCGTGTTGAGCGTCTTGAAGCGGGCGTCGACAGTGGCGTGCTGGCGATGGACGCCTACGTGTTTTCGCCGCTGGCCCGAGAAGCCAAGGATTCGTAGCGCGGCGCCGGTACGTTGACGACGCGGTCTCCGGCGACGGCAAGCACACGGTCGCCTTCTTCTCGATCGAATGTCGCACCGCCGGTGAACGCGCCGAACGCGGGCAGCACCGTCAATCCGTCGCGTAGCCAGAAACACGGCAGCCGGACGCTGTCGTCTGCACGGCCGGCGAGGCGAATCGCAGGATGCAGGTGCCCGGCGAACGCGGAGGCGTCCGTACACAAAGCGCGGGAAGTGGCAAAACGCGAAGTCGCCCACCCGCCACGGGTCGGATTCACACTGAATGCGCATTGCCGCAGGCGGCGCTCCTGCCTTGCGATCATGGTTACCCTCGACGAGTACCAGCTCGAGCGATGCGTAGCGCTCGCGCCACTCGTACAGCGCCGCCAGTGTTGCTGTCGCGTGCGCCTCGCGCGCATGAAACAAGTCTCCGAGAAACACGACCGTGCTCGGCTGCATGCGATCGATCAGCTGGCTGAGGCGTGACAAACTGTCCGCCGTCGTGCCCTGCGGCACCGGTACGCCGAGTGCGCGAAACGTGGCCGCTTTTCCGAAATGCACGTCCGCGACGACGAGCCAGCGGCGCTCGCACCAGAATGCCGCACGCTGCGCCGACAGGATCCAGCTCGCGCCGCCGATCTGAACCTGCGCCACGTCCAGCAGTGGCGTCGTCACAGTTTGCCGACCACGAGTCGCGAAGTCACCGTTCAACGAGCGTGTACCCGCGCGCACGCAACAACTCGACTAACCCTTGTGGGCCGACCAGGTGCAGCGCGCCGACCGCGAACACGTACGACTTGCCATCGGCCATCATCGTTTCGATCTTGCGCACCATCTGCGGGTGGCGGCCCAGCAAGATGGTGTCGACGGTAAAGCGCGATCCAACCGATGATTGCGCGCGCATTTCGGCCAGCAAGCGTTCGAGCGAACCCCGATCTGCCGCTTCCCACGCTTGCACGATACGGTTCAACTCGCGCCGTGCGCCCCGCGACTCGACCGCTTTCAGCGCCTCTTCCAGGAACGCGATCTGTGTCGCCCACGGTGCTTTCTCGAACAGCTCGAACTGCTGCTCGATGCCTTCGAATTCAAGAATGGGTTTGCTCTCGGTTTTCGCCACGCGCAGCAAGTAAGCCTCCACCGACAACCCCGGTACATATCCCGCCTGCGCCGCCTCGAACAGCGCCAGCACATTAGCCAGCATCCACGGTTTCATCCGCATCATCGGCGCCGGGTCGAGCTGATTGCGCGACAACACGGCTTCGATCCGTTGCCGCAACTCCGGCGTCAACCGAGTCTCCAGTCCAGGCGCTCCTTCCGGATACACCGCGTACTTTTGCGTGGCTGCGATCGCACGCGGAGCATCGGAAATATCGGCCTCGAGCACAATCGCATCAGCACGCTTCAACTGCTCCAGCCGCGACGCCGGCAGCGGATAAAACTCAGGCCGCCCGACGTGAATCGTGCCCAGCAGCCAGCCCACTTGCTTGCCCTTGCGCACTTCCCACAGAAAACCGCGCCGATCGTTACCTTGCGCATAACTGTCACCTACCCCAAGCATCGGCAGCAGGGCGCAGCACACAAGCGCCAAGGTCAATCGACTGATAAGTGAGGAAAGAGACATGACGTAAACATTGTACGGTTGGCGTTGCTACCGGCCGGAGGTCTGATTAGACTGCGCCGAACTCTTTACAGGAGCAGGTATGCGCAACTTGTTGGTGGGAGCGTTATTGGCGTGTTCGGCGGGGACCGCAGCGGCACAGGTATATGCCTCGCCACCCGGCTACATCGGCGCCGGCCTTGGTATTTCCCGATATCACGATTTTTGCGCCGCGGGCGGCGGTACTTGTGACGAGGATGGCACGGCATGGCGGGTGCAGGCCGGCTATATGTGGCGGCCGTGGATCGGCTTGGAAGGCGCGTTCATTCATTTCGGCGAAGCTCACCAGCCGGGATTTCTAATCAATCCGCCGATTAATACGACGCCATTGCCGAGTGCTTCGGACGGTCGCACCTACGCAATGGGTCTATCGGTGCTGTTGCGCGCACCTCTCGGGCCGGTAGGTCTGCACGCAAAGCTTGGCTACGCGGCGGTCACTTCGAAGTTCGTCGGCAACGCGGCGGTGCAGGACAACACGACGGGCGCCGTGACTTACTTCAACTCTGAAGCGCGCGAAACCAAGGGTCGCGTTATCTACGGCCTGGGTGGCACGTTTGACTTCGGAGCCCAGTGGCAAGCGCGATTCGATTGGGACCGCACCGAAGGTAAAGACAACATCAATCCGAAGTACGACGTCGACGCGTACACGCTTGGCGTAGGCTATCGGTTCTAACAACGGGGCGCTTTTTCTTCCCGAACGGCCCTGCCTGCGCAGGGCCGTTTTGCTTTTCGATACCGCGCCGTAATCCTTTATGAACGTCGGTACCACTCACTATCGCTCGATCTGGCCGATCGATGACGATGCAGTCGGCGTCATCGACCAAACGAGATTGCCACATGCGTTCGCAACACGAACGCTGACCAGCAGCGACGACGTGCTCGCCGCGATCAAGACGATGGTGGTGCGTGGCGCGCCGCTGATCGGAGTGGCGGGCGCGTACGGCCTGGCACTGGCGATGCGCGAGGATGCAAGTGACGCGAACCTCACAATTGCACATAAACGCCTGAACGCGGCGCGCCCGACCGCCGTGAACTTGCGCTGGGCGCTTGACCGGATGCGTGCCGTACTGGCGCCGTTGCCACCGAAGCAGCGGACAGCCGCCGCGTGGCTTGAAGCAGCACGAATTGCCGACGAAGACGTCGCTTTGAATCAGTCGATTGGTCGCCATGCCGCTAATTTGTTGCGGGCAGTGCATGCCGATATGAAGCGCACCGTACAGGTGCTCACTCACTGCAACACCGGCTGGCTGGCGACGGTCGACTACGGCACTGCACTGTCCGGTATCTACCAGGCACACGATGCGGGTGTGCCGCTGCACGTGTGGGTCGGCGAGACGCGGCCGCGCAATCAAGGGCTGTTGACTGCGTGGGAGCTGGCGGCACACGGCGTGCCGCATACGCTGATCGTCGATAGTGCCGGCGGCCACCTGATGCAGCGAGGCGATGTCGATCTAGTGCTCGTCGGAGCCGACCGTGTCAGCGCGCGCGGCGACGTTGCCAACAAGATTGGCACGTACATGAAGGCGCTTGCGGCGCGCGACAATGGCCTGCCGTTTTACGTAGCCGTGCCATCGCCGACCATAGACTGGTCGCTGCACGATGAGATGAATGTCCCGATCGAGGAACGCAGTGTCGACGAGGTCAGTCAGCTGGTCGGCCTTGCCGCTGACGGCGCTTTGGCCAGCGTACGCATCGTCAATCAAAGCACCCCTGTGGCCAATCCTGCCTTCGACATCACGCCCGCGCGACTGGTGAGCGGAATCATCACCGAGCGCGGCGTTGCGGCCCCGGCCGAGCTGGCAGCGCTCTTTCCAGAATGTCGGCGCGCCGCCTGATAGAGACGATCAGATCAGCCGCTAGCGCCGCCCGTCCGTCAGGTTTGCTGGCTTCAACCATGCCCTACACCGCCTATTCTGGGTATGTTCACCCTGCGGTGGGCCCACAGAATGCTGGGTTCACTTCGGTCGTGTGACGTATGTCCCCTCAGAGCGCTCCCTATCCATCGTCTGGCGAAGGCGTCGGCCGCTTTCGCGGATCGGTGCGCGCCACGCTTTGGCCGACCCGATCGCTTACCTCGGATCAACACTGGTTCGACGAGTTGTACCTGTGGACCGAAGGAGGCAGTGCATCGACAACCGAGCGCGCGGGGATCCAGCTGCATGCGCTGCGCAATGCCTTCGACTGGCTGGCGTACGACCTGGTCGATCGCATCGGGGTTACGGTGTCGTTCGGCACCGTCGAGCGCTCGCTGGATCCATTGACGGAGCTGTTCGAAAAAAATCTGCTACTGGCGCACCGGATGTTCGTGATGTTGCGCGGCGCACCGCAACGCTTGCGCTCGCGCTATCGGCTGCGCGCTTTTGCCGACATGCTGCGCGGATGGCAGTTCATGGTGGGTTACCGCATTTCGGCGCCGCGTGTCAGCATGGAGCTGACCGGGATCGATCTGGTGCAACCGATCTTTGCCAAGGTGCTGGCAACGACTTCTGCGCGCGCCGATGCCTGGAACGATCTGGCACTCGAGGTTCGCGCGCTTTCGCTCGACACGAAAACCACGATCGTTGGCGCGCTCGAAACACGACAACAACAACAATCCGCCAGCCGCGTCGGCTTCGAGCTCGGACAAGGTCGCGCGATTCGTATGCCATATCCGCCGCCGACGCTACCCACGCGAAGTTAGTACTCCGTAGTTCCGGTATTTAGAAGAGAATCGGCCACCCGTCGTCGTGGCACGATTCGTCTACTAATGGCAAGCAACACCTTCCGGTCCGAGCAACTCGGCAGCCACCAAGTCGAACTCGATCCCACTGTTGATTCGCTGAGCCGGTTCGGCTCGCGTGTGCGCGCGCTGGTGTGGCCGACGCGAACGCTGGTGGGATCGCAGCGCTGGTTCGATGAGCTTTACGTCTGGACTGCGGATTTCGAGCCTGATCGTTCGCTGCGTTCGCAAATTCAGCTGGCTGCCATGGAGCACGCGTTCTCGATGCTCGAGCACGAACGAGTGGAGCGTGTTGCCGTCACGGTCTCCTTTGGTTCGGTCGAGCGGTCGCTCGAAGCATTTGCCAACGTATTGGAAGCGCATCGCTACACCGCGCATCGTCTTTCGGTTTTGCTACGGGGCGCGATGGAGCGCTTGCGCTGGCCGTATCGCGTGCGCGAATTCATCGATCTGCTGCGCTCGTATCAGATCGCGGTCGGCTACCGGTTTGCCGAGCCGCGGCCGAGTATGGAAATGGCGGCGATCGACTTCGTTGCGCCCGATTTCGCGAAGATGCTGGCGCCGATCAGTTCGCGCGAAGAAACGTGGCAGGAGATGTCGCGCGAAGTCAACGCGCTGGGGCTGACGCGCGAGACGTTTGTGCTGGCCGGCATCGAGCGCGAAGAACAATTGAATCTGGCGCGCAACACCGGCTTTGTTCTGGGGCAAGGACGCGCGTTGAAGAAGCCCTATTTCCCACCGCGCGTGCTGAGGCCTCGTTAGGCAGTGCGTTACCAGCGCAGGCGGGCAATGCCGCTGTTGCTGTCTGAGCTTCGCACTGCATCGAGCACGATGCGCATCTTCACGAAGAAGCCCTTGGCGCTATAGGCGGTGCCGGAGAAGTCCGGATCGTTGAACCCAAGCGGGTTGTAGCGCGCGGCGATCCATACGTTGTGCAACAACCGCACACCGACTGAAGCGCCGGCACTGTAATCGACAGCGTCGGCATCCCACGAATGGCGTGCACCGATGTGCGAGGCGAAGTTCCAGCCCGATGCAAACTCGTGCTGAATCTCCAGCTACAACAGATCCGTGTAAGCTGCTGCCACCAATGGCGTCGTTGCGCTCGATCAGCCTGCCGCCGTACGGCACGTTGAATTGCGGGCCTTCATCGGGCGCGTACACGGCGTTGAGCGTGTTGATCCATCGGCGCTCGCGCGCGTCGCCGGTCAGATCGGCGCTAGTCATGGTGACCGCTTCGATTCGAGAACTTCGTCGCGCAACGATGTCAGCGTTTCGCCTCTGATGACGTACGAATTTCTCCTACATTCACCGCTCGTCGGGGCACGCATCTGCAATTTGTACCTGCAGCGGTGAAGTGACCTACGTCTGACAGGCATTTCGCCAATTTTGAATAGCGCCTTCTGGCTACATTGCGCCGGTTCAGACGACACTTAAGGGAATCGGCAATGAGCAAATTCATTCGTGTTTTCGCGGCCGGCGTGTTACTCGCGGGTTTACCGATGGCTGCGCTGGCGCAGGTGCAATGTGAACGTGACGTCAGGTGCACGGTCAAACCAAGCTTGCAGTGCTCGAGCGCGACCTGCTGATGCCGAGCTTCGGCGCGCAAACACCGCTGGCGTCGACTCCATTCACTGCCGACAGGCTGCGGTCACGCTCACGTGCAACCGCGGCGCAGCACCGCTAGGTCATGGTAGCAATGGCGCGAATCCATGATCGGCGGCACGCGACGTATGCGTCGCATGGTCAACGACGGCGTAATTACTGTTCGGTATGAAGTCACGTCAGCCGCCGGATTTAGCGCGGTCGATACACCGTCGCACGGCGTTGGCAACGGCCTGGGGTGATGGCGCGTACGATCGCTTGGCCGCAAGCGCCGCCTTCGCCATCGAGCGGTGGGCCGCGCACGGTTAAGCTCTGTGCTTCCAGACCACGGTCGACCGAAACACGCCGGTTCGCGACCGTATTCTCGACA
Organism: uncultured beta proteobacterium; assembly: GCA_963829995.1. GTDB lineage: Bacteria > Pseudomonadota > Gammaproteobacteria > Burkholderiales > Burkholderiaceae_F > JACCZX01. The sequence continues at coordinate 305,029 of CAWHKW010000031.1, read as the reverse complement.
CGGTCTCGGTGTCGGTTTCGGTCAGTTTTGACGGAAGAAGCGCCGCTATGAGCGCGCGGGGCGCTCTGCAGGGGCTGCTCGGCCCTGGTTTTGACTCGGCGACCGCTCTCGAGGCGGTCGCCGCCAGTTTCGGGCTGGCGCCGATCGGGTTGACGATCGCGCCGAGCGATGTCCGGCTCGGTCGTCGTCACCAACACCGGCACCGACGAGGTCGTGATCCAGGCACAAGCCCTATGCCTGGACGCAAAACGGCAATGACGTCGCGGGACGACACGCGCGCTGATCGTCAACCCGCCGATCTTCAAGCTTGCCGCGGGCGCGCAGCAGTTGGTCCGCGTGGCGTCTCGCGGCGCGCCGCTCGCGCGATGTCGAGCGCGCCTACCGCGTGGTCTTCAGCGAAGTGCCGGTTGCCTCGTCGACGCCGGCGCCGGGCTTTCGCATCAGCATCGCGATGGACATTCCGCTGTTCGTCGAACCGGTGGTTCGCGCTGCACCGCAGCTGTCACTTGGCGTCTCGAACAGGTCGGCGATCGCAGTCGGCTGGTCGCTGAAAACAGCGGCGGGCGGCATCTGCGATTGCGTGAAGTGCAGGTGCTCGACGGCACGCGTTTACTCGATACCGTCGCGCGCATCGTCGTGCTGGCGAAGTCGTCGTTCGTGATCGATCTGCCCGAGGCGGCAAAGGGAGCGCTCGCGCTCCAACTGGTCGGCAACGATGATGACGATCAGCGCGTCTCGGTCGACGTTCCGGCCGCGCGCTAGCGCGATCGCCGCGGCCATTGCCGCCGCGTTGGCCTGCGGCGCTCCGCCCGCGGCGGGGCAGGACAACGTGCTGGCGCAATTGTCCGCGCTTACTGCGGCGCGCCAGGTCGCAATACTCGACAGCATCGTCAACGGGCAGCCGAAAGGGCTGGCGTTCGCGCTCGTAGAACGCGGCGCGGTCATCGCGATCGATGCGGCAGCGCTGCGCGAGTGGCGCGTCAATGTCCCGAACGCAACACCACTGCAGTTCGAAGACCGGTCGTTCATCGCCATCGCCGACCTGCCTGGGGCGCATGCCAATCTGGAACAGAAATTCCAGCGGCTTATCCTGAATATTCCCCCGGCACTGCTTGCGCGCGACGACATTCATTTCGGCGCCGGCAAGCTGCCATTGTCGCCTGCACCGCTCGCCGGCTTCTTGAACTACACGCTGTTTGGCTACTCGTCGTCGGCGGACAGCTATGGCTCGGGCTTCTTCGAGCTCGGCGCGAGTGCAGGCACCGGCTCGCTGATCGCCACCGCAGCCGCCAACAGCGCCGGACCCAGCAGCCAGACCACGGACCGCATCGTGCGCTTCGACACCGCATTTCGCCGCGACGATCGCGACGGCCTGCGCACGCTGCAGCTTGGGCGACAGCTTCACGCAGGCCGGCGCCTGGGGTCGCAGCGTGCGCTTCGGCGGCATCCAGTACGGCACCAACTTTCTGCTGCAGCCAAATCTGATCACCTATCCGTTGCAGGCCTTTGCTGGCACCGCGGTAGTGCCTTCCACCGTCGATGTATTCGTCAACGGCGCGCGGATCGCGACACAGCCAGTGCAGCCGGGTCCGTTCACGCTGAACGATGTTCCTCTGGTGACCGGCGCCGGCGATGTGCAACTGGTGGTGCGCGATGCGTTCGGTCAGCAACAGGTCATCACGCAGCCCTTTTATGCCAGCCGCCGGCTGCTGCGCGGCGGGCTCGACGAATTCCAGATCGCTCTCGGTGCGACCCGCCAGAACTACGGTCTGGAAAGCTTCGACTATGGCAGTGCGATGGGGTCGGGCTACTGGCGGCGCGGCATCGACGATCGTCTGACCGTCGAAGGCCGCTTCGAGGCAGACGACACCGTGCGTGCGCTCGGCGCAACAGTGGATTGGTCGCCCGGCGTGGCAGGCATCGTGACCGCCGGCGCCGCTGTCAGCGATGGCGATGCAGGCAACGGTCACTTGCTGCTTGGAGGCTATGAATATCAGGGGCGCCGCTTCAATTTCTCCGCGCGCTCGATCTGGGCCAGCCCGGAGTTCCGGTTGATCGGCGACGAGTTGTCACCGGTGCTGCAGCGGCAGTCGTATGTGTCTGCAGGAACCAACCTGGGCGCTTCCGGTTCGCTCGGTCTCGCATGGGCCGCCCAGCGATACCGCGGACTGCCGGGCACTGACACCGTCGCACTGACCTACTCCGTGACGCTACCGCGTGGAATATTCTTTAACGTTTCGGTGTCACGCGCTTACAGCGGATCGGGCAGCACCTCGGTGTTCGCCAGCCTGTCGGTGCCGCTCGACGGCCGAACGATGGTGTCCGTGGATGGCTCCGCGGATCGCAGCGGGCCGCAACGCAACTCCTACGCGGGCGCAACGGTGCAGCGCAGCTACCCAACCGACCAGGGGTTTGGCTACCGGTTGCGGGCGACGACGCAGGAACAGTTCGACGCCGGACTCGCCTACACCTGGCCCTATGGCCTGTACACGCTGGAAGCGTCTTCGTTTGAGGGAACGAGCGCGGTACGGGCCTCCGCCAGCGGCGGGGTTGGCGTGATCGCCGGCACTGCATTCGCCAGCCGCCTGATCACCGAAAGTTTCGGCGTCGTGAAGGTCGGCGATGTCGAAGGCGTGCGGGTGTTCCACGGCGGCAACCCGATCGGCCGCACCAACGAAGAAGGCATGATTGTCTTGCCGCGGCTGAGTCCATACTCCGCCAACCGCATCACGATCGACGAGCGCGATCTGCCGATGGATGTGACGATCAGGCACCGCGACCTGCAGGTCGTGCCGAGCTACCGCGCCGGCACCCTCGCCGACTACGAAGCGCGCCGACGGATCGGCGCGGTGCTCGCAGTCCGCCTTGCTGACGGCTCGCCGTTGCCGGCGGGTATCACGGTTCGGTCGCATGACGTCGTGCAAAGTTTCGTGTCGGGCCACAACGGCGAAATCTTCGTACCGGACCTGCCGCCATCGGCGCGCTACACCGCGCAGCTCGCGAATGGGCGCTGCAGTTTCATCGCCGGCTATACCGCGCCGCCCAAAGAGGCGATTCCGACGCTCGGCCCGTTCGTGTGCACGGAGGTCAAATGATCGCCGCGCGGGTACTTCAGGGTCTGCTCGCCGCTGCTCTGTTCGTTGCAACGCTGCCTGCCAGCGCGGCCGTCAGCTGCTCGGTCTCGACCACCGGCGCGATGAACTTCATGACCTATGACCCGCTTTCGGCGGCGAATGCCACGGTGACCGTGACGCTCAACTGTCAGAACAGTCCGCCACCGGGTAGCGCCACTGTTAATTGGTCGATGCAGCTCACGAATGGCTCGTCGGGCACCTGTGTGGGCGCTACCGGACGCACGATGCGACGCCAGCCGGCGCTCGATGCGACCATCGGTTACAACATTTATCAGAACGCGACGAGCACCGTCTGGGGAAACGCGGGCTGCGGGACATTTCCCTCAGGCTCCTTCGGCATTACCGGCAACAACTCGTTTGCAGTGAATCAAACGATGACCGGCGTCGCACCTTCCGCGCAGTTCGTTCCGGCTGGCAATTACTCGGAAACTTTGCAGCTCACGGTCAGTTTCTGACGCGCACGCTCAGCGCGCCGCGGCGTTTTCTACGGAAAGCGGGGCGCGGACTAGCGCTTGCGCCGCGCTGAAGCGACAACGGCGGGCCTTCTACTTCCACGGCATCTGCATCGTCGACAAGTTTCAGCAAGCGACGCTCAACGTCGTGCACGCGATCCGGCTCGATGCTCGGCAAACCACGCTTGCGCCGACTTCTTCAGTCGCGCCGATCTCGTCAGCTGCGGCAACACCGTCTTCGCAACCGAAGCGTCGTTGAGCAAGCCGAGCACGTCCTGCAATTCGGACAACGCTTCCGTGTAACGCGTAGTCGCCTGCTTCGGCAATGCAACGGCGAACAGATCGAGTGCGTAGCGCAATCGCTTCGCAAGGATTCGCACCTCGTGCCGCCGCGGCGCTGTCAGCGCCGAGAAGAAGCGCGCCGCTTTCAAGAGCTTCTTCGACGCGCTTTGCAGCGCGGGCTGCGCGGCATCCGCCAGCAGTTCGGCGCCCGCCGGCGCAGGAGTCAGGCACCAACGCTCGCCATTCAGCACGAGCGCCGCATAGCGCGTCGAGCGCGCGGCTTTGCGAATGTCCGCGCGCGCCTGTCGGCGTCGCGCATCGGCTTTCGCGACCAGCGCCTTGACCGCATCCGCACCAATGCCTTCGGTCAGCGAAGGCAGCGTTTCGTCGGCGATCACGTCCCAGTCTCGCGCTTCGCCCAAGGCGCGCGCAAACCATCGCAGCTCGCCTGCCAGCGATTGCGGCAGGTCCCGCCGTTCGCGATCGAAGAGCCGGATAGCGGACCGAACGCGGCGTAACGCGACGCGCGCCTGATGCACATACTCCGGATCGTCGTTGCGCAACAGCAACTCGATGTTCGCGGTCAACACTGCGAGGCCGTGCGCCACCACCATTCGAAGGGCATGCGCCGTTGTTGCCTTTGCCGTGATGTCTTGGACAAATCCCTTGGCCGACGCCTTAACCGCTGTCGGCAGGCTCTGCGCCGTAAGCTGATAGCCGCGCTCGCCCTTGCTGCGTGCTATGGGCGTCAGCGCTAATGGCTGTTTGCCGCCCGCGTCGAGCAGGTCGATTGCGAGATCGATCAGGGCCGCGGCCCCGCCCTGACTCTTGTCCTCCTTCAGCTCCAGTTCTACTTCGCAAATCGGTTCGCGCAACGTTGTGCGCTCGCCCTTGGCGCTGATCTCACCGATATCGAGTGCCACTTCGATCGTTACATCGGCGCGCTCGATGACCCACAGCGTTCGGCGAACCCGCGTGCGAAAGACGGGCTGCAATGCAACCGGGTGCTTCTGCCGCGCTAGTAGTTCCGGCAGCGGTGACGCGGACAGCAGCTCGAGATCCAGCTGCCCCTGGCCGCGCACCGCACGCGCCGGCGTTTCCCACTCGCCGCGATGGGTGAGCGCACCGCTCGTTTTGCCGGCCGATTTCAGCGTCTGCAGCCAGCGTCCGCCAATTTTCCTGACTCGCAGCGCCATTCGGTGGCGCTGCAGCAAACGATCAGGCGTGTCGAAGTAGACGTTGTCGATAGCCACTTCTGTACGTGCAAACTTCGACAGAACGGGACTGCGCTTGAAGCGCTCAACGTGCCTCGGAGCAAGCTGGAGTTTGAGTTCCGTCTCTGTGGGTTCGGCTGTCGGCATCGATGCGAATCTGCAGCTGGAGCATCGGTCAGTTTATCGACCGCCCCGGTCACGGTTGATGACTAAGCCCGTTCGTCGTGCCTTTGCCGAGTTCGTCACAAGGGTATTGCGGCTGACGGCGGCCGGCGTAAAGTTCCCGGCAGCGCAGAAAGGCTGCGTCGGGCACCTATGGAGGCATCATGAGAAAGGCACTAATCGCAGCTCTCGCCGTGTCGTTCATGGCCGGCTGCAGCTCAGTTCAGATGGCGCAGGCTCCGGAAGACAACGTCGACTACCTTTACATCACCGCCGTTGAACTTGCCGCGAAAAGATATGGCACCGAAGTTGTCTGGATGAATCTGCCGCTGAAGCGCCAAACTGCAACGCAATAGGCGGGGGCAATAGCTGCCGCGCGCGGCGGCGCCTGCATTGGACTATTCTCGCGAGAGCAATGCAGGAAGGTAGGTTATGAATCCAGCAAAAATGCTATTGGCGGCCGCCGCTTCGATGCTGGCAGCATGCGCGACGCCACCATCACTCGCGCCGGGCACTACGCTAGACCAAGCGCGCGCGAAGCTCGGCAATCCGACTAGCAGCTATTCGCTAACCGGAGGAGGTACGCGCCTTCAGTACTCCAACCAGCCGTTCGATCAGTCGGTGTGGAACGCTGACTTTGACGCGCAGGGCCGGCTTGCGCGCGTCGAGCAGATGATGAGCGACGCGGCGTTCTCGAAAGTGCAGTCCGGCAAGGACACTCAAAACGATGTGCTACGCGACTTCGGGCGACCGGCCGACACGTTCTTTTACAAGCTGCGCAACGAAAGCGCGTGGATGTATCGTTACTTCACCTACGGCGGGTTCAAGGCGGCGATGTTTATCTATTTCGATCCGGCCGGTGTGGTCAAGCGAACTGAAACTGGTCTTGACCCGTGGGCAATCCAAAATGGCGGCCGCAACGACTAGCTTGTTTCTGCCTTAACTACGTGTCTTGCTCACACGGGGCCCGTGGCACAATTCGTGCCGCTATGTTGTACGGGTCCGATATCACCGCCAAGATTCTGGTCATTGATTCCCACGGGCAGCCGGTTCGCTGGGCGTTGATGCAGCGCGCCGCGCGTTATTACGCGGCAGGGAAAGTTATTACCGAGCTCGGCGAAAATCTGTTCGGAATGGCCGGTGGCGTGCAGGAGGCGACCGGTGCGCGTTCAGAGTTCGTTACCAGTTCGATCGTGATGATCCGCGGCCGGCATCGCATTCCATTTGGCCATGCGCACGTCGGGCTCACGAAGCACCGCCTGTTCGTGCGCGATCGCCAGATCTGCGCGTACTGTGCCAATCGCTTTACGGAAACGGATCTGACCGTAGAGCACATCGTGCCGGTTTCACGCGGCGGGCGTCACGAATGGACCAATGTGGTCACCGCGTGCCGCTCCTGCAATACCCGCAAAGGCAACCGCCGGCCGGAAGAAGCGAACATGCCGCTCAGCTACGTACCGTACGCGGTATGCCGCAACGAAGGCTTCATCCTGAGCAATCGCCGCATCCTGGCTGATCAGATGATGTTTTTGCAGGCTTCGCTGCCGCGGCACTCGCGCTGGGCGCAGTAAAGCCGACACCCGCGTTGTCGAATTGTCGACGCGCGGTGCACTGATCATTCCACTCAAGCTTGGGACTGCACCATCTATCGTTCTCCAGCGGATCGGCAGTCGGTCCGATGGAGAATGCAAATGACTTCGCAGTGGCCGGTCGGGATCGATGACGGAGGGCAGCGCGCGCAAACGCCGTGCGGCTTCCCGGCGCGCATCGCTGCTGCGATCGTCATTGTCGCCGCTCTGGTGCTCGTTGACGGGTCACCGCAGATGGCGCCGGAATCGCAGCGCACCGAGCAAGATAGGCCGTCGGCGTGCGGCGCGGATGCGGTAGCGCGCGCGCAGCGGGCATTTCCTCACCGAGTTCCCGCTTTGGCCGTCTCCTAGCGGGCTGACGGCGGGCAAAACAAAGGCCACGCAAGCGTGGCCTTTTTCTCGCTGCTGAGCTTTACCGCAAATGCTTGCTGACGTACTTCGTCAGTTCGAACATCGACGCCTGCGCCTTGCCAAACAAAGCGCGCAGCTTGTCGTCCGCATTGATCATGCGGCGGTTGGCTTTGTCCTGCAGGTTGTTCTTCTTGATGTACTTCCAGATCTGACTGGTGACTTCGGTGCGTGGCATCGGGGTCGAGCCCAGGATCGCTGCCAACGGGCCTGTCGGCATCATGGGCTTCATGAATGCCGCGTTCGGCTTGCGTGCGGTTCTCTTCTTTGCAGCTTTTTTGGCCGGCGCTCTTTTTACCGACTTCTTCGCAGTCTTCTTAACGCTTTTCTTCGCCGGCGCCTTCTTGGCTGATTTCTTTCCGGCTTTCTTTGCCTTCTTCATTGCCATTGGTTTGCTCCTTCTCGGGTTGAGGCACAGCGACAGGGTTCTCACTCCTAATTTATAGAGAGCACTCTCGTTGCGTGACGCGATCCTAAGCGAATCAGAGTGAATTACAAGAGGGAAAAACAACTTTCCAGAGGAGAATTGCGTGTCAGCAACGCGCTTTCCCCTCTGAGCGGCCCTGATCGACATCTGCAACGCGCACGAGAGCTATACAAGAAATAGGCCTTACGCCGCCGTGGACACAACATCTGGTAGTCGTGTCGCGGTCAAGCCGCCGCTGCACGCTCCAGATCGGCGATCATCCGCTCGATGCGCGCTCCGAGTTTTTCGGTGGTCACCTGTTCGCGGAGCCGCTCGATCATCAGCGGGAAGGCAAACGGCGTCGGGCGCGCCAGCAACCGGTAGACAATCCGCTGCGCGCGCATCCGTTGCAGCGCGCTGCGCAGCCGTTCGATGTCGAGCTCCTGCTCGAGCACTTCACGCTCGGCTTGCGCCAGCAGTTTGTTGCCGGCGTCGTATTTGCGAAACACCTCATAGAACAGCCCGGAGCTGGCCTGCAGCTGCTTAGTCGACTTCGGAGCCCCCGGGTACCCCTGGAAAATCAAACCGGATATCCGCGCCACCTCTCGAAAGCGCCGTAGCGCCAGCTCACCGGCGTTCAAGCTCGCCAATACGTCTTCGAGCAGGTTATCGGAGGTGAGCAGCGCATCGCTGCGGCGCTGCCATGCGCCCATCCAGTCCACCTCCACCGGCGACAGCAGCTCGAAGCCGTAGTCGTTCATCGAAATCGAAAACGTCGACGGCGTTGCCTGGCCGATGCGGTACGCAAGCAGCGAGCCGAGCCCGATGTGGACATGCCTCCCGGCAAATGGATAGACGAACAAGTGCCGGCCTTCGCGCGAGCGCATCGACTCCACCACCAGGGTGTCCCGGGTAGGCACCTTCGACCATTTGGCCTGCAACTCGATCAACGGCCGCGCCAGCTTCATTTCAGGCGCGTGATAGTTTCCCGCGAGCGCACCCTCGAGCTCGCGCAGTGCGGCGTCGGCCATCTCGCTCGACAGCGGCATCTTGCCGCCGGCCCAGCGCGGCACCGCGCCACTGCGATTCTTTGCCACACGGACATACGCCGTCATCTCGTGCACGCGCGTCAGCTCAAGCATTCGGCCGCCGAACAGAAACGTATCGCCCTTGCGCAGCCGGCCGATGAATGATTCCTCGATCACGCCGACATCGCGGCCGTTCATCATCTTCACCAGCATCGACGCGTCGGACACGATGGTGCCGATCGACATCCGATGCCGCTGTCCGATGCGCGCGTTGTCGACGCGGTACACACCTTCCGCGTCGCGGCTGACGCGCTGATAGTCCGGATATGCGCGCAGCGCCTCGCCGCCGCGGCCGACAAAATCGAGCGTCCAGTTCCAGTCGTCATCAGAAAGCGCGCGATAGCTCCATGTGTCACGCACTTCGGCGAGTAGCTCGTGCTCGATGAACCCGGTGCCAAGCGCAATTGTCACCAGGTGCTGAACCAGCACATCAAGCGGGCGCTCGGGCGCACGCCGCGATTCGATGCGGCCTTCACGTAGCGCGCTCCTTGCCGCGGCCGCCTCAACAAGCTCCAGCGTGTTGGTCGGCACCAAAGTGACTCGCGATGCACGTCCCGGTGCATGACCGCTACGACCGGCGCGCTGCAGCAGCCGCGCAACACCTTTCGGACTGCCGATCTGCAGCACACGTTCGACCGGCAGGAAATCAACGCCGAGGTCGAGACTCGACGTCGCCACCACTGCTTTCAGGCGGCCTTCCTTCAGTCCGAGCTCGACCCAGTCGCGCACCTCGCGCGCCAACGAGCCGTGATGCAGCGCAATCAGCCCCGCCCACGCGGGTTTGGCTTCGAGGATGGCTTGATACCAAAGCTCGGCCTGCGAGCGGGTGTTGGTAAATATCAACGTCGTCGAAGACGACGCGATCTCGGTTACGACCGCCGGCAGCATCTTGATGCCGAGATGCCCGCCCCACGGAAACCGCCCGGGCTCGTCGGGCAGCAACGTGTCGACGATCAGCGTCTTGTCGATCCGCCCCTGCACCAGCACGCCGTCGTCGCGGTTGAGCAGGACCTGCATCGCGTGTTCGGTATTACCCAAGGTGGCTGACAAACCCCACACCGGCATCGGCCCGCGCGCCCAGCGGCGCAGCCGCGCCAGCGCAAGCTGCAACTGCACGCCGCGCTTGGAGCCGATCAACTCATGCCATTCATCTACGACGATCATCGCCAGGTCAGACAACTGCTCCCGACTCTCTGCGCGCGAAAGCATCAGGCTCAGCGACTCGGGCGTCGTGATCAGGACTTCGGGCAGCTGCTTCGATTGCCGCGCACGCTCGCCCGAGTCGGTGTCTCCTGTACGAACACCGACGCTCCACGCCAGCCCCATATCATCCAGAGGGGCAGCGAGTGAACGCGCAGTGTCGGCTGCCAGCGCGCGCATCGGCGTCAACCACAACAAGCGCAGACCACCAGCGCGAACTTGGCCGGCAAGCGCGCGACTCAGCAATGCGAACCAGACAGCGTATGTCTTGCCCGATCCCGTGCTCGCATGCAACAGTCCCGAGCGGCCTTCGGCCACGTGCCGCCACACATCACGCTGAAATTCGAACGGCTGCCAGCCGTGCCCCGCAAACCAACCGTCGGCGCTCGGCAACACGAGCTGCGTGCCTTTACCCGGATCAGGAAGCGCGGTACGCCTTGGCTCGCCCGCGATCGCCGTTTCGCGATCCGCGCGCGCCTTTTTTGCACGCAACGCGCGTAACTGCGTTCCGACGTTAGGCCCAGGCGGTAAACCTCTGTAAGTCACAAGGCAGGACGCGAAAAACAACACGCCGCCCATGGGCGGCGTGTTGTCGTTGCAACTTCTCCTATGGCTTGATGTTCATTATTGCCATCGCCTTGGTCAGCGCGGCTTCCGATTCCTTGTGTTTGCCGGCCTTGTGCATTGTTTCGCCCTCAGCGCGGTACTTTTTGACATCCGCCATTTGCGCGTCGGTCATTTTCGGCTTCGCTGCCATCGCGTCGTCGATCTTTTTCATCATGGTGGGGCAGCTATTGGCAAATGCGGCGCTCATGAACAGCATGAGCGCTGCCGCAACAGAAACGTAACGCTTCATCGAATGCCTCCTTGAATGTATCGCGCAATTTGCGACGCCGAAAGTCTACCCCTGCGCGCTGGCTGCGCGGTCCAGCAGCGACTGCAACGCCGACAGCGTATCGGCTTCGTCAACCGGCTTGTCCTGACGCCAACGCAGCATGCGCGGGAACCGGACTGCGATTCCGCTCTTGTGCCGCGGCGAGCGCTGGATGCCCTCGAAGCCGATTTCGAACACCATCGTCGGCGTCACGCTGCGCACCGGCCCGAACTTCTCGATCGTCGTGCGGCGAATTGCAGCGTCGACCTTGCGTATCTCTTCATCGGTGAGTCCCGAATACGCCTTGGTAAACGGCACCAACGCACGCGCGGGCGTTCCCGAGTCCGAAGCCCAGACCGCGAACGTGTAGTCGGAATACAAACTGGCGCGGCGGCCGTGGCCGCGCTGCGCGTAGACCAGCACCGCGTCGACCGCATACGGATCGATTTTCCACTTCCACCAGTTGGCACTCGCCTCCTTGGTGCGGCCCACGCGATAGGTCGACTCAAGATGCTTGATCATCAAGCCTTCGACGCCGCGATCGCGCGACTGCTCGCGCAGCAACGCAAGTTGCTCCCACGACTCGCCCGTGAGCCGCGGCGAGATCAGCAGGTCGTGCGCGGCGCCCAGTCGTTCGAGCGCTGCTCGCCGCTCTCGCTGCGGGCGCATTCGCAAATCTTCGCCGCCGTCTTCCAGCAAGTCGTACGCCATGAACACCGCAGGCGCCTCGCGCAATACCTGCGCCGTCACACTTTTGCGAGTGACACGTTTCTGCAGCAGCGCAAACGGCTGCGGCCGATCGCCCCGCCAGACCAGAATTTCGCCGTCGAGCACCGTGCCGTCGGGCACGGGGCGCGCACGCTCGACGACTTCCGGAAAACGTTCGGTGATCAATTCCTCGCCGCGCGACCAGAGCCAGGCTTTGCCAACGCGACGGACCAGTTGCGCGCGAATGCCGTCGTACTTCCATTCGATCAGCCACCGGGCGGGGGACCCCAACTCTTGCTCGAAGCGCTCGACCGGCAGCGTCAAAGAGTGCGCAAGAAAAAACGGATAAGGATGACCATCGGCGACGACGTGCTGGCCGGTATTTATCAGCGCCGAGTACCGCTCGGGCGTCGGCGCCAGCGTGACATCGGTGTACCCGATCATCCGCTGTGCAACCAGTTTCGCGTCGATACCCGAATGCTCTGCGAGCGCACGCGTCACGAGCAATTTCGACACGCCGACTCGAAACCCGCCGCCGATCAGCTTGATCAGCAGGAACCGCTCAGGTGTATCGAGTTCTTCGACGTAGTCGCGCAGTGCTGCCAGCACGTCAGCCGGCGCGCGGCCACGCAGCGGCAACAATCGTTCTTCGATCCAGAACGCAAGCGAGCCATCGCTTGCCCGGACGGGAGGCGGCAACAGCAGCGCGATCGTCTCGGCCAGGTCGCCGACGGCTTGATAGCTTTCTTCGAACAACCAATCGGGCAGGCCGCTGGCGCTGATCGCGAACTCGCGCAACACGCGTGAATTGATCGCCTGCCGCGGCTTTCCGCCGGCCAGAAAGTAGACAGCCCAGGCGGCATCGGCAGCGTCGGCGATCGCAAAGTAACGCTTCAGCGCATCGACCTTGGAGCGGGTCGATGTCGAAGTGTCGAGCTCATTGAAGAGTCTTGCGAAGCGCTTCATGCCAACTCGGATGAATGCTCCGCTGCCACCGCGTCGCCCGCCTCCTCATCGCCGTACTCGGTTTCGAATGCCGAGGCGTCGCGCCCGTGCTCGCTGAGCCAGCGCACCAGTACCGGAACCTGCCCGTGCGTAACGATCACCTGTTGCGCGCCGGTGGCGTCGACCGCCTGCAGCAATCCCGGCCAATCGGCGTGATCCGACAATACGAAACCGCGATCGAGTGCGCGCCGGCGGCGCGTGCCGCGCAATCGCATCCAGCCCGAAGCGAACGCGTCGGAGTAATCGCCGAAGCGGCGCAGCCACGGCGAGCCTTGCGCAGACGGCGGCGCCAATATGAGCGCGCGCGCCAGATCGGCCGGCTCGGTTTCCGACACGAGTTGGGTCGGTGGCAGTGCTACACCGCTGGCGCGGTACGCGCGATTCAAAGGTTCGACCGCACCATGCACGACGATGCGGCCGATGCTCGCATCCACCCCGGACAAGATGCGTTGGGCTTTGCCGAACGCATAGCAGAACAGCACCGATGCACGCCCACTGTCTGCGTTGGCGCTCCACCACGCGTTGATGTCGCTGAAGATCCGCGCGGAATCATCCCAGCGATAGATCGGCAGTCCGAAGGTCGATTCGGTGATGAACGTGTCGCAACGGACGGGCTCGAACGGAAGGCACGTTGCGTCCGGATTGAGTTTGTAGTCGCCCGAAGCCACCCACACCCGCCCGCCGTGTTCGACTCTGACCTGCGAGGAGCCGAGCACATGTCCGGCGGGATGCAGCGACACTCGCACGCCGTTGATGTCGATCGGATCTTCGTAGTCGATTGTCTGCAGCGTGATTGCGCCAAGCCGCGTACGCAGAACGTGTTCGGCTGCAGTCGCCGCCAGGTAACTTGCGTGCCCCGGGCGTGCGTGATCGCCATGGGCGTGCGTGATAACCGCCCGGTCGACTTCGCGCCAGGGATCGATATAGAAGTCGCCCGGCGGGCAGTACAGCCCCTGGGGACGGGCGACGATCAGCGGAGCTTCGGTCATTTGCAACTAAACAGCGGAAGGCTAACCGTCGGCGCGGCGCGTAGCGACCATCGTCAGCACCCGTACCAGTTGATACGCCGCCCAACTCAACGCTTGCTGCAAGCGGCTGCGCCGAGCGCACGCCGCGGCATCGACCACACTGGAATCATTGGCGATGGCCTCTTCGAGTGCACGTTGCAGGTCGCCTGCGAAGGTTTCGTCGTACACCGCCACGTTCGCCTCACGCGCCAACAAAAGGCTGTACGGGTCGATATTGCTCGATCCGACCGTCGCCCACTTTTGATCGACGACCGCGACCTTGGCGTGCAAGTAGCTCGGCGTGTATTCGTATATTTCGATTCCGAACTTGACCAAGTCCCCATAGAGCGCCTGCTGTGCGTAGTGCTGCAACCGGTACTCGACTCGGCCCTGTAACAGCAGCCGCACCCGCACGCCACCTCGTGCCAAATCGCACAACGCGTCGCGAAACTTCCTGCCCGGAAGAAAGTACGCATTTGCAATCAGCACATCGTGCCGAGCATGCGCGAATGCATCCAGGTAGGCGCGCTCGATCGTGCGGCGGTTGCGCAGGTTATCGCGCAACAACAGCGCAGCGCGGACGCCCGTTTGTTCGCCCGCTACCGGCTCAATCAACTCGGGCCGCACCGGTTCGGGCCGTGTGGCGGGCCTGCGCTTCAACTGCAGCACCGACACCGTCCACCAGAGCCTCGTCACCGTAAAGGAAACCGCCGCCACTAGCGGGCCTTCGCACGCGACCGCAAAGTCGAAGCGGGGACCGAGACCGGCGCGCACCGGCTCGGGATCCGGATGATGATGATCGTCGATGATGTTGATGCCGCCGATGAATGCCACCCGATCGTCGAACAGGGCGACTTTGCGGTGCAGCCGGCGTAGAAGCCGCCGGTCCAGCCGCCACCATCGGGTGCGCCGGAATACGATCACCTTCGCGCCGTGCGGCTTCAGCCGCGCAATCAGCGCGTCGGCGGTAGTTTGCGATCCGAACCCATCGATAAGAAGATGCACCGCGACGCCGCGTTGCGCCGCTGCTGCCAGGGCATCGCTGACTTTCTCTCCAACGTTATCGAGCTCGAAAATGTAGGTTTCGATGTAGATCGACTGCCTGGCACTGTCGATCGCGGCTAGCAGGCGCGGGAAGTATTGCTCGCCATTTTTCAGCAGTTCGATTCGATTGCCGCCATAGACGAGCGGCCGGGTGCTGGTCGACAGTTTTCGAAGCGCGCGCTGCGCACGCCGCGCAACGGGCAGCGGCTCGCGCAACGCCTCGTCGTTCATTTCGATAAGCCGACGGACGCACCCTTGGCGCTGTGCGCAGTCCCGCCCACCGGGCTCATGTGGCGACGCGGAAACCTCACGCCACTTCCATGTCCGCGATCAGTGGCATGTGGTCGGAGCGCTGTGCCCATTCAACCCCCTTGGGCACACGCACATCGTTGATCTTGAAGCCACGCACGTAAATGCGGTCCAGTTGCAGCCACGGCATCATGCTCGGATACGTGCGTGCCGTGTGCGAGCGTGGCAGCTCGCGCCACGGCACGAGCCGGTCGCGTAGCCGCGGCTTCGACTGGCGGCGATTGAATTCGGATGCCGCCTCGAACACGTCGAGCTCGCTATGCAGCACTTCGTCAACCCCACGCTGCCAGTCGTTGAAATCGCCGGCAATGATCAGTGGTGCTCCCTTCGGCACTTCCGACCTGACGAAGTCAATCAGGAACTCGGCCTGCCGCACCCGGCTGCGCTTGATCAGACCAAAGTGCGTATTGATCAGATGCACATCGAGGGCGCCCTTGCTTGTTTCGAAATGCGATATCGCGTGCAGCAACCCACGTCTTTCAAGCGCGTGGTCCGAAATGTCGTGATTCAGATGGCGGCCGATCGCGTGGCGCGAAACGATTGCGTTGCCATGATGGCCGTGCGGGTACACCGCGTTCATCCCATACGCTCGATGCAAGTAACTGCCGGTGCACAAGAAGTCGAGCTGAGTACCTTGGGGATAGCCGTTGTGCTTGGACATGCGGTCGTTCTTTTCCTGCACTTCCTGCAGGAACACGATATCGGCGTCCATCGAATGCAGCGCGAGCTTCACGTCGTGAATGCGCACTCTTTTGCGCAAGCTGCCGCTGACGCCCTTGTGAATGTTGTAAGTCGCGACTCGAATCTTCATGGATGCGTGTTTTTTTCGCTACAGCGGATTTCTATTCTCTCAGCGGCGGACTTCGAAGTAAGCGTCGAAAAGCAGGGGGTCGTCGAAATGACGCCGGCCGATGAACGCCGTCGCGTGGCGCCCCCATTGGCGCATCTGCCCAGCCGATTCAATGCCCATCGGCCAGAAAAACCAGCGCTCGGCGCGCTCGCTGCCGGGAATCAAGCCATCGAAGTCGTAGACACTTCGAGAGCCTCCGCCGCGGCGCGGCAAGGTCGTCAGCATCCGCTCGTCCTGCAGCTGGTAGGTCACCGCATCGGCTGTTCGTGTTTCGGGTGTCATTGACACACGCTGCAGGTAGTGTGTACCGGACTCCAATCGCAGCACGACTTTCTCACCTGGCTGCGCGGGCGGTGCGGCTTGCGGAACGAACAGAGTTTCATCGAGGGTTTCAGGCAAATCACGCGCCACCACTTTCTCAGTCGGAAAGAACAGGTGATAACAGCCGCACGCGTGCATGCTGTCATATACCAGCGCCTCGCCGGCCGAATCCAACGTCACGCGCCAAACGACCCCGTCGAGTTTGCCCGCCAGCAGGTCGAACGCGCCGTCGGACGAGGGCGGACGCTCGCTGAACCAGAATGTGTAGACCAACTGCGGATGAATCAAGCCCCCGAGCAGCGTGTAGGCCAGGCGCGTGTAGACGATGGGCGCAGCCGCGTCGACGATGACTTGATCGTCAACACCAAGAGTCAGCGCACCCATGCGGTCGAACTCGCCGGCTACGTCGATCTCCAGCATCGGCGCGTGCCGGAGAAAGAGAGCCGCTGCCTGCGCTGCGGAGAAAACGGGAACGCCGAGCGCATCGAGGCTCGG
This sequence comes from uncultured beta proteobacterium, assembly GCA_963829995.1. GTDB lineage: Bacteria > Pseudomonadota > Gammaproteobacteria > Burkholderiales > Burkholderiaceae_F > JACCZX01. Next base: position 288,481 of record CAWHKW010000031.1, on the reverse strand, counting down.
CTGTGGCGCCGGTTTTGAACCGCTTGGCGGCGGGCCATAACGCCGCAGTTGGCCCCGGATCGGCAGCGTTTCGATCGGCGTCGCAAACGCCGAGCGGGTTTCAGCATGCCAGCGCGCGATGCCCGCCGCAAAAGGCAGGCGGGTAAGCGGATACAGACCGAGCGTCCGCATGCTGATGCTGTAGTCGTCCGGCACTTGAGCCGACCCGCGCAGCTCTCCAAAGGCGGCTGCATCGGCCGTGCCAAGCAAGCCTCGGCATCGCGGCAGATCCTCGATGCTCAACGCGGCGTTGGCCAGCTCGGTGGCGCGGGCCGCTTCATCGAGCTGTTGCAGTCGGGCGCGCCACGCTTGATCTTGCGCCGCGCCCGTCGCACGCTGCCCAAGCACCGCGTTAAAGCGGTCGATACGCAGATACGGAAATCCGGCGATCCGCCGCGCTTCGGCGTCGCGTACTCCGAGGGAGTCGATGCGGCGATCAATGTCGGCGAACAGCCTCGCGCAGTAGCCGAGCACGTCATCGCGCTGCAAGTGATGCACCATCGGTGGCGCTGCGTAGGGATCTACGCTCGCGCAGCCGGCTAGTGCAACCGCCAGCGCGAGCAGCATGGACCGGCTTACGGCGACGCCCGCTGCCATCCGACTCACTGCGACTTTTCGATTGAAGGACGGCCCGCCTGCCGCCGCACCATCTCGCGCACCATCGCCTCGAACTGCAGGCGCACAGTCTTCGTAACCATCGCGGTGCCGAACAGGTCGCCGATGATCGGCGGCAAAGGCTCGGCCAGTTCGAATTGCGATTCGTACTCCAACCGCACCCCGGCACGGCGTTCGATACTGATCACCGCCAGGTCGTAGCGGCCCATAAACGAGCGCAATGTTTGCGGCGCCCCGTCTACCTCGCCGGGCTCGGAGCGCGCGACGATGCGCTCGAACGGCTGCTGCACGACCACGAGGCGCACCCGAACCGGAACATCGAAAAAGAAGAGTGGAAATTGCCCCACGTGTTCGACGGTCATGCGCGTGCCGCTGCGCGCGATCACCTTGGACCGCTCGATGTTCGGCAGAAAGTCGCGCATATGCTCGTAGTCGGTGATCGTGTCCCAGGCAACGCGTGGATCGACCGCCACGCTCGCGCGTGCCCGCACGTAGAACGTGTCGCCTTCACGCTCGACGGTCACGATCGGCAACTGCTGCGCAACCCCGCTTGATGGCGAACCGAAAAAACCTGCCAGCGACATGCTAAGCGCTGCGATTCGTCTCCAGTTGCCCCAGCCGCCGGATGCTCTCGGCATTGGTCCACGAAAAACACGCATCGGCCGCGGCGCGCCAGTCGAGCCATCGATGTCGGATGTGTTCGACCGGATTGAGGTGGGGCTCGAAGCGGTGCGGCAGGCAGAGTCCAAAGACATGCTCCGTATTATGGGTAACGCCCGTCGCGTAGCGATGACGCCAGTGTTCGTAAATGACGAAACTATGGCTGACTTCCCAGTCTTCGAGCTGCCCCTCTGACACCGTAAGGCCCGTCTCTTCGGCCACCTCACGCACGCAGGTCGTGCGCAGCGGCTCGTCGAAGGTCGCCTTGCTTCCGGTGATCGACTGCCAGAATCCTGGATGATCGGCACGCTCGATGATGAGCACATCGAGTGCCGGCGTGTAGACAACCACCAGCACCGACTCCGGAATCTTCATTGGCGCGTTGACGGCGCGCACTACGCGATTCGTGGCTCCGCCGCCTTCGCTTCGCCGCGCACCCGAATATGAAGTTCGCGCAGCTGCTTCTCATCGACCGTGCTGGGCGCCTGCGTCAGCAAGTCCTGAGCGCGTTGCGTCTTTGGAAACGCGATCACATCGCGAATCGATTCGGCGCCGGCCATCATGGCAACCAGCCGGTCCAGTCCGAACGCGACGCCGCCGTGAGGCGGCGCGCCATACTGCAGCGCGTCGAGCAGAAACCCGAACTTGGCGCCCGCCTCTTCGGCGCCGATCTTCAGCGCGCGGAACACTTTGCTTTGAACCTCCTCGCGATGAATCCGGATTGAGCCGCCGCCGATTTCCCAGCCGTTGAGCACGAAGTCATACGCCTTGGCGAGCGCTTGCGCGGGATCGGTCGCCAAATAGTCTTCGTGCCCATCCTTCGGACTCGTAAACGGATGATGCGCGGCCACGTAGCGCTGCGCCTCCTCGTCGAACTCGAACATCGGAAAGTCCACCACCCAGAGCGGCTGCCAGCCTTCGCTCGCCAGCCCGCGGTCGCGCCCGAACTCGCTGTGTCCGATTTTCGTGCGCAGCGCACCGAGCGCGTCGAAGACGACCTTGGCACGGTCAGCGCCAAAGAAAATCAGGTCGCCATCTTTCGAACCGGTGCGTTTGATGATCTCCGTCAGCGCAGCATCGTGCAGATTCTTGATGATCGGGCTTTGAAGTCCGGCCCGCCCTTGCGCCGCCTGATTGACTTTGATGTAAGCAAGACCTTTGGCGCCGTAAATCTTCACAAAGTCCGTGTAGCCGTCGATCTCCGAGCGCGGCAACTCGCCGCCGCCGGGGATGCGCAAAGCGAAGACCCTGCCGTCCTTCATCTCGGTGGCCGCCTTGAACACCTTGAACTCGACGTCACGCATCACGTCGGTCAGTTCCGTTAGCTGCAAGCCGATCCGAAGATCGGGCTTGTCGGAGCCGTACAGCCGCATCGCATCCGCGTGCGTCATCACCGGAAACGGCTGCGGCAGCTTGACCGCGAGCACCTCTTCGAACACCGCTCGGATCATCTGCTCCATCGTGGCGCGAACCTCGGCTTCGTCCAAAAACGAAGTCTCGATATCGATCTGCGTGAACTCGGGCTGGCGGTCGGCGCGCAAGTCCTCGTCGCGAAAGCATTTGACGATCTGGTAGTAGCGGTCGAAGCCCGCGACCATCAGCAGTTGCTTGAAAAGCTGCGGCGACTGGGGCAGCGCGAAAAACGCCCCCGGATGAACGCGCGACGGCACCAGATAGTCGCGGGCGCCCTCGGGCGTGCTGCGGGTCAGCATCGGCGTTTCGATGTCGATAAAGCCCGCAGCGTCCAGATACTTGCGCACCGCCATCGTGACGCGATAACGCAGCATCATGTTTTTCTGCATCTCCGGCCGCCGCAGATCGAGCACGCGATGAGTCAGCCGCGTGGTTTCCGACAGATTGTCGTCATCGAGCTGAAACGGGATCGGCACCGAGGAGTTGAGAATCGTGAGCTGCTCGCACAAGACTTCAATCTCACCCGACGTCAACGCCGTGTTGACGGTTCCCTCGGGACGGCGGCGCACCGTTCCGACGATCTGCAGGCAGTATTCGCTGCGCACTTTCTCGGCCGATGCAAACACTTCGGCTCGATCGGGATCGCACACGACCTGCAGCAATCCTTCGCGATCTCTGAGGTCGATGAAAATGACGCCGCCATGGTCACGTCGTCGATGGACCCAGCCAAACAGGGTGATCGTTTGGCCGATGAACTTGGCGTCCACCAGGCCCGCGTATTCGGTTCTCTTCATGGTCAGGGGAGCCGGTTAAATATTCAGGGAGCCGGCCCGCTTCGCGGTCCGGCAACTTGGTTGTGGGTTTGCAGCGTGTTGCGTGCCGGGCGGCACGCGGGTCGAACGGTCGCTGGCCGTCCGACCCTAGCGGTTTCGATTCGAAGCGACGGCCAGCGTGAAACGTATTTTCGTCGACATGGCCCGCAGCTTAATCAAGATGGCTGGTTGTCTCAACCGCCGCCGGCTTGGTTGGCGGCCCCGCCGCGGTTAACGCCGAGCGCTGCGTACGGGCGCTCAACCGCGGCGGCACCACGCCGAGCGAGACGTGGAACTTCAGTGCATCGTCCACGCTGATGTCGACCTCGCGCACCTCTTCCGGACGGACTACCAGCACGTATCCCGACGTCGGATTCGGCGCCGTCGGCACATACACAGTGATTGCGTCCGCCGCCGTCGCCGCGACAATCGTGGGACCGGGAGATCCGACGACGAAGGCGAGTGTCCACTGGCCACGCTGCGGAAACTCGATCATCACGACTTTGCGAAACGATTGGCCGCGCGTCGCCAGCAGCGTGTCCGAAATCTGTTTCACGCTCGAATAAATCGAGCGCACGATCGGGATCCGGTTCAGCAAGCCGTGCCACCAGCGCAGGAGCCGCTCGCCGATGATGTTGGCGGCGAGCACGCCGGTCGCCAGCACGATCAGCAGCGACAACAGCAACCCGATGCCAGGGATATGAAACGGCAACAGCGCGTCCGGCCGCCAGCTTGTGGGCAGCAACAGCAGCGTCTGATCCATCGTGCTGATAATCACATCGAGCAGCCAAAAGGTGATCGCCAGCGGGATCCACACCAGCAACCCGGCGATTAGATATTTTTTGAACATGCGCCAGCGTCACCCTGTACCGCTCGACGTGCCCTTGGGCGCCGGCGGTCCTGCGGGAGCAGGCGCAGACTTACTCCCGCTCTCTGTCTTTGATTCGGTTTTTGATTCGGATTTGGAATCCGATTTCGATTCGGTCTTGGCGTCGGATTTCGCCGCGGTTTTTGCATCGGCGCCCGTATCGCTCTTGGCCTCGGTCTTTGATTCGCTCTTCGAATCCGCCGCCTGTTCGGTCGTCGCCTTTTCGTCAGGCTTGGCGCCGTCTTTTTTCTTGCCCGACCCCTGGTCACGAAAATCGGTGACGTACCAACCGGCCCCTTTCAACTGAAACCCGGCCGCGGTGACTTGCTTGACGAGCGCGGGCTTGCCGCAGTTGGGGCAATCGAGCAGCGGCGGGTCAGACACCTTCCGGATCACATCCATTTGGTGGCTGCATTCGGCGCACTTGTATGCGTAAATCGGCATTGCACTCTCAGCGAGACAAAAAACGCGCAATTGTAGGGCTTGGACATTTGGCGCGTGCTGATTCAGACTGACCGCCAACGAAGGAGTGAAGATGGCAGGCAAGACCCGAACGCCGGCGCCCGGCGACTACCCCCTCAGCGACCCGGTCAAGGCGGTGCAAAGCTCCGCGTCGGGCAAAGTCAAGGTGGCCGTCACCGACATCGACGGCGTGCTGCGCGGCAAGTATCTGCACAAGGACAAGTTCTTGTCTGCCGTCGACGGCGGATTTGGATTCTGCAACGTCGTGTTCGGCTGGGACATGACCGACAGCGTGTACGACAACGCGCATGTGATCGGTTGGCAGCACGGATTTCCGGATGCGATGGTGCAGCTTGACCTGGCCACCGGGCGCAACGTGCCGTGGGACGATCAAGTGCCGTTTTTTCTGGGCGATTTCATCAATGCGGATGGGACACCGTTCCCGATCTGCCCCCGGCAACTGCTGAAGACAGTGATCAAGCGCGCCGAGAAGCTCGGCGTCCAGCCGATGTGCGGACTCGAATTCGAGTGGTTCAACTTTGCCGAAACGCCACAGAGCTGGGCTGCGAAGAAAGGGGTCGACCCGACGCCGCTGACGCCGGGCATGTTCGGCTACTCGCTGGTGCGCGCGAACGCGAATCGCGAATATTTCAATGCGCTGATGGATCAGATGTTGCTGTTCCGAGTGCCGATCGAGGGGCTACACACCGAAACCGGGCCCGGCGTGTATGAAGCCGCGATCCAGTTCTCCGACGCGCTCGAGTGCGCTGATCGGGGCGTGCTGTTCAAAAGCGGCGCGAAGGAGATCGGCGCGAGGTACGGGATCACGCCGAGCTTCATCGCCAAGTGGAGCGCGGATTACCCAGGCTGCAGCGGACACGTGCATCAATCGATGACCGACGGCAAGAAGAACTTGTTTTTCGATGCCAAAGGCCGGTCGGGCATGAGCAAGATGTTCGAGAGCTTCCTCGCCGGGCAGATTGCGGTGTTGATGGAATTCGCCCCGATGTTCTGGCCCACCGTGAACAGCTACAAACGCCTGGTCGACGGCTTCTGGGCGCCGGTCAAACCGACGTGGGCAGTCGATAACCGCACCGCGAGCTTCCGCGTGATTCCGGGCTCGCCAAAAAGCACGCGGCTTGAAACGCGCTGCCCGGGATCGGACATCAATCCGTATCTCGCAGTCGCGGCGCTGCTGGCTGCGGGCTTGCACGGCATGGAGAAGAAGATGAAGCTGACGGCACCGCCGATTACCGGAACCAACCAAGGCGCCGAAAACATTCCGCGCGCGCCGCGTTCGCTGAAGGAAACAACCGACATCTTTCGCCGCAGCGACACCGCACGCGACTGGTTCGGTGATGTTTTCGTCGATCACTTTGCCGCGACCCGCGATTGGGAGTGGAGGCAATGGCAGGACGCGGTGACCGATTGGGAGTTGAAGCGGTACTTCGAAGTGATTTAGCTGGCATGACCGATCCGCTGCGCATCAGTGCCACGTACCGGCTGCGGGTAACAGGCCCCGACGCCGCCCATCGAGCGCAGCAACTCGCTCTCGAGCAAAGCATCGAGATGCTTGCGACTTCAGTCAGCGATTCGCATGTACTCGACACGATCGTCGCACGTGTGGACGAGGTGACCTCCAACAACGACGGTACGCACACGGCGCGCCTGGCCTTGAGCGCTGAAACGATCGGCGACGATGCCGGACAGTTGATGAACATGCTCTTCGGCAACGCCTCGCTGCAGCCCGACGTCGAGCTGATCGATGTCGAAGTGCCGGCGGCATTCGCTCGCGTCTGGGGCGGCCCGAATCAGGGCATCGCCGGACTGCGCCGCCACACGGGCGCGCTGGAGCGCCCGCTGACGTGCACCGCACTGAAGCCGATTGGTTCGACGATCGAGTCGCTGGTGCACCTATGCAAAGTTTTCGCAGGCGCCGGCATCGACGTGATCAAGGATGATCATGGGTGGGCCAATCAACGCAGTGCGCCGTTCGCCGAGCGCGTACGTGCGTGCCAGCAGGCCGTCAGCGAGTCCAACGCCGCCCGCGGCGGCCGCACGTTGTACGCGCCCAGTCTGTACGGCCATCACGACCAGATGCGCGCGCAAATTGAACTGGCACTCAGCGAGGGTGTGCGACTGGTGCTGATTGCGCCGATGGTGTGCGGCGTCGCAACTTTGGTTGGTCTGAAACGCGAGTTCGAGGACATGATGTTCATCGCTCACCCCTCACTGGGCGGCCTTCGCATTGCGCCCGAGGCACTGTTCGGAAAACTCTTTCGGCTGTTCGGCGCCGACGCAGTGATATTTCCGAATCATGGTGGCCGCTTCTCGTATTCGCGCGAGGCATGCCGCGCCATTGCCAAAAACAACACCCAACCATGGCACGACTTGAAGCCGGCGCTGCCTACTCCGGCCGGAGGCATGAGTGTGGACCGCGCGGCAGAGATGGTCGGTGAGTACGGTCGTGACTCGATGCTGCTGATAGGCGGTGCATTGTTGTCGGCGCGCGAACAACTGGCCGCGCGCAGCACCGAGTTCGTCAACGCGGTCGCGATGGCGGCCGAGACGGTTACCGCATGAGCACGATCCGCAGACTCCTGAACGATCCATCCGGCGCCTTCGGCTGGCAGGACGTCGACCGGCTTCAATACAAAGCCGAAGGCAGCGCGCCGTTCAAGGACATCACGCGGCAGGTACTGTTCTCGCAACCGGACCACGCGAGCGAACTGCGTTACTTCGAAATCGCGCCCGGCGGGTATTCGACGCTCGAACAGCACCGGCACACCCACGCCGTGCTGATCCTGCGCGGCCGGGGTACGGTTCGCATCGGGACCGAAGTGCAGCCGATCGCCGAGCACGATCTTGTGACCGTCGATCCTCTGACGTGGCACCAGTTTTACGCCGCGCCCGACAGCGCGCTCGGTTTTTTATGCTTGGTCAGCAAGGACCGTGACAAGCCGATTTTGCCGACCGAACAGCAGCTCGACGAGTGGCAACGCCAGGCGGAATGACAACGATGTGGGTTCGGCGCAGCGCCGTGTTCGTCATCACACTGGCACTCGCGATGTCTACGAGCGCCGATACCGTTTACAAGGCGGTCGGTCCCGATGGTGAGATTACTTACAGCGACAAACCACCGGCCGATCGGGCGCGTACCAATACGCTGGAATTTCGCAATCTGCCGTCCAGCCCGTTACCTGCGGAAGTGTTGCGCTTCCGGGAGCAGCTCGAAAAGAGCGCTCAAGGGGCGGATCAGCGCCGCACGCGCACCGCGCACCGGCGACGTGGCACTTTTCACCGCGGTGTGGTGCGGCCATTGCAAACGAGCGAAAGCGCACCTGGCCGCAGCGCAGATCAACTACATTGAATACGACATAGAGAATGTTGACGGCATGCGCGCATTTATCGGTGCCGGTGGCAGCGGCGGCGTGCCGTTGCTCGTGGCCGGCGAGCGGCGCGTTCAGGGCTATTCGGCCCCAGCCTACGATCGATTGGCCGCAGCGCTCCGGCCGCGCTAGGCCTTTGCAAAGATTGGCGGCTAGGAAATCGGGTTTGCCGGCGGCGGCGGATCCGGCGGCAACGGAATGAATTCGTCGTGATCGAGATCAGGCAGCTTCATTCGACCGGCGCGCCAATCGGACTTGGCCTGCTCGATTCTTTCCTTGGATGACGACACGAAGTTCCATTCGATGTAGCGCTCGCCGAGCGGTTCGCCGCCGAGGATCATCAAAGTCGCCGCCGTGTTTGCGCCAATGACTGCGCCGCTGCGCGGCTCGAAAACGAGCATCTGCCCGGTGCCATAGTCGCGCCCGTCGACGGCGACACTGCCGGACACGACAAAGGCGGCGCGCTCGTCGTACTCGTTCGGCAACGACAACGTTGCCCCCTGCGTGAGCGTCGCGTGCGCGTAGAACATGGGCGAATGCGTCCTGGCACCCGCTCGCATCCCGTTGGCTTCGCCGGCAATCAACCTCATCCACACCCCGTCTTGTTGATGAGTCGGCAATGCATCACCCGAATAGTTGGCGAAGTCCGGCGCCGTTTCTTCGTCCTCGCGCGGCAGCGCGACCCAGGCTTGAATGCCGTGCATCGGCCCACCTTCGGCGCGTGCCTTCTCGAAGCGCTCGGAGTGCGTGATGCCGCGGCCGGCGACCATCCAGTTGACTTCACCGGGTCGAATCGCCTGCTCGGAGCCCACGCTGTCGCGATGCATGATCTCGCCGTCGAACAAATACGTGACGGTGGACAGGCCGATATGCGGATGCGGCCGCACGTCGACGGTGCGCGGAATCCCGCGCTGAAAATGTGCGGGCCCGAAATGGTCGAAGAAAATGAATGGGCCGATCATGCGGTGCTTCGCAAACGGCAGCACGCGTCCGACTTCGAATCCGCCAAGATCACGCTGGCGTTGTTCGATGACTAACTTCAGCGTCATAGATAACCTCTTCGTTTACGCTCTCGCACCATTTTCTTTGCGGCAACCATGCCTGACGCGCCCTTGTACATTGTCCTGAACGCCGGTTCGGGTCACAGCGACACCGACACGGTGTCCGACACGATTGCGGAGATATTGAACTCGGCGGGGCGGACGCACGAGATTTTGCGCGTTGATGATCCAAAGCGGCTGCATCAGATTGCCACACAGGCCGTCGCAAAAACAAAGCAGAACGACGGCATCGTCGTCGCAGCCGGCGGCGACGGGACACTGAACACGGTGGCGCAAGTCGCATTGCGTAGCAATTGCCCCTTCGGCGTGATTCCGCAGGGAACGTTTAACTACTTCGGTCGTACGCACGGCATCTCGTCCGATACGGCCGAAGCCACTCGCGCGCTGTTAAGCGCTCGCGTGCAACCGGTGCAGGTGGGGATCGTCAATGGCAATGTATTTCTGGTCAATGCGAGTCTCGGTTTGTATCCACAACTACTGGAAGACCGCGAGGACCAGAAGCAGCGCCACGGGCGCAGCCGATTGGTGGCAGCTTGGGCCGGTCTGGTTACGATTTTTCGCGACTACCAGCCGATGCTGATCAAGCTGCAACATGAAGGCCGCACGCACGAGTTGCGAACGCTGACCCTGTTTATCGGCAACAACCGTTTGCAGCTCGAACAGATCGGGCTCGCTGAATCGGAGATCGTCGAAGACGGCAAGCTTGCTGCGATCGTGCTGTCCCCGGTGCCGACGCTAAAGCTTCTCGAGCTGGCAGCTCGTGGCGCGATGGGAGGACTGGGACGCGAGCCCGGCGTCCGGCACTTTGCGTTCTCGAGCATCACCGTTGCACCATCGAGCCGCTACGTGCGGCGAGTGAAGATAGCGACTGACGGAGAGATCCAATGGATGCGGACGCCGATTGAATTCAGCGTCGCACCCGAGCCGTTGCTGTTACTGAAGCCGATCGACGCCGTTCCCGAAACCGCACATTGATGACGACGCTCTTGCAGATTTCAGACGCGCACTTCGGCACCGAGCAACCGCCGGTGGTGCAGGCACTAATGCAATTGGCGAAAAGTGAAATCCCCGACCTGGTGGTGATGTCCGGTGACATTACGCAGCGCGCCCGGCGCCACCAGTTCGCCGCTGCGCGTGCGTTTATCGATCAGTTGAACCCTGCCGGGTTCCTTGCAATTCCGGGTAATCACGACATTCCGTTGTTCAATCTTGCGTTGCGTGCGTTCGCTCCTTACGCGAACTACTCGCGCGCGTTCGGCGACGACCTGGAGCCCGTGTTCGAATCCGCGCACCTGCTGGTGATCGGAGTCAATACGACGCGTCCGCGCAGGCACAAGGATGGCGAGCTTTCCCCGCAACAGATCGAGCGTGTGAGCCACCGATTGAAGAGTGCTGACGCTTCGCAGCTCCGCATCGTGGTCGTGCACCAACCAGTTCTGGCGATTCGCCCGAGCGACGAAGACAACTTGCTCGACGGGCATCGGCAGGCCGTGCCGGCGTGGGCTGCCGCCGGTGGCGACATCATCATGGGCGGGCACATTCACCTGCCGTACGTGCGCTCGCTGCGCACCACGTTCGGCGCTTTGCCGCGCGACATCTGGACGGTGCAGGCGGGCACCGCGGTTTCGTCGCGTATCCGCGAAGGCATTACCAACTCGGTGAACTTGATCCGTTGCGACGGCGCCCAGTCGCCGCGCCGCTGCACGGTCGAGCGCTGGGACTACGTTCCGACCTTAAGCCGCTTCGAGCGGCACTCGAGCCAGGAGCTGACGTTCAGCGCTGATGTCCTGACCACGGACATCTAACTCACTACGCAGGCCGCCGCCACACGCTTGCCAGCCACGGCTGCTGTGCGCGCGGCAGTCCCGCGGGCCGGTAATAGTGCTCCAGCTCGATGAAGCCGGCATTCGTCATCCAGCCGCGCCACGCAGCGAGGTCGTGGTACCTACCGTACCGGCCGCGATTCCACCCTTCTTCATTCTCACCGCGCGGATTTGAGCTGAAAAGCACCCCACCCGGCTTCAATGTGTCGTGCAACTGCCGTAGCACTGTCGGCAGCTGCTCGGATGGCACATGAAACAGCGACGCATTCGCGAACACACCATCGAACCGTGCATCCGGAAGGTCGAGTCGCAGGAAGTCCTGTTGCCACACTTCACACCCGGTGTCGGTGCGTGCCATCTCGACGAACCGCGCGGCGCCTTCGAGTCCAATCGGAACATGGCCAAGCGCGGCAAACGTCTTCAGATCGCGCCCGGGTCCGCATCCAAAATCAAGAATCGTGAAAGGAGGTGCGGATTCGATATGGCGCAACAAGGCGGCGATGTTCTGACTGACATCGTGATCGCTCGTGCCTTCGCGAAAATCCTCAGCGCGCTGGTTGTAGTGCTCCAGCGTTAGGGTCGAGATCTTTTCCAGATCGGACGGACTGAGTTTCAAGCGACGTCCATGCGCTCGGCGAACGTGATGAGGTTGCCGTCCTCATCAAGGACGCCAAACTCACGCGCACCCCACGGCTTGTCTTGCAACGGAGCGTTTCGATGAACGACACCTTGCGCCTGCATCTCGTTGTAGAGCCCTTCAACTCCAGTGACATAGACGCGGCAGCTCGTGTTTTCGGCGATGTGCTTTTCTGAACAAGCCCAAAAGTGGATGTAAACATCATCGCGCGACACGATGGCCCACACGCCCGGGTCTGCGTACACGCGGGCAAATCCGAGGCGCGAGCAATAAAACGAGATGGTCCGCTCGATGTCCAGCGAAGCGAGGACCGGAGCTGCCCACTTCAAGATTGGCTTCGAATCGCTGGTACCCATGGAATCGTCCGGTTCGCGTTAGCGTAAGCCAACTCGCGCACAGGCGGCAGAGCGCGGCGCCGTTGCGAATCGACTCCGCAGTAACATCCGGCTCTGCCTTGGCTCGGCACATTACCAACGTGTCTGAACAGTCTCCAGTCACATTTCTTTTCACAGATATCGAGGGCAGCACCCGACTCTGGGAGCAGGAGTCCGCGCGGATGCCACTGGTAATGGCGCGGCATGACGCGATCTCGAAGAGCGCGGTCGAACGCAACCGTGGAACGATCGTGAAGATGACCGGCGATGGCATACATGCCGCGTTTGACCGCCCGCTCGATGCATTGATCGCCACTCTGGAGATCCAGCAACAGCTATCGACAGCAGAAACCGCAGACGGCTTGCCGCTACCGTTGCGTTGCGGACTGCATGCCGGAATTGACGAGCGACGCGACGGCGACTTTTATGGCCGGTCGGTTAATCGCGCAGCTCGGATCATGTGCGCTGCCCATGGTGGCCAGATGTTGCTTTCGAAGGCGGTGGCTGATCAAGTTAACGGAATGCTCCCGGATGGCGCATCGCTACGGGACCTGGGCGCGGTGCGACTCCGCGACCTGTCGACCCCGGAGCACATCTTCCAACTGCTGCACCCGCAACTGCGCGCCGATTTTCCCGCGTTGCGATCGCTGGAAGGGACGCCGAACAACCTCACGCAACAGCTGAACTCGTTCATCGGCCGCGAACGCGAGCTTTCGGAGATCAGGGACATGCTCGCGTCGAACAGGCTAGTGACGCTGCTTGGGATGGGTGGCATCGGCAAGTCGCGGCTGTCGATGCAGCTCGCGGCCGAAGTACTCGACGACTTCCCCGACGGCGTCTGGTTTGTCGAGCTTGCGCCGCTGACCGATGCGCGGTTGGTGCCGCAGGCGGTGGCCTCGGTGCTCGGCGTCAAGGAAGAAGCCGGCCGGCCGGTGATCGAAGCGCTGACTGAAGTACGTGCGCGACTAGCGCGTGCTGGTCATGCTCGACAACTGCGAGCACGTCGTTCATGCGTGCGCTGACCTGGCCAAACAGCTACTGCAGGCCGGGTCCGGCGTGAAAGTGCTTGACCTCGAGTCGCGACTACCTGCAGGTCGCTGGGGAAACGACCTACCACGTGCCGACGCTGAGCGCGCCCGACCCGCAGGCAAAGGAGTCGCTCTCGGCGCTAGCCGCAGCACGAAGCCGTACGCCTGTTCATCGACCGCGTGACTGCGGCCCGTCCGGAGTTCGTGCTTACGGGCGGCAACGCCACAGCGGTCGCCGACATCTGCCATCAGCTGGACGGCATCCCGCTCGCGATCGAGCTCGCGGCCGCGCGTGCACGCGCGCTGTCGGTCGAGAACATCGCTGCGCGGCTGAACGACCGCTTCAAGCTGCTGGTAACCAGCGACAGGACCGTGTTGCCGCGCCAGCGCACGCTGCGCGCATTGATCGACTGGAGCTACGACCTGCTCGACGAACGCGAGCGCGCGGCTTTCCAGCGGCTCGCAGTGTTCGCGGGCGGCTGGACGCTGGAGGGCGCTGAAGCGATCTGTGCGGGCGGCCCGATCGAAGCCAGCGACGTCGTCGACCTGCAGTCGCAGCTGGTCGAAAAGTCGCTGGTCGTGATGGAAGTGAGCGGGGAGCGGTACCGGATGCTGGACACCGTGCGGCATTACGCGCTGGAGAAGCTCGACGCATTTGGCGATAACGCAGCCGCCCGCCAGCGTCATCTCGATTTCTACTCGCAGTTCGTCGAGCAGCTGCGACCGAGAATGCTCGGGCCAGAGCAAGGCACGTGCATGACCATACTTGACCGTGAACGCGAGAACATCCTCGCTGCCCATGCGTGGTGCGACCGAAGTGACCGCGGCGCTGAGACCGATCTGCGCATGGTGTTCGCCCTGAAGTTCTATTGGCTGAACCGCGGACTTCTCGGTCTGGGATATCGAGTCACGAGCGAAGCGCTGGCTCGGCCCCATGCCCAGAGCCGAACGCTGTCGCGCTGCCGCGGGCTCGCGGACGCGGGTCAGATCTGCTACTTCATGGGTCGCTATACCGAGGCGCACGAACTCCTGCAGCAGAGCCTTTCGATTGCACGCGAGCTCAACGATGGTTCCCGCGTAGTGGCGGTTTTGCAATTGCTCGGCATGGTCGAGCTCGCGCTCGGAAACCCCGACTCCGCGCTTGCGTGTTGCGAAGAGGCCGTCGCGCTTGCGCGCACCGCCAGCAACAAACGCACGCTGGCGGCAACAATGAACACTCAGGCGCAGGTGCTAAGGGCTCAGGGAGTGCTTGATCGCGCGTGCCCGCTGTATACCGAGTTCCTGTCTCTCGCGCGTGAACTGTGCGACGACGAGAGCGTGGCAATCGGATTGCTCAATCTAGCCATGGTCGCAGTGCTTCGCGATCAACCTTCGGAGGCAAGACGACTGCTCGAGGAAGTTCTGACGATCGTCGACCGCACCGGCTCAAAGGCGATGGGCCAAAGTCTTCTAGAGGTCTGTGCAGGCCTGGCTGTGGCCGAATGCGACCTTCCCCTCGGCGCCGAGTTCTTCGGAGCAGCCGAGGCGCAGGCCGACCGCAGCGAACTGCGCCGTGATCCGGCCGACCAGGCCTTTCTATCAGCAGCGATTGCGCGGGCGCGCGCAGCACTCGGTCCGATGGCACTGGAGCGCGAATCCGTCGGGCGCTCCGTCGGCTACGACGAAGCAACGCAGCGGGCGCGCCGCTGGTTGGCTGCTACTCGACCATGACCGTCGGATCCAGTTCGACCGGCTTGCCGTCGGCGAGCACGCGAATCGTGTAGGCATAGAAGCCCGGTTGGACCTCTTGCGGCACATTGCAGGAGAACTCGGTTCTCTCCTTGTTGGGTTCGCACTTGAACAGAGAGGCCCGACTCGTGTCGCGGGTGACTGGGCGCGGCTGTGGCCTTCCGTCACGCGTTGGCAGTGGCTTGACGAATGCATCCACCGTAATGCCGTTGTCGGCAAAGCGGACATTCGAACCCCAGGGCACCGTCCATGTGATGGTGCCGGGCCGCTTCACGATCACCGGCTCCTGATTGACCACGATCCTACCCTCCGAAACAAACACCTGCGGCCGAGCCGGATCGATGATGGAAAAGCGGTGCGCACAACCCGCGAGCACCAGTGAACCAAGCGCCGCGACGATCAGAATTGCTCTTTTCATATTGACTCCCCTCCGACGGTTCTCCTGCTCGCGCAAGTATTGCGCAAAAGCTGCTTGATGTCGCGATACCGACAGATTGGAGCGCAAGAATCACGTAGGCGCCTTTAGCTTTCGATCACGGCCGGCCTACCGACTCCGCGACCGCTTGCCTCGCTGCAGTGGCTCGGCCTAGCCTTGGGGAACTTTCATCTGGAGTATTCGCGCTGCAAACGCGCAACACTACGAAAATTCACGCGCGAATTTCATTGACCTGTATCACCTACGCTTCTTATATTTCGTTCCCCGGCGATAACGCCGGTTTGTGGAGGTCTTGAGATGTTCAACCTGGGCAGTAGCCAACCAACCTCGTCGCGAATGAACTTCGCGGCGGTGGGCGTCGGGCGCGCGGTGTCGGCAGTCGGCATCGTCACGTCTTGCGCCGGGGCGACGCTGTCTAGTGTGTCCGTGCTGACGATGGGTTCTAGTGGAGGTCCAGAGATGTAGTTGGACCCTGCTGCCAACGGAAGCCCGGATCGCGTGAACGCCTCCGGGCTTTTTTGTTTGTGCAGTCTTAACCCAATGGAGATCGTCATGAGGCACTGGGATCGATGTAGTAAGACAGGGGACTTCCTTTACGCCGTTGTAGTAATCGCCACGTTAGTGGTTTTCCGGTTCAGCTTTTTGGCCGAATTCGTCGAGTACGCGAGCAGCTTCAGCAATGCGGAGCACGCTGGCGCTTCTCACGACGACGCGAGCTGGAAAGACCGCAAGGTGGTAGTTGCAGCGGGAGAGAAGAAGTGAGCGGCGCTGCTACGCGCCAGCCGATGTGTGACTTACGCGGTTGCATGTCACTGGCCAAGCCGCTTCGTATCGGAAGTTTGTTTCAAGAAGAACCCGCTTCTCATTGAGAAGCGGGTTTCTTCACGTGCGGATCTTCACCAGATCCTTCAGCACGCTGTCGAGTCCACCGTACACGCTGATCTTGTCGATCTTCTGGGTATGCTGCGCTTGGCCCGAATCCAACCTGCATTGACACGCTGCGGCTGCCAAGCGCATTCTGTTTAGTTAGCCGGGTCAGGTTCGAAGTGGTTCAGGCGTTGCCCGGAGAGACAGGGAGGCCAAGTGAGCCCTATCCGGATCGCGCTGCTGACCACGTTGCTTCTACTGCCCGCTGCGCGCCTGTGGGCCGCCCCACAATATGACTACGCCGGACAACCGAATGAGCTTTATCACGCGGAAGTCTGCAACCAAGGCCAGATCAAGGTGCTTGTGGCGGTCGCCTATAAGGACTTCGGCTTCACCGACGAGTTTTGGATGATCGAGTACTGGCACCGGGTTGAACCTGGAAAGTGCAAGCTCGTTTTTTCGCAGTTCTATGCGCCGAACAATCTGTTCAGTTTCCAAAGCTTCCCGCTGCATCTGGCTTTTGTGTTTACCGACTCAACCGGCGTCACGGGCGCGGTCAAGATTCGCCCGCCCAGCGGCGTTGCGACGTCCCGCTTTCATCTGTGCGTAGGAGGGGAGAACTACAAGTACCGAGTGAACGGGAAAGACCCGCAGCACAAATGTCCGAAGGGCGTTCTGATTCCTGCATCGATCGTCTGGGAACCGACGCAGGGTTTGTATCCCAATTCATATAGCAAGCAGTACGGCCCACCGAAGAGGTTCACGGTGGCACTTGGCCCAAACGACCGGGCGATCCCGGTCGCCGGCTGGCAGTCCTCATCCACTCCGGTCACGCAAGGCCCCGGGGACAAAATGCATCTCCATGCAGTCCTGAAGGACCTCATGCGCGGTCCCGATGCCCCGAAGCCTCGCATTTCCGGCCAGTACATCCTGGACGTCTGCGTACCTCCAACCGTTGTGAAGAAGGAGTCATGGGCCAACCCGCCGACCGCAAGGACGAAAGCGTTCAGGGAGACTGTGAGGCAGTTCCTCTTATCCCACAGCTTCAGCACTGTCACTGGCGGGATCGTTCGGTTTAGGGTAACGGAGACTGGTAACAAATTCATGGCGGAAGAAGTCAGGGTTGCTCAGGCGACTATGAATTCGGCCTATGGAGCCATCACCGCGACAAACAACAGGCTACAGGGCCATCGCCCGCGGTGAAACCTGCGCCTCCACCGAATCCGGGCTTTGGCGACCTGATGGGAAAGGGCGGGTTTATCAAGCCACTGCCTCCGAAATGACACCACCCTCGCAGCTGCTCCTCGCCACCATGCAGCAGCGAGGAGCGTGCGAGACCTTCTAACTACGCGCGGATCTTCACCAGATCCTTCAGCACGCTGTCGAGTCCACCGTAGACACTGATCTTGTCGATCTTCTCGGTGACCTTTTCCAGCGTTTCCAGCTCCTTCATTCGCAGCGCAATCGGGTTGTCTTCCATCACCTTCGCGGTGTTGAGCAGGCTGCGCGTCGCCGCCGTTTCTTCACGACGACGAATCACGTTGGCCTGCGCAGCCTTTTCGGCTTCCACCACGCGAGCGAGGATGGTCTTCATCTCGCCCGGCAGGATGATGTCCTTCACCCCGACGCTTGCGACTTCCATTCCGGCAGCACGCGCGCGTGCACCGATGTGCTCGGCAACAGTGCGGTCGATTGACCCCTTGTCTTCGAGCAGCTCGTCGAGCGTGCGTGTGCCAACAGCCGCACGCAGCCCGAACTGCAGCTCGCGGTACAGGTAGTCGAGCGGCTTGGCCTGCTGCGCGAACGCGGCCAGCACGTCGATGAAGCGCACGCCGGCGTTCAAATTGATGCGCAGCGCCACCTTGTCCTTGGTCAGGATTTCCTGGCCAGCGACTTCGAGCGGCAGCATGCGCAGATCAACCAGCTCAACGCGCAGATCGCGGTTGAACTTCCAGAACGCGTGCAGACCCGGCTGCAGCATCTGATGCACCTTGCCGTCGACGAACAGCAGGCCGACGTGATGCTGCGGCACCTGGACCGCGAGCACGTGCTCGGCGCCGATCACCTTCGCGCGGCCGGTTGCGGTTCCGAGCTGCAGCGTCAGGCTATGCGGCAGCACGAAGTTTTCGCTGATGTCGATGCGCGCTACGCGTACGTCGATGTAGCCCTTCCAGTACAGGCGGTGCGTATTCGGCGCAATGACTTCGACGAGCAGACGGTTTTCGTAGCGCAGCCCGACTTCGGTCGGACCCACTTCGACAACATGGAACTCGCGTTCAATCAGCGCCGGCTCTGCATGACGCAGGTAGTCGGCCAGACGATGGTCGAACGCGGTCTTCGCGAGCGGATACTTTTCGACAGTCAGACGCATAAACGGATCGAAGTAACGGTGCTCTCCCGCGTGCAGCACAGTGACGAAGTCACCCTTGCGAAACAGCAGTCCGCGTTCGTCCTTCTTGATCAGGAACTTGCGGAACATGGTTTTTCTCCTAAAGAACGATTGATAAAAATGGGAGTGGGCCTCCCGGCCGAACGGCGGGCTGCGGTTTTGCATCACGAGGAAGTCGGACGCGCCGACGCCACGGCGCATTGCCGAGCGATGCGCGAGCAAGCTCGGTGAGCGACGTGCCAATCAACGGGAACCGTTTCGAAGTGATGCGCTGCCGGAGCGCAGGCCGAGCGGGCGGTGCGGCCGTCTCGCTCATCGCACCGAAGTGCAATTCACGATCGGGCGCCGAGGCCTTCCCGGTTGTGAAGCAAGCCCTTCCAGGGATATCCCGCGGGAGTCGAACCCGCGACTGACGGCTTATCAGACCGTTGCTCTACCCACTGAGCTAGGGAGTGGTCGTGATTGAAGGAGTCGAACCTTCACCTCGCGTTTTCATTTTCTCGATGAGACGCGTGCGCTACCTCTGCGCCAAATCACGATGCATTCACTCAGCGCCTTGCCGCGGTATGCGCGCGTCCGACGTACGGGACGGGCGCGCGCACCAGGCAGCACTCACGAGGCTGGCCCGCTGACGGCAGCTTGCCGAGAGAATTAGGTGGATCCGCAATAGCGGATCTGAATACTTACGATGCGATTAGTGCAGCCGCAGGGCCGGTGATGCTGTTCCTAAGCTGCTCACGCCGTTGCTTGTTAGCGTGCGGATCGAATCCGAAGCGCTTCCATGTCGCCGCGATATCGGTCGCCGCCGCAGGGATGTAATTGAACCGGAGGTCCAGCAACCGGCTGGCGGGTTTCAGGTTGTCTTGAGCATGTCTCATGGCGATGCCTCTTTTGTGTTCAATGATGTTCATCGTGAAGAACGCTCGCAACGCAATCATTTCCGATGCCATCCCGGATTCTTACGTTTGAAACAGGATGGCTCGTAGCGAGCTTTCACGGGCTGCACGGTAGGGCGAACGGTCGGCGTGCGCCGCCGACCGTTCTGCGGCTGTGCTACTGAATATTCACGACGACGCTTAGCCCTTGATGCACATGATCTGCTTCAGCGTGTGCACGACTTCGACCAGATCGGCCTGCGCGGCCATCACTGCGTCGATGTCCTTGTATGCGCCCGGGATTTCGTCGAGCACGCCCGCGTCCTTGCGGCATTCGACGCCTTCGGTCTGCTTGCGCAGATCATCGAGCGTGAACTTGCGCTTGGCCGCATTGCGCGACAAACGACGCCCTGCCCCGTGCGAGCACGAGTGATACGCATCCGCGTTTCCCTTGCCGCGCACGATGAACGAACGCGCACCCATGCTGCCCGGAATGATGCCGAGCTCACCGGCGCGTGCCGACACCGCACCCTTGCGCGTGATCCACACCTGCTCGCCGAAGTGTTCCTCGAGCGAGCTGTAGTTGTGGTGGCAGTTGACTGCGTGCTCGCTCGTGCCAATCTCGCGCCCGAACTCCTCGCGCAGCGACTTCAGCACCGCGTGCAGCATCTGGTTGCGGTTATGCGCCGCATACTCCTGCGCCCAACGCAGCCCTTCGACGTATTCGTCGAATTCCGGCGAGCCTTCGTCCAGCCATGCCAGGTCACGATCCGGCAGATGACGGTGGTGCTTGACGGCCATCTCGCGCGCCATCCCAATCGCAGTTTCGCCGATCGTCTTACCGACGTTGCGTGAACCCGAGTGCAGCATGATCCACACGGCGTCCGATTCGTCGAGGCAGAGCTCGACGAAGTGGTTGCCGCCGCCGAGCGTGCCGACCTGATTCCAGACGCGCTTGTGATCGAACTTGCCGACCCGATCCATGATGCGAAGCGAGTTGTAGCGATCGTGCAGTTCTTCGCCCTTGCGCTTCAGCGCCATACCGAACAGGCCATCACTATGCGTGCTGACCGGCTTGTCGTGCGCGGAAAACCCGACCGGAACGCGTGCTTCGATTGCCGAGCGAATCTTGCCCAGAGAATCCGGTAGATCGTTCGCCGTCAACACTGTGCGCACCGCGCACATACCGCAACCGATGTCGACGCCTACGGCCGCCGGAATGATTGCGCCCCGGGTCGGAATCACCGAACCCACCGTCGCGCCCTTCCCGAGATGCACGTCCGGCATGATCGCGACGTGTCCCGCGACGATCGGCAGCGATGCAATGTTCTTGACCTGCGCGACCGCGTCGTACTCGACCTCCACGCCATTCGTCCAGGCGCGGACGTTGTTCAATGCGTTGAGATCCATGATGTTCTCCATCTAAGATTTTAGTGGCGGCGCATAGCGGCATTGATCCGCTCTCCTCCGGTCGACAGCCGGGTACGCATCCGTCTACGTCAATGCGCCGTGTTTGGTGCATCCCTGTGGTATCGAGCCACACCCTCCGGTGCTTCAAACCGGCGCTGCCACCTGGTCAGCTTGGGATGCGATATCAAGAATCAATTGGCAGCGGCGGTAGGAGTCGAACCTACGAATACCTGGTTCAGAGCCAGGTGCCTTGGGCCACTTGGCGACGCCGCAGTTGGTAAACCGCACGGGGATCGAACCCGTCTTGCTAGGTTGAAGGCCTAGTGACCTCACCAGAAGTCAAGCGGTTCGAGTTGGCGGAAGCGGGGTCGAGTCGAACGCCCAAGGCTGCTGATAGCAGCTCACACCGCTTTCAAGGCGGGCACCGTCGCCAATCGGTTTGCGCTTCCAGTTATTGGAGGTAGGTGCGCGGATCGAACGCGCGCGTCATCGCTGATCGACAACTCGCTCCCTTAGCAGAGGAGTGCCTTGCCACTCGGCCAACCTACCGTGTTTGATTCGACGAAGCCGACTCAGATGTCGGCGTTGAGCTGGCTTACCGAAGATCAACGTTGCATCGCGCGGCTCGCGATGCAAGAAAGTTCACAGCTGTTGACCGGTAGGACTCCGACGCCAGGTAAAAACATCCAACTCCACTGCGCCGCGATCACCATCGGCAAACGCCATGAAAACAAGCGTGCTATCCGCGCGCCAACAGCCCTCGACTGTTTCACCCGAGAGCCCGTTCGGCAGCAGGTACGTATAAACCGCTCGCTTCAAACCCTCGGGGCAGACCGGACCCTGCTCGTCGTACAGGTCGATTCGATCGCCGCGGGTGCCAGTGGCGACCGGTTCATCTGCGCGGGCCGCTGACAGGTTGCCCGCCAGAATCGCGCCCAACAGTAAAGCCTTCCAAACATGCTTGCCGTTTTCCATTTGCAGTGTCCTCCGCGAGTACACCTGGATATACGGCGAGCTCGAGCCGGCTAGTTGCGAGATTCGGAATTGCGGCGCGATTAAATGGATCGCCTTTGGCTCCAATTCGAACGATTGGTCGCAGGCCTCGGAATCGAACCGAGCGAGCGCGGCTTATGAAACCGCTGAGGACCCAGCCCTCTCGCCTGCAATTGGTCCCCAACCTGCGATTCGAACGCAGAAGCCGCTGTTTCTGAGACAGCGAGGTATGCCGAGATTCCCGTCAGTTGGGGTTGAAACTTTGGGGCGATCGCCCGGTTTCGATCCGGGACCAGCGCGTTCACAGCACGCGATGCAGACCACTACACCACGATCGCCATCATTTATTGGTCAGGGTGGCTGGATACGATCCAGCGGCCTCCGGCTTCCGACGCCGGCACTCTTCCAGCTGAGCTACACCCTGAATGTCGAAGCCCTGCAGCCATCGCATGCGACGCCGGACCGCTGCTTCGCAGACAGGCCTGCGCCTGCGAAACCGGAATGCGCCGTCCGTGGCGTTTTCATCCCGGGAGGAAACTGGCTCCGCGAAGTGGATTCGAACCACTATCGAGCGCATTAACAGTGCGCTGCCTTGCCGTGTCGGCCATCGCGGAATGATCTGAAAACTGGTTGACCCGCTTGGACTTGAACCAAGACCTGACGGTTTAAGAGACCGCTGCGCTGCCGTTACGCCACGGGTCAATGCTGGCAAGGGCGGAGGAAGTTGCATCCCCATCATCGGTTTTGGAGGCCGAGGCTCTGCTGTTGAACTACGCCCTTTTGAAATTGGCACCTCGTTGATGAATCGAACATCAGTAGTCGCGGTTCGTAGCCGCAACGCCGGATCCACCGGACGAGGTGTGATGCTGTTTGGCGCCCTTCCCACGGAATCCAACCTGGTCTTCTCTCGCTTACAAGGCGAGCGCCGTCGCATCTGGCTCGAAGGGCGCATTCGTCACGCGCCTGCTCCTGATGTTCAAGCAGGTGACGAATGTCAGCCTCGCCACCGGCGACGGGCATGCGCGTTCGCACACCCGCCACCGGTGGCCAGTCTGTTGTTGCTATCAAGTTGTTAAAGAACTTCGGACACTGCGCCGTTGCGCCGGCCCGCTTAATTGCACAAAGCAAAAAGGCCCGGATGCTTGCGCGATCCGGGCCTTTGGGCCGTCAAACGGAGGAAGCGCTATGCGCTTGCACCTCCGCCCGGATCGAGTGTGTTCGTATCGCGATTCACTGGCTGCTTATGCTCGGACGCATCCCCGCCCGCTTTCTCGAAAGAAAGCGCGCGCAGGCACGCCGCGGCAGATTGCCGTGGCGAACTGATGCGATAGGAGCGACTTGAGTTCATTTCCAAACTTTTTAGTGACTTACGCAAATTTCTAGGAATGCGGATGATAAAGAGCCATTTAGCAAAGTCAAGCGCCGTTGGTCTTCTTTCGCTTACGCTGTTGCGCCTTTGCCAACTCGCCTTCCATCAGCTCCAGCATCCGCTGCTTGACCCCATCCGGATTCAATCGATAGCAGGTCAGCAACATCTGCACGAGAAACCGTTCGTTGTCGCTCGCCGGCACGGACGCCGTCCTGGGTTCCTGCGGCACGGCCTGCTTTTGGTCCAGCCAGCCCTGCGGCTTACCGCAATGCGCCTCGAACTGCCGCGCCAGCGTTTCGCCAATATGGCGGTTGCGGCTTTTGAGCTGGCTCCAGTACGACGCGGATATCCGCAGCTGCTCCGCAAAACGCGCTTCGAGTCCCTTTAGCTCGTCGCCTGCCGGGCCGACCACGGCAGTGCTTTTGAACTCATCGAAGAGCGCGGTGGTGTTGGCAAGACGAATGTCGGCGAGGTCAGCCATCCCTTGATGATAAACGGATGTGTCGCAGGTACGTTTCCACTGTTTACTCGCCGAGCTTGATGTTGCGATCCTTCGCGACCTTCGAGTAAGTGGCGTGCTCGCGAGCCAGGAACGCGGAAAACTCGGTGGGTCCCAGCCCGAGTGGATCGACGCCCGCGGTCAACAGCCGTTGTCGCGTGGCGGGGTCGCGCACCGCGTTGGCGATCTCCGCCGCGATGCGCTGGATTACTGCGGGCGGCGTTTTCGCAGCGGCGTACACGCCCTGCCAGTTCGTGAAGTGAAAGCCGGCGAAGCCCGGCACTTCGGCTACGGACGGGATCTCCGGCGTGGCTGACGATCGTTTGGCGCTGGTGACCGCGATGATTTTTAGTTTGCCCGACTTGTGGTGGCCGATGACCGGCGGCATGCCGGCAATACCGATTTCTACCTGCCCGCCAAGAAGATCGGTCACCGCCGGCGCGGCACCTCGATAGGGAATGTGAACGATGAATACGTCGCCAATCGCTTTGATCGATTCCCCTGCAAACTGCATGCGAGCTGCCGGTTCCAGGAGTGCCGTAAGACAACTTGCCCGGCGAACGCTTCGCAAGCGCCAGTAGTTCCTGCATCGTGTTCGCAGGTACCGATGGGTGGATGGCCGACCGCGAGCGGCGTCTCGCCGATCAACGCCACAGGCACCAGGTCCTTCGCCGGGTCGTACGGCACTTTCTGTCCGGCGATCGGCCCGACCAGCACTTCGGCGGGTGAGGCAATCAGCAAGGTATGGCCATCGGGGTCGCTCTTGGCAACGTGGTCAGTGCCAATCGCGCCCGACGCGCCGGAGCGGTTCTCAACAACGAAGGTCTGCTTCAACTGTCTCGGACATCCGCTGTGCGACGGTACGGGCAACGAAGTCATGACCGCCGCCGGCCGGGTAGCCGACGATGAAGCGCACCGGCTTGGTCGGCCATTCCTGCGCCTGCGCGGGTGCGCTGGACAGAAACAGCGAGATCATTGCCACGAAAAGTATGCGAATCATTTTTTTCTCCTACTGAAAATCTGCCACCGTGCCCGGTGCCGGGGTAAAGCCGAAATCGCCGCGCTCGATCACCGCGGCGCGCCCGCCGTTAAGCGCTATTAGCTCGGCCTGCCGTCGCGTGCGCGCGCCGATCCACCTCGTTCGGATCGCAGATCGCGAACAGAGCGCGGCGGCATTGCTCCAACGCATCGGCATACGCCGCATCGTCGGCAACGTCACGCAACTCCTCCGGATCCTCGTCGAGGTCGAATAGCTGGGCAGGGTAGCCGACGTAGTACACGTATTTCCATTGGTTCATGCGGATCGCGAACACGCCGGTGCTCGATCCCATGCCATGGTATTCGGATAGCACCGCGCGTTTTGGCTTCGCGCCGTGCGCGATGTCGATCAGAGACACGCCCGGAAAACCCTCCGGCATCTTCTCACCGGCAAGTTCGAGCAGTGTAGGAAAAGCATCGACGTGGCTGACCGGCGTAGGAATACGGCGGCCCGCCGGAACGCCTGCGCCGGCCAGAATCAACGGCACGCCGGCAACCTCTTCATACATCGTCGACTTGCCCCACAGACCGCGTGCGCCGAGGTTGTCGCCATGGTCGCTGGTGTACATCACGACCGTGTCATCCTCGAGCCCGGCATCGCGCAGCGTCGCAAGTACCTTGCCGATGTTTTCATCCAGGTACGACACCAACCCGAAATATCCCGCCAGCGCTTTCTTCACGTCCCGCGGCGACTCGAAGTGATCGTCGTAATTGAAGTTGTTGCTGTAGTCGACGAGATACGGGTGGCGTGGGCGCTGCTCGCGCGCGTATTGCTTGGGCAGCGGCAGCTCCTGGTTCCAGTAGCGGTAATAGTGCTCGGGCGGGGCCGTCAGCGGAAAATGGGGCGCCACGAAGGACACGAACAGCGCCCACGGCTTATCCGCCTTGCGTACACCCTCCTCGCGCAGCCACACCTGCGCGCGCGAGCAGATGTCCTTGTCGTAGAACGTGTAGGTCGACTCTCCGGGCCCGGCCATCGCGATCATCTTCTTCGAGTTGCCGCGCGCAGGCATGTCGTCGCGAATCAAGCCGAGCAGGTCTCCCTTGCCCTGGTAAATGTGCATCGCGATCTGTTCTTCGCTGAACCCATGATCTTCGCCGGCGAGCCGGTAATGCAGCTTGCCGATCGACACCACGCGATGACCGCGGTCGCGCAGCAGGTGATGCCATGACGGCACCGAGCCGTCATACGCGTCGGCGTTGTCCCAGAAGCCGATCTGGTGAATATATTTGCCGCACGCGAAACCTGCGCGCGCCGGAATGCACACTGGGCTGGTGGTGTAGGCGGAGCTAAACGAAGTCCCGCGCGCGGCTAGTGCATCGATGTTCGGCGTGTGAATGATCGGGTGCCCCGCGCTGCCGAGCACTTTCGGGTTGTGCTCGTCGGACATGATCACCAGCAGATTGCGAGCGGACACAGCCATCTTTCCTCGACAAGGTCTCTCAGTACTATATAGCTGACTTGATACTCACCAATATGCCTGCGGCCAAACCCACACAACGCGCGCCCTTCGAATTTGTTCCGCTGCCGCGCGAACGCTCCACGCGCAAGCCGCGGCGATCCGGGCAGACGATGGTGCTGGACGACGGACTGCCTCTTGCCTATACGCGCGACCTCGTTGCCCTGGCCGGTGACTACATTGACCTTGCGAAGATCAAGACCGGCACTGCGCGGCTTTACCCGCGTTCGGTTTTACTCGAGAAGCTGCGGCTGTATCGGCGCAATCGCATCCAGCCTTTTCTTGGAGGGCAGTTCCACGAATACGTGTTCGCCACTCAAGGCGCGAGGGCATTGCCTACGTACTACGCCGAGGCGCTCGCGCTCGGCTTCAAGGCGATCGAGATATCCGACAATGTCGTGCCACTCACAGCCACGCAGCGCCGCTCGCAGATTCGCAATGCAGCGGCCGCAGGACTGATCGTCTTCGGTGAGGTCGGATCCAAAGAAACGCTGAGCAAGCCCGCGCTGCTGATCGGCCAGGCGGAGACCTGCTTCGACGCGGGTGCCGCACTCGTGCTGGTGGAAGCCGCCGAGCTGATCGAAAGAGGCAAGCTGCGCACGCGCACGATCGACCTTCTGACGCGGTCGCTCGACATGTCGCGCGTGATGATCGAATTACCCGGCCCGTGGATCAGCGACGTGCGAAGCTGCGACATCGAAGACATCAAGAAGGCATTGATCGTTGCGCTGGGACCGGATGTGAACCTCGCCAACGTGCCTGCATCCTCGATCATCGATACGGAAGCGGCGCGCGTCGGACTGGGTACCGCCGGACCGCCCCAAACGAAGAAGCGAAACTGACACATGCTTGCACGATTGATCGCCCTGGTGCTGTTGTCCTTGCTGGCGTCGGCACCTGTATTCGCAAAGACCCTGCGCTTCGCCAGCGCGTTCGACCCCAACTCGCTCGACCCGCATTCACTCGCCCTGCTGTATCAAACGCGAGTCGTCACTCAGATCTATGAAGGCCTGGTCAATCGCGATCAGAGCTTCAAGCTCGAGCCGTCGCTCGCGGTGTCCTGGCAAGCGACGTCGCCCACGGTTTGGCGCTTCAAGCTGCGGCCGGATGTGAAGTTTCACGATGGCGCGCCGTTCACCGCGGACGATGCCGTTTTTTCGATCGAGCGCGCGCTGGCGAAGACTTCGCAGCGCGCCAGCCAGCTGCGCGGCGTCACCGGGGTTCGCAAGGTCGATTCCCTGACGATCGACGTGCAGCTTTCGGCGCCCGATGCCGTACTGCCCGACAAGCTTTGGCTGATCGCGATGATGAGCAAGGCTTGGGCGGAAAAGCACGGCGTATTGCTGCCGCAGGACTACAACGGCAAGCAGGAAACCTACGCAGTGCGCAACGCCAACGGCACCGGGCCCTTCGTGTTGAAAACGTATGAGCAGGACCGGCGGCTGGTGTTGACCGCGAATCCGAATTGGTGGGGCAAAAGTGGCAACGGCATCGGCAACGTGACCGAAGCCACTTACACCGTCATTCAGGCCGACGCGACGCGGCTCGCCGCGCTGGCGTCGAACGAAGTCGACTTTGTCATCGATCCGCCGTTTCAGGACGTGGCGCGGATCAAGCGCGACAAAGCGTTGAAGTCGGTCGAGACCAGCGACATCGGCATGCAGTATCTGGGCTTTGATCAGTCGCGCAATGAACTGCAGTTCTCAAATATTAAAGGACGCAATCCGTTCAAGGACCTGCGCGTGCGACGCGCGGTGTATCACGCGATCGACATTGACACGATCATTGCCAAAGTGTTGCGCGGACAGGCGACGCCGATCGGGACGCACCTGTCACCTCTGGTCGACGGCTATGTGCCCGAACTCGACAAGCGTTTGCGTTACGACCCTGCAGCGGCGCGCGCGTTGCTGAGGGAAGCCGGCTATGCACACGGCTTCGAAGTCGCGCTCGATTGCGTCAACGTTACCTACCGTGCGGCGGTGTGCCAGGCTATCAGCGCGATGCTGGCGCAAATCGACATCCGCGTTTCGTTTCAGCCATCGCCGAGTTCGATCTTCTTTCCGAAGCTGACCCAGGCGACATCGAGCTTCTTCGAGTTCGGTTGGACGCCCGGCACCGACCCGTGGGCGATGCTCAACAACGTCATTCGCAGCTGGGATGGTGCCGGCAGCGGCGCGTTCAACGGCGGCCGCTATTCGAACTCCAAGCTCGATGCGCTGATCGATGCGATTCGCGTTGAGCCGGATATTGCAAAGCGTCGCACGCTAACCGGCGATGCGCTGCGCATCATTAACGCCGACCTCCCGCTGGTGCCGCTGTATCGGCGCAAGCTAACGTGGGTGATGCGGCCAAACATCGATGTCGTGCAATGGCCCAGCGATGTGCTCGAGTTGCGTTGGGTGACTATCAAATGACCGTTTCACGCTTTTCCTTTCCTACCGACATTCAGTTCGGTCCTGGCGCGAGCAAGCTGGTTGGAGATCATCTGCGTGAGCGCGGCTTCAAGCGGCCGATTGTCGTGACCGACAAAGGCCTCGCCGCGCTGCCGGTGCTTAAGAATTTCGTTGCCAGTCTTGGCGCTGGGTTAGATGCCAACGTGTTTTCGGGCGTGCACGGCAACCCGGCTGCGTCGCAGGCGATGCAGGGCCGTGACGCGTTTCGCGCGCATCGCGCCGATTGCGTGATCGGGATAGGAGGCGGTGCGGCGCTTGACGTTGCCAAGGTCGTGGCGCTGATGGCGGTGCACGACGGCGACGTTATCGAATACGCGTGGGACCATCCCCGCGTGCGGCCGATCACGACCGAGTTGCCGTACATCGTCGCAGTGCCAACGACCAGCGGCACCGGCTCCGAAGTCGGGCGTTCGAGCGTGGTGAGCGACGACACAACGCACGTCAAGCAAGTGATCTTCTCGCCGAAGCTGCTTGCCAAAGCAGTATTCGCCGATCCAGAACTGACCATCGACTTGCCGCCCGCCGTCACCGCAGCAACCGGCATGGATGCGCTGACGCACAACATCGAGTCGTATCTGTCGCCTGCGTTTCATCCACTATGTGACGGCATAGCGCTTGAAGGTGTGCGGATCGCCGCGCGCGCGTTGCCGACCGCGGTCAAGGACGGTCGCAATCTGACTGCGCGTGCCGACATGATGATGGCGTCGATGATGGGCGCGATCGCGTTTCAGAAAGATCTCGGCGCCGTGCACTCGTGTGCGCACGCGCTGGGCGCCGTGTGCGATCTGCATCACGGGCTGGCGAACGCGCTGATGCTCGAGCCGGTGATGCGGTTCAATCTGAACACCGCGCAGCACCAAGTTTGCCGAGCTTGCGCACGTCGTCGGTGCGGGCGGCGCAGAAGATTTCGTGCCGTGGCTGATGCGACTGAAGCGAGAGATTGGTATCGCGCCATCGCTCTCGGCGGTCGGCGTGAAGCCGACCCAGATACCTGCGCTGGTCGACATCGCCGAAAAGGACATCTGCCACCAGACCAATCCGCGCCCCTGCTCGCGCGATGATTTCACCCGCTTTTTCGAGCAGGCGATGTGAAGGCCAGAGCATGAAAACGAGGCCGCGCATCGGGATCTCGGTGTGTTTCTTTCACGCCGACGCGAAGCGTCCGATTTTCACCGGCAAGACGCTGCAGTACGTCGAGCAGTCGATCGTTCACTGGGTGCAATCGGCCGGCGCTCTCGCGCTCGTGATTCCTTCGCCGGAAGGTGAAACGAAGCGCGGCGACGTGACGCTGCACGATTACGCGGCAATGCTCGACGGGCTGGTGCTGCACGGCGGATCCGACGTCTGGCCCGGCAGCTACGGCGAAGAGCCGCTGAAGCCCGAATGGAGCGGCGACCGCGTGCGCGACGAGTATGAGATCGAACTGTTGCGTGCGTTCATCGATGCGGGCAAGCCTGTGCTCGGAATTTGTCGCGGCCTGCAAGTGATCAACGTCGCATTCGGCGGCACGCTGTACCAGGACATCGCGACGCAGCAGCCGGACAGCGGCACGCACCGCGACGCCGCGCTCTACGACCAGAATTTTCACGAGATCGAATTCGTGCCGGACACGCTCCTGGCCGATCTTTACCCGGGCGTTTCTCGCGCGCGCGTGAACAGTGTCCATCATCAAGGCGTGAAGAAGCTTGCCGAAGGCTTCACAGTAGAGGCGACGTCGCCCGACGACGGAATGATCGAGGCGATGCGCTGGACCGGCGGCTCGTACGTGAACGCCGTCCAGTGGCACCCTGAGTTTCTCGATTGGAAGAGCAGCGAGACACTGTCGGGCGATCCGATCCTGAAGGAATTTCTGGCGGCCACCGGGGCCAATCAGAGCAAGCAAGCATGCTGACGGTTCGAAATCCCGCCACGGGATCGACGATCGCGGAACTGCCACAAGATGATGCGCAGTCGATCGCTGCAAGGTACAGATCCGCGCGCACAGCGCAGCCTGCCTGGGCTGCAACACCGTTAGCGGTGCGGCTCGACACACTGCGCAGATTCCGCAGCACGCTGACTGACGACATCGAGCACCTCGCTGCCGTCCTCACGTCGGAAACCGGCAAGCCGATTCAGCAGTCGAGAAACGAGATCAAAGGCCTGCCCGCGCGGATTGACTTTTTTCTAGCTGAGACCGAAAAGGCGATCGCCGCGCGCGACGTGCACAACGCAGGCGGCATGCGCGAACAGATTTCGCACGAACCGCTCGGTGTCATCGCCAACATCTCCGCGTGGAACTATCCGTACTTCGTCGGCGGCAACGTGTTTGTGCCGGCGCTGCTGACCGGCAACGCGGTTCTGTACAAGCCGTCCGAGTTCGCGGCACTGACTGGCCTGGAGATCGGCAAGCGGATGCAAGCGTGCGGTGTCCCTGCCGATGTTTTTTCGGTCGTGATCGGCGATGGCACTGCCGGCGCAGAGCTGATCAAACAACCGGTTGACGGCGTGTTTTTTACTGGCTCGTACGCAACCGGCCAGCGCATCGCGCGCGAACTCGGGCCGCGCATGGTGAAGCTGCAGCTAGAGCTCGGTGGCAAGGACCCGATCTACGTGCGCGAAGACGTCGATGTCGCTGCGGCCGCAGCGTCGCTCGCAGACGGCGCGATGTACAACACCGGTCAAAGCTGCTGCTCGGTCGAGCGCATCTATGTGCATCAAACGATTTACGAAGATTTCGTTGACGCGTTCGGCAAGGAAGTGGCGGGCTTCAAGCGTGGCGATCCGGCCGCTGACGACACCTACATCGGCCCGTTGACCCGCGCGCCACAGATCGAAGTGCTCGAAAAGCAAGTCGCCGACGCCGTGGCCAAAGGTGCCAAGCTCGTTCTCGGTGGTGCTCGCTTGCCACTACCGGGCAATTGGTTCGCGCCTACGGTACTGGCCCAAGTCAATCATTCGATGGACGTGATGCGCGAGGAAAGCTTTGGCCCGATCATCGGCATTCAGAGTGTTGCAAACGACGAGGAAGCGGTGCGTCTGATGAACGACACGGAATACGGGCTCACGGCGGGGGTATATACGACGAACGAGCAACGCGCGCAGTCGATACTGTCGCAACTACGCGCAGGCTCTGTGTACTGGAACTGCTGCGACCGCGTCAGCCCGCGATTGCCCTGGAGCGGCGTTGGACACTCCGGTATGGGGCTTACGCTGTCGACCTACGGCATCGAGGCGTTTACACGACCGAAAGCGTGGCACCTGAAAAGCGCCTAGGCCAGTAAGCAAAGTCAGAGTTTCGCGAACGCAACAATTGAACAGCGACGAGTACTTAGCATCTCGCTGATCACAGGCAAACTCTGTTCATCGTCAGAGTTGCTGCAATGTCTGCTTCGCGGCGCAAGGTTTGCGTAGCTTCCGCTTTCGACCCTTAGACGACATTGAGGTCGCCAGCGATCCGATAACGATATTGACGCTGGCGAAACCTAGTCGGTCATCATGCGATAAAGCTGGACCTCATTTGGCTGTGCCCACAAACCCTCCGGCGTTGCTCCGTGCTCCTTGACGAACGCGGCATAGTCGCGCGTGTCGTTTAGCGCCCTAGGCTCGCGCTCCAACCCGTTGCCGGGCGGCTCATTGACAAAACTTGGGCAGCCCGCGGCGGTATTCCAGTTGTAGTCCGCGAAGCGATGGAAAGTCGCCTCGGCGACCGCGCGGCCGAGATCTGCCCCATCGTGCCGATAGCGATCCATCGCCACCATCAGATTGAAGGGTCGTCCCGTCACTCTGCTCGTACCCCGCGCAACCACCCGTGCAGCGCTTCCCAACCCCGTCGGCGCGCTCACTGCGCCTTCGTGAGGATGCGCTGGCAGGTAACGAATCGCTCCGCCGTCCGCCCGGCGCAGCAACGGATGGACGGGCGTGATCGTTTCGATCTCCTGATAGTAGCCGTCTTGGGCTGACTGTAGTTTGCCAATGCGGCTTGCGTCGGGAACGTTTCGTCACGCGTACGGCGTTCGGGCTCCGTCTCTGGGTTGACGTTGTGGAAATGATGAGCGGCCCCGATGCCGGAGAGCTTCGAGAGACCGCTCCCGAGGTCGAAGTGATCGCGCGTCAAAAGAAGCCCCCCGCCTCGGCGCCGAAACGCTTCGATGCCGGCGATGTCGGCCGCCGTCAGCGCATTGGTCGCGTCAACTGCGAACATCCAGATCTGGTCGAAAGGTAGATCGCTCCCGCCGGCAAGATCGACGTCATCGCCTCTTTCATCCGTGATGCGGTCTCGCGCTTCTACCTGATGGCTCTCGCCCAGCAGATCGCGCAGCATCGAGAAGCGAGCGATCGACCAGTCATCCTCAGTCGTCGATATGGTCGTGAACGGTCTTGTAGGTTTTCGCTGCTGGAACGGAACTAGAAGGAACACGACCGTTTCTTCGTCGAGCGATGAAGTCGGAAGGTCACGCCCGGGTTGTTCGCTGGGACGAACTTCACCAACTTAGCAAGCCGCGCCTGCGCTTCGTCCTCGCGTCCCTCCGCGGGGAAGAGTCGCACAACGACAATAATGGGCTCGTCGGCAGCGAGAGCCTTGGGCGCGTAGATCACACCGAGACCGCCGACTACGAAGATGAGGGCAAGGGCCCTTGCAAAAATGTGCATTGCGACTTCCTCCGGATGTTTCCCAGAGGAAGCGCTGGGGTCGCTGACCGAGACGCAGGCTGCGTCGCTTATGCAATGCAGTATAGCTACGATGCAACTGACTACTCGGCCGTCCGCTTTTCGGATAGTCGGGCGGAAGCGGCGAGGTCCGCTCCTGGCCGCGGCGGCCGCATGTCAGTGGCGCGCCCGAATGATCGGTTACGTCGCATTCTTCGCCTTATAGCGACGGGCAGAAAAAGCGGGCCACGATGAAAAGGCGGTCCCATAGAGATGCACGTGATAAGTCGGCTCGTCGCCAACAACTTTCGTTGAATGAATATCTGAACTTGCCAGCATGAGCACTTCGCCAGCTCCAACGCTGATTGAAGTGTCGACAGTAACTTCCCGAGAATCGCCCGGAGCAACTTTGTATTTGGTATGCATCTCCGTTCCGCGAATGCCAACAATTACCGCCCAAGTTCGGTGTTCGTGTGGCGGGCTTGTAACTCCGATGCCGTCGGAGACGAGATATGCCGAGGGCCCGGCCGGCGAACTCACTGCCAGTTCGTGCAAGACTTCCTGCCCAGGATTTGCTGCTGGAAGTTGCAGGGCGCCCCAGTCAATGGTCTCGCATAAGGCGCACAAATTCTCGGCAATAGACAGCAATTCCGCTTGGGTTAGCTCCGGGAGCGTGCCCTGACTCTGCAATAGTTGTTCGACGAATGCCTGGAACTGAGCGAGCATGTTTGACTCTACTTCGCAGTTGCTTCAAGACTCTTCGCGGCGGCACGCCCCCGCCGCCGCGCTACGACCACGAGCGCTCTCGAGCCATCGTTGGGTCGGATCCAACTTAAGCACCTGTTCCAGCAGTTCTCGTTTACCCACGGTGTGCACCTGCTAAGAGTGCCAACGTCGAAACTTTTACACCGACATGCCCATCACGCACGAAACGTACTCTCGACCGCTTCCAGAAAGGTACGTTCTTCGCGCAGGATTAGCCGTTTTTCCTGCGCGAACGCGAAGTTCGAGCGACCTTCTGGATCGGCTTTCAGTCTCGCCCGATACGCTTCGTAGGCGGTGAGGCTGTCGAACGCGATCAATCCCCACGCGACGTTGTTCGTTCCTTCGTACGGCAGAAAGTAGCCGACCAGGTCGCCGCCACAGCGCGGAATGATGCGCGCCCAGGTGTCCGCGTACTGCTTGAATGCATCGCGCTGGAACGGGTCGATCTCGTAACGGATAAAGCAGGTGATCTTCATGTTGTCTCGCCGTGTTCGCAAGGCACGACGATAGCGCCTTGCCGTGCCGCGATGGTTCGACTACGATCGAACCATGAAAGACGGCCCAAGCATCGTTCGCATCGCCGCTCTAGTCGGTGACCACGCCCGTGCCGAGATTCTGACGGCTCTGGTGGGAGGCGAGGCGCTGACCGCGACGGAGCTTGCGGGGGTCGCCAACCTGACCAAGCAGACGATCAGCTCACATCTGGCCAAGTTGCTTGATGCGCGGTTGATCGTCGTCGAGAGCCAGGGACGGCACCGGTACTTTCGGCTCGCAGACCGCGACGTGGCACACCTTCTTGAAAGCCTGATGGGCGTGGCGTACCGCACCGGCGCCGTCCGGGTTCGCTCAAGCCCGCGCGAACCCGCGTTGAGAAAGGCGCGCGTTTGCTATGACCATCTTGCCGGGGAGCTGGGCGTGCTCGCGCTAGACAGCCTCGAGCACAGTCGTTATGTGCGACGCGACGCCGACGGACTCACTTTTACGCGCGCCGGCAAGCGGTTTTTCGCCGAAATCGGAATCGACTTTGAAACGCTGGCTTCGCAACGCCGCCGTTTGTCGCGCACCTGCCTCGACTGGAGCGAGCGCCGGCATCATCTTGCAGGCGCCGCCGGTGCGGCGCTATTGGACCGATGTTACGAACTCGGCTGGGCTCGGCGCGCAAAGGATTCTCGGGTGGTGACCTTTTCACCAGCTGGCGAGCGAGCATTTAGACAGAGATTCCGCGTGACAGAAAGCGCGTCTTGAGCTCCGAGCGCCTGAGCGCAGCGTCCGCGCCCCCCGCTGCCGCACGCATCGTCATCATCGGCGGCGGCATCATGGGGTGCTCGCTTGCTTATCACCTGAGCGCACTCGGCGAGACAGACGTTGTGCTGCTCGAACAGGGACGCCTGACGTCGGGCACGACGTGGCATGCCGCCGGACTAGTAGGGCAACTGCGCGCTCACGAGAGCATGACTCGGCTGATTCGATACTCGACCGAGCTGTACTCGAAACTCGAAGCGGAAACGGGACTGGGTACCGGCTGGAAGCAATGCGGCTCACTCGCAGTTGCGCGCACCGCGGACCGAATGATTCAACTGAAGCGCACGGCCGCAGTGGCGCGCGCGCACGGCGTCGATTGCGATGTGATCTCGGTGGCCGATGCAGCGAAGCTCTATCCGATCATGGCGACCGAAGACCTGCAGGGTGCGGTGTGGTTGCGCGGTGACGGCAAGGCGAACCCCGCCGACCTGACGCTCGCGCTCGCAAAAGGTGCGCGCAATCGCGGCGTAAAGATCTTCGAGAACGTGCGAGCGGCAGGGTTGAAAGTTTCTTCTTCAACGCGCACCAAACGTGTTTCGAGTTTGAGCTGGCGCAACAAAGCGGGCGACGAAGGCGTGATCGACGCCGAAATCATCGTGCTGTGCGGCGGCCAATGGTCGCGCGCGGTTGCGCGCCAGATTGACGTCACGGTGCCGCTCTTCTCCTGCGAGCACTTCTACATCGTCACCGATCGCATCGAAGGCGTGCATCGCGATCTGCCGGTGCTGCGCGATCCGGACGGATACATTTACTTCAAGGAGGAAGTCGGCGGCTTGCTGATGGGCGGCTTCGAACCGAACGCGACGCCGTGGCTGCAAAGCGCGCAGCACCGCGGGGGCATTCCGGAAAATTTTGAGTTCCAGTTGCTTCCCGATAACTGGGATGCGTTTCAGATCCTGCTGGATAACGCGATGATTCGCGTGCCAGCGCTCGAAACTGCGCAGGTCAAGCAGTTCTACAACGGCCCCGAATCATTTACCGCGGACAACAACTTCATCGTCGGGCCCGCGCCTGGCTTCGAAAATTTTTACGTCGGTTGCGGCTTTAACTCGATGGGAATCGCGTCAGCCGGCGGCGCCGGCCGGGCGCTTGCCGAATGGATCGTGCAGGGCGAACCGACGCTCGATCTATGGCCGGTTGACATTCGCCGCTTCAACCAGTTCAACGCGAACGAAAACTGGCTGCCCGATCGCATCGGAGAAGTGCTCGGCATGCACTACAAGATGCCGTGGCCGAATCGCGAGCTCGAAAGCGCACGGCCGTTTCGGCGCTCGCCGTTGTACGCGCTGCTGCGCGATGCCGGCGCGTGCTTCGGCTCGAAGATGGGATGGGAGCGCGCGAATTTCTTTGCGCCATCTCGCGAGCATGCGCAGATCGAGTATTCATGGGGTCATCAGAACTGGCACCGATGGGTCGCGGAAGAACATCGCGCGTGCCGCGAGCGTGTCGCCGTCTTCGACATGAGCTCGTTTGCGAAGCTGCTGATCAAAGGTCCGGACGCGCAGCACGCGCTGAACTCGATCATTGCCAACGAGGTGCCGTCCGAAGTCGGCGGCACCGTCTACACCGGCATGCTGAACGATCGCG
The DNA here is from genome assembly GCA_963829995.1 of uncultured beta proteobacterium. Classification (GTDB taxonomy): domain Bacteria; phylum Pseudomonadota; class Gammaproteobacteria; order Burkholderiales; family Burkholderiaceae_F; genus JACCZX01. The sequence continues at coordinate 251,503 of CAWHKW010000031.1, read as the reverse complement.
GCGGCTACGAGAGTGACTTTACGGTCACGCTGCTCGACCACAACGAATACATGGTCGTGACCGGCAGCGCACAGGCGGTGCGCGATCGCGATGTGATCGAGCGCGCGTTCGCTGCGTTGCCCGACGCGCCGCGCTGCGAAGTATTCGATATCACGTCGATGTTTGCTGTCATCGCGGTGATGGGTCCGCTGGCCCGCAAGCTGCTACAGCGTGTGTCGACCGCAGATTTTTCGCCGCCCAGCTTCCCGTTCGGCGCATCGCGTGTGATCGACGTCGGTTACGCGACCGTGCGCGCGACCCGCTTGACGTACGTGGGCGAGCTCGGGTGGGAGCTTTATGTTCCTGTCGAGTTCGCAGTCGGTGTCTACGAGGCACTGTTTGCGGCCGGCGGCGACCTCGGTATCGCGAACGCGGGCTACTACGCGATCGATTCGCTCCGTCTCGAAAAAGGCTATCGCGCATGGGGCCGCGAGCTTTCGCCCGACATCACCCCCTACGAAGCGGGACTCGGATTCGCAGTCAAGCTCGGCAAACCGGGCGGCTTCCGCGGCCGCGATGCGCTGGCCGCGCTCGATCGCGACACCTTGAGGCGCCGCATCGTTTCGCTGGTGATCGATGCGCCGCACACGAACGTATGGGGCAATGAGCTGATCCTGCGCAACGGCGAACCCGTCGGCTCCATTACCTCGGCGGCTTTCGGCCACACGATTGGCAAACCGGTCGCACTCGGGTTGGTAACCCATCCCAACGGTGCGGCCGACCGTGCGTGGATCGACGGCGGCGAATACGAGATTGATCTGGCCGGCGAGCGCTACGCGGCGGCCGTCTCACTCAAAGCGCCTTACGATCCGGAATCGCGCCAAATAAAAAGCTAGGAGAACAAATGCTGGTCGGGGTCCCGAAGGAGATCAAGGTTCACGAATATCGCGTCGGCCTGACGCCATCTTCGGTGCGCGAAATGACGATGCACAACCATGTGGTGCTGGTGCAGACCGGCGCCGGTGAAGGCATCGGCGCGACCGACGACGACTATCGGCGCGCCGGTGCCGAGATCGCTGCCAGCGCCGAAGATGTATTCAAGCGCGCCGAGATGATCGTCAAGGTCAAGGAGCCGCAGCCGATCGAGCGCGCGATGCTGCGCGACGGGCAGATTCTGTTCACGTACCTGCACCTGGCGCCCGACCCCGAGCAAACGGCCGATCTGTTGAAGAGCGGCGCTATTTGCATCGCCTATGAAACAGTGACTGCAGCAACCGGCGGCTTGCCGCTGCTGGCGCCGATGTCGGAGGTGGCGGGGCGTTTGTCGGTGCAAGCGGGCGCGCGTTGCCTCGAAAAGTCCGCCGGCGGCATGGGAATGCTGCTCGGAGGCGTTGCCGGCGTGCCGCCGGGCCGCATCGTGATTCTCGGCGCCGGCATGGTCGGCATCAACGCAGCACAGATGGCCGTAGGCACTGGCGCCGAAGTCGTCGTCATCGACATCTCGATCGACGCCTTGCGCCGCATGGATTCGATGCTCGGTGCACGCGTGAAGACGATATTTTCGAATCGTGACAACGTCGAGCGCGAAGTATTGCGCGCCGATCTGGTGATTTCCGGCGTGTTAATTCCGGGCGCCGAGGCACCAAAGCTCGTTACGCGCGCGATGCTGCCGCAGATGAAGCGCGGCTCGGTGATAGTTGACGTGGCAATCGACCAGGGCGGCAGCTGCGAAACGTCGCGCCCGACCACGCATGCCGACCCGACGTACGTCATCGATGGCGTCGTTCACTACATGGTGGCCAACATGCCGGGCGCGGTGCCGCGCACATCGACCTACGCACTGAACAACGCAACGCTCCCGTTTGCATTGCAGCTCGCGGACAAGGGCTGGCGGCGCGCGCTTTCAGAAAACAGATACCTGAAGGAAGGACTTAACATCGCCGCGGGCAAAGTCACGTACAAAGCGGTCGCCAAGGCGCTGAACCTTTCGTACACCGCCGCCGACGCCGTGCTCCCGCCTTGAACCCTGCGCCTTGAGTCCCGCGCTTTGAGCTTGGAGATCACCCTCGCGGTGCTGCTCGCAGCGCTGCTGCACGCGTCGTGGAACGCGATGATCAAAGGCGGCAGCGACGTGCTGCTCGACACGGCGACGATCGTCGCCGGCGCCGGCCTGATCGCCTTTCCCTTCCTTTTCGTCGTCCCGCTGCCGAATGCCGCCAGCTGGCCGTACATCTTTGGCTCAATCATCACGCACCTTGCCTACTACTTTCTGATGGTCAACGCGTACCGCACCGGCGAGTTGTCGCTGGTGTATCCGCTGATGCGTGGAGTAGCGCCGCTGATCACGGCGGTGCTCGGCATTGTCTGGCTGCGCGAGCTACCGGCGCCGCTAAGTTGGGCCGGCATGCTGCTGATCTCCCTCGGCGTCATTGCGTTGGCACTGCGCCCGACGGGCCATGCACCTGTGCTGTTGGGTCATGGGCGCGCCGTCGGCTTCGCGCTCGGTAACGCGGCGGTTATCGCCGTCTACACGATCATCGATGGCACCGGCGCACGGCTTGCCGGCAACCCCTGGTCATACATCGTGTGGTTGTTTGTGCTGGATGCGCTCCCGTTCTCGATTTACATGCTGGCAACGCGAAAGCGAGCGTTCGTGGTTGCATTGATCGAGCGGCGCCGGCACGGGCTTATCGGAGGCGCACTGTCGGCCGGCGCGTATGCCATCTCGGTCTGGGCGATGACGAAGGCCCCGGTTGCACTGGTCGCATCGCTGCGGGAAACATCGGTGCTGTTCGCAACACTGATCGGCGCCCGACTGCTGAAAGAACGATTAACTGCGCGCCGCTGGGCGGGAGTGGGCGCAGTTGTCATCGGAGTCATGGCGTTGAAGGCAACCTAGCGATGGCCGGGCGAGCCGGTTGTGCCAGCCGGTTCTCGCCGCGGTCTTCCAGGTTGCTAGTCTGTGCGTTCGGTACAAGCCGGGCGGGCGAGCGCGCCCCTTCCATCGATACTCCACACACTAGATGACAACGTGCTGCGCCTGAAGACTTCTGCGTTCTGCGTCGCGATGCTGGCAGCGACGCTGACGGCTTGCACGACCACACCGAAGCCGAAAGAGCCGCCGACTCCGTCGTACGTGCTCAGCGCGCCGGACGCGACACCGCTGGGCCGGCAAGTGGCGAAGCTGCGTCCGCGCACCGCGAGCGCGGGCCAATCGGGTCTGTTCCTGCTCGGCCAGGGCGTTGAAGCGTTCTCCACGCGCGTTGGGCTTGCACGGCGCGCCACGCGCACGCTGGACGTTCAGTACTACGCGGTTTTCAACGACGAAAGCGGCATCTTGTTGATGGGCGAGCTGATCGATGCCGCTCGTCGCGGGATTCGTGTTCGCCTTCTGGTCGATGATCTGCACGCGTCGGGGGACGGCCTTGACTTGGCTCTGCTGGCTTCAATTCCTGGCATCGAGGTGCGCGTGTTCAATCCGTTCGCCGGACGCGGCTTTGGCCCGGCGCGCCTGCTCGAGTTCATCGCCGACGGCGAGCGTCTGAATCGCCGCATGCACAACAAGGCGTGGATTGCCGATAACGTCGGCGCAATCATCGGCGGCCGCAATCTAGGCAACAAGTATTTCAGCGGCCCGAGCGAAACTCTGTTTGCCGATCTCGACGTGTTGACGCTGGGCCCCGTGACGCGCGAGATTTCCCGCAGCTTCGATCGGTACTGGAATAGCGAATGGGCGTTGCCGATCACGCCGCCCGATGGCGCCGCTAAGGAGAAAGTGCCGGCACGCCTGGCCGAGCTTGCTGGCCGGATCGAGCAGACCAAGACAACGACTTACGGGATTTCGTTGAATAAGAGCGACCCGATCGGAGACTTGCTTGCGGGTCGGCGCGCCATCGTATGGGCGACTGCGCACGCAGTGGTCGATCCGGTTTCGAAGTTCGACGCCGACAAGACGCCGGAAGTCGAAAGCTATGTTTTGACGGAGGTTGCCGAGCAGCTACGAGCGACGCGCCAGTCATTGCTGATGGTGTCGCCCTATTTCGTACCAGGCCAAAGCGGTACCGAATTACTGAAGAGCCTCGTCGACCGTGGTGTGAAGGTGCGAGTGCTGACCAATTCGCTGAGTGCCACCGACGTGCCGCTGGTACATGCGGGCTATGCGAAATACCGGCCCGCCCTGCTCAAGCACGGCCTGACGATCTACGAGTTGAAGCCAACCGCGGCGCCGGACATCGGCGCGAGCCGCGGTTCGGCGCGGCTCGCGCCCAACAGCGAAGCAAGCCTGCATGCAAAGGCCTTCGTCATGGATCAACGCACCGTGCTGATCGGCTCGATGAACTTCGACCCACGCTCAGCTTGGTACAACAGTGAACTGGGAATACTGGTGGAAAGTCCGGAGCTTGCAGCACAAGTGGTCCGAGCATTCGATGCGGTGACATCCAGCGACCGTGTGTGGAAGATGGCTTACGACGAAAGCGGTCTGGCCTGGATCTCGACCGACGCGAAAGAAACCAGCACGTTGCGCAGTGAGCCCGCAACCTTCTGGCGCCGCATGCAAGTCGAGCTGCTCGGTCCGCTGGCGCCAGAAGATTTCATGTAACGCGAAAGCATTTGCGTAAGGTGGCAGGCAGCTGGCGCAGCGCGCACTGCTGTCGCGACACCGCCTCGCACGAGGTGTTTTTTTCCCTTCCCCACACCAAGTGAGACTGTCTCAAGCGCAAGCGTTGGGCGGAGCTGACCTGCCTTCGGGGCGTCGCCCGAGGAACGGAGCAACGCCGGGGCAGTTGAGCGAAATAACGCTTTAGCCTTATTTCGCGCCGGCGTTGTGAGTACCGCAGTGGTCGGCACTTCAGTGCCCGACGCCCAGGCAGGCCAGCTCCGCCCAACGCTTGCGCACCGCGCCTAAGCGGCTTTCCTTTGACCAACCGGTGCCACCTGCTTAATACCCATCACTCTCAACGTCTGCTCAACCGCACTAACGACATTTCGCATTTCGTTCGCATCGATCGCCCCAATGCATCCGACCCGAAACGTTTCGACCTGCGTCAGCTTGCCCGGATACAAAATGTACCCACGGTCACGCGTCATTTCGTAGAACGTCTTGAAGCTGTATGCCGCATCGGCCGGCGCATGGAACGTGACGATGATCGGCGCCTGCACTGCCGGTGCCAGGAAGGTTCGAAAGCCAAGCTTGCCCATGCCTTCGATCAGTGCTGCACAGTTTGCTGTGTACCGAGCGAGGCGCGCAGGCTGACCACCCTCTTCCTTGAACTGATCGATTGCAACGCGCAATGCCGCGACGACATGCGTCGGCGGCGTGTAGCGCCACTGCGTCGTCTTCTCCATGTAGACGTACTGATCGTGCAAATCCATCGCCAGCGAGTGCGCGTTGCCCGCGCGGCTCTCGAGCAACGCCTTCTTGACGATCACGAAGCCCATGCCCGGCACGCCTTCCAGGCATTTACCACTGGCGGCGACCAGCGCATCGAATGGAGTCGTGCGCACGTCGACCGGCAGTGCGGCAAACGAGCTCATCGCGTCGACGATCAAGCCCTTGCCGTGTTTGCGGCAGGCTTGCGCGACGCCGGTCAAGTCGTTCACCATTCCGGCGCCGGTTTCGCAATGCACCTGCGCCACATGCGTGATCGACGGATCAGCAGCGAGTGCCGCCTCGACGATGGCGCCGGTGGTCGGCTGATCTTCGGGCACCGCGAGGTCAACGACCGTGCGGTTCAAATATTTGCAGATGCGAACGATGCGCGCGCAATACGCTCCGTTGTTCGGCACCAGCACTTTTCCGTCGCGCTGGCACCAGCGTGCCGATCGCCGCTTCGACCGAAAAAGTTCCGCTGCCCTGCAAGCGGAACGCACGTGTAGTCGTCACCTCCGTTAACGATCTCGACCACATCACGCCGGATACTGGCGGTGATCGAATTGAACGCTGCGTCCCACGAACCCCAATCGTTGAGCATCGCCTGCTTCGTGCGAAGTGACGTGGTCAGCGGACCGGGCGTCAGCAGAATCGGATCATTGCCGCGAATCATCGTGTTCTCCTACGTTTTCGCCGTGTTGCGCCACTTTTGCGTGCGCCTGATCAAGAGCCACTCGATGGCGAACAGTAACGCCGTGACGCCTGCCGAAGTGATCACGATCAGGGTCGCCATTGCCGCCGCCGAGCCGATGGCGCCGGCCTCGTCGAGCTGCAGGATCGATATCGCCGCCAGTGTCGTCTGCGGCGAATACAAGAACACGACCGCCGATATGGTCGTCATCGCGTTGACGAAGTAGTAGCGGCCGATATCCAGGATCGACGGCAGGCAGACCGGCACGGTCACGCGCCAGAACGTCTTGTAGAACGGGACCTTCAGCGACGCCGATACGGATTCGAACTCGCCATCAATCTGCTTCAACGCAGTAACCGCGGTCAAATGGCTTGATGAATAGAAGTGCACCAGGGTCGACAGAATCAGAATCGCCATGCTTCCGTACAGGAAGTTCAACGGATTGGCGGCCTGGTTGAAGAAAAGGATATAGCCGATACCGAGCACCAGGCCGGGCACCGCCATCGGCAGCATCGCCTGCATGCGGATTGCCGGCCGCAGCCAGTTCCGCACCACGCGTCTTTTCAAGCCAGTAGGCGCCGGCAAAGGTAATGGCCGCACCGAGCACGCCGCACCACAGCGCCATGGTCAGGCTGTTGCGATACGCGTGCTCGATGCCGAATTCGGCAAAGCCGTACGTGTAATGGTTCAGCGTCAGCGACAGGTTGTACGGCCAGAACTTGACGAACGAACCAAAGGCAGCCATGCCGACGACCGTCAGCAGCAAAGCGCCGACATCAGCACGACGAACACGAGCAGGATGCGATCGCGCCCGCGCGCGGGCTTGGCCTGATACGGCACGCTGCGCGCGGTTAACAGAGCTTTCTGCCGGCGCCGCACGTTATGGTCGATGATGAACGCGACCACCGCCGGCAGCAGCAAGCACCAGGCCAACCACCGCGCCCATCGAGAAGTTCTGCTGGCCGATCACCTGCTTGTAGATATCAACCGCAAGCACGTTCGTGTTGCCGCCGATCACCTTCGGCACGCCGAACTCGGAAACCGCCATCGTGAACACGACCATGCTTGCGGAGATCAGTCCGTACTTGGCACCCGGCAGGGTGATCGTCATGAACTTGCGGCGCTCGCTGGTGCCGAGCGAATCGGCGGCTTCATACAGCCGGGCGTCGGACAAGGCGAGCGCGGCCATCAGGATCATCACCGCATGCGGGAATGATGCAAAGGTCATCGCCAGCACCATGCCCGGCATGCCGTAGATCGATTGCAGACCGACCCAGCCGAGCATGAATTTGAATGCACCCTGATTGCCGAACAGGTAGATAAAAGAAATCGCCGCCAGCAGCGACGGCGCCAGAATCGGAATCATCGCAACGTTGCGCCACAATCCTTTCCACGGAATGCAGCTGCGCTGAATCGAATAGGCAAATATGAACGCGAGCGGCACCGTGACCAGCGTCGTCAGCACCGCGAACGTGAGCGTGTTCCAGGTCGACTGAGCCAGCGCCGGTGACTGCACGTACTGCGCAAAGTTGGTCAACCCGACGAAAGTGCCGGCGCGATCTTCAACGCTACGCGCAAAGATCATTGCGAGCGGCACCGTCAGAAAGACGAACAGGGCAAGCGCCAGCAACAGGATGCCGCCGCGCGCAGCCAGTGCTTCGCCGGCGAGCGCAAAGCGCGAAGGTGCGCCGACATTGCGGGCCGGCAGCGCAATCGAATTCATGGCGCTCGCTCGCGCCGGCAGTGTTGTCGGCAAACACGCGAACCCGGTCGACTCTTAGTGCGATGTCGACTTCCGCTCCTTCACGCACCCCCAGGTCATGCAGCTGGTTCAGCGAATACGAAATCATCATCGGCTGGCCGAGCGCGTCACTGCGCAGCTCAGCGAGGCAGAACGTGCCGAGATAATCGATGCGAACGATACGTCCGCGCAGGCGATTCGGCAGGCTTGCGATATCGCCTTCGACATGCCGGTCTTCGGGTCGCATGTAGATGCGCACCGCCTCGCCGGCCGCATTGCCCGCATTGCCATTGACCGGCAAGGTCAGGTCGACCTGGCCGACTCGATATCGCCCGCCACCAAGCGATGTGGCTTTCAGGACGTTGACCTTGCCGAGGAAATCCGCAACGAACGGCGTCGCGGCCCGTTCGTAGACTTCGCTGGCCGAGCCGACCTGCTCGATCACCCCGTCATTCATCACGACGACGCGATCGGCCATCGACAGCGCTTCTTCCTGGTCGTGCGTCACCATGATCGTCGTCACGCGCAGTCTGCGCTGCAGCTGCTTGATCTCGCCGCGCAGGCGCTCTCTGACCTTGGCATCCAGCGCGGAAAGCGGCTCGTCGAGCAACAGCAGGCTCGGTGACGTTGCCAGCGCGCGCGCGAGCGCCACGCGCTGCTGCTGCCCGCCCGACATCTGGCTCGGATACTTCGCGCCCGCATCCGGCAGCCCGACCAGCGACAGCAGCTCGTTAACGCGCGCCGTCAGCTCCGCGCGCCCCTTGCGCCGATTGACCAGCCCATAGCCGACGTTCTCAGCGATCGTCAGATTGGGAAACAATGCATACGACTGAAAAACGATTCCGTAGTCGCGTGCGGCGGGCGGCGCGTTCGACACATCGACGCCGTTTTGCCAGATGCGGCCAGTGGTTTGCTGCTCGAGACCCGCAATGATTCGCAGCAACGTCGTCTTGCCGCAGCCCGACGGCCCGAGAAAGCAGACCAGCTCTCCCGGGTTGATCGCCAGATCGATGGATCTGAGAGCAACAAAACTGCCGAACGTTTTGTTGATGCCTTCAAGACGAACTGAGGCGCTATCGTCGGTCACGGCAGAAGTCTGCAACAAAAACGCCGGGTTGAACGCCAACGTGCGTTCGAACCCGGCGAGTTATTCCGGCGGCTGAGCCGTCCGGAACAACGTTACTTCGGAGCAGCCTTCGATTCGTAACGCTTGCTCCACTCGGCGAGAATCCGATCGCGGTTCTTCGCGGCCCATGCAAAGTCGTTCTTCACCAGGCGGCTTGCGTAATCGCTCGGCACGTTCGGCAGCGGCTTCGACATTGCCGGCACCGCGACGATCGCGAAGTTATTCGCATACAACGCCATCGCCTCGTCGCTGACCGCCCAGTCGAGTAGCTTCTGCGCCGCGGCCAGGTTCTTCGTGCCCTTGTGGATCGCAATGGCCTCCAGATCCCAGCCGAGTCCCTCTTTCGGAAACACCAGCTCGATCGGTGCGCCGCGCGCTTTCTCGCGGTTGGCGCGATATTCGAACGAAATGCCGACCACGTATTCACCGGCCGCCGCCGCCGCGCACGGGCGCGAACCCGAATGCATGTACTGCGCGATGTTTTCGTGCAGGCCGTCCATGTACTTCCAGCCTTCGGCTTCGCCCCACAACTGCAGCCAAGCGGAGACGTCGAAGAACCCGGTGCCGGACGACGCCGGGTGCGGCATCACGATCTGACCCTTGTAAACCGGCTTCGTGAGATCACGCCACGTCTCGGGTTTCGGGATATTCCGCTTCGCGCCTTCGGTCGTGTTGTAGCAAATGGTTGCACCCCAGACGTCCATTCCGACCCATGCCGGCGGATTACTCGGGTCGCGATACTGCGCGGCGACGCGGCTCAATCCGGCCGGTGCGTAGGGCACCAGCATGCCTTCGGTACTGAAGATCGCCAGGCTCGTCGCGGCAAGCCCCATCACGACATCGGCCTTCGGGTTTGCCTTTTCGGCGAGCAGCTTCGCGGTGACGATGCCGGTCGAGTCGCGCACCCAGTTGATCTCGATGTTCGGGTTGGCCTTTTCGAATCCTTCCTTGTAGGCCTTCAGTTGATCGGTTTCGAGCGCGGTGTAAACGCTGAGCTGCGTCTTCTGCGCGTAGGCGCCGACGGCGAAAACAGAAAGTGCAGCGGCCGCAAGCAGCTTGCCGGCCGTGGTGGAAACGAATTTCATCGATTTCTCCTTGTGTTGCGGACGACCGAACAGGCTAGGTTTCAAGATTGACGCGATGGTGACAGAAATGAGAGTTACGCAAATCGCTTGCAGTCTAGGCAAGCTCGATTTTGACTGTCAATTGTTTTTTGCTGATTGTCGACAATTGACCGTTTGCGAGGTAAACTGCGGAACATGATTGATCGCCCCCGTAGCAACGGCACCGCGGCAGTACACGCTGTCGAACTGAATCGCGCCTCGCCCCCGAGTATTGCAGTGCTTCGCTCGGCATCGCTTTCGAGCGCAGCGCAGCACGAAATCGAACGCATGATTCTTGAGGGCGAAATCAAGGCCGGTGCCAAACTTACCGAAGCGTGGTTGTCGGAGCGCTTGGGGGTTTCCCGAGGGCCGATTCGTGAAGCGTTTCGGATGCTTGAGGAAGCCGGCCTGGTGCGGCAGGAAAAGAATCGCGGCGTGTTCGTGCGGGAGATTCCGCTGGAAGAAGCGCTGGAAATTTTCGACTTGCGCGCCGCGATGGATGAGTTGGTCGGCCGCCGGCTCGCCGATTCGATCACGCCCGTGCAGATGAAGGCAGTCCGCGCCGTCGTCGAGAAAATGGACGCCGCCGCACGCACAGGCGATGCAGATACGTATCACCTGTTAAATCTGCAGTTCCACGATGCGCTGGTCGAATATGCGGGCAACCGAAAGCTTGCCGGCGTCTATCGCAAGCTGGTGAAAGAGCTCGCGTTGTACCGGCGCCGCAATTTGCGCGACGAGGCCGCGCTACCGCATTCCGCCGCCGAGCACCGGGCGATTTTGAAAGCGATCGCTTCAGGCGACTCGGAGCAGGCGGGACGCGCGATGTACGACCACGTGATTGAAAGCAGGCAGCGCGCTCTGCACGGAAGTGCTGCGAGGCCGAGGCCGCCCCGCACGCGAGGCGCACGGAAGGCCAAGGTATGACAATGAGGAAAAACGGCAGCGCGATCGAAGTTAATGGGCGCCGCTACGCCGTGCCAAAACAGCCGACCGTCGTGATATGTGTCGACGGTTGCGAGCCCGATTACATCGCGCAGGCAGTCGCCGGCGGCCGAATGCCGCACCTCAAGCGCGTGCTGGCCGAGGGTACTGCCCTGTTAGCCGACTGCGTCGTGCCGAGCTTCACGAATCCGAACAATCTTTCGATCGTGACCGGCGCTCCACCATCCGTGCACGGCATCTGCGGCAATACGTTGTTCGATGTCGAAACAAACGCCGAAGTGATGATGAATGACCCAAAATGGCTGCGCGCGCCGACGATTCTGGCGGCGGTAGCCGACAGCGGACATTCAGTTGCAGTCGTCACCGCGAAAGACAAATTGCGCCGGCTGCTGGGACACAAGCTGCGCGGCATTTGTTTTTCGGCGGAGAAGGCCGATCAGGCAAACGCGCAGGAAAATGGCATCGATGACGCGGTTTCGCTGGTGGGCATGCCGGTGCCCGATGTGTACAGCGCCGAGCTTTCGGAGTTCGTCTTCGCGGCCGGAGTCAAGCTGATCAAGACGCAGCGCCCGGATTTGCTGTACCTGTCGACGACGGACTACGTTCAGCACAAGCACGCGCCGGGTGACGAAGATGCGAATCGGTTCTATGCGATGTTCGACCGCTATTTAGGCGAGCTCGACGCGCAAGGCGCGGTGTTCGTCGTCACTGCAGACCACGGCATGAACGCCAAAACGCGGCTAGACGCGAGTCCGAACGTGATTTATCTGCAGGACTTGCTCGACACGTGGCTCGGCAGTGAGCGCTCGCGCGTAATCCTGCCGATTACCGATCCATACGTCGTGCATCACGGCGCGCTCGGATCGTTCGCGACGATTTACCTGCCAGCCGACGTCGTCGGTGGCGTGATCGATCAACTACGTGCGTTGATCGGAATCGAGCTGGTCCTGCCGCGCGCCGAAGCGGCGCAGCGCTTCGAATTGCCGCCCGACCGCATCGGCGACATTGTCGTCGTAGCCGAGCGCAGCTTCGTACTTGGCACCAGCCACAGCCGGCATGACTTGTCGCAGCTCGAGTTGCCGCTGCGTTCGCACGGCGGAATCTCGGAGCAGCGCGTGCCGCTGATCATCAACCGGCGCATTGAAGGGCTGGATGCGAATCATCGCTGGCGCAATTTCGACGCGTTCGATCTTGCATTGAATTTTGCGCAGTGAAGGCATGAACGCACTCATGGATTCGCCACGTGCTCCGGTTCGAACCGAATCACTCCGCATCGCCGGCGACAAGGTGGCGGGCGATCGGCACTTCGAAGTCCGCTACCCGTATACCGGCGACGTGATTGCAGTCGTTCCGAGCGCGTCGGTGCAGCAAGTACGCCGCGCGATCGAACTCGGCGCAAAGTTTCGCAGCTCGCTGACACGGCACGACCGCTATCGCATTCTGATGAAGGCCGGCGAAATCATCGCCAAGCGCCGGGATGAACTGGCGCGGCTGATCACGCTCGAGTCCGGCCTGTGCCTGAAGGACACGCTGTACGAAGTCGGTCGCGCCAGCGACGTGCTGCTGTTCTCCGCGAACCAGGCGCTGGTAGACGACGGCCAGGTGTTCTCGTGCGACGTCACCCCGCATGGGCGCAAGCGCAAGGTCTACACGATGCGTGAGCCGCTGCTCGGCGTTATCACGGCGATCACGCCGTTCAACCATCCGCTGAATCAGGTGATCCACAAGGTTGCGCCTGCGATTGCAACCAACAATCGGGTCGTGTTGAAGCCCAGCGAGAAGACACCGCTCGCGGCCTACGCGCTTGCAGACATTCTGTACGAAGCGGGGTTGCCGCCACCGATGTTGTCGGTCGTCACCGGCGATCCGCGCGAGATCGCCGATGAGCTGTTGACCAATGCACACGTCGATCTGGTGACGTTTACCGGCGGCGTCGCCGTCGGCAAGGCGATCGCTGCCAAGGCGGTCTACAAGCGGCAGGTTCTCGAGCTCGGCGGCAACGATCCGATCATCGTGATGGAAGACGCCGATCTGGAGGAAGCAGCGAGCCTTGCGGCGAGCGGCTCGTACAAGAACTCGGGGCAGCGCTGCACGGCAGTCAAGCGGATGCTGGTGCAGCAAAAGGTGGCCGACCGTTTCGTCGAGCTGTTGCTCGAAAAGACCCGCGCGCTGAAGTACGGCGACCCGCTCGATCCTTCGACCGACATGGGCACAGTGATCGACGAGCCAGCGGCGCAACAGTTCGAGCACAGAGTGAACGAAGCGGTAGCGCAAGGCGCGCAGCTTCTGGCTGGCAACAAGCGCACGGGCGCGCTGTATGCGCCGACTGTCGTCGACCATGTGAAAGCCGGGCATGACGCTGGTCAAACAGGAAACGTTCGGGCCGGTATCGCCCGTCATCCGTTTCGACACGATCGACGAAGCGATTGCGATCAGCAACTCGACCGCGTATGGCCTGTCGTCCGCGGTGTGCACCAACCGGCTCGACTACATCACGCGCTTCGTTTCCGAGCTGCAGGTCGGCACGGTGAACGTGCGCGAAGTGCCCGGATACCGGTTGGAACTGACGCCTTTCGGCGGAATCAAGGATTCAGGTTTGGGATACAAGGAAGGTGTTCTCGAAGCGATGAAAAGCTTCACCAACACCAAGACGTATTCCCTGCCCTGGTAGCGAGGCAAACGAAACGCAAACGTTATTGAACCTGTTGGCCGCAATTGCGCTGCTCGTGTGGGGCACGCACATCGTGCGCACCGGGGTGCTGCGCGTGTACGGCGCGAACCTGCGACAGGTGCTGCGGCGTAGCGTCGGCAATCGAGGCACCAGCTTCGCGGCAGGCGTCGGAGTGACCGGACTGCTGCAAAGCTCGACCGCCACCGCGCTGCTCGCCTCGTCGTTCGTTTCGCAGGGAATGATCACGACGGCGGCCGCCTTGGCGGTGATGCTCGGTGCCGACGTCGGCACCGCACTGATGGTGCAGTTCTTTTCGCTGAATCTTGCGTGGCTCGCGCCGTTGCTGATCGTCGCGGGCGTGGTCGTCTACTTGTCGAAAAAGAATGAGCGCGCAGGCCAGATCGGCAAGATCGTGCTCGGGCTCGGCGTGATGATTCTGGCCTTGCAAATGGTGACAGCGGCCACTGCACCGTTAACGCAAGCGTCGGGCGTGCGTGTGTTGTTTGCGCAGCTTTCCGGCGATTTACTGCTCGACGTGCTGATCGGCGCGCTGCTGGTCGTCATCTCCTATTCGAGCCTTGCGGTCGTGCTGCTGGTGGCCACGCTGGCGGCGACGCGCGTCGTACCGATCGAAGTCGCGTTACCGATCGTGCTCGGCGCCAATCTCGGCAGTGGCTTACTGGCCCTGCTGACCACGTGGAAGGCGGATGCCATCGCGCGCCGGGTCCCGCTCGGCAATTTTTTGTTTAAAGCGGCCGGCGTTGTGGCCGGCGTGTTCGCACTACCGTTCGTTACGCCCTATCTGCTGCAGCTTCAGGACGATCCGCAGCAACTGGTCGTGCAGTTTCATCTGTTGTTCAACATCGTGCTGGCGATCGCTTTCATCCGATTTACCGAACGATTTGCCTCGATTACCGAGCGCTGGCTGCCGGCGCCACGACCAACCGATGCGGTCGGGCAGCCGAAATACCTGGACCCGGTCGCGCTCGATACGCCCGCGCTCGCGCTCGGCAACGCGGCGCGCGAGGCGATCCGCCTGGCCGATACGGTTCACGAAATGCTGGCTGGTCTGTTGACGGTGCTGAAGACCAACGACCTGTCGCTAATGGAAGCTCTGCGGCGCAAGGACGACGAGATCGATCGTCTTTATTCGGCCATCAAGCGTTACCTGGCGCAGGTCAGCCGCGAAGCACTCGACGCGAACGAGGCGCGGCGCTGGACCGAGATCATCCAGTTCACGATCAATCTCGAACATATCGGCGACATCATCGAGCGCCTTCTGCTCGACATCGCGCAGCGAAAAATTCAGCACAAGCTGTCTTTCTCGCTAGCCGGCATGAGCGAGATCAGCGACCTGCATTCGCGGCTGGCGGCCAATCTGCAGCTGGCTGTCGCAGTGTTCCTGAACGGTGACCTCAAGTCCGCGCAGCAGCTGATTGCCGAGAAAGTCGCATTCCGCGAGCTCGAGTTGCGCTATGCCGACCGTCATCTGCACCGGCTGTTCGAAAACACGCAGGAGTCGGTGGAGACGAGCTCTCTGCATCTCGATCTGCTGTCGGACTTCAAGCGTATTAATTCGCTGATCTGTTCGGTGTCGTACCCGATTCTCGAATCCGCCGGTGTGTTGGCAAAGACACGCGTGATGGGCGAGCAACCCAGCTTGTTCAATACAAAAGGGCCGGCTACGAACGAGGTGCCTTAATGCCTCTGACGCTGGACGACATCGAGCCGCTGTTCATCGCAAAGGGCGGCCGCATGTATGCAGGCGAACCGGTTACGCAGCTTCAACACGCGTTGCAGTCGGCACAGCTGGCTGAGCAAAGCGGCGCCAGCGCCGCGCTCGTTGTAGCCGCATTACTGCATGACCTCGGCCATATGGTCAACGATCAAGGTGAGACACCGACCTTGCGCGGCATTGATGACCGGCACGAATATGTTGCGCTGCCGTTTTTGCGTGGATTGTTCGATGATGCGGTGCTTCAGCCGATCCGATTGCACGTCGATGCGAAGCGATATCTTTGCGCCAAAGGCGACGGAACGATCAACGGCGCTCAATACTGGGCCAACTTGTCGGCCGACTCGAAGCGCAGTCTGGAGCTGCAGGGCGGCATCTTTACCGACGCCGAAGCGCAGCGGTTCATTGCACAACCGCACGCCACTGGCGCCGTCAGCGTGCGGCTATGGGACGATGAAGCAAAGATCGAGAACGCCAAGACGCCTCCGCTCAGCCACTATCTGGCACTCGCCAAGGCGATCGCATTGCGGCGATAAACTGCGCGTCTCGCGTTCGCCGCGCGAGTAAGGAAAGGCGATGAGAACGATCTGGAAACTTGCGCTTGCGTGTGCTGTCGTTGCCAGCGCGTGCACCAAGTCGCCGGAGCCGGCCACGAAAGCGCCCGAGGTCGCCGCTGCAAAGCCGGCTTCGATCGCATGGGTGAATACGAAGACCACGGCCGATGTCGACTCGGCGTTCTCAACCGCCAAGGCCGGCAAGAAGCCGGTATTCCTGTTCTGGACCGCCGCGTGGTGTCCGCCGTGCAATCACGTCAAGTCGACGATCTTCACGCGCAACGAATTCATCGCGAAGTCGCAATCGTTCGTGCCGGTCTACATCGATGGAGACACGCCGAGTGGTCAGGCGCTCGGCAAACGCTTTAACGTCAGCGGCTACCCCACCATGGTGCTGCTCACCGCGGAAGGCAACGAGGTCACTCGGCTTGAAGGCGCGATCGAGCCGGCGAAGTACATGCAGCTGCTGGAGCGCGGGCTTGCAGGCGGCGCGTCAGCGCGCCAGCTGCTAGACGCAGCGCTCGCTGGTAAACCGCTGGCGGACGAAGACTGGCGATTGCTCGCGTACTACTCGTGGGGGACCGACGATGAGCAGCTGATTCCCGACAAGGACGTGCCTGCAACTCTGCTCAAGCTCGCGCGCAGTTGCCCGCCCGCACAGCGCGAATCCTCTTCGCGACTCGTATTGCAAGCGCTGAGCGCGGTAGCCACCGCCAAGGATGAAGCGAAACCCGCGTTCGACAAGGCCGACGCATTGGCGAGCGTCAAAAGCATGCTGGCACGGCCCGAGTTGGTGCGCGAGCACTATGACCAGCTCGCCTTCAGCGGCGACGACATCGTGGGCGCGATTACGGCGCCTAAATCCAAGGAGCGTGCCGAACTGCTCAGCACCTGGAGCGCAGCGCTCGATACGCTGGCGAATGACACCACGCTAAGCCACGCCGGCCGTGTGTGGGCCACCAGCGGCAAAGTGGCCCTTGCTCGGCTCGACAGCAAGGACGCGCCGCTACCCGCGGCATTGCTCGAGGAAGTCCGCGCGCAGGCGGCGCGCGCCGATCGCGAATCGACCGATGTCAACGAGCGGCAAGCGGTGATCTATAGCGCCGGATCGATGCTCGCGCGAGCGGGCCTGCTCGACGAATCGGATGCGCTGATGACGCGCGAGCTGAAGCGCTCGCATTCGCCCTATTACTACATGTTGGCGCTGGCATCGAATGCCAAGAAGCGCAATACCCCGGAGGGCAATGCGGCGGCAATCGACTGGGCGCGTCAGGGATATGAAACTTCGGTCGGCCCCGCGACCAGGCTCGAATGGGGCGCCTCGTATGTGCGCTACTTGATCGATCTCGCGCCGCAGGACGCGGCGCAAATAGAAAAAGCCGCAGCGAGCGTGGTGGGCGAGCTGCGCGCCGATGCCGGCGCATTTTCGGGGCGCAGCAAACGCACGCTGGAGCGCATGAGCGACCGTCTAAACGCGTGGAACAAGAACGGCCGCCACGATGCAACACTTGCGCGGCTGAATGCAAAGGCCACGCCGATCTGTGCGCCGGCCTCGGCCGACAGCGCCGATCGCGCCGCCTGCGAAAACCTGTTCAAGCCCGCGCGCGCGTAGAAATTGCCCTGCCTGTTCATTTGATGGCTCAGCGCTATAGCGCGTCCCTGTCGGCGGCGGAAGAACGCGAGTTCGTGCCGTTAATGCACGAGCTGATTGCAATCGCCTTTGCATCGATTCGCCCACTTTTCCTCGGCGACACGGCGGTGTCGATGAAGGGCGATGCGAGCCCGGTCACGCTGGCCGACCGGAATGCCGAGGCCGCGATGCGTGCCTTGATCGAGCGGCGTTATCCCGGGCACGCGATCGTCGGTGAAGAGCACGGCGTCAAGGAGGGCCGCGGCTATCGCTGGGTACTTGATCCAATCGACGGCACGCGCGCTTTCATTACGCATTGCTTCCTGTTCGGCACGTTGATCGCACTCGAGCGTTGGGAGCAAGGCGGCTATCGACCGGTGCTTGGCGTAATAGCGCATCCCGCTGCCGGCGTCGCGCTGATTGGGCACCAGCGCAGCACAACGCTGTATGCAAGCGACGGCTCGGCGCGCCGGGCTCGAGTGCGGCGTTGTGATCGGATCGAGGATGCCACGGTGCTTGCCACTTCGCACTGGACTTCGGGAGAACAGCCGGCGCCGAACGCGGCGTGCATCGAGGCAATTACCCGGCGCGCCAAGATGTATCGCACCTGGGGCGATTGCTTTGGTTACTTCGCGCTGGCCACGGGCGCCGCCGACCTGATGCTGGATCCGCGGCTCGGTTACTGGGACGTGGCCGCCATCGTCCCGGTGGTCGAAGGCGCCGGCGGCGTTGTCAGTTCATGGGCCGGTGGCGATCCGCTGATCGAGCCTTCGCTGATTGCAAGCGCGGGAGCGCTGCATCCGATCGCGCTATCTTTGCTCTCGACAAACCCGGGCCCGCCTCAGTAGTCGATATATTTGGCGTGCGCCGACTTGCCACGCCAAAGATCTGCCGACTCCAGCAGCAGCTCCGCCATCGAGTGGCGCCGCTGATACGTCTCGCGCTGCCAGCGCGCATCGTTGCCGGTGGTGCGGACCAGACGTTCAATCTCGTCCAGCGCATAAGTCGATTCGAGCTCGCTTGCAAACGGTCGGCAGGTATCGAGAGTGGTCAGCACTTCCTGGTGCAGCGCGCGGCTGGCGCCGGTAGTGCCGTTGATCACTTGTCCCTCAAGGCCAAAGCGGCACGCCTGAAAGCGGTTGTAGTTGTACGTCAGATAGATATCTTCGCTTTCGGGGGCCACCGGGCGGTCGAGCAGCATGCGGCAAATCGCCTGAACGTAGGCCGCCAGCACGGCAGCGCGCTCGACGGTCAATGGCGTGTCGCACACGCGCACTTCGATCGTTCCGAACTCGGGCTTCGGGCGCACGTCCCAGTAAAAGTCCTTCATGCTCTGCACCACGCCGAGCGCCTTTCAGCTTCGCAAAAAAGCGCTCGAACGCAGGCCAGTCGGTCACGAAAGGCGCACGGCCTGACAGCGGAAACGCGTACACGCTGTTTAGTCGTGAGCAGTCATACGCCGTATCGACGCCCTGAAAGTACGGGCTCGCCGCCGCCAGCGCGATGAACTGCGGGATGTAAGTGGATAGCCGGTGCAGCAGCCACAACGCCTGCGTACCGTTTTCGCAGCCGATATGCACGTGCTGTCCGAACACCGTGAATTGCTTGGCCAGATAGCCGTACAAACCTGCCACATGCCGGAAGCGTGGCCGGTCGTAAATCTGCCGGTCGTACCAGCGCTGGAACGGATGCGCGCCACCCCCGGCTACTTCGATATCCAGCCGATCGGCGCCCGCTACCAGCGTGTCGCGCATCGCGACCAACTCCGCGGCGAGCGGCTTGAACGAGCGGTGTATCGACGTGCTGATCTCGAGCATGCTCTCGGTGATCTCCGGCTTGACCTCACCGGGGAACGGCTTTTTCGACACCAGTGCGAACAAGTCCGACGCACCCCGTGTCAGGTCGCCGGTGCGGCGATCGATCAGCTGCAATTCGAGCTCGACGCCCATGGTCAGCAAGCTCGACTTCTGGAATTCGAGCGCGCTAAGTTCGTCGCTCGTCACCGCTGGCGGGATCACTCTCGATATCGTTGCAGGTGTAGCAGTCATCTACGGGTTCCATCGGCGCGCGCCTCGCCGCTTGAGCGCAGGGCAAACACAAGCGCGAGCGCGCCCGCCACCTGCAAGATCACGACACTCAGCAGTAACACGGCATTGGTCTGCGCGCCCAGCTGCGGATTAATTTGCGACACTTCCTCAGTCAGCATCAGCGCCAGCGCCGACATGGGCAACAAACCGATGCCGGTCAACATTCCCTTGCGCCAGGTGATCCCAGTCGCTGGAGCCAGCGCACTGACGGCGCCGATCTTGCAAACGGAGCGCACCACGACCAAGGCGATGGCCGGCAGCCACGCGGCAAACAGCACGCGGCCGTCGATGACTGCCGCCGACAGCGCAAAGAAAAGCGCGAGCGCCACACCGGAGGCCAATCCGATATCGGTCCGGGCCAACAGACGCTGCTGGTCAAACGTACGAACGAACGCGCCGCACGCGAGCAGCGTCAACAGCGCCGACAGCTTCAACGCCACCGCACTGGCAAACACGAGCCACACGACTGCCAGCATCACCATGATCTGCGCAGCGCGATCGCGACCGACAAATCCGACGACCCATATAAATACGCGCGCCCCGAGCGCGGCGATCGCGAGCGAGCCCGCGATCAGATACGCCGGGTGCAGCAGATAGTCGTCGAGCACGCCGCGTGTCTGCACGCGGGCCCACGCCAGCAGCAACGTTGACAGCACCACCGCATAGATCGAATTCAGCGCCGTCAGCAACAACGTTCGCTCCGTCACCTGGCCCTGCGCGCGCAGCTCCTGCGTAACCGCGAGAACCACCGCCGGCGACGTCGACATGCTGATCGCCGCGATTAGCGCCGCTGCCAACGGCGCGACATCGAGCACCAGCATCACCAGATAGACGGCGACGAACGTCAGCCCGCTTTCCAGCACACTCGCCCCCAACAGTGCGGGGTTACGCCGGACCCACCCGAACGACACGCGCTGCCCAACGTCGAACAAAATGACCGCGGCGGCGAAGTTCATCGAGAACTGCATCGTGCGCATCGGCAGCTCTTCGATCTTCAGCAGCTGCAATACGTAGCCGCCGGCGCCGAACAATGCGCCCGCTGCAAGGTAGCCAAGCAGGCGCGGAATTCGCAGCCAGCGCGCCGCGACTTCGCCCGCGGCGGCCGCGAACAAAGCAAGCACCGCCACTGCCATTGCGGTGGGCCATGTGAGAGGCCACTCGGGGAAAAAACTCAGGTCCATGCGCTCCTCGTGTACGCGACGAGCGACATGCCGGGGGCATGTCGCCGGACATCGGCAGCGGAGCGGCCGGTGGTCCCGCGCGCAAGCGCGGGATTCGCGGTTCGCGCCAGACGAACCGCGAACACCGCTGCGCGGTCGCACGTGCACTCGTCGCGATTAGTCAGTGCGCGGCCCTTCGGACGGCCGCGCGGGCCGCGCAAGTACACAGGCAAGGGGACGTGTTATTTCAAGCGCCGCGGTCACCGGGTTCAGAACGGGATATCGTCGTCCATCTCTGCGACGCTCGGTGTCGACTTTGCCGAGCGGGCGCTCGGCGCCGGGCTTGAACGCGCTGCCGAGCGCGATTCGTCCCCACCGTCAAAGTCGCCGCTCGCGCCGCCACCCATGCCTTCACGCGATCCCAGCATCTGCATGTTGTCTGCAATCACTTCGGTTGTGTAACGGTCCTGCCCTTCTTTGTCCTGCCATTTACGAGTGCGCAGCTTGCCTTCGACATACACCGGGCGGCCCTTCTTCAAGTACTCGCCTGCAATCTCGGCAAGTCGTCCGAAAAATGCCACTTTGTGCCATTCAGTCGCTTCCTTCATCTCGCCGGTGGCTTTGTCCTTCCACCGATCCGACGTCGCAATGGTGATGTTCGTAATGGCCGCGCCGTCGGCCGTGTAGCGCGTTTCAGGATCACGGCCCAGATTTCCAACCAGTATCACTTTGTTAACCGATGCCATCGCTGTCTCCTCGCAAATCGCTCGCCCACAGTTCTCTTCGATCCACTTTTCGCACCTAAATCTGCACCGGCTCGCGGGCGGTGGTGACCGCAACTTCACGCATGCCGAGTGCGATTAACCACCAACCTGCCGTCGCGATCGCCGCAAACACAAAGACCGCTCCGGATCCCCAGCGCGCAACGATGGCACCGCCGAGTGCGCCGCCTGCAAACAGACCCAACGCCTGCGCCGTATTGTAGATGCCCAGTGCGAGCCCCTTGGCAGATGCCGGCGCAAGCCGCGACACCAACGAAGGCAAACTCGCTTCCAGAATGTTGAATCCGGTAAAAAAGATCAGCAGCCACAGCGCCATCCACAGCAGCGAATCGCCGCCGAGCAGCAATCCGAGCTGGGACGCCAGCACCAGCACAATCGAACCGATGAAAAGCGGCCGCATTAGGCCGCGGCGCTCGGCTACGATTAACGGCTTCGCCATCAGCGCAAACGACAGCATCACGGCGGGAAGATAGATCTTCCAGTGTTGCTCGATAGGCAATCCGTCCTCGACGAACAGGTGCGGGATGACGACGAACATCGCCATCAGCACCGTATGCAAAACAAAAATGCCGGCGTTGAGACGGAGCAACTCCCGATCGAACAAGACAGCCGAGGTGCGTGGCTCGTCGTCACGTTGTGCGATGACTGACGCCGGCGGCGTGGGAGGTACAACCCATATCAGCACGCCGATCGCCGCCACGACCAGAACGCCGGTCATTGCAAACAGACCGCGCACGCCGATGATGGGATACAACATCGGCGCCAGTACCAGTGAACCGGCAAACGTCAAAGCGACCGATGCGCCGACCAGCGCCATCGCCTTGGTCCGATGTTCGTCGCGGGTACTGTCCGCAATCAGCGCCGTGACGGCCGCGGAGATCGCGCCCGCACCCTGAATCGCGCGGCCGGCAATCGTCCAGGAGATATCGGTTGCGGCAGCCGCAATGAAGCTGCCGGCGGCGAACACGACGAGACCCGCTGCAATCACAGGCTTCCGTCCCCAGCGGTCGCTGGCCGCACCATACGGGATCTGCAGCAGACCCTGCGTCAGGCCGTAGATGCCAAGCGCGAGCCCCACCAGCGTCGCATCCGTTCCGCCCGGAATGGACTGCGCGTAGACAGCGAACACTGGCAGGATCAGAAACAAGCCCAACAATCGCAGCGCGAATATCGACGCCAACGAAACGCTGGCCCGCACTTCCAGCGCTGTCATCCTCGAAACAACTGGATCGGTCATGCCGGAACTGGGAAGGAATCGCGTGCCGCAGCTGAGCAGATCAGGCTACATGCGAGGTCGCGTGCTGCTTTGTAGTTATAGTAACAAGTTGCCCTTCTTTTTCGCATGTTCACTATCCAAAGCAAGCGATGAGCGCAGGCCGCACCAGCGCCGAAACTCTGAACCTTATCGGCACCGGAGAAATCAGAGTGCGGGGCGCACGCACCCACAATCTGAAGAACATTGATCTCGATCTCCCGCGGCATCGGCTGATCGTGATCACGGGGCTGTCGGGCTCCGGCAAATCCTCGCTTGCGTTCGACACCTTGTATGCGGAAGGCCAGCGCCGCTACGTCGAATCGCTGTCCGCTTACGCGCGCCAGTTTTTGCAGCTGATGGAGAAGCCCGACGTCGATCTGATCGAAGGACTTTCACCGGCGATTTCGATCGAGCAGCGCTCGGCATCCCACAATCCGCGCTCGACCGTCGGCACCGTCACCGAAATTCACGACTATCTGCGCCTGCTGTACGCCCGCGTGGGCACTCCCTATTGTCCGATCCACAAACTACCGCTGCAGTCGCAGAGCATTTCGCAGATGGTCGATACCGCTTTGCGGCTGCCGGCCGACACCCGCGTGATGGTGCTGGCGCCGGTGATCCGCGAACGCAAAGGCGAATTCGCCGAATTTTTCGACGACATGCAAACGCAGGGCTTCGTGCGCTTTCGCATCGACGGTGCGGTCGTCGAAGCCGACGCTTTGCCGCCGCTGAAGAAAACCGAAAAGCATTCGCTCGATGTGGTGGTCGATCGCCTGAAGATTCGCGTCGACGCGAAGCAGAGACTCGCCGAATCGTTCGAAACCGCGCTGCGCCTGGCCGATGGCCGCGCGCTGTTGCTTGATCTGGACGACGGGCGCGAGACGCTGTTTTCAAGCCGTTTTGCGTGCCCCGAGTGCGACTACTCGTTGTCCGAGCTCGAGCCGAGGTTGTTTTCATTCAACAATCCGATGGGCGCGTGCGAAGCGTGTGACGGCATCGGCCAGGTCGACACCTTCGACGAGAGCCGTGTCGTTGCGCATCCCGAACTGTCGCTGGCGAGTGGTGCGATCAAGGGTTGGGACGCGCGCAACCAGTATTACTTCCAGATGCTGGCGACGCTCGCGCAGCACTATGGCTTTGACATCGACGCACCGTTTGGGACGTTGCCGCAGGCCGTGCAAAACGTAGTTATCAATGGATCGGGCACGGTCGAGATTGCGTTTTCATACACGAACGAACGCGGCCGCAAAATGGTGCGGCGACACCCATTCGAGGGCGTCATTCCGAATCTGCAAAGGCGCTTTCGCGAAACCGATTCGCCGGTAGTGCGCGAAGAGCTCGGCAAGCTGCGCAGCCGACATCCATGTCCGGTGTGTGAAGGAACACGACTGCGGCGCGAAGCACGCAATGTGTTTATCGGCGAAGGCGCCAACCGGCGCGGCATTTACCAGATCGCGGCGGCTCCGCTGCGCGAAGCTTTTGAGTATTTCGAGCGGCTCGATTTCGCCGGATCGAAAAAAGAGATCGCGGGCCGGATCATCAAGGAAATCGGTTCGCGGCTGCGCTTCCTGGTCAACGTCGGATTGGACTACCTGTCGCTCGACCGGTCCGCCGAAACGCTGTCGGGCGGCGAGTCACAGCGAATCCGCCTCGCATCGCAGATCGGCTCCGGCCTCACGGGCGTGATGTACGTGCTCGATGAGCCATCCATCGGCCTGCATCAACGCGACAACGGGCGCCTGATCGATACGCTGAAGCACTTGCGCGACTTCGGCAACACGGTGATCGTCGTCGAGCACGATGAAGATGCAATTCGCGCCGCCGACTATGTGGTCGATATGGGGCCGGGCGCGGGCGTGCACGGGGGCGAAGTCATTGCGCAAGGCGAGCTTGCCGACGTGCTGGACGATCCGAACTCGTTGACCGGCCAGTATCTGTCCGGCCGGCGACAGATTCAGATACCGAATGACCGCACACCGCCGTTTACGACGTGGCTGAAAGTCACGGGGGCGCAAGGCAACAATCTGAAGGACGTAACACTGGAGATTCCAGTCGGGCTGTTGACATGCGTGACCGGCGTTTCGGGCTCCGGCAAGTCGACTTTGATCAACGACACGTTGTACGCCGCAGTCGCGCGTCATCTATACGACTCGTCGGCCGAACCGGCGCCGTACGAATCGATCGACGGGCTCGAAAATTTCGACAAGGTGATCAATGTCGATCAAAGCGCGATCGGGCGTACGCCGCGCTCGAACCCGGCCACCTACACGGGACTGTTCACGCCGATTCGAGAGCTGTTTGCAGAAACGCCGACCGCGCGCGAGCGTGGCTACGAGGCGGGGCGCTTCTCGTTCAACGTCAAGGGCGGGCGCTGCGAAACGTGCCAGGGTGACGGCGTCATCAAGGTCGAGATGCATTTCTTGCCCGACGTGTACGTGCCGTGCGATATCTGCCACGGCAAGCGCTACAACCGCGAAACGCTCGAAGTGCACTACAAGGGCAGGAGCATCGCCGATGTGCTCGACTCGACGGTCGAAGATGCATTCGAGTTTTTCAACGCGGTGCCGAGCATCGCGCGCAAGCTGCAAACACTGATCGACGTCGGGCTCGCCTACATCAAGCTCGGTCAGAGCGCGGTGACGCTATCCGGCGGCGAAGCACAGCGCGTGAAGCTGTCGCTTGAATTGTCGAAGCGCGACACGGGCCGCACGCTGTACATACTCGACGAGCCCACCACCGGATTGCACTTTCATGACATTGCGTTGTTGCTGAAGGTGCTGCACCAGCTGCGCGACACGGGCAACACGGTGATCGTGATCGAACACAACCTCGATGTGATCAAGACGGCCGACTGGGTGATCGACCTCGGCCCCGAAGGCGGCGGCGGCGGCGGCGAAATCATCGCCAGCGGGGCGCCCGAGGTCGTGGCGGCCAGCGAACAAAGTTATACCGGCCGATATCTCGCGACGGTCTTGCGGCGGCAGCGCAGGATGGAGCCGGCAGCGGTCGCCGGCTGATTCCGGTTAAAAATTTCTGCTACCTGCGTTCGGCACGCGCCGCCGGACCGGCCTTCAATGCATATTCCGCCGGCACTTTGAACAACTCCGCACTTGGTTCTTCGCGCTTGATGTTCTCCAACCGATAAATACGCTCGCCGGTGCGCGGGTCCGCATGGCGTGTGAAAACGACGACGTTTAAATCGGGCGCATGCCAGCGCTCCGACACGATCTCGATCGGCAGTTTGTTACCAATACGTCCGGCCGGAATCGTCCACGTTGTCTTCTTACCCTCAGCGCGCACGCCGTCGAACTCGCGACTGCCAAGCGGCGTCGTGGTTCCCGGTCCGGGGGGAGGCAGCATCGTCGAAGGCATCGAAGTAAACGCACCACGCCCATCTCCCATTCGGATCACTTCGACGTGGTCGGTGCGCAGGTCCGAAGCGTCGGATGGTTCGCTGCGCGTGATACTGCGCGAGATGACAACGTTGTCGCCTTCTCGTGCGGAGTGCTGCTCGCCGCGCATCCGGTCAGCCATTCCACGCGCCCAGCGCCGCATCTCGTCGCCCCATGAGCGCGCCTCCTCCGCGCTCATTTGCGAGTGCGGCTTGGGCGGCTGCGGCGGCGCAGGCGTGGCTCCGGCCGGCGGCACGGCGGGTACCGGGGGCACGGGAGGCGCCGGTGGCGCTTGCAGCCGATGTGGAATCCTGAGCTCGCGCGCGCTTTGCCGCTGCGGGTTCAGTACGTAACCCTTGCCCGCGACAACATCGTTGATGAACACCGCACCGCTTGCCTGCTCCTGCCGAGTTCGCCCCTGACTGTCGCGATACAGCCTGGTCGACGAGCTGCGTTCGATGCGATTGCCGTCATTGAGCACTTGACGCGTTTCGTTGACTGCAGTGGCCGCATAGGGCGCGCCCTTGATCACGCTGCGGCCTCCGAGCTCGGACGATACGAACATCATCACGTCGTCGCCGCCGCCGAATGGAAACACGGGGGGTAGCGGTGCAATCGCTGGTGTCGGAGGTGCAGGCGGCACGGGAGGCGGCGGAGCTGGCGGAGCGGCTGTCTGCGCGCGCGCGACAACCGACGCTGTCAACAAACAGACCGCAAGAATCACTTTCGACATCACGTTTCCTTTCATTCAGCAAAGCGCACGGCCAGGACCAGACCGGTCGGCGATAACAGGAACTCCGCTCTGATCGGCTCGTCGGCACGCGCCGGATCAACGGGCAGGCCGTATTCGGACAGCGTCGCGGCTGCCACCTGTGACGAAACGATTACCGCGGGCTCCGCCGCCATGGCGTCAGAAGCGACCAAGGCAAGAAATGGCGTGCGCACTTCTGCGGCGCGCTGCGGCGCGTCGGGCGCCAGCATCGCGATGGCCAGTGCAATGACAAGCGTTGTTACGCCAGCCAGCGCCGCACTGCGCCAACCGCGCCACCCAAGGAAAGCGAAGCGGGGTTGGCGGCGCGATGCGCGGCGCTCTGGCCCGACGATGTCGATTCGCGTGGCGGCGACCGACTGCAGCGCCCTCATCTCGCGGACGCGCGACAGCAATTGTTGTTCGGCCAGCGGATCGAGCGGGCGCTGCGCGAGGTCCGTTCGGGCTGCACTTAGCCAATCGTCGAGTCTCTTGTGTTCCATCGCTTCGCCCCCGCCTATGCAACTTCTTCGTTCAGCAACTGCGCCAATCTCGACTTGGCGCGCGACAGCCGCGAGCGCACCGTTCCTAGCTCGATGCCCGCGATCGCGGCAGTATCGGCATACGACATTTCCTGCAGCTCGACCAGAATCAGCACCTCGCGAAAGATTGGCGGCAGCTTGCGGATCGCGCCGTACAACGCTTGCAGCGCGCGCGACCGCTCCAATCGCTCTTGCGGCAGCACAGGCGCGTCGTGCGCGGCATGCGCTTCGACCAAAGCGTCGAAATCGTCGACACTCTGCAGCCGCGAATCCATCGTGCGATACGCTCGAAAGCGCGCGATGCCGCACAGGTATGCCGCGAGCGATCCACGCGAGGCGTCATATCCGTTGGGAGCGCTGAGCAGTTCGACGAACACGTCCTGCGTTATGTCGGCCGCCTGGGCCGCAGACCCCGTCAGAAGCCAGGCGAAGCGATACACGGCTGCCTGGTGCAAACGATAGAGCGCAGTAAATGCTCTTTCGTCGCCTGACCAGGCGGACCGAAGCACGTGAACTTCGTCGACGTGCTCCTCTGCATCGAGCACGGACGCTTGCGGCGCGCGGGCAGACGCTGCGTACCCGGATGGATCGAAAGCCACGGAGCTCCTCGCGTTGCTCATCTAACGGCTATTGCGTGCAGCGGCGCTAAACGTTCCCGCTGGGAGCATCAGTTCAAAGGCTATTTTCGCCGTAGCCGTCGCTCGGCCAGTTCCAACGCTTCGGAAACGCCACGCAGCACCACGACATCGCCCGCCTGCAATCGCGTGTCGGGGCTCGGATCGGCGCCGCGAATTCCACGCCGCCGCACCGACGTGGCTTCAGCGCCGATTGCGGTCAAATCGAGATCGCGGAGCGCTTTGCCCACTGCCGCTGCATCCGCATCGATCAGCACGGAATGCAGGCGCTGGTTTTCATCGTCGTCGATGGCGTCCTCGTCGTCGCCGATGCTGTGAAAATGCCCGCGCAACAGGCGATAGCGCTGATCGCGCGCCTCGCGCACGCGCTTGACGACGCGGGACAACGGGACGCCCAGCAGCACCAGCGCATGCGAGCCCAGCATCAGGCTTCCTTCGAGAATTTCCGGCACGACCTCGGTGGCGCCGGCACGCGTCAGCCGTTCGAGGTCATGATCGTCCTGCGTGCGCACGATCACCGCCAGACTCGGATTCAGTTCGTGCGCGTGATAAAGGACCTTCAACGCCGACTCCGTATCGTCGTAGGTGATCACCAGTGCGGAAGCGCGCGCAATGCCGGCCGCCACCAGCGCTTCGCGCCGCCCCGCATCGCCGTAGACCACCGACTCACCGGCAGCGCCGGCCTCGCGCACGAGGTCGGGATCGAGATCGAGAGCGACGAACGCGATGCTTTCCTGCTCGAGCATCTTGGCAAGGTGCTGCCCACTGCGCCCGAAGCCGCAGATCACGACATGTTTGTCGATCGCGATCGCTTGCTTCGCGATGTTTGCGATCTGCAGTGATTTGACCAGCCACTCTGACGACACCAGTCGCAGCACGATGCGATCGGAGTACTGCAATAAGAGCGGTGCTGCGATCATCGAAAGCAGCATCGCCGCCAGCACGACCTGCAGCACCAACGGATCCAAAAGGCCGAGGCGGCCGGCCTGCCCGAGCAACACAAATCCAAACTCGCCTGCCGTAGCGAGCGCAAGCGCGGACCGGATCGCCGTCGCAGCAGTCGCGCCAAAGCCACGCGCCAGAAGGAATATCAGACTGAATTTGAACGCAACCGGGAACACCAGGGCGAGCATCACCCAGCCAAAATTGTCGATCACGACGCGCACGTTCAGCAGCATGCCGATCGTTACGAAGAACAGGCCGAGCAACACATCGCGAAACGGCTTGATGTCCTCCTCGACGCGATGCTTGAATTCCGTTTCGGAAATCAGCATGCCGGCGATAAACGCGCCAAGCGCCAGCGACAGCCCGGCCATTTCGGTCATCCACGCCAGTGCCAGCGTGACGAACAGAAGGTTGAGCGTGAAAAGCTCCTGGGACTTGCGGCGCGCAACGGTCTGAAACCACCATCGCATCACGCGCCGCCCGCCGACGAGCAGCAGCGTCAACAGCACCGTAGCCTTGGCAAGCGCGATGGCCAGGGTCTGCGCCAACTCGCCGGCTTCGGCACTGAGTGCCGGCACGATCACCAACAGCGGAACGACGGCCAGATCCTGAAACAGCAGCACCCCGACGATGCGCCGCCCGTGTTCGCTGTCGAGCTGCATCCGCTCGGCCAGCATCTTCATCACGATCGCGGTCGACGACATTGCCAACGCACCGCCGAGCGCAAACGCGCCCGCGAGCCCGACGTTGAAGTAGCGGCCGATCGCCCATCCGGCCGCGAGCGTCATCAAGATAGTCAATACAACTTGTGTGCCTCCCAAGCCAAGCACGATGCGCCGCATTGCCCTGAGCTTGGCCAGCGAAAACTCGAGGCCGATCGAGAACATCAGGAACACGATTCCGAATTCCGCCAGATAGCGCGCATCGGCGCTGTCGGGCAGCATCGCGAGTGCGTGCGGGCCGATCAGAATGCCGACGGTGAGATACGCGAGCAGCGGCGGCAGATGCATCAGGCGAAACGCGACCACGCCGCCCACCACGCACGACAACAGCAACAGCGCGAACTCAAGACCCGATGTCATAAATCACCAAACCGAGCTCGCGGACGCGCCGAGAGCAAAAGCCGTGCCAGAAGAAAGTTGCGGTGTATTATCGCTGGCTCCGACACATTCAGACTCCGTGACCTCTCCTAGCCTGGTTGCGACTCCCGGTGCACTCGCACTTGCCCGCGAGGTGTTGCAGATCGAAGCGCAGGCAGTCGCCGCGCTGGCCGACCGCATCGACGGCGACTTTTCCAACGCTGTCGATCTGTTGCTGGCTTGCACCGGCCGTGTCGTCGTCAGCGGCGTGGGCAAGAGCGGACATATCGCGCGCAAGATTGCCGCCACGCTCGCCTCGACCGGTACACCGTCGATGTTCGTGCACGCCGCCGAAGCCGCACACGGCGACCTCGGCATGATTACACGCGTTGATGTGTTACTGGCGCTTTCATACTCCGGCGAAGGCGACGAGTTGCTGACGATGCTGCCGATTGCAAAGCGACAGGGAACGCCGCTGATCGCAATCACCGGCAATTCAACCTCCGCGCTTGCAAAACTGGCGGACGTGCACATCGATGTGCGCGTCGAGAAGGAAGCTTGCCCGCTGAATCTCGCCCCGACATCGTCGACCACGGCAATGCTGGCGATGGGAGACGCATTGGCGATTGCGTGCCTCGATGCACGTGGCTTCGGGCCGGAAGACTTTGCGCGCGCTCATCCGGGCGGCGCGCTGGGCCGCAAGCTGTTGACCTACGTGCGCGACGTGATGCGAACCGAGGCGCAGATTCCAATTGTCGGCAGCGACGCCAGCGTGATGGATGCGCTGCACGAAATCACGCGCAAACAGATCGGTGTAACGGCGGTGGTCGATCAAAGCGGGAAGCTGGCGGGCATCTTCACGGACGGCGACTTGCGGCGGCTGCTCGAGCGCGTAGGTGACGTGCGCGATGTCGAGGTGTCCGGTGTGATGACGCGCCAGCCGCTGACGATCTCTCCGGACAGTCTGGCCGCCGAGGCGGCGCAGCTGATGGAGCAGCGGCGCAAGAACGTGCTGCTGGCCGTGGATCGATCCGGCCAACTGGTGGGCGTGTTGAGCATGCCCGATCTTCTGGCGGCGAAAGTCATCTGAATGCTGACGAAGACGTTGTCGGCCGAGCAACGTGCTGCTCGAGTACGTTTGATGGTGCTCGATGTGGATGGTGTTCTGACCGATGGCCGGCTTTACTACGGCCCGCAAGGCGAAGCGATGAAGGTATTCGATGTGCGCGATGGGCATGGCATCAAGATGCTGGTCGCCAATGGCGTCGAGGTCGCACTGTTGTCGGCACGCAGCTCCGACATTGTTTCGGCGCGCGCCCGAGAGCTCAACATTTCGCGCGTGTTGCAAGGCTGTTCGGACAAGGCAGGTGCGTTGGCAACGCTGCTCGGCGAAGCAGCCATCGCCAGCGATGATTGCGGGTACATGGGCGACGATCTGCCGGACCTCCCCGCGATGCGATCGGCCGGTTTTGCGGTGACGGTTGCAGACGCTTGCGACGCTGCCAAGTCCGCTGCTCACTGGATCACGCCGCAGCCCGGCGGGCGCGGCGCAGTGAGAGCACTCGCCGAATTCATTCTCGAGCGCCAAGGGCGTTGACATTACTTCAATGGTGCGCGGATGACGCAGGAGCGCGTTGAATGAGGGACCGCATCACTGCGTTCATCGCAATCGTGCTGCTGGCTTCCCTCGCGGGCGTCAGCTACTGGTACTCGCAGACGACGCGATTGAAGAAGATCAGCAGTCCGGTTTCGCGCGAAGGCCCGGACTTTGTCGTCAACGGCGTCACGCTGACCCAATTCGATGAAACCGGACGCGCGACCAATCGGCTGCACGCGGCAGAGCTGATGCATTTTGCGGCGGACGATCACGCGGAGCTGGCGCAGCCACGGCTGATAAGCCTGCGACCGAATCAGCCGCAACTGGAAGCGCGTGCGAAGAGTGCCAACGTCGAGGCTGGCGGCGAGCGTGTCCTTCTGTCGGGCGATGTCGTCGTCACCCGTGCGCCGGGAAGAGACGGCTCGCCTCCGATGCAATTGCGAACGGAGCAGCTTACGGCGATTCCCGATCTCGATCGTTATTCCACCGACGTCGCGGCGGAAATCGACAATGGCGACTCGGTTGTACGTTCTGTCGGGATGGACTATGACAACGTGCAACGCGTCATCAAATTTCGATCACAGGTGCGCGGTACGCTCGCGTCCACGGCGCCAGGCGAGTAGCGATGAAACACTGGATGGCAATTTTCGTGTGCGCCCTCGCGGTGTCTCCGGCGCTGGCAGAAAAGGCCGATCGAGCCAAGCCGCTCAATTACGAAGCCGATACTGGCGAATGCGACGACCTGAAACAGGTGTGCGTACTGGTCGGCAACGTAGTTTTGAACAAGGGCACGATGCGAGCTGCGGGAGAGCGCGTACAGGTACGCAAGGATCCGGAGGGTTACCAGTACGGTGTCATCATCGCGGCCCCGGGCAAGCTCGCATCGTTTCGCCAGCGACGCGACAGCACCAAGCCGGGCCTCGAGGAGTTCGTCGAGGGGTATGCCGAGCGCATCGAGTACGACGAGAAAGAAGATACGGTCAAGCTGATCACGCGTGCGCGAGTTCGGCTGCTGGAAAATGAAGTCCAGCGCGACGAGTTGCGCGGCGATGCGATTACGTACGATCAGCGTAACGCCAAATATTTCGTAACCGGCGGCAAGCCTTCGGCGGATCCGAACAATCCGGATGGGCGGGTACGCGGAACGATCGCGCCGCGCCCAGAGGCGCCGGCCGATGGATCAAGAGCGGGGTCCAAGGCGGTTCTGACGCCCGACAAAAGTCTCGCGAATCCGCGTCGCGAGTAATACGACAAGACGCGCATGGACGCCGATCTGGTCGAGAACACCGTGCTGCGCGCCCCGGCAGTCGAGCACAACAAGCTGGTCGTCGAAAATCTACAAAAACGATACGGCAGCCGCACGGTCGTCAAGGACGTATCGCTGACGGTCGAAAGCGGCGAAGTCGTCGGCCTTCTCGGGCCGAATGGCGCGGGCAAGACCACTTGCTTTTACATGGTGGTCGGTCTTCTGCCGCTCGACGATGGCCACATCGCACTGAACGGCCAATCGATCGCACATCTGCCGATTCATCGGCGCGCTCGGATGGGGCTGTCGTATCTGCCGCAGGAAGCGTCGGTGTTTCGCAAGCTGACGGTCGAGGAAAACGTGCGTGCCGTTCTGGAGCTGCAAGTCGATGAAGACAAACGGCCGCTGCGCAAGCCAGAGATCGCAGAGCGGCTGGATGCGCTGCTCGCCGACTTGCAAATTGCGCATTTGAGGACCAACACTGCGCTGTCGCTGTCGGGTGGCGAGCGGCGACGGGTCGAGATTGCCCGCGCGCTGGCGTCTCGCCCGCGCTTCATCCTGCTCGACGAACCGTTTGCCGGTGTCGATCCGATCGCAGTACTCGAGATTCAACGCATCGTCAGGTTCCTGAAGGAGCGCGGCATCGGGGTGCTGATGACCGACCATAACGTGCGCGAGACACTGGGCATTTGCGATCACGCGTACATCATCAACGAAGGCGTCGTCCTGGCAGCCGGAAGACCCGAAGAGATCGTCGGCAACGAAACCGTTCGACGGGTCTATTTGGGCGAACACTTCAGGATGTGACTGCGAACATTGCCATCCATGCCGGCGTCCTCAGCACTTTCGTTGCATTTATCTCGCGTGCGGGCGCCCGGCCGCCCGAAGCCCGCGCGCCTAATTAATCGTTCATGAAACCAAGCCTGCAGTTACGGTTCTCTCAGCACCTCGCGCTGACGCCGCAGTTGCAGCAATCGATCCGGCTGCTGCAACTGTCGACGCTCGAGCTGAGCCAGGAGATCGATCAGGCACTGGCTGACAACCCGCTGCTGGAGCGCGACGATGATCCGCAGGCGCTCGCGATGCGGGTCAAGCCCGACGGTTCGATCGTCGCCGACGTTCCGTTGTCAGAGACCGCGGCAGAGCCGGTCAATGCGGCCGATGCGCCTGCTCCCACCGAGGCGCCTGACTTGCACGACTCGCCGATGGACGGCGGCTCGCTGATCGAGTGGCGCGGCAACAGCGATGCGACCGATGAAGACGACACGAGTCCCACCAACTGGGTCGGTACCACTTTGTCGCTGCGCGAACACTTGCGGACGCAGATCGCCTGTCAGGCTTCGCAACGCGATCGTGCGCTGGTCGAGCTGCTGGTCGAAGCACTCGATGACGACGGGTATTTGCATCCGACGCTCGACGAGCTGCTTGCAATGTGCCCGCCCGAGGCAGCAGTCGAGCCGGAAGAGCTCCTAACGGCGCTGCGCTTGTTGCAAAGTCTGGATCCGACCGGTGTCGGCGCACGCGACGCCGCCGAGTGCCTGTTGCTGCAACTGCAGTCGCTGGAGCGCTCGGACGACGAGCGCCGCTCCAACATTTCCGCGCCAGTGTTTACGTTGGCGCGGCGCATCGTTCAGGAGTGCCTGCCTTTGCTTGCAGCGCGCGAATTCTCGAAACTGCGCAAGCTTCTCAATTGCAGCGATGAGGAATTGCGAGCCGCACACCGGCTGATTCGCTCCCTGAATCCAAGGCCCGGTACGGCATTTGCAGACAATCGTGCTGACTACATCGTCGCCGACGTGTTCGTACGGAAGGTGAAGAATCGCTGGACCGCGGTACTTAATCCAGACGTTATGCCTCGTTTGCGGGTGAACCAATCGTTTGCCGATGTGCTCAAAAAGGATAGAACGAAGCAGGGTGCCGATCCGGGTGAGCGCGGAAAGTGGACTACGCGGGTGCAGGAAGCACGATGGTTGATACGCAACATTCAGCAGCGCTTCGAAACTATCCTCAGAGTCGCACAGGCGATCGTCGATCGCCAGCACAACTTTTTTACGCACGGCGCCATTGCCATGCGCCCACTGGTGTTGCGGGAAATCGCCGACACGGTCGAGCTGCACGAGTCGACGATTTCGCGCGTCACGGCGCACAAGTACATGGCGACGCCCTTTGGAATTTTCGAGCTGAAGTATTTCTTCGGCAGTCATGTCGCGACCGAAACGGGAGGTGCAGCGTCGTCGACGGCAATTCGCGCGCTGATCAAACAACTGATAGGAGCAGAAGACAACCGAAATCCACTTTCGGACAGCAAGCTCGCAGAGCTTCTGGGCGAACAAGGCATTGTGGTAGCGCGCCGAACCGTCGCGAAGTACCGTGAAGCAATGAAGATCCCATCGGTGGCATTGCGTAAGTCTCTTTAGCGTTTGAACTTACCGATTGATTGAAAGGAATCGCATGAACCTTACGATCCACGGAAATCACATTGATGTTTCTCCGGCGCTGCGCGAGCACGTCACGACCAAGCTGGGCCGGATCGAGCGCCATTTTGATCAGGTGATCGATGCGACCGTGCAACTTACCTGCGAAAAGCTGCGGCAACGCGCCGAAATCACGCTGCGGGTACGCGGGAACAACATTCATGTGGAATCGGTCGAGGACGACATGTATGCGGCGATCGACACGCTGGTCGACAAACTCGATCGGCAGGTGATTCGCCACAAAAACCGTGTCAAGGAACATCACGGCGATTCACTGAAACACCAACAGGCAGGCCAGCAGTCGCAGTAACTTCCCCCACATTCTTGCTTGCCGATGGCGGGTTTTTCGCTCGCTATCCGAGGTGTAATATCCGCGCCTTTCCAGCGGCCGGATAGCCAGCTGCACGCGTTCCCAAGCAAGCAAAAAAGGAAGCTGATCTCGTTTCTTCCCACTCGATCGCGCCCGCCTGAAACCCCTACCGTGGTGGCGTTCGGCAAGCACCCGCTCCCATGAACCTAATTTCCCGCATCTTGCCGGCGTCCAACGTACTGATAGATTTGCCGGCCTCGAGCAAGAAACGCGCTTTCGAGCAAGCTGGATTGCTGTTCGAAAACAACCAGGGCGTGGCGCATTCAAAAGTGTTCGACAGCTTGTTTGCGCGCGAAAGACTCGGGTCCACAGGTTTGGGCCAGGGAGTTGCGATTCCGCACGGCCGAATCAAGGGACTGAAAGAATCGATTGCGGCGTTCATAAGGGTCGAAGCGCCGATCCAGTTTGATGCGCCCGATGGCCAGCCGGTATCGCTGATGATTTTTTTGCTCGTGCCGGAGCAGGCATCGCAACAACACCTGGACATTTTGTCCGAGCTGACGCAGATGCTGTCGGACAAACCTTTTCGCGAAGGGTTGCTGTCGGCGAGCGATGCCAACGCCGTTCACGTTGCGCTGACCACATGGGAACCGATCCGTCCCGCAGCGTAATCTTCCAGCATCGCGTCGGCCGCCGGCCGGGTTTCGTGAACGCAGCCTTGCCCCATGCCGACCTTCCAGTCACTCTTCGAAGATAACCGCGAAGCACTGCAGCTTGAGTGGCTTGTAGGCGAGTCCGCCGCTGACAAGCCGCTGATCACGCCACTGACGTCGAGTCTGGCGAGCCCTGATTTGGTAGGGTTTTTGAATCCGATCCATCCGGCGCGCCTGCACATACTGGGGCCCGCCGAAGTTCGCTATTACAGCGAAATGGAACCCGCGCGATGGCAGCACTACGCGCGCGAGCTACAGGCCGGCGGTCCGATCGGCTTGATCATCGCCGACGGGTTGGCGCCACCCAGCGCATTGCAAAGCACCGCGGAAAGCGCCGGCCTGCCGATGTTGCGCTCGCCGTTGACGGCCGCAACGGTGATCGAAGTACTGCGAATTTATTTCTCGAAGCTGTTGGCACGGCACTGCACGATGCATGGCGTATTCATGGACGTGCTCGGCATGGGGGTGCTGATCTCCGGAGAATCGAGTGTCGGCAAGAGCGAGCTCGGTCTCGAACTGATCAGCCGCGGGCACGGCCTGGTGGCCGACGACGTGGTTGATTTTTCGCGCGTCGCGCCCGATACGATCGAGGGCCGCTGCCCGCACCTGCTTGCAAATCTGCTCGAAGTCCGCGGCCTGGGGCTGCTCGACATCAAAGCGATCTTCGGCGAAACGGCGGTCCGTCGAAAAATGAAGTTGCGGCTGATCGTTGAGCTGCGGCGCTATGGGGGCGCCGATACCTTCGAAAGGCTGCCGCTGGAAGGTCAGTCCGAAGACGTCTTGGGATTGCCGGTCCGCAAGGTGCTGATCCCGGTGGCATCGGGGCGCAATCTCGCGGTACTGACCGAAGCTGCGGTTCGCAACACGATTCTGCAGTTGCGAGGCATCGACACGATGCGCGATTTTTTGCAGCGCCAGCAGCAGCAAATGAACGCGGACGACAGCGAACTGTAAAAATAAGCGCGAACCTTCGCGCTGTAATCAGCGCTCTGCGCCAGTGCGTATTTCACTGAAAAGGAAACCCATCATGCTCAAACCCTTTCTAGTCGTCGCATGCTTTGCGCTACCGCTGACGGCATTCGCGCAGGACAAAGCGACCGCGCAGCAAAGCAGAATGGCGACCTGCAACAACGAGGCTGCTACCAAGGACCTGAAAGGAGACGAACGCAAGGCGTTCATGACCGAATGCTTGTCCGCGAAGAAACCTTCGCAGCAAGACAAGATGCAGTCATGCAACAAGGAAGCCGGCGACAAGAAACTGGAAGGCGATGCGCGCAAGAAGTTTATGTCGGCTTGCCTGCCCGCGTGAGTCCGCCTTGGCCGAACTAGGGGCGCTGCGGCGCCCTTTTTGTTGTGCGGCTCGTCCCGAGCGCATGCAACAATCACTCTGTCGCTATCGATCGAGCACCTGAGGCATGCGCATCGTTCTCGTCACCGGGCTATCGGGCTCCGGCAAGTCGGTGGCGATTCGCGTCCTGGAGGACGCCGGCTACTACTGCGTTGACAATCTGCCGCCGCAATTCCTGCTCGACCTCGTTTCATATCTTGACCGCACCGATCATCGCGACGTCGCCGTATCGGTGGATGCGCGCAGCGAAGTAACGCTGGCCGATGTGCCGATGATGATTTCGACACTGCGCGCGTCCGGGCACGACGTTCGCGTCCTGTTTCTGACGGCGTCGGACGCCGCGCTCGTGCAGCGATTTTCGGAAACGCGCCGGCGCCATCCGATGGCGTTGCGCGAGCTTGAACGCGGCGGCGCCAGCACAGTCACCGAAGCGATTTCTCTGGAGCGCGCTTTGCTCGAGCCGCTGGCCGAAATCGGGCACTCGATCGATACCAGCGCATTGCATCCGAATCTGCTTCGCCATTGGGTGCGCCAATTCGTGGACTCCCCGCGTGCCAATCTGACGCTTTCGTTCGAGTCTTTCGCATTCAAGGACGGCATCCCGGTGGCTGCGGATCTCGTGTTCGACGTTCGCAATCTGCCCAACCCGCATTACGACCCGCAGTTGCGACCGCTGACGGGCCGCGATGAAGCCGTCGCTGCCTTCCTGCTCGCCGCCCCGCAGGTGCAGGAAATGATCAACGACATTGCGGCGTTCATCGAAAAGTGGCTGCCGAGCTACGTGGCCGAGAATCGTCACTACGTGACCGTGGCAATCGGCTGCACCGGCGGCCGGCATCGCTCGGTGTACGTCGTCGAAGAGCTTGCTCGCCGCTTCATGCGCAGGGAAGCAGTCTTGATTCGACATCGCGGTGTCGAACCGATCAAGTCCGAGGATGACTAACCGCGGATGTCGTCCGAGACCCTGACGCGTGTCGCGCTGTTTCCGCTGTCGGTCGTGCTGTTCCCGCGCGGCGTGCTGCCGCTGCGCGTATTCGAAGCGCGTTACATGGACATGGTGCGAGATTGCATGCGCGACGAAACATCCTTCGGCGTTTGCCTTGTCGCTGGCGGCAAGGGCGCCAGTGGCAATGGGTCACCGGCCACCGCCGATGTCGGTTGCCTGGCGCGCATCACGGCGTGGGACATGCAGCAGCTGGGCTTGCTGCAGATTCGTACGGTCGGCTCCGATCGTTTTCGGCTCCTTGCCAGCGAATCGCAGCCGAACGGCCTGATGGTCGGTGAAGTCGACCTGATCGAAGC
Organism: uncultured beta proteobacterium; assembly: GCA_963829995.1. Taxonomy (GTDB): domain Bacteria; phylum Pseudomonadota; class Gammaproteobacteria; order Burkholderiales; family Burkholderiaceae_F; genus JACCZX01. The sequence goes on along the minus strand of CAWHKW010000031.1, from coordinate 212,342 downwards.
CGATGAGGATCAGCCGATTCCCGACGAGCATCGGCCATGCGTCGACTTACTGACACGCATCATCGAAGACATGAGTGCGCAGCTGGCAGAAAAGCGCCGCACCGGTGAAGCGGCAGAAGACAGCCCGATCCTCGCGCAACTTCCGTTCGAGGAGCCGTACGAGATGGACTCGGCGGTCTGGGTGTCGAACCGGCTGTGCGAGGTATTGCCGGTGCCGCTGAAGGCCAAGCAGAAGCTGATGGAGCTCACCGACGCCGGTACTCGGCTCGAAATCGTCCACACGTATCTGAAGCAGCACTCGGTGCTGAAGTAGCCGCTAGGCCAAGATCGGTTGCGCCAGGTGCATCAGCAAGCGGCGTATAGGCGCTGGCAGCGGCGCTGCGTCGAGTTCTTCCGCGGCGACTCGACGCAGGCACGAGCTCGCGACTCCAACGGCGCCGACCACCCGCGCGCAACGCGGGCGCATCGCATAGGTGTAGTGGGTGAACTCATGCCGAATTTCGCGCAGCGCTTCCACTAGGGCGATGTTCAAACCATAGCGGGCGTTGACCGCGGCGACGATTGCTTCGTCGGTAGCGTCAGCTTCGAATTCCGGCAAGCTCAACAGCCCGCCCCAGATTCCCGCCGGTGGCCGTAGCTCCAAGAACACTGCGCCGCTCGCATCGTGCAGTGCCAGCACGGTCGCAGCCCGTACGGGCCGCTGCCTCGCCGGCCGCGGAGCAGGCAACCTGTCGATCGTTTGCTCGCGGCGCGCAACACAGGTGTCGTTGACCGGGCACGCCAGGCAACCCGGGCGGCGACGCGCGCATACAGTCGCGCCCAGATCCATCAGTCCCTGTGTGTACGCCTCGATCTCGTGCGCCGGCAACAAGCCTTCCGCACGGGTCCACAACACGCGCTCGACCTTCGCACTGCCCGGATAGCCCTCGACCGCGAAGTGCCGTGCCAACACGCGCCTCACGTTGCCGTCGAGAATTGCGGCACGCTCGCCAAAGGCAAGCGCAGCAATTGCGGCGGCGGTCGAGCGCCCGATGCCTGGAAGCTGCGCGAGTTGCTCAACGCGGCGCGGAAACTTTCCGCCATAAGTACTGACGATCTCTTGCGCGCAGCGCTGCAAATTGCGCGCGCGCGAGTAATAACCCAGTCCGGCCCAGCATGCCATCACCGCTTCCGTCGGCGCCGATGCCAGCGCGTGCACGTCGACGAATCGACGAATGAAACGCTCGTAGTACGGGATGACCGTGGCAACCTGCGTCTGCTGCAGCATGATTTCGGACAGCCAGATGCAGTACGGATCGCGGGTGCGCTGCCACGGCAAATCGTGGCGGCCATGAATTTTCTGCCACGCAATGATGCGATCCGCGAAGTCCAACGAAGGCCCGCTCAGCCTAGGCAGCAAGCGCCTCTTCGTCGATAAGTTCTTCGACCTGTGCGCGCGCGCCTACCTCGAGGATTCGATCGGTGAGCCGCTTCAAGGTGCCGAGCTTGCTCTGCGCATCTTCCAATGCATCTTCGAGTTCGGCAATGCGCTCGTCGAGCGATCCTTGCGCGTCGCGAATCTTGGAAACCGATTCGGCGCGTTTCCTGAGCTGGCTGCGTTGCTCGCGCACCTGCGTTTCGATCGGGGGCAGCAGCGACTTGATCCATGCTTCGGTGTCGCGTTCAGCGGTGGAGAAAATCTCGCGCGACTTCGAAACCACGGTGTCGAAAAAGCGTTCCATTAAGCGCCACTTTTCGGTCGTCAAAACGGCCAGCGGACCGAACTGCGACTTATATGCGTGCTCTGCGCGCTCTAAATCAGCGATGTAGGTATCGAGCGAGAACGGCATCGGCGGCGACAGCGCCCATCCGAGATCTTCGGCAAAGCGGCGCTGCACACCGAGCACCATCTGCTCGATTTCGAGCATCTGAGTGTTTGCAGTGCGAAACATGTCGCGCAAGGCAGCGAAGTAGTCCTTGACCGCCACTGACAACTGCGGCGACAGCTTGCTTTTCTTCATGCGGTCGCGCGTTGCGACCACCTGCTCGCGCAGCGCCGTCACGCGGATGCCGGCGAACAACTTCTCCGACAGCTTCGAATGCACCAGCCGCGCTGCGACGATCCGGCGCACGACTTCTTCGAACTCGTGCTGCTCGGCCAAGGCACGCTGCATCATGCGCTCGATCGAGCTTTGATTCTTACCCTGCAGCGAACGCAATTCATACAACTGTTCGATGACATTGCGCTCGCGTGCGTTGAGCGCCTGCCGCAACTCGGCTGCGACACGCTCCACCGCCGAGACGGTCTGGTCGCGGACAATCTTCTGCTTGGCCGGGACCAGCAGCTCGATCAAGGCTTCTTCCAACAACGGCAGCCGGCTCGCCTGCAACAACTTTTCGTCGCGCTGAACTTTCGCGACCAGACCTTTTTGCGCCGACACTGGAAAAACGCGCATCGGATCGAGCTCGAGCGTCGCGGCGACCGCAGACACCTGGCGCCGCACCTCCATCTCCATTTCGCCCGGCGTTTTCAACGCGTCCCACAAGCCGTCGATCTTGTTCAGCACCGCGATGTGATTGCGGTGCCCAGCGTCGCCGACGACGTGCCGCCAGACGTCGAGATCGCTCTTCGTGACACCGGTATCGGCCGCCAGCACGAACAGCACCGCATGTGCGTTGGGCACCAGCGACAGCGTCAGCTCAGGCTCGGTACCGATCGCGTTCAGACCCGGCGTATCGAGGATCACGAGGCCGTGCTTTAACAGCGGATGCGGAAAATTGATGACCGCGTGGCGCCACTTTGAAATCTGAATCTGCCCGTTCTTGTCAACGGTGACCGATTGGTCGGGATCGTCGGCATCGTAGAGCCCGTAGCTCTTCGCTTCGGCGACCGGCACGCGGGTCGTCTCGGCGACGATCTTGAAGGCCTCGAGCATGCCGTCGGCCGATGTCGTGTCGAGCGGAAACACCTGCCATTCGGCGCCGAGCCGCTTGAAGTCCGACGTCGACCCGTGCCGTCCGCGCGTTTCGATCGGCAGCGCGCGAATGCAAGGCGGCAACGTGTCGTCGTACAGCAGTTCGGTCGGACACATCGTCGTGCGGCCGGCTGACGACGGAAGAATGCGCTTGCCGTATTCAGCGAAGAAGATCGCGTTGATCAGCTCCGACTTGCCGCGCGAAAATTCGGCGACGAACGCGATGACCAGCTTGTCCTGCGCCAACCGTTCGAGCGCGACATCGATCCTGCGCGCCGATTCGACTTCGAGTGTCTGCGTTTGCTCCAGCCATTGGCGCAATTGCACGATCGCCGCCGCCAGCGAATCACGCCAATTTCCGTACTGTTCGAAGCTGGAAGCTAGTGGGGCCATGGAGTCACTACGCGGCGTGCGCCCGAGGCCGAATCTATAGCATGCACTCACCCTCGCGCACAGTCACCTAAACGGACAAGCTACGCCAGGTTGCAGTGTGAGTTCGGGCGATAGTCTTTTTCTTACCGCCGCTGGCAGACGCGACAGTAATAAGTGGCGCGTTGTCCCTGCACGACTCGGACAATCGGCGTCGCGCACACGCGGCATGGTTCGCCGGCGCGGTCGTAAACGCGCGCATCGAGCATGAAGTAGCCATCTGCGCCATCGGCGCCGACGAAGTCGCGCAGCGTGCTCCCACCGACCGCGATCGCTTCGGTCAACACTTCGCGCACGGCTGTTGCCAGGGCTTCGTATCGCACGAGCCCGATCCGGCGTGCCGACCGCTTCGGACTGATCCGCGCACGGAACAGACTCTCAGAAGCGTAAATATTTCCGATGCCGACCACGACGTCGCCGCCAAGTAACACTTGCTTGATCGAAGCGGCACGCGACCGCGTGTGCCGATACAGCCAAGCGCCGTCAAAGCGCGCATCGAACGGCTCGATGCCAAGGCCGGCCAGCAGTGGATGCGCTGCTACGTCGCCTTTTAGTGCTTCGTGCCAGAGCAGTGCTCCGAAGCGCCGCGGATCGGTCAGCCGCACACAAGCCGCCGCGAACAGGATGTCCACGTGGTCGTGCTTGCCTGGCGCCGGGGCCGCGCGCCGCCGCGGCCATACGCGCCACGCGCCTGACATGCCGAGGTGCGAGATCAGCGTGCCGTGCGCGAATTCCCACAATAAATACTTACCTCGCCGACGCAATCGCTCTACGGTCCGGCCCGCCAGCAACGCTGATAGCCGCAGCGGCACCGGCCAGCGCAAACGCGGATCGCGCACGATCACCGATTCGACCGTTTTCCGCTCCACATAGGGCGCGAGCGCGCGTCGTGTCACTTCAACTTCGGGCAGTTCCGGCACTTTTATCGTGTTAATAGCGTCAGACTCATTCTGTTAATGTGCCACGCATCGCGTTCCAGTGCGCCTGCGGCATGGCGCATGCATACGCCAGGATCCGCCGATGACTCGTCCTCTGTTCCTTGCATTGACCGCGCTTGCGCTGTTTGGCTGCGCCAGTGCCCCGGCCATGCTCGATGCGAATACGGCGGTCGCCGCGCCGGCGACGGTGGCCGAGGGCCCCGAGGCACTACCCGAAGCCACGGGCTCGACTCCGGCCCCAGCCGCGGAAGCGGCTACCGAGCGCGGCGATCGTATTCCGAACGTGCAGTTGTCAAGCGGGCTGATGTTTCAGCTCATGGCGGCCGAAGTCGCCGTGCAGCGTGGCGAGTACGGTTCGGCGTTCGCCGTTTACATGAAGTTGGCGCGCGAGACGCGGGACCCGCGTTTGGCGCGGCGCGCTGCGGAGTTGGCGCTGCAAGCGCGCGCCGTCGCTCAGGGCCTGGAAGCCGCACAGCTGTGGTACGAGCTCGCGCCCAACTCAGCCGAGGCGTCACAAACACTGGCGATGCTGTACGCGAGCAGCAGCCGGTTTGACGATGCGCACGCGCTGTTTGCGGCTCAATTGCAAGCCGCCGCGAATCCCGCAGAAGAGCTGGCGCGGATGCAACGCGCGCTCGCCCGATCGCAGGACCGCGCCGGCGCCTTCACGCTGATCGAGCGCCTCGCACAGCCGTACTCACAATCAGCCGACGTCAAGCTGGTGGTGGCCAATGCCGCGCAAGCGGCCGGGCTGACCGCGCGCGCGACGCAGGAAGCGCGCGCGGCGTACGCACTCGCGCCGGACTCGCAACGCGCCGCGTTGACCGCTGCCCAGTATCTGCAGGCGAGCGATCGGCCGGCCGCACTCGCCTTGCTGCAGGACTTCGTGAAGCGCCATCCGACGGTCGCCGATACCCGGCTTGCTTACGCGCGACTGTTGATCGCAGATAACCAGTTCGACGCCGCGCGTTCCGAATTTCAGTCGCTGTTGCAGGCCGATGCGAAAAATCCCGACCTTGTGTATTCGATGGCACTGCTGTCGATGCAGGGTAAACAGCCGGCCGATGCGCGCACCTACCTGCACCGTTACCTGGAGCTGATCACGCAAGAGGATGGCACACGCGCCGGGACGCGACCGGCCGAGCCCGCTTACTTGTATCTGGCCCAGATCGCCGAGGACGACAAGCAGTTTCCGACGGCGCTGGAGTGGCTGCGCAAAATTGACGCCGGAGAAGAGTTCTTGACAGCGCGCGTGCGTGAAGCGTTCGTGCTGTCGAAAATGCAACGGCTCGACGAGGCGCGCAAGCTGCTGCGTACCGTCAGCGTTCAATCAGCCGACGAGCGCACTCAATTGGTACTGGCCGAAGCGCAATTGTTGCGCGACGCAAAGCGGCACGATGAATCGTACAAGTTGCTCTCTCAGGCGTTGGCGGTGGCGCCCGATAGCGTGCCGCTGCTGTACGACACCGCGATGGCGGCCGAGCGCCTCAATCAGGTCGCAGTGATGGAAAAACAGCTGCGCCGCATCATCGAGCTCAAGCCCGACTACGCGCACGCGTATAACGCGCTCGGCTACAGTCTGGCCGATCGCAATCAGCGTCTGCCAGAAGCGCTGCAGCTGATTGAGAAAGCGCGCGAGCTGGCGCCCGATGATGCGTTCATTCTCGATTCGCTCGGGTGGGTTCATTTCCGTCTTGGCGATTTGAAACTGGCGCGCGAACATTTGCAGCGCGCGTACGACGCCCGGCCTGATGCGGAAGTCGCAGTGCATTTGGCCGAGGTGCTTTGGATCAGCGGCGAGCAGGAAAGTGCGCGCAAGCTGCTACGCGAAGTTCGGGCCAAAGAGCCGAGCAACACATTGTTGAAGTCGACCGTGACACGGCTGAAGATCGGCCTGTAAGCCATGCTCTGCATTCGCGGCGCATGCTCACGTGTGCTCGCTGTATCGCTCGCTCCATTGCTAGCCTCACTGACGCTGCTAACGGCGTGCGCCACGGTCCCGCGAGCGCCCGCCGATCGGGCCTACACCGGACGCTTCGCCGTCACGACCGCCTCCGCAGAGCAGCGCGACAACGTTTCCGGCCGCTTCGGTCTCGAGATCCGCGGTCTGCAGCAGATTCTGGAACTGTCATCACCGCTGGGCACTACGGTTGCCAGGATCGAGATCGAGCCGGGCGCTGCGCGAGCGACCGGCGCACAAATGCAGGAAGTACGCGGAGCTGATGCCGATGCATTGACCGAGAAATTGCTCGGTTGGCCGCTGCCGGTTTCGGGGCTGGCCGACTGGATAGAAGGCCGGCCGGTGCCAAGTCGCGCTGCGCACATCGAGCGCGAAGGCGGGCGCATCGTGCTGCTGGAGCAGGATGGCTGGACCATTCGCCTGCCGGAGTACTTCGAAGGAAACGCAGCAACGGTGCGTCCACGCCGCCTCATACTTGAGCGGCCCGCGGGTGCGAATACCCCTTCGGTAGTCCTGCGCCTGATAGTCGACGAGCCAGCGGTTTAGTTGGACAACTAGGAGATCAAGGATGAAATCCCGTCGTGAAATTTTGTGCGGCTCCGCGGCGCTGGCTTTCGCCCACGCCTGGCCGCTTGGCCTGACCGGAGCTGCCCACGCGCAAGCGCAGGATGAAATCGCGCGGCCGCTCGATGTGCCGTACGTGCCCACGCCGATGCCGGTGGTCGATGCAATGCTCGACATGGCGCAGGTCGGCCAGGCGGACATCGTGTATGACCTCGGCTGCGGGGACGGCCGCATCGTGGTGCGCGCGGCGTCGCGCTTCGGTTGCAAAGGTGTAGGCGTCGACTTAAATCCGGAGCGAGTGAAGGAGGCGAAGGCGAATGCGGCAAAAGCCCGCGTCACTGAACTCACGCGCTTTGAAGTCGGTGATGTGTTCGAGTTCGACTTCAGCGCTGCGAGCGTCGTCACCATGTACTTGCTGCCGAGCGTTAACTTGAAGTTGCGGCCACGCTTGCTAAAGGAACTGAAGCCGGGCACAAGGCTCGTCTCGCACGACTTCCACATGGGCGACTGGGCGCCGCAAACGACGCGCGAAGTTGCGCGCAGCCGAATCTATCTGTGGACGATTCCGCCGCGAACGTAGCCCCTGGAATTTATCTCCCTAAATGCGGCCCCATAGAATGCAGCGATGCATTTGCTGCTGGCGCTGCCCGCCCCTGCCAAGCTGAATCTGTTTCTACGTGTGACCGGCCGCCGCGCCGATGGTTACCACGAGCTGCAAACCGCCTACGCGCTGATCGACTTGGCCGACTTGCTCGACTTCGAGCGTCGAGCCGATGGCTTGATCGTGCGCGAAGGGGACTTGACCGGTCCCGTCAAAGAAGACCTTGCGACGCGCGCCGCGCATGCGCTGCAGAAAGCGTCGGGTACGTCATTTGGCGCAACGATCGGCGTTACCAAACGGATTCCCGTCGGGAGCGGGATGGGCGGCGGCTCCTCCGATGCGGCGACCACGCTAATCGCGCTGAATCGGCTATGGGACCTGAATCTTCCGCGTAATGCTTTGAGTGCAATCGGACTTCCACTCGGTGCCGATGTCCCATTTTTCCTGCATGGCCGCGATGCGTTCGCTGAAGGTATCGGCGAACGTCTGACGTCGATCGAGCTGCCTGCCACATGGTTTGCGATCGTATGGCCGCAGGTGCACGTTTCCACCCGCGAGATCTTCGGTGACGCAGGTTTGACACGAAATTCCAAAGTCACGAAAATAGCGGACTTTTCCGCGGTGGCAGCAGCATTGGCAAATGAGTCCACCGGCAATCTCGACCTATCGCCGTCACTGGTCAACGATCTCGAACCCATCGCGCGGCGCCGTTATCCCACCATCGATCAAGCGATCCAGCATCTGCGACGCTTTGGCGCGGCGCGGATGACGGGTTCGGGGTCAGCGGTGTTTGTGGCGACCCAATCGAAGGCGCGGGCGGAAATGGCGGTTGCCGATGTGCCTCCCAGCTGGAGCGCGTGGGTGGTGCAAAAGTTAGGCGAGCATCCGCTTGCAGTGTGGTAAGAATCAGTTAAGCAGCAATCTATTTTTTGGGGAGTCGCCAAGCTGGTTAAGGCACCGGATTTTGATTCCGGCACTCGAAGGTTCGAATCCTTCCTCCCCAGCCAAATCCGGTGAGCCAACGAAGGTGAGCCAATAAGGACGAGCCGATAAGGCCCGCGCATTCAGATGCAGATGGTTCCCGACAACCTGATGGTGTTCACGGGCAACGCGAATCCGCGGCTGGCCAGTGCGGTCGCGCAACATCTGAGCATTCGCCTTGGAAAAGCCAAGGTGTCGCGCTTTTCCGACGGCGAAGTGATGGTCGAGTTGTTCGAGAACGTGCGCGGCAAGGACGTGTTCGTACTGCAATCCACCTGCGCACCGACCAACGACAACCTGATGGAATTGTTGATCATGTGCGATGCGCTGAAGCGCTCGTCGGCCGGCCGGATCACTGCGGCGATTCCGTATTTCGGCTACGCGCGGCAGGATCGGCGCCCGCGCAGCGCAAGAGTCGCGATCAGCGCCAAGGTGGTCGCGAACATGCTGCAGGTCGCCGGCGTTACGCGCGCATTGGTGATGGACTTGCACGCCGATCAGATCCAGGGCTTTTTCGACATTCCAGTGGACAACATTTACGCCGCGCCGATCTTGCTCGGTGACCTGTGGAAGCACAATTTCGACAACCTGGTCGTCGTGTCGCCCGATATCGGCGGTGTCGTTCGCGCCAGGGCGATTGCCAAAACCGCCGAAGCCGATCTGGCGATCATCGACAAGCGCCGCCCGCGTGCCAACGTCGCCGAGGTAATGAACATCATTGGCGAGGTCAAGGGCCGCAATTGCGTCATCATGGACGACATGGTCGACACCGCCAACACGCTGTGCCAGGCAGCGCAAGCACTGCGCGAGGCCGGTGCGCTGCGGGTGATGGCGTATGCGACGCATCCGGTACTGTCGGGCAAGGCGGTCGAGCGGATCTCGAATTCCGTGCTCGACGAGTTGGTCGTCACCGACACGATTCCGCTGAGCGAAGCCGCGGCAGCGTGCAAGAAGATCCGGCAACTGTCGTGCGCGGCACTGTTGGGTGAAACGATTTCGCGCATTTCGCGCGAAGACTCGGTAAGCAGCTTGTTTGTCGAGTAATTGAGAAGTAACGGCAGCTATGGCTGGTCGCGGTCTGCTGCACATTGAGGAGTCAAAATGAAAGTAGTAGCAAACAAAAGAGAATCGCAGGGAACGGGTGCGAGCCGCCGTCTGCGTCACGCGGGCAAAGTGCCGGGCGTGTTGTACGGTGGCAAAGGCGATGCACAAGCCATCGAAGTGGAGCACAACCCGCTGTTCCATGCGCTACGCAAGGAACGATTCCATGCGTCGATTCTCGACATGGAGCTCGACGGCGCCAGTGAGCGCGTGTTGCTGCGCGCCTTCCAGATGCATCCGTACAAGGCGCAGGTGCTGCACATCGACTTTCAGCGCGTCGCGGAAGATCAGAAGCTGCACATGCGCGTGCCACTGCACTTCTCCGGGCAGGAAGGCTCGCCCGCCGCGAAGACCGAGGGCGTGCTGATCAGCCACGTGATGTCCGAGGTGGCGATCGCATGCCTACCGAAAGATCTTCCGGAGTACATCGCGGTCGACTTGACGGAGCTCACTGTGAATGACACGGTGCGGGTACGCGATTTGAAGATGCCGGAGGGTGTAGCTCCTTTGCTAAAGGGTAAGGAAAATCCGGTCGTCGTTGCAGTGACCGTACGTGGCGAAGAGGTAGTGGAAGAAGCAGTGGCGGCTACACCGGCGGCTGCGGTCGAGGTCCCGGCCACGGCTCAAAAAGCGCCGACCGCTGAGGAAGCCGCCGCCGCAGGCAAGGCTGACAAAGGCGGTAAAGGCGGCAAGGGTGACAAAGGAGACAAAGACAAGAAAAAGTAGGCACAGCGAAACGAACAACAAAATCGCGCTGGCACAATCCCGCCCGCTGCCGATCATCGGCGGTGGGCTTTTTTTTGAATGGAACATAGCAATAGCATTCGACTGATTGTCGGTCTCGGCAACACCGGCGCCGAGTACGAAGACACTCGGCACAACGCCGGCTTCTGGTACGTCGATGCCGTGGCGCGCCAAACGGGCGCGCGTTTTTCGAGTGAACGCAAGTTTCACGGCGAGGTAGCGCGTGCGCGCGTCGCGGGCAGCGAGTTGTGGCTGCTGAAACCCAACACCTACGTCAATCGGTCGGGGCAGGCGGTCGTTGCGCTGGCGCTTTACTACAAGGTTCTGCCAACGCAAATCCTGGTTGCGCACGACGAACTCGATCTGCAACCCGGAGCGATCAAACTCAAGCTCGGCGGTGGCACCGCCGGTCACAACGGATTAAAAGACACGCAGGCGCGGCTATCGACGCCGGAGTTCTGGCGCCTGCGCATCGGCATCGGCCATCCGCGCACATTGCAACTGGAGCAGGACGTCGGCGACTTCGTGCTGCATCCGCCACGCAAGGACGAACAGCCCGCGATCGATCAAGCGATCGAGCGCGGCGAAGGGATCGTTGACTTACTGGTGGACGGCAAGTTTGAAGCGGCGATGTTGAGGCTTCATACGCGTTAGCCGCTTGCGTTGCGATCACGCGGAACGGCGTCGAGGTAGTTCTTTAAAGTTTCACCACGCACCGGTTTCACCATCGTGATCAGGACGTGACTGCGATCGCCCAGGATGTACCCATCCCGGCGCTGGACCTCCAGGTAACCGAGCCGCCGCCAGAACGCTACGGCGCGGCTATTAACCTCGACGACACCAAGCCTTAACCAGTGCGCGCTGCGGTCAATCGCCCATTGTTCATACGCTTCATGCAAGCGCTGCGCGAAGCCCGACCCGTGTGTTTGCGTTGCTGTCATGAAGAATCCTAGGTGGTAGACGCCCTTCGCCAGCAAGTCAGCGGCGACATCAACCTGCGCGAGGATTTCGTGAGTCGAAGTGTGGCGAACCAGAAGCCACAGATGCTCGCTGTACCCCATCTCGGTCGGCGGACGCCAATCGAAGCTCTTGGTTGCGTCGTCCGCAAGCGGACGATGGCCGTGCGTCAGCAGCCAGTATTCCGCATTCGACTCAAAGAACGCCTGGATCTCGGCTATTTCCTCCCGCTCAGCCTCGCGTGCGAAGAATTCGTCCGTCTTAAAGCCAGGCGAGCGCATTAAAGATCCAGGGCCATCACTTTCTCGCCTTCTTCCTCCGCCCCGGTGTAGATGAATCCCAACGAGCCATAGAAATGCCCGAGCGCATCTGCCTTGCTCATATGTGAAACGAGCAGTTTCTTGGCTCCGGGTCGCGTACGCACGTGGTCGATCAACACGTTGACCGCCGCGTGACCGAGCCCTTTGCGCTGATGCGCCTTGTCGATCATTAGCCGCCAAAGAAAGAAGTCGGGCTCCTCTGCCTTCTCGGCAAGCGTTGGGTCGTACAGCATCACGAACCCGACCAAGGCATCATCGTCGTAGATCGCGCGGAACCACGCTTCGTCATAAAACGACGCTTCCGCGATCGATACAGCATTCGGCGCCACCTGTGTCGCACCGTCACCGGCATCGAGCTTGCACACAGCACGAAGCGTCTCGCGCGTGACTTCTTTCAGGGAGACTGTCATAAGGGTTGTGAAAGTGAGGGTTGCGATAATCGCACTTTCTAAACTCTAAAGTCACTGATGGCAGTCAAATGCGGCATCGTCGGTTTGCCGAACGTCGGCAAGTCGACACTTTTCAACGCGCTCACTAAAGCCGGCATCGCCGCCGAGAACTACCCGTTCTGCACTATCGAACCGAACGTCGGCATCGTCGAAGTGCCCGATCCTCGATTGAGCGCGCTCGCCGCGATCGCGAAGCCCGACAAGGTCATCCCGGCTGCGGTCGAGTTCGTCGACATTGCCGGGCTGGTAGCGGGCGCTAGCAAGGGCGAAGGCCTCGGCAATCAATTCCTCGCGAACATCCGCGAATGCGATGCGATCGCGCACATCGTGCGCTGTTTCGAAGATCCGAACATCGTGCACGTATCTGGCCGGATCGATCCGATCTCCGACATCGAAGTGATCGACACCGAGCTGGCGCTGGCCGATCTGGCGACGGTGGATAAGCAGCTCGCTAAATACAGCAAGGTGGCCAAATCCGGTCAGGGTCTGGAAGCGAAGGAGGCGAAGCGTCTGGTCGATGTGCTGGAGAAAATTCAGCCGGCGCTGAATCAGGCGCAGCCGGTGCGCAGCATTGATCTGTATCCGGAGGAGCGCGCAGTTATCCGGCCACTGTTTCTGCTGACCGCGAAGCCGACCATGTATGTGGCCAATGTGGAAGAACACGGCTTCGAGAACAACCCGCGGCTGGACCAGGTGCGCGCCCACGCCGAGAAGGAAAATGCCCCGGTCGTTGCCGTGTGCGCAAAAATAGAAGCGGAGATCGCGGATCTAGCGGAAGAGGATATGGCGGTCTTTCTGGCCGACATGGGCATGCGGGAGCCCGGATTGAATCGGGTGATTCGTGCCGGCTACACACTGCTTAACCTGCTTACGTACCTTACGGCCGGGCCGAAAGAGGTGCGCGCGTGGACGGTGCCCATGGGCTCGACCGCACCGCAAGCCGCCGGCGTCATTCATACGGACTTTGAAAAAGGCTTCATACGTGCGGAGACAATCGCATTCGATGACTATGTGAAGTTCAAAGGCGAGGCCGGCGCCAAGGACGCGGGCAAGATGCGGCTCGAAGGCAAGGACTACGTCGTGCGCGACGGCGATGTAATGCATTTCAGGTTCAACGTGTAGGAGTGTCGTGAGCGCACGTATCGACGCTTTGTGGCTGTATCCGATCAAAGGATGCCGTGGGTTGCGTGTTCCAGGTGCGACGCTCGCGCAGACGGGACTCGAAGTCGACGGCATCGGTGATCGCGAATGGGTGGTGGTCGACGAAAGCGGTGAGTTCCTCAGTCAGCGCGAGTTGCCGAAGATGGCCCTGATCGAAACGCGCCTGACCGGCGAATCGCTGCGACTAAGAGCGCCGGACATGCTGCAGCTCGACATCCCCTTTGCATCGGAAGGTGAGGTGCTCACAGTCAAAGTATGGAACGACGAAGTCGCAGCGGTGACGCAGGGTGAGATTGCCGACGCTTGGCTGACGCAATTTCTCGGACTGCGCTGTCGCCTGATGCGGTTCGATCCGCAGGCCAGTCGGGTCTCTAACGCCAAATACACCGGCGCTATGACGGCGCCTTACAAGTTCGCCGATGCATTTGCGCTACTCGTGTGCTCGACTGCGTCGCTGGCGGGTCTAAACGCTCGGCTTGCCGCGAGAGGTGCGGCAGCCGTGGCGATCGAGCGCTTTCGGCCGAACATCGTGCTGGACGGCATCGAAGCTTTTGACGAGGATTACATCGACCAGATAACGATCAATGGCGTGCAGCTGCAGGTCGTAAAACCTTGCGTGCGGTGTACCGTGCCCAACGTCGACCCGGCGACGGGGGAGCCCGGGTTCGAGCCAGGCGCTACGTTGGCGACCTTTCGCAACGACACTCGTGCCGGCGGTCTGACGTTCGGGGTGAATGCGATCGTCGCAGCGGGTGCTGGCACACGACTCGCGACCGGAGACGCGGTCGAAGTTAGCTTACGGTTTTAGGCGCAGGCTTTCCTGACAGGCCGCGATACGTCCAGGCGCGCCACAGCGCTTCCAAGGGGCCCTGCTTCATCTTCATCGGGCCAAACCACAATTGGCTCAGCACGATCTGGAACACGACGATCACAACGGCCATCAAGGCTGTTTGCACGTAATTGAGGTGCGGGCCGAGCGCCAGGCCCCAACCCGACAGCAGCGCGCCCATCGCGATGGATTGAAGCAAATAGTTGGTCAATGGCATGCGCCCCGCGGGAGCGAGCAGCGCAATCACGCCGGGCGGCGCTCTTCGCAGGAACACCGACGCATAAAGGAAAGACAGGCAGACGCTCAGCAGCATCGGCACGGTGGCAGCCTGCGGCGTAGCTGCAAGCCCATACGCCTCGACATCCCATAACAACCAGTAGCCATATAACAACGCCGCTGGCAGCCCAATCAGCAAGCCGAGCGTTGAGGCCGTGCGCCAGGCGCGCGCGTCGAGCTGTTGTAGCCAGCCGGCACGTTGCGCCAGCATGCCGGTCAACATCAACGCGACCGTCAGCGGAAGGCCGAAGAAGTTGCCGATGATCAGGTCGCCGAATTCGCTGATGCGAACCGGCAATTGCTCAATGTAGCTGCCGCGGCTGAACACTTCGATGTTGCTTTGCACGGCGGCCACCTCCTCGGGTGGCAAAGTGAGCGCCGGCCCAACCAAAACAAATGTCAGCGCGGTAAACACCGCCATGCCGATCCACCAATTGCGCGCTGCTCGCCCGACCCCGCCAACGTCGCGATCTACGTACAGCAACAGCACCAATCCGGCGACGGCGTACATCTGCGTGATGTCGCCGAAGTAAAAGAACATTCCGTGCAGCACGCCAAAAACGAACAGAAATAACATTCGCCGCCGATAAATTCTGCGCGGCTCGGCGGTCATGGTCCTGAGCTTTTCGTATAACAGAGAGAATCCCGCTCCAAAAAGCATCGCGAACAACGGCATGAACTTAACGTTGACAAATGCAGCCGTTGCAAAGAGCGTGATGCGATCCAGCGCACCGGCGTCGGGCCGCAGACTGCCGATCGGATTCGTCGCGCCGTGCAGGAAAGACTGGATGTTGACCAGCAGGATGCCGAACAGTGCAAAGCCGCGCAGTGCGTCGATGCGCTCGTCGCGCACCGTCGTGCTTCCGCTAGGCGTCATCGGCCGAGGTTGCGCCCATCTGCGCCATCTTGGCTTTCAGCCAGCGCTCGACCGAAGGAAACACGAACTTGCTCACGTCGCCGCCCATCAATGCGATCTCGCGCACGATGCTGCCCGAAATGAATTGATACTGGTCCGAGGGAGTCAGGAACATCGTCTCAACGTCAGGCAGCAGATAGCGGTTCATGCCGGCCATCTGGAATTCGTACTCAAAGTCGGACACGGCCCGTAACCCACGCACGACGACTCTGGCGTTCTGCTCGCGCACGAAGTCTTTCAGCAACCCACGAAACCCCGCGACCTCGACGTTCGGATAGTGCGACAGGACTTCGCGCGCGATGGCAATGCGCTCGTTCAGATCAAAGAACGGCTTTTTCGCCCGACTGTCGGCAACACCCACGACCAGCTTGGTGAACAACCCGGCTGCGCGTCGCACCAGATCTTCATGGCCGCGCGTCAGCGGATCGAACGTTCCCGGATACACGGCGATCACCATCATGGTCTCCCGCCCACAAAGGCTGGCCGGCGATTATTCATGCACTTTGGGGACGCAGCAAATGAAAGTGCACACGTCCGGCCCGGCTGCTGCGCGCGAGATACAAACAATGCCGGGACAGCAGCGACTCTTCGACCGGCGTCCCGGTTTCGACGTAGATCAACCCATCCCGTGTAATCAACCGCGCGGCTGCCGTCAGCGCCGGCGCCAGCAATCCAGAGTCAAATGGCGGATCGATGAAAATGACTTCGAACGAAGCACTGGGCAATCGCGTAGCTACCGTTAGCGCATCTCCGGCAACGATGTCGATCTCGTCGGCGGCAAGTCGGTGTTTTGTACGCGTTAGTTGATCAACCAGTTGACGGTTGCTTTCGATCAACGTCACTCGTGCCGCACCTCGAGACGCAAGCTCAAAGCCCAGCGCACCGGTGCCCGCAAACAGATCGACGCCGCGTACTGCACCGAGGTCGGGAACGAAGTGCTCAATCCAGCTAAACAGCGTTTCTCGCACGCGGTCCGGGGTCGGCCGCAATCCGACGACATCGGCAACCGGCAAAGCGGTTCGCTTCCAGCGCCCGCCGATGATGCGGACGCGGCGAGGCGCGCTCGCGGAATGGCGCGCGGCGGGTGTGCCACGCAGCGGACTGGTGCGCGTCAACACGGTGGCACCAACATGCTTTGTTACACTGCTTTCAGACGGTCGCTCTATTGGTTGTCGTGCCGCTCCCTCGCTTTTCCATCCGCTTTTCGACCGTCCTTTAGCCATTGCTCGATGATAAGTCCCGCGTCTTCCGGAGCTTCGAAGAACGGCTGGCTGTCACGATTAAGAACGGGTCTTACCAAGACACGCGTCAATATCGTTGGGCTGTTTTCCGGCGGTGTTGTCGACGAAGCATTCTTGGAGGAGCTCGAGCTGGCGCTGATTGGCGCCGACGTCGGTGTAGCGACGGCCGCTCATCTGATCGAAGCGTTGAAAATGCGTATCAAGCTGGACGGGCTGCTGACCCAGGATGAAGTCCGGCGTGCATTGAGTGACGAGCTCACCGTGCTACTGGCACCGGCCGAAGGCGGCATCGATTTCTCGCAAGCGCGTCCCCTCGTACTGATGATTGTCGGCGTCAACGGCGCGGGCAAGACGACATCGATCGGGAAACTCGCCAAGTGGCTTGCGAATCAACGCAAATCGGTTTTACTGGCAGCCGGCGATACGTTCCGCGCAGCGGCGCGCGAACAGCTCGCGATATGGGGCGCACGCAACGCGATCGAAGTGATTGCGCAAAGCGGCGGTGATCCGGCGGCGGTCGTGTTCGACGCGGTTTCCGCGGCCCGGGCCCGCGGCGTGGACGTCTTGATCGCCGACACGGCCGGGCGTTTGCCGACACAGCAACACCTGATGGAAGAATTGAAAAGGATAAAACGCGCACAGGACAAGGCAATGCCGGGTGCGCCACATGAAATCATTTTGATCGTCGATGGCACCAACGGTCAGAACGCCGTGACCCAGGTGCAGGCGTTTGACGACGCGGTGGGGCTCACGGGATTGATCATTACCAAGCTCGACGGCACCGCCAAAGGCGGTGTTCTCGCGGCCATCGTTGGGGCCAGGTCCGGGCGGCCGCTGCCGATTCTTTTCATTGGTGTCGGCGAAGCGATCGACGACCTGCAGCCATTTGTCGCGCGCGAGTTTGCCGACGCCTTGGTTGGAGCGTGATGCTGCTGGCCGCGGTCGATCTGGGCTCGAATAGTTTCCGGCTTGAGATCGGCAAAGTCGACGGCGCCCACATCGCCCGCCAGGGCTACTGGAAAGAAACGGTTCGGCTTGCCGCAGGACTCGACGAGAGCAACAAGCTCAGCAAGAAATCGATCGAAATCGCCGTTGAAACACTTGCACGCATGAACGAGCGGCTGCGCGGCATGAAGAACGAACATGTGCGCGCAGTGGGCACGCAATCGCTGCGGCAGGCACGCAATCTCGATGAGTTTTTGCTCGAGGCGCAGCATGCGCTCGGCTTCCCGATCGAAGTGATCTCCGGGCGGGAGGAGGCGCGACTGGTATTCGAAGGTTGCATGCACACGTTGCCGCCGTCGACCGCACGTCGGCTGGTCGTCGACATAGGCGGTGCGTCGACCGAAATCATCGTGGGCAAGAAGTTTGAGGCGGAGAACGCCGAGTCGTTCAAGGTCGGCTGCGTCAATACGTCGTTGCGCTTTTTCAAGGACGGGCGGATTGATCGGTCGAGCTTGAAGAAAGCGCAGGTCGCGGCAGCCGCAGAAATCGAAGAGGCGGTGCCCGTGTTTGCGCGCGGTCAATGGGACGAGGCTTATGGATCGAGCGGCACGATTGGCGCGGTGTCGGACATCCTGCGAACTCAAGGTTGGACCGACGGCGCGATCACCCCGCAGGGACTGCTCACACTGCGGTATGCGTTGCTGGATGCTGGCGAAATCAAGCGTGTTCGGCTGGCCGGCATGAAGCCCGATCGCCAGGAAGTGTTGGTCGGCGGCGTCGCAGTCTTATCGGCCGTGTTCGATTCGCTCGAAATTGAAGAGATGAGACCAGCGCGCGGAGCATTGCGCGTCGGCGTTCTCTACGATCTACTCGGTCGGCGCGAGCGCAAAGACCTGCGCGACTCCAGCGTGGTGCGCATGCAGTCGCGCTTCGGCGTCGACCGCGCGCAAGCACAACGAGTCAGTGCCCTGACTGCACAATTTCATGCGGCCCTTAGTACCTCTGCCAGCGTCGAGATGGAAAATCGCATGCGCTGGGCCGCGTTGCTGCACGAGGTCGGGTTCGCGATTTCACACAACGACTATCACAAGCACTCGGCGTATCTGATTCAACACAGCGACATCGCGGGATTTTCGACGTCGGACCAGGAGCGCGTCGCCACCCTGGTGCTTGCGCAGCGAGGCAACCTGAAAAAGGTCCAACAAGCGCTGGCAGATCATCAGAGTGCCGCCAGCATCCTGTCGTTGCGGCTGGCCGTGATACTCGCGCACGCACGTCGTGCGGTGGAGTTGCCGGAATGGTCAGTCAAGTTTGGCAAGACAATCGAGCTCGGATTGGCGGGCGACTGGCTCGCGCGGCATCCGCTTACTCAATACCTGCTGGATGAAGAAGCCACTCAATGGGAGCGGGTCGGCGTCGCGTTCGCGCTGAGTCCCGCGTAACTCCCTGCCAGACGCCTACACCAGGTCGGGGTTGATCACAGCGCGCAGGACGGTCTCACCGTTTCCGTTTTGGTCGCTGCGGCTCAGCCACCATACGCCACCTTTCTTTAGCGACCATTCGAGCGCCTGACCACTTAGCAGTTCGCTAGCGACCAGGCCCAATGTCGGCTGGTGACCGACGATAACGATGGCGGCTTTCGATCTCGGCCAGTCTGCGGCAGCGATCACTTCGGCGGCGGATGCACCCGGCGCGAGCTCTTCGACCGTGCGTAGCTTGTGATGCGAAATCTCAGCCAGCGCTTGAGCGGTCTGCTGCGCGCGCCGTGCTGGGCTCACGTAAATTTTCGCGGTCTGCGGCAAGCGCGTCTGCAGCCATTCGGCAACCCTGCGCGCTTGCTTCTCGCCTTTCGCGGTCAGATTACGGTGCAAGTCGGGTTCGCCCGGCTCTGCGTCTGCGTGACGCCAGAGTATGAGTTCCATTATGCGTCGCCCACGCGTGCTGCCAGCTTAGTCAGCAACTCGCGTTGTGCGGATCGGCCGGCCGGGCCGGTCTTCGGCGCCCGATACTCGCCGTCTGCCTCCAAGTTCCAGGCGTCTCGCGTGTCGTCGAGATAGGGAGTCAGGCCCTCGTCAACCACGCGCTTGCGCAACTTGGGATCAAGCACCGGCCAGGCGATCTCGATTCGCCGAAAGAGGTTGCGGCCCATCCAGTCGGCGCTCGACAAATAAACCTTGGGCGCGCCGCCGTTGCGAAAGTAGTAGATGCGGTGGTGCTCGAGAAACTGCCCGACGATCGAGCGCACGCGAATGTTGTCCGACAACCCTTTTACGCCCGCACGCAATGCACACGCGCCGCGCACGATCAGATCGATCTGCACGCCGGCTTGAGACGCGCCGTAAAGCGCCATGATCGTGGCCTCGTCGGTAAGCGCGTTCATCTTCGCAATGACCCGCGCCTGCTTGCCGCTGTTGGCGATTTTCACTTCGTTGGCTAGTGCGCGTAGCAGGTTTCGGTGCAGGGTAAACGGCGCCATCCATAAGTGTTTCAGCCGTTCTACCTTGGTGAGGCTGGTCATGTGCAGGAACGCCTTTTCCATGTCGCTGCAGATCTCGGCATTGGTGGTCAGCATGCCGAAGTCGGTGTAAAGCTTGGTCGTGGCCGAGTGATAGTTGCCCGTGCCCAGATGTGCATAGCGCACCAGCGTCGGTCGGCCGCGCACTTCCTCGCGCCGCAATACCAGCGTCATCTTTCCGTGCGTCTTCAGTCCCAGCACGCCGTAGACGACTTGCGCGCCGACCGCTTCCAAGCGCTCGGCGAGATTAATGTTGGCCTCTTCGTCGAAGCGGGCTTTGAGCTCGACGATCGCCGTGACTTCCTTGCCACGCCGCGCTGCCTCTTCGAGGATATCGACCATCACCGAGCTGATGCCGGTGCGATAAAGCGTCATTCGTATCGCGGCAACGCGCGGATCGACTGCCGACTGCCTCAAGAATTCGATCACCGGCTCGAAGCTTTCGAACGGATGGTGCAGCAGTATGTCGCCCTGCTTCATCGCTTCGAACATATCGGAGCTGTGCGCCACCTTGCGCGGCCAGGCGGGCGCAAACGGCGGCCAGCGCAGCTTCGGCTGGGTCAACAAGTCGACCAGTTGATTGAGGCGAACCAGGTTGACCGGCCCGTCGACCTGAAACACCGCCGCGCTGGGAATCTGAAACTGTTCCTGCAATAGCTGCTGCAACGGCAGTGGGCACGTGCGCAAAATTTCGAGCCGCACCGCATTGCCAAAGTGCCGCTGTGTCAGTTCCATGCGCATCGCCTGGCGCAGGTTGTGAACCTCGCGCTCGTCGACGGTCAGGTCCGAGTCGCGGGTGACACGAAATTGCGAAAAGCCGCTGATAACGCGGCCTGGAAACAAGTCCTGAAGGTGAGCGCGTATGGCCGACGTCAGCAGCACGAACGCCTGCTTGCCCGGAGCCAGTTTGGCCGGCAGCGGAATCACCCTCGGCAACACGCGCGGCACTTTCAGGATCGCGATCGCCGACGGCCGCCCGAAGGCGTCCTTGCCTTCCAGTTGCATGATGAAGTTCAGCGACTTGTTCAGCACTTGTGGGAACGGATGCGATGGGTCGAGGCCGATGGGCGCCAGCAGCGGCTTCACTTCACGTTGCACGTAGTCGCGCAGCCAGGCGCGCTGATCAGCGGTTCGCTGCGCATGATTGATGATCACGATGTCCTGTTTTGCCAGCGCCGGCATGATCGTGTGGTTATAAAGCTCGTACTGCTGGGCGACTAGCCGGTGAGCGCGCTCAAGCACGGTCGCATATACCTGCGGCGATGAACCGGCCACAACGCCCTCGGTCAAATCGGAAACGCGGACCTCAAAAAACTCATCGAGGTTGGATGACACGATGCACACGTAGCGCAGCCGCTCGGCCAGCGGCACCGACGGACGCGCCGCCATTGCCAAGACGCGTTCGTTGAACGCAAGCAGCGACAGCTCCCGGTTCAAATACAGATCCGTCGGAGCAATCAAAGGAGTGTCTCGGTGGGAGCGCTTGCGCTTGGGGTGTTTACGATCGTGACGGCGGACCATAGTGATTGACGATGACAGTTCGATGACCTAGTAGCAAGCCACTCGGCCGGCCGACGCGACGAAGTCAGAGAGTAAGTGTGCACTCACATTGATAGATCAATTCCGACTACAGCAGTCGGAATTGAACTCTCGGAACTCGGCCTCCTCTAAGACTTAGCACTCGGCAAACGTGAGTGCTAAGCTAAATGAAACTGGAGAAATACGTGGCACGAAACGCTAAAAATGTCGGAAACGCCCTTGTCCCGATGGGTATGCAAGCCTTTGCGCTCAGCCCCGGAAGCTTGGGCAGCATTGACGCCTACATCCAAGCCGTGAACCGGGTACCGATGCTGACGCCGGATGAAGAGATCCGTTTGGCCCGCGAGTTCCGCGACAACGACAATTTGGATTCAGCCGGCCGATTGGTGATGTCGCACCTTCGCCTGGTGGTCGCAGTCGCACGCAATTATCTTGGTTACGGCCTGCCGCACGCCGACCTGATCCAGGAGGGCAATATCGGACTGATGAAGGCGGTCAAGCGTTTCGATCCCGAGCGTGGGGTACGGCTGGTGTCGTTCGCTTTGCATTGGATCCGGGCAGAAATTCATGAGTTCGTTCTAAAGAACTGGAGGCTCGTCAAAGTCGCGACCACCAAGGCCCAGCGCAAGCTGTTTTTTAACCTGCGCAGCATGAAGCAGGGCCTCGGAACGATGTCTCAGGACCAGGTCGGCGACATCGCGCGCGAGCTCAATGTCAAGCGCGAGGAGGTTTCGGAGATGGAAACCCGGCTTTCCGGCGGCGATATCGCGCTTGAGGGGCGTATCGACGACGGCGAGGAAGAATTCGCGCCAATCGCGTACTTGGCTGACACCGATTCGGAGCCGACCCAGGTGTTGCAGCGTCGCGAATACGACACGCTGCAGAGCGAAGGCGTACTCGAAGCGCTGCAGGATCTGGATCCGCGCAGCCGCCGCATCGTGGAGGCTCGCTGGTTGAACGAAGACCAGGACGGTAAGGTGGGGACATCCACGCTGCACGACCTCGCGCAGGAATTCGGAGTGTCGGCGGAACGAATTCGACAGATCGAAGCCAAAGCTTTACAGAAGATGCGAAGCGCTTTGGTGGAGTACGCATAACCCGTACTGATCCCTCAGCGGGCCGCGGCTTCTGGTTGGTTGGTTGAAGCAAGGTCCGCCTCTGTTATTCCCCCTCTCCTCCGATGAGGCGGACACTCAAGCCCCGGTACGCCCGGGGCTTTTTTTGTAACCTCGACAAAGCGATGCGATGCGATTGATCGCGACAACTGCACCGGCTGCCAGCAGCCGAAGCGCCGCAGGTATCGGGCGCTCGATTGCGAGAATGGTCGCCGTCGGAGAACGCACCGCGGATGCACGATTGCGCGCTTTAGCGCTCGACATCGCAGGCGGCCACGGCGGCGCCGTGGGCAAGGTGCATTCCGCAGGCACATCGCAGTGCCCGACTGCGCACAAGGAGCTTGCAGACGCTCTCGGTGACCCGCTTAGCGCTGCGCTGCGGCCCAGTTTCGAGTGGTATTACTGCCGGGGCGCCTTTTTTCATAATGATGCGCACTACGACGGCCGGCTCTTCGGCGTCTGGTGCATCGTCACACCTGCAATGGAGCTCGTTTTTCCGCGCGCCGACGTGCGAGCCGCCGTTGCGCCCGGAACCGTGGTGGTGTTCGATCCGTTCGAAGTCCACGGGGTGCTCGCGCCAGGCCGTACCGCGTACGCAGCGAGCGATTACCAGAGTGCGAACGCGAGTGTTTTTTTAGGATTCGAACTCGATATCACACCCGCGATCGCGGAGCTGTTCGACATACGCGATCACATCGGTCCGGGCCTTGTGATTTCGAGTCAAACCCGCATCGATGCCACGAGCGGCAAAATCGAGTGACTAGCTCAAGAACCTTTTCAGATCGGCAATGATCGGCTCGACGCCCTCTCCGTGCCTGACGAACAGGCGCACCCGGCCTTCGCGGTCGAAGACATAAGTGCCGGCGGTGTGATCGATCGAATACGACGTGGGCAGTCTTTCCCGCCGCCTTCTGATAAAACACCTTGAATTCTTTCGCGGTAGCCGCTGTTTGTTCGGCAGAGCCGTACAACGCGACGAAACTGGGGTCGAAGGACGGCACGTAGCGCTGCAGAACCGCCTGTGAGTCGCGCTCGGGATCGACCGTGATGAAAATCACTTGCAGCTGATCTCCATCATTGCCCAATCGCTTCTTAACCTGCGCCAAATCGCTCAATGTGGTGGGGCACACATCAGGGCACTGCGTAAAGCCGAAAAAAACCGCGACGACCTTGCCGCGATAGTCGGCCAGCGTGCGCTTGGCGCCGGTGTGGTCGGTCAGCGCGAAATCGCGCGCGTAATTCGCACCCGTGATGTCGACGCCATTGAACTTCTGTGCGCCGCCGCCGCAGCCCGCTAGTAGAAAAATGACGGCCAATGTTCTTAACATCTTGCGTAGCCGGTGCGCAGCACCGGCTTATCTGACTATATAAACTTGTCTATCAGCAATGCAGCGAACAGCGCCGCCAGATAGACGATCGAATAGCTGAACGTCGCACGCGCCAGTTTGTCGCTGTAGCTTCGATACAGCTTCCACGCGTAGCCGACAAAAATCGCGCCGAGTGCAAGCGCCGCAACCAGGTACAGCACACCCGCCATTCGAATCACGAACGGCAGCGTGGTGACTGCAACCAAGACCAACGTGTACATCAGGATGTGCAGCCGCGTTAACACCACACCGTGCGTGATTGGCAGCATCGGCAACCCTGCCTTCCGATAGTCATCAAGCCGGTACAGCGCAAGGGACCAAAAGTGCGGCGGCGTCCAGACGAAAATAATCAATGCGAGCAGCCAAGCCTCGGCCGGTGCGCTATTGGTCATCGCCGCCCACCCGAGAACCGGCGGCATTGCGCCGCTCATGCCACCGATGACAATATTCTGCGGCGTATTTGGCTTCAGCAACACGGTGTAGACCACGGCATAGCCAAGGAAGGTCGCGAACGTAAGCCACATTGTCAGCGGATTCACGAAGCTGTACAGCAACCACATGCCAGCGCCGCCGATCAAGCCTGAAAACACGATGGCCTGCAGCGGCGACAACTCTCCGCGCGGCAACGGTCGCATGCGCGTGCGTGCCATTTTTCCGTCGATGTGCTTCTCGATCAGCGAGTTAACGGCAAACGCGGCGCCGGCCAGCAGCCAGATGCCGAGCGTCGCAATCAACACCAGGCGCCATGGGGGCAGTTCTGCCGTCGACAGGAACATGCCGATCACTGCACAGAAGATCGCGAGCTGCGTCACGCGCGGCTTCGTCAGCGCCCAGTATTGCGCGAGCAAATGTGCAGCGCTGCGGTCGCCGGGGCTGTGAAGTTCGGTAGTCGTATTAGCGGTCATGCAGAACCCTGCGAGTCGAGCTTGAAGTTTAGCGATTGCGCAAAGTTGAATGGATATTCAAGAATAAAGCCGGCTGGCACAATGGCACCCTGAATCCGAGTCATCTTAATCCGCGTCACGTATGCCAACGAAATGAACCGGTGGAGATACTATGAAGATGCTAAGGCATTATTTCATCAGCGACAGCCTGGACGACCTGGAAGTTTTTGAAGAACAACTGGAAGCCGGCGGCGTTTCCGCCTCGCAAATCCACGTGCTCAGCCGCGCCGATGCGGAGGTGGAGCATCACCATCATCTGCACGAGGTCCAGTCATTCATGAAGAACGATATTGTCCACTCCACGATACGAGGCGCCGTGGTCGGGCTTTGCGCCTTCGTGCTGGTGCTTGCCATCGCTTACTTTGCCGGCTGGACGGAGTCCGCTGTCGGCTGGATGCCCTTCATATTCCTCGCTGTCGTGATGCTCGGCTTTTGCACCTGGGAAGGTGGATTGCGTGGAATCCAGGAACCCAATCATGACTTCAAGCGTTTCGAACAAGCCCTGCGCGATGGCAAACACATCTTCTTTATGGATCTGAAGCCCAACCAGGAAGCGCTACTGGAGGAGGTGCTGAAATTGCACCCGCAGGTCGAACTCGCAGGAACGGGATCATCAGCCCCGCACTGGCTTATCGCGTTACAGCAGAAGGGCGTAATGATTCGCCATTCGTAACCTGCGCCGACTAGTGTCCGATCGGCTTCGCGGGCCCCGGCCCGAAAAATGTTTCACGCGTGAAAAAAGTGTAGTCCGCTTCGAGCGCGCCGATTCCCAGCAGAAACATCAACAACAACGGCGGCAACAGAATGGCGTATATCAGCGCCAGCCGTTCCCATACCATGTGCATGAAGACGGCAACGATTAGCCCTGCCTTCATCATCATGAACGTGAGGATCAGAAACCACCTGAGGTAACCCTGAACGTGGAAGTAGTCAACGAGGTAAGACGCGGCGCTGAGTACGAACAACAAGGCCCATATCTTCAGATAGATGCCGATCGGGTGTTGTTGCCCCTCTACGTGTGCGACGGTCCCGGCCGAATGCTGGTGCCCTTCTGTGTGTGCCACGATTTCCTCTACCAGAGATAGAAAAGCGCGAAGATGAATACCCACACCAGATCGACGAAGTGCCAATAAAGTCCCATGGTTTCGACGATCTCGTAGTTCCCCTTCCTGCCGGTCAAAAAACCCGGTGCCTGGCGATCCAGGTCTCCCCGCCAGACTTTAATGGCCACGATGATCAGGAAAATCACGCCGATCGACACGTGGGTGCCGTGGAAGCCCGTGATCATGAAAAACGCCGAGCCGAACTGCGCAGCGCCCATCGGGTTGCCCCAGGGACGCACGCCCTCTTGAATCAGCTTGGTCCACTCAAAAGCCTGCATTCCGACAAACGACGCGCCCAATGCCGCGGTGATCAGCAACAGGACAAACGTCATTTTTTTGTTTTTCTCGTAGCCGAATTTGACGGCCATCGCCATCGTCCCGCTGCTGCTGATCAGGATGAAGGTCATAATCGCAATCAGAATGAGTGGGATGTTCTTGCCAAACAGCTCTAATGCAAAAACCTCGCTGGGGTTAGGCCAAGGCTCCGTGGTGGACATTCGCACGTTCATGTACGAGATCAAGAACGCGCTGAAGATGAAGGTATCGCTGACGAGGAAGATCCACATCATGGCCTTGCCCCATGGGACCTTCTTGAATGCCCGCTGGTCCGAAGACCAGTCGGCGACGACGCCCTGCAAGCCGTCAGGCAGCGGGACAGTTTCGCCCGCACTCGTCAGCGCAGGTTGCGCCATATACGTTCCCCGTTAGGTAGACAACAGCAACGCGAACAACACCAGCCAAACCAGCAACAGATAGTGCCAGTACACCGTGCACAGCTCGACGCTCAAGCGTATCGCGCCAACCTTGGCGCCGCCCGCCATCTTGGCAGTGGTCTTGCCCCAAACCCACAGTCCGCCCAAGAGGTGCACGCCGTGCATCGCGGTGAGCAAGTAAAAGAAGGCATTGGCCGGATTGCCTGCCAGAAAGTAACCTGCGGCGTCCAGTTGTTGCCAAGCGAAAAGTTGTCCGGCCAGAAAGGCGAAGCTGAAAACACCCGCGGCCATCAGGCCGGTTTTCACATCGTTGATCTGCCCGCGTTGCGCCGCCCCCCGCGTCCATTGCATCGCGACACTACCGAGGATCAGCATGCCTGTGTTCAGCCACAGCACCTTCGGGACCGCCAGGGCAGTCCAGTCTGGAGCCGTCTTGCGCATCAGATAGGCGCTGATAAACAGCGCGAACAGCGACGTGGCGACCGCGAGAAAGACTCCGAGACCGACTTTTACCGCGGGCAGGGATAACGAGCCTTCGCTCTGAGTTGTCTCGATCGGATGCTGCGCTATCCACGGCTTGACATTGACCGATTGTCGCCACAACCACCAGACGACGATGGCCATGATCACAGCCATCAGGATCAATGTGACCGTCACGACTCGCGTCTCCGAGTTCACTGGACTAAGCTGCCGCCGCTTTCTTTGCCGGCGGCTGGTTCTGCGGGATGAAGTCCTCTTCGGCGCCTGGCACGCTGTAGTCATACGCCCAGCGATAAACAACCGGTAGCTTCGCGCCAAAGTTGCCATGCTTCGGCGGCGTGTCGGGGGTCTGCCACTCCAACGTGGTGGCGCGCCAGGGGTTGGGACCCGATGGCTTGCCTTTGAAGTAACTCCAGATCAGGTTGTACAAGAACACAAACTGGAACGCGCCCACGATCAACGCGGCAAGGGTGATACCCACGTTCAACGAATGCGCCGACTCGGGGATGAAGTCCGTGCCTCCGATCGAGTAATAGCGGCGCGGCACACCCAAGAAGCCCAAGTAATGCATCGGAAGGTAGATCGCATAGGTTCCGAGGAAGGTGGCCCAGAAGTGAATCTTGCCCAGCCTATCGTCCAGCATGCGCCCGGTGATCTTGGGGTACCAGTGGTAGATCGCCCCGAATACAACCATGATCGGCGCCACCGCCATCACCATATGGAAGTGCGCGACGACAAACATCGTGTCCGAAAGAGGCACGCTGACGGTCACGTTACCGAGGAACAGGCCGGTTAACCCGCCGTGTATGAACGCGAAGATAAACCCGATGGCAAACAGCATCGGCACGGTGAGGTGGATGTTGCCGTGCCACAGCGTCAGAACCCAGTTGTAGACCTTGATCGCCGTCGGAACGGCGATGATCAGAGTAGTAGTGGCGAAGAAGAAACCGAAGTAAGGGTTCATTCCGCTGACGTACATATGGTGCGCCCACACGATGAAACTGAGCCCGCCGATGGCCAGAATCGCCCACACCATCATCCGATAGCCGAAGATGTTTTTCCTCGCATGGACACTGAGCAAGTCGGAAACGATGCCAAAGGCCGGCAAAGCGACGATGTAGACCTCGGGATGGCCGAAAAACCAGAACAGGTGTTGAAACAACAGCGGGCTGCCGCCCTTGTAGTCCAGCTGCTCGCCCATCGAGACGATGGCGGGCATGAAGAAGCTCGTGCCCAGCGTCAGGTCGAAGATCATCATGATGGCGCTGACGAACAGAGCAGGAAAGGCCAGCAGCGCCAGAATGGTCGCCATGAAAATGCCCCATATCGTCAACGGCAAGCGCATCAATGACATGCCACGCGTGCGCGCCTGCAGGACCGTCACCACGTAGTTCAAACCACCCATCGTGAATCCGATGATGAAGAACGCGAGGGAAACGAGCATCAAGATAATTCCCCAGGTCGCCCCCGGCGTACCCTGGAGAATGGCCTGCGGCGGGTACAGCGTCCAGCCGGAGCCCGTGGGCCCGCCTGGCACGAAGAAGCTGGCCACCAGCAACAACACGGCGAACAGGTAAACCCAGTAGCTCACCATGTTGACGTAGGGAAACACCATATCCCGCGCACCGACCATCAGCGGAATCAGGTAGTTGCCAAAACCACCGAGGAATAGCGCGGTGAGCAGGTAGATCACCATGATCATGCCGTGCAGGGTGACGAACTGAAGATAGTTGCTCGGGTCGATAAAGGAGAACTGGTCCGGGAACCCCAGTTGCAGCCGCATCAGCCACGACATCACCAACGCCACCAAACCGATCCCGATCGCGGTGACTGCGTACTGGATCGCGATGACTTTGGCGTCCTGGCTCCAGATGTACTTCCCGATGAATGTTTTCGGGTGATATAGCTCCATCTCCTCGACTTCAGCGGGTGGAGCAAAAGCGGTTTCGTCGTGCGCGACATAAGCCATAAATACTTCCTCTTCGCTAGATGCTCGATTCGCTGGCGCCGGCGCGCTGCTCAGCGGAGGGTGTTGATGTAGGTAACGAGGTCATTGATCGCTTGGTCATCGTGCAGAATTTCGGACATCAGCGCCATCTGACGCCCGTACAGGTCTTGCGGATGAGCACCGCGAATACCCTGTTTGAAATTTTTCAATTGAGTGACCAAATACCAATCGCTCATGCCTTTCAGCCCCGGGGCATTCATTGCCTGCACGCCACGCCCATCAGAACCGTGGCACGCTCCACACGTCACATAGCGCTGCTGACCATTGCTCGCGTTACCTTTGACCGTCGCCGGTGCGGGATTGTCGGGCAGTGTCTCAATATAGGCGCTGACATGGGCGATAGCGGCGTCATCAGCCAGCGTCGCCGCCATCGGCGCCATCATCTTGCCGAACACATCCTTGTCATGTGCGCCCCTGGCACCGTTCTTGAAGTGTTTCAGCTGCCGTTCCAGATACCAGTCTCCTTGCCCGCTCAGTTTCGGCGCATTCAGCGCCGCGTTGCCCTCCGCTTGCGCCCCATGGCAGGCCGCACACACCGCATAGAGCTGCTTGCCCGCGGCGGGATCGCCAGCTGCTAATGCTGCGGTTTGCGCGAACGTCGGATGGCTGCTTAACCACGCCTGGAACGCGCTGTCTTCTTCCACCACCACCTTGCCACGCATCGCGTAGTGCCCGATGCCGCACAGCTCGTTGCAGAGGAGATCGAATGCCCCGGTCCGCGAGGGAGTGAACCAAATATAGGTGACCATGCCCGGCACGAGGTCCATCTTGGCTCGGAATTGCGGCACGGCGAAGTTGTGTAAGACGTCTATGGAGCGGAGCAGCGCCTTGGCCGGTTTGCCGACGGGCAGATGCACCTCTGGGCTTGATACCAGCACATCGTCTTGTCCGTTGGGGTCTTTCGGATCTATGCCGAACGGATTCTCGTCGCTGACATGCCGTGCATCAACGGTTCCCAGCTTGCCGTCCTTTCCGGGGAAACGATAGCGCCAGTGCCACTGCTGGCCGACAACCTCAAACGCCGCTGCCTCGTGGGGGACATTGATGAAATTCGCCCACACAAACAAGCCAGGGGCCAGCATCGCAGCGACGCCCACGGCGGTGAATGCGGTCAGCCACCATTCCAGCTTCTTGTTCTCGGGTTCGTATTTCGCTCGGCTGCCCTTCCGCTGACGGAAGCGGATCACGCAATACGCCATGAACAAATTGACGGCAACGAACACGAACCCTGTGACCCAGAACGTGATCGTGATCGTGTCGTCGATCGTGCCCCAATTGGACGCGATCTGCGTGAAGTACCACGGGCTTAGGAAGTGAAACAGAACTGAGCCGGCGATCAGCAGAATCAATGCAATTGCTATAGGCATAGAGACGAAGCCGGTTGATTGGGCAGTATACCGTCGGCATGCTGCTGTCGACGGTATTCAAACTCGCCAAGGGTGGTGAAAATCACCGGCGCATATTATTCGGTCCCGACCGAATCGCAAAGGTTATCGCCGACTCCGTGAAAAAGCGGCGATGCTTATGAATGCAGATGCTGCGCGCCGATCGCCTTCCACCGCTGGACAAAATACCGCGCGTCGTCATCCGAGCGTGGCCTGACTCCCATCAGAATGCAGCCGTCATGGATGCCCTGTTCATAGTGCGCGGCGCGCTCTTCCGGGATACCCCAATCGCTAAGCGCTCCGACAAGGCCAACCGCCAGGCCAGCGGCGCCAGCGGCCCCCAGTGCCACTGCTAACGGCCCCGCGAGAATGAAGCCCAAGCCGGGAAGCGCCACCACACCGATGGCGATAATGGCCGGAATGGCCATGCCGATTCTTCCCCCGGTCGGACCGCCAAGTTCGCCACCCTCTTCTATTTTGCGGCCCAGGTCAGTATTGACTTGACGATCGTCCGCGAAGTATCGCTTACGAGTGTCATCGGACATGACGACGTTGATGTCTGCTGTGCCATAGTCGCGCTCGGTGACCACCTCGTACGCGCGCTCGACACTCTCGCTGTCTTTGAACAGACCCGTGACCATCTTTGAGTTGCCACCAGCTGCCGAATCTGTCACGGCGGTCTCCTAAATTGTCGTCGCGCTCGATGCATGCAAGTCGTATTCCTGTCGGCCGGTCTTGGCTACGCGCCACCGCAGCATACTTGCCATTAAAGTGATATCGAGTGCTTCAAGGAATGAAATGAGGCGACTGCTGTCGGGGTTTCTGATAGCCGCCCTGACTGTGCTGTCGGTCTCGACTGCCGGCGCGCATGCTCACCTAGAGCGGGCGGCACCTGCCACCGGCAGCGCAGTTCGCGGATCGCCACCGCGACTCGAGCTCTGGTTTACGGAACGACTCGAACCAGCATTCAGCAAGGTTCAGGTATTCGACCGCAACGGCAAGCAAGTCGACAAAGGCGATGCTGAGGTCGACCGTGCCGAGGCCAAGCTGCTCCGGGTGTCTCTGCCGACGCTTGCGCCTGGCACTTACCGCGTTAGATGGCGCGTGCTTTCCGTCGACACTCATGTCAGCAAGGGTGACTTCACGTTTAATGTCGTCGCACCGTAGGCGCACGCGCCCACTGACAGCGCGCGGACAGTGATGAGCCCGCCGCGCGGCCGTCCGAAGGCGAGCGAACTTTCCCCTCGGGGGGACCGCGCGCAGCGCAAGGACGCCGCATGAACACGGTGTTGGTCGCCACGCGGTCTGTTCACTACGCCGCGGCCATGCTGCTGTTCGGGGAACTCGTGTTCCTGATTGCCGTGGCGAGACCAGCCTGGCAGCGCGTAGCGCCAGGCGAAGGCGATGCCGTGTACCGCCGGCTTCTTGCAGTCATGCGTTGGGGTGTTGTCGCGAGCATCGTATCTGGCGTGGCGTGGCTCGCCGCCCAAGCTGCCGTGATGAGTGGCGTGCAGGTCGCGCAGGCAATGAATCGCGAGACGCTCGGCCTCGTTCTTGGCGATACCGTCTTCGGACACGTTTGGATGCTGCGTTTTGGCCTCGTCATTGTTCTAGGCGCGGTGCTTGCGGCGCTCCAGCGATCGGCCGGCGACCGGCGCCGATCGCGCCTGGCGATCGGTGCCGCCGTCGTCGCTGCCGCGTACCTCGGCTCGCTGGCCTGGGCAGGGCACGCGCTCGCCGGAGCCGAGCCCGACGATTTCGACCGGATCGTTGCCGATGTCGCGCACTTGCTCGCCGCGGGCGCGTGGTTGGGGGCGCTGCCGGCACTTGTGCATTTTCTCGCCGGCACTGATGCGCTCGACACGATGGCGCAGGCGACGCGGCGTTATTCGAACGTCGGTATGGCAAGCGTAGGCGTGCTAGTGATAAGCGGCCTCACAAATGCCTGGTATCAGGTCGGCGATGTGCCCGCATTGATCGGCACCGACTATGGCCGGCTTCTGCTCGCGAAGCTCGGTTTGTTCGTGGCGATGCTGGGCCTGGCCGTGACGAATCGCGGGGTCTTGACGCCGCGGTTGGCGGGCGGAGATCGCGCAGCGCTGCACTTGCTCCGGCGCACCGCCGTCCTGGAGATCGCCGCCGGAATCGGCGTCGTGATCATCGTCGGCGTGCTCGGCGTTACGGTCCCCGCAGCACATCAGTCTCCCGTCTGGCCTTTCGACTACACGATAAGTTGGCAGCCGCTTCAACAATCGGCCTGGATGCAAGTAACTGTGGCGGCGGCCGGGGCCATCGCGTGCATTTGCGCCGCCGTTACGGTGGCAGGATTGCTCGGCCGGCCGCCGCGCGTGCGTTTTGCCGCTCTCGCAGGGATCGTGATTCCCGCAGGAGTATGTGCGTGGCTGCTTGGCGTGCCGGCGTACCCAACGACCTACACAGTGTCGCCGGTCCACTACACCGCGGACGCGATCGTCAGCGGATCCGCGCTCTACGCCTTGCACTGCATCGCTTGTCATGGCCCTGATGGCGGCGAGGGCGCCAGCTCGGCCTTGCTTCCAGTCAAGCCGGCGAGTCTTCCGGAACGCGTCCCGAACCAGCGTGAGGGAGACCTTTTCTGGTGGATCGCGCACGGCATTCCCAACACGCCGATGCCCGGTTTCGCATCGAAGTTGAGCGACGTGGAGATCTGGAATCTGATCCAGTTCCTCGACGCTCAAGCAGCGGCGCGCAACGCTTACGCCATGACGGATCGCGTCAAACCTTTGCGCCCTGTCTTTGCGCCTGACTTCACGTTCGAAATGCTCGGGCGCCCACAGGAATCACTGGAGCGGCAGCGGGAGAACCGCGTCACTCTGCTCGTGTTTTACACGCCGCCACAGTCGCTGCTGCGCCTGCAGGAGCTCGCGAGGACACAGCACGCCATCATCGCGGCAGGAGCGCGTGTCATTGCCGTGCCGATCAGCGCGTCTCCCCTCGCGGGCGACGCTCAGATCGCGATCGACGGTAAGTCGATTCTGGCGATCGCCAGTCCGACGGTGGCCAGTGCATACGCAATGTTCGCGCGCCAGGCCGATGGCTCGACCGAATCCGTGCACACGCATATGGAGTTTCTGGTCGATCGTCACGGCTACCTGCGGGTGCGCTGGATTGGCGTCCCGGGCGCGGCGGCGGACCGGACGGCCGCTGCGCTCCGTCAGATCGACCTACTCGTCCAGGAGCCTCCGCGTGCGCCGTTGCAATGGGGCCACAGGCACTGATCGCGCGATGAACTCTCTATTGCCCAGCGGCGGGCGCGAAGTTCGATGCACGATCACGACAAGTAACGCAACCAGCAATGCAGCGCCCCCGCTGTGCAACACTGCGAGCAGCAGCGGCCATTGAAGCACAACGTTGGATAACCCGGTCAGCAGCTGCAACACGATCAGTGCGAGCAAGCCTCGCGCCAGATGCGAAAAGCCCGGGTGCTGCCGCAGTTGCCACAACAAGACGCCAAAGGCTGCCACGACGACAATCGCGAACATTCGGTGCGTCCAGTGAATTGCCACCAGCGCCTGAAACGGAACCAAGTCACCTTCACCGGTGCGGCCGAGTTCACGCCACCACGTAAAGCCATGCGAAAAGTCCATCGGCGGCAAGAACTCACCCTGGCACAACGGAAAATCCGGGCATGCCAGCACAGCGTAATTGCTGCTGACCCATCCGCCCAGGCCGATCTGAATGAATACCGCGGCGAGCGCAAGCCATGCCAGTGCGCGCACGCGCGGCGCGACCGTCCTTTTCGGCGCGCGCGCCTCGCGCAGCGCAATCCAGGTCAGCAGCGCCAGCAGCACGACTCCGCCGAGCAGATGCAGCGTCACAATGGCCGGTTGCAGTTTCATCGTTACCGTCAGTGCGCCGAATGCACCTTGCACGCATACCCATACCAACGCTGCTGTCGCCAACCACGGCGAGCGCGGCGTTGCAGCGCCCGACGATGCGCGCCGCCATGCTTGTACCGTGAGCACGATGATCAATACTCCGACGGCAAGTGCAAAGTAGCGATGCGCCATCTCGATCCACGCCTTGCTCATCGTGACTGGACCGCTCGGCAGTGCCGTCTGCGCTTGATGGATCGGTTCGCCAGCGGACAGCGGGTTCGAATGGCCGTAGCAACCCGGCCAGTCGGGGCATCCGAGCCCTGAATCCGTCAGCCGCGTGAAGCTGCCGACCATGATCAGATCGAGTGTCAGGAACGCAGTCACCCAGGCGAGCTTGCGAAACTTCTGCGGGTCGCGCGAGCGCCACACATAGACGAGCGGCACAGCCGCCACCGCCACGCCCAGCAGCGCGAGCCAGAGCAGCGAAACCGCTGTCATCGCACCTCCCCTGAGACCTTGAGATCGATGCGGGTCGAGGTGGATCGATGCGGACCCAGCCCGCTGCGACCTTCAACAGTTGGGCAACGTCGCGCTTGACGCCGCTCGGTTCAGCATCCTTCGGCCAGCGCAGCATTAGATTGCCACTCGGATCGACGACCCAGATATGGTCTTGTAGCCGCGCATCCGCAGCGTCGGGTAACGCAAGAAAATCCCGTAGCGGTTGCAGCGGCGTACGAATGAAATGCGTGCCCTCAAATTCACGCATCAGCATGATCGATAGCGGCACTTGGTCCGGAATCAGCCATACGCGTTCGATCTGATCGCGATCCTTGCCGGTCATCGTGCGCTGTTGCCGCATCATCAGCAGCTTGTCTTCGCAGCGTGGGTCGCAATCGCCGCTGTCGACCATCACGAACACCCAGCGGCCGCGCAATTCCCGCAAGTCGAAGGCGGTGCCGTCGAGCTTTGTCATCGGCAGCACAGGCGTGCGCCGTTGCGGTTCTATCAACGTTCCGTAATTCGTGCGGCCCGAGGGGGGGGCAACGTAGTAGGCGACATACGCCGCCACGATCGGCAAAGTGGTGATTGCAATCAGCAGATACAGCGGGAGGTAACGGCGCCGGCGCGTTTTCATCGTTCGCGCCACGCTTTCCGGCCGAAGAAGACAGCGAGCGCCGCGATCAACACCGCGATCGCGTACCACTGAAACGCATAGCCGCGATTCTTCTCCACCCCGCTAGCAGGCCGCGGCCACTCGCGCCGCAAGCCATCCGCTACTTTATCGCTCTGCCCATCGCCGCTCTGCTGAATTACAAAACGCGCGACGCTGCGGCCGGTCGCCTGCTCGTAGGCCGAGTAGTTGAGGTTCTGCCAGAGGCCCGGCACGCGAAGCTCTGGTTTGCCGCCGAGTTCGAGCAGCGCCGACGGCCGAGCGACCGCCAGCCCTTCCACAGTGACGCGGCCCGAAGGCGGCATCGGGGCCGCGATGCGCGCGCGATCCCGCAGGTCATGCGCAATCCAGCCGCGATCGACAAGCAAGGCAGGCAACCCTTCGCCGACTACGAGCGGTGTGATCACGTAGAAACCGGCGACACCATTGAGTCTCCGGCTGTCCAGATAAACGGTGCCGGCAGGATCGAACACGCCGCTCACGCGAACCTTACGCGGCAAGGCAGCCGCAACGTCGTTGATCGATAAGCGCGACGGCGCGATGTCGGCTGGAGGTGCTCGTTCGGCGGCATCGGCTTGCGACCGCAACGCCAGTTTTGCATCGCCGCGCCGCATCTGCCAATTGCCCAGCGATATCGCCGCCGCAATGCCGACCGCCGCTGCGACCAAGGCAACGATCAACTTCCGGCGCGGCATCGAAGTGAGTAGGATGGTTCCGACCGCTCGCAAATCGCAGACATGCGAATCATCATTGTTCTCGCCCTGGCCGGCATTCTGTTGTCGCTCGGCTCGGCACTGGTCTATCTGATTCGCGACAAAGGCACCACCAATCGGACGGTGAACGCGCTCACGATCCGGGTCGGCATCTCGGTCGCGCTGTTCCTGTTCATTCTGTTCAGCTATTGGATGGGCTGGATCCAACCGCGCTCGTTTGGAACCTAGCTGCGAAGTGAAGGCGGCGCCATTAGCGCCACCACCGTGATTCCAACGTCTTCTACAGCCAGTAGACGACGATATAAAGACCGACCCAGACGACGTCGACGAAGTGCCAGTACCAGGCTGCTCCCTCGAACGCGAAGTGCTGATCCGGCTTGAAATGGCCCCGTATCAGCCGTAGCAGCACAACGGACAGCATCAGTGCACCCAGAAAAACATGAAAGCCGTGAAAGCCGGTCAGCATGAAGAACGTCGAGCCGAAGATGCCCGATGTCAGCCGCAGGTTCAGATCGCGGTACGCATGGCCGTACTCGAATATCTGCACGCCGAGGAAGGTCACGCCCAGCAGGATCGTGATCGCGAGCCACAGGATCGCTCGGCTGCGATGATCGGCGCGCAGCGCGTGGTGCGCGATCGTCAACGTGACACCGGAGGACAGCAGCAACGCTGTGTTGATCGTCGGCAGCCAGAATGGGCCGAGGGTCTCAAACGGGTCGACGGTCCCGGCCGGTCCTGCGTGCGGCCATGTGGCAACAAAGTCGGGCCATAACAGCTGGTGGTCGAAATCCCCAAGCAGTGGCGCACTGATAACGCGGGCATAAAAAAGCGCGCCAAAAAACGAGGCGAAGAACATCACCTCGGAAAAGATGAACCAGCTCATTCCCCAGCGGAACGAGATGTCGACTTTGTGGTTGTAGTCGCCGTGTTCCGACTCGCGCGACACGATTGAAAACCAGCCGATCAGCATGTAAACCAGCGTCGCAAGCCCGAACGCCAGTAAAAACCAGCCGACTGAGTTGTGGTTGACCACCATCGCCGCGCCGAACATCGTAAAGATCATCGCAACGCTGCCGACCGCCGGCCATTGCGACGGCGACGGCACGAAATAAAGCGGGCGGTGCGCATGCCCAGCCGCGTGAGCATGAGTGGCGCTGTGCGGATCAGCCATTGTTCGATTCCTCGCTTCGATCAGGGCACGACTAAATTGACGACGACGAGCAGCAAGGCGACAAACAGCGCCGCTGCCATGAGACCTGCGATGATGACCGCGACCGGATTGAGCTGCGCCGCATCCTTTTCGTAGGCGGCCTTACGGCGCACGCCGAAGAACGACCACAGCACCGCGCGTATCGTCTGCCAGAAACCGGCGCGCGGTTTCGCCGCGTGTACTTGATTTGGCTGATCCTCCATAAACATCCCGCTCATTGCACGGCGGCTACCGCGCCTGCGACTTCAAAGAATGTGTAAGACAACGTAATCGTCTTCACATCCGACGGCAGCTTGGGATCGATAAAGAAGAGCACCGGAAACTGGCGCGTTTCGCTCGCGGCCAACACCTGCTGCTGAAAGCAAAAACACTCGAGTTTCTGCAGGTACTGAGCGGCCTGCATCGGCGCATAGCTGGGAATTGCCTGCCCGGCCATCGGACGGCTCTCCAGGTTGACGAGATCGTATTGAACCTGAATCAGCTCTCCGGGATGCGCTTCGACGTAGTTCTTGTGCGGTCTGAAACGCCATGCACCTTGTTTGTTGGCATCGAATTCGATGATCACCGTGCGCGTACGGTCCACCTGCGTGTTGCGTGCTGCATTTTCAGCGTCCGGGTTGCGCGCGGTCAGGACATTGATGCCCGTCACTTCGCAGATCTTTTGATACAGAGGTACCAGCGCCCAGCCGAAGCCGAACATCAGCACCGAAACGACGAGTAGTTTGCGCAGCGTCGTCCGGTTGCCGATACGAAGAAGGCGCTGGTCCGTTTTCATTTCAGCCAGCGCTGAACAACCAATACTTCGCGACAACGCCGGCAAAGAAAGCGAGCGCGATCGATAGGAGGACAAGCGCGGTGCGCTTGTTCAGGGACCGCCGGCCACCTTCGGCGTCCGGCGACTCGAGGTTCGTTATCACTTAACCACCGGTGGCGTTTCAAATGTGTGAAACGGTGGAGGCGACGGCAATGTCCACTCGAGCCCACCATCGACTGAATGCCAAGGATCAGCAGCCGCCTTCGGGCCGCCACGAATGCACTTGACAATCACGTACAGGAACACCAGCTGTGCCAGCCCGAATCCGAATGCACTGATAGTGCCGATCGCATGAAAATCGGCAAACTGCATCGGATAGTCGGCATAACGCCGCGGCATGCCCGCGAGCCCGAGAAAATGCATCGGGAAAAACGTGGCGTTAAAGAAGATCATCGACAGCCAGAAATGCCACTTGCCGAGTGTTTCGTCGTACATATGGCCGGTCCACTTTGGCAACCAGTAATACGCACCCGCAAATAGTGAGAACAGCGACCCGGCCACCAGAACATAGTGAAAGTGTGCAACGACGTAGTAGGTGTCTTGCACCTGGATGTCGATCGGCGCCAGCGCGAGGATCAACCCGGTAAAGCCGCCCATCGTGAACACGAAGATAAAGCCGATCGCAAACAGCATCGGTGTCTCTAACGTCAGCGAGCCGCGGTACATCGTCGCGATCCAGTTGAACACCTTCACGCCGGTGGGCACTGCGATCAGCATCGTCGCGTACATGAAGAACAGCTGCCCGGTGACTGGCATGCCGGTCGTGAACATGTGGTGCGCCCACACGATGAACGACAGGATCGCGATCGACGCGGTGGCATACACCATCGATGCATAGCCGAACAACGGCTTGCGCGCGAACACCGGAATCACCTGCGAGATGATCCCGAAGCCCGGCAGGATCATGATGTAGACCTCGGGGTGGCCGAAGAACCAGAAAATATGCTGGAACATCACCGGGTCGCCGCCGCCCGCCGCGTTAAAAAAGCTGGTGCCAAAGTGGCGGTCGGTCAGCGTCATCGTGATCGCCCCCGCCAGCACGGGCATTACGGCGATCAGCAGGTACGCGGTGATCAGCCAGGTCCAGACGAACATCGGCATCTTCATCAGCGTCATGCCGGGGGCGCGCATGTTCAGGATGGTCGTGATGATGTTGATCGATCCCATGATCGAGCTTGCGCCCATGATGTGCAGCGCAAAGATCGCGAGATCCATGCCCGGACCCATCTGAACCGTCAGCGGCGCATACAGAGTCCAGCCGGCCGCCGTAGCGCCGCCCGGCACAAAGAACGACGCGACTAGCAGCAGCGCCGCCGGCGGCAACAACCAGAAACTGAAGTTGTTCATGCGCGCGAATGCCATGTCAGGCGCGCCGATCATCAATGGAACCTGCCAGTTCGCGAAGCCGACGAACGCCGGCATGATCGCGCCAAACACCATGATGATGCCGTGCATCGTCGTCAACTGGTTGAAGAACTCCGGCCGCCAGAATTGCAATCCGGGTTGAAACAGTTCGAGACGTAACCCGAGCGCCAATGTGCCGCCCAACATGAACATCGCGAACGAGAACCAGAGATACATCGTGCCGATGTCTTTGTGGTTGGTCGCGTAAAGCCAGCGGCGCCAGCCATACGGCGCGTGATCGTGCCCTGCGTCGTGCACGTGGTCATGCGCCGGCAGATGAGAAGGACTGCCCAGGTGCTCGGCGGGGTTCGGCGTGACGGCGCTCATCAAAATTCCTTGTATCGCTGTGTTCCTGCTGCCTCGGTCAGGCGAAGCGCATCACTTGCGCGCCGCACGAAACTCGGTCGGTTGCACGACACCGCCCTCATTGCCGAATGAATTCTTGACGTGAGTCGCAACGGCGCCGAGCTCGACATCGGATAAACCTTTCCAGGCCGGCATTGCATTGCGGCCGTTCAACAGAATCTGCAGCAGCTCCGGTGTGTTCGCCACGACCTTGCTGCCGGCGAGAGAGGGAAATGCCGGTGGCGTGCCCAAGCCCGTGGGCTGATGACACACCTGACAATTGGCCTGATAGACCTTCTCCCCGCGAGCGACGAGTTCTGGCTGCGTCCACGCCTTCGCCGGATCGTCCGCCAGCGCCGCCATCGCCTGTTTGCGACTCGCTACCCACTTCGTATAGTCCTCGGCCGAGACGACTTGCACGGCGATTGGCATGAACGCGTGGTCCTTGCCGCACAGCTCGTAGCACCGGCCGTAAAACGTCCCTGTCTGTTCAGCGCGAAACCACGTGTCACGGGTAAAGCCCGGAATCGCGTCCTGCTTGACTCCGAGCGCGGGCACGCCCCAGGAGTGAATGACGTCGTTTGCAGTGGTGATAACGCGAATCTTTCGATTGACGGGCACGACGAGAGGCTCGGTCACCTCGCTCAGGTAATTCCCGGTCTTGGCTTCGTTGCCTTCGATTTGTGCGCGCGGCGTTGCCAGCCGCGACAGGAAGCCGATGCCCTCGCCCTCGCCTCGTATGTAGTCGTAGCCCCATTGCCACTGGTAGCCGGTCGCCTTGACCGTCAGATCAGCATTGCTGGTGTCTTTCATCGCCACCACGGTGCGGGTGGCAGGCAACGCCATCAGGATAATGATGATGAACGGAATCACAGTCCATACAATTTCGACCGTCGTGTTCTCGTGCCAGTTGGACGCGACCGCGCCTTTGGACTTGCGGTGCTTCCAAATCGAATAAAACATTACGCCGAAAACAA
Organism: uncultured beta proteobacterium; assembly: GCA_963829995.1. Lineage (GTDB taxonomy): Bacteria > Pseudomonadota > Gammaproteobacteria > Burkholderiales > Burkholderiaceae_F > JACCZX01. The sequence goes on along the minus strand of CAWHKW010000031.1, from coordinate 171,316 downwards.
GAATGAAAATGGCACCGCAGATGATCAGCATGAAGTCATGCAGCTCATAAATGTCTTGCGCCAAGTGGCTCGCCGGCGGCGGAAGGTTGTAACGGCTTTGGATCGCCGCGCTGGCACTGCCAGCCACCAGCGCAAACGTCGCAGGCGCCGTGTGCCGGATGCCGCTGATAACTCTCTGGATGAGATTCATTGCTGCTTCATCGCCTTCGTATTTACAGCGTCTTCTTGGACTCCAACCGCTGCTTGTATTCGAATCCTGAGCCACACGTCAAAGTGCTCCGGTCCGTGCCCGCATAAGGGAACCACTGATCTCGCGCCCCAGCTGTAAACGCCTGTGGTCGAGCAGATAGCCGCCCAATTCGAGCTTCGTCCCCGATGCCAGCAGAAAGACGCGCAGGCGTTTGCCCCACGTGTGACCGCGTGACTCGATCTGCACGTGCGCCTCGCGCGGGTCGAACTCCCAGTGGTGCCTGCGGCCACCATCGACGTGCTCAACCGACAAAGAGCCCGGCGCTATCTCTATGCGCTCGAAATCGGCCGCGTGTCTTCCGTAGCACAAGAATGCCGCACCCACCGCTATCAACTCGATACCTACGAATGGAAGCACCATCCATAACCCGAAGGCGGCAAAGCCCACACCGAAAGCAAACGAAACCGCGACCAGCGAGCCGAATACGACCGCCAACTGCCCGGGGCTTGCCGAGCAATTTCGCTTGATCAACCAGGAGTTTGCTTCAGAAATAGCGTCCGACATCGGCGCCGGATTATAGACAGGCGCTGTACAACTGAAGGGAAGGCCCGCCGCGGTCGCCCCAATTTAGCAAGCCGAGCGTTGCCCAAGAAGGCTACTTCGGCGGTATCCGCAGGTTCTGTCCCGGATAAATCTTGTCCGGGTGCGTCAACATGGGTTTGTTAGCCTCGAAAATTTTCTGATACGCATTGGCGTCGCCGTAAAACTCTTTGGCAATCTTCGATAGCGTGTCGCCCTTGACCACGGTGTAGAACTGCGATTCCGGCTGCGACAGATCGACCGTCATGTTGTCATCAACGGCGGCCACGCCGTGGATGTTGCCGGCGGACAAAATAACCTTTTCCTTGGTCGCCTGGTCTTTGGCGATGCCATACACCTTGGCGGTCGCCTTCGCACCGTCGTACGTGACGGTGAGGCCGGTCACGGTGAGGCCCATCGAGTTGATGTACTTCTCGATCGCGGTGGCGGCTTCACGATTGGCCGCATCAATCGCTGCCGGGTCGGCTTGCGCCTCAGGAGCCGATGCCGCCTGCGCTTTTTTACCGAACAACTTCTCTCCAGCTTCCTTGAAAAATGAAATGATCGACATCGATTCCTCCGTTTAGTACCGCTAATTACTTCGGACGACGGCTCGCGAGTTGCGCGCGGACCGATTCGACCGTAATTGTGGCGGCGCCAGCCGATTTCGGCTGCGGCTTCCAAGCGTGACCATAGGCAACCTCGAAGGTCAGCCGAATCCGGCCGTCGTTTCCGCGCTGCGCCTCCAGTGCGCTAAGCAGAGCGTGTGCCTGCGAGGTCGAGGGTAGCGAGAGTGCGCGATCGTCGCGCGGGTTTCCGCCCAGCGCGCGCACCTCGCGTAACAAGTCTTGCGGGGAGGCATAAGTCAGGGTGATGGCTTCGGCATCCATCACGGGAGTCGCAAAGCCGCTTGCGACCATCATGTCGCCAAAATCGTGCATGTCCACGAACGGCATCGGTCTCGCATCCGGCAGGGCTGAGGCAGCGGCGCGCAATTCCTTCAGCGTGTCGGGACCGAAACAGCTGAACATCAGCAAGCCATCGGTTCTCAGCACCCGTTTCCATTCGGGGAAAACGGTGTGCGGTTGCGGGTGCCAATGCAGCATCAGATTCGAAAAGACCAGATCGACGCTGTTGTCGCCGATTGGCAATTGACCACCATCGCCAACGATCCGGTAAGACGACGCGCCGCGCAGCCAGCGCTCTGCCCGCGCGCGCGCTCCTTCTGCTTTGGCCGCTTTGAGCATGCGCTCGGAAATGTCGAGACCGATCCAGTCCGCGCGCGGGTATCGCGCCAGCAACGGCGCCCGTGTCTCGGACGCCCCGCACCCAACATCCAGAATCCGCTGCGGCGCCAGGCGGATGTACTGCAGCCGCTCGCTTAGACGTCGCCCCACTTCGCGCGGCAATGCTCCGCTCGCTGCGAAACGCGGAGCTCGCATATCAAATTGGCGCCGGACGGTCGCCACGCTCGCCGGAATGCGCGGCGGCGCCACCATCGTTGGCGTGAGCTCCGAAGTTCCCGGACCGAGTGGCATCGTCGATCGAGTATATGCAGCTATGCTCGACCGCATTCATGTTGCGCTCGCTGGCGTATCGGCTGTTGCCCCCGCAGTGCGTGGTGTGCGAGCTTCACGCCGGCGCACCTGCCACTTCGATCTGCGCACATTGCGAGAGCGATTTTTTCGCGCTGGGCATTGACCGTTGCGAACGATGCGCGATTCGCCTGCCGGTTGAGCAACCCGGCGCGCGCATATGCGGGCGCTGCTTGACGACTGTGCCAAATTTCGACGCGACAACGACCCTTGCGGACTACGTGTCGCCCGTCGACGGCATGGTGATGGCGATGAAATTCACCGCACGCTTGGACCTGGCTGACCTTTTCGGGCGGCTGTTGGCGCGTCGACTGTCGGCGCTTCCGAGCGCCGCATCCGACGCAATCGTCATTCCTGTGCCGTTGGCGTTCGAGCGCGTGCGGCAGCGCGGGTTCAATCAATCGAGCCATATCGCACGCGCATTCGCGGTCGCTACCGGCCGCCGGCTCGTGATCGATCAGTTACTGCGGGTTCGACATACGCCCCCGCAACTCTCGTTGGCGCTCAAAGAGCGGCGGCACAATGTTCGCGGCGCCTTTGCGGTGGAGGGCAAGCTGGATGGCCGGAATGTCTTCGTCGTGGACGATGTGATGACAACCGGCAGCACGCTCGACGAAGCGGCCCGAGTGCTGAAGAAGGCTGGCGCGGTGCACGTGCATAACCTGATCGTCGCGCGAACGCCTTGAACATGTTTCACATCGTTCTGGTCGAGCCGGAAATTCCACCCAATACCGGCAACGTCATTCGACTCGCGGCGAATACCGGCGCGCAATTGCACCTTGTCTCACCCCTCGGGTTCGACCTGGAAGACAGGCAACTGCGGCGCGCGGGGTTGGACTATCGGGAGTTTGCGGCCATAAAAGTGCACGCAAGCTTCGAGGCGCTGATGGCAAGCGAGAAGCCGCCCGCGCAGCGCGTGTTCGCATTGACCACGCGCGGTGCGCATTTGCTCGGCGACATCGCATTCGAACCGAATGACTGGTTCGTGTTCGGCAACGAAACCGCCGGCCTGTCCGATGCGATTCGCAACTGGTTTCCCGAGAGTCAGAAAATCCGGCTACCGATGCGTCCCGGCAACCGCAGTCTGAATCTGTCCAACGCGGTCGCAGTAGTGATATTCGAGGCTTGGCGCCAGGCGGGCTATGCCGGCGGAAGCTGACCGGGCTTAGCCAAGCGAAGTGTCACTGTCAGCGCGCAGCGCCACCGGGGCTTGAGCCCAATAGGCAGCCAGCCGTGCCAGCAATTGCGCCGGTGCGTGCTCGACCAGCAGCAGACCCTGGTGCTCACGTCGGATCAACCCTTCGCTGGCTGCATGCTCCAAAAATTGCAGCAACGAGTCAAAGTAGCCCGCAACGTTGAGCAGCGCGACCGGCTTGTCCTGCAGCCGCAGTTGCAACCACGTCACCATTTCGAACATTTCTTCGAGCGTGCCGAAGCCACCCGGCAGCACGATGAACGCATCACTGCGCCTCGCCATCGTCTGCTTGCGCGTGTGCATCGAATCCACGACGATGAGTTCGGTCAGTCCTTGGTGCGCCACTTCCGGGCGCATCAAGTGCTCGGGAATGACGCCGACCACACGGCCGCCGCTTGCAAGCCCGGCGTCGGCCAGTGCGCCCATCAGGCCGACGTGACCTCCGCCGTACACCAGTTCGATCCCGCTTTGCGCCAGCAAACGCGCCATCTCGCGCGCTGCCGCCACATACTCTGCGCGGCGGCCCGGCTGCGAGCCGCAGAACACACATACAGCCTTTTGGGTCACGACGGCTGCGCTTCTACTTTCGGCTCACGCGCCAGCAACGCATGCAGCGCCTCTGAAGGCGTCAACGCTGCGTCGAGCACCGCGCAGACGGCCTCGGTGATCGGCATATCGATATCGCACTGCCGCGCGCGGGTCAGTACCGCATGCGCCGAACGCACACCTTCGGCCACATGACCCAGGTCGCCGACCGCCGCTTCGATCGTCGCCCCACGACCGAGAGCCAGGCCCACTTTACGGTTGCGCGACAGATCGCCGGTCGCGGTCAGAATCAAATCGCCCATGCCAGTAAGCCCCATGAAAGTTTCCGGGCGCGCTCCGAGCGCGACGCCGAATCGGGTCATCTCGGCCAGGCCGCGGGTGATCAGAGCGGCGCGAGCATTGAGCCCGAGCTGGAGTGCGTCCGAGATGCCGGCCGCTATTGCCATCACATTCTTGACGGCCCCACCGACCTCGACCCCGACCACGTCGTCGGTTGAATAGATTCGCAGCGCCCCGCCATGCAGCGCATCGGTCACGCGCTCGCAAAATCCAGGCGTGCCCGCCACCGTCAGCGCGGCCGGCAAGCCGCGCGCGACTTCGATTGCGAAACTTGGGCCCGACAGCGGCCCGACATCCTGGCGATCGCCTAATTCCTGGTACACGACCTGATACGGCAATTGTTCGCTTGCTTGCTCGAACCCCTTGCACAACCAGACGAGCGGCGCGTCAGGCGCAACGTCGCAGACTCTGCGCACGACAGAACGCAGCGCGTCGGTCGGCGTTGCTATCAACGTCAGGCCCTGCGCAGCGTGCTTCACGGCAGCGTCCAGATCGTCGGTAATCCGCAGCGATTCAGGCAAAGCGATCGACGGTAGATAGCGGGCGTTGACGCGGTTGCGCGCGAAGCTGGCGCATTGTTCCGCGCTGCGCGCGTACAACATGACCGAATGCCGCGAGCTCAATGCGACCGCTATCGCCGTGCCCCACGCACCTGCGCCGAGCACTGCGATGTTCATGCGACGCGAGAACTACGCGCCGGCCGCGCCGTTGCCCGTAACCGTGGGTGCTGCTGCGCCGCTGGTGGCCTGTTGTTGCATCGCTGCCATCTTTTGCGAGTAAAACGCCTCGAAGTTGATCTCCGCCAGATGAATGGCGGGCAACCCGGTGCGCGATATCAGGTCCGCAATGTTGGCGCGCAGATACGGGTAGATGATCCCCGGACACACGACGCCGAGCACCGGGCCCATCTGTTCGCCGCTCAGATTGCGAATCTCGAAAATGCCTCCCTGCTTGCCCTCGACCAGGAACAGCACCTTGTCCTTGACCTTCGCTGTCGCAGTCACGCGCACGACGACTTCGTGCACAGCGTCGACGACTGCCGAGTTGCTGACTTCCAACTGGATGTCGACCGAAGGGGCCTCGGCTTCGAGAAAAATTCGCGGGGCGTGCGGCATCTCAAGAGACGCATCTTTCAGGTAGACACGCTGCAGTTGGAATACCGGAGCCTGGTCTGCGGCCACGGGGCCGGCAGCGCCAACGGCAGGAGTAGTGTCGGTCATTTACGTTCCTTGAAAATCAATCGCCGCGAACTACGCAGCGAGCAGTGGTGCGAGCTTGCCGTCCCGATCGAGCGCCGACAGGTCGTCGAAACCGCCGACGTGCGTGTCGCCGATAAAAATCTGCGGCACGGTGCGGCGCCCGGTCCGGGTTGTCATTTCATCGCGTCGCGCGGGGTCGTCGTCGATCAGGATCTTTTCGATTTTGCCAACGCCGCGCGCCTTCAGCAGCGCTTCGGCGCGCTGGCAATACGGGCACACCGCGGTGCTGTACATGACGACGTTTGCTGTCATTCGCCTAATCCTACGTCTTGAGGGGCAGTCCAGCCTCACGCCACGCCGCGAGACCGCCGCTCAACACAAAGACGTCGTTGAATCCGCTTGAGCGTAATTGCGCAGCGGCCTTATTGGCGGCCCGGCCATTCGCGCAAACAACGATCACTGGCTTGTCCTTTTTCAGAACGCCGGCACCGTCCTTCACCTTTTCGGCCGGCAGGTTGCGCGCGTTTGGAAGAGACCCCTTTGCAAACTCCTCCGGCGAACGAATATCGACGATGGTGGCATTCTTGCCGTTGATCAGCTGCGTTACCTGCAACGTCGTCAACGCAGGGCCGGACACTTTGGTGCGAACGAACGGCCATAGCAGCATCGCGCCGCTGGCAAACGCGATCGCAATCAGGAAAACGTTATCGATTAGAAACTGCACGGAGAAACGACGAGGCGGCGGTGAAGGGCGCGAATTATAGAATAGGCCGATGCACACGCCGATCTTCAAGCTGGTTCTGCTGCGTCATGGCGAAAGTCAGTGGAATCTCGAGAATCGCTTCACCGGTTGGACCGATGTGGATCTGACCGAAAACGGCCGGCGCGAGGCAAAAGCGGCCGGCGAGCTGCTGCAGCAGGAAGGGTTCACGTTCGACATTGCATACACGTCGGTGCTCAGGCGCGCGATCCGCACGCTGTGGATTGCGCTTGACGCGCTCGATTTGATGTGGCTGCCGGTGGTGCACAGTTGGCGCCTGAACGAGCGCCACTATGGAGCGCTGCAGGGACTCAACAAGACTGAAACGGCGGCCAAGTTTGGCGAAGAACAGGTGCTGAAGTGGCGCCGCGCGTATGCGGTGGCGCCCGAACCGCTGCCGCCTTCAGACCCAAGACGAATCGGCGACGATCCGCGCTACAAGCACGTAAGCGCGGCAGACATGCCGCTGACCGAGAGCCTGAAGGACACCGTAGAGCGTGTGATTCCGTTCTGGAACGACTCGATCGCACCGGCGATATTGCGCAGCCGTCGTGTTTTGGTCGCGGCACATGGCAACTCATTGCGCGCGTTGATCAAGCACCTCGATCACCTATCCGACGACGCCATCGTTGCGCTTAACGTACCGACCGCTCGTCCGCTGGTCTATGAGCTTGATTCGGAGCTGAAGCCGATCCGGCACTACTATCTCGGCGACGCCGCCGAGATCGAACGCGCCGTGCAGGCGGTGGCCGCGCAAGGTCACGCGAAGCGCGGGTAAACGACCCGCAACTGGGCCTTCGGTGCGCGGAACGCAAGGCCGGCGGTCGCTGTCGGATACATGGGTTAGGCCATCGGCACGACGGTTGCAATTGTCGATGCGGGCCTATACTTTGAAGTAGGTTTGCAAGAGCGGCCATTTGGTTAGCTTGGGTGGTTGGCGGCACGTTAGTGTTTGCATCGACAAACGTCGAAAATGGGGGTGGCATGGCTGGCAGGGCTCGTAGTTTCGGACTCATCGGTGTCGGCGCCATCGCCGGCGTTATGGTCAGCCTGGGCATCTCGGCGTACGCGTTTCGTGATACGCGGGGACCGATTCCACTGGAAGAGATTCGGGCCTTTACCGACGTTTTCGGTGCAGTAAAAGCCAACTACGTCGAGCCGGTCGATGACAAGAAGCTGATGCATGAGGCGATCTCGGGCATGCTCGCCGGGCTCGATCCTCATTCGGCGTATCTGGACGCCGATGCGTTCAAAGACATGCAAAGCGATATTCAGGGCGAGTTTGGCGGCCTGGGTATTGAAGTCGGTGCCGAAGACGGCATCATCAAGGTAATCGCTCCGATCGACGACACGCCGGCAGCGCGCGCCGGCATCAAAGCCGGCGACTTGATCATCAAGATCGACGACAAGGTCACGCGCGGGCTGACATTGCCCGAAGCGGTCAAGCTGATGCGCGGCAAGCCCCGCACTTCCATCACGCTGATCGTTGCGCGCAAGGGCGAAGACAAGCCGCTCGAATTCAAGCTGGTGCGCGACGTGATTCGCGTGCAGTCGGTGAAATCGAAAATGATCGAGCCCGGCTTCGGCTTCATTCGCGTTTCACAGTTCAAGGAGAAAACCGTTGACGACCTCGTGAAGCACGTCAACGATCTTTACAAACAAGGGCCGCTGAAAGGCCTGGTGCTCGATATTCGCAATGACCCGGGCGGCTTGTTGCATTCGGCAGTCGGCGTGACGGCGGCGTTTTTGCCGGCCAAGGCGCTGGTGGTTTCGACCGACGGCCGCACCGATGATGCGCGCCGGAAATTCGTTGCGTCGCCAGAGGATTATTTGCGCGGTCGCGGCGAAGACATTCTTTCGAAACTGCCGCCACAGGCCAAGACGGTTCCGTTGATCGTGCTGGTCAACGGCGCTTCGGCGTCTGCCTCTGAGATCGTTGCCGGCGCGCTGCAGGACCACAAACGTGCGGTCGTGCTGGGCACGCAAACCTTCGGCAAAGGCTCAGTGCAGACCATCATTCCGCTGCGCGTCGACGGCGATCAACCGGCGGCAATCAAACTCACTACCGCGCGCTATTACACCCCGAAAGGTCGTTCGATTCAGGCGAAGGGCATCGTCCCCGACTTTATCGTCGAGGACACACCAGAGGGCAATTTCGCCGGATTCAACGTGCGCGAAGCCGACCTGGTCCGCCATCTTGAAAACGCCAAGGTCGAGGACGCAACGCGCGCGGCAACCGTTCCGGGCGCTTCTTCCGCTCCGCGCGGCACAGCCGTTCCGTCCGCGACACCGGTCAAACCGATCGACGGCAAGTCGGTATCGCCGAAGCGCTATGACTGGGGCGCGCCGGAGGATTACCAGTTGCTGCAGGCGATGAATCATCTGAAGGGCAAGCCGGTTGAAATCGCCAAGCCGAAGCCCGATAGCGTTGCCACAGCACCCGCGCGCTAGATAGCAGGCGTATAAAAACACGGGCCGCGCTGCGGCCCGTTTTCTTTTGCGCGTTTTCTGGACATGACCGACTCCCCCCTAGACGACCATCAGCTGTTGCGTTATTCGCGCCACATACTGCTGAACGAACTCGGTATCGAGGGCCAGCAGAAGCTGCGCGCAGCGCGCATGCTGGTGATCGGCGCCGGTGGCCTTGGTTCGCCGGCGGCGTATTACCTCGCGTCCGCCGGTGTGGCAGCGATCGTGCTGGCCGACGGCGATGCCGTCGACCTCACTAACCTGCAGCGGCAGATCCTGCATACGACTGATCGCGTCGGATCGCCGAAAGCAGAGTCCGGTCGACTGGCGTTGCAGGCGATCAATCCGGAAGTCGAAGTCATCCCGCTGGTGAGTCGCCTCGACGCTGCCGCCATCGGCAGGCTGGTGGAAGATGCCACGGTAGTGCTCGATTGCTCCGACAACTTCGTGACCCGCCATGCGATCAATCGCGCGTGCATCACGTCACGCAAGCCACTGGTGTCGGGTGCTGCCATCCGGTTCGATGGTCAGATCGCGGTGTTCGACCTGCGTGACCGGGATTCGCCGTGCTATGCGTGCCTGTTTCCGCCAAGTGATGACGAAGACGAACTGTGTTCGACGATGGGCGTATTTGCGCCGCTGACGGGCATTATTGGAACGCTACAGGCAGCCGAGGCGTTAAAGCTCGCCGCCGGGATTGGCCAGACACTGAGCGGCCAGCTGGTGATGCTCGACGCGTTGACGATGCGCTGGCACTCGGTGCGCGTAACGCGCGATCCGAGCTGCCCGGTGTGCGCCGGCCGTTAGCCTTCTTAACCGACCAGCGCCGGCATCTGCACGTCGATCCCTTCGGCGGGCACCTTTCGAAAGCCGCTCTTCGCGAATCGGTGCCAGCGGCCCAATACGAATGCAAGCACCAGCGCGGCGCGCGCGCCGGCGTCGAACGACTCAGGCAATTCCTTGTCTCCGACCGCGACCTTGAAACTCTGCTTGATCGACGCTTCGATGCGTTCGAAAAACTGATTCATGCGTTCCTGCAAGCGTTCGTTCTCGTTGACCAGCGCGTCGCCGATCAGCACGCGCGTCATGCCACGGTTGGTCTGTGCGAAGTCGAGCAACATGCTGACCATCGCGCGCACCTGCTTCAGACCCGATGGCTCCTCGGTGCTGATCTTGTTAATCAGGCCGAAGATCGTCGTTTCGATGAACTCGATCAGCCCTTCGAACATTTGGGCCTTGCTCGCGAAGTGGCGATACAACGCCGCTTCTGACACATCGAGCCGCGCGGCGAGCGCGGCGGTGGTCACCTTTTCGCCCTTCGGGTCCTCGAGCATCGAGGCAAGCATCTGCAGGATTTGCAGCTTGCGGGCGCCGGGTTTACGCGATCCTTGCGTAGGGATGTCCATGACGACCCGTCGCCTGAGGTTGAACAGTTGTAGGGTGGAACAACTGCGTCGGCGGGAGGCCGACGTGAAGGCATACTATCTTAGAAACCCGCACCCGCGAACACTTTCACGCTCCGCTAAAGAGCGGAAGTAAGCCGGAATCGCGGGCCTGATGGCGCCTTTAGAAATCGCTTCCGAGGGCGCGGGGTCTATCGAAAGTTGCAGAAACAATACGAAATGGGAGCCAGCGGATTGTCGCGCGCGCCAAAGAGCAACTCCAGGTCACGCTTGACCGCGCCGACGTCGCGTCCGAGCCACCCATCGAGTCCGAGCCCGGTCCGGACTGCGGCCGCGATGCGGCCGAAGAACAACGACAGATACCGGTTGATCCCGCGCGGCTCGGGTTCGACATAGTCGAGCCGGTACGAGTCACCCAGGTTGGCGCGCCGAGCCGCGCTTTTTATCGCGACATCGATTCCGCCCAGCGTGTCAACCAGGCCGCGCTCCTTGGCCTGCGCTCCGGTCCACACCCGGCCTTGCGCAACCTCGTTGATCTTCTCCGGCGTCGAGTTACGGCGCTGGGCCACCATTCCGATGAACTCCCGGTAGTTGGAGTTGACCACCAGCTCGAGCGTCTGCGCCAGTCGCTTGTCGACCGGCCGCCGCAAGTCGGTCGCCCCGGCCAGCCAGGTCGTCGCCACGCCGTCGACGTTGACACCGATTTTTTCCATCGTGCCCTCGAACGTCGGCAACAGACCAAACACGCCGATCGACCCGGTAATAGTGGCGGGATCGGCGACGACTTCGTCAGCACCCATTGCGATCCAGTAACCGCCTGAGGCGGCGACATCGCCCATCGAAGCCACCACCGGCTTACCCGCCTTGCGCGTCAGCTCAAGCTGCTCGCGAATGATTTCGGAAGCTTGCACCAGCCCACCGGGAGAGTCGATGCGCAACACGACCGCTTTGATGCTGTCGTCCTGCCGCGCGCGCTCGATCAACTCGACCATCGTGCGCGCGCCAACCCGCCCTTGCTGCGCATCGCCGCCGGTGATCTCGCCTTGCGCGACGATCACGCCGACCGCATCACCGTCGATCGGCTGTGGCACCCGGCGCACGTACGAATACAACGAGATTTGCCGAAATGTTTCGCTGTCTTCGTCACTTCGCGGAGCGCCGCTCTGCAGCAGCCGCTCGCGAAATTGGCTTCGCGTCATCACCCCGTCGACAAGCTTTTCATTCAGCGCCAGGCGCGCGATGTCGCCGTCGGCCGCCGCCAGTCGCTGCGGCAGATCGCCGATCACGGCATCGACGGTTCCCGGCTGCAGTTTGCGGACACGCTCCACGTCGCCGGTCCAGGTTGACCATAGGCCGTTGAGCAGCAGCGAATCGGCTTCCTTCGCCTCGGGCGTTGCCGACGTGCGGGTAAATGGCTCCGAAAAACTCTTGTAGCGCCCCGCCTGAAAAGCATTGACCTTCACGCCGAGCTTGTCGAGCAGCGTCTTGTAATAACCGCGCGTACCTTCGAGTCCGCGTACCCCCAGTGCACCCGCGGGATGCAGGTACAGCTCGTTGGCATGCGATGCGAGGTAATACTGGCCCTGGCCGTAGTTCTGACCCCACGCGTAGACCGGCTTGCCGCTCGCCTTGAAGCGCTCGAGCGCCGCACCGATCTCGCGCAGCGTGGCGATGCCCGCTCCGCCCATCTCGTCGAGCACCAGCACTGCGCGTGTGATCTGTGGATCCTTGGCCGCAGCGTCGATCGCCGCCAGAACGTCGCGCACGCGCGTCTCGAAACGCTCCTCACCGAACGCCTCCGCGACAGCCGCTTCGCGCGGGCCGATCGTGTATTCCTCGACGATATCGCCTTGCAGATTGATTACCAACGCCGTGTCCGACCTGAGAGCGGTCGGTCCATCGCTGGCGAACCACGCGACCAACAGCACCGCGACGATGGCGAAGAACAGCACGTTGAAAATCAGCTGCCGCGTGAAATTGAGCACGCTCCACAGACCGCCGAAGAAGCGACGAATGAATCCCGGACGATCAGCCATGACGACTCCAGATGAGGCAAGGAAAACGGGACGCGGAGCTTAGCGACGTGCCGCTCGGTGCGACCGCGCAGCGGTCGCGTACACGAGGATGCTAATGACTCTTGATCATTGTGCCGACACCCTGGTCGGTCAGAATCTCGAGCAGCAGGCAGTGATCGACCCTGCCGTCAATGATGTGGACCGAGTTGACGCCGCTCTTCGCGGCTTCCAGTGCTGACGAGAGTTTCGGCAGCATCCCGCCGGAAATCGTGCCATCGGCAAACAAGCCATCGATCTGGCGCGCTGAAAGCCCGGTTAGCAGCCGGCCGCTCTTGTCGAGCACTCCCGGTGTGTTGGTCAACATCACCAGCTTTTCGGCTTTTAGGATCTCTGCGATCTTGCCGGCCACCACGTCTGCGTTGATGTTGTAGGTCAGATTGTCTTCGCCGAAGCCGATGGGTGAAATCACCGGAATGAACGCGTCGTCCTGCAGCGCCTTGACGACGGCCGGATTGATCGCCTCGATTTCTCCAACGTGGCCGATGTCGTGGCTCTTGGTTGGGTCCGCGATGTCGATCATTTTCAGCTTGCGCGCGCGAATCAGCCCGCCGTCCTTGCCGGTCAAACCGACCGCCTGGCCGCCGAAGCGATTGATCAGCGTCACCAGCTCGCCCTGGATTTCGCCCGCCAACACCCACTCGACAACTTCCATCGTCTCGGTGTCGGTGACGCGCATACCCTGAATGAACGTCGATTTTTTTCCGACTCGCTCGAGCGCTTCGTCGATCTGCGGTCCGCCGCCGTGGACGACGACCGGATTCATGCCCACCAGTTTCAGCAGCACGACATCGTGCGCGAAGGCTTCTTTCAGATTCTGATCGACCATCGCGTTGCCGCCGTATTTGACGACGATGGTCTTGCCGTGGAAACGCCGGATATAGGGAAGCGCCTCGGACAGGATTTCAGCTTTTAGCTGCGGCGCGATCAGCTCGGTGTCGGCTGTCGAAATGTCGGTAGCTGCAACATGCATGGGCGCGCGAATCTTACACGCGGTATTTCCGCTGACTACGGTGCGCGCGGACGAATTTCTATCTCGATCGGCTGCGTGACAAGCTTCTTGTCGCGCGTTTCAAGCCGCAACTCGACCTTGATCTTCTCGCCGGTCGCAAGCGGCCGCTTCAGGTCCATCAACATCATGTGATGTCCGCCCGGCTTCAATTCGACGGTGCGACCGGGCGGCAGATCAAGATTGGGGATCGGACGCATCCGCATCACGTTACCTTCCATCGCCATCTCGTGAATCTCTACGACTCCGGCAACGTCACTCGCCGCGCTGAGCAATCGTGCACCATCCTTCGACGTCAGGTGCATAAAAGCGCCGGTCCCCATCTGGCCCGCGACAGTAGGTCTGGCCCATGCCGACTTGACGTCGATGTCGGCGCCGCGCTGTGCCTGCGCCGTCAAAGCTATCGCTAGTGCTGCAGCGGCGGCCCATTGCTTCATCGTCTCTCCTGCTTACAAGACATAACGCGCAAGATCTTCGTCACGCGCCAGATCGGCCAATCTAGCATCGACATAGGCTGCATCGATCCGCACCTGTTGTCCTTCTGAACCATTGCCGCTCACCTGACTGCCGGCGCCGAAAGACACCTCTTCGAGCAGCTTTTCGAGCACCGTGTAGAGCCGGCGCGCACCAATGTTTTCGGTTCTTTCGTTGACCGAGTGTGCAATCTCCGCGAGGCGGTGAATGCCGTCATCGGTAAATTGCAGCGCACACCCGTCGGTCGCGAGCAGCGCTTCGTATTGCTGCGTCAAGCTGGCGTCGGTCGTTTTCAGGATGCGTTCGAAGTCATCGACCGTCAGCGAGTCAAGCTCGACCCGGATCGGGAAGCGCCCCTGCAGTTCGGGGATCAGGTCCGACGGCTTGGCCAGATGAAACGCCCCCGACGCAATAAACAGAATGTGATCGGTCTTGACCATGCCGTACTTGGTGTTGACCGTCGTGCCCTCGACCAGCGGCAGCAAATCGCGCTGCACACCCTGGCGCGAGACGTCCGCGCCCTGCAATTCGGAGCGCGAGGCAATCTTGTCGATCTCATCGAGAAACACGATGCCGTTTGACTCGGCATTCGCAATCGCGCGCGTTTTTAGTTCCTCGTCATTGACCATGCGCGACGCTTCTTCGTCGCTCAACAACTTAAGCGCTTCCTTGACCGACAGCTTGCGCGGCTTGCGGCGATCACGGCCGAGATTCGAAAACATGGTTTGAATCTGCTGCGTCAGCTCCTCCATCCCCGGCGGCGCCATCACTTCCAAAGACTGCGGCGACGACGCCAGCTCGATCTCGATCTCCTTGTCGTCGAGTTCGCCTTCACGCAGCTTCTTGCGGAATTTTTGCCGCGTCGCGTTCTGATCGTCGCGATTTCCGGCGGAAAACCCGACGTCGCGCGCGGGCGGCACCAGGACATCGAGCACACGGTCCTCGGCAGCGTCCTGTGCGCGCGTTGCGACCTTTTTCGTTTCAGACTCGCGCGTCTGCTTGATCGAGATATCGACCAAGTCGCGGATGATCGTGTCGACATCGCGGCCGACGTAGCCGACCTCGGTGAACTTGGTCGCTTCAACCTTGATGAACGGTGCGTCGGCCAGACGCGCCAGCCGGCGCGCGATCTCGGTCTTGCCGACACCGGTCGGCCCGATCATCAGGATGTTCTTCGGCGTGATCTCCGAGCGCAGCGGCTCTTCAACCTGCTGCCGGCGCCACCGATTGCGCAGAGCGACCGCGACCGCGCGCTTGGCGCGATCCTGGCCGACGATGTGCTTGTTGAGCTCGTGAACGATTTCTCTGGGGGTCATCATCATTAGGCGCTCCTCGTGTACGCGACCGCTGCGCGGATCGCACGTGCACTCGTCGCGATTAGTTAGGCGCGCTCCCTTCGGAGCGGCCGCGCGGGCGCGCGCAAGCGTACAAAGGCAGGGGAAACATCACTTCGATCGCCATGGTTCTCGTTGATCAGTCGATCGCTTCGATTGTGTGGCTTTGATTTGTGTAGATGCACAGGTCGCCCGCGATCTCGAGCGCCTTTTTGACTAGCTCCCTTGGAGCGAGGTCGGTGTTGTCGAGCAGCGCGCGCGCGGCGGCGTGAGCGTAGGGGCCGCCGGAGCCGATCGAAATCAGTCCCAGCTCGGGCTCGAGCACGTCGCCGGTGCCGGTGATGATCAGCGACGTTTCGCGGTCGGCGACTGCCAGCATGGCTTCGAGCCGGCGCAGGATGCGGTCGGTGCGCCAATCCTTTGCCAACTCGACAGCGGAGCGCATCAGGTTGCCTTGATGTTTGTCGAGCTTGGCGTCGAAGCGCTCGAACAACGTGAACGCGTCGGCCGTGGCGCCGGCGAAGCCGGCCAGAATTCGATCGTGATGCAGCCTGCGCACTTTTTTTGCGCCTTGCTTGACGATGATGTTGCCGAGCGTGACCTGGCCGTCACCGCCCATCGCGACCTTCGAGCCACGACGTGCTGAGACGATCGTCGTCCCGTGAAAGACTTCCATAGGGTGTGTGCCTATCCGTGCAGCCGCAGAATACGGCCTAGATAGGGGCGGAACCGATAACTTCTAGACCCGCCGCAGTTGGACCTGTGCGACCGCGTCGACACCGAGCAGCGCAAACAGCGCACCGATCAGGTAGTTGATATTGCGAAACTCGATCGTGGCGCCGTTTTGGCGCACTTTGGTGACCATCGCGAGCATGCCGGTGGCGGTCGCAAACTCCACTCTCTTCAAATACATGCAATCAACGACCAGGCGCTTCTCGACCCGCGACGCCGCCATCAACCGGCCGAAATGAGGCTCACCTTCGCCACGCAGCGTGCCGTGCCATGAAAGACCATCAACCGCTTCCGGCGCAACCGCCTGTGGTACTGCCGCGCGCGTTTTCAGGTTCGGCGGTGCCGGCTCCCACGACGGCGGCGATACCTCGTACGTAATGCAGTACTGGATTCCGGTTTCTTCGAAGTCATGCTGCCGATTCAGCAACCGGAACACTTCGAGCAGCAGCATCCACACCGCGTCGCTTGGGTCGCGCCGCCCGGCCTCAACCGCCGCGCGCAACGGAGTCACCAACTGGTCAGCGCCTTGCAACAACAGCTCGTGACTGGCGCGCTTGAACGCATTGATCACGCGCAGCAACAGCTCGGCGCCCACTGCGTCGAAGCTGCGCACGTTCGAAGAGTCGAGCGTGATCGACTGATGCGATTGCGAATGATTCTTCAACTGTTCCAGGTGCTTGACGACACCTTCATCGATGGTCTCGGGCAGCACGATCACGGGCGCCGACGCCGTTTGCGCGGGGCGCCCGAGCGCAGCGGACACTCCGGCCAGGTCCGGCTCGTCCTTGTATTCGATCCATGCCGGCGGCGAGCTTTCGAAGCGCAACACGTATTCGATCGTCAGGCTGTCAAAGCCTGCCTTGTCGCCACGTTGCTGCAGCAACTCGAACAGCATCAGCCAGCCGCGCTGTGCAGCTTCTCCCAGTTGATCGGATTGAATCGCCGAGCGCAGTCCAGCTTCGGCCGGTTCGATCAAACCGTTGGCAAACAAGATTGCGGTTTCTTCGATCGCCGAGCCGCCACCCTCCGCGGACACTTCGAACGCGTTTACGTTGCCCGCCCAATCCTCGGAGATGACATCGAGAGCATCGATCGACTTGTCTTCCTTTGCACCGGCCGGTGCCGCTTGTGCCGCCTCGGGTTGCTGTGACGGCCGCTGCAGTGTCGAGTTGGCGGCGGAGTTCGGGAACATCGTCGGCGCGCCGCCGGGGCGTAGAAAGTCACGCGCCATTTCAGACTCGATCGCATCGATCTTGGCCGCCGTTTCAAGCGCCAGCGTGCGATGCAAATCCTTGTCGGGCATCGTGTTGGTTGTTGCAGGCCCCTGAGCGCCGCGCGCGGCTGTAGACGCGGGATTGCGATTGACGGGGCCGGGAAGCGGCCGCGAGGCCTGCTTGGTCGACGTGCGCGAACCCGCCTTGACGGCCGACGCGGCTTCCTTTGGGTCTTTTTTGAAGAAGGAAAAGGCCACTACGTTTTTACCGTTGTCCGATTTTGTTCTCGCGCCAGCAGACTCGCCGATGTGCCGATCCCGCACGCACGATTCTGACACCGGCAGCCCAGATGCCAGCCTGCAGCGGCACCGGAAACAAGTAACCCTTTTCGCCTATGCCTGATCGCACCTACCGGCTCGACAATCGATGCGGTCGCACTTGATACCGTGTTCGAGTGAGCAAGCACCGATCGCGTTTCATAGTAACAACTTTAGACAGCTCGCAAACCGTCGATCTGCACGGCAATCCCGCCTGTCAGTTACGGCTGGCTGCGCCACCTAATCGGGGGAGCTCCAAGAGGGGGTAGAGCCCCCTCTTGCATCTTCGAAATCATCGGAGATGTTTGGCGACGTCAGTCGCCAAACATCTTCTGCTTCAGCTCGCGGCGTTGCTGAGCTTCGAGCGACAGCGTGGCGGTCGGCCGAGCAAGCAGGCGTGGAATTCCGATCGGATCTCCGGTTTCCTCGCAGTAGCCGTACTCACCGCTCTCAATTCGCGTCAACGCCTGTTGAACTTTCTTGAGCAGCTTGCGCTCGCGGTCTCGCGTTCTCAATTCAAGCGCGTGCTCTTCTTCGATCGTGGCGCGATCGGCGGGATCGGGAACGATCACGGACTCGCGCAGGTGTTCGGTGGTTTCGTCGGCGTTCTGTAGTAGCTCGCCTTCCATCTGTTGCAGCCTGTGCTTGAAGTACGCCAGCTGTTCGGCGTTCATATAGTCAGACTCGCGGGTCTTCAACAACTGTTCCTCGGTCGGCAGGCGCTTCCCGTTGACGACCACCGGCTCTTCGCTTCGAGTGGCCGAGCGCGCCAACAAATAGTCGTGTGCGGCGGCCAGGTCTTTCGGTGTTGGCGCCGGTGCAACTTTGGGCGGCGCTGTGATCGGGCCGGTGTTCTTAAGCCCCGGTGCCGGCATCGGCGGTATCGGCCTTGGATCCTTCTTCGGCGCACGTGCGGGCCTGCCTCCGCGTGGCCGGCCGGATGGCGCGGCGCTCATTGGGGCCGAGCCTTTTGCAGGCTTTATCGGTGCTTTGCCGCTTGCGGCCGGAGCTGCCTTCGGCCGCGCCACTTTCGAGGGCTTGGTAGCCGTCGCCCTGCGTGCGACGCTCGCGCCCCTGCCTTTCGCGACAGGTGCCTTCACTCGACGCGCCGGTGCCTTTGTCTTCCTGACGGCCGCTTTCTTCACAACTTTCTTGCCAGGCTTTTTCGCGGCCTTGCTGACGGATTTGGCGGCTTTCTTGGCCGGTTTCTTTGCTGCAGCCATCGGTAAATACCTCGTTAGAAAATTTGTGATTGCATCGATGCGGCGTGCGGTGGGACGCGTTAACGCGCCAGGCACGCCTCGAGGCCTTTGAGGATTGCTTCCTTCGGCAAATTGCGACCGATGAAAACAACCTTGCTGGAAGGCTTTTCATTCGCAGCCCACGGGCGGCCCACATCGGCTCCCATCAGCATATGAACGCCTTGAAAGATTGTGCGGCGGTTACTGCCGTTCATGAAAAGCACGCCTTTATACCGAAGCATGTCCGGCCCGTAAACCTGAGTGAGCGTGCCCAGATACTCCTCAAGCTTGCCTGGCTCAAACGGACGCCCCGATTGAAATACAAATGCCTTGATTGCGTCGTCGTGTTGATGATGACCGTTGTGTTGATGGCCGTCGTGAGCATCGCCATCGTGGTGGTGATGTCCGGCGTCGTGGGCCGCGTCCGGATGTTCACCGGCGAGAAACTCGGGATCGATCTCCAGAATCGCGTTCAGGTTGAAGCCGCGCACATCGAGCACGTCTGCAATGGCAACGTCGCCGAAATTGACCGACTTGATCGGAGCGCGCGGATTCATCTGCACCAGGCGGCTCTTCAGCGATTGCGCATCGGCGTCGGGCACCAGGTCGACCTTGCTCATCAGTATGCGGTCGGCAAATCCCACCTGATTCTGGGCTTCGGGTTGCTGATCCAGCGTGGCATGCCCGTGCTTGGCGTCGACCACCGTGATCACCGCGTCGAGCATGTAATAGGTCGAAATGCTGTCGTCCATAAAGAACGTTTGCGTCACCGGGCCGGGATTCGCCAGGCCGGTGGTCTCGATGATTACGCGCTCGAAGTCAATCTCGCCCGCCTGCCGCTTCGTCTTCAGATCATTCAAGATGCGCACCAGATCGCCGCGCACCGTGCAGCAGATGCAACCGTTGTTCATCTCGATGATCTGCTCGCCCTGCTCAGAGACCAACAGCTCGTTATCGATCCCTTCGGGACCGAACTCATTCTCGATGACCGCAATCTTGTGGCCGTGTTGCTCGGTCAAAATGCGATTCAGTAGCGTGGTCTTGCCGGCGCCCAGAAACCCCGTTAGAACGGTCACCGGCACCTGCGGCACGCTTGCACTGACATCCATAAACCGCCTTTAGTGGTAACTACAGAAGCAGACCTGCTCCCGCAGTTCAGTCCCGTAAGGGGGCGTGAGTTTAGTGGAATTGTGCTTGCAGAGTCTGGCTCAGCTGCGGCGCTTGGCGCGCGGATGCGCGGCGTCGTAAGCCTTCGCCAGGTGTTGCCAGTCGAGTCGCGTGTAAATCTGCGTCGTTGCAATGTTCGAGTGCCCCAGCAGCTCCTGCACCGCGCGCAAATCCCCACTCGATTGCAACAGGTGCGACGCAAAGCTGTGCCGCAGCACGTGCGGATGCACGTGCACACCCAGGCCGAGCTTGCGCGATAACAGCGCGATCCTCGACTGCACACTGCGCGCAGACAATCGCGACCCGGCCGCGCTGACGAAAAGCGCGCGCTCGTCGCTTCGCGCCAGGGTTTCGCGAGCGCTGAGCCAGTGCGCAAGCGCCGCGCACGCCGGCGCACCGATCGGCACTCGGCGGGTCTTGTTGCCCTTGCCGACTACGGTGGCCTCGGCTGTTGGAAGATCGACCCAGCTGGTCGATGCCGGCAGCGACTCGTCCGCGTCGAAATAATGCTGGTCGAGCGATACCAGCTCGGCCAGGCGCAGTCCGCTTGAATAAAGCAGCTCAACAATCGCGTGGTCGCGCCACGCCAGCAACGATTCATCCGCGGGTTTCGACGCGAATGTGACCGCCTGATCGGCCGACAACGCTTTCGGCAAGCGCTTGATGCGCTTCGGACCGCGCACACCGACGACAGGATTGACGAACGCGTCGCCGCGCTCGCACAACCACCGATACATCGAACGCCACGCCGAGAGCGTGCGCGCGATCGAAGCGGGGGACAGACCGCCCGCATGCAGCTTGGCCACGTAACGGCGAATGTCGTGCGCGCTCAACTCGGATAACGAATGCGCGCCGGCAAATTCGATCAGGCGCGCCAGATCCAACCGATATGCGGCGAGCGTGTGCCGAGAAGCGCGTCGCTGCGTCGAGAGCTCGAGCAGAAAGGCATCGACCAACGCGCCAGCCATTGATGCGACGCGATCAGGCGCGCAGGCGTGCCAGCGCTGCGCTGGCCAATTCACTGATTCGCTCCAGAAATGCGGTTCCCATCGAGGAGTTAAATCGCTCGGGGTCCGCCGATCCCAGCACGAGCATTCCGAAAGTTTCCGGATCGGCGGCCGAATCCATTCCGAAACGGAGCGGCAGCAGTGCAACGCTCTTCACCGCCCCGTCGGACGCGAGCCACGAGGCAGCCTCGAAGCCGACGTTCGATCCACAGAATGGGACGCGCATGCTGTTGGCAAACGTGATCGTGTCGCTTTCGACCGCGCGCGCGCAGTCGAGCGCCGCGAACGCGGGCTGCGTACTCCACAAACGCAGCGCGGCATACGGAACTTCGAAGATGCGCTTCAGCTCGTCAATCAGCGTTGCAGGCAGCGCAGCCGGATCCGTTTCGGTCAACAGCGAGCGCACCCAAGCGATCAGCTTCTCGGCAATCGCATCGTTTTCCTGACCATTGCGCACCATCTCGGCCACCCTGTTTTCGAGCGACTTCACGCGCTCGCGCAGCATCAACGACTGGCGCTCGACCAGCGAAATCGCCTGCCCGTCGTGCGGATGCGGCAACTGCATCTGCGACAGCAGCTGTGGATGCTGCTCGAAAAAATCCTGATGACGCGTCAGATAGTGCGCAATATCGTCGGCCTGCAAAGTTGTCATAGTCATGGTGGCATCAAGAAGTTAGATTTCAATTTCACCTTTAAAAACCGTCGTCGCGGCGCCGGTCATCAGAACGGGCTGCACCGCCTCGCCGCCGCGGGTCCATTCGACTTTTAGCTCACCGCCGCGGGCAACGACTGTAACCGGAGTATCGAGCAATGCGCGCCGAATGCCGCTGACGACCGCCGCGCAGGCTCCGGTGCCGCATGCCAGCGTCTCGCCGGCGCCACGCTCCCAAACGCGCAAGCGTATGCAATGCCGATCGACAATTTGCATAAAGCCCGCGTTGACCCGATCGCGAAACCGATCATGGTGCTCAATCAAGGGGCCATCGATCGTGACCGCGGCGATGTCGACATCGCTAACCGTCTGCACCGCGTGCGGATTTCCCATCGACAACACCGCGATCATCACTGTATGACCGATATCAAGCGGCCACAGCGCTTGATCGTGCTCGACCTTCGGCATCAAGCCGGCCGGGTCGAACCCCGCGTCGGCCGGATCGAACCGCGGCTTTCCCATGTCGACCGACACTTCGCCGTTGGCGAGCAGTCGCGGCTCGATGACGCCGCCCAGCGTTTTAACCAGGATCGCGGTTTTAGACGTGAGCCCTTCGTCGTGCACGAACTTCACGAAGCATCGGGCCCCGTTGCCGCACTGTTCGACTTCGCCGCCGTCGCTGTTGAAAATGCGATAGCTGAAGTCAAGATTGGGATCAGACGCCGGCTCGACCAGCAGAATCTGGTCAGCGCCGACACCGAAGCGGCGATCCGCCAACGAGCGCAGCTGCTCGCGCGTCAGATCGATCCGTTGCCTGACGCCATCGAGCATCACGAAATCGTTGCCTGCACCGTGCATCTTGGTAAAGCGAAGCTTCATCCCGTCACGACCTAACGAGATGCGTGACTGTAGAAGCTGGGCAGACCCACCGGCCGCGTCTTGAAGCGGCGATGCGTCCAGAGGTACTGATCGGGCATCCTGAGTACCCAACGCTCGATCTCACGATTCATGCGCGCGGTATCAGCTTCAATCGACTCGCCCGGAAAACCCGACCAGGGCGGCTCGAAATGCAGCACGTAGCCTTCGTCTGTCATCTCGGTCACCGCCATCATGACTTGCGCGTCGATGATGCGCGCTATGCGCGGCACCATCGGTATCGTCGCCGCCGAAACACCGAAGAAAGGAACAAAAATCGAATTGGCTGCGCCCAGGTCCATGTCGGGCAAGTAGTACAGCGGCAGGCCGTTCTTGACGCTTCGAATCACGGCCCGCATGTCGGCGCCCTGACGCGCCACCAGTACCGGATCGTTGAATCGCTGCCGGGCGCTTAACAGCCATTCGTCCCATACGTCGTTGGTCTGTCTCGAATAGATCGAGATAACGCGCTTTAACGTCGCTACGCGGATACCACCGGCATCCAGCCCCACAAAATGCGGCGCGATCAGAATCAGCGGGCGGCCGGCCGCCGCCTGCAAATGCTCGATGCCCTGCACCTTGACGTATTGCTCGAGCGTCGGCCGTTCGCCCTTCGCTACCACTGACCGGTCCAGCCCGCTGCGGGCGATGTTCCGAAAGCAACGGCGTGCAATGTGCGTCCGCTGCTGCTCGTCGAGCGCCGGAAAGCACAAGCGAAGGTTGGTCAGCGTGATCCGCCGCCGCGGCAAGACGACCCACCACAGCAGATCGCCGATCAAGCCAGCGAGCCGCGTGCGTGCGCCCTGCGACCAATTCGACGTCGCGTTGATCAGAGCGATCCACAGCTTTGCGGACAATCTGCCGATGAGTGCGCTCAAGCTCGAGTACGCGGGTTTCTAATACAATTGCCGCTTCGCCGAGTTAACGACAACTTGCGGGGCGAGTCGGCAAAGCATAGCCGAGCAAATACCGCTAAAGCGTCGCACTCCGAAGAGTGCGAATTGCAACCAACGTTCGCAAGGAGTGTGCAGATGTCAGGCAATTTTCTCTTTACTTCCGAATCCGTTTCAGAAGGTCATCCGGACAAGGTCTCAGACCAGATTTCGGACGCCATTTTGGACGCGATCCTGGCGCAGGACCCGCGCTCCCGGGTCGCCGCCGAAACCTTGTGCAACACCGGCCTGGTCGTTCTGGCCGGCGAGATAACGACCAATGCGCATGTCGATTACATCGAAGTGACGCGCCGCACGATCAAGCGCATCGGCTACGACAACACCGAATTCGGCATCGACTACAAAGGCTGCGCGGTGCTGGTCGCCTATGACAAGCAAAGCAACGACATCGCACAAGGCGTCGACCACGCGTCCGACGACTTTCTGAACCAGGGCGCTGGCGACCAGGGCTTGATGTTCGGTTATGCATGCGATGAAACGCCCGATCTGATGCCGGCACCCATCTACTACGCGCACCGCCTGGTCGAGCGGCAGGCCGACCTCAGACGCGACGGTCGAATGCCGTACCTTCGGCCGGACGCCAAGAGTCAGGTCACGATGCGCTACGTCGACGGTAAACCGCATTCGATCGACACTGTGGTGCTCTCGTCGCAGCACTCGCCGGAAATGTCGGACGGCAAGGTGATGAAGAAGGAGTTCACCGAGGCGGTCGTCGAGCAGATCATCAAGCCGTCGCTGCCCCCCGAGTGGCTAAAGAACACGCGCTACCTGGTGAACCCGACCGGCCGCTTTGTCGTCGGGGGTCCGCAAGGCGACTGCGGCCTCACTGGCCGCAAGATCATTGTCGACACCTATGGCGGTGCGTGTCCACACGGCGGCGGCGCGTTTTCCGGCAAGGACCCTTCGAAGGTCGATCGTTCGGCCGCCTACGCAGCGCGTTATGTCGCCAAGAACGTCGTTGCCTCCGGCCTGGCGCGCCAGTGCCAGGTGCAGGTCGCCTATGCGATCGGCGTTGCGCAGCCGATGAACATCACCGTTTACACCGAAGGCACGGGCGTGATCCCGGATGAGCAGATCAGCAAGCTGGTCGCCGAACATTTCGATCTGCGGCCGCGCGGAATCATTCAGATGCTCGATCTGCTGCGCCCGATTTACGAGAAGACAGCGGCGTACGGGCACTTTGGACGCGACGAGCCGGAGTTCAGCTGGGAAAAAACCGATCGCGCGGCGCTGCTCGCGGATGCGGCGGGCATCAGGCGCAAAGCGGGCGAAGCCGTTCCCGGCCTAAGCGCCGGCCGGACGCTCCTGCCTTGTGATCTGCAACGACAGCACGCGTCCGTTGAGCGCTAAACCAGTGCATTGCGTTATTAGCGTTTTGGCAAGAAAGTGTTAATAAGACGAGCCTCCCTCATCTCGCTAATAACGCTGGTTCGCCTGCATTTATACTGTCGCCTGCTTTGAGGAGCGTTGCGACAGCCGTCTAAGGGCTGCCAGGCTTGAAGCGGTCCGGTTTCTTCGCCGAACTTCGAATAACGGCGCTCGCGAACCCTTAACCAAGGAGCGCGAGATGAGCGCCGTACTTAAACCCAAACACAAATCCAAATCGGCGAGCGACTTCGTTGTCGCCGACCTTGCCCTCGCCGACTGGGGTCGCAAGGAACTCCGCATCGCCGAAACCGAAATGCCGGGACTGATGGCGATCCGCGACGAATACGCGGATGCAAAACCGCTACGCGGCGCGCGCATCACCGGCTCGTTGCACATGACGATTCAGACGGCGGTGCTGATCGAGACGCTGCAGGCGCTAGGAGCCGAGGTGCGGTGGGCGAGCTGCAACATTTTTTCGACGCAGGACCACGCCGCAGCGGCCATCGCTGCCAGCGGCACCGCGGTATTCGCGGTCAAGGGCGAGTCGCTCGCAGATTACTGGGACTACACGCACCGCATCTTCGAGTGGCCCGACGGCGGATTCAGCAACATGATTCTCGACGACGGCGGCGACGCGACGCTGCTGCTGCATCTGGGCAGCAAGGCCGAGCGCGACACCAGCGTGATTTCGAAACCCGGCAGCGAAGAGGAAGAATTCCTGTTCGCTTCGATCAAATCCAAGCTCGCGCGCGATGCGAGCTGGTATTCGACGCGGCTGGCGAAGATCAAGGGCGTCACCGAAGAAACGACGACCGGCGTCAAGCGCCTGTACCAGATGGCGAAGGAAGGCAAGCTCGCGTTTCCGGCCATCAACGTCAACGACTCGGTGACGAAGAGCAAGTTCGACAATCTATACGGCTGCCGCGAGTCGCTGGTCGATGGCATCAAGCGCGCGACCGATGTGATGATCGCCGGCAAGGTCGCCGTCGTTGCCGGCTATGGCGACGTCGGCAAGGGATCGGCTCAGGCACTGCGCGCGCTGTCGGCGCAGGTCTGGGTCACCGAGATCGATCCCATTTGCGCGCTGCAGGCCGCGATGGAAGGCTATCGGGTGGTGACGATGGACTACGCCGCCGATAAAGCCGACATTTTCGTGACTGCGACCGGCAACTTCCATGTGATCACGAGCGGTCACATGCTGAAGATGAAGGATCAAGCGATCGTGTGCAACATCGGGCACTTCGATAACGAAATCGATATAGCAGGCGTCAAGCACTACACGTGGGAGAACATCAAGCCGCAGGTCGATCACATCATCTTCCCCGACGGCAAGCGAATCATCCTGCTGGCCGAGGGGCGGCTAGTGAACCTAGGTTGCGGCACCGGTCACCCGAGCTATGTGATGTCGAGCTCTTTTGCCAATCAGGTGATCGCGCAGATCGAGCTGTTCACCCACACCGATCAGTATCCGGTCGGCGTCTACGTGCTGCCGAAGCACCTGGACGAGAAAGTGGCGCGGCTGCAGCTGAAGAAGCTGAACGCGCAGCTGACCGAATTGACCGACACTCAGGCGCGCTACATCGGCGTCGCGAAGGAAGGTCCGTACAAGCCCGACCACTACCGGTATTAACGCTGGAGATCCTCGATGCGGCTTCTATTGGTTTGGATCCTGAACGCGATCGCGCTACTCGCGGTCGCCTACCTTTTCCCCGGCGTACAGATTCAGGACTGGAAAGCGGCCGCGATTGCCGCGTTGGTGCTCGGCCTCGTCAACGCGGTCATCAAGCCGATTCTGGTGCTTCTGACGCTGCCCGTCACGATCCTCACGCTCGGGCTTTTTTTGCTGGTCATCAACGCGCTGTTGTTCTGGGCGGTCGCGTCGCTGCTGCCGGGTTTCAACGTTGGCGGCTTTGGTGCTGCCTTCGTCGGCGCTTTGCTGTACAGCGTAATCGCGTGGTTGTTGTCGATGCTGATTCCAGACCGGAAATGAGTTCCGCACTTGGACAACATCAGTTTTGAGTTTTTTCCGCCACGCACACCCGAAGGGGCCGTCAAACTCCGTGCTGCGCGCGCTCAACTCGCGGCACTTAAGCCCGAGTATTTCTCGGTGACGTTTGGGGCGGGAGGCTCGACCCGCGAGGGCACGTTGAACACCGTGATGGAAATGCACCGCGAAGGGTTGTCGGTCGCGCCGCACATCTCATGCATCGGCACGTCGCGCGACTCGGTTCGAGGACTCCTGGCCGGCTACCGCGGCCACGGCATTCACCGTGTGGTGGCGCTCCGCGGCGATATGCCGTCGGGGGCCGCCGGCGGCGCCGGCGACTTTCGCTACGCCAATGAGCTGGTCGAGTTCATTCGTGCAGAAACGGGTGACTGGTTCGAGATCGAAGTCGCGGCCTACCCCGAATACCACCCGCAATCGCGCTCGCCGGCCGACGATCTGCAAAGCTTCGTGCGCAAGGTCAATGCGGGAGCCGACTCCGCAATCACTCAGTACTTTTATAACTTCGATGCGTACGCCAGATTTGTCGACGATGTGACCGCGCTGGGTTGCACGGTACCGATCGTGGCAGGCGTGATGCCAATCGTCAGTTACACGCAACTTGCGCGCTTTTCCGACGCATGCGGCGCCGAGATTCCGCGCTGGATGAGACAGCGGCTCGAAAGCTTCGGCGACGACCGTGCATCGATCCGCGAGTTCGGCCTGGATGTGGTCACGCGTCTGTGCGAACAGCTGCTGGCGGCCGGTGCTCCCGGATTGCACTTCTACACGCTGAATCAGGCGGAGGCGAGCGTCGAACTATGCCGGCGCCTGGGCTAGCTCGATTGTCTGTCGCTACGCGCGGCGTCGGCGATCTGTATGCGAGGCAACGCGCTGACCGACAATTTCCACCATTTCCATCTTGATCATCGGCATAGCGACTGCTTGCTGCACTGTTGGACCAACACTGAATTCCTGGATACCGACAACCGCCGCCAAGGCCAGTGCGCATACGGTGCTGGCGAAGAACAACACGGTTTCGAGTTTGATCATTGTCTGCTCCTTGCATAACTTGTTGATGAGCGCGTGGTGCGACCGGGCGGCGAACCGCCGCGCCCACCACGCCGTCAGCGATCGAGTCAACCGCCGCGTAGCGTTGAGCACCACGCCGGCTAAGCCGATCGATTCAAAAACCTGTATCCGCGCCGGGCCAAGCGTTTCGATAACTGCGAGCCCGCGTGTGCCGAGTGCCACTTCTTCACCGGGGGCTAGAACGGCATCGCGCAAGCTGCCTTCCTCGGTCAACCAAATACGGCCATCCAGAACACGCACCCGCTCGCCGGGCAGTGAGGGGAACGGCACCACACTGCCGCCCGGCAGATCTAGCGTCCTAAACACCGTCGATTCGTGTTTCATTTGCCACTCCTATGCATCGCACGCATGCATTAGATCCCTGTAGCTCAGAGCGGACAAACGAAAGGATTGCAGTTGATGCATGCATTTATCGCATGTATTGTGGCGACATGAAGCCGCCTCGCAGCCGCACCTCCGCGCGCAGCCAACGTCCGATCGGCTTAAGCGCATTGCGCGGCTTCGAAGCGTCCGCACGCCGGATGTCCTTCACTCTCGCCGCCGCCGAACTGAACCTGACTCAGTCTTCAATCAGCCGGCAAGTCGCAGAACTCGAGCGTCAAATCGGTAGCGCTTTGTTCGCGCGGCAAACTCGTGCGCTGGCGCTGACCGCCGCAGGTCATCGGCTGTTTCAGGCCGCTCAACAGGCTCTTAAGCAGATCGACCGCGCGGTCGAAGACATCCGCGGCCCCCGCAATGCCGCGCGTGTGACGATCACGACCTATGCGTCGTTTGCTTCGCTCTGGCTGGTACCGCGGCTCGCGATATTTCAGCGCGAGCATCCGCAGATCGAACTTCGAATCGATGCCAGTGATCGTTTTATCGACATCGACGTCGAGGGCGTCGACATCGCCATCCGCTGGACCCGCGCCGCCTCGTTGCCGAGCGCCGCGGTGCCGCTGCATGACGAAGAAGTTCTTCCCGCGCTGTCGCCGCTGCTGCTGGAGCGCAGCGGCCTGGCGCTCAAGACCCCACAAGACCTGTTTCAACTGCCGCTGCTGGAGCTCGATGAGTCGATGCCGACGTCGGCATCGAGTGCCTGGCCGCGCTGGTTTGAATTCGCCGGTGTGCGCACCGCGCCGCCTGCACCGCGTCTGATGTTCACGTTCATCGACCAATCGGTGCAGGCCGCCGTAAGAGGCCAGGGCGTGGTGCTGAGCCGTACGCCATTCGTCGATGACCTGGTCGCGAGCGGCGACCTGATCGCGCCGTTTCCGAAGCTCAGGATGCCGACCGGCTATCAGTACGCGCTGATCGCGAATGAGAACACGCGCGAAACGGCGCACGTGTCGGCGTTTTGCAGCTGGATTCGCGCGGAATTTGCGCGCGGCGCGTTACGGCAGACCTAGCCGTTCACCGGCGGTGATTCGCTGAACCCGGTGAATCAATACACCGCAGCGTCGGTGATCACCACATCCATTTTTACATCGTGCGGCTGCGGGTCGATCGTCGCCAGCCGGCTCGCCTCGAACGCAATGCCGACCACCAGCGGAAACGGCACCAGCTCTGCCAGCGTGCGGTCGTAGTAACCGCCGCCAAAGCCGATGCGAAAGCGCTTGTCGTCAAAGCCAACGCACGGGATCAGCAAACATTCGGGCTGCACCACTCGACCCTGTGCCGGAACGGCGATGCCAAAGGCGCCCGCCTGCATCGGCGCGTCCGAAGTCCACGCGTGGAACTGCAGCGTGCGGCCGTTGATAGCAGGAAGCGCCGCGACATGTCGTGTGTCCGACATCAGCCAGGTGTGGATAACCGGTCTCAAATCGGGCTCGCCGCGAATTGGAAAATAAAATCCCACCGCATGCACGCCGGCACTGTGCAGCCAATCCGCCACCCGATGCTGCAGAGCCGCTTCAAGACGATCTCGACGGTCGAGCGACGTTCGCATCTCGAGCAACTGCGCCCGCTGCAACTTCCTTCCAGTCTGCTGATCCAAGCGCCCTTCCACCATTCCACGAGTTGCGCTTTATGTGCAATTAGCGGCTACGCGCGCGCATCGCATGATCTAATCGCATTCGATGAAGCTTCGACTTGCAGTCTATACGCTGGCAGCGCTGGTACTCGCACCGTTGTGCGCGCCTGCCGCGCCCGTGCGAGCGCCGACTGTATCGTCGAAGGACCTGTCCACTGCTGATCAGGCGTTTCTGAGCGCGCGCGATGCCGTGCGGCTGGGCGATCGGGCGCGACTCGCGCAGCATGCCGCGCGCCTTTCCGACCATCCGCTGGCGGTGTATCTGGAGTACTGGCAGTTGCTCGGACGGATTCAAGTCGGGGAACAGGGAGTGGCGGCCGATGTTGAGCAGTTCATGCGCCGTCATGCCGACAGCTATATCGCCGATCGGCTGCGCTTTGATTGGGCGTTGGACCTGGCAAAGCGCGGCGATTATTTGGGGCTCGAGCGCGAAGCCGCGCAGCTTCTGCCCGGATGGTGGACTGACGAGAGCCCGTTGCTCTGCTATCTCGCGCTGTCAAAGTACCGCAAGGCAGCCGCCCAGCAGGCCGACGTGTTCGCACGCGATGCCCGCCAGCTGCTCGCGAACACGAAGAACTCAGCCGGCGACGGCTGCCTCGAGTTGACCGAGACTTTGATGGCCGATGGCCGCGTCTCGATCTGGGATCGGGTACGCGCGCTGGTCGAGCAAAATCAGTTCGATACCGCGAAGCGTATCGGCGCGCGCGCGCTTGATCAGAACGGCCGAACGGTCGATCAGAAGATGTTGACGCAGGCGATCGACCGGCCCGCCGCGTGGCTCACCGCGCACGAACGACGGTTGACCGAAATGCAGCGCGAACTGGCTATCGTGGCAATCGTGCGACTTGCACGCGATAACCCGCAGGACGCTGCCGAGCATGCGGGAGCTCTGCACCTGCTTCTTACCCCCGAGCAGCGCGGCATTGTGTGGGGCCGTATCGGCCACATGGCGGCATTGCGGCTGATGCCGGAAGCCCACGGGTGGTACCTCCGCGGCGGCGAACACGTCGGCATCGGCCCGGATGCTGCGCGAGTCGACGAGGTCCTCGAGTGGCAGGTACGCAGCGCGTTGCGCGCGCACGACTGGAAGACGGTCAAGAGTGCGATAGATCGCATGCCGCCTGCACTGCGTGAAGAGCCCACATGGATCTATTGGTATGGCCGCGCACTGCACCAAGCCGGCCGCCCGGCCGAGGCGCAGGATCACTTCGCACGCATCGCGCAGCAATATCATTTCTATGGCCAGTTAGCTGCCGAAGAACTGGGGCAGGCCATCGTATTGCCTCCCCGCGCTGATGCGGCGACCGCCGAAGAGATCGCGCCATTTGAATCGAATCGCGGCTTCGTGCGCGCATTCAAGTTCTATGAGCTTGGATTGCGCGTCGAGGGCAACCGCGAATGGAACTGGCAGCTGCGGGGGCTGAGCGACCGGCAGCTGCTGGCAGCGGCCGAGTTTGCGCGCAAACGTGGCGTGCTCGACCGCATGATCAACACCTCGGATCGCACCAAGGTCGAGTTCGACTTTGCGCAGCGATTCCCGGCGCCGTTTCGCGAGTCGCTGATCCAGTACTCGGCGCCGCTCGGGCTCGACGAGAACTGGATCTATGGACTGATCCGGCAGGAATCGCGTTTCATCATGGATGCGCGCTCGTCGGTCGGCGCCAGCGGCCTGATGCAACTGATGCCGGCGACCGCACGCTACGTCGCCAAGCGTTTGAACGTTCCGAACTTCACGCCGGGCCGAGTCAACGAGCTCGAAGTGAACCTGCAACTGGGCACCGGCTATTTGAAAATGGTGCTCGACGATCTGGACGGCTCGCCGATGCTTGCGACCGCGGCGTACAACGCCGGGCCGGGCCGTCCGCGCGCCTGGCGCTCCGCGTTGTCGAGGCCCGTAGAAGGCGCCGTGTTTGCCGAGACGATCCCATTCAACGAGACGCGCGACTACGTCAAGAAAGTGATGTCCAACAGCGTGTACTACGCGGCGCTGTTCGATAACAAAACACCGTCGCTTAAAGCACGTTTAGGCACGGTTTCTCCCAAAGCGGCGGGCGCGACGGAGCTGCCCTGATGCGCTCGTCGGAACATTCAAACATCCTCGTCATTGGCGGGGCCGGCTTCATCGGACGTCACATCGTCGCGCGGCTGACGGCGCGCGGCTTGCGAGTCACGGTGCCGACCCGGCGGCGTGCGCGGGCGCGGCACCTGATCCTGCTGCCGACGATCGATGTCGTCGAATGCGACGTGCATGACGATGCAGTGCTGAGCAACCTGATCCGCGACAAGGATGCCGTGATCAACCTGATCGGCGTGTTGCATGGATCGCGAGGTGCGCCGGGTTCGTCGTATGGCCGCGAGTTTGCCGACTCGCATGTCGAGCTGCCGCGGCGCATCGTCGCAACTTGCGTGGCGCGCGGCGTCGACCGGCTGCTGCACATGAGCGCGCTGGGCGCCGATTCGAAAGGTCCATCGATGTATCAGCGCAGCAAGGGCGACGGTGACGCGGTCGTTCAAGCTTCAGGGCTGGACTGGACGATTTTCCGACCTTCGGTCGTATTCGGGCCGGAAGACAACTTCCTGAATTTGTTTGCAACCCTCGCGAAATTTTTCCCGGTGCTGCCGGTTGGCGGTGCCGACGCGCGGTTCCAGCCCGTGTGGGTCGGCGACGTGGCCGATGCATTCGTCAACGCGCTCGACGATCGCGCTACGTTCGGGCGCATCTATGAACTTGCCGGTCCGCACGTTTATCAGCTGCGTGAGCTGGTCGCCTTTGCCGCCGCGGCGAGCGGACATCCGCGTCCCGTTATCGGCTTGCCCGCTGCCCTGGCGCGCGTGCAAGCGATGCTAATGGAGCTCTTGCCCGGCGAGCCGCTGATGTCGCGCGACAATCTCGATTCGATGAAGGTCGATAACGTCGCCACCGAGCAGCCGTTCCGTCCCGCACCCGAGCTCGCAATCCAAATGACTCCGCTGGAAGCCGAAGCGCCGGCGTATCTGTCGCGCACACACGCTCGCAGCCGCTTTGGGCTGTATCGCGCACGAGCCGGACGCTGAGTAAAACATCATGGCCGTGCAGAAATACGAAATCCCCGATGATTTTCTGGAAGCGGCCGACCGCTTTGTCACTCTCGCGAACGAAATGGGCGATCAGTACTCGCCCGACTGGGTGCGCGCGGTGCTGATGTACGCAGCAGCGCGCTATAACGCGTTCAACTGGCTGACCAGCGACGAGCAGCGAGGTCAGTCGGTCGACGCCGCGGCTGCGTACTTTCGCAACGAGTACGAAACGATGTTTCGCGAGAACATCAAGGAGATCGAGCCGGTGTACCGGGGTGGGATGACGGGAAAACCTCAATGAGCCTGACTTTAGTGATCGGCAACAAGAACTATTCGTCGTGGTCGCTGCGGCCGTGGCTGGCGATGAAACAGGCCGGAGTGGCTTTCGACGAGACCAACATTGTTTTGGACCGCCCAGAAACCCACGAAAAGATTCTTCGGTATTCACCGAGCGGACGCGTGCCGTGCTTGATCGATGGCGACTTGACCGTGTTCGATTCACTCGCGATCTGCGAATACATCAACGAAAAGGTCAGCGAGCGCGATGGCGGCGCCGCCATGCTGTGGCCGCGCGATGTGAAGGCGCGCGCGCAAGCACGCTCGGTGGTGGCGGAGATGCACGCGGGCTTTGCCGCTCTTCGCACGTACATGCCGATGGACATCCGGTCGCGGGACGCAGATAAAGGGCAGGCCGCGCTTCGTATCCCGGAGGTCGCCGCTGACGTCGCACGCATCCATTCGGTGTGGAGCGATTGCCTGGCACAGGGCGGCCCGATGCTGTTCGGAAGTTTTTCGATTGCCGATGCGTTTTACGCACCGGTCGTGACACGCTTTGCCACATACGGCGTCAAGCTTTCCCCGTTGCTCGCGGCGTATTCAGAAAGTGTGTTGGGGTTGCCGCCGATGCAGCAGTGGATCGCAGCGGCCAAAGCGGAACCTGAAACAATCGAGACCTAGGGTCCTATCTTGAAAGCGTATCGAGTCGGAGGCTTTGTACGCGATCAATTGCTCGGCAGCGCCCGCCGTCACATGGGCGACTTGGACGCCGCACTGGAAACCGACCGTGACTGGGTCGTGGTCGGTTCGAGCCCTGAGGAGATGACCGCACTCGGGTACCAGCCGGTCGGCAAGGATTTTCCGGTGTTCCTGCATCCGGAAACGCATGAGGAGTACGCCCTGGCGCGTACCGAGCGCAAGACGGCGCCCGGTTACAAGGGATTCGTCGCACACGCCGCGCCCGACGTCACGCTCGAGCAGGACCTGGAGCGGCGCGATCTGACGATCAACGCGATGGCGCTCGATGATGGCGGCGCGTTGATCGATCCGTATCAAGGCAAGCGTGATCTCGACGCCGGCATTCTGCGGCATGTGAGTCCGGCGTTTGTCGAAGACCCGGTGCGCATACTGCGTGTCGCGCGTTTCGCTGCGCGTTTTCCGAACTTCAAGGTAGCGCCGGAAACAGCCGAGCTGATGCGCGAGATGGTCCGCAACGGCGAGGCCGATGCGCTCGTGCCGGAACGCGTGATGCAGGAAATTTCGCGCGGGCTGATGGAAGCGAAGCCGTCACGCATGTTGAACGTGCTCGTCTCGTGCGGGCTGATCGACCGGCTGTTCGCCGAGCTCGAAGACCTGGGCCCGACCAGCGCTGCGCTCGACCGTGCCGCGCAGCGCGACCTGGTGCTGCCCTCGCGCTTTGCAATTCTGGCTGGTGCCTGCCGATCGTCACGCGCGGTTTCCGACTTTCTCGGCAAGCTGCGCATGCAGCACGATGCTGCGCAACTCGCGCGTTTATTGGTGGAGTTGCGCGAGCCGCTGAAAAACGCCGAGGCCTCGGCGGCAATCGTCGAAGTGCTCGAACGCAGCGATGCGTTCCGCCGGCCCGAGAGGTTTGAGTGGCTGTTGCAGGCATTCGAGGCCTCGGCAGACGTTTCGGCCGAGCGCTTTCGGCGAGCGCTGCAAGTAGCGAGCGAAGTCGATGCCGGCGCGCTTGCGAGTTTGCATCGGAACGATCCGAGCCAGATTCAACGCGCAGTCAGGCAGGCGCGCGTCGTCGCGGTCGGCCGTGAATTGCAAGGCCCGTCTGCGCTAGATCAACTGCGCCAGTAGCATCAACAGCAGCGATAAAACAATCGTGCTGGTAAACGGCAGCACGTATTCGCGCCCGTTGCGCGTGAAGCGCAGATCGCCCGGCAGCCGGCCAATGCCGAGGCGGCTTAGCCATGGTTGCAACGCGGTCAGCACCAGCAATGCGATGAAAGTCGTCAACAACCACTTCATTTGCGTGCCAGTTTACGCAGCGCTACAGCGAGTGCAGGCGATCGCCGCGCGCGAAGCCGATCAGCGGGCCCTGCACACCGCGGCCGACCATCAGCACTTTCACCAGCTCGCCCATTTCAGCTTCGGACACCAGCCGCTGCACCGCGCTCGAATTCTGCGGCGTGTGCTGTCCTTGCAGTTGATCGAGCACACCGCAGTTCAGAAGAAAGTGCGCTTGCGACGTGTAACCCAGCACGTCAAGACTGGCGGCGTGCGCCGCCGCTGCCATCGCAGAGAAGTCCACGTGCGCAGTCACGTCGTTCAGGCCCGCCATCCATAGCGGGTCGCTGTGCGCGTGATGGCGAAAGTGGCACATGACGGTGCCCATCAATCGCTGTCGGTGGTAGTACTCGCGCCGCGGAAAACCGTAGTCGATGACGAGCAGCGCGCCGCGCGCAAGCCATTGCGCGCTTGACCGCATCCAGCCTTCGGCAATCAAGTTCACCTCGGATGCATAACCCTCCGGCAATGCACCGAAATCGCTTTCGATCCCCCTCACCGCGGCGGCAAGGTCATCACCTGCACAGCGCTCATCGAATGCGAAGCCGTCGGATCGAGCCACTACCCCGCGCTCAAGCGTGGCGCCATCGCGCTTCACAAAAAGCTTGACCGGCATCACGTCGAGCACTTCGTTGGCCAGCATGACGCCTTCGAATTCCCTCGGGCGGTCCGCTCAACCACTCTATCGGCGCACTCTGCAGCCGCTGACGCTGCCGATCGGTCAAGTCGGCTGACACTTCGACAATCGAATAGCTTTCAAGCGCGACTTTCCTCTGTGCAAGCGCCGCCATCAGATCGGACGCCAGCACTCCGGAACCGGCACCGAATTCGACGATGCGTGCCGGCACTTGCTCGAACAATTGAGCGACTTGTTGCGCCAGCGCCTGCGCAAACAGCGGCGATATTTCAGGTGCGGTCACAAAGTCACCGCCCGCCGCCGAATCACCGAACTTGCGCGCACCGGCAGCGTAGTAGCCAAGCTGCGGCGCGTACAGCGCCAGTTGCATGTAGCGGTCGAACGGAATCCAGCCGCCCGCGCGCTCGATCTCGGCGGTGATGTGCGTCGCGACACGCTGGCTGTGTTCGATTGCAGCCCGGTCCGGCAACGGCATAGACAAATGCACACGCGTCATCGATCCATCGTACTGCCGTTAAACTCTCGCGCCTGCCGCCACGTTCTTTGCAACCACGCTTCCATGCCTGAAAGTTCAAACCGCACCGCGCTCGTCACCGGCGGTGCACGTCGCATCGGCCGCGAGATTGCGCTCGCGTTAGCGCGAGACGGTTGGGACGTCGCGGTTCACTACGCGACTTCGCGCGACGATGCACTGGACACCGTCGCGCAAATAGAAACGCTCGGCCGACGCGCAATCGCGGTTAATCGCGATCTGGCAGTAGAGCCCGGTGTACTGAGCCTGCTCGCCGAATGCTCCAACGAGCTGGCGCCGGTAACTTGCGTGGTCAACAATGCATCACTGTTCGAATACGACAACGTTGCGCGCTTCAGCGCTGACCATCTTCTGCGTGCAATGCGAACGAATACGGCGGCGCCGATCATGCTGGCGCGTTCTTTGCACGAACACCTGGCGCACGACGCGCGCGGCGTTGTGATCAATTTGCTGGATCAAAAGCTCGAGAATCCGAATCCGGATTTTTTTTCGTACACCCTGTCGAAGGCGGCTCTGAAAGAGGCGACAAAGCTGCTGGCGATCGCACTGGCACCAAAGGTACGGGTCGTTGGCATCGCGCCAGGCATCACACTCGCGTCAAATCTGCAGAGCGAGGCTGGTTTCGCAGAAGCGCATCGTCGGACTCCGCTTAACCGATCGAGCACCCCCGACGATGTGGCGCGGGCGGCGGTCTACCTAGCAAATGCAGCGGCGGTGACGGGCACCGTGTTGCTGGTCGACGGCGGCCAGCACCTGGTGCCGAGCTCGCGCGACGTGATGTTCCTGACCGAGACCCAACCCGAGCGATGACCGCGCTGCTCGATTCCCGCCTCGCTGACTGCCGCAGGATCTTTCTGCGCAACTACGTTCTGCACGCCAACATCGGTGTTCACGCGCACGAGAAAAACGGAGCGCAGCGCATCGCTCTGAACGTCGATGTGTTCGTTCCGCTCACACTTTCGACGCCTCGCCATGACCGGATTCATGAAGTCGTCGATTACGACTTCATTCGGCTCGCCATCAGTCACCGCGTCGAACAGGGGCACATCAATTTGCAGGAGACGCTGATCGACGACATTGCGCGCGCCTTGCTTGCGCACCCGGCCGTGCGCGCAGTGCGCGTTTCGAGCGAGAAGTCGGATGTCTACGACGACGTCGACGCCGTGGGAATCGAGATCATGCGGTTCAAGGACCAAACATGAACGCGCCGCTGAGGAAACTTGCATTCGAGAACAACAAGCTCGAGAAGCGCCTTTTGCGCTTGACCGGCCAGGCGATCACGCAGTTCAACATGATCGAAGCCGGCGACAAGGTCATGGTGTGCGTGTCGGGCGGCAAGGACAGCTATGGCCTGCTCGACGTGCTGCTGCTGCTGCGTGAACGCGCGCCTATCGACTTCGACCTCGTGGCCGTCAACCTCGATCAGAAGCAGCCCGGATTTCCGGAAGAAATTCTGCCCGAGTACTTGTCGCGCAAGGGTGTCGCGTTTCATATCGAAGCGCAGGACACCTACTCGATCGTCAAGCGCGTCATTGCCGAGGGCAAGACGATGTGCTCGTTGTGTTCACGTCTGCGGCGCGGCATTCTGTATCGCGTCGCCGGTGAACTCGGAGCAACCAAGATTGCACTCGGTCACCATCGAGACGACATCCTCGGAACGTTCTTCCTCAATTTGTTCTACGGCGGCACATTGAAGGCGATGCCGCCGAAGCTGGTATCGGATGACGGCAAGCACATCGTGATCCGCCCGCTCGCTTACGTCGAAGAGGCCGATCTTGCGCGCTATGCCGAGGTCAAGGCGTTTCCGATCATCCCGTGCAACCTGTGCGGCTCGCAAGTCAATCTGAAGCGGCAGGAAATCAAGCGCATGTTGAACGAATGGCAGAAGCGCTATCCCGGGCGCGTTGAAAACACATTCAACGCGCTGGCGAGAGTGACGCCATCGCACCTAATGGACAGTGGTCTGTTCGATTTCTCCGCGCTCCGCACAGATGGCCGACCCGACACCGGCGGTGATATCGCGTTCGATGAGCCGCCGTGCAGCGGTGACGAAGAGGCAGCCGCTGACGTGATCCGTTTTGCGTAATTCTTAGGCTGCGTTCAGCGCGCGCTCGACCTCGTTGACCAGTACTTCGCTCGGCTCGCATCCCACCGAGACGCGAACGAAGCCGTCGGGGACCGCATCGCCCCAGCGCGCGCGCCGCTCGGCGCAGGTGTGAACTCCGCCGAAACTCGTCGACTCGCGCATCAATGCGCAGCCCTGTATGAAACGCTCGGCGGCGTCCTTGTCTGCAAGCGTGAGCGCGATCAGACTTCCGCCACCGGTCATCTGCGTCTGCGCCAATCGATGCGCCGGGTGTGACGCGAGCCCCGGATAGCGCACCGCGACGACCTTTGGATGCTTTTCCAGAAGTTCAGCCAGCACCCGCGCGTTAAAGCGCATCCGCGCAAAGCGGAGCTCGAGTGTTTCAAGACCGCGATGCACCAACCACGCCTCATGCGGACCCGGCACCGCACCGGCGACCTTGCGCCAATCTCGCACAGCGCCGATTAGCTCGGAACTGCGCGAGCTGACGTGCCCGAACAGCACGTCGGAATGCCCATTCAGCGCCTTGGTATCAGCAGAGACAACAATGTCAGCGCCGAGGTCGAGCGGGCGTTGCCCGAGCGGCGTCATCGTCGTGTTATCGACCGCGACGATCGCGCCGGCTGCTTTCGCGTTTCGAACGACGGCGCCAATGTCAGCGAGATCGAGGCCGGGATTCGAAGGGGTTTCAATCCACACTAGCTTGTATCCACCGAGCGCACGTGCTGCGACCTCGCCCGTCGCGCATGTTTCGACAACAACTCCCATCGGCAGCAGATACTTTTCAGCAAATACGCGCACCGTGTAGTAGCCGTCGGACGGCAGCAGAATGCGGTCGCCTGACTTCAGAACGCCATAGAGCACCGAAGCGATCGCGGCCATGCCCGAGGGAAATGTGATCGTCTCGGCATCTTCGAGAATCGAAAGCGCGTCTTCCAGCGCGCTCCATGTTGGGTTGCCCCAGCGTGCGTACTGATACGGCCCGCTGGGATCTGCGGCCAGACGGTAAACCGAGGTGTTGACGATCGGCGGCACAAAGGCCTCGCCGAACGCGGTCGATTGGCTGCTGTGGTGAAGCGCGCGCGCAACGCGCTCGTCGATCGAGGACACGTGAACTCCGAAGCGTCGAAGAGCGGATTATCAACGCGCCGCAGTCGAGCAGTCGACTAATTTCTATTTCTTGGCCTTGTACGCCTCCAGCAGCAAATTGCGCTCCGGCATGTCCTGCAGAATCAACCGGCCCATTATTGTGTCCGCTTGCAAGCGTCCCGGTGATTGCGGCGGGGGCAGGCCGCCGGGATTGACCCGGGACAGCGTCTGCACACGCTCCTGGAAGATCGGCGCCGGCGCCGGCCCGGGCGGACGCTCCCAGACAAACGTGATCGACTGCAGCATTTCATTGGCGTCGAAGTCGTACAGCGTCGCCTTGACGCGCGGGTCGTCGCACGCGCTGCCGCGCAGGTCGATGCGCAGGTTGTTCGTGTTCGGCACCTTGCCTTCGATGGCGGCTTCGTTGAAGCGCACGTCGGACATCGCCCGCACCTGATTGACGCCGACCGTGCCGAGCTTGTCGAGCAGCGTGTTGCGGCAGACCTCGGGCGATGGGCGCGAAAGCGTTGACCGCGGCGCCGACGGCGCAACAGTGGCAACTTGCGGCAGTGCCCCTGCTGCCGGCGGCGTTGATGAGCTTGCGGCCGCCGTGCGCGCGTTGCCCGGCGGCGCAGTCGTCGCGCTCGGCGCTGCCGCACCCGCTCGAACCAGGGTGCAACCGTCGACGCCGACCAAAGTCATCCGATCCGGCGACGCAAACTCGAAGCCGAAGAAATTGAACATCTTCGATTCAGGGACCGCCCAAACGACTTTGCTCTCGCCGCGATAATGAATCGGACCGAGCGAATCGTCACCGTAGGAGTCGATGCTCGACCAAGTCTTTGGCTTGAACTCCGTAACGCCGGAGCCGAACAGCGTCTCGCACATTGCACCGCCGGGGTTATTCAGCATGCCCATCAGCGTGCTCATATCGTCTTTTTTGCGCGAACGCGCGGCGCCCTCGACGCGCCACCGACCCAGCAGCGGATTGCGCGCGTCAGGCAGTGGCGCCATCTTCAGCAGCCTCGCGCGCGCGGCCTTCAAATCAGCTTGGGTCTGGGCGCCAGACCCGACGGTCGCACCGCCGCTGCTTTGCCCTTGGTCGCTTTGTCTTCTGGCGGCTTCTTCGTTCCTCTTTATCTCGTCCTCGCGCCGCAAAGATTCGTTGTTGTAAATGTTGCTTCGGGGATCTGATGCTGAATATTGGGCGAGCGCGGCAGCTGACACCGCGGCAAGCACGATCGAAAGCACGGCCAACGTGCCTGCTTGTGTCTTGCTCATCGTCGATTCGTCCTCCTGTGGCTCCGGCGCACGGTTCCGTTCAGCAGATCCAACCCTTGTTGCGCTGCGGCTCCATCTCGATCGTCGAGGTGCTGCCGCCACGGTCGCTCGCCGCGAACTGGATGTGCAGGTACAGCGGCTTGCGCCCCGCCAACGTAGCGCGGTAGATGCGCGAGCCGCTGAGACGTTCGTCCGGGCAGGCGCCGCGCACCTGCTCGAGTTTCGTTTCTTTCGCAAACTGCGCAGCAAGCATCTCCGGAACCTTCGCGAGCACGATGTTCTTCGGCCAACCGACCGTGGCCGAGTCCAGCGCCTTCTGACCGCCGACGAGACTGATCTCGCCCGAGCCGACGCCGTCGATCGGCACCTTGCCGTTCCAGTAATACTTGTTGCCGCCCTTGGCGGGCGCTTTGCCTTGCCACTTGGCGCCGGCCAGCTTGGTGAACGCCGTCCAGTCGTTGGTGGCCTGCGGCGCGCCTGCCGGCGCCGCCAGCGCGGCCGCGACGTCGCCGAGCGTCGCGGCGAACGCGGGCCAGCTCCCGCACAGGCACAGTCCGAAAATCGCGGCCCGCATCATCGATGCGCGGCAAAGGCCAGCTTCGTGACTCGTCATGGTGTCCCTCCGTCATCGCGTCCTGCGGTACATGTTTGCATCGGCATCGGCGGCGTGGTCCCGTCCAACGCAGCCCTTGGCCGTCACGGCCGATGCGCCATCGTGTGCGTGTTCTCGTTGATCTTGAACAGCACGATCAGCAGCTCACACCAGATGCGGGCCGCGAGCGCGCCGCCGACCATGATCAACAGTCCGGTGGCAAAGCCGGTGAACGACATCCGGCCAAACGTAAACATCGAGCCGATGCCGCCCAGGACGGCGGCCAACAGCAGCAGCCAGTACACAAACGTAATGATCTTCGGCGTGATCATCGAATCGAAGAACAGCAGGGCTTTCATGG
This sequence comes from uncultured beta proteobacterium, assembly GCA_963829995.1. GTDB lineage: Bacteria > Pseudomonadota > Gammaproteobacteria > Burkholderiales > Burkholderiaceae_F > JACCZX01. The sequence goes on along the minus strand of CAWHKW010000031.1, from coordinate 129,548 downwards.
GTGAGCCTCCAGGCTGTGTGTGGCGGGGGTGCGTCGTCTCAGGAAACGGTGTTGACATCGGATTCTCCAGTTATTGAACCGGTACTAGGAAGTGCGAACTCTTGGGCGTGTATTCAAAAGGCCGGGACAAGGAAGACGCCCAATATCAAACGCTGGACCGTTGCACGATTATCGGGTGGCCAACTACGGCGTGCGACGCTCACTCGACCGGCTTCGCGTTGCGTTGGTCAAGCGTGAGCGACTGATTGCCCGCCTTCAAATCCACGAGCTCATGCCACATGAGTCGTTTGTCGCCGACCTTCGCATCACCAAATACCCAATAGCGACCGGCCGGTAGGGCCGCTGGCTGGGCGTGCCCGTTTGCATCGGTCGTTGCGGTCCCAACGATGTAAGGCTGCAGCGCGCGAGCGCCCTTTTCGCAGTCCGGGGCCTTGGCGACGCAGGCCTGCACCCAGTTTTGGGCGACTGAAGCGTACGGCGTCGACTTCAAGCCGCCCTGGATCAAGGCGAACTGAGGGTCCTGCTTCAACACAAGAAACTTGCGTCCGGCAGCGCTGTTCTTTTCCGCGGACAACGCGCCGACCGATATGGCAAGTACACCGCCCGCACCGGAGGAGCCGGAAGGCGCGGCAGCCCCCGCGGCGCTGGTCGCAGCCGCCGGTGCACGCGTGGAAGCGCTGCTCGACGCGGTGCCAACCCGCACCAGCACGCATTTCTGGCTGGCCCAGTTGATGCGGTCCGGGCCCTCGAAGTCAAATTCGATCAACTTGAATGTTGTCTTGGGCAACACCACGACGCGCTTGGCGTCACCGCGATATTCGACGCGGTCAAGTTCCTGTGGTGGCGTGCGTTCGTCCATTCCGATCAACCGGTCCGGACGGAACTCGAAGACGCCGCCGCCGAAGAGGACTTCGCACAGGCCACCTTTGGCCATTGCAGCGAGGGCAGCGAACGGATCCGACGAATTAGCGCGAGTCGATGCCGGGCGCGTCCACTTGCCGAGCAGCGGATTACGGTCGGGTGGCAGCGCAGGACGCTTTTCCCACATTGCGCGGGCAGCCGACGCCGCCTGTGCGCCGGTTGGGTCGGCGCCGCCAGCCCCTCGAGCCGCGCCCGACGAGCCCTGCGTTGCGGGCGGCGCATAGCTGGGACTTTGCCCCGCAGGCGCGTTGCTCCGGCTTGACTGTTCCTGTTGGCGGCGCGCGTTCTCATTCATCAGCTGCTGCTGCTGTTGCTGCTGCTCGCGCTGGCGCTCTAGCTGCTGCCGGTACTCGCGTTGCTGGCGCTCGTACTCTATCTGTGCTGGCGTCTGCGCAGAACTGATGCCCACTGCGCCCGTGAGCGCTATCCCGGTGAGAACACGAACAACACGAACTGCCGATCGAAAGTCGCTTTTCATCAGGACCCCCTAATCAACAAGCTGGAGCGAGCGACGCGTACGCTATTTCTGCTGCTTACGAAATTCGCTCTTCCACAAACGTTCGAGCTCGGTTGCAATAGCCGGCGGTGGCGAGCCGATCAGCGTTGACTTACCCCGCTGGTAGACCTTGCCGTAGACGACATCTTGCGGGCCCGAATAGAGCAGCACGACGTTGTTCTCGAAGCAGTCGTGGTTCTTGCAGGTGCTGACGAGCACGTAGTCCGCACCGGCCGACCTTGACCGCCTTGTTCTCCGAACTCGGACCGTCGAGCTTTGCCAGCCACGGCTCCTTGGATAACGGACCAAGGGCCTTGTGGTAGGTGGCTTTGGCCTTCGGGTTGTAGAGCAGCCCCGACGCGCTCAGTTCAGTCAGCGTGTAGCCCTTGAACTTGTTCGGATCGGCCTTTGCCTGTTCGCTCGGCACTCCCGCCCCCGGCACGGCGTTGCGGTTCGGGTCGCAATGCCGGGCACGTTTGCCCTTGAACGCTGCCGGCAGCGCGGCCATCACCTTCGGTCCGCCCTCGACCGCGGCGAACAGACCCGAAGCATTACGGTAGTACACGAACACCAGCGCTTCACCGCCCGCGACCTCGCTCGTATATGCGGTTTCGAATTCCGGCGGGGGTGTAGCGCCGAAATACTTGGGCGCGGGCTTGACGTTGCGTCCGGTCAGCACCGCCTTGCCGCCATCCTGCACGACCAGCGAATCGCCAAGGTGCTTGAGCTGAGGCAGCATGTAGTTCGAACAGTCCGGTGCCAGCACGCCGAGGTGCGGCTGCATCCGCTGTATATCGCTCTTGCTCTGTGCCCACGCCGCCGAGCTGATCGCGGCAAACACAAGCGTCGTGAAGTGAAGCAAGCGATTCATGCTATCTCCCTAAGAATGATTCGGTTCAAAGCTTGGGCGCACTGACGCTTGCTCGCGGTGTCGCGCGTCGCCTGCGTGGCAAAGCGCGCCGCGGCCTGCCGCATGTCTTCGAACTGCGAGTCGTCAACCAGCGACACGCTCATCCAGCGCACCAGGTCGCGGTCCGACGGTCCACGGTTGCGTTCGTAGCGCACAAAGACGGTCGGTCCGCACCCCGCAGTCTTGTAACCGTTGAACATCACGTTCTGTCCGCGCGCCGGCGGATCGGTCGGCGGAAACTTGGCGCAACGCGCGTTTACATTGTTGTCGACGATCTGCGCGCCGGCCGAGTTGAAGGTCCACAGCATCACGCCTTCGCTGGCAAAGCTCGGCGCGCCGTACTTTTGCACCAGCGCCTGCCTGAGCGTCTCGAACAGCGGATACTGGTTTGCTTGGAAGCCGGTGAAGCGCTCGACAAAGATCGCGCGATGGGCATTGGGCGGCGGCGGAAACTGCACGCCAATCGCATCACCCGAACCGTCGGTGCCGCGCTGGGCACTGCGAGCGATAACCCACGAGAGGTAGTCGGTCGCCGCGACGTTGTTGACGATGCCGCGGGTCTCGTCGACGCGCATCGCAGGCGAATGGGCCTGCAGCGCGCGCTTAGCTTCGTCCAACGACATGCCAAGCTTGATGCCGACGATATCGACGTTGACCCCTGCAACGGCGGCGGACGTTGCCGGGGCCGCGCCTGCAGCGGGTGTCGCAGCAGCAACTGCGACCTCTCCGCCCGCCGGTGACGTGCCGGAATAGGCTGGCGAAGATGCGGTGCCCGCGTCGGTGGAAGTCAGCGGCGGGTTGCTCAAAATTGCAGCCGCTTCGTTGCCGGCCTGATCACGCGCCGGCTTCTCGCCGCCTCCACGCATCAACGTCCCCGCGGCGCCAAGCAACCCGCCGAGCACGCGATTCACATCCACCTGCGAGCCGGCGGCCGGCGCGCCGCCCGCAGGGGCTCCACCCGCTGTTCCACCGATGCTCGCCGGGTTCGGAACGGCCGCCACGTCCTGGTCAGCGACCACGATCGTGAGCTTGGCGGCGCTGAAGCCGAAGTAGCTCGGTCCGGCGCGGTGGTTCATCTTGCGGACGTTGAAGCCCGCAAAGCGAAGACCCGACGGCACGGTCAACTGCCGCACCAGGTTCGACACGTCGATCACCTGGGTGAACGCCGGGTTGTCGCTGCAGTTAGCCGTGAGTTGCGCAAGCCGTTGACCCGAGATTGCATCGGCAGGATCCGGTCTACCGTTGCCGGCGAAACCGAACACCTCGAACACGACGGGCTCGCCGCCCGAACACTGGCTGGCACGCGCCTTGAACTGCAGCGTGGCCGAGCGGATGCGCTGCGGTGGGTTCTCGGGCAGCTGGAACTCCACAACGCCGGTGTTGATCGAGCCAACCCCGGCTTTGGCGCCCGAACTGCGCTGCCAGAAACCGACCATCATGTGGTTACCCATCGTGGCCGCCGGCGTCGTTGGACCCCCAGTCAGGGTGCTCCAGTGCACCGACAGCATCGGATCAAGGCCGATTTGTCGATCGACTGCAAAGGCAGGCGCCGCGAGCGCCATGGCCAGCACAGATGGCACCGTGCTTCTCAGCAGCTTGTACTTAAGGTCCTGGTTCATCGTGTCCCCCTTCGGTTTCAGCAGTCGCCACGTGTTTGCAGTGGAACGTAGCGACCCGGGCGTTACCGAGCCGTTACTGAATCAATCAAGCCGCGCCGCGCGCGCGATTGGGAACATTATTTAAGTCCCCCAACGCACTTTTCGAAAACCGCCATCCCACCCTTCATGAAGGCCATCTGATCGGCGTCGCTCATCTTGGCGGAAATCGCTCTCGCCTCTTGGCTCTTGCCCTGCATGTCCAGGATCATTGCCCGCTGGGCATCTGCCGAAAGCGAAGACCGTGCTTCTGTCGCCGCACATTTGCAGAATGCGTCGCCCTTGACGCCCATTTCTCGACGTAATGCCTTGTTGGCCCCCTTCTCGCCTTCTTTCATGCATGCGGCGACAAACTCCGCCTCACTCGGCCCCCCATCGCATGCGGCAATGGCGAAACAACTTGCGGCGACGACGAGTCCGATGCAGATGCGTGCTTTGTTTCCATTCATTCTGTTCCCCCTGCAGCCATAGCCTGGCCTCGGAAGCGAACGTAGCGAACGCGGTGTTACCGCGCCGTTACTGACTTCGATCAGGCCGCGCTAGCAGGGCGGCTTGCAGCGGTGAGCAACCGTCGGTTGACCGGGTTGCGATGGAGAAAGCTGTCGCGGTACGTGGGTGGTACGTGGCGCAGCGCAGTCTGCTCGATCCAATCAACCGCGCGTGCAAGCAGCGCAGCGGCACCGTTTGCATCACCATTGGCTGCGAGCACGTCGTGGCCAATCGACCACGCGTCGGGCAGATACATGTCGGCCGCCTGTATAGATACCAGCGCCGGTTGCAATTCAGTCCAGCGCGCAGCGGCGGCGTTCGTCTCCCCCGCATTCAACAGGAATCGAACCGAAAGCAGGGCGGCCTTCAATGCCACGCCGAAATACTCGATGTTCTCTGCCGAGGCGCGAACGCGGTCACAGAGCGCGACCGCGTCCATCGGCGCCATTTCAAGTGTCTGTTCGAGCTCCACCAGCAAGCGCATGTACGGATCGCCTGCTGTGCCCAATGCGTCCGTGGCAACCCGCAAATCAAGCTTCGCAGATCCACCGAGGAGGCGCGCAATACGCGCAGACAGCATCGCGCCGCGCGCGCGAACATGGTCGACCGACGGCGCAACGTAGTCGAGCGCCTTTTTTGCGCGTCCGTATTGCGCCAGGTGGATCAACATCGTCGCCTTATTGTTGTCCGCCACTGCAATCCACACCGTCTGACCGTCACCCCTGAAACACTCGAGCGCCGTTTCGATCGTGTCGAGCGCCTCGCTGTACCGCCCTGCCTCAGCGCTGTACAGCGCGCAGTGATGCTCGATCACGCCGCGCATCGGGCCTTCGGTGTCACCAACCTCGGATTGCAGTGCGCGTGCCCGCAGCGCGTGCTCGAGCGCCTGGCCGACCTCCCCCAAGTTACCCTGCACCGTCGCCAGGTTCGTCGTAAGTTGTGCCAGTTCAGCCAGGTCGCCGAGCGCGCGTGCGTTGTCGATCGCGCGCGCGAGCGCGTCTGCCGTACGACGTAACTTGCGCGCCGAGTTCAACACATACGCATAGTCGGCCCAAAAGTGACCGCGCTGCTCGCGCGTACCGTTGGCTTCGACCAAGGCTTCAAAGGGTTCAATGACCGCCAGCGCCTCGTCGTTGCGGACTGCCTGTGCAAGGCCCACTGCCAGCAAGCGTGCCGCTTCGAAGCGTGGCCACGGCGAGTCAAGGCGCTCGGCCAACGCGAACGCTTCGCGCGCCGACGCGATACCGGTGACATGATCGACCGCCATCAGCGCTGCGGTCGCGCGTGCCGTCAGTGCAGTCGCGCGCTGGCCGTCCGAATGCGCCTCGGCGAGCAATGCGTCGATCACCACATTCGCGCGTTCGACGCCGCGTACAAGGATCAGGCTGTCGATGCTGGCGCAACGCGCGTCGAACGCGGACGCTGATTCTCCCGCGCGATCAAAGCACGCAAACGCAGCTTCACAGTGCTCGACTTCGGATAAACGCCGTGAAGCACGCCGTGCTTCAGCGGCAGCCAGCAGGTGTGAGCGCGCTGCGCGGCTCCACTCGCCGGCGTCGGCCCAGTGTTCCGCCAGACTCGCGGGTGGAGCACTTTGAGATTCCAGATACTCGGCAATGCCACGCTGCAACAGTTGAGCAATCGGCTGCGGCACTGAGCGCAGTACGACCTCATAGATGAGGTCGTGCGCGAAGGTCTGACCGCGAATGACTTGCGCCATCTCAAGTTCACCCCACGCTTCGGCCAGGTCGAGCGGATGCGTCTGCAACACATGCGCCGCCAGCGCTGCGCTGAAATCAGCACCGGCCAGCGCTGCAACGCGCGCAAGCTTCAGTGCGGGCGCGGATAGCTGCGCCAGGCGTCGGTCGATCAGCGCGCCGACCGAAGTTGGCGTCGGCAGCCGGTTCGACGTGGCGTCAGCGCCGCCTGTTTCGACCAATGCATTCAGCGTCTCGAGTACAAAGAACGGATTGCCGCCGGTATGGCGCGCGATGGCACCGGCGAGTGCGGCCGCGTCGATGTCAGGCAGCGCGAGCGATTCCAATAGTTCGCGCACTGCGCTCTCGCTCAGCGGAGCGAGCAACACTTCAGCGAGTCGCTGCCCACCTTCCGCGCGTTGCCACGCCGCGATCGGCGCCGGGCATTCAGCGGCGCGCACGGCGCCGAGCCAGCGCAGATCGGGGATCAGGAGCTGGGGCAATAACTCAAGCGTCGCTTCATCGGCAAAGTGAAGATCATCAACCGCAAAGCCGGCGAGCCCCGCTGCCTGCCGCGCAGAGAGAGCCTGCACCACCGCCACGCGGAACCGAGCTTCGACCAACGGGCCAACCGGCGCGGCGCCGAGTTCCGGCAGCACGCGTGCGAGTTCTGATTTGACGAAGTCATCCAGCCCGTCATCGAGGCGGATCACGCCTTCGGTGCGCAGAGCTGCGCGCAGCAGGCGCGCCAGCACCGCGTACGGGACGCGGGTGTCTCCGGGCCGGCCACCGACCATCGGCACAGAGCGCGACTGAGCAAAATCACCGAGCAGCCGGCTCTTGCCGACGCCGGCGTCACCGCTGATAAGCACCGGCAGGCCAGCTTCCCAACTGCGCTCGAGTGCACGCCACTCAGCGTCGCGTCCGATCAGGCGCGGAGGCCGAAGAATTGCGGCGGGCCGCCGCGCTTTCGGTGCCAGCCCCGGTAGCTCGTCCGCCCTCTGAATCAGCTGAGCAAGCGCGACCGTTTCTGTATCAGGTTCAGCAGCGAGCTCGCGCTGAAGCGCGGTCCGGCAGCGCTCATACGCAGATATTGCCGAAGCCCGATCGCCGCGCCGGTAGTGCAGCCGCATGGCGAGGCGATGCGCCTGCTCGGACACCGGATCTTCGGCGAGCAAGCGCTCGGCGTAGACCAGCGCCTGCGCGATCTGTCCATCGGCTTCGCGCTTGGCGGCCAACTCGGCGAGCGCGTCACGGCGCATAGCGCGCCAGTGCTCGCGTGCTATGCGAACCCAGTCTTCGAGCTCCGGGCAGTCCTCGTAGACGCATGCACCAAGCAGATCACCTGCAGCAGCCGTTGGATCGTCGGCAAGCTGCCGGGCGGGCGAACCAAGGTTGTGCTCGACACGATCGGCAAGGCGCAGACTCTCGTCGGGCTCGATCAACTCAGTGCCCGCGGCGCGCCGCAAGCGAAACAAGCCGCTGCCGCAGGCTGTTGCGCGCCTTGTCCGCATCGGCATCGGGCCATAGCAGTGCTGCCGCTCGAGAACGTGACGTCGGCCCGTCGAACGCCAGCAGTGCGAGCAATGCCGCGTCCTTGCGCTCGAGGGGTACTACGGTTGCATCCGGGCGCACAAGCGCAGGCGCGGCCAGCAGCTGCAGCCGTGCCAACACGCCCGCTGTTATTGATGTCTCGACCAAGGGCATCCCCGCAAAGCGCAGCAGGCTCTGCAGCCGCAGCGCCACCCCTACCCCACGCGCGTCTTGCCGCAACTGGTCCACACCGACCCCTCGATGTCGTCGATGCAGCGATCGTTGCGCGCGAGCGTTACCGGAACGTTATAGCGGCTGGTACGCGTCGTCTATCGGAACCGCTGCATTGGACCGGGGAACATTGACCGCGGTGCGCCGAGTTCAGATCACCCACCACGCCATGCCGGCCATCGCCGCCGCCAGCATCACCCAGAGGCCGGTTCGCACGCCGCCGACACCGCACTCGTCTACTGTCGATTGGGCTGTCCTGACGGTCACCCGAACGCGTTGCGGCGCCCGCTCGGCATGAAAGGCCAGCATGGCCCACTCTTGCATCGACACTTCCTCGACGGTGACGGCTGGTTGACTTGTGATCATCAGAATTCCTTTCAGTGAGTGGGGGTAGGTGGCTGCATGCGTTTGGCGTAGACGAATCGTCGGGCTGAAGCGCCTCTAAGGTCGTTGTGACAGCGCTTAAAAATCCTTAAATCGCGGCCGCGGATTAAGCTCGGCAGCCGCTATCGGTGCCGCACCCACTGACGATGAATCGCCAGCCTTCTGAACCCGAACTGCGCTTCGGCCGCTTCCGGCTGAAACCGACGGAGCGTCAGCTGTTCGAGAACGACCTCCCGGTCAAGCTGGGCGGCCGCGCCTTCGATGTTCTCTGGGCGTTGGTCGAACGGCGCGATCGCGCCGTTCCGAAGAGCGAGTTGATGCAGCTGGCGTGGCCAAAACGCGTAGTCGAGGAGAACAACCTGCAAGTGCAGGTCGTGACGCTGCGCAAGCTGCTCGGCCCGGCGGCGATCACGACGATCCCCGGTCGCGGCTACCAGTTCATCGCGGCGCTCGACGGAGCGATGCAGCCAGCCAACGCCCAAGCCTCGTTCGAATCCGCGTTGTCAGCAACCGAGCCGCCGACCAACCTGCCCGCCCAATTGCAGCCTCTGTACGGTCGGGATGAAGACCTCGCGCGTCTGCGCAAGTTGATGGGGCAGCATCTGCTAATCAGCGTCGTGGGCCCGAGTGGGATTGGCAAAACCCGCATCGCACAAGCCGTTGCTAACGACGCGCGGGACGACTTCGCCGACGGCATCTGGATGGTCGAATTGGCATCGGTCGCCGATCCGGCAATCGCCCTCAGTGCCGTTGCGCGAGCGTTGGACGTGCAGCTAGGCGCCGAGCCGAAGGCAGTCGACCTCGCGGCAACCCTGCGCGGCCGCAAAATGCTGCTCGTTCTCGATAACTGCGAGCACTTGCTTGACGCTGTCGCCGAGATCGTTACCGCGCTGCGGCGCGAAGCACCCTCGGTCGCGTGTCCTCGCCACCAGCCAGGAGCCGCTGCGTTTGGAGGGCGAGCAGGTTTATCGCCTCGACACCTTGCCCTTGCCGGAAAACGTACCGCTTGATGTCGCGCGCCACACTGGCGCGGTGGCGCTGTTCGTGGCGCGGGCGCAAGCCGCGGCTCCGGGGTTCGTGCTGACCGAAAGTACCTTGCCGATTGTGGTCGACATCTGTCGCCGACTCGATGGCATCGCACTTGCGATCGAGCTGGCGGCAGCGCGGACGCCACTGCTCGGGTGTCGAAGGCCTGCGAGCAAAACTCGATGATCGCTTCCGCGTCCTGACCGCAGGCTCACGCCTCGCGCCGCGCCGTCACCAGACGCTGCGCGCTGCGCTCGAATGGAGTCATGGTTTGCTGACGTCCGACGAGCAAACCGTGTTTCGTCGGCTCGGCGTGTTCACCGGCACCTTCGGACTAGGAAGCGCCCAACGCGTGGCCAGTGCTGGCACGATGGACGAGTGGTCGGTTCTGGAGACACTGGGCGCACTGGTCGATAAATCGCTGGTTGTCGTTGAGGCGGGATCCGAACCGCGATATCGGCTACTGGAATCGGGGCGCGCGTACGCGCTCGAACGGCTGGCGGACTCAGGCGAGCTGGATGCGGTGCTGCGCCAGCATGCTCTAGCGCTGCTCGCTATATTCGATCGCTCGCGCGACGAGTACTGGACCACGACCACCGGCGCGCGTATCGACCGCTACGCAGCCGACATCGACAACCTGCGTGCGGCACTCGATTGGGCCGCTGAAGCAGGCGAGGCCGATCTCTCGGTTGCGCTGACCGGGGCATCGAGCTGGCTCTGGCGCGATGTCGGCCTGCACGCGGAAGGATTGCGACGCTGTGATCAGGCGATTCGCCTGATCGGTCCGGCGACGCCGCTGCGTTTGGAAGCACGCCTGCACAACGGATATCTTGAGCTGGGTCGCAATCGGTCGTTGGCGGCAGGTCCCGCGCTGGCGTCCGGTGAACGCGCGATTGAACTCTATCGACGGCTCGGTGACCGGCAGGAGCTGTACGTTGCCCTTGCCGAGTGCGCGAGAACCCGCGCGGCAGCGGGCGACGCCGCAGGCGCGGAAGCGATGCTGACCGAAGTGGCCGCGCTCTACGATCCGTCGTGGCCGCTCGGCTTGAAGCACCCGATGCTGAGTGCACGCAGCTTCATGTTCACCGAAAGCCATCGGGTTTCCGACGCACGCGCTGCGTGGGAGGAGCGCCTGCAACTGGAACGAGCGATCGGCGACACGCGGTTTGCAACCGTCTCGCTGACCAATCTGATCGACGCGGTGTTCGCAGAAGGCGATGTGACCGAAGCGATCGCCCGCGGCCGCGAACTCGTGGCACTGATCCGGCGCGAGCGATTTACGAACTGGCAAAGCTTCGCGCTTGCCAATCTGAGCGCCGCATTGACCGCTGCCGGCCAGCTCGACGAAGCGCTGCAACTGGCGCAGGAAGCCCTGCCCTTGCTGCGGCAACAGGGTTCGATCTGGAGCTTCCTCGATCATCTGGGCCTGCTTGCCCTCAAGCGCGGGCGGCCGTTCGACGCGGCCCAGGTACTCGGTTGCGCCGATGAGTTCAACCGGCGCTCGGGCTACGTGCGTCAGTTCAACGAACAGCGCGCGCGGGACCAGTTGCTGGAGGGGCTTCGCGCGAGCGTCAAGCCGGACGAACTCGCTCGATTGATGAAGGAGGGCGCAGGCTTGACCGCGGACCAAGCAGCGCGGCTCGCTTTGGCGACCTGAGCGCCGTAGCAAGCCGCGCTTGGAATGAAACCCGCGCTAGCGGCGCCGCGTGACCCGCGCGAAATTGGCGTCGACGATATCAACATCGGCGTCGCGCGCATCGAGATACGGTTCGCCCAGATGCTGCTGCAGTAACTTCAGGTTGCGGCGATGCGCGCGAAAGTAGATATCAAAAACATCGCCGGCCAGCGGCACTGCACCAGCAGCGGCATCGACCACCAGGTTGCCGATCATCTTGCCTTGCAGCCAACGTGACGCGCCCAGTTCTCTCGCCTGGGTAATCAGATAAATACCAATCGCCGCCGACAGCAGATCGCCCGCCACCGGAACGACGCCCAGCAGCGCGTCGAGTCCAACTTTCGTGCGTAACAGCGGTACATCAACGGCCGAGTCCATCAACCGCGTCAAAGTGATAAGCCGCTCACGCGCGCGGCGCTTGCGCTCGGCAGGCGAGATATCGATCGAGCGGATCGTGTTGGCCATCATCGTTCAGGCGGAATGCTTGGTTGCAATCAACAGGACGTTAGCGAACGGCGTGCCTTGGCTCATCGGCTGCGCGACTACCGAGTAGCCGATACCGTCAAGCAACGCTTCCCACTCGGCCAGCGGGCGGCAATGAAACCGCGGCCACGATTTTTGGCGCGCAAATGTGACGCACCAATCAGCGACCGACGTGAAACGGAAGCGCCAGTTGGGAGCGGCGTCGCCGACGCGCAGCAGCAAGGTACCCGCCGGTGCCAACACCGCATGCGCATTCGTAAGCAGCCTCGTTTGCGCAACCGGATCCATGTAATGCAGCACGTCGAGCATGACGACGACGTCGCATTCCGGCAGCATCACGTGGCGCACGTCGTCGACCGACAGCGTTACGCGATCGCCGACATCGGCGAGTGCGCGCTGCCCGGCCGCGATGGCATCTCTGCGCAGATCGAATCCGCGCAATGTGCAGTTCTGCGGTGGCGGTGCCCAGGTCGGCGGCCAATCCGATGCTGAGCGTGCTTCGCCTGGTTCAGATGCCACCAGCAGAGCGGCCAATACTCCGAGCCCGCAGCCGACGTCGACAATGCGCGCGTCATCCTTGATCCGGCCATCGCGCAACAAGGCCGCAAACACCGGATCGCCGCCCAGCTTTCCGCGTGCGAAGTAATACGGACCACGGCCCACCGCTCGAAAGCGCGCGGCCGCGCGCTCAACGAGCCTACGGAAGGCAGGTTCCGAATTGGCGACACGATCCGGCGACGCCGCTCGGATCGCGGAGCCTTCAGCAGACCCGAGCGCCTCGGAGCGGTCGCGCGAGGTCGATGCGCTCGCAACCGCTGCGTCGCCTGCGGCGCGTGCCGCCATCACGCCGGCAGCGCGCTGCGCAACGTGACTGAGCGCCACGCACGCTCGCGCAGCGTCGCCAACACGCGCGGCAGTGCGCCGAGCACGCTCGGAGCACCGGCCACGGTGGACCGGCGCCGGCCCTCCAGGCCGTCGTGCATCAGGACGATCGCACCCGGCGCGAGTCGCCTAACAATGCGCGCCGCCACACGGTCGGCGCTGCGGTCGACGCTATCGAGCGACCGAATGTTCCAGGCAACGCATCGCAGTCCGAGACGCGCAAGTGCCGGCTCGGTCAGCGGCGTACGAATTCCGAACGGCGCGCGGAAGAATTTCGGTGCGCTGCCGGTAATGTCGGCCAACGTCTTCTGTGCGTCGCCGATGTCGCGCACCAGCCGCCGCACACTGAAAAACCCCATCGCGCGCGAATGTTCAAACGCATGGTTCTCGACTGCATGCCCGCGGGCCGTGATTTCGCGAACCAGGTGCGGATGAGCGCGCGCCCGCACGCCGACGCAAAAGAAGGTCGCCCGCGCGCCGGCTTCGTCCAATAGGTCGAGGACACGCGGAGTCAATTCGGGATCGGGACCATCGTCGAACGTCAACGCAATCTCGCCTCGCTCCGCGGCCGGCACGGGAAGTTTGGAGATCACCGGACCGAGCGCAGCACTGCCGGGCGCGAGCCCGAATGCGAAGTTCAACGCATGGCTGCCGAACATTGCACCTACGGCCCATGGCCAGAGTGCGGGCTGCACCGCAATAGAAGCAACGCCCGCGGCGTGGCTGCCCGCCAGCAGCCAGTGCAACGGACCCGGCTGCCACGCGCGCGGCGGCAGCGCCTGATGAACATTGAAGCGCGAAGCCTGCGAGGCCGGCGACTTCACTTTGGCTTGACCGCGACGTACTCGGAAAAAATGCCGAGTACGACGTGGCGAGTGACGGTTGTGAATCCGGCCATGCGTAATTGCTCCATGACTCCCTGCGGCGGCACGCACGCTTCGATCGAATCCCAGTAGTAACGCATCAATTGCGGCATGTCGCGCGAGCGACCGACAACGCGCGCCAGCGCCGGAACCACATAACGCATATACAGACGCAGCCAGCGCGTAGCGCTGGCGCCGGACGGACGCGTGATCTCGAGCACGCACGCACGTCCTCCAGGGCGCAGCACGCGAAAGAACTCGCCGAACACGGCGCGCAGATCCGCGACGTGTCGCAGCGCGTAGCCCATGCTGACGAAGTCGAACGAGGTGTCCGCCGCCGGCAGCTCTTCGGCGCGCCCCTCCACGACTCGCATGCCCGCCGGCAAATGCGCGTTGGCGAGCATGCCGACACTGGGATCGACCCCTGTGACGTTGGCGCCGCTTCCTGTCAAGCGCGCCGCTTCGATCGCGGTCAGGCCGGTGCCCGTGCCGATGTCGAGCACTTGCATTCCAGGAGCAAGCCCGGCGCGCGCCAGCGCCTGCCGGCGGTACCACGGGCCACTGCCAAACGCCATCAGCGACTCGACGCGGTCGTAATCGCCCGCAGTCGAGTCAAATACGCGGCGCAACCAGCTGTGACGGTCAGCCTCATCGGCGTAATACTCGGTCAGCGGCCGATGGGGCGCGACGCGTTGCGCATCGTTCACGCGCTCGCTCACGCCGCCAGACCTCCGTTGACGCCAATGACCTGCCGAGTGATGTAAGCCGCATCCGCGGAAAGCAAAAATGCAACCGTTGCCGCCACTTCATCGGCTTCGCCGATGCGACCCGCAGGGATCATCTTCGTCATTTCGTCGACCGGCAATTCGCGTGTCATGTCGGTGGCGATCAATCCCGGGGCCACACAGTTGACCGTGATGTTGCGACTTGCAAGCTCCAGTGCGAGAGATCGCGTCGCGCCGATGATGCCCGCTTTCGACGCGCTGTAGTTGACCTGTCCGCGGTTGCCGACTTGCGCAGCGACCGAAGCCATGGTCACGATGCGGCCGGGCCGGCGCCGCCGGATCATCGGCATCACAAGCGGGTGCAGCACGTTGTAGAAGCCATCGAGGTTAGTCCGCAGAACGCGATCCCAGTTCTCACCGGACAGCGCCGGAAACACCTGGTCGTGCACGATACCGGCATTCAGCACGACGCCGTACGGAGCGCCCCGCGCTTCGAGCTGCGCCCCGAGCGCTCGCGCGCATGCGGCGCGATCGGCGACGTCGAAGGCCAGCACGTCGACTGTGCGGCCGAATTTTCGCGCTTCGGCGCAGACCGCGTCGATGGCCACAGTGGAATCGGATTGGCCGGAGTGGTGCAACCAGAGGCCGTAACCCTCGCGCGCCAGACGCAGCGCGGTAGCGCGTCCGATGCCCCGGCTCGATCCGGTGACCAGCACGGCACCCGCCTCTGTTTCTTCAGCCATCACTTCTGCACTTGCCAGAATGGAAAAAAATTAAACCACGCAAGCGGTGCTTCGCGGCATGCGCGTTCGAGGATACCTAACGTAGTCGGCAATAACACCGCGCAGCGCTGCCTCGCGCGTCTTGCGCGGCAGCACGATACGGTCGCGCATCAGCTCGCACACCAGCGTGTAACGCCCGCGATCGGCCGGGCGCTGATAGCACGCGAGCCAGTAGACAGGGCAGTCGAGCGCAGCGGCAAGCACCCACGGTCCGATCGGAAACGCGGCATTTGAACCCAGGAAAGGGACGTCGAGCACGCGCTCACTAGTCACCGGCACGCGGTCGGCGGCGATGACCACAAAGTCGCCAAGCTCGACGCGCGTCGCCAGGTGCGCGATCGTCGCGGTGTCAACGTCGGTGACCTGCAGCAGGCGCTCGGCGCTTTCCGGATTCATGCGCGTCAACATCCGGTTGAAGCGCTCAGCATGCCGCGTGTGCACAAGAATGTGCAATCGCAATTGTTTCGCACGCTCTCCCATTCGACGCAGCACTTCGAGATTGCCGAAGTGTGCAACGACCAGTACGCCACCGCGATTCTCGTCGACCGCCTGATCGAAGCGCGGATCGACTTCGCGCCGAATGCCGTCGAGCGCGAGGCCGCCGGTCCATACCAACGCCTTGTCGAGCAACGTATCGGCAAAGCGGCGCACGTGCAGTGCGGACGCGCGCCAAGCTTGCAGCGCGCCCGCCTCAGCCGGCAGCAGACCTATGCGGCGCTGATATTCGATCGACGATCGGCGTGCAACCGGCCGTACCAGGATGAAGTACCACGACGCCGGCCACGCCAGAGCGCGATACAGCGGGCGCCCAATCAACACGTAGCTCAGATACATGATCCACAGCCACGTTGTGGTTCCCGACTCGGGCATTGACGCCCAGTGCGAGTCGGGACGGCGCGGTGGATCGTGCATGGCGGACATGTCGACAGTATTCATTAGGGCGCCTTACCCGCAAGCCGGCGCGGCAACAATCGCGGAAGGCGAAGCACCATCCCCGCCAACAAACGCACATGCAGCGCAGCCATGCGCAGATTGTCACGCAGCATGCGAAAGTGGGAAACGCCGTCGACAGGATAGGTGACAGGAGTCTTCACATTAACGACCGGTACACCGGCCCAGAAGAGCCGCACAATGATCTCCGCATCGAACTCCATCCGCCGACCGATGCGGACTCGATCATCGAGCGCGACTACGGGTGCGATCGGGTACAGCCGGAATCCGCACATCGCATCGGCGATCTTTCGCGACAGTGTGTGCACCCATACCAGAACCGTGGTGATGCGCCTGCCGTGCAGCCTGACTGCTGGCACGCTGGCATCGTATTGCGGCACACCGTTGATGACGGCGGCAGGATTGCGTTCGGCGGCTCTCACGAACTCGTCGATACGCGACGGATCGTGCTGCAAGTCGGCATCGATCTGCACGGCGTGGCGTAAATCCCGCCGCATGGGCGGCGTGCAGACCGGCGAGTACCGCGGCGCCTTTGCCTTGATTGCGTTCGAGCCGCAGCCGCTGCAGCCACTGCTGATTTTCGGCACACAGCGCACTCACCACCTGCGCGCATGGCGCGTGGCTGCCGTCGTCCACCAGCCAGCACTTCAGGCCGGTTAGGCGCAGCGCGTGAACCAGACGCGGCAGCGCTTCATGGTGGTCGTACACGGGCACGATGACGCAAACGCGAAGCGCTGTGGTGGGAGCCAACTTGCCGACGTGCTGCGGGTAGGAATCAGCGCAGCAGAAGATCGAGCGCTTGGGACAGAGTGCGAACGCGGCGGAATTCGCGCGCATCGACGTCACGGTCGAACGCCTCGTTGAACTTCATGATGATTTCAGCGGCGTCGATGCTGTCGAGATCGAGATCCTGATAGAGATCGGCAGTGGGCACTAACTGGTCGGCGCCAATCGCGAATTCACGCTGCAAGAAGTCGCGTAACCAGAACTCGACGCGGTCGATCGCAACACCGGCCGCCGGCACGGCTTGCGTTGAGCGCCAGCGGGAAGTCTTCGCGCTTCATGTCGCTATGCCGCCTGCGCGCCGCGCTGGCTGGCGACGAAGGCCGCCAACGCGCGCACGTTCGCAAAATGCCGACGGTTGTTTTCGTTGTCGGCAGTGAGCTTTACTCCATACCGCTTGGCAAGTGCAACGCCGATCTCCAGCGCGTCGATCGAATCCAGCCCAAGCCCTTCGACGAACAGCGGGGCGACCGGATCGATGTCTTCGGGCTGCATGTCTTCCAGCCCCGTGCAATCGATGATCAGCTGTGCGATTTCTTGTTCAAGCGGATCCACGGCGGGCAAGCTCCCTGACGTAAAACTGACGCAAATGTTCGGTTAACTGGCGCGCCGCGATCGACACGCTGCGAGCGCCGCGCAGAAACTGCGCCGAGTCGATCGCGGGATGCCCTACGACGCGCACGCTCGGCCTCACCCTCGGCGCCAGCCACCAGCGACTCTTTTTGGTCAACAGCGGTTCGGAGAATTCGATCGTGACCGGTATCACCGGGCAACCGGAGCGCACCGCAATATGCGCCGCGCCGCGCTGCAGCCGAATCACACCGTCGTCTGCGGTACGCGTGCACTCGGGAAACAGGACCAGCGACTCACCCGCCGCAATGCGGGCGCGACACTCTTCGATGAGCGACAGCGCATCGGCGTTGACCACGTAATCTGCGCCGCGAATCCCGCCGGCAGTGAAAAAGCTCACCTGCAACGAGCGCTTGGCGACCACGACGGCGCCTTTCACATGACCCAGCAAGATGAGCGCGTCGATCAGCGACGGATGATTGGCGACGATCAGCGAGCCCGGCGCCGGAGCAGCATCAAGGCCGCTAATTTCGAGGTCGATCAGACGCAAAGCCCGCATGCTGCGGACGTAGTTACTCATTAGCTGGTACACGAACCTGCGCACTGCGCGCGCACGGTGCACCGGATTGCGAACGAATAGCCAACACGCGGGCACGATCAGCATGCTGATCAGGGCGCCAATGACGGCGAACACCCCAAACAACGCGATTTGCCCGATCGAACGAGCGAAGCGGCCGGCGCCAGCCGCAAAGCGATGGCTCGCCGCGCGGGGCGGCCGCATCGGCTCTTCGCGCCCGCTGTCGGCGCGCTCGGACAGGACTACTGCCATTCATGTCACCTTGTGCCGCTTACGGACCGCCAGCCGCTTGTCCGTACCCCGTCGACCACGGCCGCTAGACCGCTTCCCACTCCAATTCGACGGCATTGTAAGTCCCGGTGATCCCGTCGAGCACTCCGGTAATTGGGTGGTTTGCGGCTCCCGCAACGGCGAGTTGACAGCGCTGCCAAGATGTCTGCCAGACCTGCGCGAGCGCATTGGGACCCGCTTTGACCCGGGCTTCGGCGGTAACCCACGCGCGCAGGACTGAACCCTCGTCCTCGGCGTCCCCCGTCGCGAGGCCGAGCATCGCTGCCGCCGCACGCGGATCGCGTAACGGCTGCATCGATTCGAGATCGACCCCGACCGGAACGCCCGCCACCACCACGGCGACCGCGTTGTGCGCTGTGCGCAATGCTGGCGAATAGCGGCACCTTCGCGCTCAGCCGTACCCGGCCTTCGGCGTCGACTTCGATCGTCGCATCCTGATGTCCGGCATCGGCCAATACGCGACGCAGCATGCAATGGCCGACTACGAACTGCTCGCGCCGCAACGGGCGCTCGATGCGCGCCAGCCGCACACGTTCGGTAGGCGTCAATTGCGATATCTGCGCGGTTTGCCAGGCATGAGTCAACGGCGAATCAAAGCGGGTCAGGCACAGGCGTGGCAGCGCGAGCGATTCGCCGGCTGCAGAATTTTTCTCCGCCATGCTGAAACCGTTGTTAAACCTGCGACTTCGACAGTTCAAGCGGGAGAAATCGGCGCGTCGAGCAACACGCTGGCGCGACCCGCTAACAACGTCAGATCGTCCGCGCGAATCTCGAATCGGTAGGCGACCTGATTGTCTGACCTGAGCTCGCTGACAGCTTCGATGGTCAGCGGTGACGCGCATGTGTCGAGGCGCTCGACGAACCACCTCAGGTCGGATGCGGCCACCAGAAAACCGTGGCGCGCGCGCTGCGGCGGCGCCATCGCAGCCAGCAAGCCCCCATGAATCGCCATCGCCTGGGCGCCGTATTCGAGACCGGCAACGATCGAAAGCGTTCCACCCTCCGCCAGTGGATGGTCCGTGGTCCGATGCGAATCGCTTTCGCAAACAATCCGCTGTTCGTCGTACGACACGATGCGGTCGATCAGCCGCATGCGGCCGGCGTGCGGCAACAGCGTGTCGATCGAAGGCGTCAACATGGCGCAACCATGACCTGCAGTGGACGACCGTTGCCTTGACGGAGCACGACCTCGCTGAGTCCAGGCTGCGCAAGCGCGGCGAACAGCGGCAACATCCGCGCGGTCGGGTTACCAAGACGAATCGACTCCAGCGCAATGTCGGTCAAGGCGGTGTCCGCCGCTTGCGGCTCGGCGCCGTCGATCAGCGTCAGGTGCGCCACGGCGGGCTCCAACGCTGCTGGCGCGAGCACCAGCGCAAGCGCCCACGCGTCGATCGTCGGCCGCGCTTCCGACAGCGGAAACGGATACGGCAAGTCATAGCAAACCATTAACACCGGCGTCTGCGCGGCGATCGCCTGCACTGCAGTTTCCAGCAACGCCGCGGGAGCAGTGCCGTCCAACGCGCACAAGCTGGTGACCGCGCGATGACTCGCTACCGCGATGCTGTAGTAGCCCGAAGCCGCGTTGTGCACCGAGTTGTGAAACTTGGTCGGCGAAATCTGATAATCGCCCGCGGCCAGCATCGCGCAGATGTCGTGAATGATGTCCGGATTGCCCGAGCTGCTTCCAAACACCGCAGGCACGTCGGTGGCGTCGAGCCGGGCGTGCGTCAAAGCCTGCTGCGCAGCAGTCAGCGCGATTCGCGTCGATGGCGTCGCACGCCGCCGTTCAGCCGCGGGCAACAGACTGCTTGTGGGTGCGGCGTTGTCGGCACGCACGTACGGCGCGGTGCCCGACAAGACTCGGCGTGCCCCGCTCCAGTCGGCCAAGCCCGGCCCATAGATGCCGATTCCCATCACCGCGCACGCAATCACGATAGTGTTCTTGGCCTTCTGTTCTCGCGGCCGAAGACCACGCTGCAATTGCTGCCGCCGAAGCCGAACGAGTTCGACAGCACCACGTCAACGTCACGTGCTTCGTTGTCAAGCAGCACGTTGTTGGGACAATCGGGATCCAGATCGGTCGTATTCAAAGTGCCCGGCAACATGCCGTGTTCAAGCGCGAGCAGGGCCACGATCGACTCGACGATGCCGGCCGCGCCGAGCAAATGACCAAACCAGCCCTTGGTCGAGCTGCTGGCCGTGCTTCCGAACACACCGGCCACCGCCCGCCCCTCGGCCGGATCGTTGGAACGAGTCGCGGTGCCGTGCAGGTTGACGTAGCCGACCGCGTCGGCCGTCAGCCCCGCGCTCTCGAGCGCGCCGCTCATCGCCAGGCGCGCGCCGAGGCCGTCGGGGTGTGGCGTCGACATATGGTGCGCATCACTCGACTCGCCTGCGCCGAGCAGATAAGCCGGCGCTTGCGCGCGCGCTTCGAGCAGGGCGAATCCAGCGCCTTCGCCGATCGAGATGCCGCTGCGCGCACGATCAAACGGGCGGCACGGAAGCGGCGACAACAACTCGAGCGCGGAAAATCCGCACAACGTTGTCAGGCAGAGTGAATCCACGCCGCCCACGATCGCGGCATCGATCCAGTCGGCTTGCATCAACCGCGCCGCAGCCGCGAACACCTTGGCGCTCGACGAGCACGCGGTCGAGATCGCGAACGTCGGGCCGGTGGCGCCAATCGCGTGCGCCACCAGCGCCGGTGCCGAGAAGTTATTCAAGGTTGTCGAGTAGCTGAAAGATTCTGGCAATCGGCCTTCGGAGTCGCGCGCGCGATACGCGCCTTCGGCATGCGCGATACCGGATGTGCTGGTGCCGATGATCACCGCGACGCGCGCGGCCCCATAACGCGCGACGGCCGCGCGCGCCTTCGCGACGAACTCATCCTGATGAAGCCCGAGCCACGCGAGCCGATTGTTGCGGCAGTCATAACGCGACCATTGCTGCGGCAGCGTGATCGAGCGCAGGCCTTCGACTTCGCCGATCCAGGTATCGAGCGCCGGCCCGTTGATATCGGATGCGAAATCGCGGCACGCCTGATAACGCTTTAGCCCACCGCGCCGCGTCCGCAGCGCGTCAAGCAATGCGCTTTGGCCGCGGCCGACAGCGGTTGTTGCGGTGTGCGCGCTGATTGCAACCGGATCGAACCTCATGCCGCCTCCAACTGACGCGCCGGATCGGAGGCAAGCGCCATGCTGACGACCCATGCAATGCTCGCCCCCATGGCTACGGTCACGCCGATCATGTGCAACACCGGAGTCGTCGATCCCGCCAGCGTCGCAAAAGCAATCAGTGTCGTTCCCGCGGCAAGAGTCACCGACAGCGTAACGGGCAGCGAATCGGTCGCCGACTCGGGCGGGCGATCGTCGCGCGGCATGCCAATAAACAATGCGTAATTCGTACTAATGCCGGCCGCCAGCAGCAGAGCGACCAGATGAAACAACGTCAGCCCTCCATAGATCAGGACAAGGGCCGCGGCAGTGATTGCCATTGACACCGCAACCGCCACCGCGATGCGAGCGGTCGCTCGTAGATTGCGCAGTTGTACTGCCAGTATCAGCACGATCAACGCTCCTCCGCCAACCGCCGCCCACGCGGCACGCGCCCGGTAGTCTGCGACCAGCAACTGAACGTTGGTCATGTCGATCAACGACGCACCACTCGCGCCCTTCAGCTCCGCGGCGACGGCAGCGCCGTCAGCAACGCCCGTCAACGTGATCAACGCCACAGCATCGGACCCTGTGGCGACTTTGCGCTCGGCCAGCTGGGCGGCGACGCGTTGGCCGAGTGCGGTGCCAGCATAGTAGTCGGGCCCGATCACAAGCTCGCGCGCGCGTTGCACGTCGGCGATGAACGGCTCGAACGCTTCGGCGCGCAACGCGCTGTCGGCCAGCGCTCGAGTCAAACGCTCGCGCAGCGTTGCGGCGTCGGGCAGCGCTGCACGCCGCGCTTGCTGCGTCGCCAGGCTAGGGATGAGTGCAGCGGGAGAGTCGAACCCGGCGAGCGCGCCGCGTGACTTCAGAGTGTTCAGTGGCTCGTGCAATGCTTCGGCCCGAGCGATCGCTTCGTCCCTCGTCGCGCCCTCGACCGCGAGCACAAAGCGTAGATCTCCGAGTCCGGTGTCGCTGCGCAATCGCGCGTCCAGCTCGCCCGAACCGCGCGCCAGCGGCGATATCGCGGCCAGCTGATCGTTCCACAGTCGATCACCGCGCGTGACCAGCAAAATTGCCGATGCGGCACCGATCACGATCAACGCGATCCGCAATCGCGGCGCACGCATCGAAAAGAGTGCGAGCGGCGCGAACCGCACCAGGCGGGATGGATCGAGCGGCCGCAATACGTCGGGCAGGCAAAATCGCGCAAACGACGCCGCCACTGCAATGCCGACGATTGACATCAGACCGAGTTGCATCAACCCCGCGAAGCCCGACAGCATCATCGCGACGAAGCCGGCACTCGATGTCAGCATCGCCAGCCACAGGCCGCGCCAGAGGTACTTGTTGTTCTCGCGCTGCCGCTGCACCTGAACGTAAACCGCGTAGTCGACCGCCTCTCCAATCAGCGTCAGGCCGAATCCCAAAGTGATGCCGTGAATGCTGCCAAATGCGACTGCCACCGCTGCAAGACCCGCCAGAGCACCAGTCGCGGTGGGCAAGGCAGCCCAGAATAAGAACCGCGGGCTGCGCAACACAATCAGCAGCAGCGCGCTGACCAATATCGTCGCAATCAACGTCAAGCGTCGCGCGTCGTGTTGAATTGCGCGCCGCGATTCCACCGCAAATACCCCGGGTCCGGTCAAATGCAGCCGCAAGGCATCTCCACTCGCAACGCCGAATGCCGCCTTGATTGCCGCGACCGCTTCGGCTTGGGCGTCGACGTCGAAACCCGGCGCGCGCGTCGTGGCCAGCAGTAGCGCAGTGCGGCCGGCCGGGTCAAACCAGACACCATGCGCGCTGACCGGCGCTCGCGCCGGCTTGAGCACAGCCGCAACGCTGAGCAGCTCGCCGGTCAAGTCGCGCGCGGCGGTCGGCTTGATCAACGGCGCTGCCGACGAGCGCAGCAACGCTTCCAGCTCACCTGCGGCAGCGCGCAGTCCCTCGACCGAGAACCGTTGCGGCGCCACGTGCGGACTCAGCAGATAGCGCGCATCGAACAATCGATCGCGCTCGGCTTGAAACATCGCCGGGTCGCCGTTGGCGACGAATGCAAAACGCGGATCGGCGCGCAGCGTTGACGCGATCTGTTGCGACCGTTGTGCTGCGGCCTCCGTCTGTTCGGCGGTAGCCGTCTCGATGCCGATCAGGATCACTCTGGCAGCAACCCCGTCGCGCAACTGCTCCGCCAGCATCGCCTGCTCGCGCGTTGCAGGCCCCGGCAAGAAAGCGGTGATGTCGGTGACGATCGTTGTACGTGCGACAACTACGCCGCACACGATCACACCGAGCAGCCAGGCGCCCCATCGCACGGCATGCCGCCTCATTTTTTCGCCGGGACGGAAGGCGTAGCCAGCGGAGTGATCCGCATCAGAGTCAAATCACCGCTGGCTTCGACGATCTCGACTTCGCTGACTTCGCTACCGGCACCCCGCAATACGACCTTGGCCACCGCATCGCGCAGCGCCCGCTCGCGCGGCACCAGCGTTAACTGCCAACCCGCCGTTGCTTCCACCTGCGGGCCGCACCGGCGTCTGTGGCGCGTTCCAACCCACGTCGTAGTGACGCCGCAATGCCGGCAGATCGCCAGCCAGCGTTGCACGCAGGCTTTCACTCAACGCTGCCAGCAGCGGCGCATCGGACAGCGCAAACGTGCGCGTCTGCACCGCGCCCCCCATCGGAGAACCTTCGTACGTCACGACGTTGCCTTCGATCCGCACCGACTCAGGCTGCGGCTCCACGGTGCGCTTCTCCAAAAAGTCGGGCGCGCGAAAAGTCAGCGTTCCACTCGATTCAATCGGCGCTTTCAGCAGTGCGGAAAACTTGCGCTCGTTGAACCGGGCCTGTCGCTCGCGGCGCGCACCCAGCTCGGAAAACAGCCGCGCGAGTTCATCGTCGGTCGCGCGCGCGCGGTGGGACAACGAAACGAGCGAGATCAACGCCAGCACACGGCGACGCGTCATCAGTGGGTGCTTCATCGTGCGCTTTTCAATCGACCTGCGGCCGCAGTAATAAGGACCCCTCGGCGATCAATGATCCGCTGCTGTTTACGGTGAAGCGCATCGAGTCATGAGATCCGGTTTCAGCGCCTGCCGATCGCGTAGCAAACTTCAGCGCACATTCAAACGCCTGGTCCGGCGCCAAGGGGCGCAGAAACTTGACGCGCTTTACACCGACTACCGCACGCGTGTCGCGCTCCGCTGCCAGGCGGCGCTTGGCCGTCGCGACGACCCACGCCAGCAACCAGGCGCCCGGGACGATCGGATGACCCGGAAAATGGCCGGCAAGCATCGGATGCTCGGCGCCGACAACACCGCGCTCGGGCTGAAGTATTGGCGACGGCGGCAGAAGACCATCGGTCATTCGATGCGTGCCGTCAATTCAATCCGCGCTAATCAACACGAGCATCGCCGGCCTGAGCAACGGTCCGATTCGCATTCGGTTGACGCCGGGTCGCACGCAGCGCCTTTTCTGCAACCGCCAGCAATTCGGCTCGGGGCAATTTGCCCTGCGCGTTACGGGGCAACGAATCGACGCGCAACAACGGGCGTGGCAAAAAAGCCGCATCGACCTGAGCGCGCAGCGAGGCAAGCAAATCCGCGCGCGTAATCGCAGGGGCCACGACCAGCGCCATCAAGCGCTGCTCACGTGTTGAATTGGCCAGGGCCGGGGGCTCGAAGATCGCGCCGTCGATAACGCCGTCGATCGACAGCAGCAGTCTGTTCAGCCCTTCCAGCGACGCACGTTTGCCGCCGATGTTGACGACGTCGCCGGCACGGCCTTCGAGCTCGAACGTCGAGTCGTTGATCAGCCGCAGCCGATCCGCCAGCGGTCCCGGCTGCACGTGACCGCCGTGCGCGTGAAACTCGCCGCCGCGCCACTCGATCTTCACGCCGCGCATCGTCGTCCATACCGGGCCATCGACGGTGCGCCGCGTTGCCACCATGCCGGTTTCAGTGCAGCCGTACACCTCGAACACGCGCGTGCCCCACATCGATTCGCACCGCTGCGCCAACTCGGGCGCGAGCGGCGCGGTGGCGCTGATCACGCGGTCGAGCGCAGGCATCGATTGCGCGGACTCGACCAGCGCCCGCAGGTGCACGGGCGCCGTGATCAGCACGCGCCGGCCGCGAATCTGCGTGGTCACCGCACGCACTTCATCGGGATGCAACGGATGCTCGGCGGCAAATGCGCACGAACCGTGCAACGCCATTAACACCGTGGATTCGAAGCCATACATGTGCTGCGGCGACACCGTCCCGATCAGCACCACGTCGTCCATCGGCGCCTCATCCAACTGCAGGGCCATGACTTCGGCGCGCGCGCCGTCGACGACGCCGCCCCACGTCTTCAAGTGAGCTTGCGGCTCACCAGTGCTGCCTGAAGTGAACGCGATCGCCACGACGTGCTCGCGGGCGATTGCAGGAGGTGGCCACGCCGACACGTCCGCGTTTGGCAGCCAATGGGCCGGCTCCGCTGTGCCGCTGAGCACGACGACATTTCCGGCTTCGTCCGTCAAATTGACGGTGTCCGGATAGCGAAGAGCAAGCTGAGCCAGCACCTCCGGCGTCCGCGCTGGTGGCAGCAAGGTGGTGCGGCGGGCGATCAAAGCAGCACAGAATCCAACCGCGAACAGATATCGATCGCGACAGCTATTCAGCACATACTGCGCGGGCGGGAACTGCCGCGCCAGCGCCATGGCATCGGCGACGAACTGCCCGGCGTCGATTGACGCACCCGCACGCACAGCAATTCGCGCCTTGGGCGCGCGATGGCTGATCAGCAAATCGCTCGTCATCCTGCGCGCGGTCTCGTCCGCATAGTGCCTACTTGCCTTTGATACGCAAGAATCTTCGTCGCAATGCCGAGCGGTGTGTGCGACGGCAACTCCTTGAAGCCCAGGCGGCGCACTACCCACTCCACGACGAACATCGCCCCGATCAACGGCCACGTGAGCACGTTGACGAAGAGCGACCACCATTCGAATGGGGCATACAGCATCAGTACCAGCGATAAGGCGGCCATCGCAACGAAAAAGATCGCCCACGCTTGTGTCAGGCCCCTCAGATAGCGCTCGAACTTCGGTTGGAGCGCGCCCTGGTCGAATTCAGCAATGCCCACGATCAACGGCGTTTCGCCCTCGCGCAACGTGGCGCCGAACACGCTCGCAAGCATCAGGTTCAACACGATCGACGGCAACACCGCCAGGATCTGCTGATGCGACCACACTGCTACGGCGAGCAACGCCGCCAGCGCAACGCCCACTAGCAAAGCCGTGCGGCTGCGCATGATCAGCGCAACGACGCAGGCGTCGACGAGCATCAGCACGAGCATCGACCAGGCCGGATCAACCCGATCGCGCAGCAGTTGCGGCACGACATGCAACGCAATCGACAATGCGATCGCGCCGGCAGTGATCAGCCACATGCCGCGCGGCGCATCAGAAACGGCCTTGTCTGCGCGCGTCATCTCAATATTCCCGCGGTGGTACCAGGGTGGACGAACGCGCGAACACATAACTGACCGCGATACCGCCGCTGACCTGCCGCCGCTGCGTGACGAGTGGCGAGTCGGCAAACACGGCGCCACTCACATTGTCGTACTTGATGAAGGCGCCAAACCACCAGCGGTCCCTCCTGTGCGACAGCGCCGCCAATGCCTGCCAGCCGCCAAAGCCCGAGTTGGCACGATATTCGGGACGCGTCGCGGTCGCGTCCGCGGCGGAAACGTTGTAGAAGTATCCGTTCAAGCGTCGGTCGGAAAAAGGTACTTCGAACAGCAGGCCGAGGTTCCAGCGGTCTGCCGCGGTAGCAGAAGGCCAGCTCAGATCAAGGTTGATCTGCGGGGCGAACACATAACCGACATGCTGCACTCCGCTGCGGACCGTGAACGCCGCGCGCGCCGGCAAGCGCAGATCGAGCGCAGCACGGCGATCGTCGGTACGCCACAGGTGAACGTTGGCGACCGGCCCGACTTCGAACAATGGACGCAGATCCTGCATTCCCTGCCGAGCCTGGTTGCGATCGCTATCGACCGGGACGCTGCCGCCTATACCGACGCGCAGGTCGACCCGCTCACCGTCGAACAAGCGAGCGCGGACACCGTCACGATCGGCACGAAAAAATTCACCGCGGTACACGAACCAGGGAATCGGGAATACATAGGTGCGGATCTCTTCCGAGCCACGGTAGTCGGGCAAGCGCAAGACGGTCGCCCCGCCTCCGACTTCCCATAGTGGCAACCCTTGCTCTTGCGCAAGCGCGGGCGCCGAGGCACCGGCCAGCAGCACACAGAGGATGGCGCGAAGCGCTCCATTGCGCCCTTCCACTGGCACCGTTACCCCGATCCGTCCGTGGCGCAAATGGCCTGCGGTCGGATCGCGTTCCTGCGGTTGAGCACGCTGTGCCAGGCAGTGCGCCAATGCTTCAGAGCACTGAGGTAATAGATACCGCGAAACAGCATCACTCTTCTGCGCACCGGCCCCGAGTTGTACACGTCACCGGCGAGAAACGAGATGACTGCGCGCTGTACGCCAAGAATGTCGCGCGGCTTCATGATCAGGTTGCGCATGATCGGCGAGGTCATCCGGTAGATCATCCAGGTAAACGTCTTTAGCCCACGCCGGACGCGCCGCTCGAAAGCGCGATTCAGCCGCGCTGCCGCCGCTGGATCGCGCAATGCGCCGTCGACCACATCGGCCGCAAACTGCGCACTGTTCATCGCCAGGTACACGCCGCTCGAAAAAACCGGGTCAACGAACGCAAACGCGTCGCCGATCATCACGAACCGATCGCCGGCCATGCGATCCGACGTGTACGAGTAGTTGCCGGTAGCCGTTGCCGGTTCGATCAGCGACGCATCCTTGACGCGCGCCCACAGTCCCGGACAAGTCTGCAAGGTGCGCAGAAAGAACGTCGAAGGGTCGGTGTCGCGTGTCTTAAGGTAGTAGGGCCAACACACGGCGCCCACGCTGGTACTGCCGTCCGCCAGCGGGATAAACCACATCCAGCCGTGTGCAAACCAGTAGATCTCGATATCACCCTCGGCATCGCCCGAGTTACGCTGTGCGCCGCGAAAGTGGCCGTACAGCGCGGCGCTGGTGTGCTTCGGATTCTTGCGTTTGATGCCCAGGCGCGACGCCATGAAAGTGTCGCGGCCGGTGGCGTCGATCAAGTAGCCGGCCTTCGCCCGAATGCTTCGCCCGTCGTCGCACTTTGCTTCGACGATGACGTGATCGGATTCGAAACGGACGTTGCCGGCGCGGCACGATTCGATAACCTCGACGCCGCGCCCGCGCGCATGCTGCAACAATGCATGGTCGAATTCGGAGCGCCGCACCTGGTAGGCATACTTCGGCACTCCATCCCACGCGTCAGCGAACGCAAAGGTCTGAGTCGCTTGATGTTCGGTCGAATGAAACTGCACCGAATGCTTGACAAGCCCCACTTTTTCGATCGCCGCTGCGCATCCCAGCTGCTCGAACAGCGGCAGGCTCAACGGCAGCAGCGACTCTCCGATGTGAAAGCGGGGATGCCGGTCCTTTTCCAGCAGCAATACGCGCCAGCCTTTTTGCACCAGCAACGCCCCGGCCGTGCTGCCGCCGGGCCCACCCCCGATGATCACGACGTCGGCGTCGAGTTCGTCGATCGCAGCAGGTGGCACAAGCCGTGCGTCGGGGTGCCGAGAAGTCGTGTGAGAGGCTGCGAGCATGGCTGATCAAGTGTATCAATCGAGCCGCCTTGAATGACTAGAATTCGACCCTTTTGCCTGTCGTCAACGTCTTGACCAAAACTCTTAATCGCATTGGGATGCAGTGGATGCCGGCGACCGAACTCGCGGGCTCGCATGCATTGAACGACCCGCGCACGCTCGGCGTTGCGACGCATGGCGGCGACGCTCCGCTCGTCGTCGCGTCGCATCTGCCGCAGGCGCACTTGCTGAAAAACGTCATCGGTAGCGCGGCGCCGGTGGTCGAGCTGTGGAGCGGGCGCAACGAAGCCCGTGATGAAATCATCGGCACGACGCATTGCCGGCACAACGGCGAGGTCTTGTTTGCGACGGTGTCGGCCTCCGTTTCGAGCACTGGCGATGACTCGCTGGGAGCCGCCACGTATGTCGCGTACCGCTCGCTGCTCGATGCGTTGCAGGCCATCGGTTACCCACACTTGCTGCGGATCTGGAATTCGATTCCGGATATCAATGTCGATGACGGCGGGCTGGAGCGTTACCGGCGGTTCAATCTGCAGCGCTTCAAAGCGTACGAAGAATCGAAACGGCCGACGCATACCGGCGCGCCGGCAGCGTGCGCGCTCGGCAGCTTCGGCGGCCCGCTGGTTCTGTATTGCCTGGCGTCTAAGACACCTCCCGAGTCGATCGAAAATCCGCGCCAGACCAGCGCGTACCGGTATCCGGAGCAATACGGCCCGCGTGCGCCGAATTTTTCGCGCGCAGCGCTGTGGCGCGGGACCGACGACGAAAGCGACGTGCTGTTCGTATCCGGCACCGCGAGCATCGTCGGTCATCAAACGCTGCACCACGGCAATGTCGTCGCACAGGCGCACGAGACGCTCACGAATTTGCAGGCGGTCGTTGCGACCGCGGTCAGCCAGGGCGCGCGCGATATCGCATTGCTTTCGGATCTGATGCTGAAAGCCTACGTGCGGCACCCGGGCGACCAGCCGCGGGTGCACCAGGTGTTGGCCGGACACGGGCTCGATGCGGACGCCGTCCTGTACCTGCATGCCGATATCTGCCGTGCAGATTTACTGGTGGAGATCGAAGCGGTCGGCCCGGCGCGAGCCGTAGCAATCAAGACAGAAACAATCGATACGCCGGATTCTCAGTTTCGTTCCAATAGCGATAGCCGACCGCTGCCAGAAACCGGCTGAACGCGCGCCGTTCGTTCGACGGAACCTGCAGCCCTACCAGCACGCGCGAGTAATCGGCGCCCTGATTGCGGTAGTGGAACATCGAGATGTTCCAACTCGGCGCCATGCTGGTCAAAAACTTCATCAGCGCGCCCGGCCGCTCGGGAAACTCGAAGCGATAGATCAACTCGCCGGCGGCCAGCGCACTCTTGCCGCCGACCATGTACCGCACGTGCTCGGCGGCCAGCTCGTCGTGCGACAGATCGACGGTGGCATATCCGTGACGCCGAAACTGGCGCGCCAGCGTTTGATTGTCTCCCGCGCTCGCGGTGCCGATGCCGACGAACACATGCGCAACGGCCGAGTCCGAGATTCGGTAGTTGAACTCGGTGACATTGCGGGTGCCGACGAGCGCGCAGAAGCGCTTGAAGCTGCCGCGCTCTTCCGGAATCGTGATCGCAAACAACGCTTCACGCGCTTCACCGACTTCGGTTCGCTCGGCCACGAAACGCAGGCGGTCGAAATTCATGTTCGCGCCGCCTGCGATCGCGACCAGCGTGTGCTGCTTCAGCTTCTCTCGCTGCGCGTACACCTTCATGCCGGCGACTGCCAGCGCCCCGGCGGGTTCCAGAATCGAGCGCGTGTCCTGAAACACGTCCTTGATCGCCGCGCAGATCGCGTCGGTGTCGACCAGCACGATGTCGTCGACGTGATCGCGGATCAACGGAAATGTGTGGTGACCCACCTCCCGCACCGCGGTGCCGTCTGAAAAAAGCCCCACGTCGTGCAGACGCACCCGGCGCCCGGCGTCGAGCGAGCGCGCCATCGCATCCGAGTCGGTGGTCTGAACGCCGATCACGTTGATCTGCGGTGCAAGCGCCTTGATGTACGCCGCAACACCCGCGATCAAGCCACCGCCGCCGATGGCAACGAACACTGCATGAATCGGCCCGTGCTCGACCGGATGGTGCTGGCGCAGGATTTCCATCGCGATCGTGCCCTGCCCCGCAATCACATCAGGATCGTCGAACGGATGCACGAACGTCAGCTTGTTTTTGCGCTGCAGTTGCAGTGCATGCGTGTAAGCATCGGAATACGAGTCCCCGAACAGCACCACTTGGGCACCACGCTGGCGCACCGCGTCGACCTTGACCTCGGGTGTGGTGACCGGCATCACGATCAGCGCACGGCATTTCAGTTTCTGCGCCGCAAGCGCGACCCCCTGTGCGTGATTGCCCGCCGATGCCGCGATGACGCCGCGCTTCAATTGTTCGCGCGTCAGCTGCGCCATTTTGTTGTATGCGCCGCGCAGCTTGAAGCTCTTGATCGGCTGCAGGTCCTCGCGCTTCAGCAAAACTCGGTTGCCAAGTCGAGCCGACAAACCGGGAGCGAGCTCCAGCGGCGATTCGATCGCGACGTCATACACGCGCGCAGTCAGAATTCGGCGCAGATATTCCTGAGCCGGCATGGCAATCGCTCCTACCCTCGATGAGCGAGCAAGGTATCACGGCTGCGTACCATGCAGACATGTCACTGCTTCCACCACCGTACGCCGGTCTGACGCCAGACACCGTGCTCAACGCAATCGACAGCACAGGCCTCGCGACTGACGGTCGTCAGCTCGCGCTGAACAGTTACGAGAACCGCGTGTTTCAAGTCGGGCTGGAGGACGGCAGTTTTGTCGTCGCCAAGTTTTATCGTCCCGGTCGTTGGTCCGACCTACAAATCCTCGAGGAGCACTCTTTCATCGCCGAATTGGCAGAGCGCGAGATCCCGGCGGTTCCCGCTCTATCGATAGCCGGCGACACGCTGCATTCGTTCGAGGGCTTTCGCTTTGCGATTTTTCCCCGCGCCGGCGGCCGAGCCCCGAACATGGACGACCCAAGCGTGCGCGAGTGGCTAGGCCGCTTTCTCGGCCGCATTCACGCGGTTGGCCGCATCAAGCCCTACACCGAGCGGCCGGCGCTCGATATCGCAACATTCGGCGTCGAGCCGCGCCGTTATCTGCTCGAAGGAGGTTGGCTGCCGCCCGAGCTGAAGAGTGTCTACGACGGCGTCTCGCAGCAGGCGCTCGACCTGATCGCTGCGCAATACGACCGTGGCGCACATCACTCGCTGCGGCTGCATGGCGACTGCCACGAAGGCAATGTTTTGTGGACCGATTCGGTCAACAACGTCGGACCGCACTTCGTCGACTTTGACGACAGCCGCATGGGACCGGCGGTGCAGGATTTCTGGATGCTGCTCGGCGCTGGCCGTGACGAGCAGACCGAGAGACTTGCGGACCTGCTGGAAGGCTACGAAGATTTCGCCGAGTTCGATCGCCGTGAGCTGGCATTGATCGAGCCGCTGC
Source organism: uncultured beta proteobacterium (assembly GCA_963829995.1). Classification (GTDB taxonomy): domain Bacteria; phylum Pseudomonadota; class Gammaproteobacteria; order Burkholderiales; family Burkholderiaceae_F; genus JACCZX01. Next base: position 97,249 of record CAWHKW010000031.1, on the reverse strand, counting down.
GAACTTTGCGCCTGCTGCATTATTCCGCGTGGATCGCACGCCGTTGGGACGACCCCGCATTTCCCGCTGCGTTTCCCTGGTTCAACACGCAGCGATACTGGGAAGATCGCATCCTCGAACTGCGCGAGCAGATCGCAGCGATGCAGGATGAAATCCTCGTCGTCTGACTAGCTACACTTGCCCCCCAGCGCAACCCATGCGCTGGGCAACTCAGATGAACGCCCCGCTGTCACCTCAATCCGTACGCACGCAATCCGAAGCGGATCTTCCTGCGCGACTGCGCGAGATCCCGTACAACTACACGTCGTTCTCCGATCGCGAGATCGTCATGCGCCTGCTCGGCACGGAAGCATGGCGCGTCCTTGACGAATTGCGCAGCGAGCGCCGCACCGGGCGCTCGGCGCGCATGTTGTACGAAGTGCTCGGCGACATCTGGGTCGTGCGCCGCAATCCGTACCTGGAAGACGATCTGCTCGACAACCCGAAGCGGCGCGCGGCGATGATCGAAGCGCTGCATCACCGCCTGCGCGAGATCGAGAAGCGGCGGGAGCCTGCTTCCGTCTCGGATCTGCGACGCGAGCCCCCTTCCAGTCCCGACGCCAATGCTGAGCGCGATGCGAAGGTCGGTGAACTGATCACCGCCGCGCGCAAGGCAGTGAAGGCGTTCGAAGCAGAGTTTCGCGCGACCTGGGACTTGCGGAAGAAGGCGCGCCGGCTACTAACGCGCCACACTCGCAGCGACAACGTGCGCTTTGACGGCTACGCACGCGTCACGCACGTGACGGATGCGACCGACTGGCGGGTCGAGTACCCGTTTGTGGTACTGCACCCCGATCATGAAAACGAAATTCCCGGCCTGGTTCGCAGCTGCATCGAGCTCGGCCTGACGATCATTCCGCGTGGCGGCGCGACCGGTTACACCGGCGGCGTGATTCCTTTGACACCGTACTCGGCGGTGATCAACACCGAGAAACTCGAAACGCTCTCGGAAGTGGAGTGTGTCGCTTTGTTGGGCGTCGATGCGCACGTTCCGACCGTGCTGTCGGGCGCGGGCGTGGTGACGCGCAGAGTCGCCGAAGCGGCCGAGCGTGCCGGCTACGTGTTCGCCGTCGATCCAACGTCGGCCGATGCCTCGTGCGTCGGCGGCAACATCGCGATGAACGCCGGCGGCAAGAAGGCGGTGCTGTGGGGCACGGCGGTCGACAACCTTGCGTGGTGGCGCATGGTCGATCCCGACGGCAACTGGCTCGAAGTCGAGCGCGTCGGTCATAACCTCGGCAAGATCCACGACGCCCGTGAGGCGGTATTCAATCTGACGTACAAGGATGGCGAGCGGTCCGCCGACAAAGCCAAAGTGCTCCGCACCGAGCGGCTAACGCTTACCGGCGCGCAGTTTCGCAAAGTCGGGCTGGGCAAAGACGTCACGGACAAGTTTCTCGGTGGTGTGCCCGGTGTGCAAAAAGAGGGCTGCGACGGCCTGATTACGTCGGCGCGCTGGATCGTGCACAAGATGCCGCACAACATCCGCACCGTCTGCCTCGAATTTTTCGGACAGGCGCGCGAGGCGATCCCATCGATTGTGGAGATCACCGACTATCTCGCGCAGCGGCCAGGTGGCGCGTTCCTGGCGGGACTCGAACACCTCGACGATCGCTACCTGCGAGCCGTCGGTTACACAACCAAATCAAAACGCGGCAACTTGCCTAAGATGGTTTTGCTCGGCGATATCGTCGGCGACGATGAGGCTGCCGTCGCGCGCGCCTCGTCGGAGGTGGTGCGGCTCGCCAACGCGCGACACGGCGAGGGATTTGTCGCGGTCAGTGCGGAGTCACGCAAGAAATTCTGGCTCGATCGCGCCAAGACCGCCGCGATCTCGAAGCACACCAACGCGTTCAAGCTGAATGAAGACGTTGTCATTCCGCTTTCAAAAATGGGCGAATACACCGACGCGATCGAGCGCATCAACATCGAGCTTTCGCTGCAGAACAAGCTCGAGCTGCTCGACGAGCTTGCGCGGTACTTCGACACGACTTTCGCGCTGGGCAAGACAGGCGACGCCGAGTTCGACCGCTTGCCGCGCAACGAAATCATCGGCGACCGGCTCGGCGAAGCGCGCGAGCTGCTGGCCTACACGCGCGAGCGCTGGCAATACCTGTTGAATCACCTGGACACACCGCTGGCGCAGGCGCGCCCCGACCTATTGCGTCTTGGGCTCACGCACCTGGCGAGCGAATTCGAGCGCCACATCGCGGTCGATAGCGCGGTTCGGGTGTTCGACGTTTTGCAGGACCATTCGATCCGTGTTTCGTGGAAGACCGAAGTGCGAGCGCCGCTGCATCGAATTTTTTCCGGCGACGCATTCGCGCCGGTGCTCGCCGAAGCGGAGGCAATACACAAACGCGTGTTAAAAGGCCGCGTGTTCGTCGCACTGCACATGCACGCCGGCGACGGCAACGTTCACACCAATATTCCTGTCAACTCCGACAACTACGTGATGTTGCAGCGAGCGAACGCCGCGGTCGCTCGCATCATGCAGATCGCGCGCGACCTGGGCGGCGTGATCTCGGGCGAGCACGGCATCGGCATCACGAAGCTCGAGTTTCTGACCGACGAGGAGACAGCGGGGTTCCGCCGCTACAAGAACACAATCGACCCCGAAGGCCGCTTCAACAAGGGCAAGCTGATGCCCGGCGCGGACATGTCGAACGCGTACACGCCGAGCTTCGGTCTGATGGGCCACGAGTCGCTGATCATGCAGCAGAGCGACATCGCGAGCATTGCCGATGCAATCAAGGATTGCCTGCGCTGCGGCAAGTGCAAGCCGGTGTGCACAACGCACGTACCGCGCGCGAATTTGCTTTATTCGCCGCGCGACAAGATCCTGGCGACTTCACTTCTGATCGAAGCCTTCTTGTACGAAGAGCAGACGCGGCGCGGCATCTCGATCAGGCACTGGGACGAGTTCTCGGACGTGGCCGACCACTGCACCGTATGCCACAAGTGCGAGTCCCCGTGCCCGGTCGATATCGACTTCGGCGACGTGTCGATGGCGATGCGCGATCTGCTGCGTCGGATGGGAAAGAAAAAATTCAACGCCGCCGGGTGGGCGTCGATGTTTTTCCTTAACGCAAAAGATCCGCAAACGATCAAGCTCGTCCGCACCGTGATGCTCGAGTGGGGCTTCAGGCTGCAGCGCTTCGGCAACCAGTTCTTCCGGCCCGCCGCGGCGCTGCAAGTGCGCCATCCGCCTTCGACCACCGGCGGCCGCCCGAAGATGACCGAGCAGGTCGTTCACTTCATCAACAAGAAGATGCCGGGCAATCTGCCGAAGAAAACGGCGCGAGCGCTGCTCGACATCGAGGACTCGCGCTACGTGCCGATCATTCGCGATCCAGAGCGAACAACGAGCGAGACAGAGGCCGTGTTTTACTTTCCCGGCTGCGGCTCCGAGCGTTTGTTCTCGCAGGTCGGACTCGCAACACAGGCGATGCTATGGCACGCCGGCGTGCAGACTGTGTTGCCGCCCGGATATCTATGTTGCGGCTATCCGCAGCGCGGCGCGGGGCAATTCGACAAAGCCGAGAAGATCATTACCGATAATCGCGTGCTGTTTCATCGCGTCGCCAACACGCTGAACTACCTGGACATCAAGACGGTGGTCGTGAGCTGCGGCACATGCTTTGACCAGTTGCAGGGATACAAATTCGAGGACATTTTTCCTGGCTGCCGCATCATCGACATCCATGAATACTTGCTTGAAAAAGACATTCGCATCGAAGGCGTGACCGGCGTGCGCTACATGTACCACGACCCCTGTCATACGCCGATGAAGCTGCAGGCGCCGCTGAAGACGGTCAACGCTTTGGTCAAGACCGTCGACAACGTCGCCATCGAGAACAATGATCGCTGCTGCGGCGAATCCGGCACATTCGCAGTGGCGCGGCCCGACGTGGCAACGCAGGTGCGCTTTCGCAAGGAGCGCGAAGTCCGTGCTGGCGCTGACAAGCTGCGCGCCGATGGATTCGACGGCGAAGTCAAGGTGCTGACTTCATGTCCGTCTTGCCTGCAGGGACTGAAGCGCTACAACCACGACGCCGATATCGACGCGGACTACATCGTTGTTGAAATAGCTAGACACCTACTGGGATCTGACTGGCTACCGGAATATGTTGCGAAGGCAAACAGTGGCGGCATTGAGCGCGTGCTGGTGTAGAGATGAAGGTTGCCGACTGCGAGTTATGCAAAAGAGACGGGGGCGTGATCGTCCTCGCCAACGAGTGGCTGCGCGTGGTGCTGGTCGACGAGGCGAACTATCCCGGTTACGTGCGCGTGATCTGGAACGATCACGTGCGCGAGATGAGCGAGCTGGATGACGACCAGCGTATGCGGTTAATGAGAACCGTGTTCGCGGTTGAAACGGCGCAGCGCGAGGTGCTGACACCTCACAAGATCAACCTCGCCAGCCTGGGCAACATGACGCCCCATCTGCACTGGCACGTGATCGCCCGCTTTGCCGACGATCTGCATTATCCGCAGCCGGTGTGGGGTGCGCCGCAACGCACCCCAGATGATCAGACGCTGCAGGCGCGGCGCGCGCTAGTTGATCGGCTGCGCGAGGTGATTGCGGAGAAAGTCTCGCGGGTCACGTAGGCCTAGTCGCGGTCCCCGCCAAAAATTCCCAAAAGTGCGAGCAGGCTTTGGAAGACGTTGTACAAGCTCAGGTAGATGCCGAGCGTGGCGGTGATGTAGTTGGTTTCTTCACCGTCGCGCACGCGCTTCAGGTCATAAAGAATGAACGCCGTGAAGATGCCGATAGCGAGCACCGCTATCGTCAGCATCAGCGGTCCCGACTGAAGGAAAACGTTGGCAATCGCGGTCACGAACACGACGATCGCGCCGACAAATAGCCATTTGCCGAAAGTCGACAAGTCGCGCTTGATGACGGTCGACAAGGCTGCCATGCCGAAGAACACGGCGCCTGTTCCGGCGAACGCGACCATGATCAAGCTGCCGCCATTGGCCAAACCGAGCACGGCGCCGAGCAGGCGTGACAGCATCAGGCCCATGAAAAATGTGAAACCCAACAACAACGGAACACCGGCGGCGGAGTTCTTGGTCTTTTCAATGGCAAACATGAAGCCGAACGCGCCACCGAGAAAAACCATAAGGCTGATGCCCGGAGACATCGACTGCGCGATGCCGGTGGACACACCCACCCAGGCGCCAAGCACGGTGGGAATCATCGACAGGGCCAACAGCCAGTAGGTATTGCGTAGTACCCGGTTGCGCTCGACAACCAGCGCATCCGCTCCGCGATAGCCAGAAGTTTGCAGGCTAGGATTCATAGATTCTCCAGGACATTCGGTGAGTGACACGTAAATCCAGCGACGCGCAGTTTAGTCCACCGCTCGCACGCTCGGGTGCGCGCGCTGACGAGTGGCGAGTACCAGATTACTGCCCGATGGTGGAATCTGCGCCGCCGCCTTTTGCCTGGCCGGCGCGTTCGCGCAGCTTTTGCACTTCTTTTTCGCTGAGCACACGAAAGCGCTCGGCCTCGATCTGTCGGGCGACGCGCTCGGGTTCGCGGCCACTTTCGCCGACGCGGCCAAAGGCACCTTGCTGCCACGCGAATAGCGCAAGATTCACCAGCAACAGAATAAGAAACGCAAGCTTCACGGCTCTAGCTTCATGCTTCCTTTTATAAATCGGACTGCGCGCGCAGCGCCAAACCGCGCAAGACGAGATTATGTTCGATGTTGGCTGCCGTCGGCAGGCGCGCTGCCAGCGCTTCGGCATGCCCACCGGTGAGGATAAGACGCGGTTCCGTCTGCAAACGACCGGCGAACCGGCGCCAGATCCGATCGATCAGACCCACCTGAGCGTCCAGTACGCCGGTGACGATCGCCGTGTCGGTGTTATCCGGGAAATCGGCCGCGTTATCCGTTCGGGCAGCGTCAGCCGCAGGCAAGCCGGCGGTGTGGCGCGCCAGAGATTCCAACATCGGGCGCACGCCCGGAGCGATCACCCCGCCGATGAATTTCCCGCTAAAACGTGCTTCGCTTTCCTCACCCTTGTTGACTTCGACACAATCGGCGGTGGTAGCCGTGCCCGCGTTCACGACCACGAATGAGTCCGCCGCGCGTTGGGCGTTCGATGTCGCGCACGCACCGAGCATGCAATGCCAGCGATCGGCGCCGAGCTGTGCGGGATTTTTATAACCGTTGACGAGCGCAATCGACCGGCCATCGAAGAAGCGCTGAGTGCGCAGCCAGCGAACCGCCTGAAATTGAAGCAAGTGCGCGGCCTCTTCGACTCCCGCTACGACATCGGGCCCGGCGACGTTGCATGCGACGACGGCTGCTCCTGGCGTAAGGGTGCCGCGCCACTGATCCACAAGCCGCGCAGCCACGCCTGAAACACCTCGATGCAACTGGATGTGCGCAACGCCTAGCGTTCCGTCGGTCGACGACTGCGTCCATTTGATCGCAGAGTTGCCGACGTCAACCAACAGCGTCATTGCCGCACCGACACGTCACCCACGCTGACACTATGGCGCCGCCCATCGGCCTCGATCACCAACCGCCCCAGGCGATCGACCTCGATCAGCCGGCCGCTGATGACAGGCTCGGCGACTGCCTCGCCCTGCGACACATCAACCATCTCGCCCCGCGATTCAAGCAGTTGATTGAAACGCACGTAAAACGGGCCGAATCCGTCCCGCATGAATCGCACCGCCGTTGCGACTAGCGCGCCGCCGAGGTGACCGATCCATTGCTCGCGCGACTGCAGCGCACTTTTGCTCAACCCTTCGCCCAACACCTGATCGAGCGCTATCGCCGGCTGCCCGATCGCCCTTCGAGCCCCATCATCAAGGTGCAGGTTCATGCCGACTCCGATCACCAACGTGTGCGCTGCGTTCCGATCCGTTACCAGCTCGGTCAAGATGCCGGCCAGCTTGCAACCGTTAATGCGAACATCATTCGGCCACTTCAGCTGCACTGCCACGCTGTGCGTGGCAAGATGGTCCGCCAGCGCGACACCGCACGCCAACGTAATCGCCGGCAGCGATCCCGGACGGACATCGATGGGAATCGCAACCGAAAACAGCAACGCATCATTGGGAGCCGCGCGCCACAGTCGTTGCCTGCGGCCGCGCCCGCTGGTTTGAAACGAAGCAGCGCGCAACAAAGGACCAGAAGGCTGTCGAACGCGAGCCTGCGCCACCAGATCTTCATTGGTCGAGCCCGTGACAGTCACCGCTTCAACCGCACAGTCGCGGCAGCCAGCAAGCGCCAAAGCCCGGGCAATATCGGACGCGTCGAGCGGAGCCGCATCGAACGGATCTGCCGCCTGCCTCAAAGTGACCCGTGCAGCCAAGCAGTCGCCTCCGGCTGTGATCGTTGAACCGCTGGTTGAACAGTCAATCGAATTTAGCATCGGACCCGTCGTCCGTACTCGTGCTTGTCAGCGCACCCGTGGGCATCCGACAATGACTCGATGAGTGCATCGATAAACCAACCGACGTTCAGCGGCAAGCCGTGGCATGCGCGGCATTCGCCGTTGGCACGCAGCGCATGCGCGATCTACGCGCTGCTGCTGGTCTATTCCGGAGTAGCGCCGTGGAGCGGCTGGCGCGATCTCGGGTTGAACCCGTTTGCATATCTGGCGGCGCCGATCCCGGCGCATGTGACCACCTTCGATCTGGCCGTCAACATCCTCGCCTACCTGCCGCTCGGCGCATTGCTGGTCCTCGCGCTGCATCCGGCGGTGCGCGGTTTGACGGCGGTGCTGGTTGCACTGCTCGCCGGGCTGCTGCTCGCAGCAGCGATCGAAGCGTTGCAGAGTTTCTTGCCGACGCGCATTTCTTCGAATCTTGATCTGCTGACGAACTCGGCCGGCGCTGCGTTGGGCGCGCTGATGGCAGCGCCATTCGCATCGAGTCTGATCGATCGCGGGCGGTTAGCCGATTTGCGTCTACGCTGGTTCGAACGCCGCGCGTCCATTTTGCTGTTGGCAATAGCGCTCTGGCCCGCCGCCCAGATCTACCCGGAGCCGATGTTGTTCGGCAATGGCGATATTCGTGAAGAGTTCGGCGCGCTGCTGGTCGCCGCCGGTGGCGTGCTGCCAATCGACGATCTGGTGTTCAGCGTGGCCGAGTTTGCGGACAGCTTCGACCTCGCCGAGTTCGTGCTCGCCGAAGCATTCGTTGTGGCGTCGTCGATCCTCGCGGTCGGGCTTGCGTTTGCTTCGACGATGCGGCCGAATGCGCCCAGGGTAAAGCTGCTGTTGACGTTGCTGGTCACGGCACTGCTGTCGAAGACACTGGCGAACGCCGTGCAGTTCGGTCCCGATCGCGCGCTGGCGTGGCTGACTCCAGGGGTCTACGGTGGGCTGGGTCTCGGCGTGCTCTCGTTGCTCGCGGCGAGTGCCGGGCCGCGCACCTGGTGTGCGCGCTTTGCACTGCTCGCGGTGATTGCGCTGATCGCCGCCGTCAATCTGGTGCCCGAAAATCCGTATTACCTCGACGCGATCGGTGGATGGAGGCAGGGCAAGCTGCTGAACTTCAATGCACTGGCGCATTGGCTGTCACTGCTTTGGCCTTATGCATTGGCTTACGCGCTTGCCATGGCGTTGTTGACGAAGCAAGCCGAGCACGACTCGCCTGCGTCTCTATAATTTGCTCATGAGTTACTACCAGCGTCACGTTTTCTTCTGCCTGAATGAGCGCGAAGATGGCTCGGCCTGTTGCGCGAACCATCACGCTGCGGAAATGCAAAAACACGCCAAATCGCGCATCAAGGAGCTCGATTTGAATGGCAAGGGAAAGATTCGCATCAACAAATCGGGCTGCCTCGATCGCTGTCAGGAAGGGCCTTGCGTCGTCGTCTACCCGGAGGGCGTCTGGTACACCTACGTCGATGCGCACGACATCGACGAAATCGTTGACCGCCATCTGGTCAAAGGCGAAGTCGTAGAGCGACTTCGCATCTAGGGCTGGCGCGAAGACGTCGATCCGATGCCGGCGTCGATTGAGAAACTGCTGGTCGACGGCGTCAGCGGCCGCATAGAACTGGCCCTCGACTGGCCCGCCGGCGCGCCGCACGGGATCGTCTACATCGGGCACCCGCATCCGCTTTACGGCGGTACCTTTGACAACAAGGTAGTTGCCACCATCGCGCGGACATTCGCCGGTCTCGGCTGGGTTGCAGTGCGACCGAACTTCCGCGGCGTAGGCGGTTCTGGCGGAGAGCATGATGAAGGCGAAGGGGAGACCGAGGATTTCCTGCACTTGATCGACGTAGTCCCGAGTCTGCCAGCCGTCCAGTCGAAGGTTTCCGATCAACTGCCTGTCGCGCTGGCCGGCTTTTCGTTTGGCAGCTTCGTCGCTGCGAAAGCGGCGCAAACCCTCGCTGCTTCGAATCGACCGCCTAGATACGTGGTATTGGTCGGCGCCGCTGCAGCCAAATGGCCGATGCCGAACGTCATGCGCGACACGCTCGTCATCCACGGCGAACTGGATGAAACAATTCCGCTGGCCCATGTGCTTGACTGGGCGCGCCCACAGGATCTTCCGATCGTTGTTATCCCGGGAGCAGATCACTTCTTTCACCGGCGGCTGGGCGTGCTCAAGCGCCTGATAAGTGCGCATATTCTGGGCCTGCCCGCAATTGACGCAGCCGTGCAAACTGATTAAAAAGGGTTCGCTTGTCGCGCGCGTGCAAGCGCAGAAGACGCGCGCCGAAGTGTCCGTTTCCGGCATTCTTCGCGGTATTTTTAGCTTCAGGGTAAGGGGGCAACGGCGCGCGCTGCGTGCCGATAATCGTGGACGGCACCGTCATCTATTTGAAAACCCCGCGCGGCATTGCGGAGATCTCATTGCGCAGCGCACAGCTGCCGATGACAACGCGCCGCGTGCTGATCATGATCGACGGCAAGCGGACGGTCGATGACCTGTCGATTCTTGCGAAACCGGGTGAAATCGAAAGTGCCGTTGCGAGCCTGGAAAGTTCAGGCTTGATCCAGCGCGCCTCGTACCAGGGCGCGATCGACGTGCCGACGGTAAACGGCCGCGATACCGACACCGGCTTTTCATCCGCTTTGGGCGGGCCGAGTACAAGCGGCGGACTCGACGACCGCGATAACCCGATCACGCTCGAGGAAGTCAAGCGCCGTGCCGTGCGTGGCCTGCACGACCGGCTGGGTCCCGAAGCCGATTCGCTTGCGATGCGTATCGAAGCGTGCCGCTCGATTGAAGAATTTCGTACCTGCGTACGCCAGGCCGAGCGCGTCATTTCGAGTGCGCTGGGTTCGGCTGCGGCCCAGGATTACCTGAAGGCGTTACGGCGTCGCGGTTGACTCTGCGCTTCGTTACGGGCGCTGACTGAACCGGAGTCGGAGTCTGCGTTCAAACTCTCGGTCCTGGACTTCACATCCGCTTACCTAATCCGCGTTGCCACAGCGTTGTTGATCATGTTGCGCCATCTTCGTGTGCTTTTCGTCACGTTGCTTCTAGGGGCATTGCCTCAAGCGGCCGCGCAGCCAGCGCCCATGTTGGCGGCACGCGCCTGGGTGTTAGTCGATGCGACCAGCGGCGCACGGCTCGCATCGTTCGAGCCGCTGGCGCGCCTTGAGCCGGCATCGCTGACCAAATTGATGACGGCGTATGTCGTCTTCACGGCTCTGAATGAGAATCGAATCGCGCTCACCGATGCTGTCACCGTTTCTCCCGCCGCGTTCGCGACGCCCGGCAAACTGGGCGCACGTATGTATCTGGAGCCGGGCCGGGCTGTGACTGTCGATCAGTTGCTGCGCGGAATGTTGACGGCTTCGGCAAGCGATGCCGCGGTTGCGCTGGCAGAACACAGTGCTGGCAGCGTTGACGCATTCGTGGCGCGCATGAACGCCGAGGTGCGACGTCTCGGCATGGCCAATACGCACTTTGCAAACGCCACCGGTCAGTCCGACGCGCAGAACTATTCGAGTGCCGAGGACATGGCGATTCTTGCGCGCCGCTTGCTCACCGACTTTCCACAACATGCCCCGTTGTTTGCGCAGCGTGAATTTTCGTACAACGAGGTTTCGCAAGCGAACCGCAACCGGCTTCTGTGGACCGACTCGCACGTCGATGGCATGAAAACGGGGCAGCTGTCCGCCTCCGGATGGTCGATCGTGGCGACGTCCGCGCGCGCGCAGGGCGACGGCGACCGCGCCTTCCAGCGGCGGTTGATCGCGGTGGTTCTCGGCGCCAACAGCGATGCAGCGCGCACGCAAGAGACTCTGCGGCTGCTCAATCACGGCTACGCCGCATTTGATACCGTCCAACTGTATCGGCGCGGTGACGTGCTGGCGACACCTGCTATCTGGAAGGGGGATCGCGGCATCGTGCCAGTCGGCGTCGACCAGGATGTGTACGTCACCGTGCCGGCAAGCGAGTTGCATAACCTCAAAGGTGAGGCCTTGAAGTCGTGGATCGAGCGCTCCGATCCACTGATCGCACCGCTTCAACGCGGCCAAGCGGTGGGCCGCATGATGATCAGTGCCGGCGGGCGCCAGGTCGCCGACGTGCCGGTCGTGGCACTCGAGCGAATCGACTCCGGCGGCTTGTTGCGCCGCGCGTACGATGCCATCGTGCTTTGGTGGAGGAAACGCAGGTGATTGAACAACGAAACAGCCCCGCGCCGGACTGGCAACAGGCCACCTGTTATCTAAACGGCGAATGGACTGCTTTGATCGACGCGAAGGTTTCGGTGCTCGATCGCGGTTTCATTTTTGGCGACGGTGTCTACGAAGTGATACCCGTCGATACGGTCGGCGCTGACGGTGCACAAATTCGTGCGCCGTTTCGTGCAAACGAGCATTTCGCCCGCCTGCAGCGTAGTTTGGGCGCCGTTCGGATCGACAATCCATTGCGGCCGGAACAGTGGCTCGACCTGACCGCGGAAGTTATCGATCGCCACCCGTGGTCGCGCCAGTTGGTCTACGTGCAGGTGACGCGCGGTGTGGCCAAGCGGGACCATCCGTTCCCGGCCGGTACGGTGCCCACGGTGTTCGTATCCACTTCGCCCTGGCCGTTAATTCCGAACGAGCAGATCGAGCAGGGCGTTGCCGCAGTGACGCACGTCGACGAGCGTTGGCTGCATTGCGACATCAAGAGCACTTCCCTGCTCGGCAACGTGCTGATGAAGCAGTACGCGATCGACCATGGTGCAAGTGAAACCGTGATGCTGCGCGATGGGTACCTCACCGAAGGATCCAGCACCAACATCAGCGTGATCAAAAACGGCGTGATCAGTACGCCGCCGAAGACGGTGCAGCTTCTACCCGGCATCACGGTTGACGGTATCGCCCACATTGCCTCACAGCAGGGCGTCAAGGTTGACGTTCGTCCGGTGGCCGCCGGCGAGCTGAAAGCCGCCGACGAAATCTGGCTCAGTTCCTCTGGACGTGAAGTGCTGGCGATTGCCACACTCGATGGCGCGCCGGTGGGGACTGGAACAAATGCGGGCAAACCCGGCCCCATGTATCGCAAGATGTACGAATGGTTTCAGCAGGCCAAGCAGGCGGACGCTCGCGCCTGGCATGCGCAGCGAGGCGTGTCGCCGAGTAAATCTCCCGTGACTGAACGAGCTGCATGAGCAACGAACCCAAACCGTCTGATCTGACGCCGCGACCCCCGGGACTGACGTTTCCCACCGATTTTCCGATCAAGGTCATGGGACGCCGCGTCGACGAGTTCGCACAGGCGATCGTCGAAGTCGTGCAGGCGCACGCCCCCGATTTCGATCCCAGCACGCTCGAGATGCGGACCTCGAAGGATGGCAACTACCTGTCGGTCACTGCCACGATTCGCGCGACGTCACGTGAGCAGCTCGACGAGCTTTACCGCGCGCTGACCAGCCATCCGCTGGTCAAGGTCGTGTTGTAGCGGATGATCGTCAGGCAACTTGGTCGCGCCGACTACGTTCGTACGTGGCTCGCGATGCGTGAGTTCAACGAGCAGCGCAGTTCGAGTACCGATGACGAACTCTGGCTGGTTGAGCATCCCGCAGTCTTCACTTTGGGTCAGGCGGGCCGGCGCGCGCATCTTCTCGCTGCATCCGACATTCCGGTGATTGCCACCGATCGCGGCGGCCAGATCACGTACCACGGCGCCGGCCAGGTTGTTGCCTATCCGTTACTCGATTTGCGGCGTCTCGGCATCTACGTTAAAGAACTGGTGTTTCGCATTGAGCAGTCGGTGATTCAGACGCTGCAGTTTTTCGGCGTCGACGGGCGGCGCGTGGCGGGCGCGCCGGGCGTGTTTACGCCGTGGCCTGGTCACGCGCCACCGCCCTTCACCGGTCTCGCGAAAATCGCCGCGCTTGGCATCAAGGTCGCGGGCGGATGCAGTTATCACGGTGTTGCGCTGAACGTCGCGATGGACCTGGCGCCTTATTCGCTGATCGATCCGTGCGGCTACGCTGGACTGCAAGTCGTCGACCTCGCAACGCTCGGCGTGCAGGCAGATCGCGACGATGTGGCAATGCGCCTGAGCGAACGGCTGCAGGCCCATCTGTCGGTACCCGCGCGCGCGCGCCAACCGGCGTTAGCTAGACTGGCGACCTGATGGACACCTCCGCACCCGCAACTGACTTCGCAAAGAAAAAAGGCGAGGCAAAGACCGGCAAGGTCTTCAAGAAGTTCGCGATCACGCCGGTGCCGATCGGCCAGGCGCTGAAAAAGCCCGAATGGATCCGCGTCAAGGCGGGCTCACCGGCCACGCGCTTTTACGAAATCAAGAACATCCTGCGCCAGCACAATCTGCACACCGTGTGCGAGGAAGCGTCGTGCCCGAACATCGGCGAGTGCTTCGGCAAAGGCACTGCGACCTTCATGATCATGGGCGACAAGTGCACGCGGCGTTGCCCGTTTTGCGATGTTGGCCACGGACGCCCCGATCCGCTCGACGCCGATGAGCCGCTTAACCTGGCGCGGACGATCGCGGCGCTGAAGCTTTCGTACGTCGTCATCACGTCGGTCGATCGCGACGACTTGAAGGACGGCGGCGCGCAGCATTTCGTCGACTGCATTCGGGCCACGCGCCAACTTTCGCCGGCGACGCGCATTGAAGTGCTGGTGCCCGATTTTCGAGGCCGGCTCGACCGTGCGCTGCAGATTCTGGAAGCCGCGCCGCCCGACGTGATGAATCACAACCTGGAAACCGTGCCGCGCTTGTATCGCCACGCGCGTCCGGGATCCGACTACACGCATTCGCTGAAGCTGCTCGCGGAGTTCAAGCGCGCCGTTCCGAACGTGCCGACGAAGAGCGGCGTCATGGTCGGTCTTGGCGAGACCGACGAAGAGATCTTGCAGGTGATGCGCGATCTTCGCGCGCATCACGTGGACATGCTGACGGTCGGCCAGTACCTGGCGCCGAGCACGCATCATTTGCCGGTGCTGCGCTATGCGCACCCGGATACGTTTCGAATGTTTGAGGCGGAAGCGATGCGTATTGGCTTTTCGCATGCGGCGTGCGGGCCGATGGTGCGATCGAGTTACCACGCCGATCAGCAAGCACACTCGGCCGGAATCGACGTCGGGCCGGCTCTTTAGGACGAGCTAGGCGCTGTTGAAGCGCGTCAGGGCCATGGCGCCGGCGCCTATCGGGCACGGAATGTGCGCCTTTTAGGGTCTTAACCGCACTTCACCTCGCCACACCCCCATGAATGAAATCAAGATTGCCAGTGAGGCTCTCGTCGTCGTTGGCGATGGGGAGAAAGCTCTTTTCTTACGCAACAAGGGCGGACCGGAGGACATCAGGCTCGAAGTCGAACACATTCTCGGGCACGACAATCCTGCGACCCATGAACAGGGCACCGACAAACCGGGCCGGGCGTTTGCCAGCGCGGGCACAGCCCGCAGCGCGATGGAGGAAACCGACTGGCATCAACTGGGCGAAGATCGTTTCGCCGTCGACATCGCCGACACTCTTTATCGCCTTGCGCACGCCAACAAGTTCGAAGCGCTCGTCGTCGTTGCCCCACCGAAGGTGCTGGGCACCCTGCGCAAGGCGTTTCACAAAGAGGTCGTCGATCGCATCACCGGCGAGTTGCCGAAGAACCTGACCTCGCATCCGATTCCTGATATTGAGAAGTTGCTCGCCGCGTGAGGGCAGACCAGCGGGACGCGCGTTTGCTACGCGTGGAGTAAGACTGTCTCGATCAGGAGATCTCATATGCCCGAGAAGCAGACACTGCAACAAGCGAAGAAGGACAAGCGCGAAGGCAAGGCCGCAAGTACCCAGGCTGGCGAGTTCGTGCGCGAAGAGATAGAGCACATACGCGAAGGCAAGCACGGCGCACGGTCAGCGAAGCAGGCGATTGCCATCGGGCTGTCGAAAGCGCGGCGCGCGGGCGTCGATCTACCGCCACCCAAGAAAGGTACGACGTCGGAACGCACTCGGCAAAGTGCCGCCAGCGCGTATCGAGCCGGACAGAAAAGCGATGTCAAGGTGTCTCCCGCTCGGTCCCGCGCGGCCAAAGAAGCGCTAAAAGACGAAGGTCACGCTGCCGCTTCCTCAACCGCGCTGGCCAGGCACGCGCGCGCGGCCGCGAAAGACAAGACCGCGGCCCAGCGCTCCGCCGCCGCGCGCAAAGCTGCACGGACACGTGCGAAAACCGGACGGTAGGAGAACGATATGGCGAAGTGCGATGCGTGCGGAAACGATTACGACAAATCGTTCGAGGTAAAAAAGGGCGCGCGGACCTATACGTTCGACAGCTTCGAATGCGCGATTCACCTGCTGGCACCGACGTGCGAACACTGCAGTGTGCGCATTGTCGGGCACGGGCTGGAAAAGGACGGCCGAATGTTCTGCTGCGACCACTGCGCAGAACTCAAAGGTGTTACCGAGTTACGCGACCGCGCTTGATTGCACGGCTTGGCTCACCGTAGAGCTGAGATAGGCCCAGCTGCCGAACGCGCGGTTTCGCATCCGGCATGAAATAAAACACATCCTGGCATTCGAAGCACGCAAAAAATTCGGCTTCGACCGGCTCTCCGTCGACGACGGCTTCCACATCGAACGACACGCACGTCAAACATACTGGTCTTAGTCGCATGCGAACTCCATCGTTCGAACTGGTTGATGCGTTGGTTAGCCCACCACTTCCACTGCCGTTACCTGCGGCGGCAGCGGCGCGTCGAGTGCAGCACATATCATGCGCAGCGTGCTGGCCGCGAGCCAGTTCGTTTCGCTATCGACGAATGCCGTCGCCGTGGCGGCCTTGATCAGCTGCGGTTTTGCGAGCGGTGCCAGTTGATTCAGATGATCGAGCGCGGCAGAAACATCGTCCAGCTTGATCGCGTCGATACCGACCAACTGGACATTTGCGCCGGGCAACAGCAACGCGCCGGCGTTGAAGGCATGCCCGGACCTTTGCGGCAGGCGGACCGCCGCGACCAACGAAAGAACCAGCGCCGCATCCGCAGCGCGCTCCCCCACGGTTCGGTAACGGACCGGCACGGCTTTGCCCGCGTCCGGGCCAAGCCGCCGCTTCAGAATCGTGAACAACAGAAACTCGCTGACGGACACGCGGCCATCCGCCGCAATCAGCAGGTGCGCCAGCTTTAGCACGCGTTGCCGGACTTGATCGGGCAGCTTGCGCAGCGCCGGCATCGCAACATCCAGCAGCGGCTGCCGTACGCCGGGCGGCAATTGATGCATCAGGTGGTGGTAGCGATCGGTGATTTGCGATGCCTCGCCTCCATAGGCGTCCGCGATCAGTTGGCATTGCTGCGCGCGCAGCTCGCGGTCTTCTCCTACCAGCAGCGCGTACGCGATCAATTGGGCATGCATGGCATCGGTCGCCGCGCGCCGCAAAATCTCCACCGTCGCCCGCTGCGACGGATCCAAGGCGAAGTTGCGCTGTGCCGGCGGCGCCACCGTGCCGACCGAAGCCACTACCTCGCCCGGTGCCGCGGCGCCGGCTGCGGCCGCTGCGACCAAGCCCGTGAGCGGCGACAGGCCACTGACGGTAGACGGCGCCGCAGCACCCTCCGCTCGACGCCCGTCACCCGCCGGCACGAACTCAATCGGTGAGCGCGGACGCTCCATCTCGGGCGCGGGATCCAGGCCGCCCATCGACAACGCCAACGCATTCTCCGGCGCGGGCAAAAACGCATGCTTGCGTCCATAAATGCGCTGCACCCGCTCTTCAAGCGGCGGATGCGTTGCAAACAGGCCGCGGACGAAACTGGGCCGCGCCGCACCGAGAAACAGATGCGACAACGCTTCGGCCTGCGGATGATCGATGCGCGTGCCGAGCCCGGTCGCCTCGGTGAGCCCGCCGATTTTGCGCAGGGCGCCGCCGATGCCGTCGGGATTGCGCGTGAACTGCACAGCACTCGCATCGGCGAGAAATTCCCTTTGTCTCGATACGGCGGCCTTGATCAGGCGGCCGAAAAACACGCCGATGTAGCCGAGTATCCACAGCGCCACGCCGGCAAAAAACAAAACGGCGAGCGCGTTGCCGCTGCGCCCGCTGCTGCTGCTTCCGCCGCGGCCGCGGCCACTCAACTCCAACAGCAGGCGGCCGGCCAGGGCAACGATCAGCAGCCCGTGCAGCACCCCGATCAAGCGCAAGTTAAGCCGCATGTCGCCGTTCAGTACATGCGAGAACTCGTGTGCGATCACTCCCTGCAATTCGTCGCGCGACAACCGCGTCAGCGTGCCGCGAGTCACTGCGATCACCGCGTCGTTGATCGAATGGCCGGCGGCAAATGCGTTGATCGCCGTTTCGTTATCCATCACGTACACGCGCGGCACCGCGACGCCCGATGCGATCGCCATTTCCTCGACCACGTTGATCAGACGCCGATCGAGCAAATCGCGCGTGGTCATGTCGACTTCGCGCGCATCGACCAGATTGGCGACCGCGGCGCCGCCAGCGCTGAGGGAGTTCATCTTGTACAGCGTGCCACTGCCGATCAGGCCCAGAACCAGCAGCGTGTTGACAAAGTAGAAGCCGCTCGGCAAAGCCGCGGCGGCGCGGGCTGTTCCTGCAGGCATCAGGAAGCCGAGGTAAAGCGCGCTGGCGGCGACATTCACTGCGATGACGATAGCGATCACGGCGATCGCGAACAGCACGACCAGCCGGCGCGTTGATCGGCGAGCGACTTCCTGGTGCTCGAAAAAGTCCAAGTTGGCTGCCGGTCGTTAAAGCGGACGCGAGCCGTAGCCGGCAATCGCGCCCACGCCGATGGCCAGCACCGCCAGCGTGAAGATCAGCGACACGGCCGTCCAGAATATCGTCGGATCATCGTCGAGGCGAATCCACTCGCCCGCGACATCGTTGTCCCACAGCGTGCCACGCCGAATACTGACCACTCCCCAAGCGATTAGCCCGACGCCACAAGCGAGCAGCACCCACATCGCGACCATGGGTCAACCACCCCGTTCAAAACTGAACGCGAACCGCCTGCTTCTCCTCTTCGCTTTCAGTCGATTGCAGCAGCTCGGCCGGCGTGAAGGTGAAAGCGCCGGCGATGACGTTGGTGGGAAACTGCTGCACGGCGGTGTTGTAACTCATCACCGAATCATTGAACGCCTGGCGCGCGAACGATATTTTGTTCTCGGTGCCGGTCAGTTCCTCGGTTACCTGCATCATGTTCTGGTTGGCTTTCAGATCGGGATACGCTTCGGCCAGCGCAAATAGTTTCGACAGCGCGCCGCTTAAAGCCCCTTCGGCCACCATTAATCCCTGGATTGCCTGCGGCGAGCCCGGGTCCGCAGCAGCGGCCGTATTCGCAGTCACCGCGGAATTGCGCGCACGAATCACGTTCTCGAGCGTCTCGCGCTCGTGTTTCATATACGCCTTGGCAGTCTCGACCAGATTCGGGATCAGGTCATAACGGCGCTTCAGCTGAACATCGATCTGCGCAAAAGCGTTCTTGAACTTATTGCGCAGACTGACCAGGCGGTTGTAGGCGCCCACCACCCAGAACACGATCGCTGCGATGACGACCAGCACGATGATCCAACTCATCGAATCCTCCAGTCAGATTCAACCAAACGGCATTTTGCCGGCGCGCCCCTACCACCTTGAGTTCAAGGCGCGCGGACTATAAGACAAAGCCCTCGGCACGCAAGCCCTGATTGACGAACGGCGTCGGATTGCTGCCGACGGTGCGTCAGCGAGTCGTGCCGGGCGTGGTCGTCGCGGGCGCGGCCGTGACCGGCGCCGGCGCTGCTGTCGGCGATTGCGCCGCGGGCGCAGCCGCTCCGGCCGCAGCGACGTCGAACAGCTTGACGACTTGCTTTACGCCAGGCACGCGGCTGGCAACGTGCGCGGCGACGTCGGCCTCTTTCTGCGTGACCGCACCCATCAGATAGATGGTGCGTCGCTCGGTCACGATATCGATCGAGTTAAACGCAATTTCGCGCGTGTTGACGAACGCGGCGCGCACTCTGGTGCCGAGCGTGTTGTCCTCGGTACGCTCACCGAACGTCGAGGGTGGCGCAACGATCAGCTCGTTGTTGACCAGGCGAACGTCTTTCGAGCGCGCAGCAACGCTGCCGGCCTGTGTTTTGACGGCCTCGCTGGCCACTTCACCGGTCAGCAACACCCGGCGCTCGTAGCTGTTGACATTGATATGAATGTCGCTGCCTTTCAGCGCGTCGCGCAATTCATTGGCGACTCGCACCTGAATGGTCTTGTCGTCCAGCTGCGCGCCGGTGCTGCGGCGATCCGTAGCAACGACTGCTGTACCCGCCGCAACGGCGCCGATGACCAGCGGCGCACAACCAGGCAGCACCAGCACCGCAGCGACCGCGGCCAAGACGTGTTTGTGAGTCAGTTTCATTCAAGTCTCCCGCAGCGTTCAGCTTCGCTGCTCATTTACATTTGAAACGCATCGCGTATCCACTCGATTGTGCCACCGCCATCGACCGTGACCACATCGAACCGGCACGCGGGCCAACGCTCGCCGTATTCGCGAAGCAGCCAATGTTGCGCAGCGCGCGCGACTCGCTTCTGCTTCAGCGAGTCGACGCTGACCGCGGCGCCGCCGAACCGCGCACCAGCCCGCATGCGAACTTCGACAAACACCAGCAGCTCGCGTTCGCGCGCAATCAGGTCGACTTCGCCGTCGCGATAGCGCGCATTGCGTGCCACGATGCGGCAGCCGGCCGCCGTCAGATGCTGGGCGGCTGCGTCTTCCGCTGCGTCTCCTGCGCGCTGCTTCGGCGTGCGCGGCGCGGAGGGTGACGGCTTCAGCGGGCGACCTCTTCGCGTTCAATGGCGCCGTTGCGGTAGATGGCCGACATCGGAACCCGCTCGACGCGGACGCTTTGCGCGCGATCGACTCGCAAGCGGCCGGTCACGCCGTCGACTTCGAACCGCGACTCGCCTTTCATCCAGACTTGAGCGACACGAAACGCGTCGATTCCCAGCGCGTACAGCCGCGCCGTTTCAAGGGTCATTGGGCGCCCCACGGGCGGATACACCATCACCGCGGGGTGATCGGGCTGCAGCAGCCACGGCATGTCGACAAAGCGCACGCCTTCGAGATCGAACGCCAGCGCCGACGCCATCGGCGAGCCTGCGGGATCGCCGACGTTCAACAACGACGTTCCGAAAATGGCGATCCCACGCGGAATGCGCGGCCTCAGCAGCGACGCCTCGCGCGCGCCAAGCGCCAGAAACACCGCGTCGTAGCTGCCCGTTTCAAACTGCCGGCCAAGCCGGTTCACCGTCGCCGGCGTCACTTCCACCGTCGCCGGTACCTCGCCCGCGGCGCGCAAGGCGTTGACATACGCCTGCGCAATTCTTCGGTCGAGCGCGCCGGCACCTACCAGCACCATGGTCCGCGCGCCGGTCGAAAGTCCTGGCCGCAAATTGACGAAGCTTGCCAGCGCGACCTGCACCACGCGCTCGGCTTCGGCGTCGGCCGACAGTCCGAACGCGATCATCGTTGCCGGTGCAGCGGCATCGCGGTCCGGAAAGTTCAGGGCCACCAGGGGCAGCACCGCACGCCCGCCCTCGACAATGGCAGTGACTTCGTCCCTTCGCAAAGGCCCGACCGCCACGCGCACGCCGCGGTCGCGCGCGGCGGCGAGTGCGATGCCAACCTGTTCAATGTCATCGCCGACCTCGATCACCTGAATGGTGGCCGTGCTCCCGCTGAGTTTGTGGGCGGCGAAGAATCCCTGCCTGACCGCTTCCGCGGCGGCGGCGAAAATCCCCTGCTGGTTGGGCAGTACCAGCGCGATTGCGGTCGCGGTGACCGGCTGGGCAGTGTCAATCGCCGGCGCCGTTTGCGCGAGTGCTTGCGCCGGCAGGCTGCATGCGACACTTGCCAGCAAAGCCAGCCGCACGTTCAGCGAGCACAAGGCAGCGATGGGCACCTTCACACAAGACCTGCAACAGGATCGATTGATCGCGCTGTCCGAAGTGGCGGCGCAGGATTTCCCTGCGGGCTCATTGTATGTAGTCGGCATGCCGATCGGCAACGCGGCCGACATTACGCTGCGTGCAATCTGGGTTCTGTCGCAGGTCGATCTAATTGCAGCCGAGGACACGCGCGTTACGCGGCCATTTTTGGCGCGCTACGGCATCGAGACGCCGGTTCTCGCCGCACATCAGCACAATGAGCGTGCAATGGCGCAGCAGGTTGTCGAGCGGCTCGCGCGCGGCGAACGAATTGCGCTGGTCACGGACGCCGGCACGCCGGGCCTGTCGGACCCGGGCGCACTGATGGTGCGCATCGCGCTGGACGCTGGCGCGCGTGTGGTACCCGTGCCGGGTCCGAGCAGTGCGATCGCCGCGCTGTCGGCGGCGGGTCTAGGCGCCGGGCCGTTCGTGTTTGTCGGCTTTCTTCCGACGGGCATGCAGCAGCGCAATCGAATCTTGCGAGCCCTGGCCGCCGAAAAAAGGGCGTTCGTCTTGTTCGAGGCGCCGCATCGAATCGCCGACCTGCTGGCGCAGCTTTCGACCGTGCTTGAACCAGCGCGGCGAGTCGTGCTGGCGCGCGAGGTGTCCAAAAAGTTCGAAACCATCTCAGCCCATATGGCATCGGAGCTGGCCGCGCTTCCTGTCGAAGAGCGCGGCGAGTATGTCGTGCTGGTCGACGCACCTCCCGCGTTGATCTCGAATGATTCGGCTGACATCGAACCGGCGGTCGCGCACTGGCTCACGGTGCTCCTCGAAGAAATGCCGCCGGCACGTGCGGCGGCGATCGCAGCCAAGGCGAGTGGGCAACCGAAGCAGGCCTTGTACGCGCTGGCGCTGCAGCTCAAATCTACCTAAGCGGCGTCGTCGCGAATTCGGCAGGTGCGGCGGCAGTGTCCGCGTGCTCGGCCCACCAGGTTCTTGCGTCTGCTGCGATCCAGGAAAATTCGCGCATGACTTCATCGAGCCGATCGATCACCTGCTGTGTGCTCTGCGGCCGATCGGCAGCATTCTTTTGCAGGCAAGTTCGTACCAACGCCGCCAGTGAATTCGCGGTGTCCAGCTCGGGCACCGGTGCATTGACGACCTGATACGCGAGCGCGAGGTCGTTTTCGCCGCTGTACGGCGGCCGGCCGGTGAGCATGAAATAACCGAGCGCGCCCAGCGAATAGATATCCGAACGCAGGTCGGCGCTTCCCGGATCCTCGATCCGCTCGGGCGCCATGTACGACGGCGTGCCGAGTATGCGCAGAGCACGCGTCAGATCGCGCGTATGCGGTTCGCTAATGCTCTTGACCAAACCGAAGTCGAGTACTTTGACGGCATCGAACTCGGCGCCGCGCCGGCACAGCATCACGTTGGCAGGCTTGATGTCCCGATGCACGAGTCCTCGTTCATGCGCCTCCGACAACGAACCCGCGATGCCGTGCATCACATGAGCAACGCGCGCCACCGGTTGCGCTCCATGGCGCTCGATCAGCTGCTGCACGGTAATGCCGTCGAGCAGTTCCATCGCACAGAACAGCTCCCCCGCCGCCGAGCGGCCATAGTCGAAGATCGCGACTGTGTTCGGATGCATCAGCTGGCTGGCAGACCGCACCTCACGCTCAAAGCGCGCCAGACCTTCGTCGTTCGACACGCGCAGCGACAGCAGCTTGATGGCGACCGGGCGTTTGAGCAGTCTATGCCGCGCGCGCCATACGCTCGCCATGCCACCCTCAGCAATCTGTTCGAGCAATTCGTAGTTGCCGAGCTGGCGCGCCTCGTCGCGTTGGCGACGCAGCACCTGAATCCACAGCGTCTCCGCCAGCAAGGCAAGCAACACCAACGCGGCCAGAGCGGCGATCATCCGATACGCTGTTTCGACCCGTCGCAGTGGCGCGAAAACCTCATCGCGGCCCACCTCGATCGCAATGCCAAAGCCATACTGCGGAAGCCAGCGCCAGGCACCGATTACCGGCCTGCCGACATAGTTCGGGTACGGCTGCAGCACTTCGCCGGACAATTCGCCGTCGGCACGCGCAACTCGAGCGAGGGCAACCCCGGCGAGCCCAGTCAAAGATGGCGTCGCATTCTGCTGTTCAGGGCCATCGAGGCGAACCGACAGGATGGTCGAATCGCCAGGCTTCAGCGCGCCGCGCTGTTCGAGTTCTGCACGGAACCGGCTTTCCGACAGCATCCTGCCACGCGCATCGAATGCATACGCCTCACCGGTCGACCCGGGGCGTGCCGCCACCAGTGAGCTCGAAAAGCGTGCGTCGGCGAATTTGCCGATGTTCAACGCCGCGATGATCTCTCCCCCGGCGTTGCGCACCGGGGCCGAAAACCAGACCAACGGCCGTCGCCGCGCGCCCGCCTTGTCTGCACCATCCAGCGCCTCGCGCTCACTCATCGGTGGCGCGAACATCGATTGACCGTCGAACACCGGCTTCAATTGCTGCCGCCGCTCCGGCGTGATCATCAAGCCGCAGTGGGCTCGGGTGCGTGCAGCCAGTACGCGGCCTGATCGATCGACCAGATTGACGCCTTCGGCAGCGTCGCTTTGCCGGAGCGCGTCGATTCCATTGACCAGCGCGTCGCTGACCGCGCCGCGACACGCGCCAAGCGCGACGGCCTCGTTGGCCGCCAGAGGCGACAAGGCCGGGTCGCTCGCGGCTGCTATCACGCGCGCATCCTTGGCCCAGCGCTCGACATTGAGCTGCTTTTCGCGAATCCAGGTGTCCAGTGCGCCTACCTGCGTGTCAAGCAGCGAGCGCAGATTCGCGGCCGCCAGCGTCTTCAGTTCGCGTTGCACGTCGATGTAAATCCACGTGCCCAGCGCCAATACCGCTGCTGCGCCAGCGCCGATGATTGCCGATTCGATGCCGATACCCTCGCCATCAGGGGGCGCCCCGCCATTCGCCCGAGGCAATCTGCCAATGCGTGATCCGCTCGATTTCAACCTGCTCGACGCCGGCGGCAACGAACCGCAGCTTCGATGCCGCTGCGTAAGAAAGATCAATGATGCGATCTGACTTGAACGGCCCGCGATCGTTGACGCGCACGACGACGCTCTGGCGCGTCCGCACGCTGGTGACGCGGACATAGCTCGGCAGCGGCAGCGTTGGATGCGCCGCCGTCATCGCGAACATGTCGTAGATCTCGCCGCTCGCCGTGCGATTGCCGTGAAACTGTTTGCCGTACCACGAGGCGACACCGCGCTCGCGAAACTCGACATCGGTGGTCAGCGGTGTGTAGCTGCGGCCGAGGGCGACATAGGGTCGATTGGCGCGCGCCAAAAACGGCTCGATCTTCGGCACCGCGTCCGGAACTGAAGCAACGTCGCCCGGTGCCCGCTCAGGCGGCCCGTCGTTCTGGTAATACCCGCCGCCGCGCTGGGTGGTGCCACAACCCGAGCTCAGCGCTGCAATCACCAACGCAGCACAAATGCCGCCAACGCTTTTTCGCTGCCTTGCATCTTCAAAAAATTGTCTGGCTTTGCCAGCGATTTTTTGCAAACTAATCGCACGAAAGTAGGTTTGCACTTTCGTCCGCCGTCAGCTTTGCACGAGCTTGCGGTGCGCCGATATCGCCATCAGCAGCCCGCATGCCATGCCGAGCGTGACCAGCGCGGTGCCGCCATAGCTAATGAAGGGCAACGGCACCCCCACCACTGGCAGGATGCCACTGACCATGCCCATATTGACGAAGGCATAGGTGAACATGATCAGGCCAATCGCAGCAGCCAGCAGCCGTGCAAATAGCGTCGGCGCATTGATCGCGATCGCAAACGAGCGCCATACCAGTGCGAAAAAAAGCAGCACCAGCACGACGTTGCCGACCAGCCCGAACTCTTCGGAGTAGACGGCAAAAATAAAATCACTGGTGCGCTCGGGAATGAATTCCAGATGCGCCTGTGTGCCCTGCATCCAGCCCTTTCCGAAGGTGCCGCCCGAGCCGATCGCAATCATCGCCTGCAGGGTATGAAACCCCTTGCCGAGCGGATCGGTCGACGGGTCGATCAGCGTCATCACGCGCTCGCGCTGATAGTCGTGCAGCATCGTCCACGCCACCGGCAGCAGGGCAACGCCGCTTACCAGCATTATCGCCAGCCATTTCCACGGCAAACCGGCGAAGAAAATGACGAACACGCCGGCTGCGAACACCAGCACCGCAGTCCCGAGGTCAGGCTGTTTCAGGATCAGCGCCACGGGCAAGGCGAGCAGGATTGCCGCGATTAAAAAGTCGTAGCCGCGCAGCGCGCCCTCGCGCTTATGGAAGTACCACGCCAGCATCATCGGCACTCCGAGCTTCATGATCTCGGACGGTTGAATGCGCGTCACCTTGATGTCCAGCCAGCGTGTGGCGCCTTTGACGGTCTCGCCGCTGATCTCTGTCGCGACCAGCAGAACCACGCCGATGACGTACACCGGAAGTGCCAGCCGAAGCAGCCATTGGGGCCGGACATTCGCAGCCACGAACAACACCGCAAACGCAATGCCGAAATTGCGAATCTGGTCGGTCACACGCCACGGAAAGTCGTTGCCCGCGGAATACAACGTGATCAGTCCGATTACGCCGAGGCTGCCGACGATCGCCATTAACGCGGGGTCGAACACCGCGATGTACGGTCGAGCGATGCCGCCAATGCGCTGCGCCAGAGTGGCGTTGTTCATTGCGCCACCTTCGCCACCGTGTTGACCGGCGGCGGCGCCGCCGCTTGAACCCGCGCCGCGGCGCCGGGTAACGGTGCTTCGTCGTCCGGCCCTTCCTTTGCGGGCGCGTTCGGTACCTTGCCTAGCAGCTGGTAGTCGATCACCTGGCGCGCGATCGGCGCCGCGGCGCGCGCTCCGAAGCCGCCGTTCTCCACGATCACGGCCAGTGCAATTTTCGGATCATCGGCCGGCGCGAACGCGATAAACAGCGAGTGGTCCCGATGGCGCTCGTCGATGCGGTTCTCGTTGTACTTTTCGTTTTGCTTGATCGAGATCACCTGCGCGGTCCCCGTCTTGCCACCCACCTTGTACGGCACACCCTCGAACACGCGCCGCCCGGTGCCGCTGATGTTGACCTCGACCATCGCCTCGCGCACGAGCTTCAGGTGTTCGGGCTTGATCGGTATGCGGTAGCTCTCCTGCGGGACTGTCAGACGCATCTCGCCCGTTTGCGGATTTTCAACCGATTTGACCAGATGCGGCTTCATCACCACGCCGTCATTGACCAGCGTGGCCGTGGCGTGCGCGAGCTGCAACAGGGTGAACGCGTTGTAGCCCTGGCCAACGCCGAGCGAGATCGTCTCGCCCGGATACCACTTCTGCTTCAGGCGCCGCTCCTTCCACGCCGTCGATGGCAGCAGCCCGGTCTGCTCGCCTTCGACGTCGATGCCGGTAACTTGGCCAAAACTCCACGGCTTCATGAAATCGTGAATCGTGTCGACGCCAAGGTCGTTGGCCAGCATGTAGTAGTACACGTCGCTCGACTTGACGATCGACCGCTTCAGATCGACCGGCCCCAGTGGCACCTTGTTCGAATCGCGAAAGCGCCGGTTGCCGAATACGAACACGCCGTTGTCCTGGATCACTTGCTCGGCGCGGCGCTTTCCGGTTTCGAGTGCTGCCAGTGCGAGGAACGGCTTGTAGGTCGAGCCGATCGGATAGGTCCCGCGCAACGCACGGTTCAGCAGCGGTTTGTCCGGGTCGTTGTTCAGCTCGTCCCAGCTTTTCGGATCGATGCCGTCGACAAACAGATTCGGGTCGAACGTCGGCATCGCGACGAACGCGAGCACATCACCGGTCTTCGGCTCGATTGCGATCAGCGCACCGCGCCGGTTGCCGAACGCTTTTTCTGCGATCTTCTGCAGCTCGATGTCGACCGACAGCACCAGATTGTTGCCCGGCATCGAAGCCGTGCGCGACAACGTGCGCACCGCGCGGCCGCCGGCCGTGATTTCGACTTCCTCGTGTCCGGCCGTGCCGTGCAGCTCGGCTTCGTAGCTCTGCTCGATCCCGACCTTGCCGATATGGTGCGTTCCCTGGTAGGCAGTCGCTTCCCCACGCTTCTCGATGCGATCCATGTCGCCGGGGGAAATGCGGCCGATGTAGCCGATCAGGTGCGCGGCGCTCTCGCCCAGCGGATAGTCGCGAAACAGTCGCGCACGCAACTCCACGTGCGGAAAGCGATAGCGCTGCGCGCTGAACCGCGCGACCTCGGCGTCGGTGAGCCGCGTGCGTATCGGAATCGCATCGAACCACTTGCTGTCTTCAAGGAGTTTTTTGAACCGGCGCCGGTCGCGCGGCTGCACTTCGATCACCTGCGCCAGCTGATCGATCGTCTTCTCGTGATCGCGCAGGCCCTCGGGTGTGATCTCAAGCGTGTACGCCGAGTAGTTGCGCGCGATGATCTTGCCGTTGCGATCCTTGATCAATCCGCGATTCGGCGCCACCGGCAAGATCGCGATTCGGTTGAGCTCGGCCTGCGCCAGGTAGGCGTCGTGTTTGACGACCTGCAGCCACGCGAGGCGCGCCAGCAACGTGATGAACGCCGCCAGCACGAACACGGTTGCGACCGCAATGCGAATTCGAAAATAGTGAACCTCGCGCTCCGGATTGCGCATCGCCGCCGAGCGCGGCCCGAACGAAAGTTCGTCGGCAGACGAGCGACGGCGGCGAAACAAGCGCCTGGAGGCCATGGCGCGGGATCATAGTGGACCTCGAGTGAAATTAATGAAAAGGGCTGGCGGGTACGGCGCGAATTCCGCCGCGCAGCGTTGCGGGACGGAGCTGGCCTGCCTGGGCGTCGGGCACTGAAGTGCCAACCACTGCGGTACTCGCAATCGCCGGCGCGAAATATGGCTAAAGCGTTAGTTTCGCTGAACTGCCCCGGCGTCTGCTCCGTTCCTCGGGCGACGCCCCGAAGGCAGGTCCAGCTCCGCCCAACGCTTGCGCTTGAGACAGTCTCACGTGTTGGGGGAAGGAAAAAACACCTCGTGCGAGGCAATGTCGCGACAGCAGCGGCTGGCGCAGCTGCGCCGCCTTTGCGTCGTCGCCCGAGGAGCGGAGCAACGCCGGGGCAGTTGAGCAAAAAAGCGCTTTAGCCCTTTTTTGCGCCGGCGTTGTGAGTACCGCAGGGTTGGCACTTCAGTGCCCGACGACGTAGGCGGCGCAGCTGCGCCAGCCGCTGCTGCGTGATACCAGTGATCGAGTACACGAGGCAGCGCAGCCTTAGATCGGCCGCGTCGCGTCGCGGTCCGTCGGCCGCCGCTGTGGCGCCAGCAGAATCCATGAGATCACCGGCCACAGAACAGCGCCGACGCCGCTTTCGCCGAAGTAGATCCAGCCGGGCCAGGTGCCGCCCACCCACATTCGAATCGCCAATGACGCCAGCTGTGCGATCAACAGCAGTGGAAACACGTGCAGCGCCTGGGCGCCGACCGGGAACCACAGAATGCGCCGGTGCAGCGTGATCGCGCCGTACGAAATCAGCGTGTACGCCAGCGCATGCTCGCCGAACAGCGCCGCTTCGTGCACGTCCATCAACAAACCAAATGCGAAAGCGGCGCCGATGCCCACTCGGCGCGGCTGATGAATGTTCCAGAACACCAGAGCGATCGCCAGAACATCGGGCACCAGCGGTGTGCGGCCCCACGGCAGCAGATTGATCACCAGCGCGGCGATCAGCGAGCCCCAGATGAACAGCGGATTGGCCGGCCGCAACAGGTACTGCGGACGGTACCCGATGCGTGTGCCTGGAATTTCGATCGGATCCGTCGGACGCAACGCAAAGTTGCTGCCGAGCCATCCGCGAACGCCGGCCGGCGATCGTGGCGAGCGGGTTGAATCGGAGCTCACGTGCGACTCACTTGCGGACGCCCTTGCGCGGAGCCGGGACAGCAGCGGCCGGCGGCGCCGCCAGTTTGGCCGGCGCGACCAGCAACACCAACAGATGCTTGTTGCTTTCGATACCGGCCACCGGCGACATCACGATGCGTGCGAACTGGTCTTTTGCTACACGCTCGACGCGACTTATCGTGGCGACCATCAGCCCGGACGGGTAGACACCGTCGATCCCCGATGTGGTCACGACGTCGCCATCAACGACATCGGCGTTGGGGGCCATGAAGCGCAGATCGAGCGTTCCCGGCTCGGCGCCGCCAAAGGCGACACCGCGCAGGCCGTTGCGCAGGATCTGCACCGGGATCGACTGGTCCTTGTCGGTCAGCAGCGTGACTTCGGAGGTTTCATTGAACGTGCGCGTGATTTGGCCGACCACCCCGGCATCGTCAATGACCGGGTTGCCCGCGAGTACTCCATCGTTGGTGCCGACATTCAGGACGAGCTTGCGCGAAAAGCGGTCGCGCGATTCGTACAGCACGTCGGCCAACATGGTTTCATTGCCGAGCCGCTCGCGTGCCCCCAGCAGCTTGCGCAAGCGTTCATTTTCGACCAGCAGCTCGCGCGCCTGCTGCAACGACTGCGCCGTTTCGAACTGCTTGCGTTTCAGCAGCTCGTTTTCGCGGGTCAGACTGGTGACCGAAGTGAAGTAATCGTTGACGGTATCTGCAACACGGCTCGGCACCAGCAGCGCCTGCTGCACCGGATGCAAAACGACCGCCAGACCCACCCTGACCGTTTCGAGCATGCGTACGCGCGAATCAATGATGATCAGCGCGATCGCTAGAAACGAGAAGAACGCCAGCCGCGCACGCGACGACACGCCCTGATTGAACAGCGGCGGCGGGCCATCGAATGAAGCACGCAAAAGTACACCCCTACTTTTGCGTGACTAGTTTGCAAAAAATCGGTGGCAAAGCCACACGATTTTTTGAACGCAACCGCGACGAAGAAACATGATGAAGCCGTCGCTCTTACGCTGCTTCAACCCGTTGCGAAGATCGTTCCGAGCTTGTCCATCCGCTCTAGCGCGATGCCGCAGCCGCGCACGACACAGGTCAGCGGCTCTTCGGCGACAACCACGGGCAGCCCGGTTTCTTCCATCAGAAGGCGGTCGAGATCGCGCAGCAGAGCACCGCCGCCGGTCAGCATCATGCCGCGATCGGCAATATCGGCGCCGAGCTCCGGCGGCGTTTGTTCCAGTGCAATTTTTACGCTGGAGACGATCTGATTCAGCGGATCGGTCAGCGCTTCCAGAATCTCGTTGCTCGAAATCGTGAAGCTGCGTGGAATGCCTTCGGACAGGTTGCGTCCTTTGACTTCCATCTCGCGCACTTCGGAGCCGGGAAACGCCGAGCCGATTTGTTTCTTGATCAGCTCGGAGGTGGGCTCGCCGATCAGCATGCCGTAGTTGCGGCGGATGTAGTTGATGATCGCTTCGTCGAATTTGTCGCCACCGACGCGCACCGAACCTTTGTAGACCATGCCGCCCAATGAAATCACGCCGACTTCGGTCGTGCCGCCACCAACGTCGACCACCATCGAGCCCGACGCTTCGGACACGGGCAAGCCAGCGCCGATCGCAGCCGCCATCGGCTCTTCGATCAAGTACACCTGTGATGCACCGGCAGCCTCCGCCGATTCCTTGATCGCACGGCGCTCGACCTGCGTCGAGCCGCACGGCACGCAAATGATGATGCGCGGATTGGGCGCGAACAGGCTCGACGGATGAACCATCTTGATGAACTGCTTCAGCATCTGCTCGGTGACAGTGAAGTCGGCGATCACGCCGTCCTTCATCGGGCGAATCGCCTCGATGTTGCCTGGCACCTTGCCGAGCATCTGCTTGGCTTCCTTGCCGACGGCCTGGATCGTGCGCTTGCCGTTGGGACCGCCTTCCTGCCGGATCGCAACAACCGAGGGCTCGTCGAGCACGATACCTTTGCCGCGCACGTAGATCAGCGTATTCGCGGTCCCTAAATCGATGGCAAGGTCGTTGGAAAAGTAGCTGCGAAGAAAACCAAACATGGGTAGTGGGTGGGCAGCAGTGACAAACTAAGCTGCCTGGGCTCGAAAGTGGGGCGAATGATAAACTTTTTTCGCTTCTGATCTTCTCGATATACCCTATTTTCCCCGCGTACCCCTTCGCAAAACCATCCCGCGCGCATGTCACTCGATCTCGATCAGGTCCGCCGTATTGCGCATCTCGCGCGCATCGAGATCAGCGACGAGGAAGCGCAGCACACGCTGGCGCAGCTGACCGACATCTTCGCGATGATCGAGCGCATGCAGGCGGTCGATACCACCGGCATCGAACCGATGGCCGACCCCTTAGGCGGGACCGCCCGCCTGCGCGACGACGTCGTGACCGAAGGCGATCAGCGTGCGGCAATAATGATCAACGCACCCGAGGAGCTCGGCGGATTGTTCATCGTCCCGCGTGTGGTCGAGTGACGATGGAGATGGCGCACTGTTCCCTCGCGGAGTTGTCGCGGGCACTGGCTGGCAAGGAAGTATCGGCGGTCGAACTGGCGCGCTCACACCTGGATCGCATCGAAGCGCACCGGGGCTTGAATGCGTTTCTCGATGTCCGGCCCGAGGTCACGCTGGCGCAGGCGGCCGCGGCCGATGAACGTCTGGCGCGCGGGGGCACGAACGCTACGCCGCTTACCGGGGTGCCGATCGCGCACAAGGACATTTTCGTCACCAAGGATTTCTGTTCCACGGCGTCGAGCAAGATTCTGCGCGGTTACCAAAGCCCGTTCGACGCCACGGTCGTCGACAACCTGAAGCAAGCCGGCATGGTGACGCTGGGCAAGCTCAATTGCGACGAGTTCGCGATGGGTTCGTCGAATGAGAACAGCGCCTTTGGCAACGTGCTCAATCCGTGGGACGTGGGGGCGGTTCCGGGCGGCTCGTCCGGCGGCTCCGCGGCCGCGGTGGCTGCCTGCCTGGCGCCGGTAGCCACTGCCACCGACACCGGCGGCTCGATTCGGGAGCCGGCGGCGTTCACTGGAATTACCGGGACCAAGCCCACTTATGGAAGGCCATCGCGCTGGGGAATGATCGCCTTCGCATCGAGCCTCGATACAGCAGGCTTGATGGCCCGCTCGGCCGAAGATACGGCTCTGGTGTTCAACCAGATGCTCGGCTTTGACCCGAAAGATTCGACCAGCGTGAACCGGCCGCGTGAGGATTACACACGGCTGCTGAACCTCGATATCAAGGGGCTGAAGATCGGCGTGCCAACGCAGTTCTTCGGCGATCTTTGCAGCCCGACGTCGAGGCGGCGGTGCGGGAAGCGCTTGCCGAATACCAGCGGCTGGGCGCGGTACTGGTCGATATTTCGCTGCCGAATGCCGAGCTCGGCATTCCTGTTTACTACGTCGTGGCGCCCGCAGAAGCGTCGAGCAACCTATCGCGCTTTGACGGTGTGCGCTACGGGCATCGCGCCCGGAAATATGGCGACGTGGCCGACATGATCAAGAAATCGCGCTCCGAGGGCTTCGGCGCCGAACCGAAGCGTCGCATCCTGGTCGGCACCTACGTGCTGTCGCATGGCTACTACGACGCGTACTACATCAAGGCGCAAAAAGTGCGCCGGATTATCACCGACGAACTCACCCAGGCGTTCTCCCGTTGTGACGTGATCGCAGGACCGGTCACGATGAGCGTAGCGTTCGCGTTCGGGGAGAAAGCGGCCGATCCGGTCGCGATGTACATGGCGGACTACTACACGGTGCCGGGCAGCCTGGCGGGCGTCCCGTCGATGAGTATTCCGTGCGGTTTCGGCGCCGGGCCGGTCAATGGCAAACGTCCAGTGGGATTGCAGTTGATTGCGAATTATTTCGACGAGGCGCGGATGCTGGGCGTTGCGCACGCCTACCAACGTGCCACGGACTGGCATTTGCGCCGGCCGGCGGGGTACTAGTGTCGCAACGCTTGCTGGCGGCCAACCAACGCAATGTCGCGGCAGCCGCGTATGGCACCGAGCGCATTCGCCTATTGCAGGATCGTGCCGTGCTGCTTGCTCGCCTCGGTCGAGTGGCCGAAGCGGAACGCACGCTGGCGGAAGCCGAACAACAGATGCAGGCTGACGCGCCCCGCGCGCTGAAACACCGTTTCGCGTACGTGCGCGCCATCAGCTGCTATTTCTCCAATCGCTTCAGCGACGCCCAGCGTGCGATGTACGACGCTTTGCGCGAAGCGCGCAAAGCGAACGAACCGATCCTGATCGCCGAGTGCGAATCGGCGCTGGCGTTATTCATGCAGCGCGAGGGCGATGTTAGAGCCGCGCTGGCGCATGCCCGTTCGGTGCTGGCCAACGGCGACGCCACACTGGAAGCGCGCTACCGCGCGTCGCTTGCGCTGGCATCGATGCATCAGGACGCGCACGACTACGAGACCGCTTACCGGCTCTATCGCGAGACGCACAACGTAGTCAAAGATCTGGACGACGAAATCGCCATGGCGAGCTGGCTGCAGCGCGCCGCGTTGGCAAAGGCCGCGCACGCGCGGCAGTCGGCCGGGCGCGGCGAGCTCGACAAGCCGGGCGTAAAGCTGGCGATCGCCGAGTTGCAGCGGTGCATCGACTACGCGAAGCAAGTGCCCGATGGACCGACGACCACACTCGACCACCTGCTGCTTGCCGAAATGTACGTGCTGCAGAACCGCTACCAACAGGCGCTCGCCTTATACGACCAGCACCTGCCGCAATGTGAAGGCGACGGGTTCCTACACGAATGCACCGTCGCCATGGCCGATCGGGCGAACTGCCTGCTGCAGCTTGGCGAAACCGACGCCGGTTATGCGCAGGCCGTTGCTGCCTGGCGCCGCCTGGACGAATCCACACCGGCCGACATTCGTGCGATCGTGCACGAAAACATGGCGGCCGCGCTCGAAGCCGTGCGGCAAACTTCCCAGGCGCGCCAACATCGAACGATGGCGCTCGCGGCGTGGGACGCGCACAGTCACGAACAAAGCGAAATGCGGCGTCTGCTGCACGAAAACACGTTGACCACGCTGCATTAGCCATGCAGAAATGGGAAACTGTCATCGGCATCGAAACGCATGCGCAGCTCACCACTGCGAGCAAAATTTTCTCGGGCGCGTCGACCGCCTTCGGCGCCGAACCCAATTCGCACGCAAGCCTCATTGACCTGGCGTTGCCGGGCACGCTGCCGGTGCTAAATCGGGGCGCGGTCGAGCGCGCAATCCGCTTTGGCATTGCCGTTGGCGGCACTATCGCCAAGCACAGCATCTTTGCACGCAAGAACTACTTCTATCCCGATCTGCCGAAGGGCTATCAGATCAGTCAGTACGAGACTCCGGTGGTCAAAGGCGGCGCGTTGAGTTTTGTCGTGCAGCCCAGAGCTGCAGATAAAGTCGCCGGCGAGCCTTACGTCAAGACGGTCAAACTGACGCGCGCGCATCTGGAAGAGGACGCGGGCAAGTCGATACACGAAGACATCGGCGCCGACGGCGTGTCCGGGATCGATTTGAATCGCGCCGGCGTACCACTACTGGAAATCGTGTCCGAACCCGAGCTGCGCTCGGCTGCCGAAGCGGTCGCGTATGCAAAAGCGATGCACGCGCTGGTGGTCTGGCTCGACGTGTGCGACGGCAACATGCAGGAAGGAAGCTTCCGCTGTGACGCCAATGTTTCGGTCCGGGCGGCGGGCGAGCCGAAGCTCGGCACCCGCTGCGAGATCAAGAACCTGAACAGCTTCAGGTTTCTCGAGCGTGCGATCGATTTCGAAGTACGCCGCCAGATCGAATTGATCGAAGACGGCGGAACAGTGGTGCAGGAGACGCGGCTGTACGACGCCGAGCGCGACGAGACGCGCCCGATGCGCAGCAAGGAAGACGCGATGGACTATCGCTATTTTCCCGATCCGGATCTGCTGCCGCTGGCGATCGCCACCGACTGGATCGAGCAGGTGCGCCAGGCGATGCCTGA
The DNA here is from genome assembly GCA_963829995.1 of uncultured beta proteobacterium. Lineage (GTDB taxonomy): Bacteria > Pseudomonadota > Gammaproteobacteria > Burkholderiales > Burkholderiaceae_F > JACCZX01. The sequence goes on along the minus strand of CAWHKW010000031.1, from coordinate 61,994 downwards.
GCTGCCGGGAGCGATGCGAGAGCGCTTCGAGCGCGAGTACACCCTGCCCGCGCACGAAGCACAGGCGCTGACGACTTCGCGCGAGCTCGCCGCGTATTACGAGTCGCTCGCCGCCGCAACAGCCGATCACAAAGTCGCCGCAAACTGGGTTACGGGCGAGCTTGCGGCCCACCTGAACGAGTCCGGCGCCTCGGTCGCAGACTCGCCGGTTTCGGCCGCACAGCTCGCCGGCTTGATCAATCGGGTACTCGACGGGACGATCAGCAACAAGGCGGCCAAGGAAGTGCTTGATGCCCTTTGGCACGGTCAAGGTGCAACGGCGGATGCGATTATCGAATCGAGGGGGTTAAAGCAGATCTCTGATCCAACGGCAATCGAAAGCATCGTCGACGCAGTGCTCGCAGCCAACGAACGATCGGTCGAAGAGTTCCGCGCCGGCAAGGAAAAAGCATTTAACGCGCTGGTCGGTCACGCAATGAAGGCAAGCCGAGGCAAAGCCAATCCGCAGCAGGTCAACGACATATTGCGTCGTAAGCTGGTGAACACCTGATGTGCGCTGATGCGAGCGCTCCCCTTGCCTTTGTTCTGCGCGCGCACGCGCGGCCGCTCCGAAGGGAGCGCGCCTAACTAATCGTGACGAGTGCACGTGCGACGGCGAAGCCGTCGCGTACACGAGGAGCGCACACTTAAGAGCAGGTCGAGCGCAGACGCCGCAGCAGATCGTTCGAGCCGGGCAACATTGAGGCGTCTTCGTCGCGGTAGAAGTTGGTGCCTTCGGGTAACTCGTTGCTGCCCGGCGGTGGCCAGCCTTTGACCGCCACGACGCCGGACACCAGGTCGTCCAGCTGAAAGACTTCGCGCTCGATATCGCGCCGGCACACCAGATAGATCGCGCCACGGGCGGAGCCACGATTGCGGACTTCGACGAGTTCGGGCGGCGCCACCACCGACAGACCGCGCACCGCGTCGCCGGTGGCCAATACGAAAAACTTTGACGGCGTCGGGTTCTGCGCCAGTGCGCGCTCTACCGCCTGCGTGAAATCAAAGTTGCCACCCGCGACATAGAGACCGCCGCCGCTGGCTTGCGCGCCCGCCGCCGTTGCAATCGCATACCACCCCAGGACGATCCAGCGCTTCATCTCTCCCGCTCATTGTTCCCGCTCATTTTCCTTGAAAACGCGGGTCGAGCAGGATGTCAGTTTCCGGATTTCTCTGCACCGGCCGTGCCCCTTGCGCCAGAAGCTCGCGAAAACGCCTTTTCTGGGCATCGAACAGCTCGTTGATGCGCTGCGTCTCTACGCGCGCGTCGTTCAGGATTTTCTCCGCGGAGGTTAATCCTGTTGATTCGAGACGTAGCTACGCTTGATTTGATCGGGCAGTACACGTTTCTTGTAGAACTCCGACTCATCGTCGAGCTTCTTGCGCTCACCGTTCAGGCCGTCGATGCGCTGTTGCGCACGCGCCATCGCCTGCGCAGCCGAATCAAGCGCCTTGGCCCGCGCCGCCTCGATCTCATCGTCGCTGGCATACGCTTCCAGCAAGGATTTGTCGCGACGCCGCTGCGCCAGCTGTTTGTCTTCATCTTCCAGCCGCTTTTTCGCTTCATTGGCCCGCGCGCGGAGTTCATCCTGTGTCAACGGGCGCGCGATGATGCGGCGCAGCGAGCCATCGCGATTCAGTTCGCGCACGTCGGAATTGGCACACTCCTGCGGCAGGCGGTCCCCGGAGAATGTCTTGCCGCTGACGTTGCAAGTGAATATCGACCCGACTGGTTTTCCCTGAGTTCGCCCATGCTGCACCCGTGCTTGCCAGCACACACAGCGACGCCAACGCCGCGCATCTGCGAATGCGCGCCTCGCGGACGCTACGAATTAACGAATCACGCTGCATATTTGGCCCGATATTGTTCCATGGCAGTACGAAAAGCGCGCGCATCCCGCGCGTGAGGTGAATCGGAATCGAGAAACTGCATCAGGTCGCCGAAGTTCGCAATCGATATCACTGGTATGCCGAACTCCTGCTCAAACGCTTGAACCGCTGACTGCGACGACAGATTTTCAGCACTTCCAGCCACACCAGCGGCACGCTCGACGCGATCGAGCGCGATCAACACGGCCACCGGTGTGGCACCGTGCGCACGAATCAGCTCGACCGATTCGCGCTTCGCCGCGCCGTCGGTGATCACGTCGTCGACGATCACCACTCGCCCTGCAAGCGGGCTGCCGACAATGATGCCGCCTTCTCCATGGTCTTTCGCTTCCTTGCGATTAAACGCAAACGGCACATCTGCACCGAGATCAGCCAAGGCCACCGCGGTCGCAGAAGCCAGCGTGATGCCTTTGTACGCAGGCCCGAACAACATATCGAACGCGACGCGCCCCTGCGCACGCGCCTGCAACAGCGTCTGTGCATAAAACCTCGCCAGCCGCCCCAACGTAGCGCCGCGATTAAAAAGGCCGGCGTTAAAAAAGTAAGGCGACAACCGGCCAGCCTTGGTCTTGAACTCACCGAACGTCAGCACCTTGCTGGTGAGTGCAAACTCGATAAATTGTTGTCGTAGAGAGTCCACGTCGAAGTCAGGTCAGGTCGATCAACCGATGCGTATAACCTAGTCCAGTGCCCGTCCCACCGATTTTGCCGCATGCGTTCGCTCCGAACGACCAAAATTGACGTGATTTTTCGGCTTAGCTCGCCCTGTGCTGGCGGTTGCCATGTTCCGTATTACTACCCTTAACGTAAACGGCCTCCGTTCGGCTAGTCGTAAAGGGCTAACGCAGTGGCTCGAGGTGTCCCGACCCGATGTTGTTTGCCTGCAGGAAGTCAAAGCCGACGAATGCGACATCCCCGCAGCAAGCCGGCCGCAGAGCATGCGCGCCTGGTATCACTGCGCGGCCAGGCGCGGCTACGCAGGCACTGCCTTGTATGCGGCGAAACGTCCGCGCGCGGTCCGCCTTGGTTTCGGATCGAAGGAATTCGATGCCGAGGGACGCTATGTCGAAGCGCAATTTTCCACGGTCACCGTGATCTCCGTGTACTTTCCGTCCGGGTCGTCGGGGCCGCACCGGCAGGAGTCGAAGTATCGATTCCTGGCCAGGTTTCTTCCGCACTTGAAGCGGCTTGCGGCCACCGGCCGCGAGTTCATCTTGTGTGGCGACATCAACATCGCACACCGCGAAATCGATTTGAAAAACTGGCGCAGTAATCGAAAGCACTCGGGCTTCCTGCCCGAGGAACGGGCGTGGCTGTCGCGCCTGTTCGAGCGCCACGGCTGGATCGATGTATTTCGCATGCTCGATCCGCGTCCTGAGCGCTACACGTGGTGGAGCAACTTCGGCCAGGCTTATGCAAAGAACGTCGGCTGGCGCATCGATTATCAGATCGCGACGCCGGGCATTGCAAAGCGCGCACGGACGGCGGAAATCTTCATGGATCAGCGCTTCTCGGATCACGCGCCGCTGACGATCGCTTACACCGGCCGCCTATGAATTTGACGGCGCGCCGATGATCGGGCAACCGGCCACCGCGGCGGGCGAACGCCGCAGCTGGGGCGACACGCTGCGCGTGTACGCCGAACCGCCGACGCTGCGCATGTTCTTCCTCGGCTTTGCAGCCGGCTTGCCTTTGCTGCTTGTGCTCGGAACGCTGTCGTTTCGATTGCGCGAAGCCGGCATCGATCGCACGACGATCGGCTATCTGAGCTGGGTCGGCTTGGCCTACGGGTTCAAGTGGGCGTGGGCGCCGTTGGTTGACCGGCTGCCACTTCCTTGGGTGACGCGCGCATTAGGACGGCGGCGCAGTTGGCTGCTCGTATCGCAGCTTGTGATCATTGGCGGTTTGGCGGGCATGGCGTTGACGAATCCGCTCGACGGACTGCAATCCCTGGTGGGATTCGCACTGCTCGTGGCGTTCGCCTCCGCGACCCAGGACATTGCGCTCGACGCCTATCGAATCGAATCGGCTGCAATCGAGAAACAGGCTGCGCTCGCTGCGATGTATCAGACCGGTTACCGTCTGGCGACAATCTGGGCGGGCGCCGGCGTGTTGTGGATTGCCGCACGAGCGGCGGGCGACGTCAGCGCAGACACCTCTCAGGCAAGCCTGCAGGTAGCGTCTGCATGGACCACCGCCTACCTCTTGATGGCGGCATCGATGCTGGTCGGCGTCATCGCCGTGCTTTTTGCGCCGGAACCGGCAGTAAGCGAATCGCGCAGCGGTGTGGTCGCTGATGAGCTCGCGCTCGCTCAAAAGTGGGTCAACGAGCGCAGCGTCTCGATGCAGCTGGCGCGCGTACTCGCCTGGCTTCAGACCGCCGTCATTGGACCGTTCGCCGATTTCATCGGACGTTTCCGCTGGCACGCGCTGCTGCTGCTCGCACTGATCGCGACTTACCGCATCTCCGATGTCGTGCTCGGCGTGATGGCGTTTCCGTTTTACGTGGACATGGGCTACTCGAAAGACGAAGTGGCGGCCGTGTCGAAGATCTATGGCGTGCTGATGACGCTGGCCGGCGCGTTTATCGGCGGCGTGCTGGCGCTGCGCTTCGGTGTGATGCGGATCCTGTTTGCGGGCGCAGTGCTGTCCGCAGCGTCGAACCTGCTGTTCGCATGGCTTGCGTCGCGCGGTCACGATCTGACCGGACTGATCTTCGTCATTTCGGCCGATAATTTATCGGGCGGCATCGCGTCGGCCGCGTTTATCGCGTATCTGTCGAGTCTTACCAATGTCGCGTATTCGGCCACGCAATACGCGCTGTTCTCGTCAGTGATGCTGCTGTTGCCGAAGTTCGTCGCAGGATTCTCAGGCGCGTTCGTCGACGCCCATGGATACGTCGCGTTCTTTCACACGACAGCACTGCTTGGCGTGCCGGTACTACTGCTGATCTGGCTCGTGACCCGCGCGCGGCCCGCGGTGGCTCACGGCTCGCCATCCCAGTAGTCGAGATCGGTATCTGGCCGGTGCATCCGGCCTTTTTCGAGCAGCGGGCCGGCAACCGGTGTGAACGCCAGGTACTTGCCCGAGTCCGGATACTCACAAACTTCCGGATACTCCTGCGTGCTGATCGACAAATATTTCAGCGGCGCATCAGAAGTATTTATCAGCTGGTGCGGATACTCCGGCCCGGCTGGGATGTCGATCACATCCCCTTGGCGTACCGGAATTCGTTCGCCGGCCACCCGCAACGTCCCCGAGCCTTCGAGGATCACGAACATCTCTTCCTGCGCGTAGTGGAAGTGATAAGGGCACGTAGTTTTCCCGGGCGGCACCACGTCAACCGATGCGCCGAGCTTTTTCGCGACCGTGCCGGCGACGCGCCGGCCGATCACGCTCGCCGACCGAACCCCCTCATAGAGCGGCGAGTGAGCCTTTTCCGACCGCCAGTCCGCGTCGTCGATGTTGCGAACCAGCTTGTCGCGCAGCGTTTGACTCATATCTGATTCAGGCATGATTTCTTCCCAGGCTAGCGTGTTTCAAACCGATACACCGCCAATGCAGCACGTAGCGCGGGCAGCACAGACACGCTCGAGCCATTGGCAAAGACGGCACGGCCCGTGATGTTCAGCCCGAGTTTCGCGGCCAGCACCTCAAAATCCTTCAGCGTGCACAGGTGAATATTGGGAGTGTCGTACCACTGATAAGGAATGTGCCGCGTCACCGGCATGCGGCCAGCCAGCAACGACACCGCGTGTCTCCAGTGCCCGAAGTTAGGAAAGCTGACAACGCCCTGCCGAGCGACACGCGCCATCTCGCGCAAAATTCCTTCGGCGTTGTGCATCGCCTGCAACGTTTGCGACAACACCACGGTGTCGAACATCGCGTCGGCAAACATACGCAGTCCCGCGTCGAGATTGGCCTGGATCACGTTGATGCCGGAGCGCACGCACTCGGCGACGTGATCGTCGCTGATCTCGACGCCGTATCCGCGACATTGTTTGTGTTCGCGCAAATGGGCGAGCAACGCGCCATCGCCGCAGCCGAGATCGAGCACGCGGCTCTCGGGCCGCACCCAATCGGCGATCTGCTGCAGATCGATGCGCAAGGATTGCGATCCGTTCACGCCTGAACCTCGCGCGCGATGCTGTCGAAATATGCCCGCACCACGCGGTGATAACGAGCATCGTCGAGCAGGAAAGCGTCGTGGCCGTGGGGCGCGTCGATCTCGGCATAGGCGACATCGCGCCCGTTCTCAATCAGGGCTTCGACGATCTCGCGCGAACGCTCCGGCGGAAAGCGCCAGTCTGTCGTGAATGCTGCCAGCAGGAACTTGGCACGGGCTGGAGCGAGCGCTGCCACCAGGTCGCCGTGGGTGGCCTTGGCCGGGTCGAAGTAGTCCAACGCGCGCGTGATCAGCAAATACGTATTGGCGTCGAAGTACTCGGAAAATTTATCGCCCTGGTAGCGTAAATAGCGTTCGACCTCGAACTCGATTTCGTAGTGAAACTGGTAGTCGGCCTCGCGCATCGCCCGGCCGAATTTCTCGGCCATATCCTCGCCCGATAAGTACGTGATGTGGCCGATCATCCGCGCGACGCGCAAGCCACGCTTCGGCACCGTTGCGTGCGCGTAATAGTCACCGCCGTGAAAGTCCGGGTCGGAGCGGATCGCGGTGCGCGCGACTTCGTTGAAGGCGATGTTCTGCGCCGAAAGCTTCGGCGCCGAGGCTACCGCCACGCAGTGAGCGATGCGCTGCGGATATTGAATCGTCCACGACAGCGCCTGCATCGCACCGAGCGACCCGCCCATCACGGCCGCCCAGCGCTCGATGCCCAGCACGTCGGCCAGCCGTACCTGTGCGTTGACCCAGTCTTCAACGGTGACGACCGGAAAGCTCGCTCCATACGGCTTGCCCGATGCAGGATCGATCGACATTGGCCCGGTCGAGCCGAAGCAGGAGCCGAGGTTGTTGACTCCAACGACGAAGAATCGGTTGGTGTCGACCGGCTTGCCGGGGCCGACCATGTTGTCCCACCATCCGAGAGAGTTCGGATCGTCCGCATGCGTGCCCGCCACGTGATGCGACGCATTCAGTGCATGGCAGATCAACACCGCGTTGCTGCGGGCGGCATTAAGCTGGCCGTAGGTCTCGCACATCAGCGAATAGCCGTCGATCGACGCGCCGCTCGACAACTGCAGCGGCGAATCGAATCGAAACAGCTGCGGCGTAACAACGCCGAGCGAACCAGGGCGGGGGCTCATTGCGGACGGAGTTTGCCTGATGCGCGCAGTGGCAAACTTCGGTCTTGCATCAGGAAAAGGAGCGCTTCGTGAACTACGTTGTTTACGGAATGGCGTCGTCCGGCAACTGCCACAAGATCAAGATGGCGCTCGAGCACCTGCGCCTTCCGTATCAGTGGCGCGAGACCGATACGCTGAAGGGCGAAACGCGGACGCCGTCGTTTCTGGCGATGAATCCCAACGGCAAGGTGCCGGTGCTGGCCGTGGATGAAAGGACGTATCTGCCCGAATCCAATGCGATCCTGTGGTTTCTCGGCGAAGGAACGCCGCTCGTGCCGGAAGACAAGTTCCAACGCGCGCGTGTACTGCAGTGGATGTTTTTCGAACAGTACAGCCATGAAACAGCGATCGCGGTCGCGCGGTACCTCCGCGCGTTCTTGAAAAAGCACGACGATCCGCGCTTGCGCGATCTGGAAAAGCGCGGATACGAGGCGCTGGGCGTAATGGACCGGCACCTGGCGGAGAGGGAGTACTTCGCGGGCAACGCGCTGTCGATCGCCGACCTTGCGCTGTTCGCCTATACGCACAAGGCCGACGAAGGCGGCTTCGACCTCGCGGCATACCCGGCGGTCAGAGCGTGGCTGGAGCGAGTCGCCGCGGCCCCCGGTGTGTCGGTGATGCCATCGCCATGAGCTCTCCGCCGGGCCGCCCCACCGAGGGCTCACTCCCGCCCGGCGGGACGGCGGGTAGCGCCCAGGGTGAATCCGCCTCTCGTTTGTTGCAGCACTTTCGTACGCTTGCACATGCCAATAGGCTCGCCAATCACCGGTTACAAGGGGCTTGCGGCGAGTTGACCCACGAAGAGTTCAAAGCGCCGCGCACGAGTTTTTTTCCAAGCCTGTGGGCAACGCTGAATCACATCCTGATTGTCGACTGGTATTACATCGCCGCGCTTTATCGGGAGCCCGATATGCGGCGCGCATTCGACTCGGAAACACCTTATGACGACATGCGAGAGCTCGCCGCAGCACAGGTGACATCCGATCAGCGCTTGATCGACTGGTGCGATGCGGCCGACGACGCTGCGCTGGACGCGCAAATAGAGATGGATCGCGACAGCTTTACGCAGCGTGATCTCGCGCGCCATGTGCTGATGCATCTGCTGACGCACCAGATTCACCATCGCGGACAGGCGCACGCGATGCTCGCCGGCACCTCAGTCGAGCCTCCGCAACTCGACGAGTTCGTGATGCCGAGTGAGTCGCATTACCGGACAAACGACCTTGCCGCACTGGGTTGGACCGAAGCCGACTTGTTCGGTCGGCGTGCATAGCCTCCTAAGCACTACCATACGACCATGAGTGTGCTCGAGACACGATTTGCCTCGCGTAGTGCCGAAGTTCAGTCGAACGCGCAGGCAATGCGCGCTCAGGTGGCTGACCTGAAGGACAAGGTCGCCGCTATCGCGGCCGGTGGAGGCGATCAGGCCCGCAGCAAACACATCGCACGCGGCAAGCTGTTGCCGCGCGACCGGGTGCAGATGCTGCTCGACCCCGGCACGCCGTTTTTGGAATTGTCGCAACTGGCCGCGTACGGCATGTACGACGACGCTGCCCCGTCGGCCGGGATCATCACCGGAGTCGGCAAAGTCTCCGGCCGCGAGTGCGTGATCGTGTGCAACGACGCGACGGTAAAAGGCGGCACCTACTATCCGATGACCGTCAAGAAACACCTGCGCGCGCAGGAGATTGCGCGTGAGAACCGGCTGGCGTGCATCTACCTGGTCGACTCCGGCGGTGCCAACCTGCCCAATCAGGACGACGTATTTCCCGATCGCGACCACTTTGGCCGCATCTTCTTTAATCAGGCAACGCTATCGGCCGCGGGAATTCCGCAGGTCGCAGTGGTGATGGGATCGTGTACGGCAGGCGGCGCGTATGTGCCGGCGATGAGCGACGAATCGATCATCGTGGCCAATCAGGGAACGATCTTTCTCGGCGGTCCGCCGCTGGTCAAGGCCGCCACCGGCGAGATCGTCAGCGCCGAAGATCTCGGCGGCGGCGACGTGCACACACGGCTATCGGGTGTAGCAGATCATTTGGCGGCCAACGATGCACACGCGCTGGCGCTTGCCCGACGCATCATGGCGACCACCAACTACGTCAAGCAGGCCGCGCAGCAGGTGCGCGAAGCGCGGCCGCCAAAACACGATCCGGCCGATCTGTACGGCGTAATTCCGACCGACACGCGCCGGCCGTACGACGTGCGCGAGGTCATCGCGCGCATCGTGGATGCGTCCGAGCTCGACGAATGGAAGGCACGCTTCGCGACGACGTTGATCACCGGCTTCGCGTGGATCGAAGGTATGCCGGTCGGAATCATTGCAAACAACGGCATCCTGTTTTCCGAAAGTGCGCAAAAGGCAGCGCACTTCATTGAGTTGTGCTGCCAACGCAAAGTGCCGCTGGTGTTTCTGCAAAACATCAGCGGCTTCATGGTCGGCCGTAAGTACGAGAGCGAAGGCATCGCGCGCCATGGCGCAAAGATGGTGACAGCGGTTGCGTGCGCGCAGGTGCCGAAGTTCACGGTGATCATCGGCGGCAGCTTTGGCGCCGGTAACTACGGCATGTGCGGCCGCGCGTATTCGCCGCGCTTTTTGTGGATGTGGCCGAACGCGAGAATCAATGTGATGGGCGGCGAGCAGGCCGCTTCCGTGCTGGCGACGGTGAAGCGCGACGGGATTGAAGCGCGCGGCGGCGCCTGGAGCGAGAAGGAAGAGGCCGCGTTCAAGGCGCCGATTCTCGAACAGTTCGAACACCAAGGGCATCCGTACTACGCCAGCGCGCGGCTTTGGGACGACGGCGTGATCGACCCGCTTGACACCCGCATGTGCCTCGCGCTCGGGCTGTCCGCGGCGATGAATGCGCCGATTCCGGAGACGAAGTTCGGCGTATTCCGGATGTAAGTGCAGGATGCAATGAACGTCAGCGTCCACACGCGTGCCGAACACGAAGACTTGCGCCGGCAGGTTGCGCGCTTTGTCGCGGCCGAAGTCGAGCCGCACGCGCTCGCGTGGGACGAAGCCGGCTCGACGCCGCGCGAAGTGTTGCGAAAGATGGGCGCGCTCGGCTGGCTCGGCTTGATGTATTCGCCAGAGTATGGCGGCGCGGGCGCCGACATGACGACCAACGTCGTCTTTCAGGAGGCGCTGTCACGCGCAACGTCGGGCGGATTCGTAATCACCGTGCTGGTGCACACCGACATGGCGAGCCCGCACCTGGCGCACGCGGGAACAGCCGAACAGAAGCAGCGATGGCTGCCGAAGATGATTTCCGGCGAGCTGATCACCGCAGTGGCGGTCACCGAACCCGACGCAGGCTCCGATGTGGCAGCGCTCCGCACGCACGCGAAACGCGACGGCGACGGCTGGGTGATCAACGGCAGCAAGATGTTCATTACCAACGGTGTGCACGCCGATCTGGTGTTTGTCGCTGCGCGCACCGATGCCAGCGCGAAAGGCTCGCGTGGTTTGTCAATCTTCGCGGTGAACAAAGGCACGCCGGGTTTTAGCGTCGGCCGCGCGTTAAAGAAAAGCGGCTGGCTTGCCTCGGACACCGCAGAGCTGGTGTTCGACAACTGTCGCGTTCCTGCCGACCAGTTGATCGGCGAAGAAAACGCCGGCTTCTACGCGATCATGCGAAATTTTCAGACGGAACGTATCGCGCTCGGCTCGATGGCGGTTGGCCATTGCCTGACTGCACTTGATCTCGCGTATCGCTACGTCAACGAGCGCAAAGCATTCGGCGCAGCGTTATGGGAAAAACAAACGATTCGGCAACAACTTTCGATGCTGGCGGCAAAGACCGAGGCTGCGCGGCAGTTGCTGTATCACTGCGCATGGATGGTCGACCAGCAGCATGATGCTGTGCGCGAAGTGTCGATGCTGAAGGCGTTGACCGGGGAGTTGGTCAACGAAGTCACGTACACCTGCCAGCAGTTTCACGGCGGCATGGGCTATATGCGCGAAAGCGCCATCGAACGGCTGGTACGCGACGCGCGCGTGCTCGCGATCGGTGGCGGCGCCACCGAAGTGATGCTTGAGGAAGTGGCCAAGCGATGGCAGCCCGCTTGAATTTGTCGCGTACCTCCATTGCACTTGCGTTGGCTGTTAGCTGCAGCTTGGCGCACGCGTTCGAGCCGGTCACGGTGGCGGGCGAACCTGCGTTGCAGGTGCAATGGCAACCCGCAAGAGAAGCGGGGCGCCGGCCCACGGTCATTGCGTTGCACGGCTGCTCGGGTTTGCACAGCAACAGTGGCCGGTTCGACGATCGATACATTTCATACGCACGGCGCTGGAACGCCGCTGGCTGGCACGTCGTTGCGCCCGACAGCTTCAGCTCGCGCGGGCAGGGCAGCATCTGTACACAGACTGCGGGCGAACGCACGATCAAAGTCGCACACCGCCGCGACGATGTGCTACGCACGGCCGCGTGGCTGAGGACACGTGACGACGTCGACCCGCAGCGCATCGCCGTGGTCGGCTGGTCGCACGGCGCGATGACGGCGCTTGAAATCGTCGATCGATCGCTGTGGCGATCGCAGCCCCCAGCGGCGATCGTCGCGTACTACCCGGGCTGCGGCGGATGGAAGCGGCGAGCCCTGGTCGAGCCCGCGGCGCCATTATTGATGCTGCTCGGCGAAGCCGATGACTGGACGCCCGCCGCTCCATGCAAGGAATTGGCTGAGCGCTTTCAATCAGCCCACGGCGGTATCGTCACCGTCCGTTCCTACGCAGACGGTCATCACGGGTTCGACAGGCGGTCACCCGTGCGCTTCCTCCCCGACATCCCGGTCGGTGCTGGCAAGCGCGGTGTGCACGTCGGCGGCAATGCCGCTGCTCGTGAAGCATCGCTCACCGAGCTCGATCAATTCCTCGCCCAGTATCTGCAACCGCAATGAAATTCGAGACTTTGGAAATCACCCTCAATCATCGCGTCGCGGTGATATGGCTCGCGCGCGAAGCCGTGCGCAACGCGTTCAACGAAGTGTTGATCGCAGAGCTGACGGCAGCGTTCAACCAGTTCGGTCGCGATGACGAAGTGCGTGCCATCGTGCTCGCCGCTCAAGGAAAGGCATTCTGCGCCGGCGCCGATCTCGACTGGATGCGGCGCATGGCCGGATATTCGAATGCGGAAAATCAAGCCGATGCGATGAAGCTTGCGACGATGTTGCGGACGATCTACGAATGTCCGAAGCCGGTGATCGCCCGCGTGCACGGTGACGCTTACGCGGGCGGCGTGGGCCTGGTTGCCGCGTGCGACATCTCCGTCGCGTCGTTGAACGCGAATTTCTGTTTGTCAGAAACCAAGCTGGGGTTGATCCCCGCAACGATCGGCCCGTATGTGCTGCGGGCGATGAGCGCGAACGTTGCACGCCGCTACTTCCTGACCGCGGAGAAGTTCAACGCCGCGGAGGCGTTTCGCATCGGACTGGTCCACGAAACTACCTCGGCCGAAGAGCTGGACAGCAAGGTCAATGAGATTCTGGGCGCATTGATGTTGACCAGCCGAAGCGCAGTTACCGAAGCGAAGCGATTGGTGCGGGACTTCACAGCACGGCCGATCGACGACGCCCTGGTCGCCGACACCGCACGACGCATCGCAGATATTCGCACTACTCCAGATGGACGCGAAGGCGTGCGCTCGTTTCTCGAAAAGCGCAAGCCGCAGTGGGTCATCGATTACGAGGCGCTCACAGCGGCAGAAGGCGAATAGTGAACACGTTCGATCTTCCGCAGCTGATCGCACTGGCCGCCGTGCTCGGCTTTGCGAGCGGCATTCGCTTGTACGCGGTGCTTTTGATTGCGGGCCTGGTCGGCTACGCAGGCTGGGTCGAGCTGCCCGGCGGCCTCGCCATCCTGCAACATCCGTGGGTACTCGCCGCGTCCGGCGCGATGTTTGCAGTCGAGTTCGTTGCCGACAAGATTCCGGGTGTCGACACGGTGTGGGACGCAATTCAAACATTCGTGCGCATACCCGCCGGCGCGGCGTTGGCGGCCGGCGTGTTCGGCGGCATGGACAGTGCAGCGTGGACGACCGTCGCGGCGATTGTCGGCGGTTCACTGGCGGCAACGAGCCACTTCACAAAGGCCGGCACCCGTGCTGCTGCGAACACGTCGCCGGAGCCTTTTTCGAATATCGGCTTATCGGTCGCAGAAGACGTCGGCACTGCGGGCTTGATATGGCTCGTGCTCAGCTACCCGTTTGTCGCGCTGGGCATCGTCATCGTGCTGCTGCTGGTGGCAGCATGGCTGCTGCCAAAGCTCGTGCGCTTTATCGTGCGCGTCGTACGCAAGCTGTTTCCCGACTCACCTGCTTCGCATGTTCAGCAAAATACTCATCGCTAATCGCGGAGCCGAGCGGCCTTCGGCTGCGAGCTGCGTACCGAGTGCATGTGCAGCATGCAGGCGATTTCTCCGCGCGTGACCATGTTCAAAAAAATATTGATCGCCAATCGCGGAGAAATCGCTTGCCGTGTGATGACCACCGCGCGACGGATGGGCATTCGCACGGTGGCCGTGTACTCGGACGCCGATGCGAGCAGCCGCCACGTGGCGATGGCCGACGAGGCGGTCCGGATCGGGCCAGCGGCGGCGAGCGAGAGTTATCTGCGCAGTGACCGGATCGTCGCAGCGGTGCACGCCACCGAAGCCGATGCGGTGCATCCGGGTTACGGCTTTCTGTCCGAGAACGAGGCCTTTGCACAAGCACTTGCCGACGCCAAGGTCACATTCATCGGTCCGCCGCCGTCGGCGATCCGTGCGATGGGGAGCAAGAGCGAAGCCAAGAAGCTGATGGAACGCGCGAAGGTGCCGCTGGTGCCGGGCTATCACGGCGATAAGCAGCAAGCCGACCTGCTGCTGAAGGAAGCCAACCGGATTGGCTACCCGGTGCTGATCAAGGCCAGCGCCGGCGGTGGCGGCAAAGGCATGCGCGTTGTAGACGCAGCGCGACGAGTTCATCGCTGCTCTCGCTTCCTGCCAGCGCGAAGCCAAGGCGTCGTTCAACGACGACCACGTGCTGATCGAGAAATACGTGCAACGCCCGCGACACATCGAGATACAGATATTCGCCGACCGCCACGGCAACGCGGTCAGCTTGTTCGAGCGCGATTGTTCGGTGCAGCGGCGGCATCAGAAAATCATTGAGGAAGCCCCTGCTCCGGGAATGACCGCAGCGCGCCGGCGTGCGATGGGCGATGCCGCGGTCGCGGCGGCGAAAGCGGTGGGATACGTTGGCGCCGGCACGGTCGAGTTCATTGCGGACGAATTTGCAGCAGAAGGCCGGGGCGAGTTTTTCTTCATGGAGATGAACACGCGACTGCAGGTCGAACATCCGGTCACTGAAATGATCACGGGTTACGACCTGGTCGAATGGCAGCTGCGAGTGGCTGCCGGCGAAGCATTGACCGACATGGTCCCTGATCTGCAAGAGCAGCTGTCGATTCGTGGCCACTCATTCGAAGCACGCATTTATGCAGAGAATCCTGACAAAGGATTTCTGCCGGCCACCGGACGGATTGCGCATCTGGCGCAGCCCGCCGCGGTCGAGTTTCGGCGCAACCATGATGACAACGGCTTTCACGATCCGGCGCCGGTGCGCATCGATGCCGGCGTGCGAGCCGGCGATCTGATCACGCCGTACTACGACCCGATGATCGCGAAATTGATCGTCTGGGGTGAGGATCGCACGCACGCGCTGGCGCGTATGCAGTCCGCCCTGACCGACTTTCATATCGTCGGCGTTGCCAACAATGTGGACTTTCTGTCGCGGCTAGTCGCCAACGACGCCTTCGCGCGCGGCGACGTTCATACCGGTCTGATCGAACAGGAGCGCGAGCGGCTGTTTCCCAACGCCGACGGCGACGAACCGCAATCGCAAGCCGCGCTCGCCATGCTCGCATTCGCTTGCGCCCGCGTGTTGGCCGATGAAACACGCCGCGCGGCGCCGGACCCGTGGGACTCGGCGCATGGATGGCGCTTGAACACGACGTATCGGCGCACGATCACGCTGAACTCTGCAGCCACGGTGCACGATGTGGTGATCGAATACGCACGCGATGGTTACGTGTTTCACTACGAAGGCGCGAGCACTGGCTTGGCGTTTACGGCCAATGCAGGCTCCGGCATGTCGATTCGCTTCGGCGAACACACATTGACCGCAGACGTCGTGCGCGCCGGTGATGAGCTGCATGTATTTCACAACGGCCGGCACCGTGTGCTGGCGCTCGCGGACATCATTGCGCAATCTGCGGCGGCCGAAGCCGAAACCGGCCGGCTGACGGCGCCGATGCCCGGCAAATTGATTGCGATCCATACAGCCGCCGGCGCGCGGGTCGAACGTGGCACGCCTTTGTTGGTAATGGAAGCGATGAAAATGGAGCACACGATCGTTGCTCCGTCCGACGGCGTGGTCAGCGAAATCTTGTATGCCGTCGGTGATCAGGTCGTGGAGGGCGCCGAGCTCGTGCGATTCTCGCCGGCGGCGGCATCCGGCTGAACGTCGGAAGGCAGCATTGCTGTGACCAACGCGGCAGGCGGCAGCTTCTCGATCGAATCTTTGAGCGTAGCGACCACCTCGGACGCACCGGCTGCGATCAGTCGGTCGCGCCCTTTTGGCATGTCGCCGTCGGCGTGCCACAGCGCGACCACAATTTTCAGATCGGGAAACCGCGGCCGCAGCCGTTTGCAGAAGAAAGAGGCATGCAACACCGCCGCAGGCGGTAACGCCGAAACGTAAACCGCTTCCGGTGCGAGCTCGGCCACTCGCTCGATCACTTCACTTTTCAGCACGTCCGTCGTCAGCAATTCGGCCGCGACGCGGCGCGCCGTGAGCCGCCGCAACAGCATTATCCCGACGATCTCATCGGCTTCGTCACGGGCGGGCACGATGCAAACGCTGATCGGACCCAGCGGGGCGTCGGATGGCTCTGGTTGCGCGTCACCCGGCCGCTCGGACAGGTTGTCCAGCAGCGTACGCATACTGTCAAAGAGAAATCGCGTGCGCTCGTCCGATAGCGCATCGTTGTGGCGGTCTTGTTCGGCCAGACTGAGCACCGGAATCAACACGTTTTCGTAGAACGCTTCAAGGCCATGCTCGGCGACGTAGGCCTCCGCTAGCTCAGCCGCTTCTTCCTGATCGCGCGCGAGTAGGCGTTGATAAAAACGATCCTGCGGCGATAGCACCGGCTGATCGCCAAGCATGATGCTCAAAAACGCAAACTGCGGAATGTGCCGCCCCATCACCACCAGACAGACCGTCAGCGGCACCGCTAGCAGCAGGCCGACCGCACCCCATAGCCACGTCCAGAAGATAGCGGCCATCATCACCGCTATGGCTGACATCCCCGTGCTGGCCCCATACACCCACGGCTCTACGATGTTGTTGCTGATGAGCTCGAGCACCAGAAAGACGGCCACTGTCCACAGCACCAACGACCAGCCGTCGGAAATCGCAAATGCAAGCGCAATCGGCATCGCAGCGGCGATCCATGCACCGATATACGGAATAAACCGCAACGCAGTGGCCAGCAAGCCCCATAGAAGCGCGTTAGGTATGCCCAGCGCATACAACGCGATCCCGACGGGCACGCCGTAAGTGACGTTGACGATCAGCTGCACACGCAAGTAGCGGCTGACGCGATCGGCAGCCTCCTCGAACACCTCGGTGGTCACGCTGAGCTGCCCACCGGTCAGGCGAATCAGGCGATCGCGCAAGTCCTCCCGCCGTAGCAAGATGATGAAGGTGAATAAGATCACCGCGCCGGCGATCGCCAGCGGCACGAGCAGCAGCGTGGTGACTTCACGCAGGAATTCGAACGCGGACGTCGGTCCTTCTTCGATCGTCACCGGAACCGCACGATCTGATGGCGCCTGTAAGCGCGGTGACGGCTGTCCTTTCTTGGCCGGCGCTGCGTCCTTGGCCATCTCGGTACTGATCTCTTCGATCGTGCGGCGCGCTTTATTGAGGGTGCCGTCCGGATCCGAACGCAAGGCTGCGACCTTGCTTTGAATGTTCTTCTTGTATTCGGGCAGGCTCGCAGCCAGATTGAGAAACTGCGCCACCGCCAGCCAGATGACCCCTACCATCACGCAGCACGACATGGCCACCATAATCGTGGTGGCAGCGGCGCGATGCACTTTGCGGCGCTCAAGGTGGCGCACCCCCGGCGCCAGCAGAAAGCTCAACAACACCGACAGCGCAAGCGGAATCAGCACGTCGCGCCCAAAATACAAAATGCCGGTCACGACTACGAACGTGACCATTGCGGTCAGTTGCGATCCGGACCGCTTTGAGATCGAAGACGAAAACGAACGGCGCAGACCGGATTGCACGATGACTCCAGGGTCCGGCGATCATACCGGCGAGTCATCGAGGGTCATCAAAAATCGCCGCCGGAGCGGCGCTAACATCGCAAATTGCCAGGAGCATTTTCATGCCCACCCTTCCTAAGCGTGCGCACATCGTTGACGTCGGTCCGCGCGACGGCCTGCAGAACGAGAAGCAGATGATTTCCGCGGACATCAAGGTCGAGCTGGTCGATCGCCTGACGGACGCCGGCTTTACCAACATCGAGGTGACGTCGTTCGTCTCGCCGAAGTGGGTGCCGCAGATGAGCGACGCCGCTGGCGTGATGGCGAGAATTCGGCGCAAGCCCGGTGTCACGTATTCGGTGCTGGTCCCGAACGCGAAGGGTATGGAAGGCGCGCTCGCCGCCAAAGCCGACGAAATCGTCGTGTTCGCTGCAGCCAGTGAGGCGTTTTCGCAAAGAAACATCAATTGCTCGATCAACGAATCGATCGAACGCTTTCGACCGGTCACCGAGCAGGCGCAGCAACATGGCATTCGAGTTCGCGGCGCGATTTCGTGCGCATTAGGTTGCCCTTACCAAGGCGAAGTCGAGGCCGGTGCAGTTGCGCATGTAGCGCGGCGGATGAAGGACATCGGCGTCCAACACGTCGGCGTCGCGGACACGATTGGGACCGGAACGCCGGAAAAAACCAAGCGCGTGATGGACGCTGTCCTTGGTGTCTACGATCTTGACGCCGTCAGCGGCCACTTTCACGATACCTACGGCATGGCCACCGCCAACGTCTACGCGTGTCTGGAGCTCGGCATTTCCAGCTTCGATTCCAGCATCGCGGGACTCGGCGGCTGCCCGTACGCAAAAGGGGCAACCGGAAACGTTGCGACCGAAGACGTCCTGTATCTGCTCAACGGTCTCGGCATCGAGACCGGTATCGATTTCGCCAAGGCGGTGGCGACCGGCCAGTGGATCAGTGGCATCCTCAACCGTAAAGCACACTCACGCGCAGGTAACGCGGTCACCGCGAAACTCGCGGCTTGACGATTCACATCAACGTTCTGATGTCACCCGATCTGAAAGCCGGCATCCAGTTTGATTTTGAATACAAGGTGCCCGACAGCAAAACGGTGCCGCGGCTGTATCCGGAATGGTCAGAGTTCGGCGAGATGCCGGAAGTGTTCGCTACCGGATACCTTATTGGCTTGATGGAGGGCGTGTGCCAGTTAGCGATCAAGCCATTCCTTGATTGGCCACGCGAACAGTCGGTCGGTACGCACGTTAATTTTTCCCATCTTGCCGCGACGCCACCGGGCCTGACGATACGTGTCCATTGCGAAGTGCTCAGCTGTCGACGGACGCAAGGTCACTTTTCGCGCGCAAGCGCACGACGGCCACGACCTGATATCCGAGGGCACGCACGAACGCATCGTCATCGACGCGGCTCGCTTCAATCAGAGGCTGCAATCGAAACGAAGTGCGACGGTTTGAGCGCAGTGCCTCCTACCCTGCCGGACTCGCCCGTCCCGTCGCCTTGCATTTCGGTTTGCAAAATGGATACAGCCAGCGGCTGGTGTGAAGGCTGCTTGCGCTCGATAGACGAAATAGTGCGGTGGTCACAGATGGGCGAAGATGAAAAGCGCGCAGTGTGGGCACAGCTGGCAGGACGGCGCACGTCGTGAGCGCGGCTTCCGCAGTCATGCCTTCGACGATGCGTGTACTCGAACGTGGCTGGGTTTCTTCGAACAATGTTGTGTTGTTCGACGCCGATCACTCAGCGACGTTGGTCGACACCGGCTATGTCACGCATAGTGAGCAAACGCTGCAGCTCGTTCGCCACGCTCTCGAGGGAAGACAACTCACGCGCATCATCAATACGCACTTGCACTCCGATCACTGTGGCGGCAACGCCCTGCTAAGTGGGGAGCTGAGTGCGACGATCACTATTCCGCCCGGCCATGCCGATGCCGTCCAGCGCTGGGACGACGCCGCGCTCGGCTTCACCGCGTGTGGCCAGGCGTGCGATCGGTTCAATTTCGACGCCGTGGTGCGGCCCGGCGAGCACCTGATGATGGGCGGCGCTGACTGGCAGGCGGTTGCGTCGCCTGGGCATGATCCGCACTCGATCGTTCTGTGGAACGCTGACGATCGCACACTCATCTCAGCGGACGCGCTCTGGGAGCATGGCTTTGGCGCGATCTTTCCCGAAATCGAGGGCGAATCTGGATTTGCCGAGCAACGCGCCATTCTGGAGTTGATAGGCGAGATGAAACCGCGGCGGGTCATTCCCGGCCACGGCGCACCGTTTACAGAAGTCGATCAGGCGCTTGCACGTGCGTTCGCGCGCCTGGATGCGCTCGAAGCGAGCCCCGAACGCAACGCGCGCAACGTGATCAAGACGTTGCTGAAGTTCCACCTGCTGATCGTGCGCGAGGTCGCGCTGGAAGAACTCTTCCAACGTTGTGACGGATGGCACTACGCGCGCCTGGTCAATGAGCGCTATTTTCGATTGCCGTTTCCGGAATTCATTGCGCGCAACGTCCAAGAACTCGTCGCGGGCGGCGCGCTGCTGCTGCACAACGGCGTCGTCGCCAATCGAGATTGATTCGGCGGCGTCAACTCCACAGAGCCGTCGCCATCAGCGCCAGAGATACCAGCGCAACGACACCCGCCAGCAGGTTCAGGTCGTCACCAGAATCGGAACCGTTCTTGACATCCTCCGACATCGCTGCCTCCATTCGCTGCGCCCTAAGATCAACATCGGCGGCGGCGTTACGGCATTTAATCGTCCCGACGGACGGTGGAAATGGATGGATTAGCTCAAAAAACCAGCGTCCGCGTTCGCGGGCTCATCGTCTCGGAAACGACGGTCGCAGCGCCGGCGTGTCCGTCGCAGTCGGCAATCAGCGACGCGCCGCGCGCGTGTTCGTGCATTGCCATGCCGCACGCGTACAGCTTCACGCCTGCAGCCTTCACTTCGCGAATGAAGTCGCCGACGGTCTTAGTGCCCTCGGTATCGGTATGTGCGGCGTCCGCCACGCCGGGCAGTAACCAACGCACCGTACTCGACGTGAAGTGCATGTCGACGTCGACTTCCAGCGCACGTGCCGCCAGTGCATAGACAAACGGTGCGGCTGCCAGCGCAGCGCCATTCGGAGCATCCGGACCCGCCGACCACAGCACGATCACCAGCTTGTCGGCACCCGTGCTCATCAGTAGCCGCGGTTCGGATCGATGTCGAAATTTTCGGTATAAAAATCGTCGATCGGCGGCACCAGTTTTTCTGCCAATCGCGGCTGCAGCCATTCGCGGTACGCCTCGACGTCCATCAACGTCGCGCGCTCGGTATCAAGAGCGGTCGGCTCGACGCTGAACAGCCACCCTGCGCCGTACGGGTCCGTGATGATCAGGTGAATGTTGGCGACCGCGGACGAATTCGACTCGATGATGCGGCACGACAGCGGCGCATGAATCGCCACCGCGGTCTTGGCGGTTTCCATCACGCCCATCGATCGATCGCGATCGATTGTGCTGCCGGCCGGCCGCGGGGTGAACAACATGAACTGGCCGTGTGAAGACACGAGGTGCGTCGCGCCGACGCGCGCGCGCCCATCGGCATCGAAGCGCACCCACATGTCTTGCTCGGGTGCGTAGAGGACGTCGGTAGCCAGTTGAGCGAGCGGATCAGTCATGCGATGTGTGATTCGTGGCGGAAGAGTATGGGAGTCGAACCCACCAGGGATTGCTGGCAACCCCTACCAGATTTGAAGTCTGGCCGGCCCACCGGGACACGACACTCTTCCGGGTTATTGATGTTGCAAAGGATCTTAAGCGCGCCATGGATTTGCGCGTCGGACCAGGTGATCGTCGCGCACCCTGCGCAAGTAACCCACTTTGTCGAAAAACTCCAGAATCTGGATCGCAAGCTTCCGTCCGGTGGCGATTTGGTCGCGAAATTCAGCGGCACGCGCGGCGCCACCGTGGCGCTCGGCAACGCTGCCTGCAATGTCGGCGAGTTCGGCAACCGCGCTCGTCAGGAAGAAATGGTCGTGCGCCACTTGCGCCACATCGCCGGTGCGCGCAACGGTTTTCAGCAAATGCCGCACTTCGACTTCGGGGATGCCGGTGTCGCGCGCAATGTCGCGTACGCGAGGCGGATCGAATTTTCGATCGTCAAGCAAGGGTTTGATGCGTTCCCACCGCGCGCGCTGATCTTTACCTAACGCTGCCGTGTGCGTCGGCAACGCGAGAAATGCGCCACGCCGCTGCAACGATGACTGTTCGAGCAGTTCGTCGATCAGCGATCCGAACACGTCCATGTCGAGTGCTGGCGCGATCATGCGCCGCAGCCTTTGCTGCTCGACTCCCGGCATTTCAGGTTCTTTCTCGTGCGCAAGCCCGATCGCAGTGACGACTTCGCTGCGCAGGCGCTGCCAGTGTTCAGCGGAAATGGCCACGCCGTCAGCGACGTGCGCGCCGCTGGCATCGATCAGCCCATGCAACTCGTCGTCACGCAGGTTCCAGCCCGAGGTGATGCGCGCCAGCGCCACCGGCTCGCGATCCAGCCACGCGCGTAATGCATCGACCGGCGAACCGTCTCGCAGCGCCGTCAACAACTGCAATCGCGCAGGGGCACGCCGGCCGCGCCGCGCGGCGGACCCCAGCGGCAGCACGTCGAGCACCGTGCCGCCGCCGAGAGTGCGCTGCGCCGATGCATCGCGAATGACAAAACGGTCGCCCCGGCACACGGCCAGCGGGCGATCCAGCGTGATCGAAACCAGCTGAGATTCCGCGGGCTCGATGCGCGCGGCATCCAGCACGGCAGTTCTAGCCATGACATCGGCGGTGCCGTGGTGGAAATGCACCGTCGACGAATTGCCGAGGGACTTCGCGACACGCGGGGACAGAGTTAACGTCGCGTCGAATCGCTCCGCCATGTTGGCGAGCGCTGGCGCCTGTACCCACATGCCACGCTCGACCTGCGCCTTTTCGACGCCTGCGAGGTTGAGTGCACAGCGTTGTCCGGCGACGCCGACAGGGCTCGACCGGTCCTGAGCGTGTACCGAGCGCACGCGCGAGGTCAGCGCGCCGTGCGCGGTCGGTCCGACGCTGACCGACTCGCCGGCGCGAACCTCGCCCGCGTGTACGGTGCCGGTCACCACTGTGCCGATGCCGGACAACGTAAAGCAACGGTCGACCGCCATCCGAAAGTTTCCGGCAGTCGTTCGCGCCGCTCGGCTCGCTGCCGCATCGAGCAAGTGCGCTTGCAGTACGTCAACCCCTTCGCCAGTCAGCGATGAAACCGGGAAAAGCGGCCAGTTCGCGGCAGCGGTAGAACTGACACGGTCCGCAATCTGAAGCAGCACTTCATCGACCCGGCCGGCCGACACAGCATCGATCTTGGTGACCGCGACAGCACCCGCCTCAATACCCAGCAGCAGCAAAATGTCCAGATGCTCATCGGTCTGCGGCATCACACCGTCGTCGGCGGCGATCACCAGCAGCGCAAAGTCAACACCGGTAGCACCCGCGAGCATCGTGTGAATGAATCGCTCGTGTCCCGGCACATCAACAAAACCCAACACATCGTCGCCGACCGGCACATAGGCGTAGCCGAGTTCGATCGAGATGCCGCGCTTGATTTCCTCCGGCAATCGATCGGTATCGCGGCCGGTCAATCGCTTGATCAGCGATGTCTTGCCATGGTCGATATGCCCGGCAGTCCCAACGATCATGGCGTAATCAGCGCGCGAATATTCTCGACAAACGCAGCCTCGTCGCGCGGCCAAAGGCAGCGCAAGTCGAGCCACAGCGCGCCGTCGGCGATGCGGCCGATCACCGGCGTCGGCAATGCACGCAGTCGCTCCTGCAGCCGTTCGATCGCGCGACCGCTGACTTTGACGCCTGGGCGCAGTGCCAGCGCTGCCGATGGCAATCGTTCGGCCGGCATGCTGCCGGAGCCGATCTGGCTGGCGCAGTCTTCCACCGCGACCGTAAAAGTCGGCGCGACCGCACTTTTCAGTGCAACCGCCATTCGCTCGCACGCTGCGCGGATTTCGGGTTGCCTGCGCGTCAGCAGCGCAAGCGTCGGCAGGCGTTCTTCGAGGCGATGCCCGCTCGCATAGATGCGCAACGTCGCTTCCAGCGCAGCCATCGTCAGCTTCGACACGCGCAGCGCACGTTTCAAAGGGTCTTTCTTGATCTTGCCGATTGCGTCTGCGCGGCCGACGATCAGTCCCGCCTGCGGCCCACCGAGTAGTTTGTCGCCCGAAAAGGTCACGACATCGGCACCGGCGGCGAGCGACTCCTGAGGCAATGGCTCCTTCGGCAGCCCGTGCAGCGCCAGGTCGATCAGCGCTCCCGCTCCCAGATCAACCATGTAGGGCACGCCACGCACGTGGGCAATCTGCGCCAACGTTGCGTCGTCGACCGTCGCGGTGAATCCAGTGATCGCGTAGTTCGACCAATGCGCCTTGACGATCAACCCGGTCTTCGGCCCGCATGCGTCTTCGTAGTCGCGTGCGTGCGTGCGGTTCGTCGTACCGACTTCGACCAGCCTGCAGCCCGCGGCTTTCATGATGTCCGGCATCCGGAACGCGCCGCCGATCTCGATCAGCTCCCCGCGCGAGATGATCGCTTCCTTACGCGCGGAGAGCGCTTTCAGCGACAGCAATACCGCCGCGGCGTTGTTGTTAACGACTGTTGCAGCTTCGGCGCCGGTCAGCTCCCGCAGCAAGTCCTCGACGATATGGTCGCGGTCGCCGCGGCCGCCACTGCCCACGTCATACTCGAGCGTTGCGTAGCTGCGCATCGCAGTGGCGACTGCAGTAATTGCTTCTTCCGCCAGCAACGCTCGTCCGAGATTCGTGTGAATGACGGTGCCGGTCAGATTGAATACCGGGCGCAGTCGCGAAGCCCAGACCTGCGACAGGCGCAGCTGCACCTGTGCGATCAGGGTTTCGTTATCCGGAACCGCTGCCCCGGCAACGATAGCTGTGCGGTGTTCGGCCAGCACATCCTGCACCGCGCGCTTGACCTGCAACGTACCGTGCTCCGCCGCGACCGCGTTCAATTGGGGCGAAGCCAGCAGTCGATCGACCGCGGGCAGGCGAGCCGCTGCACCGGGCGAGGAGTTGGACTTGAGTCCGCCTGTCTTGCCTTCGCTTGAGTCGCCCGCACCGGGCAGAGTCAAGTTCGGCATCGCTACGAGCTTCCGGGATGAAACAACAAATTCGGCCCCGAGCGCGCGTAACCTTGTTCATCGACCAGCAGGTCGAGCGCCAGCGTGGCCAGATCGTCGGCGGTCGGATCAAGATGCGGATCTTTTTCCTGATAGAAGATCTTCAGATAGCTCTTGCATTCGTCGCACGTTTCGGCGCGAGCCGCAGGCTCGGCCTTTGATTCGGCTTCGGCCTGCAGCACCAGGTACTTGACGCCCTTATCGGTATCGCACGATGTGCATTGAATGCGCGACATATTCCATTCCGTCGCGCACAGCGAGCACACCAGGTAACGCAGATTCGCCTGCTCGCCACCAATGCGTAGCACGCTGGCCACCGGCCGCGATGCGCACACCGGGCAGATTCCCGGTATGTCGCAATGCTCAACCAACCCAACATCGAGCGTTGCCGCGAGCCGAGTGAAATAAGTTTGCAACGCCGCGCCGACGAACGGCACGAGCGCGGCTTCGTCATCGAGCGAAGTGCCGGCCAACACACGGTCCGCCAGCGATTCCTGCGCAGCTTCTTCGAGCGCGTCGAGCGTTGTTAGCGCAGCCTGCACTCCATTGGTCGATTGCGCGCGCACTTGGCTGACGATATCGGCCAGATCGGCACGCCATTGCGGCGACCGCTCGTGCGATTGCGCCGATAGCGGCGGCATTCCGTACTCGCGGCTGGCGGTGAGCGCGGCTTCGGGCACCGCGTCAGCCGTGCGGCTTGCAAGCACCAAATGCTGCGCACTCGCCACTTTGGCCATTAGTTGCAGATAGCCTGACATCGTATTGCCGGCAGCCACGCTCGCAAAGCGAGCCGCGCGCTCGGCAAAGAGGTCGGAGCGAACGGGCAGCACGACGCGCGGCGTCTTGCGCACGCGATCGAGGCTGCCATCGGTGATGATCGGGGTTGCCATAAAGCTCAAGTGTGAAGCAAAAGCGGCAGGATCGCTCCTGCCGCAGGTCAAACAAAAAGTCAGCGTGCCGGCGTTACTTGACGTTGCCGCCCGTCATGCGCCGATACCACAGCGGATGATGATGACGCGCCCAGTTGTGCGACACGTAGCCGCGCGTCATCGCACGCAAAGCACCGGCGACCCAGAATACGCCTGCGTAGATGTGCACGATGATCGCGAGGATCAGGATGAAGGCCGAGACGGCATGCACAACCGCCGCAATCCGGACCACATTGATGGCGAAAGCATCCGCAAAGTACGGCCGCCACATGATGACGCCGGAGATGATCAACAACGCCATCGTGACGACTGTGATCCAGAACACCCACTTCTGCCCGATGTTGTACTTGTCGATCGCCGGCAGGTCGTGATCGCGGTTCTCGATGAAGTCGGGTAGTCGCTTGCTCCATTCGCGGTCGTACGGCTGGATCTTGTTGTCGGTCCAGTAGCGCATCATCATCACGATAAACAGCACGAACATCAGCACGCCGAGGAACGGGTGCAGGATGCGCGCCCAGTTCCCTCCACCCAGCAATGCGCTCAAGAACCAGAAAGACGGGTGGAAGAACGCGAGTCCGGAGGCAGCCAGCAAGACGAACAGGATCGCGACGGCCCAGTGATTGAGCCGCTCGTTTGCGTCGTAGCGCCGGATTTCTCCACTTCTCATCACGACTGCCATTACGACCCCCCTATCGTGACGTGTCACGGTACGCTCACCTGAGTCCGCAGACTCATCGACTTCCTTCGGACCACGCGTGACGTAGTGGAAGAAAGCGCCGAGCGCCGCAACACCAAGCGTCAGTGCCATCAGCGGCTTGGCGATGCCCTTCCATAGGCTGACCCACGGGCTGATCGTCGGATCGGTCGGCAGATCGTTGTACAGCCCGGGCTGGTCGGCGTGCTGCAGCACGTACATCACGTGCGTACCACCCACGCCCTGCGGGTTATAAAGACCCGCCTTCTGGAAGCCACGCTCCTTCAGATCGACCACGCGCTTCTCGCCGCGCGCGACCATGTCGACCTTGGAGCCGAACTGCAGCGCCCCGGTAGGACAGGTTTTGACGCACGCGGGCGCAAGTCCCACGGCCACGCGATCGGAGCACAACGAGCACTTGTAGGCCTTGTTGTCTTTTTTGCTGATGCGCGGAATGTCGAACGGGCAGCCGGCGATGCAATAGCCGCAGCCGATGCAGTTCTCGGAGATGAAGTCGACGATGCCGTTGGCGTACTTGACGATCGCGCCCGGGGCCGGGCAGGCTTTCAGGCAGCCTGGATCTTCGCAGTGCATGCAGCCGTCCTTGCGGATCAGCCACTCCATTTGCCCGGCCATCGGGCCATCTGGGGCGGTGACTTCGGCAAACCGCATCACCGTCCACGACTGATCGGTCAGATCGATCGGGTTGTCGTACACGCCGACAGTGGTGCCGATGTCGTCGCGCAGATCGTTCCACTGCATGCACGCGACCTGGCATGCCTTGCAGCCGATGCACTTGCTGATGTCGATCAGTTTCGCGACTGGCTCGCCGGCAATGCGAACCTGCGGTGACGCCGTCGTGGTGGCCGAGCGTTTTTGTACGTCGAGTGATTGCATAGATGGCATGGTTTCCTCCTACGCTTTCTCGATGTTGACCAAGAACGCCTTGTATTCCGGCGTCTGCGAATTGGCATCAGCGACATACGGTGTCAGCGTGTTCGCCAGGAAGCCGCTCTTAGCGACCCCGATGAAGCCCCAGTGGATCGGGATCCCCACCGTCATCACCTCCTTGCCATTGCAAGTCAGATCGGCGACGCGCTTGGTGACGACCGCCTTCGCCCTGATCTCGCCGCGATTACTGGTCACCTTGACCTCATCACCGTTGCCGATGCCCTTCGCTTTCGCCAGCTTCTCGCCGATCTCAACAAACTGCGCGGGCTGAACGATTGCGTTGGATTCGACGTTCTTGGTCCAGAAGTGCATGTGCTCGGTCAGGCGGTAGGTTGTCGCCGCATACGGGAATTGTTCGACCTTGCCGAACGATTCCATGTCGCCCTTGAACACGCGCGCCACTGGATTGCTGACCACCTTCGGATGCAGCGGGTTGGTGCCGATCGGCGTTTCGAACGGTTCGTAGTGCTCGGGGAAAGGCCCTTCGTTCATCGCTGGCGCAAACAGACGCGCGACACCTTCGTTGGTCATGATGAACGGCCCGGCGCCGCTGTCGGGCCCGAGAGTCGGACCCGATATCCGGGTACGTCGATGCCCGACCCAGCGTGTGCCGTCCCAGCGAATGCCGCCGCGCTTTGCGTCCCACGGCTTGCCGCTCGGATCGGCACCCGCGCGGTTGTAAAGAACGCGCCGGTTGGCCGGCCACGAATAGCCCCAGGTCAGGTTGTTGCCCAAATTGCCCGGGTCGTTCGAGTCGCGCCGCGCGGTCAGATTGCCGGCCTGCGACCAAGAACCGCAATACAGCCAGTTGCCGCACGCCGTTGACCCGTCGTCCTGCAAGATGCCAAATCCAGGAAGCTGCTCGCCCGCTCTGGCCAGGAACTTCGTTTTGTCCTTCGGATCCACCACATCAGTCAATGCACGCCCGCTGATTTCGCGCAGCAATTCTTCCGCGCTCGGCAGGTTCGGGTTGGCATAGTTCCACGTGACCTTCATGATCGCGTCCGGAAACTTGCCGCCATCTTTCGCGTACATCTCGCGCAGCTTCATGAACAAGCTGCCGATGATTTCGCGATCGATCTTGGCTTCGCCCGGCGGCTCAGAGGCGGCCCAATGCCACTGCGCCACCCGGCCCGAGCTCGTAAACGATCCGGCTTCCTCATGGATGACGTTGGCCGGCAACATGATCACTTCAGTCTTGATGTCTTCCGGCTTGACGTTGTTCGAGTTGCCGTAGTTCTTCCAAAACTCTCCGGTCTCGGTGCGCAGCGGGTCGATGATGACCAGATACTTCAGCTTCGATAACGCAGCCGTGAGCTTGTTCTTGTTCGGCAACGCGGCCAGCGGGTTCATGCCCTGCGAAATGAATCCGTTCACCCGCCCCTGATACATGCGCTCGAAAATGGCCAACACGTCATACGCGCCGTCGCGTTTCGGTGTCAGGTCATATGCGAAGTCATTCTCCTTGGTTGCGTGATCGCCGAACCATGCCTTCTGCAGACTGACGTGCCACTTTGCAAAGTTCTGCGGAAAGTTCATCTGGTTGGGACGCAATGGCTTGGGCGTCCGCGCAGCGTTGTACTTCTCCCGCGTATCGTCGGCATCGGTCGGCGCCGACAGATAGCCTGGCAGCACTTCGGAGTAGGCGCACATATCGGTAATGCCCTGCACGTTCGCATGACCGCGCAACGCATTCACACCACCACCCGCGCGGCCCATGTTCCCTAACAACAGCTGAATCATCGCCATCGTGCGGATGTTCTGCGAGCCCACCGAATGCTGCGTCCAGCCGAGCGCGTACAGAATCGTCATCACGCGGTCCGGTGTCGCCGTCGATCCGATCAAGTCGCACACCTGTTGAAACTTGTCCTTCGGCGTGCCGCAGATTTGATTGACCATGTCCGGCGTGTAACGCGAAAAGTGCGTCTTCATCAGCTGGTACACGCAGCGCGGGTTCTCTAGCGTCTCGTCGACCATCGCGAAGCCGTCGGCGCCCGATCTGGTAGCCCCAGCTTGTCTTGTCGTACGTGCGCTTGTCGGGCGCGTAGCCGCTGAAATACCCGTCGCTAAACGCAAACTCGTCCTTGATCAGGAACGGGGCGTTCGTATACGCCTTCACGTACTCCTGATGAATCTTGTTGTTCGACAGCAGGTAGTTGATGACCCCGCCCAGGAACGCGATGTCGGTGCCGACTCTGAATCGGCGCGTATACATCGGCGATCGCCGCCGAGCGCGTGAAGCGCGGATCGACCACGATCAGCTTCGCCTTGCGGTGCTCGAGTGCTTCGGTCACCCACTTGAAGCCGCACGGGTGTGCTTCGGCGGCGTTGCCGCCCATGATGATTGCGAGGTCAGTGTTCTTGATGTCCACCCAGTGGTTGGTCATCGCACCTCTGCCAAATGTCGGGCCCAGACTGGACACCGTTGGCGCGTGTCAAACCCTCGCTTGGGTATCGAGCGCGACCATCCCGAGCGCGCGTGCCATTTTCACTGCGAGGTAACCCGGCTCGTTCGAGATTGCACTCGAGATCAACAAGCCGGTCGTATTCCAGCGATTCACCGTGACGCCTTTGTCGTTCTTCTCGACAAAATTTGCGTCGCGATCGGCCTTCATGTGCTTGGCGACACGCGTCAGTGCGTCGTCCCACGAAATGCGCTTCCACTCGTTGGTGCCCGGCTCGCGTACCTGCGGGTACTGAAGACGGTGCGGCGAGTGCACGAGATCGAGCAGTGCAGCGCCCTTAGGACACAGCGTGCCGCGATTAACAGGGTGATCGGGATCGCCTTCTATATGAATGATGCTGGTCTTGGTGTTCTTTTCCTTGTTGCCGCGCGTGTACATGATCACGCCGCAGCTGACCGAGCAATACGGACACGTGCCTCGCGTCTCGTTGGTTTGCGCGAGCTTGAAGGTGCGCACTTCAGCAAGCGCAAGCTGCGGCGAAAAGCCGAGCCCGACCGCCGAAGACGTGCCTAGTCCCGTCGCGCAAATTCGAAAGAACTGGCGTCGACTCAGTGGTGCATTCATTGAATCTCCCGGTGGTATTGATGCGGTTGCGCGTTTTGATTGCTTCTGCTTGCGCAAAAAACTTACATAACCTTCAAGCAGGGCGCAAATTCATGCGCCAATAAACGACTTGGGTGTCGCGCTCACTCACTATATGCCGGCAACGCGCCGCCTTCAACTTGATCGCGATATTGCAATGCAATACCGAACGCTCGTTTGTGTAATCTCTAGTTGCGCGAAAATTACTTCTATGAATCGAATCTCTGTAATTGGATCAATCTGCGCAGTGCTCGTGACCGCCTGCGCAACTCAGTCCACGACGTTTCCGCCGAGCGCTGGCACTGGCCCAACGTCGCCGTCGTCGGCACCCATACCGTCGCCGAGTCTTGGTTTCTTTTCGAAGATAAAAGCGCCCTCGACGCACGAGCCGGCGCTTCAGCTCGCAGCACGGGGCGTCCAGATTTTCCGTTGCGAAAAGCGCGACGCGGGGACCGTCTGGGTGTTTCGCCAGCCGCAAGCCGAATTACTCGATTCGAGCGGTAAGGAAGTGGGTCAGCACGGTGCCAATTTTTCGTTCGAACACGAAGACGGCAGCCGGCTGGTTTCAAACATCGCAGCCTACGACGAGGCCGCGAAGCCAACCGATCTGCGCTGGCTACTGCTAACCACGCGCAGCTTCGGCAAAGGTGCCCTCGAAAACATCACCCACGTGCAACGAGTCAATACCTCGGGCGGTATGCCGCCGGCGCGTTGCGAGGCTTCCCAACTCAATCAGCTCCTGCGCGTCGATTTCACCTCCGACTTCGTCTTCTATCGGCCACGCCCGGAGTAGGGTCCTATTACCTCGGACGCAACGAACGCGGTAAAATTGCCCGTTTGCGTGTAGTTGCCGGAGGAAAAACATGGTTTCGACTGCTTCGACGGTAGGCGCCTACCTGCGCGATCTGCCGCCGGATCGTCGCGTGGCGATGGCGCGTTTATGCAGCATGATTCGGCGCTCCGCACGTGGGGTGCGCGAAAGCATGCGCTATGGCCTGGCGTTTTATGAGCTGGATGGGCCGCTGTTCGCCCTTGAATCCGGACGCCGCCATATGTCGCTGTACGTCGCCGAAAGAGACGTCGTCTTGAAGCATAAGGATGCGTTGACTGGCGTCAACGCCGCCAAGAGCTTTATCAAATTTTCGGATTTGAATCGGTTGCCGCTCGACGTAGTGGAACGGATCGTGCGCGACTCAGTGGCGGCACGCAGGCAGCGTGTCGCTCAGGGCGCGGTTCCCACGCAGGCGGAATTGCTGAAGCTGTGGGACATCAACGAAGAGGCGGCGGCGCCACCGGCAAAGACCGTCAAGCTCGCGATCGGAAAGCCGGCCGTCGCTATGACCGACGCCATCAACGCGATGGCTCATTCGATGCGCGATGCGATGGTTGCGGCGATCGACATCGCCACCGGAAGTATGGCCGCTGGCAATGGCAAGTCGCCGGTCAAGTCACGCGCCGCGAAGAAAAAAACGCCGGCCAAGAAAGCCGTCACACGCGCGTCAGGAAAGAAAAACGCCAAGCGTCTGCCGCCGCCGAGAAAATCGGCTAGAAAAGTGACGGCCACCGCCCGCCGACGGTGATGGCGCGCACCTGAATAGGGCTCAAGACAGCGTGCTAGAAGCTGCGCGCGTCTTCGATGACCTTTCCGTCATTCGGAAGCGATCCCGGCGCAAGTAGCTCGACCGCACCGCCCAGTTTGGTGATCGAGCGCAGCGTTTCGCCGACCGCGCGCTGCAACGACGGGTCGTTCGATTCGGACTCCGCCCGCAGCGTCATCGCATCGATCTCGCCGGCGCGCGTGACCACCAGGCGCAAGCGCTTCAGTTCTGCGTGGCGACGCGCGACCTCGGCCATCTGCTCGGGTCGCACGAACATGCCTTTCACCTTCGTGATTTGATCGGCACGCCCCATCCAACCCTTGATGCGCGCGTTGGTGCGGCCACACGGGGATAGGCCGGGCAAAACCGCCGACAGATCGCCGAGCGCGAGTCGAATCCACGGGCGGTCGGGATCGAACGAGGTGACGACGACCTCGCCGACTTCCCCATCGGCCACCGGAATACCTGTACCCGGACGCACGATTTCAATCAGCACGTCTTCGTTGACGATCAACCCTTCGCGCGCCCGGCTTTCGTACGCAACCACGCCGATATCGGCCACCGCGTACGCCTGATAAGCGTCGATCCCAAGCGCCTTAATGGCGGCCTGCAACGACGGTGGAAACGCCGCACCCGATACGACCGCCTTTTTTATCGACGCCACATCGCGGCTGCCGGCGGCAGCCGCATCGAGAAGAATTTTCAGGAAGTCCGGAGTGCCGGTGTAGGCGGCGGGTTTCAGATGTTCGATGATGTCCAATTGCTGTTCGGTGTTGCCCGGGCCTGCTGGAATGACAGTGCATCCGAGGCAGCGCGCGCCGCCGTCCATGATGAAGCCACCCGGCACCAGGTGATAGGAAAAGGTATTCAGAACGATGTCGCCGCTGACGAAGCCCGCCGCGTACAACGAGCGCGAGGCGCGCCACGCATCGTCGTGCTTGACCTCGGGTTCGTAGATCGGCCCCGGCGATGTGAACAACCGGCCGAACCGCTGCGGCTCGGCCGATACAAAATCGCCGAACGGTGGCCTGGCTTTTTGTAACGCGGGTAATTCCGATTTGCGCAGCAGCGGAAGCCGGGCGAGCGCTGCACGACTGTTGATCTGTGCAGTATCGATGTCGCCCAGATGTCGCTGCCAGCCGGGCGACTTCATCGCTTTGGCGAGCAGGCCGGGCAAGTGGCCCATCAGATCTAGCTCGCGCCGTTGCGGGTCGCGTGCCTCGCGGTTGTCGAGATGTTCGGTCATTTGCGATGCTGCCTACTTGTAAGCGTCGTCAACTTGCTGCCGGCGCCGCTCCGCGTCCTCACGCGCGGTGTCGAGCTTCTTGGTCACTGGATCGATCGTCGTCTGCCGCGTCGGAAGCGGTGTTTTTGCGGCATCAGCCGTATCGCGGCCGGTGCAGGCGATCAGAGCCGCCATTGCGATGATGCTGTAGACGCGCAGTGCCATTAGATTGTCTTATGCGGGCAGCCACGCATCATAGATGCTCGCTCGAGTGGGCGGTGTCGCCCTCGTCAGGCACCCTTCTTGCTGAAACCTCGACATTGCGCGCGCACATCGATGAGCCAGCGCAACTTACTAGGAGGAAGTATGCGCAGACTGATTGCAATTATGGTTGGTGCGGCCGTGGTCGGTATGACAGGGTCGGCAACCGCTCAAACGACCGCTCCAACTACGACGAAAGAAGCGAAAGAACAAAAAACGGCGGCGAAGCAAGACATGCGGATGAAAGCGATGGACACGAACAACGACGGCATGATCTCCAGAGACGAGTTCAATAAGTATCATGAAACGGTGTGGCAGAAGGTGAAGCGCAACGCCAAGGGACTAGCCATGGCAGCGGACATTGACGCGGCGTACGCGCCGGGCACCGTTCCAAGCGCGATCCCAGGCCAACCGGCCGAGAAAGCAAAGCCGTAAGCAGCGCCTGACGCGCATTGCGCGCCGAGCCGGCCCTGGCATAAGCCACGGCCGGCTTTTTTCAACTCTACCGAGCGGAAACCAGGCTGCTCAAGCAAGCCAGCGCTTGCGCCGCTTGTAGAACTTTGCATCTCTGAAACTTCGGCGGCCCGACGTGGAAACGCCGAGATAGAACTCCTTCACGTCGTCGTTCTCGCGCAGCGAACGCGCCTCGCCATCCAGTACCACGCGGCCATTCTCGAGGATGTACCCATACTTGGCATACTTCAACGCAAGATTGGTGTTCTGTTCAGCCAGCAGAAACGACACGCCTTCCTTCGCATTCAGGTTGTGCACGATGTCGAAGATTTCCTCGACTAGCTGTGGTGCCAATCCCATCGACGGTTCGTCGAGAAGGATCATCGACGGACGCGCCATTAGCGCGCGTCCGATCGCCGTCATTTGTTGCTCGCCACCCGACGTGTAACCCGACTGGCTGGCGCGCCGCTCTTTGAGCCGCGGAAAATATGAGTACACCTTGTCGAGATCGGCTGCCATGTCGGCACGCGACGCTCCGCGGCCGGAAGAGCCGCGTGAATACGCGCCGGTCAACAAGTTTTCTTCCACCGTCAGGTGAGCAAAGCAGCGGCGGCCTTCCATCACCTGCACCACCCCACGCTTGACCAGGTCGTAAGCCGTCAGGCCCTGGATCCGCTCGCCCCGGTATTCGATCGAGCCTTTAGTGACGTCACCGCGCTCGCCCTGAAGCAGGTTCGATACAGCGCGCAAGGTCGTGGTCTTGCCGGCCCCGTTGGCACCGAGCAGCGCCACGATGCCTCCCTCCGGGACGGTCAGCGACACGCCCTTGAGCACCAGGATCACATGGTTGTAGATGACCTCGATGCCGTTAACGGTGAGCAAAGGGGAAGACATGTTCAGGGGCGCGGGCGTGTTGCACACGCCCGCGGCTTAGCCTAACCGATCCCTACTTTTTCGCGGCCGTAGGTGCCGCCTTCGCCGCGGGAGCCTCGGCTTGCTTCATCTCGGCCTCGCAGCTACGTCGTGTGATTTTCTTTTCCGCGGCGTAGCGCGTCGAAGTATCACGGATCAGCGGGCGGATGATCTGCATATCAGCTTCGTACCAATCGGACGTGTAATTCCACTGTTTGCCGTCCCACTGATGGATACGTGCCGCTCGCGCGCCTTCATGATCGCGGCAGTTTGTCGCAAGCGGTCGCATAACGCCGGTGAGCCCGAGTGCCTCGATCCGCTTGGCATCGATGTTCAGGTTCTCGAGGCCGTAGCGCACCTGTTCACCGGTCAAGGGCTTCACTCCGTAGCGCAATTGCGCTTGGCGGACACCTTCGACACCCAGCATCGCGCTGATCATGCCGCGCGTGTACAGCACGGTGCCGACTTCCTCCTTCGGCCCGGTGCCCTGGCCTTTGCCATGGACCAGTTTCAGGATGTCTTCGTGCATTTTGGCGCGATCATCGCTGTGCTGCAGCGCCAGACCGTTATAGCCCTTCGCGTCGGCGCCGACCGGCGTGACATCGGGTTCAGCCGCGGACCACCATACGCCGTACATCTTGTCGCGCGGAAAACCAGTGGCGACCGCTTCGCGCACCGCCGTCGAATTCATCACGCCCCAACCCCAAAGAAACACATAATCGGGACGGTTTTGACGGATCTGTAGCCACGCGGCTTTCTGCTCGACGCCGGGATGCGTGACCGGAATCAGCGTCAGCTCGAAGCCGTGCAGCTTCGACCGCTCGGTCAGCAGAGGAATCGGTTCCTTGCCGTACGGCGAGTCGTGATACACGAGCGTGACTTTCTTGCCCTTCAATTTGTCGAAGCCACCGTTGAGCTTGGCGATGTGCTGCACCAGGATGTCGGCGGCGGCCCAGTAGGTGCCCATCAGCGGGAAGTTGTACGGGAAGACCTCGCCTTCTACCGAATCCGCGCGCCCATAGCCGGCGGTAATTATCGGAATCTTGTCGGTGAAGGTCTTGTCCGTCAGCGCGAATGTGATGCCGGTAGAAAGCGGGTGAAACAGCGTTGCTCCGGTCGGACCCTTGCCTTTCAGACGCTCGTAGCACTCGACGCCGCGGTCGGTTGCATAACCGGTTTCACATTCTTCAAACGTAATCATCACGCCGTTGATGCCGCCCTGCGCGTTGACCAGCTTCAGATAGTCTGCGTAGCCGTTGGCGAACGGCACGCCATTGGGAGCGTACGCACCGGTGCGATACACCAGCATCGGGAAAAACTGTTCGCCTTTGCCGGTCGCCGCGGGCGCCTTCTGTTGCCCGCCCGCTGGAGCCGACATGCTCAGTGTGACGGCGGCGGCGATTCCTGCCAGCGCGGTTATTGCGCGTGCCTTCGTTCGTTTAAAAACTGCCATGGTGAGTCTCCTTTGGTCCGGTCTAGTTAGATGATCGCCATTGCCGCGTTGGACCTCGTCAGTGCGGGAACGGCCAAAGCCGCAATTTCTCTTTACCAATTGCCCATAGGCGTGCGAGCCCATGCGGTTCAACAATCAGGAAAAACACGATCAGACTGCCGAAGATCATCGCTTCCAAGTGCGAGGCCAGGGCCGTCGAAATCGGCAAGCCGAACCAGCCGGGTACTTGATTCAGCAGGATCGGCAACAGGACGATGAATGCCGCGCCAAAGTATGCGCCGAGCAACGAACCCATGCCCCCGATGATGATCATGAACAGCAGGTTGAGCGAAAGATTGATATTGAACGCCAATGGCTCCCACGCGCCTAGGTGGACAAACCCCCAGAGGGCGCCGGCCACCCCGGCATAAAACGAACTGACCGCAAAAGCAGACAGCTTGGCCGGCAGCGGGCGGATGCCGATCACCTCGGCAGCAACGTCCATGTCGCGCGTGGCCATCCAAGCGCGTCCCAGATGCCCGCGCACAAGATTTTTTGCCGCTACGGTCAGCACGATTGCGATCGACAGAACAAACAAATATTTGTCGAAAGGAGTAGCAACGGTCCAGCCAAAAACCTCGATCGGTGCGGTTGACACCGAGCCCGACGACGAGTAGTCGGTGAACCACCTGACGCGCGCAAACATCCAGTCGATAAAGAACTGCGCCGCCAGTGTCGCAACCGCTAGATAGAGCCCTTTGATGCGCAAACTGGGAATGCCGAAGAACGCCCCAACCAACGCCGCAATACCGCCCGCCAGCACCAGCACGACGAAAAACCCCAACTGCGGAACTCGGATCGTCAGGTTGTAGGCCGCGTAGGCGCCGACCGCCATGAAGGCGGCCGTGCCGAGGGAGATCTGGCCGCAGTAGCCCACCAGAATATTCAGTCCGATTGCCGCGATCGAGAGGATGACGAACGGGATGATCAGTGCGCGCAGCACGTAGTCGCTCGCAAGCGCTGGTACCGCCAGGTACGCGAACGCGATAAGCGCCAGCATGAACCAGCGGTCTTGCGCGATCGGCAGCAACTGCTGATCGGCCGCATAGCTCGACTTGAATTGACCGTTTTCCCGATAGAGCATGGTGATCGCAATCGGTGTTGGTGGTCCGCTACGACCAACTACACGCGATCTATATGTTTTTCTCCGAACAGGCCTTCTGGTCTGACCAGAAGGAAAAGCAACGCCAGCACGTACGCGAACCAGTTTTCGATCCCGCCGCCGGCCAGATCAAATTGCTTGACCAGCACCGGCCCCAGAAAAACTTCGGCAAACTTTTCGCCGACGCCAACAATCAGGCCGCCAAGAATCGCGCCCGGCACCGAGGTGAACCCACCGAGGATCACCACAGGTAGCGCTTTTAACGCCACCAGCGATACCGAAAACTGAACGCCCAGTTTCGAGCCCCATACGACGCCGGCCACCAGCGCTACGAACCCTGCCACCGTCCATACGATCACCCAAATGCGATTCAGTGGAATGCCGATCGACTGCGCGGCTTGATGATCATCAGCCACCGCGCGCAGCGCACGTCCGGTCGGTGTTCTTTGGAAAAAAA
This sequence comes from uncultured beta proteobacterium, assembly GCA_963829995.1. Taxonomy (GTDB): domain Bacteria; phylum Pseudomonadota; class Gammaproteobacteria; order Burkholderiales; family Burkholderiaceae_F; genus JACCZX01. The sequence goes on along the minus strand of CAWHKW010000031.1, from coordinate 24,098 downwards.
GCGCGAGGGCGATCACCAACAGCGCCGCCGCCGCTGCTGCCACCAGATCTTCGGTGTTGATAAGAATCCCGCCTTGAAAAATACCTTCGGCGACCAGCACCGGCGTCTTCGGCAGCCCGGTGTCGATCTGATAGATGTCGCTGCCCCAGATAGTCTGTCCGAAACCATCGAGGAAAAACGAAACGCCCAGCGTCGCCATCAGCAGTACGACGGCGTCCTGGTTGACCAGGTGTCGCAATACCAATCGCTCGATCAACCACGCGAGAATCGCCATGACCCCGATCGCCAGAATGAACGCGATCGGTAACGGCATCACTTCGCTCATACGCGCGACCGCCAACGCCCCAAACAACACCATCGCGCCTTGCGCGAAGTTGAATACACCCGAGGCTTTGAAGATCAGCACCAAGCCAAGCGCCACCAGCGAATACAGCACGCCCGACATCAATCCGCCGAGCATCACTTCAAAATAGAAGCCGGGGGCACTGATACCGGTGACAAGCGGCAACGCCATACCGATCACCAGTGCGGCGATCAGCGCCACGACGGCCCAATTCTTCAGCAGGTAGTTGCTCATCAGTGGGCCACGCCCAGATAGGCGTCTATCACGTTCTGGTTACTGCGCACCTGGTCGGGCATACCGTCGGCGATTTTCTTGCCGTAATCGAGCACGACGACGCGGTCGGAGATGTCCATCACCACACCCATGTCGTGTTCGATCAGCACGATCGTCGTGCCGAACTCCTCGTTGACGTCAAGCACGAAGCGGCACATGTCTTCTTTCTCTTCCAGGTTCATGCCGGCCATCGGCTCGTCCAGCAGCAATAGCTGCGGCTCCATCGCCAACGCACGGCCCAAGTCGACGCGCTTCTGCAACCCGTACGGTAAGCGGCCGACCGCGGTCTTTCGGTAGGCCTGGATTTCGAGGAAGTCGATGATGTGTTCCACGAACTCCCGATGACGCAACTCCTCGCGCCGAGCGGGACCAAGGTGCAGCGCTTGCCACAGCACGCCGGTGTTCATCCGCAGGTTGCGGCCGGTCATGATGTTGTCGAGCACGCTCATGCCTTTGAACAGCGCCAGGCTCTGAAACGTGCGCGCGATGCCTGCGGCGGCGGCTTTGTGGGTATCCATGTTCGTGCGTGCCGTGCCGCGAAACGTGATGTGACCTTGCTGTGGCGTGTAAACCCCATTGATCACGTTGAGCATCGAGCTCTTGCCGGCACCGTTGGGGCCGATGATGGCGCGGATTTCGTGCTGATAGACGTCGAACGACACTTGCTGCAACGCTTTGACACCGCCGAACGCGAGCGAAACCCCTTCGACATTGAGCAAAACGTTTGCGGCGCTAACAGTACGCGCGCGGCTCACCGCTTGGCCTCCTCATTCGGATTCCGCCGGCGCGTCCTTCATGCTCCAAGCGGAATCAGCGGCGCGCTTGATGTCATGCGTGGGCTTGCTTGCCCTGTTGGCTGCTTCGATCACGAGATACAAGAACGTGAAGATCAGGGCAAAGCCGATGATGGCGAGCAGCAGTTGACCGTTAGCCAATGACCACGCGGCGATGCCGACTCCGACTACCAGGCACGCAATGGCGGCCAGCGTGCGCGTGGTCATCGATGCACCCTCGCGCTGCGCGCGGTCCCTCCGGGAGGGACGGAGCGCTCTTTTCGGAGCGGCCGGGCAAGAGCGCTCAGCGGCCTCATGCCGCCTTTTTCAGCGCGGAGAACACTTCAGCATCGATCACCTTCAGCGTTGCGCTGATCTTGCCGGTGCGCCCGTCCTCGAACTTGACTGCGGTTTCGACGTACTGCTCGGTGAGCCCGCCGTACATTGCATCGACCAGTTGATCGAACTTCTGAGCAATGAATCGGCGGCGGACCTTGCGCGTGCGTGTCAGCTCGTCATCGTCGGCGTCGAGCTCCTTGTGCAACACGATGAAGCGATGAATCTGCGCGTTGGCCAGTGCCGAGTCACTGGCCAGATCCGCATTCACCTTGCCGACGGACTCGCGCAACAGCGCCAAGACTTCGGGCTTTGCAGCCAGATCCGTGTAACCGGCATACGGCAGGTTATGACGCTCCGCCCAGTTTCCAACAGCCTCCATGTCGATGTTTAGAAACGCGGTGACCATCTGGCGCTGGTCGCCGAACGCCACGGCTTCCTTGATCGTCGGAAAAAACTTCAGCTTGTTCTCGATGTATTTAGGAGCGAACAGCGTCCCATCGGCGAGCTTGCCAACGTCCTTCGCACGATCGATGATCTTCAAGTGCCCCCCCTGATCGAAGTAGCCAGCGTCCCCGGTGTGAAACCAGCCTTCGGCATCCTTTGCTTCGCGCGTCGCCTCGGGCGCCTTGTAATACTCGCGAAACAGCCCCGGTGAGCGAATCAGGATTTCGCCGGTATCGGTCAGCTTGATCTCGACGCCCTTGACCGGAGGGCCGACTGTGTCTGCCTTGACGCCGCCGTTTTCCTGAACGCATACGAACACCGAGGTCTCGGTCGAGCCGTATAGCTGCTTCAAATTGATGCCGAGGGAGCGGTAGAAAGTAAACAGATCCGGTCCGATCGCTTCGCCCGCCGTGTATGCGACTCGGACACGGCTCATGCCGAGCGAATTGCGAAGCGGGGCATAAATGAACCAATTGCCGAGCGAATAAAGCAGCCGGTCGGTAAAGCCGACCGGCTCCCTGTCTAGCAACCTCCCGCCGACGTTGCGCGCGACACGCATGAAGTAGTGAAACATGTGCCGCTTGATCGCAGAGGCATCTTCCATCCGGATCATCACCTGCGTCAGCAGCGCTTCGAGCACGCGCGGCGGAGCAAAGTAGTAGGTCGGTCCGATCTCGCACATGTCTGCGGTCACGGTCGCGGCCGACTCCGGGCAGTTCACCGTAAAGCCGCACACCAGCCACTGCGTGTACGAGAAAATGTTCTGGCCGATCCACGCCATCGGCAAGTACGCGAGGACTTCTTCGTTGGAACTCAGCGCTTCCATTTCGGCGCCTGCGCGCCCGGCGGCGATCAGGTTGTCGTATCCGAGCACGACCCCTTTGGCGTTCCCGGTCGTACCCGACGTATAGAACATCGCACCGACGTCGTTCGCGCGGGCCTGTTTTATTTCATCTTCAACCACCGCCGGCTGCTGCTTCAACAACTGCTGGCCGCTGGCGCGCAGCGCCTCATATGATTGCAGGCCCGGCTGCTGGTAATTCCGCAAACCCCGGGTATCGTCATAAAAAATCTGCTTCAGGTGCGGGACCTTTTCGCGGATCTCGAGCACTTTGTCGACCTGCTCCTGGTCCTCGACCACCGCAAAACGAATCTCGGCGTTATCGAATACGAACGCCATCTCGGCAGCTGCAGCATCCTCGTACATCGGTACCGGTATTGCTCCGAGACACTGCACCGCCGTCATCGTGAAATACAGCCGCGGGCGGTTCTCACCGATGATCGCCAGGTGCTGGCCACGTTTGAAGCCAGCCTGCAGGAGACCGGCCGCGATCTCGCTGACCTCCTGGTGCATCTGCTGCCATGTCCAGCTCTGCCAGATACCGAGATCCTTCTCACGGATCGCGGTGGCGCGCGGACGCGTGCTCGCGTGATACGCGAGCAGACGCGGAAAGGTATCAGCGCTGGACGGCGGATTCACGGGTTGTCTCCTGATTGCGCGATTCGTATCGCGTCGCTGGGCAAGTTAGCTTACTGCAGGGATTGCGCACGCCGGTCGCGGACAATCCCGAACGGTAGAACGGCGCCGCCTGGCGAACTGTCGTTTCAACGACAGTCTGCGCGAGAATGGCGGACGATGTCGGAACTCGATCCGCAACCCCTCGCATTGGTCGACATGCTGGCCGCCAGTGCATGGTGGCCAGGGCTCGAGCCTGGCCAACGCCGGCGCGTCGGTGCCGAAGTCGAAGAACGGCGATTCCAGGGCGGGACCGTGGTGATGCGCAGGGGCGAAGTTGTCGAGGCGTGGACCGGTGTGATCGAAGGGCTGGTCAAGATGAGCTCGGTCTCGGCGGCAGGCAAGAGCGTGACCTTCACCGGCATCGGTGCCGGCGGCTGGTTCGGCGAAGGCTCGCTGCTAAAGAACGAGGCTCGCAAGTACGACATCGTCGCCTTGCGCGATACCCGCATGGCATGGATGCCGCGCTCGACATTCGACTGGCTACTCTCCACCAGCATCCCTTTCAACCGGTTTCTGTTGCTGCAATTGAACGAGCGGCTCGGCCAGTTCATCGGTCTGGTGGAGTACGAGCGAATGCTCGAGCCCGATGCCCGCGTCGCGCGCTGCCTCGCGGAGATGTTCAATCCGCATCTGTATCCCGGCCATCGAAGCGAGCTTGAGATTTCGCAGGAAGAAATAGGGTATTTGTCAGGTGTATCGCGGCAGCGAGTCAATCAGGCACTGCAGGTGCTGGCGCGCGCGAAGCTGGTCGAGGTCGAATACGGAAGCGTCCGCATCGTCGATCTGGCGGCGCTGCGGCGCTATGGAGGCTGAGCGATGAGCGTCGAGGGATGGGAAATCGCGAGCTATGTCGTGACCGTGATCGGCCTGCCGCTGGCGATCGTGGTGTTCTTACTCCAGCAGCGGCGCGAGCGCCGCAACGAAGAAGACGAGGTTTATCAACTGCTGTCGGACGCTTACAACGATTTTCTTCGCGTCGCGATCGACAACCCGGACCTGCACTTGCGCAGCGATGCGGTCACACCCGACCTTTCGCCCGAGCAGCAGGAACGTATGCTGTTGATCTTCGACATGCTGATCTCGCTGCTAGAGCGAGCTTTTTTGACGGCACACAGTGACAAGATGACACCGGCGCAGCGCCGCCGTTGGAATTCTTGGGAGGACTTCATGCGCGAGTGGCTACAGCGCGACGCTTTCTTCTATCGGCTGCCCCATCTTCTCAAGGGTGAAGACCCGGAGTTCGCTGCGTACTTTCAGCGTCTCGCGCATGAAGTGCGCGGCATCGAGTTGCCGCGCTAAAGTCACACTCACTACGCACCGTAGTTTTCCGCAGTGTCGGCTGCCTGAACGGGTGCTTTCTTCGCCGGGACTCGGTTCGATTCGCTCTGCGCCCAGGCGCGCGCCTGCGCTTCGTTCACGTAGTCGGAAAACTGAAGGCTGTCGATCATCCGAATGCGCTCGATGTACCGGCGCAGAGCACTTGGACCTTCTTTGGCCTTTTCGCAAGCAGTGCGATCGACATTCATCGATGGCGCGTCGCATTTGAACTCGGCGCGGGCTTGGGTTGAAACCAGTGACAGCGCAGGGACGAACAGAAGTGCTGAGCCGATTGCTTTGAAGCGATTCATAGAGACCTCATTGAATGTGGGCGCCGTTGATTCCGCCGCTCCCGTTCACGGAGGGTTCGCTATCACCTCGAACCCAGGCCTGCATTACGCATGCATTGCGCCGAGTCGGCCAGATGAATAGTCGACACGCAAGGGTCCGCATAAACGACGGCACGTCAAAAAAAGCAGCCGTCGAAGGATCAGCACCTAAAGGGCGAGCCACAGGTGCCAGGTCAGTGACGTGAATTTTCTGCTCGGTGCTCGCGGATTGGCCGGTTTCGCACGTGCGTGCCGTATGCCCTAATGAGTCGCGCTTACCGCGCCTTCGCAAACTCAACAGGAGAACGCCATGCGAATCGATTCAACCCTGCAGAAATTGGAGGTTTACGTAGTGGCCGCCGTGGCGGCCGTACTGGTTTCGGGCATCTCGTTTTCTCTTTCGACGCCGTTTTCGCCGCAGCACTATGGCTTGACAGAGGCTTCGCAGACTTCGCCGGCTGCTTCATCTATGCACGTTCAGGAATCGCAGCCCGCATTGCTGGAGCCCGCGCTGCGCACCCTGGATGGAGTAACGCATCACGGCTAAGTCACACGAGAAACGCAGAATCAGAATGCAACCAAGGGGCGATAAAACGGCGGCCGGCATCCCGCGTTGGGCGTGTCCGTGGGCTGCAGGATGGTCGGGCAAGCACAAGATTTCAGTGGCGAATTACGAGCGTGAGCAGTTGAGTTTTGGCCGCCGCGATCGGTCAGCTGCGGAGCAGCAGTTGCCAAAAAATTCTCGGCGCCGCATTCAAAGGATCGGTTTCGCTGCCACCGGCTTCGCGGCCACCGCCTGGCTGCTGGCCTTGGTTTGGATGTGGCAGGTCATTTAACTAACCCGCAACTAACCCGCGATGTCGAACGATCTGATTCTGCACGCCATTACCGGTATTTATGTGGCGTGCAACGCAGTGCGATTAGTGTCCTACGTACCGCAGATCGTCGCAGTTGCACGCGAGCACTCCGGCGCTCATGCCATCTCGCTGGTCACGTGGTTTTTCTGGACGCTTAGCAACGCTGCTACTGCGGTTTACTGCTCGACAGTGGTCAACGATGTTCTGCTGACGGGCACCATGTGGGGTAATGCAGCGGGATGCTTCGCCGTCACATCGCTGACCGTTATGAAGCGGCAGCGCTACGGCTGGACGCGAGCGGTGAACACGACCGGCTAGTGCTACTTCGCTCTGACCAGCGTAGCAACCGTTGCGGTGCGCACATCCCTTGGGCGGCCAAACACCTTGATCGTTGCGCGCCGTGCGGCTGCCGAACTGGCATACCAAGACGGATGGATCGGCGCCGCCCTTGCTGCGTGCTGCATTTCGTCCAGCGCGGCACCGTCGTGCAGTAACGCCAAGCGCTCTGTACGGCTTAGTTCATCAGGTCCCAATTGCAACGCGCGCTCGACTCTTTGCGCGCGTCCCGCAGCGGCAAGCGCGGAACGCGAGGAATGCGCCGCGCTTCGAGCCACGGCGTACACCTCGGGGTCGATCACCGCGTCGGCGAATCGCGGCAACGCTCTTGCGTTGCGCGCGTATTGCGCGGTGGCGAGCACTTCCCGCGGTGGGCGGCTTTCATCAGGCGTCATGAAGAGCTTCGCTCTGCGCGCGCCCAAGCCGAGCGCCGAGTAGCTCGTCAAAACGGACATGGGTACCGACAGCAGCAAGCCCGCCGCGACCAGGGCGACCCATGGCAACACTTCGGGCGCCTTCCACGCAACGAGACTGACCCAGGCGATCCCGATCGCAGTTTGCAAGCCGTGCCGGCGCAGTGCTTGGTTGACTGACGTTGATTTATCGGCGCGCGCAGGCGATTTCCATTCGATCGACCACCCGAGTAGAGCCCCGAAGACAAACTGCGTGTGAAACAGCATGCGCACCGGTGCCAGCAGCGCACTCACCAGCGATTCAACCAGCACGCTGAACGTGAGCCGGATGACTCCGCCATACGATGAAGCGTTACGCGCAGCCAGCAGCGTTGCCAAGATCTTCGGCAGAAACAGCACAGTAGCGACGGCTGCAAATAGCGCGATGGCGTGCTCGGGCTTCCACGAAGGCCAGAGCGGGAACAGCTGATGCGGCATCACGAAGTACTGCGGCTCGACATTCGTGTGGGCGAGCAAGAGCCACGTCGATAACACGAGAAAGCCCAGCCATAGCGGGGCAGAAAGATAAGCCAGCGCACCGGTCAGGAATACCCAGCGGTGCACCGGATGCATGCCTCGCGCGAACATCAGACGCGCGTTCATTAAATTGCCATGGCACCAGCGGCGATCGCGCTTGACCTCGTCGATCAGATTCGGAGGCGTCTCTTCGTAGCTGCCATCCAGGTCGTATGCGATCCACACGCCATAGCCGGCACGTCGCATCAACGCGGCCTCGACAAAGTCATGGGACAGAATCTCGCCGGCGAGCGAACCACGGCCGGGCAGCGGTGCCAGAGTGCAATGCTTCATGAACGGCTCGAGCCGAATGATCGCGTTGTGCCCCCAATAGTGCGATTCCCCGAGCTGCCAGTAATGCAAACCGGCGGTGAATACCGGGCCGTAAACCTGGTTGGCGAACTGCTGCATGCGCGCATACAACGTGTCACGCCCGACCGCGCGCGGCGCGGTTTGAATGATGCCGGCGTCCGGCCGCGCTTCCATCAGACGCACCAGCGTGGTCAGGCACTCGCCCGTCATGATGCTGTCGGCATCCAGCACCACCATGTACCGATACTTGGCGCCCCAGCGCCGGCAGAAGTCGTCGATGTTGCCGCTCTTTCGTTTCACGCGGCGGCGACGGTGGCGGTAAAACAACCGGGATTCAGCGCCGAGCTCTTCGCGCAAGGCATTCCACGCGTCCAGTTCCGCTACGCACGCGTCCGGATCTGCCGTATCCGACAGCACGAAGAAATCGAAGAAATCGAGCGCGCCACTGCGTTCGACCGATTCGTACGTTGCCCGCAGGCCCGCAAATACACGGCGCACGTCCTCGTTGCAGATCGGCATCACAATCGCCGTGCGAGCTTCGCGCGACAGCGGCGTTGCGCGCGCCGCGGAGCGTGAAATCAAGTGCCGATCTCCGCCAACGGCCAGCACGAAAAATCCCATCATCGCGGTCCAGAAGCCGGCCGCGAGCCAACATGAAAGCAAAGCAAACACGACGAGCAGAGCGCCTTCACCCCAGGCAATCGCCATGTCGACCGTCGCGTTGGCGGTAACAACGGTCGGCAACAATCCGTTGAGGACATAAGTGGCATACAGCGCGGGCGCCAGCGCCAAGGTGAGCAGCACAAACCGGCGGCGATGCCCCGCTCCGCGCGAAGGGCCGGCAATGTCCGGGAGCCGGGGATCGAGCCCGAACAGTCGCCGCAGCATCCACGACAAGGGACCGACCCGTCCCCAGCGCCGCGGCGCCATTGGCGTGCGCACGATCGACGGGGCTGCGGGCGGCAACGCGCCGGCGCCGCCCGCGGCGACGACAGCGCGCGCTATTGCATCAGCGGAAGAATATAGTTCCATGTCTCACTAACAACGTCTTTGCCGTTGCGCAGAAGCGCACGGACTTCAACGGGTTTTTCCTTGTCCTGGGATCGCATCTCAACCACCATGCGCCAGGCGCCGGTGGCATCGTTGCGGTGAATGATGAGATCGGTGCTTTGACCGTTACCGACTGCAACGTCCGCCAACAGCGGTGCGTTGACCGGCAGCTTGCGCAGGGCCGGGCCGTCAAAGTCCACCGTGAACTTCACGGTGCCATTGCCCGAGTTCTGAAATCCGTGTCCGCGCCGCGTCTGGACCACCCAGCCATCAGATGGGCGGCGATCGGTGTTTTTGAGCCAGAACATGCGATACGAGAAATCAATTGGCGTGCCCGGTGGCGGCACCGTGTTCGGCACCCAATAGGCGACGATGTTGTCGTTGGCCTCATTGGGCGTCGGAATCTGCACCAATTCGACGCGGCCGGCGCCCCACTTTGACGCGGGCTCGACCCATATGCTGGGCCGCAGCTCATAACGCGCTTCCAGGTCTTCGTAGCTCGCGAAGTTGCGATCGCGCTGCATCAGCCCGAAGCCGCGCGGATCGGTCTGCGCAAACGACGTCACCAGCAGCCGGCGCGGATTGGTCAGCGGCCGCCATATCCACTCACCACTGGCGGTGTTGATCGCAAGCCCATCCGAGTCATGCACTTCAGGGCGAAAGTCTTCGGTTGGTGCACGCTGGTTCTCGCCGAAGAAAAACATCGACGTCAACGGTGCCATCGCAAGCTTGGCCACCGGCTCGCGCAAATAGAGCCGCGATTGCACTTCGGTCACCGTCTCCTCGCCCGGACGGATCGTGAAGCGATACGCGCCGGTCGCGCGCCGGGAATCGAGCAACGCGTAGATGACGAGGTGGCGCGCACCGCTCGCCGGCCGCTCGATCCAGAACTGTTCGAAGCGCGGAAACTCTTCTCCGCTGCGCTCCGCCGTGTCGATTCGCGAGGCCGCGCGCCGACGCCCCGTAGCGCTGGCCCTTGCCGAGGGCACGGAAATAGCTAGCGCCTAGAAACGAAACCAGCTCGTCCTTGTATCCCGGCGCGCTCGGCACTGCATTGAGGGGAAAATGAACGCGAAACCCTGCAAAACCGAGCTTGCCAAGTTGTGCCCGGTCGAGCTTGTTGCGACCGTAGTTGAACGCGGCCGGGTCGAAAGTAATCTCGCTGACCTCTTTACCCACGACCTCGTAGATCCGCACCGGCTGATCGAAAATGCCGCCCAGATGGAAGAATTGAATCTCAAAGGGCAGCTTTTGCGCACGCCACAGCGACTGGGCAGTATCGAAGCGAATATCCCGCGTCTGGTCGTACGCCAGGTCCTTCAGCGCCTTCGGCAAGACGAACGCGGCTTTGGAATAAGGCCGATTGGCCAGCTCGCGCGCGCGGCGATCGACGTCGACAAAGCCGAACGCGTGCGCAGCCGGCGCCGTCGCAGCGAGGAGGAACGCGATTGCCGCAAACCGGATGGCCTGAATCATGGGAATAATTGCGCGTCGAAAGGCGCGGCTAAGGCAGAAAGCAAAGCAGATGCCTAGATGGTTAAAGAACGATCGTTTCCAAGGCTGACCAGTGAGATTCGTCCAATTGGCAAGTGGTGATGAGGTGCCGGCGCTGGGACTGGGCACCTGGCGGATGGGGGAAGCGAAGCGCACCCGCGCCGCCGAGGTCGGCGCTGTCAGAACCGCCCTCGAAATCGGTTACCGGCTGATAGATACCGCCGAGATGTACGGCGACGGCGGCGCTGAAGAAGTGGTCGGCGCTGCTATCCACGACGCTTCGCAAGCCGGAATTGTCGCACGCGAAGAACTGACGATCGTGTCGAAGGTTTTGCCGAGCAATGCCAGCCATTCCGGTGTGTTGCGCGCCTGCGAACGCAGCCTGAAACGCTTGCGGCTCGACGTGATCGATCTTTATCTGCTGCACTGGCCCGGGTCAGTACCGTTGAAAGACACGGTCGCAGGGTTCGAACAACTGCGCAGCGAAGGACGCATCCGTCACTGGGGCGTCAGCAACTTCGATACCGCCGACATGCAGCAGCTGTGGTCGCTTCCGGCAGGCCCCCGGTGCGTCGCCAACCAGGTGTATTACTCGGCGAGCGAGCGGGGCACTGAATTCGATCTGCTTGCATGGCAGCGCAACCACGCCGTGGTGACGATGGCGTACTCCCCGATCGATCAGGGCGCGCTGGCGCGCGATACGACGTTCGCAACCATCGGCCGCCGGCATCGTGTTAGCGCATCGACTGTCGCGCTCGCGTGGGTGCTGCGGCAACCCAATCTGATCGCGATCCCGATGTCTGCGAGCGAGCCGCACCTGCGCGAAAACTATCTGGCGGCCGACATCGAGCTCACCGCGGACGATCTGGCGCAAATCGACGCACAGTTCCCGCCACCGAAGCGAAAGCGGCGGCTCGCGACGACGTAAACAATCCGAAGCGTCGGTCAGGCGCCGCCGACGTCGGCACGCGCCAGGACGCTCTGCGTCATCGCGTTAGCAAGCTCGCTCTCGCCGAGAAAGACCCGACATTGGCATTCGCTTTCAATCAGGCGTGCCTCCTCCTCGTTATGACTGCGAACGAGCACCTCGATCTTCGGATTGAGCATGCGCGCGTTGATGATCATCTGACGCACGCCGATCGTATCCGGGGTCGCGATGACGAGCACGCTGGCGCGCGCGATGTGCGCTTGAACCAGCACCGCCGGCTCGGCCGCATCGCCTAGCACGGCCGGAATCCGGCGCGCACGCAGGCTTTCAATCAGCTCACGGTTTTGCTCCGCGACGACATACGGAATGTGATGCGATTCCATCGCTTCGCAGATGCGCCGGCCGACTCTGCCGTAGCCCACGACTACAACCTGCTGCGACAAGTACTTCGGATCGGTGGCATGAGGCAGCGCTGCGAGCGGATCGTCGATCCGGTCGAGCGAGCGCGCGAACTCGGAGCGCGATCGCAACCAGCTCTGCAATGGGCCAATGGCGGCAAAGACAAATGGATTGAGCGCGATCGAAATCAAGGCGCCGGCCAGAATCAGGCTCTGCCCTTCCGGCGGTAACAGCTTCAGCGAAACGCCGAGCGCCGCCAGGATGAAGGAGAACTCGCCGATCTGAGCCAGGCTGGCCGAGACGGTCAACGCAGTGTTCAGCGGGTAACGCAGCAACAGAACGAGGGCACCGGCAGCGAGCGACTTGCCTATGACGATGATTGCGACCACCGCCACCACCTGCAGCGGCCGATCGAACAGCACGGCCGGATCGAACAGCATGCCGACCGAAACGAAGAACAACACGGCAAAGGCGTCGCGCAGCGGCAGCGACTCGGTTGCAGCGCGCTGGCTGAACTCCGACTCGCGCAACACCATGCCGGCGAAAAAAGCGCCGAGTGCAAACGAGACGCCGAACAGTTGCGCCGAGCCGAACGCGATCGTGACCGCGGCGGCGATCACGCACAACGTGAACAGCTCGCGCGAACCGGTGCGGGTCACCTGCCACAGAATCCACGGGAACAATCGCCGGCCGACAATCAGCATCAGCAGCAAGAAGGCGCCGACTCGCAACAACGTGTCGGCCAGCGCGATAAACAAGTCCGCGCTGGTTCGATCGGCCCCTTCACCGCCGAGCCAGCCGGCAAGCGGTGGCAGCAGCACGAGCAACAAGACCATTGCCAAATCTTCGACTACCAGCCAGCCGACCGCAATTCGACCGTTGGCCGATTCAAGCACGCCGCGACTCTCCAGCGCGCGCAGCAATACGACGGTACTCGCGACCGATAGCGCCAGTCCAAAGACCAAACCGGCACCGATGCTCCATCCCCACGAGTGCGCGAGTGCCATGCCGAGCGCGGTGGCCGCGGCCATCTGCACGATCGCACCGGGCAACGCCACCTTTCGTACTTCGAGTAGATCGTCGAGCGCAAAGTGCAACCCGACGCCGAACATCAACAGCATCACGCCGATCTCGGCCAACTGACTCGCAATTTCGAGATTCGCCACGAAGCCCGGCGTGGCTGGACCAATCGCCACTCCTGCCAGCAGATATCCGATGATCGTCGGCAACCGCAGGCGCGCAGCGATAAAGCCGAACAGCAGCGCCAGCCCGAGCGCCGCAGCCAGCGTGGTGATCAGCGAAATGTCGTGCGGCACGTGCAATCGTGCCGTAATTACTCGAGTGTCAGCCCGCGCTGCTTGATCAGTGCGTGCCAGCGTGCGGTTTCGCTTTTGATGTAGGCCGCCATTTGCTCGGCATTGCCCTGGATCGGCTCGAGCCCGAACTCCTGCAGCTTGCGCGTCACCTCAGGAGTTGCAATCGCGCGACTCAACTCTGCCGTCAGTTTCGCTGAAGTTTCGCGCGGCGTGGCAGCGGGCACCACCATGCCCTGCCACGCGTAGACCTCGGTATCGCGGATGCCCTGCTCCTCGAGCGTCGGCACGTTGGGCAGTGCTGCCAGACGCTGGCGGCTCAGCACACCAAGCGGCACCAGCTTGCCCGAGCGGATGTGCGGCAGGCCGACCGCGGTGTCAATCACCATCACCGGCAACTGATTGCCCAACACGTCCTGTACGGCGGGCGCAGCGCCGCGGTATGGAATGTGAACGATGAACGCGCCGGTGCGATCCTTGATCAACTCCATCGCCAGATGGTGCGGACTGCCGGCGCCCACCGATGCGTACGAGAGCTTGCCGGGCTCTTTCTTGGCGGCATCGACCAGATCGCGCATTGTCTTGAAGCCGGTCGACGGATTCGCCACGACGATCAGCGGAAAACGCGCCATCAAGCCGATCGGGGCAAAGTCTTTCGCGGGGTCGTATGGCACTTTTTTGTAGAGCGCCGTATTGAACACAAATGTTCCGTTGTCCCCGCTCAATACCGTGTAGCCATCGGCGGTCGAACGCGCGACTGCTTCGGCGCCGATCATCGTAGCGGCCCCGGGCCGGTTCTCGATCACCAGCGGCTGGCCCAACTGCTTTTCCATCTGTGCGCCGACCGTGCGCGCCAGGAAGTCCGAACCACCACCGGCGGGATACGGGACGATCCACCGCACCGGTTTGGCCGGATACGCCTGCGCAAAGAGCGGCGCTCGACGGTGCTAGCGTGACGGCGGCCGCCGCCGCGAGCACGCGGCGGCGGGTGATGTGTGACTTCCAATCAGTCATCGAGATCTCCGGCAGGCGAACGCAAAATATACTTACTCGCGATCCGACACTCCTCGCACATCGCCGCCTTGCGCATCAGCTTCTGCATTTCCTGCCTCAACCATGCGCGGCCTTTCATTCTTGCGTGGCTGACCACGTCCAGTCACTTGTTGCAGTTCATCGATTCGGAGTGACGCCTGCGCCTTGGTCAAGCTGTCGTCGAATGGCGCTTTGGCTTCCTCGCACAGTGTTTTCAAATACGAGCGCTGCGCGCCCGTCATCGGCTCGTCACCGGTCGTCCAGTCTTCCGGTGGCTTCTCGGTGTTACTTTGATCGGCCATTTGTTGCGTACGCTTGTCGGTCATCACAATCCCCATTTCATTGAATGACAATGCGCCGGCAACCTCCGTACCCAGATGCGAATGCAATGACCAAGCGCCACGGCGACTGGCTAGCGAGCGCGATCTGCAGCGTCTTCTTGGCGCTGCTATCGCTGCCATCGACCGCGCTTGCCGATGAGGCGCTTTGGTCGCTTCTGAAGAAAGGCGGCCAGGTCGTGTTGATGCGGCATGCAGTGACGACACCCGGAGTCGGCGATCCACCGGGCTTCCGATTAGATGACTGCAGCACGCAGCGAAATCTGACTGATGCAGGCCGGCAAGACGCGCGGCGGGTGGGCGCCGCATTTCGCGCGCGCAACATTGTCGTTGAGAGCGTTTATTCGAGCCCGTGGTGCCGCTGCGTCGAAACGGCGAATCTCGCATTCGGCAAATCCGAGATGTCAGCCGCTCTTAGCAACCTGTTCACCCATCCCGAGAACCGCGAACGGCAGGTACGCGAAATGCAAGAATTGATCAGCGCAGGTGGACCGCACAACCGGGTCCTCGTATCACACGGAGCGACGATTCTTGCGCTAACGGGTGTCTCGCTCGGCACCGCCGAGATGCTGGTCGTTACGCCGCAAAGCGACCGCCGGTTCGTCGTTAAGGGGCGGCTTTCAGCGCACGTGCCTTAAAGCGTCTCACACGTTCTTCTAAGCTCGATCGATGCGTGCGGCATAGCAGCCTCGCTTCGCATAGTGAGCCTGTATGTAGGCAACACGCGGATCGGAAAAGAACCGTTCGATGTCACCTTCCATCTCGCGGCCGTCGGCGATGTCTGCGTCGACCATCAGGTCGGCGGTGTCGAACGCGCGCAGCGATATCTGCCGCGAGCGCATCGCGTCAGGGATCTCATTTGTGCGGTCGTATGCGGCTTTGGCACCTTCAAGCACAAAAATCGCATGGCTCGCGTGGTACGGGTTGTCGGCGGGCTGGTGGATGTAGTTGACCAGGATCACGGTCTCGCCAGCCTCGGCGTCGCGCAGTTCTATGCGATCCGGATAGCCCGGTTTTTCGTCGGCCACGTAGCGCTTGGCCCGGTGTCTGGCAAGCTCCTCGTCGGACAGCCCGAACAGGTGGCGGAATAGCGTCGGCGATAGCCCCGTAATGCGGAAAGGCATTTCAAATCTCCGAGAAATATGCGTGGGAGATCGTGCCGCAACCGGCCACACCACACTATCCGTTACTTGCTCTGGCATTCCTGAAAATTTACAGCGGTGAGACACCAGTCTTCGGCATCGCCCACGGCTAAACTTCGCTTCGCGTCCGGGAGCGAGGCCGCGGCAGGTAACCTCGAGCGCATTTCGTTAAGCGGATTTATCCGCATCCAGCCCCATCTGACTGCATTCGAAGCCACCCTTCCTCACCCACGGTAGATGACGACGCGCGTTCTCGAGCAATTTCATCCCGCCGTCCAGGCCTGGTTTGACTCTGCGTTCGCCGCGCCTACCGGCGCGCAACTCGAAGCATGGCCAGCCATCAAGGCCGGAAAGCACGTGCTGGTCGCCGCTCCGACCGGGTCGGGCAAGACGCTGGCGGCGTTCCTTGCCGCAATCGACACGCTGGTGCGCGAAGGCATCGACACCGGTTTGACCGACGAGACTCACGTCGTCTACGTCTCTCCGCTGAAAGCGCTGTCTAACGATATTCAGAAGAACCTCGAGCTGCCGATCGCCGGCATTCGCGCCGAGCTCGAGCGGCTGGGACTTCCCGACGTCGACATTCGCACGATGGTGCGCACCGGAGACACACCGCAGGCAGATCGGGCGAGCATGCGGCGGCGACCGCCACATATCGTTGTCACCACACCGGAGTCGCTGTACATCCTGTTGACCAGCGCGTCCGGGCGCAAGATGCTGGCGACCACCCGCACCGTGATCGTCGACGAGATCCACGCAATCGCTCCCAACAAGCGCGGCGCGCATCTCGCGCTGTCGCTCGAGCGGCTGCAAGCGCTCGCGGGACGCGAGCTGGTGCGGATCGGCTTATCCGCCACGCAGAAGCCGATCGGAGAGATCGCAAAGTTTCTGACCGGGGCTGTCAAGGAAAATGCGGCGCAGTGCACGATCGTCGACACCGGCCACATTCGTGAGCGCGATCTCGCGATCGAGCTGCCGCCTTCGCCGCTCGAAGCGGTGATGTCGGGCGACGTCTGGCAGCAGGTGTACGACCGGCTCGCCGCGCTTGTGCGGGAGCATCGCACGACGTTGATCTTCGTCAACACGCGGCGGCTTGCCGAGCGGGCAGCGCGGCACTTGTCCGAGCGGCTTGGTCATGAAAACGTTACTGCGCATCACGGCAGCCTCGCGCGCGAACAAAGGCTCAACGCCGAGCAAAGACTGAAGCGCGGCGAGCTGCGGGCGCTGGTCGCGACTTCGTCGCTCGAGCTCGGCATCGATATAGGCGACGTCGATCTGGTATGCCAGATCGGAACCACGCGCTCAATCGGCGCGCTGCTGCAACGGGTCGGCCGCTCGGGCCATTCAGTTGGCGGCACGCCGAAGGGACGGTTGTTTCCTCTGTCGCGCGACGAGTTGTGCGACTGTGCGGCGCTGCTCGATGCCGTGCGGCGCGGTGAGCTTGACCGCATCCAGGTGCCGGACAAGCCGCTTGACGTCCTGGCGCAGCAGATCGTCGCTGAAGTCGCGTCGCAGGAGTGGAGAGAAGAAGAGCTGCTGGCGATTTATCAGCGCGCCTACCCGTACCGCAACGTCACGCGCGAAGAATTCAGTGAGCTGGTGCTGATGCTGTCCGATGGGTTTCACACGCAACGCGGACGGCGCAGCGCGCATCTGCACCATGACGCGGTCAACGGTGTCCTGCGCGGGCGGCGTGGTGCCGCGCTCGCTGCGGTTACATCAGGCGGCGCGATACCCGATACCGCTGATTACACGGTGATGCTGGAGCCGCAAGCGCAGGTGGTCGGCACAGTGCACGAAGACTTCGCAGTGGAAAGCCTTGCTGGCGATGTGTTTCAGCTGGGCAATACGTCTTATCGCATCCTGCGCGTCGAGCGCGGCACCGTCCGCGTCGAGGACGCGAAGGGACAGCCGCCTAGCATTCCGTTCTGGCTCGGCGAGGCGCCTGCCCGCACGACGGAAGCATCGCAATCGTTGTCGCGACTGCGTGCCACGATTTCCGCGCGGCTCGACGCAGGCGGGCGCGAAGCCGCCCTCACATGGCTGACGGAGTCAGTGAAGATCGATCCGATCGCAGCGGGGCAGATCGTCGACTACCTTGCGGCAGCCAAGGCAGCTCTGTCTGCCCTGCCAACCTGCGACACCATCGTGCTTGAACGATTCTTCGACGAATCGGGCGGCATGCAGCTGATCGTTCACGCACCGTTGGGCAGCCGCATCAACCGCGCCTGGGGTCTGGCGCTGCGCAAGCGCTTCTGCCGCAAGTTCGATTTCGAGTTGCAGGCGGCAGCGACCGAAGACGCGATCGTGCTGTCGCTGGCGAGCAGCCACAGTTTTCCCCTCGCCGATGTTGCGCATTATTTGTCGGCGGCGACCGTGCGGCCGTTGCTGGTGCAGGCGCTGCTCGATGCGCCGATGTTCGGCACGCGCTGGCGCTGGAACGCCGGCTTCGCGCTCGCGCTGCTGCGCTTTCGCGGTGGCCACAAAGTCGCTCCGCAGTTGCAGCGTATGGCCTCCGAAGACTTGTTGGCGGCGATTTTTCCCGACCAGGTGGCGTGCGGCGAGAACCTCGTCGGAGATCGCGAGATACCCGACCATCCGCTGGTGCGGCAAACCATCGACGACTGCCTGCACGAGGCGATGGATATCGACGGGCTCGAGCACGTGCTGCGAGCAATCGAGACAGGCCGGATCGAGGTGCTGGCCCGCGACCTGACCGAGCCATCCCCGCTTGCGCTCGAAATTCTGTCGGCGCGGCCGTACGCCTACCTCGACGACGCGCCGCTCGAGGAGCGCCGCACGCAGGCGGTGCTCGCGCGCCGCTGGATCGATCCTGAAACGGCAGATGATCTCGGCAAGCTCGACGCCGACGCGATCCGACGCGTGCGTGAGGAAGTGTGGCCCGAGCCGCGCGGCGCCGATGAGCTGCACGACGCACTGATGAGCTTTGGTTTCTTGAGTGATGCCGAAATCAAAGCGCAGTCCGAATGGCCCGCGCTGCTCGATGAGCTTGTAGCGGCGCGGCGCGCAACTTCAATTGCACACGAGGGGCACGCTGTCTGCGTTGCTGCGGAGCGCTTGCCCGAATTCGACGCGCTGTTTCCGTTGGCTAAGCGCACGCCGGCGATTGAAGCGCCAGTTCAGTATCAAAAAACGTGGACGCGCGACGATGCGCTCGTTGAAATTCTGCGCGATCGCCTGCAAGGTTTAGGGCCCGTTACTGTCGCCGCGCTCGCTGCTCCGCTCGGCCTTGCCGCTGGCGAAGTCGAAACTGCACTGGCGCGACTGGAGGCCGAAGGCTCGGTGATGCGTGGACAGTTCAGCCCAGACACCAAGGAGGCCGAGTGGTGCGAGCGACGACTGCTGGCGCGCATCCACCGGTACACGGTGAACCGGCTGCGGCGCGAGATTGAGCCGGTCGAAGCGCGCGACTTCGTGCGCTTTCTGTTCGAATGGCAGCGCGTCGCTCCGGAGGCCCGCGTCGAAGGCGCGGATGCGGTGGCGAACATCGTCTCGCAGCTCGAAGGGTTCGAAGCTCCCGCCGCCGCGTGGGAAACAGAGATTCTTCCTGCGCGCGTCAA
Organism: uncultured beta proteobacterium; assembly: GCA_963829995.1. Taxonomy (GTDB): domain Bacteria; phylum Pseudomonadota; class Gammaproteobacteria; order Burkholderiales; family Burkholderiaceae_F; genus JACCZX01. The sequence goes on along the minus strand of CAWHKW010000031.1, from coordinate 5,011 downwards.
TGAATACGATCCAGCGTGGCTCGACGAGCTAAGCCGATCCGGGCGGGTGGTGTGGACGCGCATCGCTCCGCTCACTTCAAACGGCGAGCGCGCGCCAAGCCCGGTGCGTACGACGCCAATTGCGCTCGCATCGCGCCGCAACCTCGCCATCTGGGCCGCGCTTGCGCCGGACGGCAGTGGCGTGACGCTGACGTCCAACGCGCAGCGGGTCGCGCAATTCATCACCGCGCATGGCGCTTCGTTTTTCGAAGAAATCGTCGAAGGGACGACACTCCTACGCACGCAAGTCGAGCAAGCTCTCGCGGAGCTGGTTGCGCAGGGGCTGATCAACGCGGACAGCTTTGGCGGTCTGCGTGCCTTGCTCGTACCGTCTGATCGCCGCCGCACTTTCGACGGGCAAAAGCGCCTGCGGCGTACTGCATTGTTCGGCATCGAAGACGCTGGACGCTGGGCGCTGGCGCGAAAGCGGCGCGCGCCGGAAGGCGCCGACATCGTGGAGCACGTCGCGCGCACGTTGCTGCGCCGTTACGGCGTCGTGTTCTGGCGGCTGATTGCACGCGAAGCGCAGTGGCTGCCGCCGTGGCGCGATCTGCTGCGCTGCTATCGGCGCCTCGAAGCACGCGGCGAAATTCGCGGGGGGCGTTTCGTCGCGGGACATTCGGGCGAGCAGTTCGCGGCGCCCGAAGCCATCGGCCTGTTGCGCGATATGCGGCGGCGCGAACCCTCCGGTGCATTGATCAGCCTGAGTGGTGCCGATCCACTGAACCTGGTCGGCATTTTGAGTCCGGGTGCGCGGTTGCCTGCGCTAACCGGCAACCGCGTGCTCTATCGCGACGGTGTGCCGATCGCGCTGCTGATCGCCGGTGAAGCGCGCTTTCTCGAGCAGCTCCAACCCGAGGTGGAATGGGCGGCCCGCAATGCACTGCTGCGCCGCCAGGTCCCGGCCACTCTCAAGTTTCTCGCTTAGCGCCAGCCGCGATTGCGAAGTCGTCGCGTTCGAGTAAAGCGCGATCCCACTGCGCCAGATTAGCTGCCGCTTCGTACGTGGTCTGCAAGAAGTCCAGCAGTGTGTCGTCGGGCGATTTCGATTCGCGAACGGCGTCGTAAGGCAAAACAAATTCGTGCAGATCGTCGCTGTAAAACGCTGCTTCGGGCTTTACGCGCGCCTGTGTGAAACCCGCAGGCTCCGGATACGCGTACGAATAAAACGCCGGATACGCGATCGCCCCGCCGCCGGGCCAGAACCCACAGCTGCTGACTTCGTGCGAATACGCCTCTCGCACCACCCAGTCGGGCAGATTGGGAACGCCGCCAGGATGAAGCGGAGCGCGCCGCCCTGAGAAACGCGTGACTGCCAGGTCAGGCGCGCCCCAGAAAAAATGCACCGGGCTGACTTTGCCGATGAATCGAGCGCGAAATTTCTTGAAGACGCGGTCGGCTTGCGCCAGCGCACGCCAGAACCGCTGCGCGTACTCGGCATCGTAAGTGCGATGCACCTCATCCTGATCGAAGCGGATCGGATTCTCGACTTCGTTGGGTTGCGGATCGATGCGCAGCTTCACGCCGAGCTTTTCCAGCTCGTTCATCAGCCGCGAATAAAACGCTGCGACAGATTGCGGTTCGAGCGCAAATCCGCCGCCGCGACTATCGCTCGTCCGGATCGACAACCGGTGATCGATGAAATCGAAATCGATCTGGAACGTGCGCGTGCCCGCGAAGATCGGAGAAGTCGTCAGCCCTCTCGCAGTCACGTATAGCGTGACATGCCACGAGTGATTGACCCACGGGCTCGCCGTAAGCCGCACCTTGCCGACGATCTGCAGCCATAAATGCAGCGTCTGGTACGTGTCGCTCCATGCGGCGAGCGGCAACTCGGGCCAAGCAGGTCGGTCGTCAATCACGGGAAAATCCGACAGCGCGCTCCTGGCATCCCGCCGTGTTGCGGCGACTTGACCAACGGCCCGACGAAAACGCCGTTGGTTTCGATCAGGCAGCGGGACGCCGATCTTCGAAGTCCATCGCGGGTGAGTATGCCCCTTCATGGCTCGATGCGGTGCTGTGTGACGCCCGTGGATCGAGCCGGTTAGTCAGGCCGAAGAAGAAATTTTGCTACGGCGAGCGCGCCAACTTGTTTGCCCAGGGCCGTGCCAATTTCGGTCGAGTTGCGAAAGTGCACGCCGTCGTAGACGCGCGCGTTCTCCACTTCCTGCATGAAGTCTTCGATCTTCGCCCAATTCCGTGCCGGGCCCTTCACGAGATAGCTGGTCGTCGTCAGTGTCGGCATCGAGCCACTGCCGATTTCCGCCTGCAGCACAGTGCCGACGGCCGCGGCAACGGTGCAGTGCGCGCACGGATACTCAGGGTGCATCGGGGTTTCGATGAACGGCGTCCACGAAGCATCGCGCTCCGTCGCGTCGTTGCCGTCCAAGTCGCCGTTGCGGATCGCGGTGACCGGGCGCCAGAAGTTGTAGTGATACTTCGCCTCGAATACCGCAAGCAACGCGTCGTCCGCGGCCTGCGCCACCGCCGCAAATAACCGAGCGTTCTGCGTCACCTCGCGGCCGGGAACATCGGCGATGGAGAGCACGATGCCGTTATATATCGGAGGCAATGTTGCTTCCCAGAAGCCGGCAATTTGGGTTTGCTCGGCTGTGCGTCGCGAGCTGCTCTTGCCGCCGAGCGCTTTGATTTCGTTGTAGTCCCGCGCCCACAACGGGCTCGTAAGTGCAGGCGGCGGACCGGGGCGGAATTGCGAAGAACTGGTCATCAGCCAGGGCTTGCGCTGCGGCCAGTGCGTGACCGCTGGTATTACCGTGGGCACGTAGACACCGGCCGCTGTTTGGGGGCGGTAAGTTTCTGCCGCAGCGGCACCGTCGTCGGCGCGCATTGCCAGGATCGCTGCTGCAGCTTTCTCGCCCACCGTGATGCCCGAAGTCTTGGCCGGTCCGTCGGCTATTTTCGAAAGAGCTGCTTGGTAAGCGGTGTCAACGACGCTCTGCTGAGATGGGAGCAGTTTGGACAGTGCTGTGCGGTTCGCGGCCGCGACCGCGGCGTCAACTGACGCGCCCGGCGCAGCTTCCAGTTTTAACGCGCCGGCGGGATAGCGCTTCGTAATCGCATTCACGGCTTCGTAGACAGCTGTATTAGCGATAGCCAGCGCGCGGTTGGCGGGCGGTGGCCCCATCCTGGCGCTAACGATGATTTCGCCGGCTTTGGTGTTCCAGTCGCATACGGCGTCGGCATTTGCCATCGGACTTGCGATGAATAAGGCGGCGAAGATCAACGACGCCCATTGCGGGTGCTTCATCTTGCTATTCATGATGTTTCTCCTTGCATTTCGCTCTAGCTTGTACTGGTTGGGCTATCCAAAACAGCGGTGTTTGATGTTGCGCGGCCTTGTTCTGACGCCACCAAGAGACCAAGGCCGGCTATCTACGCGTAGTGCGCCACCTCGCTGTAGGCTCGCTGGCGTTATCGCGCCGCGATGTTCGTGCTGTTCTGTGCTCGAGACCAAGCCAAGAACTTTTCAAAGTCTCCGTCGAAGGCGCGCTTCTTGAGCTCCTCATAGAAAACCGAGCAGGCTTTCACCTCAGCACCGCCCAGTAGTCCGCGCATCGCGTCCCGGTCGCAGTCGAGGTAAATCGTCTTCAGTTCGGCGACAGTCAGTTGCTTCTTGTCGCGGCTTTCGGATTGACCGAAGGCCGCAACACTGAGCAGCGCTGTGCAAAGGAACGTCGTTACAGAAACTACGTGCTGCTTTTTGGTAGGTTTGAGCATGATCACTCCATGGATGTGTGGTTCAGCAGGTTCACAGCGGCGCGGATCGGGGCAGACCTTGGCGCGATGTCCAGTCGTCCACTCCTCAGCGCGAGGGAGGTGCGACACCGGCGACCGAGTTCCGCGGCGTAACTTGTGCGGGCCGTGCGGGTGGCGCTGTCGGCTCATCACCCTCAAAGCGCACGTAGTCCTTCATCTGCAGGCCGTAAATCGCTTGCGTGCGTGTGACGTAGCGCCGCAGTGATGCAGCGTCCTTCGCTCCGAGGGCGCAAGCGGTGGCATCGACGCGCGTGAGATGCGGCTGATCGCACTTGAATTGCGCCTGCGCGGCGGGGGAAACAGCGACTGAAAGCAAGCCGAAGCAAGCCAGGGCATAGCGGGAAAAAGACGAGTGTTTCATTGAGACCTCCGGGTGATCGTTGTCGAGGTATGCATCGTCTGCCCGAGGCACCATTCAGGTCTTTGGGTCGCGCCTTAATCCGCCTTAATTTTTGATGAATCCGCGGCGTTACCGGTGGCGCGACGCCCTTTAAGCTGAGGGCTGCATGGACACGACGAGTTCCACGGTGCGCTTCGGCACCGTCCTGTTGGATATCGAGCAGCGCCAGTTGATGATCGACGGGCGGCCCGCCAGGCTCGGTGCGCGTGCATTCGACGTGTTGCTTGCACTGGTCGAGCGGCGCGATCGCGCCGTGAGCAAGGACGAACTGTTCGAACTCGTGTGGCCCGATGTGGTGGTTGAAGAAAACAATTTGCAGGTCCACATCTCGGCACTGCGCAAGCTGCTCGGACCGCAGACGATCGCGACGATCCCCGGGCGGGGCTATCGTTTTACCGCCGACTTAGACGCCGGGAAGAACTCAGCGACTGACGCACCAGCTGCTGCCACAGCCGGCACACCGACGCCTGCAACGCTTTCCAATCTGCCGCCGCGCCTTGAGCTGTTGTACGGTCGCGATGATGACGCGCGCGCTGTCGGCGAATTGCTGCGCACTCACTCGCAGGTATCGATCGTCGGCGCCAGCGGCATTGGCAAAACGCGGCTTGCACTGGCCGTCGCCAACGCGCAGCGAGAACACTTTCCCGACGGCGTCTGGTGGGTCGAGTTGGCTGCGCTAAGCGACGGCGCGTTGGTCGCCGGCAGCAATTGCAGGGCACTTGGCGTGCGTGTCGGTGATGGCCGACCAGTGCTGGAAACAGTCCTTGCGCTGCTCAGGAAGCAAACCGCTCTGCT
>CAWHKW010000030.1:0-22270 GCA_963829995.1 uncultured beta proteobacterium | reverse complement strand
CGAGCACGGCCAGGGCACTGACAAAAAACAGACTGAGCTCACCTGTGAACACAAGCAAGTAGCCTAAAAGAACGTTGCGCCGAAACTGCAGTCGGGGCCGCAGTCGAAACGCAAGCCAATGGGCGATCTGCATGACGATGACCACGATGGCTGTGAAAACAAAATCCTTTGCGCTGGCGCCTTCCGTCCCCGGTAAGAGCAGCCGTCGGTAGATAGGGAGTCCGTGCCACATGATGGTCTGCGATCCCGCCGCCTCTGCGACAAGCAAACTCCAAAATAGGACTCTGGCGTGTGAGGGGTTCATCGAAGGCATGTATCCGCTGGCGCTTCGGTCAGTGGACCGCTGCTGTCGGATTGACGGGCGGCAGCATCAATTGCCCTCGAGCTTGTTGATGAGCTGCTGGACTTTCTCCTGCTCGGCCGTGAGTTTGGCCTGCGCTCCGCGGAGCTTCTGTTCGACGACTTGGCGCACATCGATCTTGAAGCCGTTAGGGAAGTTGCGCTGTGGCGCGCGATACATGTCGGACGGGTAGTACTTCTTCGGATCGATCTCCCGCTCGCGGACCGCCGGCTCCTGCATGTCAGCGACCGTATGCCGAGGATTCGGGAACCTGACCTCCAGATTCGTCGGGCTCAGGTCGAACAGGCCGATGGCGTCTCTCGGGCTCGGGCGAGCCATGTTGCCGGCTTCTGGGATCGCAGCCTTGCGCGTCCAGACGGCATCCTTGGTGACGTTGACGACCACGACGTCGGGCGCACCGAACTGGAACAACCCGCTGTAATGCACGCGAATCCCGGCGATGATCTCCGGGATCAATTCCTCGTCGTAACTCAAGTGCGTGACCATCGCGAGACGCGGCTGGATCTTGTTGAACATGTAACCGATCGCGTAATGCGGGCTGTGAGCCTGGTCGATCGTCGTGTTGAGGATGATCGGCGGCATGCCGAATTTCAACGCCTGGAGGTTGGCCGTGTCCGGTTGCACTTCGGTCACGAATACGTCCACGCCCTTGGCCAGTTTCAGCGTGAGCTCGTCGGGCCGCCCGTCACCGGTCCAGACGAATGACAGCCCGTTCCAGTCGAGCCGGTAGGCCGAAGCGCCGTCCTTGGTGTGCGACCGCCGCCAGTGGCGGATGACCACGCCATCCTTGTTGTAGCAGATCCCGTTGTCGTCACGGAAATCGAATTCGTTGACCTCGACCTCGTAGCCGTCGCCGATCGGGCTGGCGTTGAACGAGTCCGTGTGCCACTGGGTCATCATCTTCATGCCTTCGATCATCGTCTTGATGCCGTCCTTCGGCGTGCGGCCCGACGGCCCATGGACGCGCAACGGCTTCCAGCGCCCCATCCATGGAGCGAAGGCGAAGAGATAGGGAAGGTCCGCGTAGTGATCGACGTGGAGATGGGTGAAGAAAATATCGTTGACCGTCTGCAGCGGCACCGCCATCGCGATGATGTTGCGCATGCAGCCCGAGCCGAAATCAAAGAAGAACCGCTTGCCATTACCCAGCTCGACCATGATGCAGGTGCCGGCCTGCACTCGCGTGACCGGGATCGGCGTGCTGCCAATGAAGGAGATCCGCATTTCGTCGGGGCCGACCTGCTCCTGGCCCGGGTAATAGATGTTGTTGCTGACGAGATAGGGCGTCGGCCGGTAATACGCAGGTAACGTGATTCCGCCGCCCGGCACACCGCCGTAAGGGTTCTTTGCCGGGACTGCGGTTGCTTGCGCAGCCGCCTTCGCCTGCGCTTGCGCGGGCGATGCCACGACGGACAATAAGGCCGCAGCGCCAACCAGACTCGCTGCCTTGATCGCATCGCGACGACTCATCAGTTGTCGATTAGCGATATGTTCATCACTGTTGGGTTCATTGCTGGAGTTCATAGTCGGCTTGCTCTTTCGCGTGTGGGTTTGGGGCTGCTGCAAACACTCCGCCGCTTCATGGCGAAAACTCCGGAGACACGTAACGCTGGCCCGCGCGCAGCGCATTGACGGCGGGCATCAAGTCAGTAACCAGGCAACGTTTAAGCACCACCGCATCGGCCCCCGCGGCAAGCGCACCCTCGGCGACCGTGCGTTCGTCGTGCACGGACAGCAGCAACACTTTCGCGCCCGGCGCGCGCGCGCAGATGCGGCCGAGCAGGCCGCTCAGGTCACCTGCGGACAGCGACAGGTCGATCACCACGACGGCTGGCTTCAACCGTCCGGCCCCTTCGAGCAGCGACGCTTCGGTGGCAACCATGAACACGGTGTCGAACTCCGTTTCGAGCAGGCCGCGAACGCTGTCACGCAGACCATGATGTCGGTCGGCCAGCAGCACGCAGCTGCGTCTGGTGATCTCATGGGGGAAAAGATAAGCCGCAGCGCAGTGATGCGCAGCCCGAAAACTTACGGGTGCGGCGGCAGGAAACTACTGGACCAGGCCGTGCTTGATCGCGAAGTGGATCAGCTCGGCGCTGTTTTCGATGCCGAGCGTCTCCATCAGCCGGTACTTGTGATCTTCGACGGTGCGCGCAGACAGGTTCGAGCGCCGTGGCGATCTCGCTTGGCCGACTGGCCCTCGGCGAGCAACTGCAGAATCTCGCGCTGACGCGGCGTCAGTGCCCGCGCCGGGTCACGTTCCTTGTGCGCCGCCGTGCGGAACACCTCGGCGGCGAGGTCGGGCTGATGAAGGTGCGCCCTTGCAGCGCGGCGCGCACCGCGATGACCAGCTCAGCGGGCGCCGAGTGCTTAAGCACGAAGCCCATCGCGCCGGCTTGCAAGGCGCGGCGCGCATAGGCGGCGTCGCGGTGCATCGTCAGGAACACGACCCGCACGTGCGGGTTGTCCTGCTTGAGCTGCGCCAGCGCATCGATGCCGTTCAGGTGCGGCATTGAGATGTCCGCGACGATGACGTCTGGGCTCAACTCGCGCGCCGCCTTCACCAATGCGCGGCCGTCTTCGACGATGCCGACGAGTTCGAACTCTTCGGCCAACAAGCTCTTCAGCCCTTCGGCGACGCATGCGGTGGTCGTCGGCCAGCAGGACGCGGGGTTTCGCGGTCACGCTCATGCCGGCACCCAAGCCACCACCGTCGTGCCGCGCCCGGGCGTGCTTTCGATGTCGAGCTGGCCGTGCAGCAGGCGCACTCGCTCGCGCATGCTGGCCAGGCCAAGGCTGGCGTGGTCGCGCGAGCGTTCGGGATCGAAGCCGCTGCCGTTGTCGCTGACCGCGATCTGCAAGCCGCTGTCCGCGCGCCGACAGCAGCACGGTCATCGCGCTCGCTCGTCCATGGCGCACTGCGTTGTTCAACGCCTCCTGCGCCACGCGGAACAGACACAGCGACGCCTCGTTGGGCACAGTGTCGGGCACGTCGTCGGTGTTCACCTCGACCCGCACGTCGCCGTGGCTGGCCACACGATCACATTCGGCGCGCAGCGCCTCGACCAACCCGAGGTCGTCGAGCACGCGATGGGTGCAGGCGATAAGACAGTGCGTGCACGTCTTCACTCAGGCGCACCAAATCACGGCGCATCTGCGATGCATTGCCTCCCGCCGTGCGTCTCGAGTCGGCCGGCATCGATGGCGAGCCGCGCCAGGCGCTGCGTCAGGTCGTCGTGCAATTCGCGCGCAAGGTGGCGGCGCTCGTCCTCGTGCGCGGTCAGCAGTCGACCGCTGAGGCCGGCTGCTTCTCTCTCGGCCCTGCGACGCCCGCCACGCTGCAACAGCAGCGCGCTTATTAGCGCAGCCTGCGCAAGCAGGAGCATCACCACGACAATGATCTGCCACCGATAAGCCTCCCAGAGCGTCGGCTCGCGATACCTGAGGATTGCGCCGGGCGGAATCGCGGATTCGTCGAACGCGAATCGACGCAGCTGATGCATGTTGAGGATGTAAGCATTGGGAACCGAGGCGGGCAGCGCGAGCGTCTCCGGCTTCTCGCCGCGCAGCAGGCGCGCTGTAATTAGCCCTGCCTGTAGCGCCATCTCTTCGATGGAAGCAATGTAGCCTCCCATCGTCCCCACCTCGCGGAAGTTGCTGGCGTTGCCATAGACGGGGGCCGGCGATACGGAGACGATCCGGCTCGCGACCTCCTGCGGGACAAGCCGTTGGCCCGTGCCGTCCTCCCTCAGGCCGGGAAGATAGACGATGGAGTCAGCCGGCAGCCGCTTCACTCGGTCGAGGATCTCGGCCAGCGGCAGCCCGTCCCAGAACTCGATCTCGACGCGTGCCTCGAGCGGCTTTAGAGCCCCGCGCAGCAGCGCCTCCCAGGCACGATCAAACCCCGAACTACCCGTGATCGCCACGACGCGACGCGCGTGGGGATGGAGCCGCAGCGCTAGCTCTATCGTCTTCTCGGGCTGAAGCTCGACCGGTACGCCGATCACATCGCGCGGCAACTCCATGCCGGCGAGCTCTTGCTTGCTGATCGATACGTGCACGACCGGAACCCCGGGAAGAAATTGATCCCGTCGCTGCAGCAGAAACTTAAGCGCCGGACTGCGGATGGCCACGATCGCATCGATCCGCGTCCCCGCGTACTTCTTGCGCAGGAACGCCACCAGATCATCCCCATAACCGGCTGGCAGTGATCCATCCACACCCAGGAACTCGTTGAAGAGCTCCACCTGGGGCCCGTAGTCGGCCCGCAAAGCTGCGTCGATCGTCTCGTCCAGAATGACGAAGCCTGGTAGCACGCGGTTGCCCGAATAGAGGACGAGCACGTTGCGGTGCGGCTCTGCGGCGAGCGCCAGCATGCCGGCGAGCGCCAAGATGACCCCCGCTAACCACCGCAGCGAAGTCGCGGCTAGGATGAAGTGCGCGCTAGAGGATGGCAATGAAGGGTTGTTCATAAGCGAAGCCAGCGATGGCTTTGCTACTTCATCATAATTCGCCGCACGGTACACCGTGGGCGATGGACTCGAAGTGCGCCGACTTCTATTGTTCTAGAGGCAACGGAATGAGGACCATAGTTTGGTGTGCATTGACGGTGCTGATGTTCGCTGCCGATGTGGGAGCCGCGGAATTCGGAACCAGGGGCGGGTCGGAGCCAGCCAATATCGACGAGATAGCAAACGTCCTTCGACAGGACCCGTACGACATGGAGTTGCTGATCAGCTACGGCACCTCCAAGGGCGGCTCCGCGGGACACCTGGCCCTGGCCATCCGCGACCAGGCGTCCGACGATGACGTGGTCTACAGCGCCAACTTTTATGCCGATCGTGCGCCTGAACATGCCAACGGCTTCTACACCGACGATCTGATGATCAGGATTCCGAAGAAGGAATATCTGTTCAAGACCCGCTCATCGCTCGGTGACACGGCCTCGTTCGGCCTCGATTTCGGAGAGATCTACAAACGATCCGTCATTGGCGTCCGCGTCTATGGCGTCCCTGCCGCGGAGAAAGAGGCCCTCGCGGCGTTCTTCAAGCGCATCAACGACGACTATCACAACCGGGTGACGACCACCGAGTACCACGACCGCGAGATACGGTACGACTACATGCGCCTCAACTGCGCCAAGACCATCGGCTCCGGATTCAAGTACGGCGCTGGGTACCGAGACCTCGAGATCACAACGCGCGAAGCTTTTCACCGGGCCGGTAATGACGGCTGTCAACGCCAACATTCCCACTGAGATGGCGTTAAAGCTCCTGAAGGAGTGGAACGCGCGCGGATACGGGTTGGACGTGGTCATGTACAAGAAGTACAAAGGCTCGACCTACGTCGATCCACACGAAGAAGACAAGGTGGAGTTCAAGGATCTGCCGAACCGGTTTCCTTCTGTGCTGTCGCGCGACTTTCGTAAGGAACAAGGTCAATACGAGGATTTCGACAACCTCTTCGCAATGTACCTCCTCTACAACCTGGCCAAGCACAGCGTGCGCGTGAACGACGAGACGAAGGTGCTCGAAATCGAGAAGAGCAAAAAGCCCATGGCCTACCCGGAGGCCGCCGAGCTCGCCACGCAGAGTGCCAAGTCGGACAGCGAAGGCTTCCTTCGGCGCCTACCGTTCCTACGGACAGGGACAGAGATCGGGGACCCGACCGACGAGAGACACAGGAAGACCGTGCCTTAGCCGCCCGTGCAGAGTCGGAATTATTTCGGCATCACTTCTACGCCTTTCAGCTGCATGGAGGCTCAGTGCATGTCCGCTCTTGTCTGATCGGCCGCGCCCTATAGGTGCGCAGGTCAGTGCTACCAGCGCACTTCAATCTGCACACCCCAGGTCACACTTCTAGGCTGCGCTCTGTCGGGCCGGGCCCATTCACCACCACCCGCTGCAAAATTTCCTCTGGCCCTATGGGCTCCAGTCGGGCCCGACATGCGCGCCATCTTCATCGGCGCAAAAGACACCTGCGTCTGAACGCCAAAGAGGCGATCAATCAGCTCATTGGCTGCACCCAGCGGGTCGGTAAGGACCAACACGCGCCTGGTCCAGACGGTCGGGTCCGCCCGGTTTTGCTCGGATGGAGTCGCGCAGTGGTGAGAATACAAATTCCCCGAGCAGCGAGCCTATCAACGGCGTGACGATCAGATCCTGATACGAAACAGGCTCGAAGAACGCTTCTGCCCCGTACTCATAGAGCGAAGACAACAGAGCCGAGTAACCGAACGATTGCCAGCGGGTTAAACCGCGTTCGCGGCCGCGTATGTAGTACGTCGCTCCCCAGTACGGATGCAATATGTAGTTGAGATACGCCTTGTCATCGTCCCAGACAGGATTGGTGACGTTGTCTCGCCACTTGTTGAACCCGGCGTTGTCCTTATCGAACCGCGTTTGCTCATCGGGCAAGGCATACAGCACAGCGACGACCACCGCCTGGTAGCCGAGGAAGTACAACGTGTCGCGCTTGAGGCCGGACCAGTCCGCGATCGGTTGCGCAGCAGCAGCCGGTGGGGTCTCGGCGGCCGCGTCAGCCACGGGGTGAACCTCAACCTTGCTGCTGTGTTCCGCCGTAGGCTCGCTCGCTAGGCAAGGCGACAACGTTGATGCGGCGAACGCAGCACCGACCACCAAACCGTTCGTTGCTGCGAACAAAGCCCGTTGCTGTGTGGATTTCAACCGCAAAGTCCGATTCCATACGTCATGCTTAGTATCGACGTCATCTCCCACCCGTTCTCCTCACTTTACCGTTTTTGTTACGGAAGGAAGCTCGACGATCATTTGCTCGACGAAGGCAGTGCGTTGCTCGAACCGTTTCGGTTCTCGCGCTACCTGTCGGATGCAGACGACGCTCTTACATCAATCAGCGAGAGCACGCATTTCCCGATACAAATCCGTCTTACCCTCGAAGCCGATGCCCGGAAGCTCGGGCAGCATGACGTAACTGTTGTCGACCTGCGCGCCGTCGGGGAACCCCCCATAAGGCTGGAAGTGGTCAGGGTACGACTCGTTGCCTCCCAAGCCGAGCCCTGCAGCGATGGCAAGCGACATCTGATGACCGCCGTGTGGAATGCAGCGTGACGCAGACCAGCCGTGGTCGTTCAGCATTGCCAGCATGCGCAGGTATTCGACCAATCCGTAGCTCAGCGCGCAGTCGAACTGCAGCCAGTCCCGATCGGGACGCATGCGCCCGTAGCGAATTAAGTTACGGGCATCCTGCATCGAGAACAAATTTTCGCCAGTAGCCATTGCACCCTCGTAGTGCTCTGCCAATTCAGCCTGCAGCGCGTAGTCGAGAGGATCGCCTGGCTCCTCGTACCAGAACAGCTGGTACTCGGAAAGCGCCTTCGCGTATTCGATCGCCGTCTTCATGTCAAAGCGGCCGTTGGCGTCAACCGCGAGTTTCTGGCCCGAGCCTAGCAGGCGCAGTACGGCTTCGATGCGCTTGCGGTCTTCGCTGAGCGAAGCACCGCCGATCTTCATCTTCACGACCGAATAGCCGCGCTCGAGGTAACTGCGCATTTCATGCAAGAGCCCATCGATGCCTTGGCCGGGCGAGTAGTAGCCGCCCGCGGCATAGACAAACACTTTGCGGTTCGCGGTGCCGTTGCCGTACCGCTCGGCGAGCAGTTGAAACAACGGTTTGCCTTCAATCTTGGCCACCGCGTCCCATACCGCCATGTCGATCGTACCCACCGCCACCGAACGTTCACCGTGGCCGCCTGGCTTCTCGTTGGTCATCATCGTCCGCCAAATTCTGTGCGGGTCGAGGTTGTCGCGCTGCTCGTCGAGCAGACTCTGCGGATCGGCCTCCAGCAGACGCGGCCGGAAGCGTTCACGCAATAAGCAGCCCTGACCATAGCGACCGTTCGAGTTGAAGCCATAGCCGATGACCGGCTTGCTGTCGCGGATTACGTCGGTGATCACGGCTACGAGACTCAGCGTCATCTTGCTGAAGTCGATATACGCATTGCGAATACCTGACTTGATCGGTTTGGTCGCTTCGCGAATGTCGACGATCTGCATGCGTGCAATCGAGTGGTGGGTCGCTGTTCCCGCCGATTCTATGACCGGAGCGCGTCACGTGACGCTAAGATCAACCATTGGAGATAGGTTTGAATCACGACTCCTCGCACTCGCTACCGTTGCTCGGGCTGATGCTCGGCGACTGCACCGGCATCGGCCCGGAACAGTGCGCGCGTGTACTCGCCGACCGTCGCCTCGCCGGCATCGCCCGCCTGCTGGTGGTGGGTGACGCCCGCGTGCTCGAGCAGGGTGCGCGCGACGCCGGCGTCGATCTCACCTGCAAGGCCGTATCGACCCCTGAACAGATCGATGACGTGCGCGACGCAGTTGCGATCATCGATCTGGCCAACAGCGACCCGCGCACGTTAACGCGCGGTGCTATTTCGGCCGATGCAGGCCGCATCGCCGGCGAGACGCTGGCCACGATGATCGAGCTGGCGCTCGACGGGCGTATCGAAGGTATTTGTTTTGCCCCGCTCAACAAGGCGGCGTTGCATGCGGGCGGCTGGCGCTTTAACGACGAGCACCAGTTGTTCGCGCACCTGACTCGCCACCAGGGGTTTTTTGGCGAGATGAACGTGCTCGACAACCTGTGGATGTCGCGCGTGACCTCGCACGTTGCACTGCGAACAGCTCTCGATCAGATCACGCCGGAGCGAATCAACGACGCGCTGACGCTGGCCGATCGCACAATGCGCGGCGCGGGATTCGCCACTCCACGCATCGCGGTGTGTGCGCTCAATCCGCACGCGGGCGAAAACGGCCTCTTTGGCCGCGAGGAAATCGAGATCATTGCACCGGCGGTCGCGAAAGCGGCCGAGCGCGGGATTGCCTGCAAAGGGCCGTTCCCATCAGATACGGTCTTCCTCAAAGCCTTCGGCGGCGAATACGACGGCGTGCTATCGATGTATCACGACCAGGGTCAGATCGCGACCAAGTTAAAGGGCTTCAACCGCGGCGTCACGGTGACGGCCGGTTTAGGAACAGTCTTCACGACACCCGCTCACGGCACAGCCTTCGATATTGTCGGCAAGGGCGTGGCAACGACCGGCGCCCTGGAGCAAGCTGTGCGGCTCAACGCGCGTCTTGCAGCGAGCCGCCGAAACACGTCCTCCCACGGCCGGCCTGTCTTTGCAACCTCTTCCAAGTAACCCGGATTCGAAGCGATGCAAACCACGACTGCTCGGGCTCCGAACGCCACAACCGCGGCCAAGCCGGCGGATTCTTCGCTGACCGATTACGTTGCAGGTTTTATTTTGCGCACGCAGGCGCGGGACATTCCGAAAGACGTGGCTCATCTAGGCAAGCGCTCGGTTCTCGACGGGATTGGACTCGCGCTCGCCGGCGCCGCTTCGCAGACGGGCGATATCGCGCATCGCTATCTCGCTCAATTGGGCATCGCTTCCGACCAGGGAAGCACCGTCATCGGCAGCGAGCTACGAGTGCCCGCGCGTTTCGCGGCGTTCGCCAACGGCCTCGCGATTCACGCCGATGATTTCGACGACACGCAACTTGCAGTGGCCAAGGATCGCGTTTACGGACTGCTCACGCATCCGACCGCGCCGGCACTACCGCCGGTGCTGGCATTGGCGGAGCGCGATAGACGCAGCGGAGCGGATCTAATGCTCGCTTACCAGGTAGGCGTCGAAGTCGAGTGCAAGGTCGCCGAGGCGATTCTGCCGCGCCACTATCAGCACGGTTTTCACAGCACCGCGACCTGCGGGTCGATCGGTGCGGCTGCGGGCGCAGCGAAACTTCTTGGTCTCGATCAGCAGACGACGCGGCGTGCGTTAAGCATCGGCGCGACCCAGGCGGGTGGACTGCGCGAAAACTTCGGCACGATGACCAAGCCGTTTCACGCGGGGCGCGCAGCGGAAAACGGCGTCGTCGCTGCGGAGATCGCGGCACTCGGATTCACAGCGTCAGACAACGGCCTGGAAGCCGACCGCGGATTTTTCCGCGCGGCCGGCGGCGGCTACAGCCGCGAGATGATCGACGGCAAGCTCGGCGCGCCGTGGACTTTCGCCTTCCCTGGCGTCTCGATCAAGCCGCATCCAAGCGGCTCACTGACGCATCCGGGCATGGCCGTGATGATGGAGCTGATCATGCGCCACGATCTAAAGCCCGAGCGCGTGAAGCGCGTCAGCGTCGGCACCAACCACAACATGCCGAACGCGCTGATTCACCATCAGCCGAGAAACGAACTGCAGGCGAAGTTCAGCATGGAATTTTGCATGGCGATCCTGCTGCTCGAGCGCAAAGGCGGTCTCGAGCAGTTCACCGATGACGTGGTCAACCGCGCGGATGTACAGGCGATGATCAAGAAGGTGAACTTCGGCGTGCATCCGGAAGCCGAAGCAGCCGGTTTCGACAAGATGACCACGATCATCGAGGTCGAGCTCGACGACGGAACCGTCGTGAAGGGCCAGGCCGACTTCGGCAAGGGCAGTCCCGCGAATCCGATGACCGATGAAGAGCTCGCGGAGAAATTCCGCCAGTGCGCTATGTGGGGCGGCCTCGATCGTGATCAGACGAAGACGGTGCTCGATCTTGTGTGGCGCATCGAGGAGTTAAAAGACGTAAGCGAGCTGATGAAGCTTCTTCGGCTGCCGCAGCGCGCGACCCACCGATAGCGCTTGTTTCGAACAGCTAGAGTGGCGCCTGACGACGCGCGATTCATCAGCGCGGTTCGTCCGCTACACCGGGGCAGCGTTTCATCTTGTAGCACGCGTCTGAGAGATGTCCGATCGTCCCTATGCTGACGGACTGCAATCGGCCACAAGCGGACCTTTGGCATCTTCCTTCATGCGGTTACATCGCAAATCTTAGAAGCGGATCGATCTGTCTCTCGTCCGATCGAACGAGGGCACCTCGTCCAATAGATTTCTTGCTATCACCCTTCGGCATCACTAGTGTTTTCTACGGCGGAAATCGCCAAGGAGATGTAAATGGAAAACCAAGTAGAAGCCGTGGAAGTTGCGGAAGTTGTAGAACTGTTGGCCGACGAGCTTGACTTAATCGGCGGCGGCGCATGGGGCTGCCTATTGATGTAGCAGCGCTGAGCTACAAGCCCGCCACAGAGCGGGCTAACTATCGTTAACGCAAGCGTCGCTACATGCACCTCCGCTTGTCAGCCCGATTCCATTTCTACTTGCGCCGCGGTTAAGCTTCAATCAAACGAGAATAGGAGGAGACATGATCAGGCTGCCCGGCCGCACGATTTTGACAACAGTGTTGCTTGCGAGCGCCGCCGCGCTTAGCACCCCATCGTATGCGGCTCCTGTCATCACCTTTCTCGGTTTCTACACCGATCGCTATGCTCCTAATAGCGTCCCTAACTTCGCCACTGGTGTGATTGGCAACCATACGCAGTGGGACGTTCAATTGATTTCCAGCGACCCGGCCAATGCCGTCAACGTGATCGCCACCCGCCCAGGAGGTGTCCAGTTCAATCTGTTCTTCCTGGGATCACCGATATTCGCCAACTACCTTTTTAGCCGCCGCTCGGTTCTATTTTCCGAGCAGGGATTGCTCGCGTTCGCCGCCTCGTCGCCGCCATGGGGTTTTGTGGCCACCGATACGTCGGGCCCGCTCTCCGGCTTTTTCCCGACCATCGCCGAGCCGGAGCTGCTTCCCTTTGCCTCCGACGTACAGGCTTCGGACCATGGCGCAACACCGACAATCACATGGTCGTTGCCCAACTTGTCGGGGTTTGACGTCGACCGTGTTCGCCTGCGGGCGATCGATGCGACGAGCGGTTTGCAGATCTTTCAGGCCTTCCTGGCCGCCGACGCGACCAGCTTCACGTTGCCTGAGGGCGTTCTGCTCGCGGGTCACAGTTACTACTATCGAGTGATTCTTGAGGATCTTAACAACGGCCTGATCGAGAACCGGTCCAATGCTTTTTCTGCCGCTGCAACGACCGTGATGACCGTCCCTGAACCTGAAACACTTGGGCTGATTTCGATTGCCTTGCTCGCAGGTGCGCTGGGGATTCGACGCCGTCCTCGCTAATTGCAGCCCGCGATAGCAACGATGTGTGTCGGAATCATAAAGGGTCGCGGAGGACAGAGATGAAAGTCACATAGCGTCAGCGCTACGTAAGGAATGTCCGCTTTGACCTCGCTGATGGCAGCAATGGGTCGGTAGCAGACGTCCTCGCCCGTTGTCCAAAGAAAGGCTAACGACGGTCAGCTTCTTTGATGCCGGTCCATCCATCACTTGCCCTGAAACACGGGTTTGCGCTTTTCCATGAAAGCCTTACGGCCCTCGGCGTAATCCTCGCTCTCGAAGCAGTCGAGAATGAGCCGCCGGCTCATCTCCACGTCGAAGTCGGCATCCAGCTTTAACACTTCCTGGATGATCCGCTTGCCCGCCTTGATGGTGAGCGGCGCACCGGTGGTGATCGCGGTGGTGTACTCCGCGAGCAGCGCCGGGAGCCCTGCGGGCTCCGCGATGCGGTTGACGAGCCCGATGTGCAGCGCCTCGGCGGCATCGAGCCTGCGGCCGGTGAAGAAAATGTCCTTCGCGTATCCCGGACCCACGAGCTGCGTGAGGTTCTTCATCGCGGAGAAGCGATACCCGAGTCCAAGGCGCGTGGCGGGAATCGAGAAGACCGAATCGGAAGAAGCCACGCGTATGTCGCAACTGATGGCCACGTTCACACCGCCGCCGATGCAGTAGCCGCGAATGCAGGCGACGGTCGGCTTGGCGAACTCGTAGATGCCCTGCAGCGCGGCTTCGGCCAGCTGCTCGTAGCGCTTCACCGCTTCCTTCATCGCCCGCATGTCTTCGAACTGCGAGATGTCGGCGCCGGAGACAAACGCCTTTTCGCCCTCGCCCGAGAACACGACCATGCGGACGTTGTCGTCGTGGCCCGCCTGCTCGAGCAGGTGCGGCACGGCTTCCCACATGTCCGTCGAAAGCGCGTTGTGCTTGGCGGGATTATTAAAACGAATGTGCAGCACGTGTCCCTCGAGCCACGTCTTTACGCGTTCGGTGGAAGAAGAAATGCTCATCATGTCTTTCACTGCGTTCATATCAATAAACTCCTGCGGCTTTCATGCGTGAGAGGGCATCGCGGTCGTAGCCGATCTCGGTGAGGATTTCCTCCGAGTGCTCGCCGCGCTTCGGTGCCGCGCGCGCGATGGTCGAGGGGGTCCGGGTCAGCGTCACCGGCTGGCCCACCAGCGTCTGCTCACCGAGATGCTTCGACGTGACTTTCTTCAGGATTCCTAGGTGTTGCACCTGCGGCTCTTCGAACACTTGCTTCAGGTTGTTGATGCGCCCGCACGCCACGCCCGCCTCGTTGAGCGTCGCAATCCAGTAGTCGCTGGTGTTGCGCATCAGGCGCGTCTCGATCTCGGCGTTGAGCCAGTCGCGATGCGCCGAGCGCTTGGCCTTGGTCTTCGAGCGCTCGTCGGTGATCCACTCGGGTGCACCCATGACCTCGGCGAAGCGCTCCCAGATCTTGCCGCCGAAGACCGCGATGTTGATGTGCCCGTCGCTCGTCTTGTAGACGCCGGTGGGAATGCTGGTGGGGTGGAAGTTGCCCGCCTGCCCCGGGATCTCGCCGTCAATCGTCCAGCGCGACGTCTGAAAGTCCATCATGTACATCATCGCTTCCAGCAGCGAGGTATGCAGCCACTGGCCCTTGCCGGAATGTTCGCGCTCGAGCAGGGCGACGGTTACGCCGTACGCGGCGAAAATCCCACCGCACAGATCGGCGATGGGAATGCCGACGCGCAGCGGGCCGTGTCCCGGAAGCCCGGTCACCGACATCAGCCCGCCCATTCCCTGAGCGATCTGGTCGAAGCCAGGTCGCGTCGCATAGGGCCCGGTCTGGCCGAAGCCGGAGATGCTCGCGTAAACGAGCCGCGGGTTGACCTTCGCGAGCGTTTCGTAATCGATGCCGAGGCGCGTCTTCACATCCGGCCGGAAATTCTCCAGCAGCACGTCGGCGGTCTCGACCAGCTTCTTCAGCGCTGCGATGCCGTCGGGCTCCTTCAGGTTGAGCGTGAGCGAGC
The DNA here is from genome assembly GCA_963829995.1 of uncultured beta proteobacterium. Lineage (GTDB taxonomy): Bacteria > Pseudomonadota > Gammaproteobacteria > Burkholderiales > Burkholderiaceae_F > JACCZX01. The sequence goes on along the minus strand of CAWHKW010000030.1, from coordinate 7,850 downwards.
GCTTGTTCCGATGCGTGTACTGATAGTCCGAGCCTTCCTGGCCGCCGAGCGTGTCGTCGCCGCGCATGTGCTCGGGCATCTGCACCTGGATCACGTCGGCGCCCCAATCGGCGAGCTGCCGCGCAGCCGTCGGACCGGCGCGGACCTGCGTCAGGTCGACTACGCGAAAACGGGAAAGAGCCTCGGAGGCGGGAATGTGTGGCATCAGTCCATTCTGGGGATGGCGATCATGGGACTCATGTGGCCTTTCCCGCAGGAACGCGCGTTAGTCGGCGCCACGCCCGGACCAGCGGGGGTGCCAGCAGGCCCGCGGCTGTGATCGCGAACAACGTGACCACCACCGGTCGGGCAAAGAACAAGAGCCAGTTCTGGTCAAAGATCAGCAGCGATTGCTTCAGCGTCTCCTCGACCATCTTGCCCAGAACCAAGCCCATTATTAGCGGCGCGGGCGAGAACCCGTAGCGGCGGAAGAGGAACCCAACGACACCGAAGAACAGCATGATAACCACGTCTTCCATCGCCTGGTTGGGCGCGTAGGAGCCGACCACCGAGAGGATGAAGACCGCCGGCCAGAGAAACGCCTCGGGGATCAGCGCGATGCGAGCGAAGATTTTCGCGGCGCCGAGGCCGAGGACAAGATAGAGCAGGTTGGCGACAAGCATTGAGCCGAACACCACGTAAAGCAGCGTCGGTTGCTCGTTAAACAGATGCGGCCCGGGCCGCACGCCCTGCACCATCAGACCGGCGAGGATGATTGCACTCGTGGTGCTGCCGGGAATGCCCAGTGCCAGCGTCGGCACCATCGCGCCGCCGACCGCGGCGTTGTTCGCGGCTTCGGGACCCGCCACGCCCTCGATCGCACCCTTGCCGAACTCCTCCTTGTGCTTCGACCAGCGCTTGGTTTCGTTGTAGCAGATCAGCGCCGCCGTGGTGGCGCCGAGCGCGGGCAGCACGCCGATGAACGTGCCGATCACACTGGACAGGCTGATCGCCTTTGCGCTTTTGCGGAAGTCGGCCAAGGTTGGCAGCTTCACCGATTTCAGCTTGATGTATTCCTGAATCACGCCACGCTGCGATGCACGCTCGAGCAACTCGGCTATCGCGAACAGGCCAATCAACACCGGAATGAACCCGATGCCATCAGAGAGCGCGGTCATGCCGAACGTGAAGCGCTCGACGCCGGTCGTGAGATCCAGCCCGACCGTCGCGATCAGCACACCCGAGGCGGCAGCCATCAGATTCTTTACCGGCGAATCGCCGCCTACTGCAGCCACCATCGACAGCCCGAACAATGCGAGCGCGAAATACTCAGGCGGGCCGAACTGATAGGCCAGCCGCGCCAGCACGGGCGCGAAGATGATCAGCACGATTACGCTGAAGATGCCGCCGATCGCGCTGGCAACCGCCGACATTCCCAATGCGCGACCGGCCTCGCCACGTTTGGCGAGCGGATAGCCGTCGAACGCGGTGGCCGAGGCCGACGGGTCGCCCGGAGTGTTGATCAGAATTGCCGTGATCGATCCGCCGAAGTTGGCCGCGCAGTAAATCGATCCCAGAAAAGCGATCGCCGCGTTCGGCGTCATCGCGATCGTCAGCGGCAACAAGAGCGCGGTGGTGGTGCTGCCGCTGATGCCAGGTAACGCACCCACCACGACCCCTAGCACCGTGCCGGCGAATACGAGAAACAGGATCTGCGGATCGGCCACAGCCCCGAGGCCGGCTAAGAAGGCGTCCATGGCTCAGGACCAGAGGTTGGCGATCAACCCTTTGGGGAAATTTCCTGCGAGGACGCGCACGAACAACCCATACAGGGCGGCGCAAAGCACCACTGCACTTGCGGTGAGCTTCCACACACTGCGCTCGCCCCAGAGCAAGCCAAGACAGATAAGGAAGACGAACGCGGCAGGCCACATTCCGATCAACTGCACCGCGCCGACGAACGCGAACAACACCGCGGACGTAATCCATACCATGCGCGGGACCGGTGCGGGTGTTTCCATCGGCGGATTGCCGATGCCGAATGCAGCTAGCACTGCGAGAAACGCGATGACGCCGATGACCAGGCGCGGAAAAACTTCCGCGCCCAACCCGCTCACCATGGCCGCAGGCATGACGGCGAAGCGATAGGTGAGCCAGTAGGCAACGACGCACCCGCAGAGCGCCACCGCCGCTACGACCGCGTCGGTTCGGCGCACGGCTACTTGAGCATGCCCAGCGCTTTCAGCTCACTTTCACCTTCCGCGTAAAAGCCGTCGAGTTGTGCCTGCCACGCGGCGCGCCCGGTGACGCTGTCTGACGCCTGTCCCGAGGTTTCGATGTAAGTCGAGTACATCTGGCCTCGCATCGATTTGAGCAGCCCGTCCTCGAGAATCTTGAGCCTGTCTTCAGGAACGCCTTTCAGCGTGACGAAGCCGCGCACGGTGGAGTAGTCGGCGTTGATGCCTAGGTCCTTCGCCGAGGGCACATTGGGAAGGATCTTCATCCGCTGCGGAGTAAGCACCATCAGCGCGCGCGCATCACCCGCCTTGAGTTGCGATTCGGCCTCCGCATAGTTGAGCATGCCGACATCGAGGTTGCCGCTCACGACATTGATCACGATGTCGCCGCCACCCCGGAAAGGAACCGCAGTCGGCGCCTGCAACCCAGCTTTGCGTGCGAAGCCCAGCAGCGAGAGATGGTCCACGCTTCCGATGTGGGTCACGCCCGCCTTGAGCTTGCCAGTCTTTCCAGCCGCGAGTAAATCTTGTGCCGTCTTGAACGGACTGTTCTTCCCCACCATCAGCACTTGTGGATCGGCGGTGGCGCGGGCGAGGGCGACAAACTCATCGTATTTCACCGGCGACTTGCCCTGCAGGATGGTGAGCAGGTGCGATTGCGTCACGAGCAGGATCGTGTAGCCGTCGCGCGGGCGGCTTTGCGCGTAAGCGAGCGCCGCGGCGCCGCTGCCTCCGACGCGATTGGCAACCACGAGTTCGGTGCCGAATACCCCCGGCGCATGCACCATCATCATGCGCGCTGTGATGTCGGTGCCACCGCCGGCACCCGAATGGGTAACGACCTCGATCGGCTTCGACGGAAACTTCTCCTGCGCGCCTCGACGGCAGGCACGACACGCCGGTGGCCGCGGCGGCACCTGTGATGAATTGGCGGCGCGAAAATGCGTGCGCGGATACGGCGATTCTTGCTCATTGTTTCTCCTTTTTAGGGCACATCGGCAGTTCGGATCGTGCCGGGGCTTACGAACTACTTGTCAGTTAACCTCAATTTCCAGAAATCGTCAACAGTTATTCGAACCTGTCTAAATTCGTTGCCAACGAGGAGCAAGAATGGGGCTGAGGGACCGAATAGGGATCGACATCGGACGCCGGGCGAAGCTTGAAGACGGCATCGAGTGGGCGGCGAAAAACGCGGTGCGCTTCATCGACATCCAGCTCGATACCGCGGCCAATGCGCTCACCACCTTCGACAACCGGCGTGCCGCGGGGGTGCGCGCCGCGTGCGAGAAACACGGCATCCAGCTTGGTCTGCACACCCTCTCCGCCGTCAACGTCGCGGAATACTCGCCCTACGTGAGCGACGCCGTCGAGGAATACCTGAAGGCCTACATCGACATCTATTTAAAGCTGGGCGCGAAGTGGATCGTCGTGCATGCGGGCTACCACTTCACCTCCGACAAGGAGCTGCGAATGAAGTCCGGGCTGGAGCGCCTGAAGCGAATCGCGGCGTACGCGGAAAGCAAAGGCGCGCTGATACTGCTCGAAAACCTCAACAAGGAACCAGAGGACGCCGAAGTGCACTACCTCGCCCACACGGTGGAGGAGTGGCGCTACTACTTCGATCAAATCCAATCACCGGCGTTCGGCCTTTCCTTTACCGCGAATCATGCGCATCTCGTTCCAGAGGGCATCGAGGGATTCGTGAACGCTCTCGATATGGACCGGGTGTTCGAGGTGCGGCTAGCGGATTGCTTCCGCAACGGCTTCGAAGTTCACCTCAAGCCCGGCGCGGGGGACCTGGATTTCGGCGACATGTTCCGTCGCGTCGAGGGCAAGGGCTTCAAGGGTCACTACACCAATGCCTTCGGTTCCCTTGATGACATGCTTGCCGGCCGCGAGGACCTGGTTGATGCGGCCAGGAAGGCAGGAGCCGCCAATTGACGATAACCCTATTGCGCGACAGCCAGCATCAGCGCCCGCCCCACGTCGCGCGCAAAGCTGCGTGCGACCATGATGGTGAATGTCGGAGCGTCATCGGATTTATACAGAAGCACGTTGACGCGACCGAAAACGCTTTGTGCACAATCGCCCGCCCGAAACGTGCGCGGGTGCAGGTCAAGCGGGCAGCCGGTCGCGAGGACATCGGTGGCGCGCTTGCCGGCGAGCCGATAGGCAACCCGGGACGCGGACAGATCGAACAGTGCGCCTCCCACTGCATTCAGTGCATCGCGCTTTTCGATGAAGTCGGCGAACGGCGAGCCGGCCGACTCCGCGAACAGCAACCACGAGCGTGGGCCGAGCCACAATGCCGCCAGTGCATCGTTGCGAGCCGTGGTGTTCGCCACGATCGGCAGCGCGATCGAGAATTGCCGCGACACTTGGTCCGTGAAGTCCGCGCGCGACGCATCGCCTTGCACATTCCACGCAGCGGCGATCGGCACCTCGGTGAGTGTGATCGGGTCAGACACGCAGCCGCTCGCCTTCCGGATCAATGAACACCGGCGAGCCGACTTTCACTCGCACCCTTGCATTCGCCAGCGGCGAAACCGCCCACAACGTTTCTCCGTGCCGATCACGTCCGTTGGCCAGCAGCGCGAGCGCGATCCATGCATCGAGATTCGGAGAAAAGCACCACGAGGTGACGTGACCGAGCATCGGGTTAGGCGCCGCACGCTCGGGATCGGCAACGATTTTTGCCGCGCGCGGCATCGGCGCTCCATCGAGCGCCGTCAGCCCGACCAGTTGCCAGCGATCCTGCACGGTCAATGCCGGTCGATTCAGCAGCGGTTTTCCGATGCACCACTTTTTCTCATTGACGAGCTTGCCCATGCCGAGGTCATCTGAGGTGGTACGGCCGTCGCCTTCGGCGCCGATCACGACATGCCCCTTCTCGATGCGCAGCGTGCTCATCGCTTCGGTGCCGTACGGCATCAAGCCGAATTCTTCGCCCGCTTCGATCACCGTTTCCCACATTGCACGGCCGCGATCCGCCGGCACGTGAATCTCGTACGCCATCTCGCCTGAATAGCTCATCCTGAAAAGCCGCGCGGGAATCGGCTCGTTTGCGGTGTGAACGTTGCATGTACCGACCGCGAGAAACGGAAACGCCTCGTTCGAGACATCGATATCGACCAGCTTGGCGAGTACCTTGCGCGAGTTCGGGCCCGACAGTGCCGCCGCGGTCCATTGCTCGGTGACCGACGTCGCAAACACTTCGAGCTCGGGCCATTCGGCTTGCAGCAGATATTCGAGCTGCTGCATCACCTTGACCGCATTGACCGTCGTGGTCGTCATCAGATAGTGCGTGTCCGACAACCGCGACGTGGTGCCGTCGTCCATCACGATGCCGTCTTCGCGCAGCATGACGCCATAGCGGCAACGGCCGACCGCGAGCGTGTCCCACTTGTTGATGTAGACGCGATTCAGCAGCTCGGCGACGTCCCTGCCCTGCAGCTCGATTTTGCCGAGGGTGGATACATCCACTAGGCCAACATTCGTGCGCACGTTGCGCGCTTCGCGATTTGCCGCATCGTCTTCCGATTCTCCTGGGCGCGGATATGAATGCGGCCGCTTCCAAAGACCGGCGTTGATGAAGCGTGCGCCGCGTTGCGCATGCCAGTCATGAATTGCCGAGTACCGCGTCGGCTCGACATGCGCGCCGACTTCATGTCCAGGAACGGCGCCCAGCGTCACTGGCGTGTACGGCGGCCGAAACGTGGTGGTGCCGACCTTCGGTATCGGCACGTCGAGCAGCTGAGCCATCAGCGCGAGCCCGAGCATGTTGCTGGTCTTGCCCTGATCGGTACCCATGCCGAGCGTCGTGTAGCGCTTCAGATGCTCGATTGACTGGTAGTTCTCGCGTGCGGCGAGCGCGATGTCGCTGACGGTCACATCGTTTTGCAAGTCGACGAAACGCTTGTCGGACTTGCGCCGCGCAGGCACCGACCATAGCGGGAGCAGCGGCACCGACGCGCTCGATGTAGCGCGCGGCCTCGGGAGCGACGGTGCGACCCCACCGGCGCGCGTTGCTGCTGCTACACCCGCGGCATCCCCTTCTGCCAGCGCTTGCGCAAGATCGAAGCAGCCATTTACCGCACCGGCCGGCGTGATCTGCAGCGGCGACGATTCCGGGACGAACGTTGCGAGCAGTTCGTCATAACGCAGCTTGCCGCGCGCTTGCGAGAAAAGGTTTACGGCCGGGTTCCAGCCACCCGACACGCACACCAGGTCGCACTCGATGCGGCGCGCTGTGCCGCCTGCGATGGAAGCGATGTCGACGGCGGTCACGTGCTTGCTGCCTCGCGCGCCAACGATCGCTGACCCGGCGAGCAACGTGAGGCCGGCCGCACGCGCTTGCGCAGGCAGCGCGCCGGTGAGCTCGCTCGCTGGCCGCGCATCGACGATCGCGCCGATCGCAACACCTGCTGCATGCAATGCCAAAGCGGCGGCGTACGCGCTGTCGTTGTTGGTGAAGATCACTGCGCGCGAGCCCGGTCGCACGCCGTAGCGCTTCACGTACGTGTGCGCGGCGCTCGCGAGCAGAGTGCCGGGCAAGTCGTTGTTGGCGTACGCGATCGGTCGCTCGAAAGCGCCGCTGGCAAGCACGACCGCCTTCGCGCGAATTTTCCATAGGCGTTGGCGCGGTGCGTACGGCGGCGCTGTTGCCCAATGATCGGTGACTCGCTCGACTGCGCCCACCAAATTGCCGTCGTAATAGCCGAACGCGGTCGTGCGCGATAGCAGCGTGACGTCGGTGTGCTCAGCCAGGTCGCGGACAGTCGCGGCGACCCAGTCACTCGCAGGACGGGAGTCAACTTCGCCATCGAGCAAGCCACCACCCCACCAGGCGTTTTCGTCACAGACGATCACTCGTACGCCGGCTTGCGCGGCTGCGCGCGCGCATGCAAGACCGGTGACGCCGCCGCCGATCACCAGCACATCGCAGTGCGCGTATCGGTGCTCATAGTGATCGGGGTCGGGTTCGCTGGCCGCGCGACCCATGCCGGCCGCGCGGCGAATCGCATGTTCGTACCTGAGCCACCATTTCGGCGTCGGCGGCCACATGAACGTTTTGTAGTAGAAGCCCGCGGGAATCAAGCGCGACACGGCGTTGTTGATCGCGCCGATATCGAAGCGCACCGACGGCCAACAGTTCTGGCTCGTGGCGGTCAATCCTTCGTAGAGCTCCTGCGTGGTGGCGCGCACGTTCGGTTCGGTGCGCGAGCCTCGTGCCAGTTGCACCATTGCATTCGGCTCTTCGGTGCCGGCGCTGAAGATGCCGCGCGGCCGGTGGTACTTGAAGCTGCGCGCGACCAGGTGCACGCCGTTGGCAAGCAGCGCCGATGCGAGTGTGTCTCCCGCGTAGCCCTGATAGCGAACACCGTCGTATTCGAAGGCGAGCGGTTGCGTGCGGTCGATGAGGCCGCCATCGGGCAGACGGAACGGCTGCGTCACGGAGCAAGTTCCCCGTCGATCAGTGCGCTGGCGAGAATGTCGTGCGTTCGGGTGTCGCGCCGAACCTTGAACCAGGTTCGGCAGCCGGCGCTGTGCAGCCATAGTTCGTCGTGCGGCCCGCATGGGTTGTCGCGCAGGTAGACGTACTCGAACCACGCGGCCTCGGGTGCATCGACGGCC
>CAWHKW010000029.1:0-79707 GCA_963829995.1 uncultured beta proteobacterium | reverse complement strand
GGGCGAGATCGACCATCATCTCGCTCGCCACGGCCTCGAGCCGGCGGCGCAGCTCGTCGGAAGCGAGCGTGTTGGGCACGAGCAGGTGCGCGGCGATCTTGAAGGTCCTCGGTGCGCTTGGTGTGGTGCCGACGATCTCCGTGTGGATGTGCTCGATGCTGACGCCCGCCTCGGCGAGGATGCGCGTCACGTTGCTGAGGATGCCCACGCGATCGTCGCCGACGAGCTCGAGCTCGACGCCGTGCAGGCCTGCCGGGACCTGTGCCGAGTCGCTCTTGGCGATGACGAGCTTCAATCCCGACGATGCCTCGAGGCCGCGCAGCGAGTCGGCGAATGCATCCGCATGCTCGCGCGGAACCTCGAAGTGCACCATCCCGGCGAACTCGCCGGCGAGCCGTGACAGGCGGCTCGCCGCCCAATTCACGCCGAAGCGCTGCGCGCGGTCCGACAGCAGGCGCACGATGCCGGGCCGATCGGGACCGATTACCGTGACGACGAGCGATGTCGTCGTCGTCGGCGCATCTTCGGTCAGCACGACGGCGCGCCGGATCATTGGCGCGCGCGTCGCAAAGCGGGCGTCCTGCGGCTTCGCTGGCAACGTGCCGTGGTCGCGTGCGTGGCGCACAACGCGGCCGAGCAACTCAAGGCCCATCGGCGCGAGCGCGCGCTCCCACAGCTCGCGCGCCGATTCGCCGCGGACGACGAAGCACCAGTCCTGCGCGGCGATCGCGCCGGCGTCCCAGCCATCGGCGAGGTGATACACCGAGCCGCCGGCGATCGGATCGCCTTCGAGGATTGTCCACTCGACCGCGGCGATGCCGCGATGCCGCGGCAGCAGCGACGGGTGGTAACCGATTCCGCCGAGACGTGACCGCGCCAGCGCCTCAGGGCTGACGCGCGCGTGCGTGTGGGCGGCGACGATCAGGTCGGTGCCGTCGGGAATCGCATTGCCGGGCACCAGCTTTGGATTCTCCAGCACGTGCACCGGCAATCCGGCGGCGTTGGCGGCAAGCGCGAGGCGGTCGTCCTCCGCGGGAACGATCACGCAGACGAACTCGACGCCTTCTTCGCGGCGCAGCGCCTCGAGCACGGTGGCGCCGAAGTAGCGGGACCCCGCCAGAACACATTTCATCAAGAACTCCTGTCTCCCTGGAACGCTATTGTCCGCGGCACGGAGCGGGCTCCGGCATACGTAGGCGCAGACGCTCAGAACGTCGCCTGCGGAATCTGCTGCGGCGTGAACACCAATGAGACCTTCGCGTCTTCCGGAACAGGTGGCATCTGTTCATTCCAGCCCATCCACGCTGCGCGGATTTCTGCGAGGCGCTGCGGCTCGCGCTCTGCGAGGTTGGCTCGTTCTCGCTCATCGAGCGCGAGATTGAACAGATACTCGTTGCCATCCATCGCCAGATACTTCCAGTCACCACGAATCAGCGCGCGCTGCTGGCGATGCTTCATGCGCCAGCAAAGATCGCGCGTCGGATTCCATGACGAGTCGGCAAAAAGAGGCAACAGGTTTGTGCCGTCGAGCGGATAGTCAGGATGCGCGTCGACTCCCGCGGCCGCGAGCATCGTCGCCGTCCAATCCATCGTCAGATTCGGCGTTGCGCTCACACCGCCCGCCGCGATCTTGCGAGGCCAGCGTGCAACTAGCGGCACACGAATTCCGCCTTCCAGCAGATCCATCTTCTGTCCAACAAACGGCCAGTTGTTGGAGAAGCGCTCGCCGCCGTTGTCGCTGGTAAACACCACCAGCGTGTCGTCGGCCAGTCCACGCGCATCGAGCGCTGCCAGCACCTGACCGATGCCTTCGTCCATGTGGTGAATCATGCGTTGATAGGTCGCGATCGAGCCGCCGTCGAGATGCTTGGCGTTGCCGCCGATGCGCTCCGATTCGGCTCGATCGTCGCGTGTCTCCCACGGCCAGTGCGGCGCGCTGTAATGCAGGCTCAGCAGAAACGGCTGATTGGCGCTCTGACGCTTCACGAACTCTGCTGCGCGCGCACTCAGCAGATCAGTCAGATAACCCTCGCGCTCAATCGGCGTTTCGTTTTCCCACAGATCCGGCGCGCCGCGCGTATCGGTGTGCGCGAAGTAATCGAGGCCGCCGGAATGAAAGCCAAAGAATTCCTGATAGCCGCTCTTGCGTGGACCGAAGTGCGGCGGATAACCAAGATGCCATTTGCCGATCAGCGCGGTTGCGTAGCCGGCGTCACGCAGCAGCGACGGCAACGTCGGGTGGTCGGGCGGAAGACCGAGCACCTTGTCGCCTTTGGTGATCGACGCCAGCGGCTCCTCCGCTGCGCCGCGCAACCGATACTGCCAGCGACCCGTGATCAACGCGAAACGCGTGGGCGAGCACACGGCAGAGTTCGCATAGCCGCGCGTGAACAGCAGGCCCTGCTTCGCGAGCCGGTCGAGATTGGGCGTGATGTTCGCAGGACGTCCCCGCGCATCACGAGCACCGAGGCAGCCAAGATCGGCGTAGCCGAGATCGTCGGCCAGGATGTAGATGAAGTTAGGCCGTCGCGAGCTCATTTTGTCTCCGTTATTGGGCCGGCTGGTGCTCACCAACCATCGGGGAGATTACGACAACGCGCGTACAGAGGAGAAAAACTGTTTGGGAGCATCTCTCAACGGTTTCGCAACCGCAAAGGGCGTTAGACCAGGCCCTCAACTCAGAGCGCGTAAGGAGCCAGGTGCGTCGAAGCAACGGCTGGACGCGCGGCCCTACGGGTGTAAAGATCGCGGCCGTCGCATCGCTTTGAGGGGGCCCCTGTGTCTACCACACCCGTCGTCGCATCGTCATTGGCGCGCACCCCACGGCCCGATCTGCCGCTGCTCGTCGTCGGCTTGCTTCTCGTCCTAGTAATCGTCTTTGCCGGCTTTGCGCCGACGTTTTATCTGAAGGGCTTGTTCGGCGCACCGCCCCTGTCGAATCTGCTGTTTGCGCATGGCCTTGTCATGTCGACCTGGATTGCGCTTCTTGTCGTGCAAACAGCGCTCGTTGAGTTTGGACGTACTGACCTGCACCGTCGGCTCGGTGTTGCCGGCGTCGGCGTTGCCGTTTTGTTGGTCGTCATTGGCGCGACGGTCGCGCTCGAAGCTGCGCGGCGCGGATTTTCGCCCACACCACAGGTGACGCCGTTGATGTTTCTGGCGATTCCGCTCGTCGATCTTCTTGTGTTTTCGATCCTGGTTGCGGCCGCGGTCGCCAAGCGACGCAAGAGCGCCACGCACAAGAGGCTGATGCTGCTCGCCACGGTGGGCATGCTGACGCCGGCCGTGGCGCGGCTGCCGATCGACGCGCTTAAACAGGTCGGCTTGCCCGCGTTCTTCGGGGTGACGATCGCATGCGTGCTCCTTGTCGTGGTGATCGATACCGTCCGCCATCGCCGACTGCATCCGGCGTTCGGCTGGGGCGCGGCGCTGGTGATCGCGGCGGTGCCGGCGCGGATCGCCCTCGCTCAGAGCGACGCGTGGGTCTCTATCGCGGGCAAGTTGGTCGCGCTCATCTAACCACCTACATCGCGAATCAACACCAATGCGTAATCGTCCACTAGGCCGCACCGGCCTATTCGTTTCTGAGCTCTGTCTGGGCACGATGACGTTCGGCGGTTGCGAGGGGATGTGGGCACAGATCGGAAATCTTCAGCAAGCCGACGCTGAGCGCCTGATCGGACCGGCGCTCGATGCCGGCATCAACTTCATCGACACGGCGGACATGTATTCGGGTGGGCTTGCCGAGCAGATCACGGGGCAAGCGCTGAAGAATTTCAGGTGCCGCGTGAGAGTGCGTGGTGGTCGCCACCAAGGTCTTCGGCGACATGGGATCGGGGCCGCAACATGCGCGGCGCCTCACGCGGCGCAGATCGCTCGACGCTAGTTGTGGCTGTACCGAGCCCTTCGGATGCGCCTTTGCCGCCAGAAACCTGCCGGCAGCGCGCGGCGTTGCATGCTGGCCTTTGCGCTGATCCTGGTGTGGGGCATCAACCGCAGCGTACAAAAACGCTGTGTGTCACGTTTCGTGCCACACGGCCAGTGTCATAGCTGAGTAGCAATTGGGGGCGAACATCGCTTCGTGAAGGAGGCCTCTATGAAACCTGAATTTCTGCAGATCTGCTTCGATTTTTCCAGCGTCGATCTCGACGATGACTTGAAATCAGGCACGGTAGTCTTTGTTCTAAACGACGCTGCGCGCAACCACTTGTTCGTTCGCCTGCCGTCGCAAGCGATCATCGCTCTGCGGGACGCGCTTGTTGCCCTGTCCGAAGATCCTTTCGAGCGGCGTAACCGTCGCCGTGAGGTTTTGAAGTTCGACTGGCCCGAGTCGTTTCTCGAAGAAGACTTCGCGGAAGCCCGCCCGTAAGAGTTGGCGCCGGCGAGCGGCTCTGCGCGAACGGACCCAGCGCGCCCGATCAACGCGGCAGGTCGCAGCTGCGCAGTCCTCTTCACACACTTCAGACAGCTTTTGGCTGGACCACGTCGATCCTGCGGACGGCGCGCCGAGTGACCATTCTCCTGACAACGACGAAGAACAACGGCACGAACAGCAATCCGAGAGCGGTCGCGGCAACCATGCCGCCTAAGACACCCGTTCCGATCGCGTTCTGACTGCCTGATCCGGCGCCAGCTGCCAGTGCCAGCGGCAGCACGCCACCACCAAACGCCAGCGAGGTCATCAGGATCGGTCGCAGTCGCAGGCGCACAGCCTCGAGCGTCGCCGGAACGAGCTCGACGCCTTCGGCCATTTGCTTGAGTGCAAACTGAATGATCAGGATGGCGTTCTTCGCCGATAGTCCGATCGTCGTCAGCAGTCCCACCTGGAAGTACACGTCATCCGACAATCCGCGGCCGGTCGCCGCGATCACCGCCCCAAGGATGCCGAGCGGAACGATCAGCAGCACCGCGAATGGAATCGACCAGCTCTCATACAAAGCGGCAAGACACAGGAACACGACGATGATCGATAGTCCATACAGCAGCGGCGCTTGTGCACCCGACTGCCGCTCTTCGTAGGACAGTCCGGTCCACGCGACTCCAAATCCCGGTGGCAGTTGTGCCGCAAGTTTCTCCATCGCTGCTATGGCCTCGCCGGAGCTGTAACCCGCCGCAGCCTGCCCCTGAATCTGGACCGCGGCCGCGCCGTTGAAGCGTTCGAGGCGAGGCGACCCGAACGTCCATTTGCCGCGCGCGAACATGGAGAACGGGACCATGTCGCCCTGCGCATTGCGCACGTACCACTTGGACAGATCCTCCGGGACCATCCTGAACGGCGCGTCGGCCTGCATGTAGACCTTCTTCACGCGGCCCTTGTCGATGAAGTCATTCACATAGGAGCTGCCCCACGCTGCAGACAATGTTGCATTGACGTCGGCCATGGCCAGCCCCAACGCGCCGGCGTGCACGGTATCCACATCGATACTGAACTGCGGCGTGTCTTCCTGCCCGTTGGGACGCACCGCCACCAGAGTGGGATCCTTCGCCGCCATGCCGAGCAGTTGATTGCGTGCGGCCATCAATGCCTCATGACCCGCGCCGGCGCGGTCCTGCAAATACATATCGAAGCCGTTCGCCACGCCGAGCTCGAGCACTGCGGGCGGCGGGAACGCGAACACCATCGCGTCGCGGAATTTGGAGAAGGCCGCCGCTGCACGGCCCGCAACGGCCTTGACCGTGTTCTGCGCGCCCGGCCGTTCGCTCCAGTCGCGCAGCCGCACGAATGCAATGCCGGCGTTCTGACCGCTGCCGGAAAAAGAAAAGCCGGCGACAGTGAACAGCGACTGCACGAGATCCTTCTCGTCGACCAGGAAGTGGCGCTCCATGTCACGCAGCACGCGCAGCGTGCGCTCCTGCGTCGCTCCGGCCGGCAGCACAACTTGCCCGAACATGATGCCCTGGTCTTCGTCCGGCAGGAACGATGTTGGAAGCCGCAGCAGCAGAAAGATGCCAATAGCGATCATCACCACGTACGCCGCAAGCCAGCGCAGCGGACCGTTGAGCATGCGGCCAACAGTGCGCCGGTACGCCGCGCTGCCGCGATTGAAACCGCGGTTGAACCAGCCAAAAAATCCGGTCGTTTTGCCGTGCGATCCCTTTTCGACCGGCTTCAGCAATGTCGCGCACAGCGCCGGCGAAAGGATCAGCGCCACCGAAACCGAAAGCAGCATTGCTGACGCCATCGTGATCGAGAACTGCCGATAGATGACGCCGGTGGAGCCACCGAAGAACGCCATCGGAATGAACACTGCGGCGAGAACGAGCGCGATGCCTACCAGCGCGCCGGTGATCTGGCCCATCGATTTCTTCGTGGCTTCCTTTGGCGACAAGCCCTCTTCGCTCATCAGGCGCTCGACGTTCTCGACTACGACGATCGCGTCATCAACGAGCAAGCCGATGGTCAGCACCACTCCGAACATCGTCAGTACGTTGATCGAAAAGCCGAACGCCTGCATCACGCCGAACGTGCCAAGCAACACCACCGGCACCGCGATCGCGGGAATCAGCGTCGCGCGCCAGCTCTGCAGGAACAGGTACATCACGAGCACGACCAGCACGAACGCCTCGATCAGAGTCTTCAAGACCTCCTGGATCGACAACCGAATGAATGGAGTCGTGTCAAACGCGACGACCGCCTTGAGGCCGTGCGGAAAGAATCGCTCGAGCTCGGCCGTCTTCGCCTTCACCGCATCGGCGGTGTCGAGCGCGTTGGCACCGGTGGCGAGTCGTACGGCGAGACCCGATGAAGGCTTGCCGTTGTAGAAGGACAGCGTGCTGTAGTTCTCGCTGCCGAGCTCGACGCGGGCGACGTCGCGCAGCCGCACCGTGGCACCGGACGGATCGGTGCGCAACACAATCGACTCGAACTGCGCGGGAGTCTGCAGCCGGCCTTGTGCCGATATGGTCGCGTTCAGTTGCTGTCCCGCGCACGGCGGGCAGCCCACCGAGCTGTCCGGCGGCGATCTGCACGTTCTGCGAGCGAACGGCGGCAGCGACATCCGCGGGCGTGAGCTTGAAGCTGTTCAACTTGCCCGGGTCGAGCCAGATCCGCATTGCGTACTGCGTTCCGAACAGTGTCAGCTCGCCGACACCTGGAACGCGGCTCAGAATCTCCTGCACGTTCGCCGCGACGTAGTCGGCGATGTCGGTGCGGTTCATCGATCCGTCTTCGGAATAGAAGCCGATCACCATGATGAAGTTGCGGACCGTCTTCACTACGTTGACGCCCTGCTGCTGAACCTCCTGCGGCAACAGCGTCTCCGCAAGCTTCAGCTTGTTCTGCACCTGCACCTGCGCGATGTCCGGGTTCACTCCTGCGTTGAACGTCAGGACAATCGAAGCCGCGCCCAGACTGTCGCTGGTCGACGTGATGTAGCGCAGTCCGTCCAGACCCGTCATCCGCTGCTCGATGATCTGAGTGACGGTGTCCTCCACCGTCTTGGCCGACGCGCCCGGGTAAGTCGCCTGGATCGTGATCGTCGGCGGCGCGATGTTGGGATACTGGGCGATCGGCAGGCGGACGATCGCGATCGCGCCCGCCAGCATGATCACGAGTGCGATCACCCACGCGAAGATCGGCCGCTCAATGAAGAAATGTGACACTGCCTACCGCCCTCGACTCGTTGTGCGCTCAGCGCGTGCCGGCGCTACCCGCGGGCGGTGCCGCCGCTCCCGAGCTCGCGGTGGCGCGCGACGCGCTTTCATTCGGCGCGCCGGCCGGCATCGGCTTGCACCACCGTGCCCGGGGTGGCTCTCTGCAGTCCTTCGATAATGACTCGATCGCCCGCCTGCAAGCCGGAGTCGAGCAGCCAGTCGCTGCCGAGCGTGCGCACAGTTTTCAGCATCCTTGACTCGACCTTGTTATCCGGAGCCGACCACCATTGCGATCGCCTGGCCCTTGGCATCGCGCGTCACCGCTTGCTGCGGCACGAGGATCGCGTTCTCGCGCACGCCTTCCTCGATCACTGCCTGCACGATACATGTTTGGCAACAGAACGTTATCCGGATTCGGAAACAATGCACGCAGCGTGATTGCGCCTGTCGAAGCATCGACGGTCACGTCCGAGAACTGCAGCGTGCCCTCGTGTGAATAAGGCGCTCCATCGTCGAGCAGAAGGGTCACCCGCGCCGCGTCGCTGCGCGCGCGCTTCAGTTCGCCGCTGGCCATTGCTCTTCGCAGCCGAAACACTTCCGTGCTCGACTGCGTGACATCCACATACATCGGGTCCATCTGCTGGATCGTCACCAGTGGCGATGCCTGGTTCGCCGTCACCAGAGCGCCTGCCGTGACGCTGGACTTGCCGGTGCGTCCGGAAATCGGCGCGACAACGTTGGTATATGCAAGGTTGATCCGCGCCGCCTCGGCGGCGGCCTTCGCGCCCGCGAGGTCGGCTTCGTTCTGGCGCAGCGTCGTTAAGGCATCGTCATACGCCTGCTGGCTGACAAACTTGATCTCGACCAGCTCTTTGTTGCGTTCCACGTTGCGTCGCGCTGTCTGCACGCCCGCTTCTGCCTTTGCCACAGCCGCGCGTGCACTCTCGTACGTCGTCCGGTAAGTCGCTGGATTCAGCTTGAAGAGCGTGCTGCCCGCCTTGACCTCCGCTCCCTCGTTGAAAGTGCGTGACTCGACAATCCCTGTAACTTGCGGGCGCACCTCGGCGATCAGCGTGGGTGCTGTGCGGCCGGGCAACAGCGTCTTGATCACCACGCTTTGCGGCTTCACGGTGATCACGGTGACCTGCGGTGCCGCCTTTTCTGCCGGCGGCGTGTTCGCGCGGTCACATGCGGCAGTTTCAGACAGCTTTTGGCTGGACCACGTCTATCCTGCGGACGGCGCGCCGAGTGACCATTCTCCTGACTACGACGAAGAACAACGGCACGAACAGCAATCCGAGAGCGGTCGCGGCAACCATGCCGCCTAAGACACCGGTTCCGATCGCGTTCTGACTGCCTGATCCGGCGCCAGCTGCCAGTGCCAGCGGCAGCACGCCACCACCAAACGCCAGCGAGGTCATCAGGATCGGTCGCAGTCGCAGGCGCACAGCCTCGAGCGTCGCCGGAACGAGCTCGACGCCTTCGGCCATTTGCTTCAGGGCAAACTGAATGATCAGGATGGCGTTCTTCGCCGATAGTCCGATCGTCGTCAGCAGTCCCACCTGGAAGTACACGTCATCCGACAATCCGCGGCCGGTCGCCGCGATCACCGCCCCAAGGATGCCGAGCGGAACGATCAGCAGCACCGCGAATGGAATCGACCAGCTCTCATACAAAGCGGCAAGACACAGGAACACGACGATGATCGATAGTCCATACAGCAGCGGCGCTTGCGCACCCGACTGCCGCTCTTCGTAGGACAGTCCGGTCCACGCGACTCCAAATCCCGGTGGCAGTTGTGCCGCAAGTTTCTCCATCGCCGCTATGGCCTCGCCGGAGCTGTAACCCGCCGCAGCCTGCCCCTGAATCTGGACCGCGGCCGCGCCGTTGAAGCGTTCGAGGCGAGGCGACCCGAACGTCCATTTGCCGCGCGCGAACATGGAGAACGGGACCATGTCGCCCTGCGCATTGCGCACGTACCACTTGGACAGATCCTCCGGGACCATCCTAAACGGCGCGTCGGCCTGCATGTAGACCTTCTTCACGCGGCCCTTGTCGATGAAGTCATTCACATAGGAGCTGCCCCACGCTGCAGACAATGTTGCGTTGACGTCGGCCATTGCTAGCCCCAACGCGCCGGCGTGCACGGTATCCACATCGATACTGAACTGCGGCGTGTCTTCCTGCCCGTTGGGACGCACCGCCACCAGAGTGGGATCCTTCGCCGCCATGCCGAGCAGTTGATTGCGTGCGGCCATCAATGCCTCATGACCCGCGCCGGCGCGGTCCTGCAGATACATATCGAAGCCGTTCGCCACGCCGAGCTCGAGCACTGCCGGCGGCGGAAATGCGAACACCATCGCGTCACGGAATTTGGAGAACGCCGCAGCTGCGCGGCCCGCAACGGCCTTGACCGTGCTCTGTGCGCCAGGCCTTTCGGACCAATCGCGCAGCCGCACAAATGCAATGCCGGCGTTCTGACCGCTGCCGGAAAAAGAAAAGCCCGCGACAGTGAACAGCGACTGCACCAGATCCTTCTCGTCGACCAGGAAGTGGCGCTCCATGTCGCGCAGCACGCGCAGCGTGCGCTCCTGCGTCGCTCCGGCCGGCAGCACAACTTGCCCGAACATGATGCCCTGGTCTTCGTCCGGCAGAAACGATGTTGGAAGCCGCAGCAGCAGGAAGATGCCAATAGCGATCATCACCACGTACGCCGCAAGCCAGCGCAGCGGACCGTTGAGCATGCGGCCGACTGTGCGCCGGTACGCCGCGCTGCCGCGATTGAAACCGCGGTTGAACCAGCCAAAAAATCCGGTCGTTTTGCCGTGCGATCCCTTTTCGACCGGCTTCAGCAATGTCGCGCACAGCGCCGGCGAAAGGATCAGCGCCACCGAAACCGAAAGCAGCATTGCTGACGCCATCGTGATCGAGAACTGCCGATAGATGACGCCGGTAGAGCCACCGAAGAACGCCATCGGAATGAACACTGCGGCGAGAACGAGCGCGATCCCTACCAACGCGCCGGTGATCTGGCCCATCGATTTCTTCGTGGCTTCCTTTGGCGACAAGCCCTCTTCGCTCATCAGGCGCTCGACGTTCTCGACTACGACGATTGCGTCATCAACGAGCAAGCCGATGGTCAGCACGACTCCGAACATCGTCAGTACGTTGATCGAAAAGCCGAACGCCTGCATCACGCCGAACGTGCCAAGCAACACCACCGGCACCGCGATCGCGGGAATCAGCGTCGCGCGCCAGCTCTGCAGGAACAGGTACATCACGAGCACGACCAGCACGAACGCTTCGATCAGAGTCTTTACAACTTCTTGGATCGACAACCGAATGAATGGAGTCGTGTCGAATGCGACCACCGCCTTGAGGCCGTGTGGGAAGAATCGCTCGAGCTCGGCAGTCTTCGCCTTCACCGCATCGGCGGTGTCGAGCGCGTTGGCACCGGTGGCGAGTCGTACGGCAAGACCCGATGAAGGCTTGCCGTTGTAGAACGACAGCGTGCTGTAGTTCTCGCTGCCGAGCTCGACGCGGGCGACGTCGCGTAGCCGCACCGTGGCACCCGAGGGATCGGTGCGCAACACAATCGACTCGAACTGCGCGGGAGTCTGCAGCCGGCCTTGGGCCGAGATGGTCGCGTTCAGTTGCTGTCCGCGCACGGCGGGCAGCCCGCCGAGCTGTCCGGCGGCGATCTGCACGTTCTGCGAGCGAACGGCGGCAGCGACATCCGCGGGCGTGAGCTTGAAGCTGTTCAACTTGCCCGGGTCGAGCCAGATCCGCATTGCGTACTGCGTTCCGAACAGTGTCAGCTCGCCGACACCCTGGAACGCGGCTCAGAATCTCCTGCACGTTCGCCGCCACGTAGTCGGCGATGTCCGTGCGGTTCATCGATCCGTCTTCGGAATAGAAGCCGATCACCATGATGAAATTGCGGACCGTCTTCACTACGTTGACGCCCTGCTGCTGAACCTCCTGCGGCAACAGCGTCTCCGCAAGCTTCAGCTTGTTCTGCACCTGCACCTGCGCGATATCCGGGTTCACTCCTGCGTTGAACGTCAACACAATTGAAGCGGCGCCCAGACTGTCGCTGGTCGACGTGATGTAGCGCAGCCCGTCCAGACCCGTCATCCGCTGCTCGATGATCTGAGTGACGGTGTCCTCCACGGTCTTGGCCGATGCGCCGGGATAAGTCGCCTGGATGGTGATCGTCGGCGGAGCGATGTTGGGATACTGGGCAATCGGCAGGCGGAGGATCGCGATCGCGCCCGCCAGCATGATCACGAGCGCGATCACCCACGCGAAGATCGGCCGCTCAATGAAGAAATGTGACACTGCCTACCGCCCTGACTCGTTGTGCGCTAGCGCGTGCCGGCGCTACCCGCGGGCGGTGCCGCCGCTCCCGAGCTTGCGGTGGCGCGCGAGGCGCTTTCACTCGGCGCGCCTGCCGGGACGGCTTGCACCACTGTGCCAGGGGTGGCTCTCTGCAGTCCCTCGACAATGACTCGATCGCCTACCTGCAAGCCGGAGTCGAGCAGCCAGTCGCTGCCGAGCGTGCGCACAGTTTTCAGCATCCTTGACTCGACCTTGTTATCCGGGCCGACCACCATTGCGATCGCCTGGCCCTTGGCATCGCGCGTCACCGCTTGCTGCGGCACGAGGATCGCGTTCTCGCGCACGCCTTCCTCGATCACTGCCTGCACATACATGTTTGGCAACAGAACGTTATCGGGATTCGGAAACAGTGCACGCAGCGTGATTGCGCCTGTCGAAGCATCGACTGTCACGTCCGAGAACTGCAGCGTGCCCTCGTGTGAATAAGGCGCTCCATCGTCGAGCAGAAGGGTCACCCGCGCCGCGTCGCTGCGCGCGCGCTTCAGTTCGCCGCTGGCCATTGCTCTTCGCAGCCGAAGCACTTCCGTGCTCGACTGCGTGACATCCACATACATCGGGTCCATCTGCTGGATCGTCACCAAAGGCGATGCCTGGTTCGCCGTCACCAGAGCGCCCGCCGTGACGGTGGACTTGCCGGTGCGTCCGGAAATCGGCGCGACAACGTTGGTATATGCAAGGTTGATCCGCGCCGCCTCGGCGGCGGCCTTCGCGCCCGCGAGGTCGGCTTCGTTCTGGCGCAGCGTCGTTAAGGCATCGTCATACGCCTGCTGGCTGACGAACTTGATCTCGACCAGCTCTTTGTTGCGTTCCACGTTGCGTCGCGCTGTCTGCACGCCCGCTTCTGCCTTTGCCACAGCGGCGCGTGCACTCTCATACGTCGTCCGGTAAGTCGCCGGATTCAGCTTGAAGAGCGTGCTGCCCGCCTTGACCTCCGCTCCCTCGTTGAACGTGCGTGACTCGACAATCCCTGTCACTTGCGGGCGCACCTCGGCGATCAGCGTGGGTGCTGTGCGGCCGGGCAACAGCGTCTTGATCACCACGCTTTGCGGCTTCACGGTGATCACGGTGACCTGGGGTGCCGCCTTTTCTGCCGGCGGCGTGTTCGCGCGGTCACATGCGGCAGTCAGAGCGAGAGTAACGACAAGGGGGAGCCGGGACACGATCGATCGGCACATCGCTGGATGCTAACAGGCGGGCGAGCATGCTGATGATGTTGAAGCGGCAGGGCGTCGTCGTCGCGATTATTTACATACCTAGCACTGCCATGTATAACGCTGCTATGTAGGTTGGGATTCCAGCTCATCAGCATCTGCAGATCATGGAAATCAGCAAAGACTTGATGGCCGCTTCGTCGACCTCCATCGTCCTTGCAATCCTGGCCGAAGGGGACAGCTATGGCTACGCCATCCTGCAGCGGGTCCGTGAGCTGTCCGGCGGACGCATCGAGTGGACGGACGGGATGCTTTACCCCGTTCTACATCGGCTCGAGCGGCTCGGGTACATCAAGGCGCGGTGGAAAGTTGCGGAGAGCGGTCGCCGTCGCAAGTACTACCGGCTGATGTCCAGAGGCCGCGCTCAGCTTGCAGAGGATCGCCGGCAGTGGCAGGCGGTGGACGCAACGTTGCGCGGCATTTGGCACGCGCTCGCGCTG
The DNA here is from genome assembly GCA_963829995.1 of uncultured beta proteobacterium. Taxonomy (GTDB): domain Bacteria; phylum Pseudomonadota; class Gammaproteobacteria; order Burkholderiales; family Burkholderiaceae_F; genus JACCZX01. The sequence goes on along the minus strand of CAWHKW010000029.1, from coordinate 66,062 downwards.
TGCCTCCCTGCCGCAACTGCACCACTGCCACGGGGAGCCTGAGCAATGTCGGCTGCAGGTCAGGCGGCATCGCTGGAGGACCAGGTCGACCAATGGCGAAGTTATCTGCGCCGCCGACAGGCGATTCACTCCGTTGATGTCGCGGAACTGGAAGACCATCTGCGCGAGCAGATCGCGGTCTTGGTGGATGCGGGGCTGGCCACGGATGAAGCGTTTCTGGTGGCAGTGAAGCGGATGGGCAACCTCGATGCACTGTCCCGTGAGTTCGCGCGCGAGCACTCGGACCGCTTGTGGAAGCAGCTCGTCGTCTTGCCCTCAGAGTTCGGCGACGGACGAGCACGAACCCGAACGGATGCCATCGTCGCCTTCTGTCTTGCGGTCGCGGCGGCTGTGGTCATCAAAGCTCCGTCGCTCTTCGCGCTCGAGCTGGATCAGGACGCCGGTTTCTACGCGCGCAATGTGTCTCTTTTTGTGCTCCCGCTCCTGACGGGTTACTTCGTCTGGAAACGGAGGCTCGACACCCGAACGGTCCGATGGCTGGCCGCGGCATTCGTCGCAGCGGCCATAGTCGCCAACGTCTATCCGGTCGCCCCGCACGGATCAACTGAGGTGCTGATGGCACTGCACCTGCCGATCGCGTTGTGGTTGGTAGTGGGCATCGCGTACGCCGGCGGCCGATGGAGCCAAGCCGGCGGCCGCATGGACTTTATTCGCTTCTCGGGCGAGCTGTTCATCTACTACGTGCTGATTGCTCTCGGCGGCGGCCTCCTCACCGCGTTCATGGCGATGATCTTCCAGGCCATCGGTGTCGACGTCGAGCCCTTCTTCGAGTCGTGGCTGCTGCCGTGCGGCGCGGTCGGCGCCGTCATCGTCGCGTCGTGGCTGGTGGAGGCCAAGCAAAGCGTGATCGAAAACATGGCACCCGTGCTGACGAGCCTCTTCACGCCCCTTTTCGTCGCAGTGCTCGTCGCGTTCCTGGGAACTGTGCTGTGGACGGGACACGGAGTCGACATCGAGCGCAACGTGCTGATCGCCTTCGACATGCTGCTGGTAGTGGTCCTCGGCCTTCTGCTTTACTCCGTCTCGGCCCGCGACCCGCAGTCCCCTCCCGGTGTATTGGATGTGCTGCAGATCACGCTCGTCATCTGTGCATTGCTCGCCGATGCAGTAGCGCTATGGGCGATCGCCGCGCGCATCAACGAGTTCGGCTTCACACCCAACCGCGTGGCCGCGCTGGGTGAGAACGTGGTTCTGCTAGTCAATCTCGCGTGGTCGGCCGTGCTTTACATCCGCTTTCTTAGAGGACGTGGACCGTTCGCCGACCTCGAGCGGTGGCAAACCGATTACATACCGGTCTATGCCGTCTGGGCGGCGATCGTCGTCATCGTGTTTCCGCCGGTGTTCGGATACATTTGACGGCCAGTTACTCATCGGAGCAGCACGATGCCAAAGGGATACTGGATTGCGTCATATCACTCCGTTCAGGATCCCGCTGCGCTGCGTAAGTACGCCGAAGCTGCAACACCGGTGCTGACTTCTTTCGGCGCCCGTTTTCTTGCTCGCGGCATGCCGGCCAAGGTTTACGAAGGCGGTGCGAACGAGCGCTGCGTTGTCGCTGAATTCGAAAGCGTTGATAGGGCAATCGCTGCGTACGAAAGTCCGGCGTATCAGGCTGCACTCGCGATTCTCAAGGATGCTTGCGTGCGCGAGGTGCGGATCGTTCCAGGCGCCGGTGACTAGGGTTGTTGTGCTGATTCCATCACTGAATCGTCTTGGTATGCGTCGATCCACCGAAAGTGAGCACAGATATGCCGGTCAACTCAAAGCGCGTATGGACTGTGCCGCTCGAGTTCCTGCACGTTGACCGCCATTTGCTGAGAGTGCGCGGCAAGCTGATCGATGCGCCCCACGAGTTCGGTGCGCTCTTGTGTCAGTCGCACAAGCTCCGTCGCGAGCCAGGCGCGGCGGTCGATCGGCACGGTCGGTAACACGAGTTCGGCAGTGACGCTTGCCATCGCCGTATTCGTATGCGCAAGACCTTCCCGAGCGTTGCGCAGCCGCGCTTGGGTGGAGCGCAGTTCGGCGCGGGCGTCGTGGATTTGCCTTCCGTAGCGATAGCCGTCGACGAAGAACGCCTCGCTCGGACCGGAACACACATTGGCGTAGCCGGTGCCCTGCAGTCCGGCGCGGAACCCGTTCTTCGGCTGGCAGTATTCGCGCAGGCCGCGCTCCCGACCTCCGGTGTAGGCGGCGAGGTTTGGCGTGACTTGATGTTTGGCGCAGGCCGCTCGATGCGCGCCGATTCTCTCTGCAGGGAATCCGCGCAGGCCGTCTTCGTAGCCGATCATTTGCCAGTCGGCCAGCGCGCACTCGTCCTTGCTCATTCCGGTCGCACAGCTGGCAAGCAGTGCCGCAGTTAGCAGGCCGGCGAAGCAGCCGCGAAGGGTTCTAAGAGGTGCGCTCATGTGCAGACGATTCTGGGCTCGCCGACCGCTGAGCGAAGCGTGAAATTGTCTAGGTTTTTGTACGCTAAACGCGCGGTTGAAGTGTCCCGCCGTGTCCCGCAATTAAACTGGTCGTTTCTTTCATCTGGAGCACCAATGACCACACTTCATGAAGGCGGTTGTGCGTGCGGCCGTGTGCGATATCAGGTGCAAGGAAATCCTGCGATCTGCCAGATCTGCCACTGCACATTCTGTCAACGACGCTCAGGGAGCGCCTTTGCAACCGTTGCTTACTTCGACGAGCGCAATGTGACGTTTGTACAAGGCGAGCTAAAGCAGTATCAGCATCATTCCGACGAAAGCGGAAGGTGGTTGCGCACGGAGTTCTGCCCATCGTGCGCGACGACAGTCACTCATACCGTTGAAGTTCGGCCCGGTCTGAGAGCCATAGCAATGGGAACACTGGATGACCCCGAGTGGCTCACTATCCAACGCCACATCTGGGTGCAGTCCAAGCGATCGTGGATGTCGATCCCGGAAGGGATGGTCACGTTTCCCAAGGCGGCGACGGTGTAGTCGCGCTGACTACACCTCGTTCGCTGCGACCCGTTACAACGTTCGTCCGCGCATCGACGCGGGCTTACCCGGCAGTTTCAGCAGCTTGCCGGTGTTGGTGACCGTTTCTCCGTCAACACGCAGCACGGAGATGTCTTCATCCATGTAATTGCCGACATACAGCCAGCGTCCGTCCGGACTGAACACGGCTCCTTCGGGCAGGCCTCTGACTTCGATCTCGCCGATCTTGGTGACCTTCTTGCCATCGATTTTGAGCACGACGACGCTGCCGTTGCGGTTATAGAACCAGTCGGTCGTCGCGTTGTTGGAGCCGCGCAGCAGGATCGCGGCGGCCATCTTGCCGGTCGGGCTGATCGCGATGCCTTCGGGCGCGTCGCCGACGACCACTTTGTCGATCACGCGCACTGGATTCGCTTCAAGATCAATTATTGAGACGGTGTCGACGTTACCGTCGGAGCTGCCGCTCAATCCGTTGTCAGCGGTCAGTGCGATCTTGCCGTCAGGTGCGATGTCCAGGTTGTACGGCCACAGGCCGACGACGAGGTCGCGCTTGGTGTAGGTCACCTTCTGGCCATCGACCGTGAGCAGCGCCACCTTGTGACCGGGGAACTTTGCAGCAAGCGCACGCTTGCCGTCAGGCGTGAACGCCACATGCGCCACGTGTTCGCCGATCTGCACCGTGTCGATGAGCTTGACCTGCTTGCCGTCGATCGCGAGCACGCTGATCGAGTTGTCGGCGCGGTTGGCAATCAATGCGAGGTTGCCGGCGCGGTTGATCGACATGCCGGACGGCTGCCGGCCGACATTTGTGATCGTTTCGATCAGGCGGGGCGGATTCGTTGTCAGGTCGATCACATGCAGCCGACTGGTGGGCCCCGATTTCCAGCCGGAGCCGTCAGCGGTGTACTCGACCGAGTCGGCTACCAGCGCGAGCTGGCCATTCGGCGTAATCGCGAGGTTAGTCGGCGGGCCGAAGATCGAATTCGAAAGCGGCAGCGTCGTGACGATCTTCGGGTTGGCGGGATCGGTACCGATGTCGACGATCGCGACTACGTCCTTGCCGGGCGCGCTGAGCACGAGCTTCCCGCCCGCGTCCCACGTCGTCTTGTTGTCAATGCCGACGATCATGTACTCGGGCTTACCCGGCAGCGCGCGATCCATGGTTGCACAAGCGGCGAGCGTCGTCGCGGCGCACATCAGCGTCAACCGAAGAAGTCGATTCATCATGGTCTCCTTGTTAGAAATTCTGACGCGTTCGTCGCGCGTGTTGGCACTACCGTTGTGAGCAGGGCAACGTACCGGGCGCACCCGCGCGTGTCAACATACCGACTCCCGCACCCTAAACCTGACGAATTCTCGCCATGGGCCTCGCCGATTGCCACAGCTTTCATGACTTTCGCAGGCTGGCGATGCGGCGGCTGCCAAGCCCGATCTTCAACTACATCGATGGAGCCGCCGACGATGAAGTGACGTATCGACGGAACACGGCCAGCTTCGAGAGCTGCGACCTCGTCCCCAACGTCCTGCGCGGAGTGGAAGCCGTCGATCTATCGGTGACGGTGATGGGCCAGAAGCTCGCGGTGCCGTTTTACTGCTCGCCGACGGCGCTGCAGCGACTGTTTAATCACGAAGGCGAGCGCGCGGTCGCAGCGGTGGCGTCGAAGTACGGGACGCTGTTCGGTGTGTCGTCGCTCGGCACGGTCAGTCTGGAAGAGCTGCGCAAAAAATATCCAACGCCGCAGGTGTATCAGTTCTACTTCCACAAGGATCGCGGTCTGAACCGCGCGATGCTTCAACGAGCGAAGGACGCCGGCGTCGAGGTCATGATGCTGACGGTGGACAGCATTACCGGCGGAAACCGTGAGCGCGATCTGCGCACCGGCTTTTCGATTCCGTTCCGTCTCACGCTCGCGGGAATGCTGCAGTTCGCGATCAAGCCGGCGTGGGGTTTGAACTACCTCACGCATGAAAAATTCAAACTGCCGCAGCTGGATCAGCACGTCGACATGAGCGGCGGAGCGATGTCGATCGGCCGCTACTTCACCGAGATGCTGGACCCTTCGATGACCTGGAACGACGTCGCCGAAATGGTCCAGCAGTGGGACGGGCAGTTCTGTCTGAAGGGCGTGATGTCGGTGGAAGACGCGAAGCGCGCGGCCGAGATCGGCTGCACCGGAATCGTTCTGTCGAACCACGGCGGGCGACAGCTCGATGGCTCGCGCGCGCCGTTCGATCAGCTGGCGGAAATCGTCGATGCCGTCGGCGATCGGTTGGACGTAATGATGGACGGCGGGGTCCAGCGCGGCACGCACGTGCTGAAGGCTCTTGCGCTTGGCGCCAAGGCCGTTGGCCTCGGGCGGTTCTATCTATTTCCTCTGGCGGCCGCAGGGAGAGCGGGCGTTGAGCGGGCGCTTGGCCTGCTGCGTGCGGAAGTCGAGCGCGGGATGAAGTTGATGGGGTGTAAGTCGATCAGCGAGCTGTCGCGCGAGCAGCTGCGGTTTAGGGAGTGAACATCGTGCCGATCTACCCGTTCACGTAGTCCACGACGAAGTTGAATCGAGTGCGACGTCGCATCAAACATTCATGATGGCGATAGCGCGCGTGTTCAGATAGGCCTCCACGGCCTCGGGGCCGCCCTCGGAGCCATAGCCGGAGTCCTTGACGCCACCGAAAGGCATTTCCGCCGATGGCATCGCGGGCATGTTGATCCACAACATGCCGACTTCGACGCGACGGGACAGCAGGTCCGCATTCTTCAGCGACTTCGTATAGGCATACCCGGCCAGGCCGTACGGTAGGCGGTTCGCCTCCGCAATTGCGTCGTCCAAGGTATCGAAGCTGCGAATCGCTGCCATTGGACCGAACGGCTCGTCGTTGAATACCTTCGCTTCGAGTGGCACGTCTGCGAGGATCGTGGGTTGCCAGAAATTCCCAACGTCACCGATGCGCTCGCCGCCGGCCAGGACCGTGGCACCGCGGTCCACAGCATCCTTCGTGAATTCCGCCATTGCTGTCAGCCGCCGCGGATTGGCGAGTGGGCCCATCTGCGTACCTTCGGCCAGACCGTCGCCCACTTTCAAGGCTTGCGCATGCTTGGCCAATGCGGTGGCGAAGTCGTTTCGAATGCTCTTGTGCACCAGGAAGCGCGTCGGCGATATGCAAACCTGACCCGCGTTGCGGAACTTGGCGGCACCTGTCGACTTGATGGCCAACGCGATGTCGGCGTCCTCGGCCACTATTACGGGTGCGTGCCCGCCAAGTTCCATCGTGACGCGCTTCATATGCTGACCGGCCATGGCCGCGAGTTGCTTTCCAACTACGGTCGAACCCGTGAACGTGATCTTGCGGATCACCGGGTGTTGAATCAGGTAACTCGAGATTTCGGCGGGATTGCCGTATACAAGTCCCAATACCCCTGGCGGCAACCCAGCATCAGCAAAGGCGCGGATCAGCTCGGCGGGTCCAGCCGGCGTTTCCTCGGGTGCCTTGACCAGCATCGAGCAACCGGCGGATAAAGCAGCGCCAACCTTGCGTACTACTTGGTTGATCGGAAAATTCCAAGGCGTAAACGCGGCGACGGGACCGACTGGATCCTTGAGCACCATCTGGCGGATCGCAAGGTTGCCGCGAGGCGGCACGATCCGGCCGTACACACGAAATCCCTCTTCAGCAAACCACTCAATGATGTCGGCCGCGGCCAGGGCCTCGCCTTTGGCTTCCACCAGTGGCTTGCCCTGCTCCTGCGTGAGTAGACGACCGATGGCCTCGGCGCGCTCGCGCATCAAGCCGGCGGCCTTGCGCATGATCTTGCTGCGATCCGCCGCGGTCATGTCACGCCATGTCTCAAAGCCTTTCAGAGCAGCGTCTAGCGCTTTGTCCAGGTCGACCTTGGCGGCGTGCGCAACGCGGCCGATTTCTTTTCCGGTCGCCGGGTTAAACACCGCAAGCGTCTTCCCATCAGCTGCGTCTTGCCAATGACCGTTAATGAAGAGATTGGTTGAAGGATAAGTTGCTGTGAGCATAGGGTGGGGTAGGTTGGATGCTTGTTGGAGATAGATAGTGCAATTCTGCTCCTGACTCCGGCACGGCGCGTTTATTGCCGCGCGCTCGCCGTGGCGAGTATCGACGCAGCCGCATCCGCAAGGACCTGGCAGCCGAGCACGATGTCCTCCTCGCGGCTGTCCTCCGCGAAGTCATGGCTGATGCCGCCGAGCGACGGAATGAAAAGCATCGCCGACGGGATCGATGCCGAGATGATCCCGGCATCGTGAAACGCGCCGCTCGGCATGCGCTGCCATTTGCCCGGCGCGTGACGCTCGGCAGCAGCCTCGATATGCATCTGCAGCGCGGGGTCCATGCGCGTCGGCGCGATGGGCGCTCGCATGGGAATGGCTTCGATGGTCACACCGCCACGTGCGTTCATCTCCGATACGAGGCGCGCAGCGATCGCTTCGAAAGCATCGAGCGGTGCCTCTGATTGATCCCGAAACTGCAGATCGAGCTCGGCGTATCCCGGCACGATTGAAGTCGCATTCGGCTCGACGCGTAAGCGTCCCATCGTCCATACGCTGCGTTCCGCAGCCACCTTCGGAAATTCCAGGCTGATGCGGTGTGCGAGCTCGTAGAGCGCCGTACTTGCATCGCGTCGGCGCGCCATCATCGTTGTACCTGCATGATTCTGCTGGCCGCGAAAGATAAAGCGAATACTGCGCAAGCCGACGATGCCAGTCACGACGCCGATTCGGAGCCCGGCATCCTCCAGATGCGGCCCCTGCTCGATGTGCGCCTCGATGAAGCCGGAATAGCGTTCGCGTGATACTCGCAGGCGCGGCACACGGGCCAGGCCTGCTTCGCGCAGTGCGTCCTCCAGTGAAACGCCGTGACTATCCGCCGCACCCTGTTCCATTTCCGGCGCCAGTGCGCCGGTCAGCGAGCGGCTGCCGAGACAGCCGACAAAACGTGACTCTTCATCCTGAAACGACACCGCGTCCACAGGGAGCGCTTGCGTCTCGCTGTCGGCGGCTAGCGCGCGCACCACTTCCAACGCATAGATCACGCCTAGTGCGCCATCGAGCCAGCCGCCGGTAGGTTGCGTGTCGGAATGCGAACCAATCAGCAGCGCCTTGCCTGAATTGCGCGAGCGGCCCAGTACATTGCCGACGCCATCGATCGTCGCTTCGAGATTCGCCTCCGCGTAGCGGCGTTTAAGCCAATGCCGCGCTTCCATGTCGGCGGCGCTAAATGCTGGGCGCACGACGCCGCGGCCCAATGCGCCGATCGCGCGCAGCTGTTGCAAATCGGAGAGCAGACGTTCTGCATCAATGCAAGGCATAGCCGCGTATTCTATGAGGCCAAGAAATGTGTGCGACTTTGTATGAAGCCCGCGCTGGATCAGTTTGAGGTAGTTGGGGGACGTGGGTTTTTCCGACCCACCGGCCACATGTCCCTTGCAGAGGCGGTAGCGTGCGTCGACGCAGCTATTGCGTATGCACGCGCGCAAGCCATCAAAGATCTGCTAGTGAACGGGATCTTGGTCACGGGCTTCGATCCGCCCAGCCTCAGCGAGCGGTATTTCCTTGTCGAGAAATGGGCGCTGACCGCCCGCGGAGCACTTCGCATGGCCATGGTCCTGCGGCCGGAGATGATCGATCCCGAAAAGTTCGGAGTCACGGTCGCGTTCAACCGTCGGCTGATTGCCGATGTGTTTGTGGACGAAGGGCCGGCTGTTGCATGGCTAAACAGACGCGCCACGCTGCATCGCAGTGTGCAACCGTATGCCAACGCCTGAGACGCTTGAAAGGTTCATCGCGCGCGTCGAGGTAATTAGATAGCTTGCTCAAGTCATCCCGATCCGCTGTGCACCTTTTCTAAACAGTGACACTGCGTCCGGCGAAAATCGGAAAGCGGAGAAGAAGTCATCGATCTGGTAGCCCGGGGTCGTCTTATAGATCCGGGCAGTCAAAGCCAGCGCCTCGTCGACACGCCCGGCGAGCGCCAGACAATGCGCAGCGATCGCCAGGATGTGTGCATGCGCATTGGGGCGGGCCGCTGCTTTGACGCTCCAGTCTGCCGCTTCCTCGAACTGGCCGAGGCGAACGAGTGCCATCGCGCGCGTACCCAGCATTCCGAACAGCAACGGATCGAACGGACTCAGATGGCGCGAGTGGTCGGACGATTCGATCGCAGCCCGGGGATCGCCTGACGTGGAATTGACGAACGCGAGCATGTAGTGGCCGAGCGCGAAGTTCGGGCTCAGATCTACAGCGTTCTCCAGTTCGGTCAGAGACTCGACGCGGCGGCCACGTAGCCAGAGCGCTCGACCCATGGCCCAGTGCGCGGCGGGATCGCGATCGTCGGCGTTGAGGCTCTGGCTGGCGGCGTCGAACGCCCGCTCGCTTTCGGATTCGCGCTCCGCCCACCGCTGAAAAGCGTTCTGCCAGTGGGTAAACGACACGCCGGCATAAGCGCGCGCGAACGTGGGGTCGAGATTCGCCGCCATTTGAAAAAAGTGCGCGGCCCGGTCGTTATCGGCTTTGTTGAATCGATACATGTGCCAAAGCCCGCGGTGATACGCCTCCCATGCGTCCAGCGAATTGGGGGGCTTGAGGATCGCGCGGTTGCGCTCGACCATTTCGATCTCGCCTGCGATCGACGCGACGATCCGATTGCCGATCTCATCGAGCACCTGGAAGGCGTCGTCCAACTTCTCATCGAAAGTCTCGGTCCATACGATGCGTGCAGTGCGTGCTTCGGACAGCTCGACCGTCACGATGACGCGGCGGCCCTGGTGCAGCACCGACCCGCTGGTGACGTAGTCCACGTTGAGCGTACGGCCCGCCGCTTCGGCACCGAGGCTGCGCTCGGCGAGGGCGAACACCGTGCCCTGTGCGATAACGAACAGACTGCGTAGCTTGGCGAGCCGCGTGATGACGTCGTGGGTCAGGCCGTCGGCGAACCCGCCTCGCGAGCCATTCAGGTCTTCATGATCGAGGAACGGCATCACGGCAATCGATGCGCGGCGCGCTGTGACTACGGTACTGCCCTCCGCGTCAATCGCCGGCAATGCGACGTCCGGCGCGGACGATGACAGCGCTTTCGCGTGTCCGGCTCTGGCGCTCTGCCACAGCTGACGAATCGGTGCTCGGTCCAGTCCTTCGGCCTCGAAGAGCCGCTCGGTAGCAGCCAGGTGTTCTTCGCCCTCGCGGATTCGGCCGCGCCTCGCGAGCGCGAGCAGAAGGCTTCCATGCGCGGCCCGATCGAAAGGAGCCAGTTCCAGCCACTTCTCCAGATGGCTGAACACTTCTTCGGATTCGGGCGGAAGGCTTCTGACGAGATGCTCGAGTATGGCGGCGTGGCACACGCGAAAGCGGCGCCGCTGCGCGGTGAGCCAGCCATTGAACTGCGCGTTGCGATCGATCTCGAGCCCATCCAGAAAGTCGCCGACGAACAATGTTGAAAGCACTTGCAGCCGACTCGGCTCGAGGGTTCCGATTCCCTGCTGCGTCGTGCGCGCAATCTCAACGGCGTCAACGAAACAATCGGCGAGGTCGAGCGTGATTGCGTCGCCGCTGGCTTCGACCCTTCGGCGGCCCGGCTCGTCGAGCACGCTTCTGATTTTGCTGAGGCACCAGCGCAGCTCTGCGCGTGGATCGTTCGGCACATCCCACAGCAGCTCGCACAGATGGCTGCGGCTGACGGCGCGCGGAGCAAGTGCAAGATACCCAAACAAAGCGCGCACCTTGCGCGATGCCGGCAGCGGTTGCGGGACACCGTCGCGGCTGATAGCCAGAGGTCCGAGCATCTGCACGTGGACGCCGCGCCGAGTATCACCACTCGGGCTGGCTTGCTTGCTGGCCCGCGCTGTTGCAGCGGCCCGCACGTGCGTTTCCACGCCGGCTCCCACGCTCACCTCCACGCGCGGCTCGTATGGTGCCGCACTCACTACACGAGGAGTTTGACATGAACGAAACAGTTGTCGCGGCTCGCCCGGAAGCGAATACGGCGCAGCCCGATCTTGGCGCTGATCTTGCTGCAATCAAGGCGCGCCAGCAGGGCGCATGGTCATCCGGCGACTATGCGGTAGTCGGCACGACCTTGCAGATCGTCGGCGAGCAGTTATGCGAAGCCATCGATATTCGTGCCGGACAAAAGGTGCTCGATGTCGCGGCCGGTAACGGCAACGTCGCTCTGGCGGCCGCGCGGCGCGGGTGCGATGTGATCGCCACCGACTACGTACCGGCGCTGTTGGACAAGGCAAGCGAGCGGGCTGCCGCCGAGCGGCTGCAAATCGACTTCCGCGAAGCCGACGCGGAAGCGCTGCCGTTCAAGGACGGCAGCTTCGACGTTGTCGTCTCGACATTCGGGGTGATGTTCACGCCCGACCAGCCGAAGGCTGCGGCCGAGCTGATGCGCGTTTGTAAACCCGGCGGCAAGATCGGCCTCGCCAACTGGACTCCCGAGGGCTTCATCGGCCAGTTGTTCAAGACCATTGGCAAGCACCTGCCGCCGCCGGCCGGAGTCAAATCACCGGGTTTGTGGGGTACGCAGGCGCGCATCGACGAGCTGTTCGGATCGAAAGCCTCGGCGATCGAGGCGGAGCCGAGAAATTTCGTGTTCCGTTATCGCTCGCCACAACACTGGCTCGATGTCTTCAGGACCTACTACGGCCCGCTGCTGAAGGCGTTCGCCGCTCTGCAACCTCCGGCTCAAGCCGCGTTGGCGAGCGATGTGATTGCGCTGATCGAACGATTCAACCGGTCCGGCGATGCGTCGATGGTCGTTCCCAGTGAATATCTCGAAGTCGTCATCACGCGCTAGCTGAGACAAATCAGGAGAAGACTATGAGAAACACGTTAGCCACACTGTCTGCAATCTTTGCGTTTTGCACCATCGCAGCGCCCGGCGCTTTTGCGCAATCAAGCGGTCACGCGGGAATGGCGAGCGACCACATGATGGCCACGCCGGATGAGCTCAAGTGGGTCGACGTTCCGTCGCTGCCGCCGGGAGCGAAGCTCGCTGTCATCGAAGGGCCGCTCAATCAGGCAGTGCCGGTGACCTTCCGCGTGAAGTTTCCCGCCAACTACCAACTACCGGCGCACTGGCATCCCGCGATCGAACACGTCACGGTGATCTCCGGTACGTTCAACATGGGAATGGGAGACAAGCTGGACCGAGCGAAGACGAAAGCTCTGAGTGCGGGTGCGATTGCCATCATGCAGCCGAAGACGACACACTTTGCCTGGACCAAGGACGAAACGATCGTCCAGGTGCACGGGATGGGTCCATGGGGTGTCACTTACGTAAATCCCGGGGATGATCCGCGCAAGCAATAGTGATTAGTGAAGGCCCTAGTTACTTAACTTCGAAGGCATAAACAGGGCCTAATTTCTTCATCAGTTTGAAGTGTCAATTCCTCTGATCAAAGGCCGGTTCGCGCGGTAGATTTTCGGTACTCGCTTCTGCGTGGGTTCTTATGAATAATCATTACCGAGCGCCGCAATCAGGTAAGCGGTCACTTGCAACCGCGGTGATGGCTCTGGTGGTGCTGGCGGCGGGCGTCTACGTGGCGCTCGACCGGCCCAGCATTCCGGTGCCAGCGGTAGTAACCCCGCCCGACGCTGCGCAGCGCTTCACGAAAAGCGAACCGATGTATATGCCGCCTCCGCCGACGCCAAAAGCGGCGCCTACTGTTGTTCCACCCAAGCAAGTCGCAGCGCGCGCGTTGGGTCCCGGCGTGTTCAAGTGTGAGGAACCTAACGGCGCGGTGACGTATTCGCAATATCCGTGCGGGCACGGCCAACCGGTAGACACGAGGCCGACATCCGGCGGTTTCGCCGATCAGTGGTCGATCAGCGTTAAAGGGCGCTAACGAACGCCCTGAGCTCGTTGCGCGCAGTCATTTCCGCTATCACGCTTCACGCATCTGTTACTCCGGCTGATGGCCGCTCTTCCGAATGATTTGCGTCCATGCCTGCGAGTCCATCCGATGACGTCTGCTTGATCGTGCCGTCGTTCGCGAAGGGCTTGCAGCAGACGATATACGTTCATCGGCAGTAGCAGCGCATGCAACAACAACACGGGACTGATGCCGGCAAGCGCCGCGTAGCCGATAAAAGCCACATTGCTGGCGATCGCTATCGCTCGCAGCGGCACCATGCCGCTCATGCAAAAGGTCGCCAGCACCAGCAGCGATGCGAGGTAGCCGATCGATTCGTGGGCGTCCATGGCTACCTCGCCTTGGTCGCGCGATGCCAACTGGGCGCAAGCGGTCGAAGCCCAGGTGGAAGAAGTAGCCGTACAGCGCGTAGGCCAGGGTCAGACCGATGTTCGCGACCAGGGCCTGCAGCCGGCCCAGCGGGGTCAGTGCGATGATCAATGGCCAGGTCACGACCACCGCGCTCGCCTCGAGCGCGATGGTGTGCACCAAGCGCCAGCGATGCGGGCGATCGCTGGCCACGCGACCGGTGCAGCGATGCTCGATCAGGTCGAAAACGGTGTTGTAGAGCGCCGACCAGCACATCATCGCGATCGACAGCACGATCAGCAGGGTGAGTGACTCGCCCGTAGATGCACCGGCGAAGTGAGCGAACAACGGGCACACGATCAGCAAACCCAACACTTCGAACCACAGTGTCTGCGTCACGCGCTCGCGCCGGCTCCTGATCGTGCCGTGCGGCCGTGCAGTCAGGTCTTCCGTCTTCATGTCGTTCCTCGCCTAGGCCGTTGGGCCATCAGCAGGACATACGAAGCGCGAGGCGCACTGGATCCGCACGCAGTACCCAAATTGCTTCTGGCCGGTACTCGTTTTTTGATCGGTGCTGCAAGGCGCAGAGCGCTGCGCCTGACTCCGGCGACGCCTGGAGTGATCCGTTGGTAGTTCATTTCCTTTCTCCCAAACTGCCGTGACTGCAGCCGAGGGAGCAGGCTAGGGATGCGATGCGCGGAGCAAATCCGCACTCGCACGCAGATTTGCTGTCGCGCTACCTAGTTTTCTGCGCCTTGCAGAAGATTCGACAACTTAAGCATCGCCTGCGCGCGCGATGTGACGCCGAGTTTCGCCAGCACGTTGGCAACGTGATGTTCTACCGTGCGTTCGGATCGGTGCAGTCCTCCGGCGATCGCGGCGTTGGACACGCTCTGGCACAGCAACTCGGCGACTTCGTTCTCGCGCCGCGTGAAGCCTACGAAGTGATTGCGCGCGTGCGCATACGGGCCGCGTTCGATACCGCGGACTCCAAGCGCGCGCATCCGGTTGCGCGTGATTGCGGCTGCCCGCTCGGCACCGAGAGCGGTAAATCGGGTCAAGGCCGAGCGCATCTGTTCTGCATCGCCCAAGGCAAGGACCACTGCGTTACTCGTAAGGATCGTTTAACGCTCCCATTCGGCGGCCGCTCTGGCACGATCCCCCGCCAACTCGTATTGGCAAGCCGGTAGTAACGATCCCTCGAATCCCGGCGCCGTTACACCCAGACGTTCCGACCAGATTAGTAAGTGCCCGCGAGGCGGCCGTCACGCACTGCCAACGCATCCGCCAATCCGTTGCGCGCCAGCTCAAGGGCGGCGGCATGATCACCGCGTAGCCACGCCGCCTCGACGCACGCTGCAGCAATCGCAGGCGGTTTGAATTCGACCTGCAGCGTGTGCAACTTGGTTTGCACGTCGCGCCAAAAATCGTCGATGTCGCCGGCGAGCGAGGTGAGGCCGCGCGCGGACGCCGGGAGCGTCCCGCGTCTTGCCTGTTGCCGGCGCAGTGCGTATTCGCAGGTCGCACGTACGAGCGCTGCCGTGCTGCGCCGCGCGCACAGCGCGTCTGCTGTTCACCTTCGTCCCAGCGACCCAGACTGACGAGTGACTAAGCGCAACGACAACGAAGCTAAGAGGGTAGCCGTCGAAATCACGCGCTTCGCAGTACACGAGCCCGCGCGCACCGACCTCGAGTGCAAATGCGTGATCGTGGTGGATGATTGCGGCGGTCTGCAGGCTTATGAAGATCTCGGCCGCCAGGTCTTCAGACTGCGCGTCGATCGCCAGCTCCAACGCTCGTTCCAACTGCGCTCGCGCGTTCGCATCATTGGTCTTGCAAAGCTGTGCCGTGCCGTGCCGATTCGGTGGCAGCGCCAGCGCGGCCGAGTCAGAGCTCGCTTGTGCCAGGCGTACCGCGCGCGCACCCAAGTCGATCGCCTCGTCGTAGTTGGACAGGAGGCAGTGCACATGCGACAAGTTCGCGTACGCCTTGGCCAGCTCACCGCTCAGCCCGAGCGGCTCGAGCACTTTAACTGCGGCGCGGGCGAAGCGCAGATATTCTGCCTTGTCACCGCTCCACTGACGGTGCAACACGCCGAGCAGACGCAGATTTGCGCCTTCGCGCGGCCGATCATCGGCGGCACGCCGCAGTGCCAATGCCTGCTGCCGCAGGTCGATCGCTTCCGGTAGCGCGCCGGTTTTCTGCGACTCGCCGGCTGCCGCCTCGAGCAGGTAGGCATGCACCTCCGTATCCATAGAGCTTCGCGCCGTCAGCGCGCGCCGATACTGCGCAGCCGCTCCCGTTGCGAACCGAGGCCGGCCGCCTCTTCGGCCGCGCTCGGAGCGAGCGCAGCCACGTCGTCGTGCCGACCCGCTCCGATTGCGTGATGCACTTCGCGCGCGAGGCTAGTGAGAACGACATCTTCATTGCGTAATACGCCGAGTACTTGCGCATGCAGCGCGGCGCGGCGGTCCGGGGGTAGCTCGGCTTCGATGCACTGGCGAGCGATCTCGTGCCGAAATGCGAGCCAGCCCGCTTCGGCACGCAGCACGCCGCTGCCGGTAGCTTCGCTCATTGCCTGAGCCGCATCTGCAATGATCGCCTCAATGACGGCGCGCTCGAGCCGGCCCGGTTCGATCGCTACCAGTTCGACGATTTGTTGCGCGGCCGGACTGAGCCGGCCGAAACGCGCCAGTACGGCATCGCGCACGGAAGCGGGCACCGTTACGCCCGGCGCCGCCAGCAGTTCACTGACGTAAAGCGGATTGCCACCGGTGAGCCGATGCAAAGCAACGGCGTCGCGACCCGTTGCGCGGGCGAGTTGTTCCACCGAGCCCTGCGACAGCGGCGCCAGCGCCACGCGCCGAGTCACGGCGGTCGGTAAGTCGCCGAGTACACGTCGTAGCGGATGATCCAGACCGAGTTCGTCGTCGCGCAGCGTGACCACCAGCAACGGCCGACTGCTGTCGATGCGGCGGCCAAGGTACTTGATGAAGTCGAGCGTCGCTTCGTCGGCCCAATGCGCGTCCTCGATCACCAGTACTGCCGGGCGCGAGCGTTCGCGCAGGAACGCGAGAAATGCCGGAAACAGGCCGCTATAAGTGTTGCCGGCGTGCACCTGGGCCGCTAGCCCGGGCGGCAGCAGGGATGCGATGTCGCCGATCGGGCCGAGCGGCCGTGGGGTGAACAGCGCTTCGCATGCACCCCAGAAGACGTCGGCCTGCCCGCGCCGTACTTCGAGAAAGCGGCGCACCAATGAAGTCTTGCCGACGCCTGCCTCGCCGACCACCAGTGCACACGTCCCGATGCCGTCAGCGATCAAGCCGTCAAGCGCAGCCGACAATTGCTGTAGCTGACTGTCGCGCTCGAGCAGTTCCACACAACCCCTAGCAAAGCTCGTCTAAATCTAGGGTCGTTATTAGCAGAGCATTGGCGGCGACGGAATGACCCAATCCCGGCCGTTTCACTGCGGCTGAAACCCGCTCTTCTTAATGATCTGCGCCCACGTCTGCGAATAGCGCGCTCAGAGATGCGAGCTGCGCTTGCGGCATGAACTGCACCGTCAGGCCCCAGCGTGTCAGCCGATCGCGCACGTCGGGCTGCGCGATCACCTTCGATAGCGCTGCGGAGAACACTGGTTGCGGCGTGCCGGCCGGTGCGTAGAACGCGTAGTACGGGACGTCCTCGAAGCCGGCGAGGCCGAGCTCTGTGAATGTCGGTACCTCGGGCAACGCGTTCTGTCGTGCGCCGCCGAGCACGGCGACGACGCGCAGCTTGCCGGCCGCGTGATTCTCGATGAAGTCCGGCACGGAGCCGACGCCGGCGGCAATCTGATTGCCGAGCATGTCTCCCATCATCGGCGCGCTGCCGCGGTATGGTGCCGACACGAGATCGAGCGCAGCTCCCGTAGCCTTGCTCAGCGTTCGCGATTGCTGCGTTCAGTGTTGCGAGCGCGTCCTCGCGCTCAAGCAGCAGTGCCTCAGGTCGCTTCTGTAAGGGTCCAACCGGCATGCCGCCAAGGACACCTGGCGATCTTTGCGTTCCAACAGTTGCGGCGATCTTCGCCATACCCTCTGGCTCCAGACACCGATTGTCGGCCGCGCGGGCGGCCTGATAAATCGCAACATTCAGTATCGAACCAGACGAAAACTACACGCATCCGATTGGCCTTGCTTGCGACGTCACGAGAAGCAGCGCGGCCTCGTACTCGCCTCGCCGACCATGACTCCGAACGCACCGTCGCCGTTGCCAGTCAGGGCGCCAATCGCGGTCTGCTACGGCCGCCTACCGCTCCCCCCTCGCCGACGATCACGAAAGGGGCCCAGAACACCGGATGAGCAAAGCCGATTCCAGGTCGGCTCATGACCTCCAGCATTGCGCGACGCAGCGCCTCGGCTTTCGGCAGACTCGGCTGCCTTCTCGCTTCGCCGAGCATGCGGGTTGTAAGTTGAGTCGCTGCGCGCGAATCGACTGGCCAGTGCGACACCACCAGCGTTCTGCTTCCGGCGTATACGAATGCCTTCGCGAGGCCCGAGAATCCCTCGCCGCCCGGCGTGCCGTCCGCCGCCGCTGTATTGCATGCGGAAAGAATGACCCAGTCGGCGTTCAATTTGAGCTGGGCGATTTCTCCCGAAGTCAAGAGTCCGTCATCCTCTTCGCTCGCCGCCGGCGGTGGCGTCAGGGCGAGCGAGGGCTCGCCAATGCCTCGCATCTCGCCTGCCATCAGTCCCTGCGTGGCAAATGCAAGCGCACTAAAGCGGGTGAGATCGAGTCGCTTGACCTGAGTCTCAGTGGTCGCGGGCCGAGAAAAATCGACTGTTTCGTGGCTCCCAAAGTCGAGGCCATGGCGCTGATCTCCGTGGCAGAGTCTGGCAGCGGAGACAGTTGACTCACTTGCCGGATGTCGGCGAGAACCCGGGCTGAGACGGGCGATTTAGCACTTTGCACGGGACGACAGCCGACACGTTGAATGCCGGATCGCCGAATCCGACAAAAGGCTCGGGGGCCTGCTGGTAAGCGGCGATGCGACGCAATGCCAGCAAAGACGATTCGGAAGGCAAGGTGGAAAACGCATACCGCTTGGCCAGCCACTCCATGTCCCGATCGCCGGCGCCCGCGCGTGGCGGTTGAGCAATTAGCACGGCTAGTGGCAGGCTTTGCAGGGCACCATCCGGCACGACTATTAGGTGGTTGATCCCTACGAGTTCCGGTTCGGCCGGTAAAAAAACCGCGCGGTACAACTCGTAAGCAACGTGCGCCGGGAAGCGCGCAGCTCGCCCTTGCGTCTGATTGGTGTCCAAGGACCGCCGAAGCGTCGTGACTCGCTCGTCGAGCGCCTTGCTTCCTATATTCAGGCGAATCACTGTGCAACTGGTTTTTCGCACGATCCACAGAAAACTCTGATCGGTAGCGATCAGATAGGACAGCAACGCTTCCTGCGGACCGAGCAGTTGTTGGGCTTCGATCAGTCGCATGGGGGTGCGGTCGGTCATGATCTGAAAGTCGGGAAAACGGCGCGTCAGAGTGGCATCGGTTACGGACAGCTCGGTTTCAGCGCCAGCAATCTCTTTTCGCAGCCGCCCTTCGGAGGTCGGATCGCGATCGCGCGCGGAGGTGCCAAGCAGCTTTAGCAGTTGCGAGTCAAGGAATCGCAACCGATTTACTGTGTCCTGGCGCGCGCGAACGACCGCGGCGAGTTCACCTGTGCCGCTGCTGAAGCGCAACGCCATCTGCGTAACCGCCGCGCCGGTTTCGCTGGCGCGCGCCAGCTGCACCACCTCAAACCCTTCGACGTTTACCGCTTGATTCTTCGACGGCGATTGCGTGGCCAGTTTCGCCAGCAAACCGACGTGGGCTACAAGGCCAGCCCGGTTCGAGCGCAGTTCACCCTGTGATGCCGCGGCACCGCGATCGGTGGCGATACTGGTGCGGTCGCTCGACCGCGATCGCCGTATCTGGGTCGCGCGACGGACTTCGATCAGGGCGTCGTCCAGGCGTCCTTGACGCTCGTCGATGATCGCCAGCTGAGTGAGGCTCGCAGCAACGTTCGGATGCATCGGGCCGAACGCCGTTTCGCGGATGGTCAGTGCGCGCCTTGCGAGTGGCTCGGCCCGCGCGAAACGGCCTTGATCCGAGTAAAGCTCCGCCAGGTCGCTCAGACTCGCAGCCGTCGAGGGATGCTCGGCGCCGAGCGCCGCTTCGTCGATCGCGAGCGCTCGAACGTACGAACTCTCAGCCTCGGCGTAGCGCCCTTGTCGGCGGTAGACCAGCGCGAGATTGTTCAAACCGAGCGCTACGTTGCGATGGTCTGTACCAAGCGTCTTTTCCCAGATGACCACGGCTCTCTTGGCACGTGGCTCCGCCTCGGCGTGCCGCCCTTGATCGCTGTAGAGCCGCGACAGGTTATGCAGGCTGTTGGCGACGTCGGGACTGTTTGGGCCGCCCGCCGTCTCCCAGATGACCATCGCGCGCAGAAAAAGGGGCTCGGCCTCAGCGTGCCAGTCCATCGCGCGATACAGGAAAGCCAGGTTGCTCAGGACGCTGGCAATGAACAGGTTATCCGGACCCAATGCCTGTTCCCCAATCACGATCGCGCGCAGAGCGAGCGGTTCGGCTTCGGCGTAGCGGCCCTGTCTGAATCGGACCACCATCAACTCATTCAGGCTGACCGCTAAGTTGGGATGGTCGGAACCGAGTGTGCTCTGCCGAATCGTCAGAGCGCGCTGCAACAGCGTGTCGGCCTGCCAGTACCGGCCCTGGATCTCATTGAGCTTCCCGAGGTTGTTGAGCGTCGATGCGACATCCGGGTGATCCGAACCCAGCGACCTTTCGCGAATGGCGAGCGTTCGCTCGTACAGCGGTTCTGCTTTGGCATAGGCCCCCATGTCGACGTAGAGATTGGCGAGATTGTTGAGGCTTGTGGCGACCTCGAGGTTTTCCGCGCCGAGCGTTCGCTCGCGGATCAGCAGCGCACGTTGGTACAGCGGTTCGGCGAGGCCGGATTCGTTGCGGTAGTAGTGCAGCGATGCCAGCGTGTTGAGGCTGACCGCCACGTCGAGATGGTCGGGCCCCAGGCTCCGCTCGCGAATGCTCAGTGCGCGCTCGGCCAATGGAGCGGCTTGCGTCACCCGACCTTGATCGAGATATAGCCACGCCAGGTCGTTGAGACTTATTGCGACGTCCGGATGCTGCGCACCGAGCTGCTCCTCCCGGATGCGAAGCGCTCGCTGAAACAGTGGCTCCGCTTGGGCGTACTGGCTCTGTTTGCGGTAGATGTCAGCGAGCCAGTTAAGGCTTGTTGCGACGTCGGGATGCTCGGGACCCCCGTTGTTCTCGGCGACTTCGAGTGCCTGCCGCGCAACCGGAAGCGCCCGCTGGTACTCGCCCGCTCGAAACAGGCGAACTGTGTCGTGATTGAGTTCCGGCCAGGTTCGGTCCGGTTCCTGCGCGAAAGCGGCGGCAACCATTAAAAAGAAAACACCAAGGACCGCAGCCGGGACGTGGATCATCGAGACAGTATGCAAGTTCCTCGGTCCCGTGCGCGAGGTCGTCGCGACCCTGGACCGAAGACCTCTGTGCCGCGAACCAGTCGAAAACTACACGCATCCGATTGGCCTTGCTTGCGACGTCACGAGGCGTCAGTGACGGCCGTTTTCACTGCGGTTGAAACCCTCTCTTCTTAATGATCTGCGAGAGCGCTGCCGAAAACTGATACGCGGCATAGCCGCGGATTCTATGAGTCATTGCGTCGCTGGCGCTACAGCCGGCGGAAGCGTATGAGCGGTCATGCTCGCGGCGTAAGCTCATCGGACGCTATTTCCTGATCGGAGCCCTTATGCATTCCTCCAAGAAAGCGCGCGCCATTGGGTTTCATCACGTCGCGCTCGAAGTAGGCGATATCGACGAGGAGCTCGCCTTCAATGGCCGGCTGTTTGACTTCAAGCTTCGCAGCAGGGAGGCGACCGCGGTCTTCATCGACCTGGGCGATCAGTTCATCGCTCTGCAGAAAGGACGCGCGCAGCCGGTCGATGACGATCGCCACTTCGGCTTGGTGGTCGACGACAAGGATGCGGTGCGCGAGGCGCTAACTGCGGCGGCATCAAGCCACTGCCCGGCCCGTTTCTCGACTTTCGCGATCCGTGGGGCAACCGCATTGAGATCGTCGGCTACGACAACATCCAGTTCACGAAGGCGGCGAACGTACTGCGCGGTATGGGGCTCGAGCATCTGGCGAAGAACAGCAACGCGATCAAGGAGCTCACCGAGAAAGGCATGGCACCGTGAGGTAATGGATTTTCGCAGACATCGGTACGTCTACTTCGAAGGTTTTCTCACGGGGCGAGGCGGCATCTGCGCGGCACGCGCGACGCGCCTCTAGCATGGAGCATGAGTGACCGGTACTCGCTTCGCTGGCGCGAACATCGCTCGGAGCTGAGCGAAGACGGTCGCTAGCGCATTCGACAGCCGGTCGCTAGCTTTTCTGGCGATTTTTCTTAGTTCCTCAGCCCGCAGCCGGCGTGCGCGCGCATGCAAAACCGCGTGCACATCGGAGTCGGGACGCTCAGTCGCATCGCGCGCGCAAGCGACGTAAACAGCCGCAGAACGCTTCTTCGTCGAGCTTGCAAGAATCGGAGCGCGGCTGTGCACATTGAATCGCTGGCCTGGTCCGAGGATCACGTCCTCGTGCATGCCTTCCTGCGTGATCCATACTTCGCCGCTGTACGCGAAGATCGCACTGCCGACGGGAAGGCGCAGCGACACTGGACGGGCATCGATACTGAGCAGCGTGCTGGTCTGGTCTTCAGCTAAGGTGTTCGGGTTCATGACGTTGACCTCGTGGTGATGTGCGACGAACTGTCGCGCATCGAATGACTGCCGACAAACGAAATCTCGAAATGCGATGCATGAGCGGTGGGAATGCATAGGCGCGATCTGCCCGCGTCGCTCGATCTCCTGCGTGGCTTCGAAGCAGCCGCACGATTGCTGTCGTTCACGTCTGCCGCCGCCGAGTTGCATCTGACGCAGTCGGCCGTTAGCAGGCAGGTACAGCAACTCGAGGAGCAACTCGGCGTGAAGTTGTTCGAGCGGCGCACGCGTGCGCTGATCCTGACTGATGCGGGCGAGCGTTACTACCGCGAAGTCTCGAAGGCACTTGCGCTGGTGCGTGACGCCACCTCCGCCGTGCGTGCAAAGACAGAGCCGATCGTTCGCGTCACGACGACCACGTCGTTTGCATCGCTCTGGCTTGTGCCGCGGCTATCGCAGTTTCAAACCGATCATGGCGAGATCGCGGTACACGTCGTGGCCGATAACACCGTGCGCGATCTTGAGCACCACGGGCTGGACGTGGCGATCCGGTACTGCCCGCAAGATGCTGTCGGTGCCGATGCGATCTGCCTGTTCGGAGAGCAGGTAGCGCCCGTGGCGAGTCCGGCTTTGCTCAAAGGCAAGCGCATCGGTACGCCGGAAGATCTGCTGCAATTGCCGCTGTTAGATATCGACGATCCAAACAGCACAACGATCTGGCTGTCGTGGAAAGTATGGTGTGAGGCGATGAAACTGGAGCGTCCGCGCGCAAGGCGCGGACTGACCTTCAGTCACTATGACCAAATCATGCAGGCAGCGATCGCGGGACAGGGAGTTGCGCTGGGCCGCTTTCCGCTGGTCGCTCCATTGGTCGCCGATCGCCGACTCGTGATGCCGTTGAAGGACAAACGTTTCACGACGCGCGCGCATCGGGCGTACTGGTTGGTCGTGTCGCCGGCCGCGCAGCGCGATGAAGTGAAAATCTTCGCGGACTGGATCCAGGCCCAGGCGCGTTTGCAAGCGTCGTCCGCAAGCGGCCGCAGCATGGACTACCTTTGACACGCACGGCAGCCTGCGTCTCGGGCTACGCAGCTGCTGCCGCCTTACTGCGGCTGAAACCCGCTCTTCTTGATGATCTGCGCCCACGTCTGCGAATAAGCGCGCTCGCGAGCGGCGAGCTGCGCTTGCGGCATGAACTGCACCGTCAAGCCCCAGCGTGTCAGCCGATCGCGCACGTCGGGCTGCGCGATCACCTTCGATAGTGCTGCGGAGAACTGATCTATTGCTGGTTGCGGCGTGCCGGCAGGTGCGAAGAACGCGTAGTACGGCACGTCCTCGAAGCCCGCGAGGCCGAGCTCTGCGAATGTCGGCACGTCGGGCAACGCGTTCTGGCGTGCGCCGCCGAGCACGGCGACGACGCGCAGCTTGCCGGCCGCGTGGTTCTCGATGAAGTCCGGCACGGAGCCGACGCCGGCGGAAATCTGATTGCCGAGCATGTCTCCCATCATCGGCGCGCTGCCGCGGTATGGTGCCGACACCAGATCGAGCCCGTATTTTTCGCCGATCACCTTGACGAGGAATTCGGGTACCGAGGCCGGTGCGGGGATGCCGATAGCATTCTTGCCGCCTTGGGCCTTTACCCATGCAACATAGTCGTTGAAATTCTTCGCGGGTGTGCCGGCTGACAGCGCTAGCGCGTTGACGAAGGTTGCGAAGCCCGCGACCGGAACGAAGTCCTTTGCTGGGTCAAAGCCGGGATTCTTCATCACCAGTGGCAGGATCGAAATCGTATGGTCGTGCGAGATGAAGAATGTGGTGCCATCGGGCGCAGCACTCTTCAGCGCGTGCGCGGCGATCTGCCCACCTGCGCCCGGTCGATTCTCAACGACAACCGAGGCGCCAAGCTCATCCTTCAGCTTCTCGGCGAGCGTGCGCGCGATCGCGTCGGTACCGCCGCCCGGCGGGAAGCCCACCAGAATGCGAACAGTCTTGCTGGATTGGGCGAACGCTGCCCCGCTAATCGCCGCGAGAAAAACGCCGGCAAAGATCAGGCGAACGATGCGCATGAAAACAGCGGTATGCATACGACCTTAGCGTATCAAGCGAATCAATGCTTTTACGAGGAGGCAAACTGCATCAGCGTTTGCGCATACGCGGGTGCAGTCGGCTCATGCATGAAGTACACGTAGATCTCGCGCCACGTCGTAGCTTCGAGCTTTGCCGCCCACTGCTGTAGGGCGTCGTCGGAGTAGGTTTCAAGCCGAAGACGAACATAGCCCCAAGGCGCTGTTTCCACCAAAGGGGGCGGTGCATTGTCTTCGCGCTCCGAGAAGCACAGCGATGCTCCGGCTGCCTTCAAGGCGTCATAAACGTCATCCTCGAACCAGCTGTCATTTCGAAACTCGAACGCGGCCTTGTGTCCCTCGGGAAGCAGCGTCGAGAAATTCGCTCAGGCGCGGCAGATCCTTCTTCAGGAACGGCGGCAGCTGAAAAAGTACCGGGCCGCGCTTCGCACCGAGCGCGGCCAGCGTCGTGTAAAGAAAATTAACTGAATCGGCCGCCGTCTCCGCCCGAAGCCGCGACATGTGCGTGATACGGCGCGAGGCTTTGATCGAAAATCGGAAATCTTCCGGCGTCGTCTTGGCCCAGTTCTCAAGCACGGCCGTCTTGGGCATTTGATAGAAAGTGTTGTTGATCTCCACCGTTGGCAGGCGTGCGGAGTACCACGCCAGCATCTCTTCGGGCTTCATTTTGTCCGGATAAAAATTGCCCTTCCATTCCTTGAAGGAATAGCCGCTCGCGCCTGCGACGATTCTCTGAGCACTCATGCCTAAAATTCCAGCGTGAAGAAAAGCCAGCTCACCGAATATTCCGCCAAGCGCAGTTTTTCAGCCACTCCCGAGCCGGCGGCGCAGGTGCGCGACGCCCACGGCGGGCCGCTGCTGTTCGTGATTCAACAGCACGCTGCGCGCCACATGCACTACGACCTGCGACTGGAGTGCGACGGCGTATTGAAATCATGGGCCATTCCGAAAGGGCCGTCGCTCGATCCTAACGATAAGCGTCTCGCCGCGCAGACCGAAGACCATCCATACGAGTACGCGTCGTTTGAGGGCGTCATTCCGCCCGGGCAATACGGTGCGGGTGAAATGATCGTGTGGGACTGCGGCGTCTACTCGCCCGATGAAGGCCAGCAGTATTCGTTTCACGATCGTGCGCAAGCCGAGGACCGCGTTCGCACTGAACTGGAAAACGGCAAGCTGAGCTTTCTGCTCCGCGGTGAAAAGGTCAAGGGGTCGTTTGCGTTGGTGCGAATGGCGGACCGCAAGAACTGGTTGCTGATCAAACACAAGGATCGGTTTGTCGCCAAGACTGATTTGACAGCTCAGAACCGCTCGGTGCTTTCCAACGCATCGGTCGAGGAGATGAAGAGTGTGCCGGCGCATCGCATTGCGGCCGAGCGGCTGGTCGTTGCCGGTCCTTCCGAGAAGCTGCCCGCCGACGCTCGCGCCGATGCAGGCCGAACTGGGCGATAAAGCGTTTAACCACGCCGACTGGATGTGGGAGCCCAAGCTCGACGGCTATCGCGTGCTCGCGTTTGTCGACGGCGACACCGTCAAACTGCGCACACGCCGCGGCCTCGATCTGGCCGCCGACTTTCCGAAGGTGTGCGCCGAGCTACGCAAGCAAGCGGTGGAGACGATGATTCTCGATGCAGAAATCGTCGCGTTCGATGCCGAGGGACGGCCGTCATTCGGCGCGATGCAAAACCGCAGTGCGCAAACAGAGCGTGCGGTGCTGTATTGCTTCGACCTGCTGCACTTCGCCGGAGTCAACTTGCGTCAGGCACCCTACACCGATCGTCGCCGCTATCTCGCGCAGTCTTTGCTGCCGTCGCCGCTGGTTCAGTTGGTGCACTCGCAGGATGACGGCGTAGCTCTGCAGGCGGCTGCCGACGCAAGCGGACTCGAGGGAGTGGTCGGCAAACGCAAGAACAGCCGTTACGAAGCCGGGAAGCGCTCAGCTTCATGGGTGAAAGTCAAATCGATCGCCAGTGCCGACTTTGTCATTGGCGGTTACACACAGGGCAAGGGCGCGCGCTCTCCGTTAGGCGCATTACTGGTCGGCTATTGGGACGGCGGCAAGCTCGTTTACGCATCGCATGTCGGCTCCGGCTTTAACGACGACTCACTGTCGGATGTACGGCGGCAGCTGGAGCCGCTGCAGAGAAAAACCAATCCGTTCTCGACCAAGCCTGAACTGAATGCACCGGCGACATGGGTAGCGCCGGAGCTTGTGGCAGAAGTGAAGTTCCACGACTGGACCGAAGACGGGCATTTGCGGGCTCCGGTGTTTCTGCGGCTGCGCGACGACATCGATCCGAAGACGGTGCGGCGAGAGGTGCCGACGAAATCGGTCGGCGTGCCCGCTTCGGCGAGCGCTGCGCGCGCGCGGCCGAAGGCAAGTTCGATTTCCATCGGCGCGACTGGCAGCGACGCTCAGAGTGCAAAGAAGAGCACCAACAGCGAGATAGACGAGGTGCTGCACCAGCTTGACAACGACAAGGCCACCTTCACGATTGCGGTTGGCGCACACACGCTGAAGCTGACTCATCTCGATCGCGTCTATTGGCCGGCCGATCCGGCATTGAGCCAGCCGGCGCTGACCAAACGGGACCTGCTGCGCTATTTCGCGCAAGTGTCGCCGCTGATCCTGCCGCATCTGGCTGATCGTCCGCTGACGATGATTCGTATGCCGGACGGCATCCATGGTCAGCGGTTTTTCCAGAAGCACTGGGAGCAGGAGCGCCCCGGATTTGCCGAGACCATTACGGTATTTTCCGGCCACAAGGACGAGAGCCACGACTACCTGCTCTGCAACAATCTGCCGACGCTGCTTTGGCTCGCGCAATCAGGCACGCTCGAGTTCCACGTCTGGCATTCGCGCGCGAAGCTCGGGTCCGATACATCGATCAAGAGCACCGACTACGCGACTTCACTCGAGTCGCTCGAAGGCTCTGTGCTCAACTATCCCGACTACGTGGTGTTCGATATCGACCCGTACATCTATTCGGGCAAGGAAGCGGCGGGTGACGAGCCCGAGCTGAACACGGTGGCGTTCGAGAAGGGCAAGGAAGTCGCGTTCTGGCTGCGTGAGCTGCTGCACAGCATGTCGCTCGAACCGATCGTCAAGACATCGGGCAAGACGGGCTTGCATGTGTTCGTGCCGATCAAGCGCACGATCGATTTCGACGCGGCGCGCGAGATCTCGGAGCTTGTCGGGCGGCATTTGATGCGGCAGCATCCGAAGGACATCACGATGGAGTGGAGCGTGCCGAAGCGCACCGGCAAGATCTTCATGGACTACAACATGAACGTGCGCGGCAAAACGCTGAATGTCGCCTATTCGCCACGCGGAGCCGGCGGGGCACCGATATCGATGCCGCTCACATGGGACGAACTCGCCGGCGCGCATCCACTAGACTTCAGAATCACCAACGTCGGCGAGCGCCTGGCAAAGGGCGATCGCTGGCATGATGCACTGAAAGCAAAGCAGAGCCTCGAACGCGCAGTCAAGCGCGAGAAGAGTTAACGAACAAATCGGGAGGAAGGCATGGCTGCACGATCGATCGGATCTCTGACCATCGCATTCGGATTGGTGTCGATCCCGGCGAAGATGTTTTCGGCGACCGAAGCGAGCAAGGCGATCTCGTTCAACATGTTGCACAAGGACTGTGGCTCGCGGCTGAAGCAGCAGTATCTCTGCCTGAAGGAGGAGATTCCGGTCGCGCGCGAAGACATCGTCAAAGGCTACGAGTTCGCGAAGGACCAGTACGTGATGTTCAACCCCGAAGAGCTGAAGGCGCTTGAAGAGGCAGGCACGCAAACGGCTGAGATCACCGAGTTCGTGCCGATCGAGTCGATCGACCCGGTCTACTTCGACAAGGCGTATTACCTCGCGCCCGATAAGGGCGGTGCGAAGCCGTACGCGTTGCTGACGCGCGCGTTGCGCGAGTCAGGCCGCTGCGCGGTCGGCCGTTACGCCGCTCGCGGCAAGCAATACATCGTGATGCTGCGCCCGATCGAAGGGGGTCTTGTGATGCAGCAGCTGTTGTATGCAGCCGAAGTGCGCTCGATCAAAGATATCGAAATCCCGCCGACCGAAGTCAAGGACGTCGAGCTGAAGCTTGCGCAGCAACTGATTGAGCAGCAGGCGTCGGACACCTTCGATCCGACCGTCTACACCGACGACGTCCGCGCGCGCGTCGAGGCTGCCGTGCAGAAGAAAGTCGAAGGCCAGGAAATCACGATGGCCGAGGCGCCCGAAACCGGCGGCGCACAGGTGATCGATTTGATGGAGGCGCTGCGTGCGAGCTTGAACAAGAAAGCGACGGCGCCTGCCAAGCCGAGTGCGCCGGAAGCGCCGGCCCGCGAAACGCGCAAGCCTGCGAAGCGGGCGACTCAGTTGACGCAGGCGGAACCCGCGGCACGCAAGGCTGCAAGAAAGTAGCCACCACCGCTGCGCGTGATGCATGAATACGGCGTGCGCGATGTCGAGAAGCTGCTGCGCCTGCCGCGGAGCACGATCCGCTCGCTAGTCGAAGCCGGGTTCGTGTCGCCCGCGCGTGGGCCGCGCAACGCATGGCTGTTTTCATTTCAAGACCTTATCGTTTTGCGCACCGCGCGAGCACTGGCCGCGGCCAATGTTCCGCCCAAGCGCATTACCAAGTCGATCAGGCAGCTTCGCCGCCATCTGCCTGAATCGATGCCGCTGTCCGGGCTTTCAATTTGCGCAGTAGCCGATCGCGTCGTCGTCAAGGAAGGCGGCAGCCGCTGGCAAGCCGAATCAGGCCAGTATCTGCTCGCGTTTGAAACCGACGCCGACGGCTCCATTAGCGTGATCGAAGAAGTGCACCCGGACGCGAGCGCGGAGTCGCATTTCGCCGACGGTGCTGCGCTCGAAGTCGAAGATACCGCCGCTGCCGTGCAGGCGTACGAGCACGCGGTCGCGGCCGACCCGACGCTGCTCGATGCGCATGTCAATCTGGGACGGCTGCTGCACGAAAGCGGCCGCCATGTGCACGCCGAACACGTCTATCGCAGTGCGATCAAAGCGTGCGGCAACGAGCCTCTGTTGCTGTACAACCTCGGCGTGCTTCTCGATGACATGAGTCGCAAAGCCGAGGCGATGCAAGCTTACGAAGCAGCACTACGCGGCGATCCGACAATGGCCGATTGTCACTACAACCTGGCGCTGCTCTATGAAGTCCTGAAGAAACCGAAAGATGCGCTTCGCCATATGGCGCAGTATCGCCGGCTGACTGGCGGCAGGCACGGGTAACAGGTGCGCACCTTATGATCGTTATGCGGTAGACCCAAATAAAAAGGCGCCGAAGATCGGCGCCTTTCTTTGTTTGGCTACGCGACTATCTGCGTCGTGACCGGCTCAATCCGAGCAGTGCAAGCAGTCCCAGCAAATTCAACCAGCCCAGCGCACCAGCGCCGGCATTCAATGGCGCATTTGCCGACGAGGTCGGTGCCGTAGAACCGCCGGCCCCGGTCGCCGTGCCCTGCAGTGTTATGTCGCGGGCCGGCACGTTGCCGACAAAGGTGACGCGATAGGTGGCGGTGCTAGCGCCGGCGGTGGTTGGAACGAACTCAAAGCCTATCGAGCAGCTCGCGCCTGGTTGCAGTACTCCGCCATTCACGCACGCGGTCTGGCCCGCGGCAACAGTGGCGCTTCTAAAATTGGCGACCTGGCCGGTGCCGGGATTTACCGCCGGATTTCCAAGCGTGACGGCGATGCCGGCACTGTTCGTCAGAAGAACGGCGATCTGCGCACTGGTGGCACCAACGGCCGTGCTGGGGAACGCGACCGGGCTCGGGGCTGCACTTGGTGTGGGTAATGGTGCAAACGGTGGCGGAGCCGGCGGCGTAACCGCGACAACGAGGTGAGCCGCGACGTCGGAGGTTTTCTGCGCCGACCACGGGGCGTTCTGAAACACGCCCATCACTTGGCCGGCGTTGCTGTTGATAGCAGCTTGGATGGCTGCGCGGATCGTCGCCTCGTTTGCACCGGGAAACTGCAAGTCACGAAAAGTGCCGGCAAAGCCGTGGCAGTCCTGGCAGCTTGATCCCGCTACTCTCTCCGTGTAGGCAGTCGCGCCGTTAGCCGCATTTCCGACCTGCGCAAAGGCGCTCGTCGCACCGCAGGCAGCAAAGGCCAACACAGCGTGCAACAACGTGCGCAAGCTAAACAACTTTTGGCGAGTCAGCATAGGAGGGCGAAATCGGAATCTGATAGATGGCCAGTCTATCGGC
Source organism: uncultured beta proteobacterium (assembly GCA_963829995.1). Classification (GTDB taxonomy): domain Bacteria; phylum Pseudomonadota; class Gammaproteobacteria; order Burkholderiales; family Burkholderiaceae_F; genus JACCZX01. The sequence goes on along the minus strand of CAWHKW010000029.1, from coordinate 35,673 downwards.
GCTGCGAGGCGCTTACCGTCGTGCGAACGGCTTAGCGCCTCCCCTCCAAACGCGGAATTCAGCCGCTATGCCACCGCTTCTCGCTCGATGAGTGCGCGCTTGCGCTCGACACCCCAGCGATAGCCGCACAGTGAGCCGTCGTTGCGGATCACGCGGTGACAGGGGATGGCGACGGCCAGCGGATTGGCACCGATAGCGGCACCCACGGCACGCACTGCCTTCGGTGCGCCGATGCGATTCGCGATCTGTGAATAGCTCACCGTCCGGCCCACGGGAATTTCGCGCAGCGCTTGCCACACCCGCTGCTGAAAGGCGGTGCCGCGTACGTCGAGCGGCAAGTCGAGGCCTAGCGCGGGCGCTTCGACAAATCCCACAACCTTGGCGACCAATTGCTCGAACGGCGCATCGCCGCCGATCAAGTGCGCGCGCGGAAACCGATCCTGCAGGTCGCGTGCCAGGGCATCCGGGTCGTCACCGATCAGAATTGCGCATACGCCACGCTCGCTGGCTGCGACCAGGATCGATCCGAGCGAGCACTCGCCGATCGCAAATCGAATCTCGGTGTTTGCACCTCCAGCGCGATACTCGGTGGGCGTCATACCAAGTACTTCGTTCGATTGCTCGTAGAAGCGCCCATTGGAGTTGTAGCCGGCGCCGTAGATCGCTTCGGTCACCGTGCTGCTGCGGCCAAGTTCGGACCTCACTCGCTTCACACGATGCGCCGCGGCGTACTGCTTCGGAGTGACACCCGTGATCGCCTTGAACAACCGATGCAGATGAAACGTGCTCATTCCTGCGTGCTGCGCGAGTCGTGCGAGTGTCGGAGCGTGTTCAGCGCTCTCGATCAATCGGCACAGCTCTGCGATCGTGCCCGCATGCTGCTCGGCCAACGGAATCTGATCCGGCTTGCAGCGCTTGCAAGGGCGAAATCCCGCGCGTTCGGCATCCGCCGAAGTTGCGTGAAACTCGACGTTCTCGGGTCGTGCTGCACGCGCTCCGCACGAGGGGCGGCAATAAACGCCGGTGGTCCGCACCGCATAGAAAAATGTGCCGTCGGCTCGAGCGTCATGCGCGACGACTGCGGCCCAGCGCGGGTCGCTCACGGTCGCCGCCGCCAGCATTTCGGATTTGGTCGTCATGTTCACTGCATTCTCCAGTCATCTTAGCGATGACGGGAATGTAGGTCCTGCCTGCCAGCTCAGAACTCCGGCTCTTGCGATTGAATTCGCAAAGCCCGAACAGCTATTTGTTCTTGCCCTTGCCTTGACCCTTGCCGTGCGATGAGCTCGGGTGCGCGCTCTGATAGTGGGGAACGTAGACGTTGTTGTACCAGTCATCCTTCACGAAATAGACCGGCCGGCTGCAGGCGTCGTATTTCTGACAGTGCTTGCTCCACTTTTGCGCATGGCCCGGAGGTACGCGCAGGTAAATGGGTGGCGGTGCGGCGTGAACTCGCTGAATGATGACCGGTTGCGGGTAGATGAGTACCGGGGGCGGCGCATTGCCGATGTCAATCCGGCCATAAAACCCCGGCTGCCCGATACTTACCGAAACTCCAACATCGGCAGCGAGCGCCGCGGTGGAGGCGGCTGCTACAAGCAACGCAGATAGATATCGCTTCATGGAAGCTCCTTTTAGGCGTGTTGCCTAACGCGCGGTGGCGTCAATGGGACGACAAGTATTCGTCGGTAGTACCGTAGCGCGGCATGGCGCATCCCAACCGTCGAAAAGAACGCCGAATATTCGCGTTGACCTCCCGCCGGCAAGAAGCGACGCTTGAGCCTGCCCTTTTCGCGGGAGTATCTCTATTAACGGAGGGATGACTTATGGCTGATAGACCCAAAGTTTGTATCGATCGCGTTCTGCCACGGGAACTGATGCGGCTGCAACGCACCACACGCGGCACGCAGGGCCGCACGCGTGCCATATCCCCGATCGGCAAAACGTGGATGAATGGTTCGACTTTGCGCGTGCGGTTCATCGACGGCACGGCCGCCCAGCAGAAGATTGCGCGCGACCAGGCGGGTTGGTGGTCGCAAGTGGCGAACCTGAAGTTCGACTTCAACAATGCGTCCAACGCGGAAATCCGAATCAAGTTCGATGCTGACGACGGCGCCTGGTCGTATGTCGGTACCGATTCGCGCAGCATTCCGGCAAATGAGCCGACCATGAATCTTGGCTTTCTCGATGGCGGCACCGCGGCGCATGAGTTCGGCCACGCGATCGGTCTTGCGCACGAGCACCAGAACCCGGCCGGCGGTATTCAGTGGAACGAACCGGTCGTGATTCGCGAGATGGCCAAGTCCCCGAACTTCTGGGACGAGGCGACGACCCGCCACAACATTCTGCGCAAGTACCAGGCGGATCAGGTCAACGGCACCGGGTTCGATCCCGATTCGATCATGCTGTACTTCTTTCCTTCCTCGTGGACCTTGAACGGCATTGGCACCAAGGCAAACGAAACACTGTCACGCCTGGATCAGGAGTTCATTGCTGGCGCCAAGATGTATCCGAAAACCGGTGGCGTCGCGTCCAACGCAGTGGAGTTGAAGGTCAATGCTGCGCGTCGCACGCCGGCCGCGATCGGCAAGATGGGCGAGGAGGACCTGTTCACGTTTACCGCCGCGGCGGACGGCCGCTATGTGGTCGACACCCGAGGCCCGACCGATGTGGTGATGAAGCTCTTCGGTCCGGCGAGTGAAACGGCGCTGATTGCCGAAGATGATGATTCCGGCGTTGACGTCAATGCGCGCATCGTGGCAGACCTGGTCGCCGGCAAGTACTGGGTGCAAGTGCGGCACTACAACCGCCAAACGGGAATGGGCAAGTACACCGTCAAGGTACGGAAGACGTGACTCGCCACGCGGGCCGCTAGGCCGATTCGGCCGGGTCGAAGTCCAGCTCAACCTTGGCGCCACTCGGGTCGTGGCAGAACAGTTGCCACGTCCCGGCGCCGCGCTGGCGACGCAGCTCGTAGCTGATTTTCTTTGCGTCAAGCTTCGCCTTGACATCGGCCAGGCCGCTGGCGGAAAACGCCATGTGATCGAGCACGCCTGCCCGCTGGTCGGGCAGCGCTCGCCCGGCGATGATGTGCAGTACGGCAGCGTCGCCTGCATACAGCCACGCGCCGGGGAAGCCAAGGTCCGGACGCGGACCCGGCTTGAGCCCGAGCAAGTCAACGTAGAAGCCGAGCGTCTTGTCGAGATCGTCGGTCAGCACCGTGAAGTGGTTCATTCCATGAATCATCGCAAGCCTTTGAACGCAGCACCGTGTAGCTACAGAATAGCTTGGAATCCGTGCGAAGCTACCCAACCGTGATGACCACTCCATTGCGCAAGATTTTGTCGCTGGCCGATTTCGAGCTGGCTGCACGCAAGCATCTGCCGCGGCCGATTCTGGGCTACGTCGCGGGCGGCGCCGAAGACAACATTGCGCTGCAAGCGGCCGCCGCCGCGTATCGGCATTGGTCGTTCCTGCCGCGCGTGCTGGTCGATGTTTCGCAACGATCGCAACGGGCCGAGCTTTTCGGAGAAACCTATTCGTCGCCGTTCGGTATCGCGCCGATGGGGATTAGTGCGCTGATTGCCTACCAAGGCGATCTCGCGCTCGCGCGCGCCGCCGAAGCGGCGAACATCCCGATGATCGTCAGCTCGACGGCGCTGACGCGGCTGGAGGACGTTCGTGCGGCTGCACCGCGCTCGACGTGGTTTCAGGCGTACTTGCCCGGCGACTCCGCCAAAATCGACGCGATGGTGCAGCGAGTTCAGAGCGCGGGTTACCGAACGCTCGTTCTGACCGTCGATGTCGCAACGTTGCCTAGCCGCGAAAACAATATTCGCGTCGGCTTCACGATGCCGCTGCGGCCGAACGTGCGGCTGGCGTGGGACGGCATCGTACGTCCGCGGTGGACCATCGGCACGCTGCTGCGGACTTTGATTAAAAATGGCATGCCGCACTTCGAAAACTCGAGTGCGACTCGTGGGGTGCCGATTTTTTCAAGCGCCGCCGTACGCGAGTTCGGCTCGCGCGACACGCTGTCTTGGGCGCACGTCGATCAGATCCGGCGCATGTGGAGCGGCAAGCTGGTGTTGAAAGGAATTTTATCGGCTGAAGATGCACGTATCGCCGCAGATCGTGGCGTCGATGGTGTGATCGTTTCGAGTCACGGCGGGCGTCAACTCGATGCGTCGATCGCGCCGTTGCACGCGCTGCCCGCGATCGTGCGCGCCAAAGGCGCAATGAAGGTGATGATCGACAGCGGAATTCGCCGCGGCAACGATGTGCTGAAGGCAATCGCGCTCGGCGCAGACTTCGTGTTCATCGGGCGGCCGTTTGTTTACGCGGCGTCGATCGGCGGACAAGCCGGCGTTGCGCACGCGATACGCCTTTTGGCGCACGAGATTCAGCAAGATATGGCGTTGATCGGCGTGAACTCGCTGCGCGAGCTCGGCCCTGGCGCATTGGCACAAAGTCACCCTGCAGACAACGGCCTCAGCCACTAAAGGCCGATTTCCTGCAGCGACTTCAACAACTGCTCGGTTTGTTTCGCGTGGGTCATCGGGTAGGTGGCGAGCCAACTGCGCACCGCGAAGGCGGGTTCGAGCGCGCGGATCTCGCTGACTTGCCATTCAGCCGCATCACGCTGGCCGGCGAGAGAGTGCACAGCAGCCAGATAGATACGTGCCTCCAGGTTTTCAGAATTGCGCAGCAGTGCATGATCAAGATTGACTCGCGCCTGCTCGCTGTCACCGAGGAAGTAATACGCCCGGCCGAGCAGCAAAAAGTACAGCGAGCCCGCACCGGGATTCAGTCGTAGCGCCGTCCGCAGCAGCGGTACGCCTTCGGCTGGCCGTCCGATGTAGGTATAGATGCCGCCCTTCAGAGCGTAGGCGTCGGCATACGATGCGTTCAGGCGCAATGCGCTGTCGAGATTGCGCAGGGCTTCGTCATGCTGTCGGCGCTGTGTGTGAACAAACCCGACCACCCAGTGCGCCTCCGGCATGTCCGGACTCATCTGCGCGGCCGTTTGCGCGAACTCGAGCGCCCGAGCCAGAGCCGTGCCTCCGTCAGCAGCCCAGCCCAGCTGGTACTCCAGCGCGTAGGTCATTGCGAGGCCTGCGTACGCCCGTGAGAACGCCGGGTCGGCGTGGATTGCCTTCCAGTACATCTCGCGCGCGAGTTCGTTCTGCGCCTGGCGGCGCACCAGCAGCCCGGCCTGGCCGCGAAGGAAATATTCATAGGCTTCGAGATTGCGCGTATAGCGCTGCGCGAGGCGCAGGGTTTCGGCTTCGCTGAGCTTGACCGGGAGCACGGCAAGAACGCTTTGCACCAGATCGTCCTGCACGGCAAACAGATCCTTGGCATCGCGATCGAATCGCTGCGACCAGACCTGTCGGCCGGCGACCGCGTCGGCGAGATGCATATGCAGCCGCAGCCGTTCGCCATCACCTTGCAGCGTCCCCGAGAGAACGTATCGCGCGCGTGCCTGGTCCGGGCCCTGCGGTGATGGATCCTGAGGTTCCGAACCGCTTGCTACCTGCAAATCGGAAACTTTCGACAGGTCGGTTACCAGGTCGGCGGTAATGGCACGCGCCATCATCGCTTGCTGCGACCCTTCGCCGACCGCTTCGAGCGGCTTGACGATGACGATTGGCAGCGCGGCAACGCGGGGCGAGTCGGTTCGTGATTCGATACTGGCCGGCGCACCGTGGTTTCCCGTTTCTCGCTGCAAGACCCAGGCGGCTCCGCCAGCCAACACTGCGACGGCAAGCGCCGCGCTCGCCCATCGCGGTGCGCCTCGACGCGACTTGGCCGGCTCGGCGTGCTGAGACTTCGGGAGATCGCGGATTTCACCGTTCGCTCGATCCACCGCTGCGATCAGCCGATAGCCCTTTTTGGAGATCGCCTGGATGTATGCGGGCTCGCGGGCGGTGTCGCCGAGCGCTTTTCGGAGCTTTATCACGACTTGCGTAAGGGCGTTGTCGCCGACGATTACGCCGGGCCACACGGCGGCAAGCAATTCGTCGCGGCTCGCAACTTCCCCCGGCCGGCTCGCCAGATGCAGCAGCACCGCCATCGCTTTGGGCTCGAGATGCACGACCGCATCGCCGCGGCGGATCTGATTCAGATCCGGGGCGATCCGCCACTCGCCGATCTGCAGCGTTGCGGGCGATTGGGGCTCGATGCGTTCGCCCAGGACTTCCATCACTGACGCTTTCGTTTCCTCATCGAAAACTAATCATTTGGTGGGGATTTATGCGCCACCGCTTGGTATCACTCTAGCCCTTTCGCGCAAGCGAAGATTGAACCCGAGGAGATATCCAATGAAAAGTTTGCTGATTGCAAAGTTCGCGTTACTCGCGGCCGCTGTAAGCCTCGCCCCTCTCGTAGCAACAGCCCAGCCTGCGCTCGTCATCAAGCCGTTAGCCGAAAAGAAACTGCAGGCATTGCCGAGTGGACCGTTGTTCTGGCAAGTCGAGACTCTTCCCACGCTGGCGCAGGCCCAGGCGGCTGCGGGCCCGACCGGGCTTGCCGTTGAGTCTGCCGGCAAGGCCTGGCTATTTCGCCTGGGCTCGAAGGGTATGGGTCCGACAGAAGGGGGCAAGCACATGGCGGAAGTCGGCCCGGTCCCTGCGGTAGTCGCGAACCGAGTTTCTGCTTCGCATCAATGAAGCAACCGGCCCCGCGGGGAGCATCACACCGGTGCACACGCATCCGGGTTCGGAAGCGTTCTATGTACTGGCCGGCGAACAGACCATTCGCTCGCCGCACGGCGTGATGCGGGTCCAGGCAGGACAAACCGAAACCGGCCATGGCGCCGATGTGCCGATGCAAGTTTCCAGCAGCGGCGCGACCGATCTGCACGCGCTGGTGATGTTCGTGGTCGACGCTGGCAAACCGTTTTCATCTCCCGCAAAGTTGCCATAGAGCAAGCGCGAGAAGCTCGCAATCAACCTCGGTCGACACTCGCCCACCAGCGCTCGAACTCATCGCGCTTCGGTATGCCGGCACGGCCGCCGAAGTGCGTGCACTTCAGCGCGGCCACCGCGGTCGCAAACTCAATCGCAGCCGGTAAGTCCTTGTGCTCCGCGAGTGCAAGCGCGAAGGCGCCGTGCCAGGTATCGCCCGCCGCCAGGGTGTCGATTACTTTCACCCTTGGTGAGGGAGCGCTCGATATGCGCTTGCCGTCAAACCACATCACACCGGCCGCACCCAGCGTGACTCCGCACGCGACGTTGCGGCCTCCGAAGAGCTGCGGAAGCGCATCCTTCGGCTCACCGGCCTGCAAGGTCTGCAACATCGATTGCGACAGGAACGGATGTGTGGCGAGCCGCGCGGTCGCTAGCACTTGTTCGGGTCGCCGGCGTCGCCATCGAACACGCTGGGCTTGCCCGCCATCGCAGCGGCATCGAACAGTCTTTGCGCGCCCGCGGGCCAGCGCGTATCGGCCAGCACCGCGTCGGCATCGGCCACGCGCTCGGTCGGCAACCACGAGGCATCCGGCGGGTACCCCTGCGGCTGCACGGAGACGACCAGTCGCTCGCCCCGCGCGTCGATCAGGATCGTCGCGATCTTGGTGCGAAAGCCCGAGAGCCGCAGCAACGTTGAAACATCGACGCCCTCGTGCTTCAGAAGCGCAATCACCTGGTCGCCGGTTTCGTCGTCACCGACGCGGCCCCAGTAGATTGCGCGACCACCCAGTCGCTGCACCGCGACTGCGGCGTTGGCGCCCATGCCGCCGCCGGTTTCGACGAAGTCGGTCGCGGTGATCTTGACCGACGGCAGCTTGACTTCGTCGACCAGGAAAATCTGATCGATTGTTGCCGAGCCGCCGACGCAGATAACGCAGGGCTTGCGAGTTGCAGTCGAGACAGTCACTCCCGCTGCGTCGTCAGTGAACGACCGCTCGAGGGCGCTGCCCGCGCCGCACGAGCTGCATGAGGATCACGCCCGCTAACAGCGCCATGCCGATCGCATCGAGCCACGGGCGCGGATAAATCAACATCAGACCGGCCGCGATCAGCAGCACTCGTTCGATCACCGTGGTCTTGCTGAACAACCAGCCTTCGGCCGCGCCTGCGAGTGCGACGAGCGCCATCACGACCAAGACGGTGATCCATGCCACGTCCCACCATGAGCCGCCCTTTGGCAGAGCGAGCAGCAGGCCGATGCCCATCGGATCGAGCACGAAGACGAACGGCACGACGAACGCGGGCAACGTGTATTTCCACGATTGAAGAGTGGTTTTGTACGGATCACCACCGGTGATCGCGGCGGCGGCAAATGGCGAGAGCGCAGTCGGCGGAGACACTTCGGACAACACCGCGTAATAGAAGATAAACATGTGAGCTGCGAAGTCTGGCACGCCTAGCTTTATCAGCGCGGGCGCGGCGACCACCGCACAGATGATGTAGCTCGCAGTCACCGGTACCGCGAGACCGACGACCCAGACAATCAACGCGGTGTAGATCGCGGTCAGAACCAAGCTTCCACCCGCGTAAGAAATGACGATGTCGGAAAACCGCAGGCCGAGTCCTGTCAGGGTGACGACGCCGACAATGATGCCGGCCGCTGCGCAAGTAGCCGCGACACTGAGCATGCTGACCGAACCCGCCTCGAGCGCCTTCATCAATTTCGAACGCCGAAGAACATCGCCGACCCATCCCGGCGGCCGACGCGTGAACAGCGAAAGATCGAGTAGTGCGCTGTCTTTGTTCAAGAAGCTGACCAGCGCGGCCACCACCGTCGCCCAGAACACCGACGCGATCGGCGAGAAGCCGAGCAGCAGGAACACGATGATTGCGGCGAGGGAGAAAAAGTGAAAGCCCATCGTCCGCGTCAACTGCCAGACCGTGGCACTGGTCTCGACCACGACTTGCCGCATTGCGTGCTTGCGCGCATCGATCTCGACCATCAGCAGCAATGAGAAGTAGTACAGGCATGTCGGCATGATCGCCATGCGAATGACGTCGAGATACGAAATCTTCAGGAACTCCGAGATCAGGAACGCAGCCGCGCCCAGTACCGGCGGGGAGAGGATCGCGCCAAGCCCGCCCGCAGCCAGCAGGCCGCCCGCGGCGTTTTTCTCGTAGCCGGCCTTTGCCAGCATTGGATACGCTACCGTGCCGAGCGTGACGGTAGTGGCGACGCCCGAGCCGGAGGGCCCGCCCAGCAGAAACGAGGCAGCAGTCACCGCGCGACCGGCACCGGTGGCCTTGCGGCCGAACGCAGCGAGCGAAAAGTCGATAAAGAATTTGCCTGCGTTGGAAAACTGCAGCATCGCACCGTAGATCGTGAACAGAATGATCAGCGACGACGAGACGTCGATCGGGGTGCCGAAGATCCCTTCGAGCGTCATGTACATCGTGCCGACCAGCCGGTCGATGTCGTAGCCGCGATGCGTCCAGGGCGGCGGCAGATGTGCGCCGGCCATCGCGTACACCAGAAAGAATACGCAGACCATCGGCATGATCCAGCCGGTGGAGCGCCGCGCGGCTTCGAGCACCAGCACGATGAGTGCGACGCCCATCACCAGGTCGATCGTGTTAGGTGCCGTGCTGCGGTCGAGGAAGTTATCGCCGCCGGCCAGCGCATAAACGCTGGTTGCAACTCCGATCAGCGCGCAGATCAGATCGATCCAGCTGAACTTGTGCCGCAGTCGCTTTACGGCGGGGAACAAAAGAAATACGAGGAACAGCGTGAATGCCACGTGCACGTAACGCAGCGTGGTGGTGGTGACGATTCCGTACGCGGCGTACAGGTGATACAGACTCATCACCACCGCGACGGCGAACAGAAACGTTCCCCAGGGCCCCGCGAACTTGTGGTGGGCACCTTCCTCGAGCGCGATGAACTCTTCGGCTTTGAGCCGCTGCTCTTCGGTGACGATCGGCACAGGGATCGCCTGCGCCGATGGCACCGTCGGGTTGACCATTGATGACTAAGCGGCGGCCGGGCAACGCCCGCTTATTTAATCTTGATGCCCTTCTCGTTGAAGTACTTGATCGCGCCGGGGTGAAACGGAATCGGCGACGCGTCGTTGCTCTGCAGCTTCAGGTCGAAGTTAGTCGCTTCCTTGTGCACCAGAATCAGCTCGTCGCGCTTCTCAAAAATCGTTTTGACGATGTTGTAGGCGACCTGATCCGACATATCGGCGCGCGCAATGATCAGGTTCTGCACCGTGGCCACCTGGTTCGGCTGGTCCTGCCCCGGATACGCTTTCGCCGGGATGGTGTCGCGGATGTAAAGCGGACCGTATTTCTTGTTCATGCTGTCCACCACTTCGGCGTGATCGACCAGCTTGAGCTTGGTGCCCGGCGTGGCGCCGAGGTCGGTCACCGCTGCGGTCGGAATGCCGCCGACCCAGAAGTAAGCATCGAGCTTTTTGTCCTTGATCGAGTCGGTCGACTTGCCCGGATCAAGCCGCTCGCGCCGGATGTCTTTCTCCTGATCGAGGCCTGCCGCTTCGAGCACACGCTGCGCCATCAACTCAGTGGCGCTGTTGGGGGCGCCGGTCGACACGCGCTTGCCTTTCAGATCGGCCATCTTGCTGATGCCGGTGCCGTCGATCGTGACGATGTGCATCCGGTTCGGGTACGCAATCATCAGCGTGCGCACCGGCACCGAGCCGGCCGCAAATTTGCCCTGGCCTTTGAAGCCATCCCAAGCGGCGTCGGCCATTGATAGCGCGATGTCCGACTTTTTCTGGCTCATCAGTTGCAGGTTGGCTACCGACCCCGCCGTGGTTTCCGCGTTAGCTGCGTAACCGGGCACGTATTTCGATAGCACGTTGGCGATGCCGCCGCCGAGTGGGTAGTACACACCGGTCGTGGGGCCGGTGGCGATCGACAATGTGACTTTTTCCTGCGCTTGCGCGGTGACGGCAAGGCCGGTTGCTGCCAACGCGACCAGAACGCGCTTGATGCTATTCATCTGAGTCTCCTTTTGTGATCAATTTTTAATCGAATTTCGCCGGATTGTATGCGGCCGTAGCCCGGGCGCGTAGCGCGGGTTTGCCCCTTGCTGGGCTAACGGCGACAGGGCAACCAAGGAGCAATCATGACGATCAAGAAAGCATCGGCGGTCTGGAAAGGCGGCATCAAGGACGGCAGCGGCACCATTTCTACCGAAACCGGTGTCTTGAGCGATGCGCCGTATGGCTTCAAGTCCCGAGTTGAGAACGGCAAGGGCACCAATTCGGAGAGCTGATCGGCGCCGCGCACGCGGGCTGTTTTTCGATGGCGCTGTCATTGATGCTCGGCAATGAAGGGTTGACGGCGGAAAAAATAGAAACACACGCCGAAGTCACACTCGACAAGGTGCGGTGAAGGTTTCGAGATCACCGCGAGTCATCTGAACGTGGTCGCCAAGATTCCGGGCGCCGATCAGGCGAAGTTCGAAAGGATCGCGAACAAGGCCAAGGAAGGTTGCCCGGTATCCAAGCTGCTGAAGGCGAAGATCACGATGGACGCGAGGCTCGAGACCTAGGCAGGTACCACATCGAAGGCGACCGAGAGGCGAGGCTGGTCGCTTTCGAACGGTTCGACGCCGTGCCACATGTACGCGGGAAAGAGCACCAGCAAACCCGGTCGCGGCTTGACGAAGTGGTCGGCGTCCAGCGGAGGAACTGTCTTTACCCCGGGGCGGCCGAAGCGCAGCCAACCGTCGCGGCGAGTTACTCCGTCGCCGATCGTAGGAGGTAGCGCGACGTAGCACGCCGAGGATAGCCACCCGTTTGGGTGTACGTGATCGGCGTGATGGCCGCCGGAGCGCAACCGCACGCTCCAGGCGCCGGTCAGTGCAGCGCGCCCGGTGTTGCGGATTCGTATCGGGTCAGTTCCGGCGTTCAAGCCGATGGTGTAGCGCTGAATCGCCACATCGATGGACTCAAACAGCATTCGGATCAGCGGCCGCGCCAATTCCGCTGACTGCAAATGCAGCTGACTGCCACCGCGTACGGATTGATAGAGCGGATGTGTGTGGAAGCTATGCAAGCCTTGCAGTTCACCCGATAGCTCGCTCAGAAACGCTTCGAGATTCGCGAAGCCTGCCGGCGTGGCGAGCTCCTGCTCTGCTACCAGTGATCGATAGTCATACAGAGCCTGGTACCGCGCGTCGCCCAGCAGTCGCCAAGCCGTCGCCCGCAATGCCAGCGCGTATTGGTTGGTCGGCAAGGCGGTGCACAGTGCGGCCGCTATGGCCTCCGCTTCTGCCGAATTTCCTGCGGATAGCAGCGATTCGCACATACTGATCTGAGCGCGGGTGTCGGCAGGGGCTAGTTGCACAGCGCGCATCGAGAGCGACAGCGCGCGCTCCGCATCGCCGCTTTCGGTACACAGATGCGCAGCCTGCATCAGAAGCGGCAGATCCTTCGGTGCGTGAGCCAACCCGCGCTCGGCAGCGGCGAGGGAGCTCGCCAGATCGCCGGCAAACTCGAGCACGCTCGAATGCACGAGATGCAGCGCGCCGTCGGCAGGAGATTCGCGTAACGCGCGCGACAATTTTTTCAACGCATCTTCGGCGCGACCGGTACGCATCCATGTCAGCTGCGCGAGGTCTCGATGCGCATCGGCGTACGCGGGACGCAGCGCAATCGCCTTCCTGAACATGCTTTCGGCTTCGTCGAGTTTGCGCAGCGACTGCAGCGCGCGCGCCAGCACCAACCGCGTTTCAGGTGCATCGATGCCGAGGGCTATGGCATGCCGGGCTGCGATCTCCGCCTCTGCGGCGTGCCCCAAATCGCCTTCGGCCGCTGCGAGGTTGTGCCACGACACCCGGTCGTTCGGTTGCACAGCCAACGTGGCGCGCAAGCGCGCAACGTCCACGGCGCGATCATTCATTGTCGTGAATCACACGCTCAAAGTGCGCTTTGGTTTCGTATGTAGCTAGACAGGGGAGACGCCATCGCTTTTGCTTGCTCTCGATCGAGAGCAAGCGCTTGCCGCTCAATAAATCCGTGTAATGCCTTTGGCTCGATCACCCAAACGCCCCGCTTTTCATGTCGAAACGGTTCAACGAACCAACTGGGAACACAACGACTGGCTGCCGGTTTACGCTAATGAGCTTCGCAAACTGCGATTGACTGATCTGTGCCGCTTCGCGAATGGCTCGAATATTGGGCTCTGCAAGCTCCGTCATGCACGCACCCTTGACGGTCTTTCCGGCAATGTGGCGCTTCATCTCACGCACGCCTTTAACAAGTTGGTCGAAGTGTTGCTTATCCTCTTTAGGTCTTTCATCAAATCCGAAAGCGTCTTGATCTGCCGCGGTGATAGATGGCAGTAACGATTGCAGTTGCTTCCGGCTCGCCTACTGCAGCTCGACCCCCGCCTTCTTTACAAGCTTCGCGTATTTCGCCATTTCGCTGCGGAAAAACTGCGCGGCCACCTCGGGCGTGCTGACGTTGATCGTGTTGCCCTGCTTGGCCATCGTCTCGCGTACTTCGGGAGTTGCGAAAGCGGTGGCGAACGCAGCATTGATGCGCTTGACGTCGGCAGCCGCCATCTTGGCCGGGCCGATCACCGCAAACCAGCCTTCGACTAGATATCCCGGCATGCCCTGTTCGGTCATCGTCGGGATGTCGGGCGCGGCGGCGAGTCGAGCCGCGGTGCCGGTTCCGATAGCGCGCAATGCGCCACTTTTCAGATGTTGCTGAATCGACGGCAGCGCCAGCGTGCCCATCTCAACCTGGCCGCCGATCAGGTCGGTCACCATCGGGCCGACGCCCTTGTACGGAACGTGCGTCGCCGTGACACCGGCTTCATCGAAAAACATCGCAGCGGCCAGGTGCAGGATCGTGCCGTTTCCTGATGACGCGTAGTTGTATCCGCCGGGCTTGGCTTTCAGCAAGGCGATCAGCTCCTTCGCGTCCTTGGCGGGCACTTTCGGATTGACGACGAACACGATCGGCGTTGACCCGATGATCGCAATCGGGGTGATTTCGTTGATCGGATCGAACGGCAGCGACTTGTACACGCTCGGGTAGATCACATGATTGTTGGAGACAATACTCAGCGTGAAGCCGTCGGGTGGCGACTTGACCATCGCGGACGTGCCGACGATGCCACCGGCGCCCGGCTGGTTCTCGATCACCAGCGGGTAGCCAAGCGCAGCCGACAACGCCTGCGACGATGCGCGCGTAATCGTGTCGACGCCCGAAGCGGTTGCCACCGGCAGGATGATGCGGACGACCTTGGCCTGGCCTAGTGCGATGGTCGGCCAGAGAGCCGATGTTGCGACAGCGCTGAGGCCGAGCAGCGTCCGGCGCTTCAGAAGGTTATCTGTGTTCATTGTCATTTCAGTCTCCTTGGGGTCACTAAGCGACCGCTGCCTGCGCCAGCAGCGTTTCGATTTTTTCCTGCGAGTAGCCGATGGCGCCGAGCAATTCCCGCGTGTGCTCACCCAACTTCGGTGGACTTATTCGCACGCCGAGCCGCTTGCCCTGCATGGTGATTGGGAACAGCGTGGTCTTGACGGTCTCGCCAGCGCGCTCGCCGTCCGGCAGCGAAATATCAGCCAAGCCACCAGTCGCTTTTAAGTGCGGATCGTCGTACAAATCTTCCGGCTTTCGGATCGGCGCGAACGGCAGCCCGACTTTTTCGAACAGTGCCGCCAATTCGTCGGCGGTGCGCGAGGCCAGGCGCTCGTTGATCGTCTTCAGCAGCGTGGGACGCTGATGCACGCGCTGATTGTTCGTCGCCAGCGTCGGATCGGCTTTCAGGTCGGTGTAGCCAAGCGCATCGCAAAACGTTGCCCACTGCGCATCGCTGACTGCGGCCAGGAAAATCTGCTCGCCGTTCTTGACGGTAAACACGTCGTAAATCGCCCATGGGCTGACGCGCGCCGGCATCGGCGCCGGATGCTTGCCGGTGACCGCGTACTGCAGCATGTGCTGGCCCATTAAAAACACGTTGTTCTCGAACAGAGCGGATTGCACTTCCATGCCTTTGCCGGTAATGCCGCGCTGAATCAATGCACCCAGAGTGCCGATGGCACCAAACATGCCGCCCATGATGTCATTGACACTGGTGCCCGCGCGCAGCGGGTCGCCGGGGCGGCCTGTCATGTAGGCGAGGCCGCCCATCATCTGCACCACTTCGTCGAGCGCGGTGCGATGTTCGTACGGTCCGGGCAAAAATCCTTTATGGCCGACGTAGATCAGGCGCGGATGGGTCTTCGACAGCGCCGCATAGTCGAGCCCGTACTTTTGCATCGTGTTCGGCTTGAAGTTCTCGAGGACCACGTCGGCGGACGCAGCAAGCTCGCGCGCAGTTTGCGCACCTGCTTCATTGCGCAAATCGATCGCGATGCTTTTCTTATTGCGATTGAACATTGGAAAAAACCCAGCACCAGCGCCAAGCAGAAAGCGCGTCCGGTCGCCGTCGATCGGCTCAACCTTGATCACCTCCGCGCCCATGTCGGCGAGCACCATGCCGCATGTCGGGCCCATCACCATGTGCGTGAACTCGACGACGCGCAGGCCGTTCAGTGGTTGTGGAGTCTGATCACCGTTCATGCAGTCGTCGCTAGCATCGTTTTCGGCAGACCGGCGCGCCACAGCGAACCGTGCAGCGCTTCGCCTTCAAGCCATTGCGCAACCTTGGCGCGCAACGCAATCAACCGATCGAAGTCCTGCCCGGTCGAAACGCCCATGCTGGCAAACATGTACACGACGTCTTCGGTCGACACGTTGCCGCTCGCGCCCGGCGCGTGCGGGCAACCGCCGATGCCGGCCAGGCACGCATCGAAGCGCGTGATGCCCGCTTGCCATGCCGCGTACACGTTGGCCATGCCGAGTCCGCGCGTGTCATGGAAATGGCCGCAGTTGAGGCGGTCACCGGCAATCGGCAGCGCTTGCTCGAACAGGTTGCGAACCATCGAAGGATCGGCATAACCGACTGTGTCCGCCAGTCCGACGCGGTCGACGCCGGCGTCGAGTACCGCGCGCAGCAGGCGTAATACTTCGGCCGATTCGACCTTGCCCTGCAACGTGCAGCCGAAGGCTGTGCTGATGCCGACTTCGATCAGGCACTTCGATTGCTTTGGCATCGCGCAGGTCACGGATGCGGGCGGTCTCTGCGACGACGTCGTCCGGCGACTTGCGCAGATTGGCGAGGCTGTGCTCGCGGCTGGCCGATAGCGGTAGCAGCATCAGATCGGCGCCACACTCGAGCGCGCGTTCTGCACCTTTCAGATTGGGCACCAGCACCGACACGCAGAGTCCTGGCAGCGTCTTGGCGAACTCGACTAACCGATCGGTGTCGGCCAGTTGGGGTAACAAACGCGCAGGGACGAATGAGCCGACTTCGATCTCTCGCTGCCCGGCGGCGTACGCGTCGCGGATCCATTCGATTTTTTGCCCAGTCGGCAACACGCGCGAAATGCTCTGCAGCCCATCGCGCAGGCCGACCTCACGAACGATTGCGGATTTGGCGCCGGGCTTCATGCGGGATCAAGTTCGATGTTAGCCGTGCCGCTTGCCGGTCGCCTGCACCTGTCTTCGCAACTGCTCGACTTCCTCGATCAGGTCTGCAACCAGCGCTGCAACCTCCTGGTTGGCGTCGAAGCGGCGCTCGGTCGTCACCATCCGGCGCGCGCGCACCAGATGAGCGCTGGCAAATCGCATCTTCCCGCCAAAAGTGCTGCATTCCAGCAAGCCTGCGTCGACGCGCTCGACGACCCAGGTGGGAGGTACCGCGCAAGCAGAGGCCAGTTCGTCCAGGTCCAGTGTTTCTTCATCGATCAGCACCGCATCCACTTTGTGTTGCGTCATCGTTGTGCTCCCATGCGCTCGCGCGGATTGAAGGACGAGAACTCGCGCGCCATCGTCTGGTACAGCTCGCGTGCCTTTTCATTGTTTGCCGGAGGCACCGCCAATTCGATTTCAAGATACAGGTCCCCCGGCTCGGTTGCACCGGCGCCCGGAATTCCGCGTCCTTTGAGTCGTAACTTGCGGCCGTTGTTCGAACCGGCCGGCACAGTGACTTCGACGCGTCCCGAGGGCGTGGGCACTTCGATGCTCGCGCCCAATGCTGCCTCCCATGGCGCGACGGGCACCGTCAGCGTTACGTCGCGGCCCTCGATGCGATAGCGCGCGTCGTGTTCGAACTCGACTTCCAGATATAGATCGCCCGCAGGACCGCCGTTCAGCCCTGGGCTGCCCTGGCCACGCAGGCGAATGCTCTGACCTTCCTTGACGCCCTTCGGTATTTGCACGTCGAGTACGCGCTCGGCGGTAACGACGTTGCCTGACTGATCGAGGCGCGTCTCCCTTAATGCCAGCGGTCGCGTCGCACCGTGGTATGCGTCGGCCAACCCGATCGAGATTTGGGCATGATGATCGGCACCACGCATCTGCGCGCGTGCACCACCGCCTTGGCGCGCCCGCGCAGCACGACTGAAGAGCGTGTTAAAAAATTCGCTGAAGTCACCGTCGCCACCGCCAGCCGAACTCGCGTCCGAAAACTCGAATCCTTCATCCCACCCTGGAGGCGGCTGAAAGTCCTGACCGGCCGCACGGCGCTGCGCTAGCTTGTCGAATGCGGCACGCTTCTGCGGATCCGACAGCACCGCATACGCTTCGTTGACCTCGGCCATGCGCGCAGACGCGTCGGTCTCCTTGCTGACGTCCGGGTGATACTTGCGCGCGAGCCCGCGATACGCCTTCTTGATTTCGTCGGCGCTTGCAGTCTGTCCGATCCCGAGCGTTTTGTAATACTCCTTGAACTCCATCGGTGATCCTGTCTCGCGGTCAGCGCGTGCGAAAATGCGCTCAGACCCGTATGTTAAATACGCTGCCCCTGTCGATCGACATCGTGTCCGATGTAGTGTGCCCCTGGTGCTACATCGGCAAGCGCAAGCTCGAGACGGCGCTTGCCCGGCGCGCGGGCAACGATGCGCGGCGCGTTCAAGTGCGCTGGCTCGCGTTTCAACTGAACCCTGACATTCCCGCGGGTGGCGTCGATCGACGCAGCTACCTCGAGCAGAAGTTCGGCGGGCCGGAGCGCGCGCAGCAGATTTACGCGCGCATCAAAGCGGCCGGCGACGAGGTCGGAATTCCATTCGACTTCGAGCGAATCGTGCGCCAACCGAACACGGTCAATGCACATCGATTGATTGCCTGGGCGCAAGACCTCGATTTAAAGGCTGCCGATGCACTGATCGAGCGATTGTTCCGCGCTTATTTTGTCGACGGCATCAATATCGGCGACATCGATGCATTGGCAACGCTGGCGGGCGAAGCAGGTTTTGACGCAACAGCCGCACGCGCGTGGCTCGCTTCCGAGGCAGGACGCACGGCGATTGAAGCCGAGGAGCGGCGCGCACGCGCACTCGGCGTCACTGGCGTGCCTTTCTTTGTGTTCGATCAGCGCCTCGCGGTATCCGGCGCGCAGCCACCGGAGGTGTTGCTGGAGGCGATCGAACAGGCTGAGACAGCTTAAGCTTCGCCCCCGTCAGCCACACCTATAGTTTGCAATGAGTTTCAACTTCGCAGCGCCAGCGCTGAGGCGCTACGTTGCGCGCACAGTTTCGCAGCTCCGGCTCGCGCCCGACGATCTGCTGCGTGACGCTACGTATCGCCGACTGTGGACGTCGATTCTGATCAGCTCGTTCGGTGGTCAGGTGACGATGCTCGCGTTGCCGCTGACAGCGGCGGTGTTGTTGCACGCGACGCCAACGCAGATGGGCTTGCTGACGGCGATGGAAGTTGCGCCATTCGTTCTGTTTTCGTTGCCGTCAGGCGTCTGGCTCGACCGCGTTCGAAAGCTGCCGGTGTACGTGATCGGCGAGTCATTGCTGGCGCTGATAGTGGCGAGCGTGCCGCTGGCGTGGTGGCTGGGGTGGCTGTCGATGATGTGGCTTTATATCGTCGGCTTTGCGATTGGCACCGTCTACACGATCGCCGGCAGTGCAGCTCAGATCGTGCTGACGCAAGTCGTTGCACGCGAGCGCTTGGTGGAGGCGCACGCAAAGAATGCGTTGGCATCCTCGTCGGCCGAGGTGGCTGGTCCGGGCGCGGCCGGGGTGCTGATCAAATTGGTCGGTGCTCCGATCGCTCTGCTGGCCGATGCGGTATTGCTTGCTGTTTCCGCTGCGATCTTGCGCGGGATTCAAGTGCAGGAAGGCGCACAGCTAGCGGCGGCGCGGTTCTGGCCTGCGATGCGCGCCGGACTCGTCTTCGTCATGCAGCATCGGTTGTTGGTGACGATGGCGTGCGTGGTCGGCGTCTGGCAGATGTGCCATCACGCGGCGCTGGTGGTGCAGATCTTGTTCGCGACACGCACGCTCGGGTTGTCCGAAGGCGCGGTCGGACTGTGTTTTGTTGGACTCGGCGTCGGCACGATTGTCGCGAGCATCGTCGGCAGTCGCATCTCGCGCCGGTTCGGTCCCGGCCCAACACTGGTGCTTGGCGTCGCGATTTGCGGTGCCGGTTGGTTGCTCGGCGCGATCGCGCCGGCCTCTGCGATCGGAATCGGGATGTTCGCGGCGATGTTGATGATGTTCGGCGTCGGCGCGGTGCTGATCTTCATCACGTTCCTGGCGATGCGGCAGGCGGTCACGCCAGCGCCGATGCTGGGCCGCATGACCAGCACGATGCGCTGGCTGATTCTGTTGCCGGCGGGGCCGGGTGCACTGCTCGGCGGATGGCTCGGTGAGCACTATGGCCTGCGCTCGTCGCTCGTGTTCGCTGGCGGCTCGGCATTGGCGCTGGCGGCGCTTGCATGGCGACAGCCGGTGATCCGCACCACGCGTGTGTTGCCGAGCGTTGAAGCGTTAGCCGAGGATGCGGTCCCGGACGCGGCGTAGTCGTCTGGAATATGCACACTCAAGCATGCGCCGCGGGCCCGGTCACGCCGGCGCTGCCGCTCGCGCGCGATCCGCTCACCGCGCCGCTTGCGCAGCCACACCCAGAGTCCGGTGAACACCAGCAGCATCGGCACGATGCCGGTCGCACACATGGCAATCTGTCCGGCCGTGCCGAACGCAGTGCCGCTGTGCAACGGGAACAGCCAGTGCATGAAACCCTCGCCCGCAGTGCGCGTGCGGGGGCTGCGCTCGATCATCATTTCGCCGCTTGCTGGATTGATCCATGCGATCGTGTCGCCGAGCCGATGCACGTCGCCCGCTCGCTTCAGGTAATACAGGTGGCCGGCCATCTGGCGCGGTGAGCCGTGCACTTCAAGCAGCGTGTGCTCTGGGAAGCGGCGCCGGACGTCGGCGATAACGCGGTCGAGCTGCAGGGGCTCGTGCGCATTCTGCAGCTGCCACGGCACCGTCGGGAACGGGGCGACTTTCGAAAATACGCTGACCAGATCGCGCACGTAGTTGACGTAGACGAGGGTGGCACCGGTCAGCGTCGCCAGCAGCAGCGTGATCGCGAACACGATCCCGGTGGAACGATGAAAGTCGTACGCGATGCGCGTTGCCGATGTGCGCGGATTGATCCATACGATGCGTTTGAATGCCGCCCGCGTACGGGGCACGGCAAGCACGAAGCCGGTAATCGCCGACGTCAACAACAGCAGCCCGGCGATGCCCACGATGTTCGATCCGGCGTTGCCGAGCAGTACGTTGCGGTGAAATTCATACAGCGTGCGCAGCAGGTCAGGCGGAAGAAGGCTGAGCGCTTCCAGCGAACGTGAGCCCAACTGCACGCCGTTGACGGGATCGAACATGGCCTCGATACGCTCGGCGCCGACTCTGCGCGGCTTGGTGCGCAGCGTCAGCCGATAAACAGTGCCCACCGCTTCGGGAAAGCGGATTTTTTCAACCAGGCCAAGTGGGTAAGCGGCTTCGGCGCGTTCGACAATCGCTTGCGCACTGAGGTGCGGGCCGCGTGCGGTGGTGGTCAACAAATCGGGGTTGAGCCACGCATCGAGCGGCTCTTCGAACACGAGCAGGGCGCCGGTTAATCCGACCAGTGCGAACCAGAGCCCAAGGCCTATGCCCAGCCAGCGGTGGACGGTGAACCAGGTTGAACGCGAGCGCACGCATCGCTCCTGTCGTTACTCGTCGATCACCCGCTTCTTGCGCCACACGTCCAGCAGCGCCATGAACTTGCCGCCCGCCGAAACCTTTTCGTTCGACAGCACATCCAGGAAATCCGACAGCCGGCGCGATTTGACGATCGTGTAGAACGTCAAAAACGCGGTAGGTGCGAACACGATCAGGAAGAAAATGACTTTCTCGATCAGCGGAACCTCGGTCATGCCGATCAGGTTCATGCCAATAAAGCCGGTCGTGACCGTTCCGATCAATCCGAAGGTCGTGACCACCGTCAAGCGCAGCACCGTGTTCGTGTGGCGCCGTGTGCTGTCGGTGTCGAGATATTGATCCATGCTCTGAATGCGGTCTCTGACTTCATCGAAGAGCGCGTCGAGCTTCAGATGCTGGACCGTGAGATCGAACAGCGAGCGTGCCTGCGACTGTTCCGACACCTCATGAAACCAGTAGCGATGCGTAAAGCGCAGGAAGATTTCGAAGTTCTGCCGCACGCTGCGCTTGAAACGCCGGACCGAATCGGCCACGCCGATATCGAGTTTCTTTAGCGCTTCGGCCAACCGGTCGGCGAACATCAGCAACGCGGCGCGCTGAAAATGCGCGATCAGGAACAACAGAAAGTGTTGATGCCGGAACTGCGCAAGCACGCCGCGCTCGTTGTCCAGGAAATATCCGGATTGCGCGTCGCCGACGACAATCAGCGTGCGGCCGCTGGCCAGATAACGCGTGTTCGGTGACGGCCCGACATCGCACCAGAAGCGATCGTCGCAGTAACGTTGCTCGAAATCCGCGATGTAGGTTTCCGAATACGGCATCGCATTTTCAGCCCCTGCCCCGATGCCGAGCCCGAGCCGGATGAAGTCGTTGCGCGCCACCTTACGCGGTTCGTCGACTGCGACCAACCCCATCACCGGCATCCGGTAGTACTCGATCTGGCGGTAGCGAATCGCGCCCTGTGCGTCGACGTGATCGAGCACCAGCGGCTTCATCAGGAAGAACCAGTGCGAGCTGATGCGCGGCGCGCGATGCTTGGAGACGAACGACAAGAACTTGTCGCGCTCACCCGAGTCCGAGCGCGCCAGTACGGCGCCATCCTTGTCCAGCCACTCGAGAGAGCGCAGGCAATGCAGCCCGTCCCCATGCTCGTCCCACCCGGCCGGATAAGCGCGGCCGAATCGATACAACAATTCCTGCACTTGTGGCAGCGTCAGGTTGTCGCCGTGAACTTCGACGTTCAGCACGACTACGTCGATGTCGTAGAAGAAATACAGGTCAATGTGTGCGATCGACAGGACAATCGGCTCGGCATCGGCGCGCGTGACCATCCGCACCGACGCGATGTCGTGCCGCCGGTACACGCGCATCGGGGAGCTGCCTGGCTCCTCGTCCTTGTTCCCCGTTTCCTTCTTTACACGGCTCTCGCCGTACAGAAATCGCTGCACGTAGGGTAAGAAGGTGACGAACTCGCTGTAGTGGCGTAACTGAAATTCCTTGCCATCCGGAGTGAACTCGTCGAGCAGCTCGCGCCACGGGTTGTCGGCGGTTTCCTGGTCGAGCAGTTCCCAGTGTTCCTGAATCTGCGTGCCTGGCCGGATCGGCATCAACTGCAGCGGCCACAGCAGTATTTGCCTGAAGTGGCGTACCACCGTCGTCGAACTCGTCGATTGCCCGGACATGAGTGCCTCCACCGCGGCGCGGCCGGAGTGTAATTCGCGGCAGTGAAGCGCGGATGTTTCGCCCTACACTTTCAGCGGTTCCGATGACCGATTCCGCACAACTGCAAAAGGATCTTGCCCGCGTCGCCCTGGGCGACCGTGCCGCATTCGCGCGCGTCTATCAGGCCACCAGTGCGCATCTGTTCGGCATCGCGCTTCGTATATTGAATCGGCGCGACGTAGCCGAGGATGTTCTGCAGGAGGCATTTGTGAGTGTCTGGCATCACGCGGGCAGTTATCAGGCCGCGAGCGGCCAGCCGATGACGTGGATGATTTCGATCGTGCGCAACAAGGCGCTCGACGTCGTGCGCAGCGCGGCCGTGCGGCATGAAACCGAGATGCCCGTGACTGCGGAAGGAGAGGTGATCGACATCGAAGACCACCGGCCGAGTCCGCTGCAATTGCTAACTCAGGCCACCGACGCGCTGGCGATTCGCGGCTGCATGGAAGCGCTCGATGCATCGCATCGGCAATGCCTGGCGCTCGCGTACTACCAAGGCATGTCGCACTCGGAAGTCGCGGCACATATGCGGGCTCCGCTGGGCAGTGTCAAGGCGTGGGTGCGGCGCGGGCTTGAGAAATTGAAGAAGTGCCTGGAGAGCGGTCAGTGAATTACAACCGCGCCGATCTGCTCGATCGTCTTGCGTCCGAATACGTTCTCGGCACGCTGCACGGTGCTGCGCGGAGGCGCTTTGAGAAACTGCTGATCGAATCACCGGCCGCACGCGGCGCGGTGCAATCCTGGGAGCAGCGGCTGGCAGCTCTCGCAGCATCGGTACCGCCGATCACGCCATCGCCGCGCGTCTGGAGCGCCACCGAAGCGCGTATTGCATCAACAGCGGCATCGGCAGCAGCGGGACGTGGAACCGACCGTTCCTGGTGGTCCAGCTTATGGAAGCCCGCGCTCGGCTTTGCGTTCGGCGCCGCGTTGACGTTTGGGTTGGTGCAGCTGATGCCGGGTGCTTTCGTTTCGCTCGATGGTCTCGCGCAGCGCGAGCAGGCACTGCCGCAAAGCTACGTCGGCCTGTTGCAGGACCGCGAAGGCCTGCCCACGTTGTTGATCAGCTCGACCCGCCATGGCACGCGCGTCAGCGTCAAGTCACTGCGTCCGATTGCGGTTCCCGTGGGCAAGGTTGCGCAGGTGTGGGCGCTGCCGAAAGAGGGAGCGCCATTTCCAATCGGCATTGCCGTTCCGACAAAGCCGCCGGGCAGCACGACATTTGAGATGAGCGCAACCTCGGAGAAGCTGCTCTCTAATGTGACGCGCCTCGCGGTGTCGTTTGAGGATGCGCCGGCCCGCGCGGGCGCCACCCCCGGCGAGTTCGTTCTGATCGGCCCCTGCGTCAAGCTCTGGTAAAAAATTCGGCGCGAGCTGCATCCGGTTTGCGATCGGCTGCGTATATGTGGCAGGTGCTCGACGGGCGCCACCAAACGCAGAGGAAACCGAATGAAACGCACGATGATGTTTGCCGCGATCGCGGTCGTTGCCCTGGCCGTTCAGGCCAACCCAACAAAGATTTCCAACGGTGTGATGGCCAGCAAGGAAGGCAAGACGCTGTACACGTTCGACAAGGACGCAGCGGGCCAGAGCAACTGCAACGGCGGGTGCGCCGCGGCGTGGCCTCCGTTCATGGTTGCGAACGCGGCGTTGGCGGGCGGCGACTTTTCAATCGTCAAGCGCGACGACGGCGCTTCGCAATGGGCCTTCAAGGGCAAGCCGTTGTACTTCTTCGCAGGCGATGCGAAAGCTGGCGATGTCAACGGCGACAGGCAGGGCGGTGTGTGGCACGTGCTTCGCGGCGAGTCGAAGAAGACATCGGCAGCGCCCGATACCAGCTACAGCGCGGGCTACAACTACAACTAGTGCTGACGCTCGGTAAGATGGTCGCGAACTCTGGGAGCTTCGCATGACCATCACTGCCATTAAGCCACTTCTCAAGGTCGCTACCGTCATTGCTCTGGCGGTAGCGGCAAACACCGCGTTTGCCCAGCCGTTTCCAACCAAGCCGATCCGGTTGATCGTGCCGCTGGCGGCTGGCAGCACGGCTGATATCGCGTCCCGCTTCACCGCGAACGAGCTCAGCAAGGTGCTCGGGCAGAGCGTCGTCGTCGAAAACAAAACCGGGGCGGGCGGCACGATCGCAATGGCCGAGCTCGCACGGTCTGCGCCAGATGGCTACACGATCGGCTTCGCGTCACAAGGCACGCTCGTGTTCAACCAGGGTATCTACGCCAAGCCGGGTTATGACTCGACCAAGGACTTCGCGCCGATCGCGTTACTCGGCGGCGTGTCGAACGTGATGATTGTTCATCCGACCAACAAGGCAAGTGCACCGGCCGACGTGATTGCTGTTGCCAAGGCGAAACCGGGCGAATCGACGTTTTCGTCTGGAGGCGCCGGCACGAGCCATCATCTGTCGGGCGTTCTGTTCGCGCGGGACACGGCAACTCAGCTGGTGCACGTGCCTTACAAGGGTGCTCCGCAAGGCATTTTGGCGGTGATGGCGAATGAAGTGACGATGGGATTTTTCAACACGCCGACGGTCATCAGCCAGATCAAAGACGGCAAGATCAAAGCGCTTGGCGTCACCAGCCTCTCGCGCTCACCGCTGTTGCCGAATGTCCCCACGCTGGACGAGCAGGGCGTCAAGGGATACGAAGTCAACACGTGGTTCGGATTCGTCGCGCCGGCCGGTACTCCTCCCGAGGTGGTTAACCGTCTAAATGCAGAGCTGAACAAGATTTTCTCTAGCGCGGACGCGAAAGAACGACTGGGGCCGCAGGGGTTCGACCTGTCGCCGCCTATCACGCCGGCAGCTTTCAGCAAACTCATCGCCGATGATCTGGCGCGCTGGGTGCCGATTGTCAAAGCGTCCGGGGCAAAGGCAGACTGAAGGGTGGCTCGGCAAGGAGGCTCAGTCGCCAACTTTCGCGCAAGGGTCAACGCAGGCCTTGCGCTCACGAGCTTCGTTCTTTGCGTCCTCGCACCTTGGCCCAGCCAAGCGGAGGACTTGCATTCGCTAGTAAGTATTGGCGTTCGGGCACGCATTGGAGGCGAACGAGTACTTGGCGAGGAGCAGCCGGAGGCGTTTCGCGAGTACGACGTCGTGGCGAGCATTCGGTTGCCTTGGGAACGCTATTACCCGTCAGGCTGGGGCGTCGGAACGAGATTGCTGGCAAGCGCAGGACTTCTTCAAGGAGCGGAGGACAAAGCGTTCGTTTTTTCTCTAATCCCTGTTCTTGCCGTTGGCAGTCAAGATGGGCGCTTTGTGCTCGATTTTGGGGTAGGAGGAGCGTGGCTAAGCCGGCATACCTTCGAGAAGCAGGACTACGGCGGCCATTTCCAGTTTGCGTTAACTGTCGGTGTCAGTGTTCCGCTCTATGGGCAACTCGGAGTGGGTTACCGATTTCTGCATTACTCCGACGCAGGAATCCACGGGAAGAACACCATCGGCGCCGATTTCCACATGGTCGAGTTTGTCTATCGGTTCTGACGTCGCGCTGCCGAGCGACCTACAACCCGACCGCTTCTGCCACTAGGCGTATTAAATCGCGCTCAGCGTCATCAGCACTCGCGCGCTCACGCATTTCCCCAACGTGCTGCAGGTAGTTCGATCTGTCGCCGCCGATCACCTGCCGGCCAGTGCGGCTGGTCGCCGCTTAGGGGAGTGAACGCAGGGGCGCTTACTTACGCCGCCGGAAAGCTCCCACTGCAAACGCTGTAGCGACGAGTAGCAGCGTCGCGGGTTCCGGCACAGTGCCAACTGGCGGGGCGGACGAAATCGCACCAACTGCGTCGATGTCCGCACCGACCGTTGTGCCGCTCGTGGCATCCAGGGCAATATCGTCGGTCAGCCGCACGAAGGAGAAGAAATCCGACGTACCGAAACCGAAGGCATCGATATCCACACCCCTCGTTGCCCCCGTTACCTTTCCAACGCTGAACCAGGTCGATCCATCCTTGCTGATGTCGACAAAGGTGTCTTCCACATCAGGACCAATCTCGAAGATCCACAGGTCCTCATTCGAGTTGCCACTCCCTGTCAGCGAGTTGTTGGTGAACCTGAGGACGATCCGCCCTCCAGCACCCAAACTGACATATTCAGGGTCTGCACCTTCCGGGAAGTTTGGCACCCCCAGCGCTTGAGCCGCATTTTGGAAGGTGGCCGCCGGTACCGCTCCCCCGCCGAACGCCGGGTCGTAGGAGAAGACACTGTCCGCGAATGAAGCCTCCCCGCCAGGAAACTCGACGCCGTGAAAGGGTACGGCAGACGCTGACACGCTGAACAAAAGTCCTAAGCAAGCAAGCGCAGGCTTAAGTGCATTCTGAAACTGACTGCTCCTTCTGAAAGCCATGTCGCTTCTCCTCCTGCATTTGGCTAGGCGCGTCAAAGCAAGAACAGGGCCGAGAACCTATGCCATTGAATCATCGACAAGAAGGATTCGCCGCTACCGTAGCAGCCAATTGGACTGTAAGAAGCATCGACATATGATCGATCCACTTCGCGACAGAGGCAGATGGCCGACAAAGCGTCGCTTCGGGTCATTGGCCAATTCTGAATGCCCCGAAGGTGAACTGCCCGCTGTCCGTTTGAAGCCGACCTTTTGGCGGCATTGAAACGAATGCCTCCTTGAGGTTCGCCGCGGCGCCGAGTGACCTACAACCCGATCGCTTCGGCCACGAGGCGTTTTAGATCGCGCTGCAGCCTATTGCGCACTGGCTGAGCCTTGCGGCTGCGATTCAAATTCTCGATTTCGAACGGGTCGAGCTCGAGATCGTAGAGTTCATCCAGCTCGCCCGCCTTGCCGCGGTTAACCCAATGGATGTATTTGTAGCGGTCGGTGCGCACTGCCTTGTACGTCATGCCAACCAGCCACGGCATGGCTTGCTCGGCCCAGTATTCGATCAGGATCGACTTGCGCCACGCTGCACGCCGAGCGGCAAACAACGGCAACAACGATCGCCCTTGGATCTGCGAGCCCGGCTTGCCGCCCGCCAACTCGATCAGCGTCGGCGCGAGGTCCTGGCAGATGACGAGTTCGCGGCGGCGAGAACCTGCCTTCACCTTGCGCGGATAGCGGACGACAAACGGCGAGCGAATGCCCTCTTCGTACGCGAAGCGACGCTCGGGCCCCAGTGCGTGCTCGCCAAAGAAGAAGCCGTTGTCGCTGAAGAAGACGATGAAGGTGTTATCGAGCTCACCGTTTTCCTGCAGCACATCGATGAGCGCTCCGACACCTTCGTCAACGGCGGCCATCATCCGCGCACGCAGGCGAATCTCTTCCTGGTCGCCCGATTGCAATGCCGCCAGGATCGCCTGTGATGCGGCGCCCGACTTCATCGCGAAGCTGTCGGCCCACGCGGGCTTGCTTTTGATCACCTCGGAGGGTGGCAACATGTTCGGTGTGCGCGGGAACACGGCGCCGCGATACAGATCCTTGTGCCGCTCCGCGACGACGTAACCGCCTTGTGCCGAGATGCGCAACGTGCCGTCGGCCGCCTGCTCCGCATCGGGGTGCACTGCCTTGTGCGCAAAGAAAAGCGAAAACGGCTTCTTGTGCTTGCGCTTCAGAAAGTCGACGGCCAATCCGTTCATGATGTCGGTGATGTAGCCGCTGTGCTGCACGTACTTGCCGTCGTGATTCAACCGCGGGTCGTTCAGCTTCCCATGTCCGTCGTAGCTGACCCACGTGTCGTAACCGGGCCGCGGCATGCCGTCATTGCCCATGTGCCACTTTCCGATGTGCGCAGTTTCGTACCCGAGCCGCTGCAGCTCGAGGTGGTAGTTCGGAAGCCGATGGCTCATCGCGTCGCGCGCGACGTTGTCGATGATTCCGTGCCGGCTGGCGTATTGCCCGCTGACGATCGACGCGCGATTCGGCGAGCAGATCGGCGTCGTGTGAAAGGCGCGCTCGAAGAGCGCACCTTCGCGCGCGAGCCGATCGATGTGCGGCGTCTGCATGTACGGATGACCGCCGGCGCCGAACTCGTCGTAGCGCAGATCGTCGATCAGAATCACGAGAAAATTGGGTTTCATGCGAGGGCCGCGACTAGTTTGATGTGCGCCGCATCGTACGTGACTGCTCGCCGTGTAGATTGCCTATACGACATCGTTCATTGCACGCATGCGTCAGGCCCATACCAGTTTGCAATTACAAACGCCCGGGCGCGGGTTCGTCGAGATCACGCACGGCGTTCGAAGCTGGGTGCTTGGCTGCAACATCCAAGAAGGATTACTGACTGTTTTTATCCGGCATACGTCAGCGAGCCTCTTGGTTCAGGAAAATGCCGACCCGGATGTCGTGCGCGATCTGGAGCGGTTCTTCGCTCGCTTGGTGCCCGACGGTGATCCGTTGTTCGAGCATCGTGCCGAAGGCGCCGACGACATGCCGGCGCACGTTCGTGCTGCGCTGACTCAAACGCATCTGTCGATTCCGGTTATCGGCGGCCAGCCGGCGCTAGGAACCTGGCAGGGCATTTATCTCTTCGAACACCGAGTTCGCTCTCATCGGCGCGACGTCGTGCTGCATCTGATCGGGCGATAGCGGACGTGCGATTATTGAAGCTCGTGTAGGAGGCATGATGAGACGACGCGACTTGTTGCTGTCAACACCCTTGCTTTGCGCTTCACCGCGGCTGTTTGCGCAGAGCTATCCGGTCCGCCCGATCCGCTACATCGTTCCGGTTGCCGCAGGCGGTGGAAGCGATTTCGTCGCCCGCACGGTCACCGAGCGATGGAGCAAAGCGCTCGGTGCAACCTTTGTAGTTGACAACCAAGGCGGTGGGGGTGGCGTGATTGCATGCCAAACAACGGCGAAGGCCGCGCCTGATGGCTATACGTTGATGCAGGGGTACGTTGCTACTCACGGCACCTCGCCGGCGACGCGAAAAGTGCCGTACGACCCGATCAAGGACTTCACTCCGATCGGGATGATCGGCGGCACACGTAACGTACTGGTGGTCAACGCCACGCTTGCACCCACAACCTTGCCCGAGTTCATCGAGTATTTGAAGAAGAACCCCGGCAAGGTCAATTACGGTTCGGCCGGCGCGGGTTCGTTGACGCACCTGACGATGGAATTGTTCAAGCAGCAGGTGGCGAGCTTCATGGTGCACATTCCTTATCGCGGCGTCGCGCCCGCATTCACCGACCTGATCGGCGGCCAGACGCAGGCGATGTTTCCGGGGCTCGCCGCGGCGCTGCCGCACATTCGTTCAGGGCGGGTACGCCCGCTGGCGGTGACCGGCAGCACGCGCCATCCGCTGTTGAAAGACACGCCGACGATGATCGAATCGGGTTTCAAAGGATTCGACGCGGTGCAGTGGTACGGCGTCGTCGGCCCGGCCGGCATGCCGGCGCCTGTCGTCAAGCAGCTCAATGCGTCGCTGGAATCGGTATTGAAAGCGCCCGACTTGAGTGAACGTCTGGCCGGTGAGGCAGTCGAGCCGACGCCGATGTCAGCCGAAGTATTCGGCGAATACATTCGCAGCGAAGTGACGCGCTGGACCAAGCTGGCGCGCGAGCGAAACATTCAGCTTGACTCGTGACGCACGGAGCTCTGACTAGCGATGGCGCGTAACACGCAAGTCGCCGCCGACCACGACGCGCCGCCGGTCACGCAGATCCTTGCGCGCTTTGTTGCGGAGCATCCGTCGCGCGGATGGACCGACGCGGTTGACAAAGAGGCGCATCGCACGCTGCTCAACTGGATCGGCTGTGCGGTGGGCGCTGCAAAGCATGAAGCGGCCGACGCGGCTTTGGCAGCGGTGCGCACATTGCAGCCTGCTGCGCAGGCGACTGTCCTTGGCCGCGCCGAGCGCGTCGACATTGCGAGTGCGGCATTGGTCAACGGCATCACGTCGCACACCTTCGACTTCGACGACACGCACTTGAAAACGATCATTCATCCGGCCGGCCCGGTCGCTTCGGCAGCACTCGCACTCGCGGAATTGACCGGGGCTTCCGGCCGCCAATTGATCGACTCGCTGGTGCTGGGGATCGACGTTGCCTGCCGGATCGGAAACACGATGTATCCGGACCACTACGACCGCGGCTGGCATATCACCGGATCGACCGGCATGTTCGGAGCTGCGGCCGCATGTGCGCGACTGCTGAAACTCGATCAGCAACACACCGCGATGGCGCTCGGAATCGCAGCGTCGCAACCGATTGGTGTGCGCGAACAGTTCGGCACGATGACGAAGCCGTTTCATCCAGGCGGCGCGGCGCGAGCCGGGTTGATGGCGGCGTTGCTCGCGAAGAACGGATTCACCGCAAGCTCAAAAGCGATCGAAGCGCCGCGCGGTTTCGTGCAGGTCGTATCGGACAAGCGCAGCTGGAATGAAGTCACCGACGAGCTCGGCGAGCGCTTCGAAATTTCGTTCAACACCTACAAACCATTTGCGTGCGGCATCGTGATCCACCCGAGCATCGACGCCTGCGTGCAGTTGCGCGAGCGTGGCGTGCGGGCCGAACAGGTCGAGCGCATCGAACTCAAAGTGCACTCGCTGGTGCTGGAGCTGACCGGAAAGAAAGAGCCGGCGGATGGACTGCAAGGCAAGTTCAGCGTGTATCACGGTTGCGCGGTCGGACTTATTTTTGGACGCGCAGGTGAACACGAGTTCTCGGATGCCATCGTCAACCGTCCTGAGGTCGTCGAGCTACGGCGGAAGATTGTGGCGACCGTCGATCAGGATATCGACGAAGCGTCGGTCGACGTCACCGCTGTGCTCGTCGGCGGCCGGCGCGAACATGTCTTTGTCGAGCATGCGATCGGTTCGCTGCAGCGTCCGATGACCGATGCACAGCTCGAAGCGAAGTTCACGGAGCTGAGCGTTCCCATCATCGGTGCCGACAACACGCAAGCGCTGATCGCCGCGGCGTGGAAGATCGGCGCTGCCGCCGATGTGCGCGCGATGACCGCGATCGCGCGGCCCTGATCAGTGAACGCCACGCGTCCGCGCATCGTAGTGCTCGATGACTACGAGCGGTCCTTGCGACGGCTGGCGGACTGGTCCGAGATCGATCGCCTCGCAGACGTTGAAATCCATCACGATCCGCTGCGCGGCGACGCGCTGTACGGCGCGCTAGCCGACGCCGACGCGATCGTGCTGGTACGCGATCGCACGCCGTTACGCTCCGACCTGATCGAGCGTCTGTCGGGGCTGCGCTACGTGATCTTTACCGGCGCGCGCAACACTGCGCTGGACACAGCGGCCCTGGCCGCGCGCCGCATCCCGGTCAGTCATACCGAATGGGGTCCGTCGAAGGAAAGCACCTGCGAGCTGACGTGGACGCTGATTCTTGCAGCGAGCAAGCGACTCGAAGCGAAGTTCACGGTAATGCGCACCGGCGGTTGGCGCGACGATCAACCGCTGCCGGGTGTGCTGGCAGGTGAGCGACTGGGATTGATCGGGCTCGGCGAGATCGGTGGCCGGGTTGCGCGCGTCGCCGGTGCTTTCGGTATGCAGGTCGTGGCGTGGAGCCCGCGCATGACGCCCGAGCGAGCCGCCGAAAAGGGCGCGACGATGGTGTCGCTCGAAGAATTGCTTTCGACATCTAAAGTCGTAAGCCTGCACCTCGTGCCAACCGATCAGACGCGCGGCCTGTTGAACACCGAGCGGCTGGCGCGCATGCGCGATGATGCAATTCTGGTCAATACGTCGCGCTCAGCGTTGATCGATATGCCGTCGCTGCTGGCGGCGTTGCGCGCATCTCGGCCGGCAATGGCGGCGCTCGATGTTTATGACGAGGAGCCACTGGCAGCCGATCATCCGCTGCGCTCGCTGAAGAATGTTGTGCTGACTCCGCATGTCGGCTTCGTGTCACAGCCGGTGTTCGAGGCGTTCGCGCGCGGGGTCATCGAATGCCTGCAGGCGTGGCTTCGCGGTGAGCCGATCGTGCGGCCGTTGACGAGTCGCTCCGCTTGACGTCGATGATCTCGGTTACGGAAAAAACGCGAGAAAGATAAATGCGATGAACAGCACCAGGTGCACCGCGCCCTGCATGACGGTCGCACGCCCGCTGCCCAGCGTTAAGACCGCGACAACGAAGGTCAGCACCAGTAACACGGCTTCTTTCGCCGGAATGCCGAGTTCGAGCGGCATGCCGATCACAATCGACAGGAGCGCGACGGTGGGAATCGTCAGACCGATACACGCGATTGCCGATCCGATGCCGAGATTCAGGCTCGTTTGCAACCGGTTGCGCGCCGCTGCGCGCACGGCCGCTGCGGTTTCGGGCAGCAGCACCAGCATGGCGATCGCAATGCCGACGACGGCGAGCGGCGCCGATGCGGCAGCGACACCGGCTTCGATTGAGGGCGCGAGTGATTTTGCGAGACCCACCACGGCAATCAAGCTGATCGCAAGCAAGCCGAAGCTTGTCAGCGCTGTCTTACGAGACGGGGGAGCGGCGTGGCTGTCTGCATCCCCGACGTCGGACGGCAGAAAGTAATCGCGATGCCGCACCGTCTGCACGAATACGAACACGCCGTAAAGCGCCAGCGACATCACACCGGCGAATGCCAGCTGTAAAGTCGAGAACGACGGACCCGAAGTCGTCGTTGTATAGGCGGGCACGACCAGCGTCAGCGTTGCCAGGGCAACCAGCACCGCAAGCGCGGGACTCGTGCCTTCGATCCGGTATTCAAGCTCGCGATGGCGCAGCCCGCCGACCACCAGGCAAACGCCGATGATCCCCGTGCTCGCGATCATGACCGCTGCAAACACCGCGTCGCGTGCAACTACGGTGGCTGTCGGGCCACCCGCCAGCATCACAGAGACGATCAGCCCGACTTCGATGACGGTGACCGCCACCGCGAGAATCAACGTGCCGAACGGCTCGCCGACGCGCAGTGCCACCACTTCGGCGTGATGCACGGCGGCCAGCACCGCTGCGATCAGTGCCAGTGCGACGACTGAGATCAGCGCCCATTCAAGCGGCCTGTTCCAGACAATCACGAGCGCAACGATGGCGGCGATCGGCGCACCGATGCTCCAGCGCGGAAGTGCGTGCGAAAATTCTGAGTTCGCTTTCGAGCTTTGCGTTGAGGTCGCCATCCCGGCCAAGGATACCGTCGCTTCGCGGCGGTCAACCGCAGCTCCAGCTAGTTCGGTCGATCGCTGCGAGCGCGGTCGTCAAAAGCTAGTGCGATAGCCTGTTCCTCGGTGAGCACGGCGCCGGCCGCCATTTGACGGTCAAACTCCACCGGTCCCAGCGCAGCCCGTGCACGCAGCCATGATCTCGTCACGCATGCTCACCATCAGCGGAAAAAGGATGCGACCCGTCTCGCGAACGCGCGATCGACGTAGCCGAGGAGGCCGGCCGCCCGGTCCTCGGCGCGATGCCGTGCGTGGACCAGAGCGACGTGCAGCAGCGTCGGAGCAACGTCCTGCATTCGCTGCATGTGTGGCACGGCAGCGCGTGCGTTTGCGAGCGCTTCGTCGCGATCGCCGCGCAAGGCGTGCGCAATGGCAAGATGGTGCAGGGCCATTGCCGCTCCCATGCGGTGCGTTGATCCTTCGCAGCGCGCTAAGCACACCACCAAGCAGCTCGATCGCCGCATCGAAACGACCTAGGCCGCACTCGTACAGCGCTACGTTGGTCAGTGCCAGTTGCACGCCCCACTCGTTGCCGCTCGCGCGATAGAGCTCCGCCTGGCGCAGCGCACTTTCGACAGCGCGATCATGCTCGCCCAACTCCAGTACTTCATTGCGTTGGCATGACGCCAGCGCCGCGGCCTGCCGCGCGAGGCGCGTCAGGCGCGATCAGCGCCTCAGCCTCGGCAAGGGCGGCAGCAACCAGTTGGTTTCACCGCGTCGCGCGCCGATCATCGCCGCGAAAACCAAGGGCATCGACCAGCCGCGGCGTATTGCGCAGCGAGCGATACAGTTCCGCCGCGCGCAACGATGCAAGCAAAGCACTCGCGCCGCGGGCCTATTTGGCCCAGGGTTGCCAAGAACAGATTGAAGCGCGCCTCGATTTCGGGTGCCACGCTTTCAGGCAGCGGCAGCATCGCCAACGCGCGCTCGATTCCTTCGTTGAGCTGTGCATGGGCAGCCACAGACTGCTGCTGCAGCCGATTAAGTGCGCAGGCGAACATCGCGATCTCCCGCTGCCGACTCGGCCCAGGCGAGCGCGGCACGCAGGTTGTCCAGTTCCGCGCCGACACGGATCTGATCGGCGGGTGCCCGCCTTCCATCGCTGCTCGTCGAGCGGTGACAGAAATGCGAGCAGCGCTTCGGCGTGACGCCTCAGCAAGGCTTGCGTCTCGCCGACGACCGCGAGTTTCTCCAGCGCAAAAGCGCGCATGGTTTCGAGCAGCCGGTAGCGCGGCACGTCGTCGCCGTCCGCGACCACGAGTGATCGGTCTACCAAGTGACCGAGCAGATCCAGCACAGCCCAGCGGTCGATCTGGTTCGTCAGCCGCAACATCCTGCGCCAGCTCGAGAGTGAATCCGCCAACGAACACCCCGAGCCGGCGAAACACTGTCTGCTCGTCGGGCGAAAGCAGCCCATAACTCCAGTCGAGCGCGGCGCGCAGCGTCTGATGGCGGCGCAGGGTCGCGCGCGTACCGCCGGTCAAGACCTGAAAACGCTCGTCGAGCCGCGCGCGAAGGCCCTCGATGCCAAGAAGTCGCACGCGAGCTGCGGCCAGCTCGATCGCCAGCGGCATGCCGTCCAGTCGGCGGCAAATTTCCGCAATCGCGGCTATGTTGGCCGCGGTCAATTGCATGCGCGGATTGGCGGCTCGGGCGCGCGCAATGAAAAGCTCGACTGCTGCCGCCGGTGCGTCCAGTGTGCGCATCAACCGACAGGCCACCCAGCCGATACACCTGCTCCTCGGGTATGTGCAGGGCTTCTTGGCTTGTAACCAGGACGCGCAGCGTGGGTGCCCAGCAGCAGTGTGCGAACACACTCGGCGACCGCGTCCTGCAGGTGTTCGCAGTTGTCGA
>CAWHKW010000028.1:0-49584 GCA_963829995.1 uncultured beta proteobacterium | reverse complement strand
GTCTCGAAGCCGTCATGTGCCGTTTGCGGACAGAGGTTGGCAAGAACTGACCACGTTGCAGCTTACCGGCGGGTTGTTGGGGTTTCTGATGCGCTGCTCATGTTCGGCTTTGCAATCGGCGTTTTTGCGTATGCAACGAAATATAGAACCGGAATCACTACCAGCGTCAGCAGCGTGGATACCGCGATGCCGAAGATCAACGCAATCGCCAGCCCGTTGAAAATCGGATCGTCGAGGATGAACAGCGCGCCGAGCATTGCGGCCAATGCTGTGAGTGCAATCGGTTTAGCGCGCGCGGCGGCGGATTGAATCACCGCGTCAACAAAAGGCGCGCCTTCGGCCACCTTGAGGTTGATGAAGTCGACCAGCAGGATTGAGTTGCGCACGATGATCCCGGCCAGCGCGATCATCCCGATCATCGACGTTGCAGTGAAGTTAGCGCCCAGCAGTGCATGGCCCGGCATCACGCCGATTACGGTCAACGGAATCGGCGCCATGATGACGAGCGGCACCACGTACGAGCCAAACTGCGCGACCACCAGCAGGTAGATCAATATCAGCCCCACCGCATATGCGAGACCCATGTCGCGAAAAGTTTCGTAGGTCACCTGCCATTCACCGTCCCACTTGATCGCGACTTCGCGATACGGATCGTCCGGTTGGCGGATGAAGTACTCGGTGAGCTGCGGCGCTTCGTTACCCAGCTTCCCGCGTGCGGAGAACATGCCGTAAAGAGGGCTGTCGATGCGGCCCGCCTGATCGGCCACTACGTACACGACCGGCAGCAGGTTCTTGTGATAACGCGGCGTGTCGCGTTCGGTCGAAACGGGTGTCACCACTTCCGACAGCGGCACGCGCGTGCCGTCGGCCGTTCGGACCGTGAGTTTCAGCAGTTCGTCCAGTCTGCCAACGCGCTCGGCCGGCAGTGTGACCCGGATGGGTACCTCGTATTTCGACTGGCGATCGAAGAGTGGCGTGACATCGGTGCCCGCGAGGCCCATCTGCATCGTTTCGACCACGTCGCGCGGCGTGACGCCAGCGGGGGCCGCCTTGCGTTGATCGACTTTCAGCAGCAGGCGTGGTGCCGGATCTTCGATCGAATCGTCGATGCCGACGATGTCTGCCGTCGCGGCCAGCGCATCGCGCACGCGCAATGCGCCGCGCACGCGGCTGGCTTCGTCCGGGCCATAGACCTCGGCAACGATCGGCGACAGCACCGGCGGGCCGGGCGGCACTTCGATCACCTTGACCTTTGCGTTCCAGCGCGCCCCGATTGCGTCAAGTTGCGGGCGCACTGCCTGCGCGATCGCGTGGCTCTTGCGATCGCGATGCGCCTTGTCTACGAGGTTGACCTGGATGTCGCCGAGTTCGGCGGACGCGCGCAGGTAGTACTGCCGCACCAGGCCGTTGAAGTTGATCGGCGAGGCTGCGCCGGCATACGCCTGGTAGGTAGTGACTTCGGGCACGGTCGCCAGGTACGCGCCGAGATCGTGCAAGGCCGCTGCGGTGACTTCGACAGGCGTGCCCGCTGGCATGTCGACTACCACTTGGAACTCTGACTTGTTATCGAAAGGCAGCATCTTCAGCACCACGAGTCTCACACCCGCAAGCGAAACCGATAGGACGATCGCCGCCAGGACCGCAACGCCGAGCCACGTGCGGTTGCGTGCGGCGAGCCGCGAACGTACGAACGGTGCGAGCAATCGTTCTGCCATCCGATCGAGCCAGCGTTGTCCGCTGTTAGCGGGCGCGTGCGGCAAATGGGCCATCAGTTTGAGCGCCAGCCACGGTGTGAACGTGAACGCGATCACCAGCGAAATAAGCATGCCCATGCTGGCGTTGATCGGAATCGGGCTCATGTAAGGGCCCATCAATCCGCTGACGAACGCCATCGGCAGAAGAGCGGCAATCACGGTGAAGGTGGCGAGAATCGTGGGGCCGCCGACCTCATCGATGGCCTTCGGGATGATCGACGCGAGCGGACCGCTGTCGAGCAGCCGGTGACGGTGAATGTTTTCAACAACTACGATGGCGTCATCGACCAGGATGCCGATCGAGAATATCAATGCAAACAGCGACACGCGATTCAGCGTGAAGCCCCAGGCCCATGACGCGAACAACGTAGCGGCGAGCGTCAGGATCACCGCAGTGCCGACGATCACCGCTTCGCGCCGCCCGAGCGTGAAGAACACCAGCGCCACCACCGACAGCGTGGCGAACAGTAGTTTCTGGATCAGTTGCTTCGCCTTGTCATTCGCGGTCGCGCCGTAGTTGCGTGTGACGGTGACGTGCACGTCGGCGGGGATGATCGTGTTGCGCAGGGCCTCCGCACGGGCAATCAAGCGTTCGGCGACATCGACCGCGTTTTCGCCGGCCTTTTTGGTGATCTGCAGCGTGACCGCCGGATATTCGCCACCAACCGCGATGCCTATGGTCTTCGCCGCAGCACCGGCGCCAGTCCACACATAACGCGCGGGTTGATCGGGGCCGTCGCTGACATCAGCAACGTCGGAAATGTAGACGGGCTGCGCGTTGAAGATGCCCACCACGAGTTGGCGCACGTCGGCGGCAGATTCCAGTTGGTTGCCGGTTTCGACCACGATGGTTTTGTTGTCGCGCACCAGCATGCCTGCCGGTGCGGACACGTTGGCCGATTGCAGCGTGTGTTTGATGTCCAGCGCGGAGACACCGAACGCCGCCAGCCGATCCGCGTCCAGTTGCACGCGCAGCACGCGGCCCGGCCCGCCGATCGTGTGCACTTCACGTGTTCCGGGCACGCGCTTGAGTTCGATCTCCGCCGCGTGCGCGATGCGTTCGACGTCATAAGCGCCGCGATCCGGCGCATCGCTCCACATCGTCAGCGTGACGATCGGCACATCGTCGATGCCCTTGGGCTTGATGATCGGATCGAGGACGCCGAGCTCGCGCGATACCCAGTCGCGGTTCGAGTTGATCGTGTCGTACAGCCGCACCAGTGCGTCGGTGCGGGGCACGCCGACTTTGAATTGCACGGTCAGCACCGCCAAACCGGGGCGCGACACCGAGAACACATGCTCCACGCCGACCATCTGCGACAGCACTTGCTCCGCAGGTGTGGCGACCAGCGCTTCCACATCAGCCACGCTTGCACCGGGAAACGGCACAAACACGTTGGCCATCGTCACATTGATCTGCGGCTCTTCCTCGCGCGGCGTCACCGCGACGGAAAAAAGCCCCAGCAACATTGCGGTCAACGCCAAGAGCGGCGTCAACCGCGATGACTGGAAGTAGGCCGCCATGCGACCTGAGATGCCCACGTACGCCGCTCGTTGAAGTTTGACGGCTACTTCATTGCATCAGCTTCGCACTCACCATCCCCGCCGCCACCGGATCAAGCGCCACGCGCTCGCCGGGCTTGACTCCCGCCAAGACCTCGATCGCGCGTTCATCCGCTGCTGTGCCCAATCGAACCTGCCGCAACTGCGGTGCGCCCTTGTCGTCGATCACATACACCGCAGTGACTTCGCTGCGGCGGACGATCGCTTCGCGCGGCACCATAAGGCGCGTGACCTTGCCCGTCGCAAAATGGGCACGCGCGAATACGCCGGGGAAAAGTCCGCGCGCGCCTTTTGCCAGCGCATCGTCTTTCAGGTCAATGCGTACGCGGGTCGTATGCGTGCGCGGGTCGGCGGTTGGAACCACTGTCACGCTCTTGGCCTCGAACCAGGTATTGGCGGACGGCACTTCGATGCGTGCGCGCGCGCCGGCCTGAAGTGCGGCGATCTGTGACTGCGGCACTGTGGCCACCACGCGCAACGTGCCCGGATCAAACCCCGTCATCAGCGGCTTGCCGGGGGTGGCCATCTCGCCCACTTCGACATGGCGCGCCGACACGATGCCGCTATACGGCGCCACCAGGGTCGCGAAGCTGCGTTCGGTCTGCGCCGCGCCCGCGCCTGCGAGCAATGCGGTCATGTGCGCCTGCGCCGCCTTGGCGTCGGCCTCGGCCTTGTCGAGCGCCGCAGGGCTTAGAAACTTTTGCGCCACCAACGCCCGCGTGCGCTCTAATTGCGCGCGCGCGTTGGTTAGCGCCGCACTGGCCTCGCCCACCTGAGCCTGGCTGGCCGCCGCAGCTTGTGCCACCGCGCGCTCGTCGATGCGCACGATCACTTCGCCCTGCTTCACATAATCGCCGACGTCGAAGCGCAGCTCGACCACGCGCCCGGCGATCTGCGCCGAGACTGTCGACTGCCGCACCGCTTCGACCACCGCATCGGCGGTGATGGTCTCATCGACTTCGCGCAGCTCAACCGCTTCCGATTTGAGTGCAGCGGGCGCGGTCGGCGCAGGCGGCGATGTCTCCGCGCTGCAGGCCGCAAGCCCGAGCGCGGCAACAGCGAACAACTCCAAACGCAAGCGACTCATGCGTGCGCCGGCTTTACTCCCATCTTGCGCAGGATGATCTCGAGTGGGCAGAAACGCGTGAACCCGCTCTGGAACAGGTTGGCGCCGACAAAGACCGTGAACCACAGGAAGTTCTGGTTCAGAAAAAGCGGACTGCCGGGCACACCCAGTGCCAGCGAAATCAGGATGAACAGTCCCGCGAATACGCGGACCCAACGTTCGGTCGTCATAACGTCCTCGTCGATTGTTTACTTGAATCAGCCACGGCTTTGCATGACTTCGCAACCGCTCAAAATGCATCATCCTCGCTAAGCGCGCCCTCTTGCTGATCTAAATCAATTCGCTTTGCGATAGACATACGGAGCCGCACGGAGCGTTGCTCCTTAGAATTTCAAGGAAATGACCCGAGACAAGCTCAGCGAATACTCTGCGAAGAGGACATTCGAGGCGACCCCGGAGCCGCCGCCAGTTGCAACGAAGGCTCGCAGCGGGCCGCTGCTGTTCGTCGTCCAACAACACGCCGCAAGACACATGCACTACGACCTTCGCCTTGAGTGCGATGGCGTCTTGAAATCGTGGGCTATTCCAAAGGGCCCATCGCTCGATCCGAGCGACAAGCGGCTGGCTGCGCAGACCGAAGATCATCCGTTCGACTATGCGTCGTTCGAGGGCGTGATTCCGCCTGGCCAGTACGGCGCGGGAGAAATGATCGTGTGGGACTGCGGCGTCTACTCGCCCGATGAAGGCCAGCAGTATTCGTTTCACGATCGCGCGCAAGCCGAAGAGCGTGTGCGTACTGAACTGGAAAACGGCAAGCTGAGCTTTCTGCTGCGCGGTGAAAAGGTCAAAGGATCGTTCGCGCTGGTGCGCATGGCGGACCGCAAGAACTGGCTGCTGATCAAGCACAAGGATCGGTTTGTCGCCAAGACTGACCTGACCGAGCAGAACCGCTCGGTGCTTTCCAACGCATCGGTCGAGGAGATGAAGAGTGTGCCCGCGCATCGCATTGCGGCCGAACGGCTGGTCGTTGCCGGTCCTTCCGAAAAGCTACCCGCGACGCTCGCGCCGATGCAGGCCGAACTGGGTGATAAAGCGTTTAACCACGCCGACTGGATGTGGGAGCCGAAGCTCGACGGCTATCGCGTGCTCGCGTTTGTCGACGGCGACACGCGTCAAACTGCGCACGCGGCGCGGCCTCGATCTGGCTGCCGACTTTCCGAAGGTATGCGCCGAGCTGCGCAAGCAAGCCGTAGAGACGATGATTCTCGATGCAGAAATCGTCGCGTTCGATGCCGAGGGACGGCCGTCATTCAACGCGATGCAAAACCGCAGTGCGCAAACAGAGCGTGCGGTGCTGTACTGCTTCGACCTGCTGCACTTCGCCGGAGTCAACTTGCGTCAGGCACCGTATACCGATCGTCGCCGCTATCTCGCGCAGTCTTTGCTGCCGTCGCCGCTGGTTCAGTTGGTGCACTCGCAGGATGACGGCGTAGCTCTGCAGGCAGCTGCCGACGCAAGCGGACTCGAGGGAGTGGTCGGCAAACGCAAGAACAGCCGTTATGAAGCCGGCAAGCGCTCAGCTTCATGGGTGAAAGTCAAATCGATCGCCAGTGCCGACTTTGTCATTGGCGGTTACACACAGGGCAAGGGCGCGCGCTCTCCGCTGGGCGCATTACTGGTCGGCTATTGGGACGGCGGCAAGCTCGTGTACGCATCGCATGTCGGCTCCGGCTTTAACGACGATTCACTGTCGGATGTACGGCGGCAGCTTGAGCCGCTGCAGAGAAAAACCAATCCGTTCTCGACCAAGCCTGAACTGAATGCACCGGCGACATGGGTAGCGCCGGAGCTTGTGGCAGAAGTGAAGTTCCACGACTGGACCGAAGACGGGCATTTGCGGGCTCCGGTGTTTCTGCGGCTGCGCGACGACATCGATCCGAAGACGGTGCGGCGAGAGGTGCCGACGAAATCGGTCGGCGTGCCCGCTTCGGCGAGCGCTGCGCGCGCGCGGCCGAAGGCAAGTTCGATTTCCATCGGCGCGACTGGCAGCGACGCTCAGAGTGCAAAGAAGAGCACCAACAGCGAGATAGACGAGGTGCTGCACCAGCTTGACAACGACAAGGCCACCTTCACGATTGCGGTTGGCGCACACACGCTGAAGCTGACTCATCTCGATCGCGTCTATTGGCCGGCCGATCCGGCATTGAGCCAGCCGGCGCTGACCAAACGGGACCTGCTGCGCTATTTCGCGCAAGTGTCGCCGCTGATCCTGCCGCATCTGGCTGATCGTCCGCTGACGATGATTCGTATGCCGGACGGCATCCACGGTCAGCGGTTTTTCCAGAAACACTGGGAGCAGGAGCGCCCCGCATTTGCCGAAACGATTACTGTATTTTCCGGCCACAAGGACGAGAGCCACGACTACCTGCTCTGCAACAATCTGCCGACGCTGCTTTGGCTCGCGCAATCAGGCACGCTCGAGTTCCACGTCTGGCATTCGCGCGCGAAGCTCGGGTCCGATACATCGATCAAGAGCACCGACTACGCGACTTCACTCGAGTCGCTCGAAGGCTCTGTGCTCAACTATCCCGACTACGTGGTGTTCGATATCGACCCGTACATCTATTCGGGCAAGGAAGCGGCGGGTGACGAGCCCGAGCTGAACACGGTGGCGTTCGAGAAGGGCAAGGAAGTCGCGTTCTGGCTGCGTGAGCTGCTGCACAGCATGTCGCTCGAGCCGATCGTCAAGACATCGGGCAAGACGGGCTTGCATGTGTTCGTGCCGATCAAGCGCACGATCGATTTCGACGCGGCGCGCGAGATCTCGGAGCTTGTCGGGCGGCACTTGATGCGGCAGCATCCGAAGGACATCACGATGGAGTGGAGCGTGCCGAAGCGCACCGGCAAGATCTTCATGGACTACAACATGAACGTGCGCGGCAAAACATTGAATGTCGCCTATTCGCCACGCGGAGCGAGCGGGGCGCCGATATCGATGCCGCTCACATGGGACGAACTCGCCGGCGCGCATCCACTAGACTTCAGAATCACCAACGTCGGCGAGCGCCTGGCAAAGGGTGATCGCTGGCACGATGCACTGAAAGCAAAGCAGAGCCTCGAACGCGCAGTCAAGCGCGAGAAGAGTTAACGAACAAATCGGGAGGAAGGCATGGCTGCACGATCGATCGGATCTCTGACCATCGCATTCGGATTGGTGTCGATCCCGGCGAAGATGTTTTCGGCGACCGAAGCGAGCAAGGCGATCTCGTTCAACATGTTGCACAAGGACTGTGGCTCGCGGCTGAAGCAGCAGTATCTCTGCCTGAAGGAGGAGATTCCGGTCGCGCGCGAAGACATC
Organism: uncultured beta proteobacterium; assembly: GCA_963829995.1. Lineage (GTDB taxonomy): Bacteria > Pseudomonadota > Gammaproteobacteria > Burkholderiales > Burkholderiaceae_F > JACCZX01. Next base: position 41,843 of record CAWHKW010000028.1, on the reverse strand, counting down.
GTCAAAGGCTACGAGTTCGCGAAAGACCAGTACGTGATGTTCAACCCCGAAGAGCTGAAGGCGCTTGAGGAGGCAGGCACGCAAACGGCTGAGATCACCGAGTTCGTGCCGATCGAGTCGATCGACCCGGTCTACTTCGACAAGGCGTATTACCTCGCGCCCGATAAGGGCGGTGCGAAGCCGTACGCGTTGCTGACGCGCGCGTTGCGCGAGTCAGGCCGCTGCGCGGTTGGCCGTTACGCCGCTCGCGGCAAGCAATACATCGTGATGCTGCGCCCGATCGAAGGGGGTCTTGTGATGCAGCAGCTGTTGTATGCAGCCGAAGTGCGCTCGATCAAAGATATCGAAATCCCGCCGACCGAAGTCAAGGACGTCGAGCTGAAGCTTGCGCAGCAACTGATTGAGCAGCAGGCGTCGGACACCTTCGATCCGACCGTCTACACCGACGACGTCCGCGCGCGCGTCGAGGCTGCCGTGCAGAAGAAAGTCGAAGGCCAGGAAATCACGATGGCCGAGGCGCCCGAAACCGGCGGCGCACAGGTGATCGATTTGATGGAGGCGCTGCGTGCGAGCTTGAACAAGAAAGCGACGGCCCCTGCCAAGCCGAGTGCGCCGGAAGCGCCGGCCCGCGAAACGCGCAAGCCTGCGAAGCGGGCGACTCAGTTGACGCAGGCGGAACCCGCGGCACGCAAGGCTGCAAGAAAGTAGCCACCACCGCTGCGCGTGATGCATGAATACGGCGTGCGCGATGTCGAGAAGCTGCTGCGCCTGCCGCGGAGCACGATCCGCTCGCTAGTCGAAGCCGGGTTCGTGTCGCCCGCGCGTGGGCCGCGCAACGCATGGCTGTTTTCATTTCAAGACCTTATCGTTTTGCGCACCGCGCGAGCACTGGCCGCGGCCAATGTTCCGCCCAAGCGCATTACCAAGTCGATCAGGCAGCTTCGCCGCCATCTGCCTGAATCGATGCCGCTGTCCGGGCTTTCAATTTGCGCAGTAGCCGATCGCGTCGTCGTAAAGGAAGGCGGCAGCCGCTGGCAAGCCGAATCAGGCCAGTATCTGCTCGCGTTTGAAACCGACGCCGACGGCTCCATTAGCGTGATCGAAGAAGTGCACCCGGACGCGAGCGCGGAGTCGCATTTCGCCGACGGTGCTGCGCTCGAAGTCGAAGATACCGCCGCTGCCGTGCAGGCGTACGAGCACGCGGTCGCGGCCGACCCGACGCTGCTCGATGCGCATGTCAATCTGGGACGGCTGCTGCACGAAAGCGGCCGCCATGTGCACGCCGAACACGTCTATCGCAGTGCGATCAAAGCGTGCGGCAACGAGCCTCTGTTGCTGTACAACCTCGGCGTGCTTCTCGATGACATGAGTCGCAAAGCCGAGGCGATGCAAGCTTACGAAGCAGCACTACGCGGCGATCCGACAATGGCCGATTGTCACTACAACCTGGCGCTGCTCTATGAAGTCCTGAAGAAACCGAAAGATGCGCTTCGCCATATGGCGCAGTATCGCCGGCTGACTGGCGGCAGGCACGGGTAACAGGTGCGCACCTTATGATCGTTATGCGGTAGACCCAAATAAAAAGGCGCCGAAGATCGGCGCCTTTCTTTGTTTGGCTACGCGACTATCTGCGTCGTGACCGGCTCAATCCGAGCAGTGCAAGCAGTCCCAGCAAATTCAACCAGCCCAGCGCACCAGCGCCGGCATTCAATGGCGCATTTGCCGACGAGGTCGGTGCCGTAGAACCACCGGCCCCGGTCGCCGTGCCCTGCAGTGTTATGTCGCGGGCCGGCACGTTGCCGACAAAGGTGACGCGATAGGTGGCGGTGCTAGCGCCGGCGGTGGTTGGAACGAACTCAAAGCCTATCGAGCAGCTCGCGCCTGGTTGCAGTACTCCGCCATTCACGCACGCCGTCTGGCCCGCGGCAACAGTGGCGCTTCTAAAATTGGCGACCTGGCCGGTGCCGGGATTTACCGCCGGATTTCCAAGCGTGACGGCGATGCCGGCACTGTTCGTCAGAAGAACGGCGATCTGCGCACTGGTGGCGCCAACGGCCGTGCTGGGGAATGCGACTGGGCTCGGGGCTGCACTTGGTGTGGGTAATGGTGCAAACGGTGGCGGAGCCGGCGGCGTAACCGCGACAACGAGGTGAGCTGCGACGTCGGAGGTTTTCTGCGCCGACCACGGGGCGTTCTGAAACACGCCCATCACTTGGCCGGCGTTGCTGTTGATAGCAGCTTGGATGGCTGCGCGGATCGTCGCCTCGTTTGCACCGGGAAACTGCAAGTCACGAAAAGTGCCGGCAAAGCCGTGGCAGTCCTGGCAGCTTGATCCCGCTACTCTCTCCGTGTAGGCAGTCGCGCCGTTCGCCGCATTTCCGACCTGCGCAAAGCGCGCTCGTCGCACCGCAGGCAGCAAAGGCCAACGACAGCATGCAACAACGTGCGCAAGCTAAACAACTTTTGGCGAGTCAGCATAGGAGGGCGAAATCGGAATCTGATAGATGGCCAGTCTATCGGCGCTGCGAGGCGCTTACCGTCGTGCGAACGGCTTAGCGCCTCTCCTCCAAACGCGGAATTCGGACGCTATGCCACCGCTTCTCGCTCGATGAGTGCGCGCTTGCGCTCGACACCCCAGCGATAGCCGCACAGTGAGCCGTCGTTGCGGATCACGCGGTGACAGGGGATGGCGACGGCCAGCGGATTGGCACCGATAGCGGCACCCACGGCACGCACTGCCTTCGGTGCGCCGATGCGATTCGCGATCTGTGAATAGCTCACCGTCCGGCCCACGGGAATTTCGCGCAGCGCTTGCCACACCCGCTGCTGAAAGGCGGTGCCGCGTACGTCGAGCGGCAAGTCGAGGCCTAGCGCGGGCGCTTCGACAAATCCCACAACCTTGGCGACCAATTGCTCGAACGGCGCATCGCCGCCGATCAAGTGCGCGCGCGGAAACCGATCCTGCAGGTCGCGTGCCAGGGCATCCGGGTCGTCACCGATCAGAATTGCGCATACGCCACGCTCGCTGGCTGCGACCAGGATCGATCCGAGCGAGCACTCGCCGATCGCAAATCGAATCTCGGTGTTTGCACCTCCAGCGCGATACGCGGTGGGCGTCATACCGAGTACGTCGTTCGATTGCTCGTAGAAGCGCCCATTGGAGTTGTAGCCGGCGCCGTAGATCGCCTCGGTCACCGTGCTGCTGCGGCCCAGTTCGGACTTCACTCGCTTCACACGATGCGCCGCGGCGTACTGCTTCGGAGTAACACCCGTGATCGCCTTGAACAACCGATGCAGATGAAACGTGCTCATTCCTGCGTGCTGCGCGAGTCGTGCGAGTGTCGGAGCGTGTTCAGCGCTCTCGATCAATCGGCACAGCTCTGCGATCGTGCCCGCATGCTGCTCGGCCAGCGGAATCTGATCCGGCTTGCAGCGCTTGCAAGGGCGAAATCCCGCGCGTTCGGCATCCGCCGAAGTTGCGTGGAACTCGACGTTCTCGGGTCGTGCTGCACGCGCTCCGCACGAGGGGCGGCAATAAACGCCGGTGGTCCGCACGGCATAGAAAAATGTGCCGTCGGCTCGAGCGTCATGCGCGACGACCGCGGCCCAGCGCGGGTCGCTCACGGTCGCCGCCGCCAGCATTTCGGACTTGGTCGTCATGTTCACTGCATTCTCCAGTCATCTTAGCGATGACGGGAATGTAGGTCCTGCCTGCCAGCTCAGAACTCCGGCTCTTGCGATTGAATTCGCAAAGCCCGAACGGCTATTTGTTCTTGCCCTTGCCTTGACCCTTGCCGTGCGATGAGCTCGGGTGCGCGCTCTGATAGTGGGGAACGTAGACGTTGTTGTACCAGTCATCCTTCACGAAATAGACCGGCCGGCTGCAGGCGTCGTATTTCTGACAGTGCTTGCTCCACTTTTGCGCATGGCCCGGAGGTACGCGCAGGTAAATGGGTGGCGGTGCGGCGTGAACTCGCTGAATGATGACCGGTTGCGGGTAGATGAGTACCGGGGGCGGCGCATTGCCGATGTCAATCCGGCCATAAAACCCCGGCTGCCCGATACTTACCGAAACTCCAACATCGGCAGCGAGCGCCGCGGTGGAGGCGGCTGCTACAAGCAACGCAGATAGATATCGCTTCATGGAAGCTCCTTTTAGGCGTGTTGCCTAACGCGCGGTGGCGTCAATGGGACGACAAGTATTCGTCGGTAGTACCGTAGCGCGGCATGGCGCATCCCAACCGTCGAAAAGAACGCCGAATATTCGCGTTGACCTTCCGCCGGCAAGAAGCGACGCTTGAGCCTGCCCTTTTCGCGGGAGTATCTCTATTAACGGAGGGATGACTTATGGCTGATAGACCCAAAGTTTGTATCGATCGCGTTCTGCCACGGGAACTGATGCGGCTGCAACGCACCACACGCGGCACGCAGGGCCGCACGCGTGCCATATCCCCGATCGGCAAAACGTGGATGAATGGTTCGACTTTGCGCGTGCGTTTCATCGACGGCACCGCTGCCCAGCAGAAGATTGCGCGCGACCAGGCGGGTTGGTGGTCGCAGGTGGCGAACCTGAAGTTCGACTTCAACAATGCGTCCAACGCGGAAATCCGAATCAAGTTCGACGCTGACGACGGCGCCTGGTCGTATGTCGGTACCGATTCGCGCAGCATTCCGGCAAATGAGCCGACCATGAATCTTGGCTTTCTCGATGGCGGCACCGCGGCGCATGAGTTCGGCCACGCGATCGGTCTTGCGCACGAGCACCAGAACCCGGCCGGCGGTATTCAGTGGAACGAACCGGTCGTGATTCGCGAGATGGCCAAGTCCCCGAACTTCTGGGACGAGGCGACGACCCGCCACAACATTCTGCGCAAGTACCAGGCGGATCAGGTCAACGGCACCGGGTTCGATCCCGATTCGATCATGCTGTATTTCTTTCCTTCCTCATGGACCTTGAACGGCATTGGCACCAAGGCAAACGAAACACTGTCACGCTTGGATCAGGAGTTCATTGCTGGCGCCAAGATGTATCCGAAAACCGGTGGCGTCGCGTCCAACGCAGTGGAGTTGAAGGTCAATGCTGCGCGTCGCACGCCGGCCGCGATCGGCAAGATGGGCGAGGAGGACCTGTTCACGTTTACCGCCGCGGCGGACGGCCGCTATGTGGTCGACACCCGAGGCCCGACCGATGTGGTGATGAAGCTGTTCGGTCCGGCGAGTGAAACGGCGCTGATTGCCGAAGATGATGATTCCGGCGTTGACGTCAATGCGCGCATCGTGGCAGACCTGGTTGCCGGCAAGTACTGGGTGCAAGTGCGGCACTACAACCGCCAAACGGGAATGGGCAAGTACACCGTCAAGGTACGAAAGACGTGACTCGCCACGCGGGCCGCTAGGCCGATTCGGCCGGGTCGAAGTCCAGCTCAACCTTGGCGCCACTCGGGTCGTGGCAGAACAGTTGCCACGTCCCGGCGCCGCGCTGGCGACGCAGCTCGTAGCTGATTTTCTTTGCGTCAAGCTTCGCCTTGACATCGGCCAGGCCGCTGGCGGAAAACGCCATGTGATCGAGCACGCCTGCCCGCTGATCGGGCAGCGCTCGCCCGGCGATGATGTGCAGTACGGCAGCGTCGCCTGCATACAGCCACGCGCCGGGGAAGCCAAGGTCCGGACGCGGACCCGGCTTGAGCCCGAGCAAGTCAACGTAGAAGCCGAGCGTCTGGTCGAGGTCGTCGGTCAGCACCGTGAAGTGGTTCATTCCATGAATCATCGCAAGCCTTTGAACGCAGCACCGTGTAGCTACAGAATAGCTTGGAATCCGTGCGAAGCTACCCAACCGTGATGACCACTCCATTGCGCAAGATTTTGTCGCTGGCCGATTTCGAGCTGGCTGCACGCAAGCATCTGCCGCGGCCGATTCTGGGCTACGTCGCGGGCGGCGCCGAAGACAACATTGCGCTGCAAGCGGCCGCCGCCGCGTATCGGCATTGGTCGTTCCTGCCGCGCGTCCTGGTCGATGTTTCGCAACGATCGCAACGGGCCGAGCTTTTTGGAGAAACCTATTCGTCGCCGTTCGGTATCGCGCCGATGGGGATTAGTGCGCTGATTGCCTACGAAGGCGATCTCGCGCTCGCGCGCGCCGCCGAAGCGGCGAACATCCCGATGATCGTCAGCTCGACGGCGCTGACGCGGCTGGAGGACGTTCGTGCGGCTGCACCGCGCTCGACGTGGTTTCAGGCGTACTTGCCCGGCGACTCCGCCAAAATCGACGCGATGGTGCAGCGAGTTCAGAGCGCGGGTTACCGAACGCTCGTTCTGACCGTCGATGTCGCAACGTTGCCTAGCCGCGAAAACAATATTCGCGTCGGCTTCACGATGCCGCTGCGGCCGAACGTGCGGCTGGCGTGGGACGGCATCGTACGTCCGCGGTGGACCATCGGCACGCTGCTGCGGACTTTGCTTAAAAATGGCATGCCGCACTTCGAAAACTCGAGTGCGACTCGCGGGGTGCCGATTTTTTCAAGCGCAGCCGTGCGCGAGTTCGGCGCGCGCGACACGCTGTCGTGGGCGCACGTCGACCAGATCCGGCGGATATGGAACGGCAAGCTGGTGTTGAAAGGAATCTTATCGGCTGAAGATGCAAGTATTGCCGCAGATCGTGGCGTCGATGGTGTGATCGTTTCGAGTCACGGCGGGCGTCAACTCGATGCGTCGATCGCGCCGCTGCATGCGCTGCCCGCAATCGTGCGCGCCAAAGGCTCAATGAAGGTGATGATCGACAGCGGGATTCGCCGCGGCAACGATGTGCTGAAGGCGCTGGCGTTGGGTGCGGACTTCGTGTTCATCGGGCGGCCGTTTGTTTACGCGGCGTCGATCGGCGGACAAGCCGGCGTTGCGCACGCGATACGCCTTTTGGCGCACGAGATTCAGCAAGATATGGCGTTGATCGGCGTGAACTCGCTGCGCGAGCTCGGCCCTGACGCATTGGCACAGAGTCACCCTGCAGACCACGGCATCCGCCACTAAAGGCCGATTTCCTGCAGCGACTTCAACAACTGCTCGGTTTGTTTCGCGTGGGTCATCGGGTAGGTGGCGAGCCAACTGCGCACCGCGAAGGCGGGTTCGAGCGCGCGGATCTCGCTGACTTGCCATTCAGCCGCATCACGCTGGCCGGCGAGAGAGTGCACAGCAGCCAGATAGATACGTGCCTCCAGGTTTTCAGAATTGCGCTGCAGCGCATGATCAAGATTGACTCGCGCCTGCTCGCTGTCACCGAGGAAGTAATACGCCCGGCCGAGCAGCAAAAAGTACAGCGAGCCCGCACCGGGATTCAGTCGTAGCGCCGTCCGCAGCAGCGGTACGCCTTCGGCTGGCCGTCCGATGTAGGTATAGATGCCGCCCTTCAGAGCGTAGGCGTCCGCATACGATGCGTTCAGGCGCAATGCGCTGTCGAGATTGCGCAGGGCTTCGTCATGCTGTCGGCGCTGTGTGTGAACAAACCCGACCACCCAGTGCGCCTCCGGCATGTCCGGACTCATCTGCGCTGCCGTTTGCGCGAACTCGAGCGCCCGAGCCAGAGCCGTGCCTCCGTCAGCAGCCCAGCCCAGCTGGTACTCCAGCGCGTAGGTCATCGCGAGGCCTGCGTACGCCCGTGAGAACGCCGGGTCGGCGTGGATTGCCTTCCAGTACATCTCGCGCGCGAGTTCGTTCTGAGTCTGGCGGCGCACCAGCAGCCCGGCCTGGCCGCGAAGGAAATATTCATAGGCTTCGAGATTGCGCGTATAGCGCTGCGCGAGGCGCAGGGTTTCGGCTTCGCTGAGCTTGACCGGGAGAACGGCAAGAACGCTTTGCACCAGATCGTCCTGCACGGCAAACAGATCCTTGGCATCGCGATCGAATCGCTGCGACCAGACTTGTCGGCCGGCGACCGCGTCGGCGAGATGCAGATGCAGCCGCAGCCGTTCGCCATCACCTTGCAGCGTCCCCGAGAGAACGTATCGCGCGCGTGCCTGGTCCGGGCCCTGCGGTGATAAATCCTGAGGTTCCGAACCGCTTGCCACCTGCAAATCGGAAACTTTCGACAGGTCGGTTACCAGGTCGGCAGTAATGGCACGCGCCATCATCGCTTGCTGCGACCCTTCGCCGACCGCTTCGAGCGGCTTGACGATGACGATTGGCAGCGCGGCAACGCGGGGCGAGTCGGTTCGTAATTCGATACTGGCCGGCGCACCGTCGTTTCTCGCTTCTCGCTGCAAAACCCAGGCCGCTCCGCCAGCCAACATTGCGACGGCAAGCGCCGCGCTCGCCCATCTCGGTGCGCCTCGACGCGACTTGGCCGGCTCGGCGTGCTGAGACTTCGGGAGATCGCGGATTTCACCGTTCGCCCGATCCAACGCTGCGATCAGCCGATAGCCCTTTTTGGAGATCGCCTGGATGTATGCGGGCTCGCGGGCGGTGTCGCCGAGCGCTTTTCGGAGCTTTATCACGACTTGCGTAAGGGCGTTGTCGCCGACGATTACGCCGGGCCACACGGCGGCAAGCAATTCGTCGCGGCTCGCAACTTCCCCCGGCCGGCTCGCCAGATGCAGCAGCACCGCCATCGCTTTGGGCTCGAGATGCACGACCGCATCGCCGCGGCGGATCTGATTCAGATCCGGCGCGATCCGCCACTCGCCGATCTGCAGCGTTGTCGGCGATTGGAGCTCGTTGCGTTCGCCGAGGACTTCCATCACTGACGCTTTCGTTTCCTCATCGAAAACTAATCATTTGGTGGGGATTTATGCGCCACCGCTTGGTATCACTCTAGCCCTTTCGCGCAAGCGAAGATTGAACCCGAGGAGATATCCAATGAAAAGTTTGCTGATTGCAAAGTTCGCGTTACTCGCGGCCGCTGTAGGCCTCGCCCCTCTTGTAGCAACAGCCCAGCCTGCGCTCGTCATCAAGCCGTTAGCCGAAAAGAAACTGCAGGCATTGCCGAGTGGACCGTTGTTCTGGCAAGTCGAGACTCTTCCCACGCTGGCGCAGGCCCAGGCGGCCGCGGGCCCGACCGGGCTTGCCGTTGAGTCTGCCGGCAAGGCCTGGCTATTTCGCCTGGGCTCCAAGGGTATGGGTCCGACACAAGGGGGCAAGCACATGGCGGAAGTCGGCCCGGTCCCTGCGATAGCCGCGAACCGAGTTTCTGCTTCGCATCAATGAAGCAACCGGCCCCGCGGGGAGCATCACAGCGGTGCACACGCATCCGGGTTCCGAGGCGTTCTATGTACTGGCCGGCGAACAGACCATTCGCTCGCCGCACGGCGTGATGCGGGTCCAGGCAGGACAAACCGAAACCGGCCATGGCGCCGATGTGCCAATGCAAGTTTCCAGCAGCGGCGCGACCGATCTGCACGCGCTGGTGATGTTCGTGGTCGACGCTGGCAAACCGTTTTCGTCTCCAGCGAAGTTGCCATAGCGCGGTTTCTATGGGCGGATCGACCCGGCTTCGCCGTTGCAACCGCAACGATGTGGGCGTTTGGAGAAGCGCGAGGCAATGTCCGCTGTGCTGCCCGGCGCGCCTGGCGGTTTTCCGGAAAGGAAAAGACACCGCCGCTGTTACTCAGCCACGGCGCAAAGAGTCACTCGCAGCAGCGTCTAGCGGTGCTTCATCGAAGGCAATAGCCGCGGCCTGGTCTTCCGTCAGGCATTCGCCCGCACGCAGCCAAGTCTCGACTATTACTACAGAATATTGAGCTCCCGCGCGCTCGCGTACACGCTGTTGCAATGGCAAAGCGATTCGACGTGCGTATTGCTTCGGAAGCTGGCTGTATGCGTACCCCGTGAGTAGGACGGCGCGCTGAAGATCGTCGCATCGCGCATGCTGCAGGGCCGCAGCCATCAATGGGGCAAATGTCACACCGAGCGGGCGGAGTTGGTCAAACGCCTCACGCGCAAGCGGAAGAATGTCCATATCATCGCCGCGCCAGGCTAGGGCAACCGCCAGCGTACTGAGACGAAGCTCCAGCCCGTAACCCGGGCCGGTAGACCTACGCATGCCATCGACTGCCTTGCGTAGCGCCTCGATCGCTGCATCCAAGTCGCCCGTATCGAGCTGAGCGCAACCCAGGTTGCCGAGCGCCATGTTCGCGCCGGTCACTTCGCCGGCGCGTCGACATAGCTCGGCTTGCCGACGGAACGCCGCGATCGCCTGCTCAGGCGCACCACGTCGCAGGTAACACTCTCCCTGAGTTCCGGCGAGCCATGCCTGTCGACTAAGCGGGACGGTATCAGTGATCAGCTCCTCGGCGTCGCGCAGCGCACGCTCCGCTTCAGACGTACTGTCTCTCAACGCTCCGATCACCGCTACTAACAACAGAGCTTGGCTGAGCGCATCTGTATCGCCAAGTCGCCGATACAGCGCTTCAGCCCGACACGCCGCCTGCCAGTGTTCTTCGCGAGGAGCGTTCTTATTGAGCCGGGCAAAGCCGAGGCAGAAGTCCGCCTCGGTTCTGGCTGGCAGATTCGACGGCAGCGGCCATAGCTGCCGCATGTGCTGCACACACTCGTTGGTCAGGCCTCTATCCATCCACACAAACCAGCACTTACCCAGCAGCTCGTAGGCCAAGTGGTCGTCGGCTGACGCCAATGCCCAGTCGAGCGCTACGCGCAGGTTGCCTATTTCATGTGTCGCGCGACTGCGTTCAACGGGTGACAGACCCCATAAATGCGCGGCCATCGAAGTCATCTGCTCGCATATCACTTGCGCATGACGCCGCAGCATCGTGTCGGACTCACCCGCTACGGCCAACTGCTCGAGCGCGAATGCGCGGGTGGTCTCGAGCAGACGATAGCGGGGATCAGCCCCGGCGTCAGCAATCACCAGCGACTTGTCGATCAGGTTTCCCAACAGATCCAGCACGCGCCATTGATCAATACTCTCGTCGCTGACGACTTGCTGCGCCAGTTCCAGCGTGAAGCCACCCGCGAACACGCCAAGACGGCGAAAGGCGCTTTGCTCATCTGAAGACAGAAGACCGTAGCTCCAGTCGAGTGCGGCGCGCAGCGTCTGGTGACGCCGTAGCTTCATACGAGTCCCGCCAGTCAGCACGTTAAACATCTGGCTGAGCCGCTCGTGCAGACCATGTAGACCAAGCAGCGGCACACGTGCCGCAGCTAATTCAATAGCGAGTGGAATGCCGTCCAGTCGCCGACAGATGTCGACCACCATTTCGACGTTGTCGTTGTCGAGCCGAAACCGGGAGTCAGCTGCATGCGCGCGTTCGACGAACAGCGCTACGGCGCCGTACTCAGCGGCATCCTCAAGTTGCACGGTCGCGGGCACCGCCAACGCCCCCAGGCGATAGACCTGCTCGTCGCGACACTTCAGGGATTCCTGCGAGGTCACAAGCAGCCGTACGTTGGGTGCTCGCTCGCGCAGCGAGTCAATCAACGGAGCCAGGTCGTCGGCAAGATGCTCACAGTTATCGAGCACCAGCAGCAAATGCTTGCTTGCGAGTGCTATTGCAAGCCCTTCTGGCGGCTGCCTGCCGGAAGGCTGCTGGATTCCGAGCACGCCAGCGATGGTATTCGGTACCTGCGCCGCCTCGTTGATCGGCGCGAGCTCCACCCACCAGCATCCGTCCGGTGCATCGAACCGCGCAGCGTTAGCCAGCGCCAGACATGTTTTGCCGATGCCTGCAGCACCGACGATCGACACGACCGCGTGTTCGCGTAGCAAAGCTTCTACTGCATCAAGGTCCAGCGCGCGACCGAATAGCGACGGCGCGGTCGGCAGATTGCCGTTCGCACTTGACGCCGATGCGAGATTTTTCGATCCGCGATCGGGGACTGCGTCAACTGGCAACGCGAAGCGATAGCCGCGCCCTGGGATGGTGGTGATCGCTTGCGACCCGAGCAGCTTGCGCAGCGCAACCATGTGCACCAATAGGTTGTTCTCCTCGACTACGAGTCTCGGCCACACCAGATCCATCAGCTCGCGCTTCGGCACTACCCGCTCGCGCCGCTCCACCAGGGCAAGCAGCACGTCGAACGCCCGCGCGCCGAGCTTGGCTGGCGTGCCATCCAACATCACGCACCGCTGCGTTGGGTCGATTTCAATCGCACCGCTTCGGTAACTGGTGGATGCGGCCGGTCTAGGGTCATCCATGACAGCCAGATTAGGCCGGCCAGAGCCTCCCGGAAATCCCTCGGCGGCACGATTAATAACAATTAATTCTTGCACCAATGACTTGAATCGATCTTCGGCGGACGATGGATTCATCGAACACAACGGGCCGACTCACGCTGAACAAGACCGCCGGAGGAGCGATGAAAACCTATTCTTGCCTCGTCAAGTTGGTAATGCTCGTCGTCGGGATCGGCCTCGCCGCCTGCGGTGGCAGCGGTGACAGCGGCACAACTTCGCCGTTACCCGCAAGCGGGGGAGCACCACTGGCGGGGGGAGGACTACCGGCCGCACCCCTGGTGACCTTCAAGGTTGCCGACACGTCGGGCCGGGCGCTGGACGGAGTCACGGTGCGGCATTGGGATACTCGTGAAGAAGTAAGAACTGACGCTACGGGTCGCGCGAGCTTGCGTTCTCGGTCACCGGTTTGGCTTTTGTCGGCATGGCAGTTGTACCGAGACGGACTTGTTACTCAAGTTCAGCAGGCCTATATCCCGGGCGTCGCGGCGTACACACAATCCTTCACAATGCTCCCTCGCGAAGCGGCAGTCACAAGAGCCGCAAGTGCTGGCGGCACCGTTACTGGTAAACATGGGCTGGCGCTGACTCTGCCGCCGAACGCATTAATGACGCCAGGCGGAGGTTCGGTCGACATCAGCCTCACGCCCCTTGATACGGCGGGAAGCGAGATCACCGCTGCGCCGGATAGCACGTTCCTACTGCAGCCCTGGGACTACAACAACGAGACGATTCTGAGCTATGGAATGGCTGAACTTGTCGTGCGACAGAGCGGTACGGAAACCGTCGCCAATCTGATCCAACCCGCAACCCTGGACATACCGCTCTACGCGACTCTGCATCCCGATGGGCGAGCTATCACCGTCGGCGAGCGCATCGCGATAGCCGCGCTCGACCGTGTCAACCCGGAGTGGTATCCGCTCCAAGGCATCGGAGACGGAGAGGTGATCGCTGCCGCCGGATCGCCGACAGGCTTTGCGCTGCGGCTGATGCTACCGGCGAGCGATGGCGCGGGCGGACCTCTGCCACTCAATGCACACTTTTCCGCGATCGCCCTCCCTGGTTCGAGAAGCATTGAGGTGAACGTAATGCCTCCGGCCGGAGAAACGCTGCCCGCACAGTCGCTGTACCGCTTGTGGGGCAACGTCACCTCACGTGGCGCTCCACAAGCGGCTTTCGATTATGGCGGCGCGTTGCCGTTTGAAATCGGTGCTAGCGGCGTTCTTCGCCACCTGTCTGTGGCGCGCAATGTGGCATTCGAGGTACGGGTCGAAGTCACGGTCGGCGCGGCAACGTATTTCGGCACGACACAGATCGCGGCGACGACGCCGGACCTGCGCAGTGTGCAACTTGCTCTTACACGGGTGGCAGGCTTGTTGCCATTCATCACATACCCGAACGGAAACGCGTCCGCCAAGATTGGCACGATGGTGCCATTCAAGGTGGAGTTCGCCGGTCCACAACCCGATCGAGTCGAGCTGTACGCCGACCAGACCTTGATCGGCGAGGTATCCGGACAGCAGGCGTTCTACACATTCAGCTGGAACACCACCGGCCTGAGTCCCGCGACGCGAAGGCTGTACGCAGTGGCACACGCCGGAACTTCATCCGCTCGCAGCGGCGACGTGGAGGTCGCGCTAGTCAACTAGCTCGGCCGATCAACCTCGGTCGAGACTCGCCCACCAGCGCTCGAACTGCTCGCGCTTCGGTATGCCGGCACGGCCGCCGAAGCGCGTGCACTTCAGGGCGGCCACCGCGGTCGCAAACTCAATCGCAGCCGGTAAGTCCTTGCGCTCTGCGAGCGCAAGCGCGAAGGCGCCGTGCCAGGTATCGCCAGCCGCCAGGGTGTCGATTGCTTTTACCTGCGGCGAGGGAGCGCTCGATATGCGCTTACCGTCAAACCACATCACACCGGCTGCACCCAGCGTGACTCCGCACGCGACGTTGCGGCCTCCGAAGAGATGCGGCAGTGCATCCTTCGGCTCACCGATCTGCAAGGTCTGCAACATCGATTGCGAAAGGAACGAATGTGTGGCGAGCCGCGCGGTGGCGAGAACCTGTTGCGGGTCCCCGGCGTCGCCGTCGAACACACTGGGCTTGCCCGCCATCGCAGCGGCATCGAACAGTCTTTGCGCGCCTGTAGGCCAGCGCGTGTCGGCCAGCACTGCGTCGGCATCGGCCACGCGCTCGGTCGGCAACCACGACGCATCGGGCGGGTAGCCCTGCGGCTGCACGGAGACGACCAGTCGCTCGCCCCGCGCGTCGATCAGGATCGTCGCGATCTTGGTGCGAAAGCCCGAGAGCCGGAGCACCGTTGAAACATCGACGCCCTCGTGCTTCAGAAGCGCAATCACCTGGTCGCCGGTTTCGTCGTCGCCGACCCTGCCCCAGTAGACCGCGCGGCCACCCAGCCGCTGCACTGCCACGGCGGCGTTCGCACCCATGCCGCCGCCAGTTTCGACGAAGTCGGTCGCGGTGATCTTGTCCGACGGCAGTTTGACTTCGTCGACCAGGAAGATCTGGTCAATCGTTGCCGAGCCGCCGACGCAGATAACGCAGGGCTTGCTAGGTGCGGTCGAGGCCGTCACTCCTGATGTCTTCTACTGCTGAAGCCGAATGTCGCTGATTGTAGGCGGCGGAACTTCTGAGGCTTTCGACCTGGCATTTACAAGACAGGTACAACATCGAATGCAACCGACAGCCGCGGTTGGTCGCTTTCGAATGGCTCGACGCCATGCCACATGTACGCCGGAAACAGCACCAGTAAACCAGGTCGTGGCTTCACGAAGTGATCAGCATCCAATAGAGGCCGGGTCTTGATTCCAGGTCTGCCGAAGCGCAACCAACCGGCGCGCCCTGTCTCGCCGTCGCCGATGGTTGGCGGCAGCGCGACGTAGCAAGCAGAAGACAGCCACCCGTGTGGGTGCACGTGATCGGCGTGATGACCGCCGGAGCGCAGCCGAACGCTCCATGCACCGGTGAGCGCAGCGTTTCCAGTGTTGCGAATGCGCAGCGGATCATTGCCGGCGGACAAACCGGCGATGTACCGCTGAACAGCCTCTTCAATGCATTCAAACAGCATTCCGATCAGCGGCCGCTGCAGCTCTGCTGACTGCAAGGTCAGCTGACTGCCGCCTCGCACCGATTGATAAAGCGGATGTGTGTGGAAGCTGTGCAAGCCTTGCAGCTCACCTGACAGCTCGGTCAAGAACGCTTCGAGATTCGCGAAGCCCGCCGGCGTCGCGAGCTCCTGCTCGGCGACCAGCGATCGATAGTCATAGAGAGCGGAGTACCGCGCGTCGCCCAGCAGTCTCCACGCCGTCGCGCGCAAAGCAAGCGCGTATTGGTTGTCCGGCAATGCGCTGCACAGGGCGGCAGCTTTGGCTTCGGCTTCTGCGGGCTGTCCAGCCGCCAGTAAAGCCTCGCACACACTGATTTGAGCGCGCGAGTCGGCGGGTGCGAGCCGAATCGCCCGCATCGAAAACGATAACGCTCCCTCTGCATCGCCGGTTTCAGCCGCAAGGTGCGCGGCCTGTATCAGCAGTGGCAGATCATTGGGCGCGTGCGCCAATCCCCGCTCGGTAGCGGCCACGGCGCCGAGCACGTCGCCGGCGAACTCGAGCACGCTCGAATGCACAAGGTGCAATGCGGCATCGGCGGGATACTCGCGCAGCGAGCGCGACAACTTTTTCAACGCATCTTCGGTGCGGCCGGTACGCATCCATGTCAGCTGTGCGAGGTCCCGATGCGCATCGGCGTATGCGGGACGCAGCGCGATCGCTTTCTTGAACATGCTCTCGGCCTCGTCCAGCTTGCGCAGCGACTGCAGTGCGCGCCCCAGCACCAGGCGCGTCTCCGGCGCCTCGATGCCGAGCGCGATCGCACGCCGCGCGGCGATCTCGGCCTCTGCCGCGTGGCCCAAATCGCCTTCGGCCGCGGCCAGGTTGTGCCAAGAAATGCGATCGCTCGGCTGTACAGCCAGGGTGCCGCGCAGGCGCGCAACATCGGCAGCACGGGTGTTCATCGATGAGGCGGGGACATCGCTTCGCATCTCACAGCGGCAATCTCACCGCCACCGACACGCTTATCGTCGCCTACTGCAGCTCGACGCCAGCCTTCTTGACAAGCTTCGCGTACTTCGCCATTTCGCTGCGGAAAAATTGCGCGGCAAACTCCGGCGTGCTGACGTTGATCGTGTTGCCCTGCTTGGCCATCGTCTCGCGCACCTCCGGAGTCGCAAAGGCGGCGGTGAATGCAGCATTGATGCGCTTGACATCGGCCGCCGCCATCTTGGCCGGGCCGATGATCGCAAACCATCCTTCGACGAGGTAACCCGGCATACCTTGTTCGGTCATCGTCGGGATGTCGGGCGCCGCGGCCAGACGAGCCGCGGTGCCAGTACCGATCGCGCGCAACGCGCCACTTTTCAGATGCGGCTGAATCGACGGTAGCGACAGGGTGCCCATCTCGACCTGGCCGCCGATCAGGTCGGTCAGCATCGGGCCGACGCCCTTGTACGGAACATGCGTCGCGGTGACGCCGGCTTCATCAAAAAACATCGCAGCGGCCAGGTGCAGGATCGTGCCGTTTCCTGATGATGCGTAGTTGTAGCCGCCGGGCTTTGCCTTCAGCAGTGCGATCAGCTCCTTCGCGTCCTTGGCGGGCACTTTCGGATTGACGACGAACACGATCGGCGTTGAACCGATTATCGCAATCGGGGTGATGTCGTTGATCGGATCGAACGGCAGCGACTTGTACACGCTCGGGTAGATCACATGATTGTTGGAGACAATGCTCAGCGTGAAGCCATCGGGTGGTGACTTGGTCATTGCGGAAGTCCCGACAATGCCGCCGGCGCCGGGCTGGTTTTCGACTACGACCGGGTAGCCGAGTGCTGCCGACAGCGCTGGCGACGATGCGCGCGTAATCGTGTCGACGCCCGAAGCGGTTGCCACCGGCAGGATGATGCGAACGACCTTGGCCTGGCCTAGTGCAATGGTCGGCCAGAGGGCCGATGTTGCGACAGCGCTGAGGCCGAGCAGCGTCCGACGCTTCAGAAGGTCATCTCTGTTCATTGTCATTTCAGTCTCCTTGGGTCACTAAGCGACCGCTGCCTGCGCCAGCAGCGTTTCGATTTTTTCCTGCGAGTAGCCGATGGCGCCGAGCAATTCCCGCGTGTGCTCACCCAACTTCGGTGGACTTATTCGCACGCCGAGCCGCTTGCCCTGCATGGTGATTGGGAACAGCGTGGTCTTGACGGTCTCGCCGGCGCGCTCGCCGTCCGGCAGCGAGATATCGGCCAAGCCACCAGTCGCTTTTAAGTGCGGATCGTCGTACAAGTCTTCCGGCTTTCGGATCGGCGCGAACGGCAGCCCGACTTTTTCGAACAGTGCTGCCAATTCGTCGGCGGTGCGTGAGGCCAGGCGCTGGTTGATCGTCTTCAGCAGCGTTGGACGCTGATGCACGCGCTGATTGTTGGTCGCCAGCGTCGGATCGGCTTTCAGGTCGGTGTAGCCAAGCGCGTCGCAAAACGTTGCCCACTGCGCATCGCTGACCGCGGCCAAAAAGATCTGTTCACCGTTCTTGACGGTGAACACGTCGTAAATCGCCCATGGACTGACGCGCGCCGGCATCGGCGCCGGATGCTTGCCGGTGACCGCGAACTGCAGCATGTGTTGGCCCATTAAAAACACGTTGTTCTCGAAAAGAGCCGATTGCACTTCCATCCCCTTGCCAGTGATGCCACGCTGAATCAATGCACCCAGAGTGCCGATGGCGCCGAACATGCCGCCCATGATGTCATTGACACTGGTGCCCGCGCGCAAGCGGGTCCCCGGGGCGGCCTGTCATGTACGCCAGTCCCCCCATCATCTGCACCACTTCGTCGAGCGCGGTGCGATGTTCGTAAGGTCCGGGCAGAAATCCTTTGTGGCCGACGTAGATCAGTCGCGGATGGGTCTTCGACAGCGCCGCATAGTCGAGCCCGTACTTTTGCATCGTGTTCGGCTTGAAGTTCTCTAGGACCACGTCGGCGGAAGCAGCAAGCTCGCGCGCAGTTTGGGCGCCTGCTTCATTGCGCAAGTCGATCGCAATGCTTTTCTTGTTGCGGTTGAACATCGGAAAAAACCCAGCACCGGCGCCGAGCAAAAAGCGCGTCCGGTCACCGTCGATCGGCTCGACCTTGATCACTTCGGCGCCCATGTCGGCGAGCACCATGCCGCACGTCGGACCCATCACCATGTGCGTGAACTCGACGACGCGCAGGCCGTTCAGTGGCTGCGGTGTTTGATCATCGTTCATGCGGCGAGCATTGTTTTTGGCAGACCGGCGCGCCAGAGTGAGCCATGCAGAGTTTCGCCAGTAAGCCATTGCGCAACCTTGGCGCGCAAAGCAATCAACCGATCGAAGTCCTGCCCGGTCGACACGCCCATGCTGGCAAACATGTACACGACGTCTTCGGTCGACACGTTGCCGCTCGCCCCCGGTGCGTGCGGGCAACCGCCGATGCCGGCGAGGCACGCATCAAAGCGCGTGATGCCCGCTTGCCATGCCGCGTACACGTTGGCCATGCCGAGTCCGCGCGTGTCATGGAAATGGCCGCAGTTCAGGCGGTGGCCGGCAATCGGCAGCGCTTGCTCGAACAGACTCTTGACCATGGAAGGATCGGCGTAGCCGACGGTATCCGCCAGACCGACGCGGTCGACGCCGGCGTCGAGTACCGCACGCAGCAGGCGCATTACTTCGGCCGATTCGACCTTGCCCTGCAATGTGCAGCCGAAGGCGGTGCTGATTCCGACTTCGATCAGGCACTTCGATTCTTTCGCATCGCGAAGGTCGCGGATGCGGGCGATCTCTGCGACGACGTCGTCCGGCGACTTGCGCAGATTGGCGAGGCTGTGCTCGCGGCTGGCCGACAGCGGCAGCAGCATCAGATCGGCGCCACACTCGAGCGCGCGTTCCGCACCCTTTCAGATTGGGCACCAGCACCGACACGCAGAGTCCTGGCAGTGTCTTGGCGAACTCGACCAACTGATCGGTGTCGGCCAGTTGGGGTAACAAGCGCGCAGGGACGAATGAGCCGACTTCGATCTCGCGCTGCCCGGCGGCGTACGCGTCGCTGATCCATTCGATTTTCTGCGCGGTCGGCAACACGCGCGAAATGCTCTGCAGCCCATCGCGCAGGCCGACCTCGCGAACGATTGCAGATTTGGCGCCGGGCTTCATGCTGTATCAAATTCGATGTTAGCCGTGCCGCTTGCCGGTCGCCTGCAACTGTCTTCGCAACTGCTCGACTTCCTCGATCAGGTCTGCAACCAGCGCTGCAACCTCCTGGTTGGCGTCGAAGCGGCGCTCGGTCGTCACCATGCGGCGCGCGCGCACCAGATGGGCGCTGGCAAATCGCATCTTGCCGCCATAAGTGCTGCATTCCAGCAAGCCTGCTTCGACGCGCTCGACGACCCAGTGTGGGCGGCACCGCGCATGCAGTGGCCAGTTCGTGCAGGTCCAGTGTTTCTTCATCGATCAGCACCGCATCCACTTTGTGTTGCGTCATCGTTGTGCTCCCATGCGCTCGCGCGGATTGAAGGACGAGAACTCGCGCGCCATCGTCTGGTACAGCTCGCGTGCCTTTTCATTGTTTGCCGGAGGCACCGCCAATTCGATTTCAAGATACAGGTCTCCCGGCTCGGTTGCACCGGCGCCCGGAATTCCGCGTCCTTTGAGTCGTAACTTGCGGCCGTTGTTCGAACCGGCCGGCACGTTGACTTCGACGCGTCCCGAGGGCGTGGGCACTTCGATGCTCGCGCCCAATGCCGCCTCCCATGGCGCGACGGGCACCGTCAGCGTTACGTCGCGGCCCTCGATGCGATAGCGCGCGTCGGGTTCGAACTCGACTTCCAGATATAGATCGCCCGCAGGACCGCCGTTCAGCCCTGGGCTGCCCTGGCCACGCAGGCGAATGCTCTGACCTTCCTTGACGCCCTTCGGTATTTGCACGTCGAGTACGCGCTCGGCGGTAACGACGTTGCCTGATTGATCGAGGCGCGTCTCCCTTAATGCCAGCGGTCGCGTCGCACCGTGGTATGCATCGGCCAACCCGATCGAGATTTGGGCATGATGATCGCCACCACGCATCTGCGCGCGTCCACCACCGCCTTGGCGCGCCCGCGCAGCGCGACTGAAGAGCGTGTTAAAAAATTCGCTGAAGTCACCGTTGCCACCGCCAGCCGAACTCGCGTCCGAAAACTCGAACCCTTCATCCCACCCTGGAGGCGGCTGAAAGTCCTGACCTGCCGCACGGCGCTGCGCCAGCTTGTCGAATGCGGCACGCTTCTGCGGATCCGACAGCACCGCATACGCTTCGTTGACCTCGGCCATGCGCGCAGACGCGTCGGTCTCCTTGCTGACGTCCGGGTGATACTTGCGCGCCAGCCCGCGATACGCCTTCTTGATTTCGTCGGCGCTTGCAGTCTGTCCGACCCCCAGCGTTTTGTAGTACTCCTTGAATTCCATCGGTGATCCCATTCTTTCAGTAAGGCGCCAGCGTTCAGAACTCGATTTGGAGCAAGCGGTTTAGCCCTCATCGGCTGCTGCGCCTTCGGGTTTGCGCTTCTTTGTGAGTCAGAGGTGGCGTGGCTATGATGCTCCCAGCGCATAGACGCTTTACGAAGGAGACATCATGAAACGATATTCAGCGGCCGCGTGCGCGGCCATTCTCGCGTGCATTGGCGTAACCGCCGCCGCACAGAACCTTTCGATCGGCACCGGCGGCACGGGCGGTGTCTATTACCCCATGGGTGGCGGCATTGCTGACGTGCTTTCCAAGCACGTTCCGGGCATGCAGGCCACTGCTGAAGTCACCGGCGGTTCGGTCGACAACCTGAAGCTGATCGGCAGCGGCAAGCCCTATATCGGGCTTTCGATGACCGACGCGGCGCTGGATGCCTACAAGGGCGAGCAAAAGTTTCAAGGCAACAAGGTGCCGCTCCGGACGCTGATGATCCTGTACCCCAACCGCATGCACGTCGTGACGGTCGAGGGGACCGGCATCAACAAGATCGGCGACCTGAAAGGCAAGCGCGTGTCGACCGGATCGCCGGGCAGCGCCACCGAAGTGATGGCATTCCGCGTGATCGAGGCAGCAGGGCTGGATCGCGACAAGGACATGACGCGTGAGCGGCTTGGCGTTGCGGAATCGGTCAACGCTATCAAAGACAAGAAAGTCGACGCGTTCTTCTGGGTGGGCGGCCTGCCGACTGCAGCGGTCACCGATATCGCCAACACGCCGGGTACGACGGTCAAGCTGATCGATCACGCCGAGGTGGTGCCGGCGATGAACAAGAAGTACGGCGACCTGTACGTGCAGGACGTGATTCCGAAGGACACCTACCGGGGCATGACGTCCGACAATAAACAGGCCACTGTGATGAACATCCTGGTCGCTCACGAAAAGATGGACGACAAAACGGCGTACAACATCGTGAAGACCATTTTCGACAAGCGCCAGGATCTGATCAATGTGCACAAGGAAGCGGCCAACTTCAAGCTCGAGAACCAGAAGGCGGCAGCTAGCCCGATCCCGTTTCACCCGGGTGCCGTGAAGTACTTCAGCGAGAAGGGCGTCAAACTGAACTAGCGAGCCGACTTGAGCGCCGAGCAAGCGCGGTCGGAGCCTGTCGCTGAAATCAGCGAGGAGGCGCTGCACCGCGCTGAGGAGTTCATCGAGGAAGAAGAAGGACACGCCAACAAGCTCGCAGGCTGGCTTGGCGTGTTTGTCACGCTGCTTGCGGTCGGCATCTCACTGTTTCACCTGTACGCCGCCTATGCGATCGTGCCGGCGTACCGGTTGCGCTCGCTGCATGTGGCAATGATTCTCGCGTTGTGCTTTCTTGCTTTTCCGGTCGCCAGACGCTTTCGTCACCGCATCATGGTGTGGGACTGGCTTGCGGTGCTGGCGTCGATCGGGGTCGTCGTTTACCTGCTGCAGGGTGGCGACGACTTCTTTGACCGCAACACGTCGCCCAACACCTGGGACATCGTGTGGGGCGTCACGCTGATTGCGCTAGTCATGGAAGCGATGCGCCGTACCACCGGCTGGATCATGCCGGCGGTGTGCATGGCCTTCATTCTGTATGCGCTGTTCGGCCCGGAGCTGCCGCCGCCGTGGACTCATCGCGGCTACGACATCGGTCGCTTTATCGGGCACATGTACATGACGCTCGAAGGCATCTACGGCGTTGCGATCGATGTCTCATCGTCGCTGATCATTTTGTTTACCATCTTTGGCGCGTTTCTGCAGTACTCCGGCGCCGGCAAGTTTTTTATCGACTTTTCGTTTAGCGCGATGGGCGGCAAGCCGACTGGCGCTGGACGTACCGTCGTGCTCTCGTCGTTCCTGCTAGGCGGCCCTTCAGGTTCGGGTGTCGCGACCACGGTGACGATCGGGTCGGCGGCGTACCCGATGCTGGCCAAAGCCGGTTATGAAAAAAATGCAGCCGGAGGACTGCTCGCCGCCGGCGGGCTGGGCGCGATCATCTCGCCGCCGGTGCTCGGCGCCGCGGCTTTCCTGATTGCCGAATTCCTGAAGATTTCGTATCTCGATGTTCTGCTCATGGCGATCATTCCGACCGCGCTGTTCTATATGGCGCTGCTGATGATGGTCGAGATCGACGTGCGCAAGTTCGGCATGAGCAGCACGACCTTTGCCAAAGTCGACACGGCGTGGAACCTGACGAAGAAGTACTGGTTCCATTTTTTGTCGCTGATATCGATCGTCGTCTTCATGCTCCTCGGATATTCGCCGGTGCTGTCGGTCTTCTACGCAACCGCAGTCGCCTTCGCGACGAGTTTTCTGCGGCGGGACACCACCCTGATTCCATACGATCTGCTGTTGGGTCGCGTGCCGTTGTTGCGCGGAATCTACGATTCAGGGTTTATCAAGGCGCTGGCTGGCGGTTCGACGGGCGTCGTCAACGTCGCTGCGACCTGCGCCGGCGCGGGAATCATCGTCGGTGTCGTGACGCTGACAGGCCTCGGGCTGAAATTCAGCAGCATCGTGATCTCGTATGCCGGCGGCTCGCTGCTGCTTACCGCGCTCTTCACAGGGCTGGTGGTGTGGGTCGTCGGCCTGGCAGTGCCGGTGACGGCGTCCTACATCATCTGCGCGGTGATCGCGGCGCCGGCGCTGATCAAGCTCGGTGTGCCGGATTTCGCCGCGCACATGTTTATCTTCTATTACGCGGTGCTGTCTGAAGTTTCGCCGCCGACCGCGCTGTCGCCATTTGCTGCGGCGGCCATCACCGGCGGAGACCCGTACAAGACCACCCTTCAGTGCTGGAAGTACACGCTGCCGGCGTTCCTTTTGCCGTTCATGTTCGTCCTCGAACCGTCGGGCCAGGGGCTGTTGCTGATGGGCTCGCTGAAGAATCTGGCCACGGCGGACTGGACCTCGATTGCATGGGTGACGTTCTCCGCTGCTGTCAGCATCGCGGCGATCGCCGCCGGCTTTCAGGGGTGGGCGATCAAGCGCACCAACATCGTCGAGCGTGTGCTGCTGATCGTTGCCGGTTTTGCAGTGGTGCTGCCCGGTACAACTTTCGATGTCGTCGGCCTCGGCAGCATCGTCGGGGTGCTCGCGATGCAGTTGCTCCGACGCGAGCGGCGGTCGGCGCCGGTGTCATCTGGATAGCCGACCTGCGCACGTCCGATCAGGATCGTCTTTACAGTCTTGGTCTATGCCGCTTCGTTCGACACTTCGTCACCGTATACGATGCGCTTCAACGCCATGGCCAGTACGACGTCACCTCTTTCGATCGACATAGTTTCCGATGTCGTATGCCCCTGGTGCTATATCGGCAAGCGCCGGCTCGAAACTGCGCTGGCGCGGCGCGCGAGCGATGACGCGCCGGTTCAGGTGCGGTGGCTCGCGTTTCAGCTGAACCCGGACATTCCCGCCGCCGGCGTTGATCGCCGCAGCTATCTCGAGCAAAAATTCGGCGGGCCCGAGCGAGCGCAGCAGATTTACGCGCGCATCAAAGCGGCCGGCGACGAAGTCGGAATTCCGTTCGACTTCGAGCGAATCGTGCGCCAACCTAACACCGTCAATGCACATCGATTGATTGCGTGGGCGCAAGACCTTGATTTAAAGGCTGCCGATGCACTGATCGAGCGATTGTTCCGCGCTTATTTTGTCGACGGTATCAATATCGGCGACATCGATGCATTGGCAACACTGGCGGGCGAAGCAGGTTTTGACGCAACAGCCGCACGCGCGTGGCTCGCTTCCGAGGCAGGACGCACGGCGATTGAAGCCGAGGAGCGGCGGGCACGCGCACTTGGTGTCACTGGCGTGCCTTTCTTTGTGTTCGATCAGCGCCTCGCGGTATCCGGCGCGCAGCCACCAGAGGTGTTGCTGGAGGCGATCGAACAGGCTGAGACAGCTTAAGCTTCGCCCCCGTCAGCCACACCAATAGTTTGCAATGAGTTTCAACTTCGCAGCGCCAGCGCTGAGACGCTACGTTGCGCGCACAGCTTCGCAACTCCGGCTCGCGCCCGACGATCTGCTGCGTGACGCTACGTATCGCCGACTGTGGACGTCGATTCTGATCAGCTCGTTC
This sequence comes from uncultured beta proteobacterium, assembly GCA_963829995.1. Taxonomy (GTDB): domain Bacteria; phylum Pseudomonadota; class Gammaproteobacteria; order Burkholderiales; family Burkholderiaceae_F; genus JACCZX01. The sequence continues at coordinate 17,054 of CAWHKW010000028.1, read as the reverse complement.
GGTGGTCAGGTGACGATGCTCGCGTTGCCGCTGACAGCGGCGGTGTTGTTGCACGCGACGCCAACGCAGATGGGCCTGCTGACGGCGATGGAAGTTGCGCCATTCGTTTTGTTTTCGCTGCCCTCAGGCGTCTGGCTCGACCGCGTTCGCAAGCTGCCGGTGTATGTGATCGGCGAGTCGTTGCTGGCGCTGATAGTGGCGAGCGTGCCGCTGGCGTGGTGGCTGGGGTGGCTGTCGATGATGTGGCTTTACATCGTCGGCTTCGCGATTGGCACCGTCTACACGATCGCCGGCAGTGCAGCGCAGATCGTGCTGACGCAAGTCGTTGCACGCGAGCGCTTGGTGGAGGCGCACGCAAAGAATGCGTTGGCATCCTCGTCGGCCGAGGTGGCTGGTCCGGGCGCGGCCGGTGTGCTGATCAAATTGGTCGGTGCCCCGATCGCTCTGCTGGCCGATGCGGTATTGCTTGCCGTTTCCGCTGCCATCCTGCGCGGGATTCAAGTGCAGGAAGGCGCGCAGCTAGCGGCGGCGCGGTTCTGGCCTGCGATGCGCGCCGGACTCGTCTTCGTCATGCAGCATCGGTTGTTGGTGACGATGGCGTGCGTCGTCGGCGTCTGGCAGATGTGCCATCACGCTGCGCTGGTGGTGCAGATCTTGTTCGCGACCCGCACGCTCGGGTTGTCCGAAGGCGCGGTCGGACTGTGTTTTGTTGGACTCGGCGTCGGCACGATTTTGGCCAGCATCGTCGGCAGTCGCATCTCGCGCCGCTTCGGCCCCGGCCCAACCCTCGCGCTTGGCGTCGCCATTTGTGGTGTCGGTTGGTTGCTCGGCGCGATCGCACCGGCCTCTGCGATCGGAATCGGGATGTTCGCGGCGATGTTGATGATGTTCGGCGTCGGCGCGGTGCTGATCTTCATCACGTTCTTGGCGATGCGGCAGGCGGTCACGCCCGCGCCGATGCTGGGCCGCATGACCAGCACGATGCGCTGGCTGATTCTGCTGCCGGCCGGACCGGGTGCACTGCTCGGCGGATGGCTCGGCGAACATTACGGCCTGCGCTCGTCGCTCGTGTTCGCTGGCGGCTCGGCATTGGCGCTGGCGGCGCTTGCATGGCGACAGCCGGTGATCCGCACGACGCGTGTGTTGCCGAGTGTCGAAGCGTTAGCCGAGGATGCGGTCCCGGACGCGGCGTAGTCGTCTGGAATATGCGCCTCAAGCATGCGCCGCTGCCCGGTCACGCAGGCGTTGCCGCTCGCGCGCGATCCGCTCACCGCGCCGTTTGCGCAGCCACACCCAGAGTCCGGTGAACACCAGCAGCAGCGGCACGATGCCGGTCGCACACATGGCAATCTGTCCGGCCGTGCCGAACGCAGTGCCGCTGTGCAACGGGAACAGCCAGTGCATGAAACCCTCGCCCGCAGTGCGCGTGCGGGGGCTGCGCTCGATCATCATTTCGCCGCTTGCTGGATTGATCCATGCGATCGTGTCGCCGAGCCGGTGCACGTCGCCCGCTCGCTTTAGGTAATACAGGTGGCCGGCCATCTGGCGCGGTGAGCCGTGCACTTCAAGCAGCGTGTGCTCTGGGAAGCGGCGCCGGACGTCGGCGATTATGCGGTCGAGCTGCAGGGGCTCGTGCGCATTCTGCAGCTGCCACGGCACCGTCGGGAACGGGGCGACTTTCGAAAATAGGCTGACCAGATCGCGCACGTAGTTGACGTAGACGAGGGTGGCACCGGTCAGCGTCGCCAGCAGCAGCGTGATCGCGAACACGATCCCGGTGGAACGATGAAAGTCGTATGCGATGCGCGTTGCCGACGTGCGCGGATTGATCCATACGATGCGCTTGAGTGCCGCCCGCGTGCGAGGCACGGCAAGCACGAAGCCGGTAATCGCCGACGTCAGCAACAGCAGTCCGGCGATGCCCACGATGTTCGATCCGGCGTTGCCGAGCAGTACATTGCGGTGAAATTCATACAGCGTGCGCAGCACGTCAGGCGGAAGAAGGCTCAGCGCTTCCAGAGATCGAGAGCCCAACTGCACGCCGTTGACGGGATCGAACATGACCTCGATACGCTCGGCGCCGACTCTGCGCGGCTTGGTGCGCAACGTCAGCCGATAAACAGTGCCCACCGCTTCGGGAAAGCGGATTTTTTCAACCAGGCCAAGTGGGTAAGCGGCTTCGGCGCGCTCGACAATCGCTTGCGCACTGAGGTGCGGGCCGCGTGCGGTGGTGGTCAACAACTCGGGGTTGAGCCACGCATCGAGCGGCTCTTCGAACACGAGCAGGGCGCCGGTCAACCCGACCAGTGCGAACCAGAGCCCAAGGCCTATGCCCAGCCAGCGGTGGACGGTGAACCAGGTTGAACGCGAGCGCACGCATCGCTCCTGTCGTTACTCGTCGATCACCCGCTTCTTGCGCCACACGTCCAGCAGCGCCATGAACTTGTCGCCCGCCGAAACCTTTTCGTTTGACAGCACATCCAGGAAATCCGACAGCCGGCGCGATTTGACGATCGTGTAGAACGTCAAAAACGCGGTAGGTGCGAACACGATCAGGAAGAAAATGACTTTCTCGATCAGCGGAATCTCGGTCAGGCCGATCAGGTTCATGCCAATAAAGCCGGTCGTGACCGTTCCGATCAATCCGAAGGTCGTGACCACCGTCAAGCGCAGCACCGTGTTCGTGTGGCGCCGTGTGCTGTCGGTGTCGAGATATTGATCCATGCTCTGAATGCGGTCCCTGACTTCATCGAAGAGCGCGTCGAGCTTCAGATGCTGGACCGTGAGATCGAACAGCGAGCGTGCCTGCGACTGCTCCGACACCTCATGAAACCAGTAACGATGCGTAAAGCGCAGGAATATTTCGAAGTTCTGCCGCACGCTGCGCTTGAAACGCCGGACCGAATCGGCCACGCCGATGTCGAGTTTCTTTAGCGCCTCGGCCAACCGGTCGGCGAACATCAGCAACGCGGCGCGCTGAAAATGCGCGATCAGGAACAACAGAAAATGTTGATGCCGGAACTGCGCAAGCACGCCGCGCTCGGCGTCCAGAAAATATCTGGATTGCGCGTCGCCGACGACAATCAGCGTGCGGCCGCTGGCCAGGTAACGCGTGTTCGGTGACGGCCCGACATCGCACCAGAAGCGATCGTCGCAGTAACGTTGCTCGAAATCCGCGATGTAGGTTTCCGAATACGGCATCGCATTTTCAGCCCCTGCCCCGATGCCGAGCCCGAGCCGGATGAAGTCGTTGCGCGCCACCTTACGCGGTTCGTCGACTGCGACCAACCCCATCACCGGCATCCGGTAGTACTCGATCTGGCGGTAGCGAATCGCGCCCTGTGCGTCGACGTGGTCGAGCACCAGCGGCTTCATTAGGAAGAACCAGTGCGAGCTGATGCGCGGCGCGCGATGCTTGGAGACGAACGACAAGAACTTGTCGCGCTCACCCGAGTCCGAGCGCGCCAGTACGGCGCCATCCTTGTCCAGCCACTCGAGAGAGCGCAGGCAATGCAGCCCGTCCCCATGCTCGTCCCACCCGGCCGGATAAGCGCGGCCGAATCGATACAACAATTCCTGCACTTGTGGCAGCGTCAGGTTGTCGCCGTGAACTTCGACGTTGAGCACGACTACATCGATGTCGTAGAAGAAATACAGGTCAACGTGTGCGATCGACAGGACAATCGGCTCGGCATCGGCGCGCGTGACGATCCGCACCGACGCGATGTCCTGCCGCCGGTACACGCGCATCGGGGAGCTGCCCGGCTCCTCGTCCTTGTTCCCCGTTTCCTTCTTTACACGGCTCTCGCCGTACAGAAATCGCTGCACGTAGGGTAAGAAGGTGACGAACTCGCTGTAGTGGCGTAACTGAAATTCCTTGCCATCCGGAGTGAACTCGTCGAGCAGCTCGCGCCACGGGTTGTCGGCGGTTTCCTGGTCGAGCAGTTCCCAGTGTTCCTGAATTTGCGTGCCTGGCCGGATCGGCATCAACTGCAGCGGCCACAGCAGTATTTGCCTGAAGTGGCGTACCACCGTCGTCGAACTCGTCGATTGCCCGGACATGAGTGCCTCCACCGCGGCGCGGCCGGAGTGTAATTCGCGGCAGTGAAGCGCGGATGTTTCGCCCTACACTTTCAGCGGTTCCGATGACCGATTCCGCACAACTGCAAAAGGATCTTGCCCGCGTAGCCCTGGGCGACCGCGCCGCATTCGCGCGCGTCTATCAGGCCACCAGTGCGCATCTGTTTGGCATCGCGCTTCGTATATTGAATCGGCGCGACGTAGCCGAGGATGTTCTGCAGGAGGCATTTGTGAGTGTCTGGCATCACGCGGGCAGTTATCAGGCCGCGAGCGGCCAGCCGATGACGTGGATGATTTCGATCGTGCGCAACAAGGCGCTCGACGTCGTGCGCAGCGCGGCCGTACGGCATGAAACCGAGATGCCCGTGACTGCGGAAGGAGAGGTGATCGACATCGAAGACCATCGGCCGAGTCCGCTGCAATTGCTAACTCAGGCCACCGACGCGCTGGCGATTCGCGGCTGCATGGAAGCGCTCGATGCATCGCATCGGCAATGCCTGGCGCTCGCGTACTACCAAGGCATGTCGCATTCGGAAGTCGCGGCACATATGCGGGCTCCGCTGGGCAGTGTCAAGGCGTGGGTGCGGCGCGGGCTTGAGAAATTGAAGAAGTGCCTGGAGAGCGGTCAGTGAATTACAACCGCGCCGATCTGCTCGATCGTCTTGCGTCCGAATACGTTCTCGGCACGCTGCACGGTGCTGCGCGGAGGCGCTTTGAGAAACTGCTGATCGAATCACCGGCCGCACGCGGCGCGGTGCAATCCTGGGAGCAGCGACTGGCAGCTCTCGCAGCATCGGTACCGCCGATCACGCCATCGCCGCGCGTCTGGAGCGCCACCGAAGCGCGTATTGCATCAACAGCGGCATCGGCAGTAGCGGGACGTGGAACCGACCGTTCCTGGTGGTCCAGTTTATGGAAGCCCGCGCTCGGTTTTGCGTTCGGCGCCGCCTTGACGTTTGGGTTGGTGCAGCTGATGCCGGGTGCTTTCGTTTCGCTCGATGGTCTCGCGCAGCGCGAGCAGGCACTGCCGCAAAGCTACGTCGGCCTGTTGCAGGACCGCGAAGGCCTACCCACGTTGTTGATCAGCTCGACCCGCCATGGCACGCGTGTCACGGTCAAATCGCTGCGGCCAGTGGCGGTTCCGGCCGGCAAGATTGCGCAGGTATGGGCGCTGCCGAAAGAGGGCGCTGCATTTCCGATCGGAGTTGCCGTTCCGACAAAGCCGCCTGGCAGCACGTCATTTGAGATGAGCGCAACCTCGGAGAAGCTGCTCTCTAATGTGACGCGCCTCGCGGTGTCGTTTGAGGATGCGCCGGCCCGCGCGGGCGCCACCCCCGGCGAGTTCGTTCTGATCGGCCCCTGCGTCAAGCTCTGGTAAAAAATTCGGCGCGAGGTGCATCCGGTTTGCGATCGGCTGCGTATATGTGGCAGGTGCTCGACGGGCGCCACCAAACGCAGAGGAAACCGAATGAAACGCACGATGATGTTTGCCGCGATCGCGGTCGTTGCCCTGGCCGTTCAGGCCAACCCAACAAAGATTTCCAACGGTGTGATGGCCAGCAAGGAAGGCAAGACGCTGTACACGTTCGACAAGGACGCAGCCGGCCAGAGCAACTGCAACGGCGGGTGCGCCGCGGCGTGGCCTCCGTTCATGGTTGCGAACGCGGCGTTGGCGGGCGGCGACTTTTCAATCGTCAAGCGCGACGACGGCGCTTCGCAATGGGCCTTCAAGGGCAAGCCGTTGTACTTCTTTGCAGGCGATGCGAAAGCTGGCGATGTCAACGGCGACAGGCAAGGCGGTGTGTGGCACGTGCTTCGCGGCGAGTCGAAGAAGACATCGGCAGCGCCCGATACCAGCTACAGCGCGGGCTACAACTACAACTAGTGCTGACGCTCGGTAAGATGGTCGCGAACTCTGGGAGCTTCGCATGACCATCACTGCCATTAAGCCACTTCTCAAGGTCGCTACCGTCATTGCTCTGGCGGTAGCGGCAAACACCGCGTTTGCCCAGCCGTTTCCAACCAAGCCGATCAGGTTGATCGTTCCGCTGGCGGCTGGCAGCACGGCTGATATCGCTTCCCGCTTCACCGCGAACGAGCTGAGCAAGGTGCTCGGGCAGAGCGTCGTCGTCGAAAACAAAACCGGCGCGGGCGGAACGATCGCAATGGCCGAGCTCGCACGGTCTGCGCCAGATGGCTACACGATCGGCTTCGCGTCACAAGGCACGCTCGTGTTCAACCAGGGTATCTACGCCAAGCCGGGTTATGACTCGACCAAGGACTTCGCGCCGATCGCGTTACTCGGCGGCGTGTCGAACGTGATGATTGTTCATCCGACCAATAAGGCAAGTGCACCTGCCGACGTGATTGCTGTTGCCAAGGCGAAACCGGGCGAATCGACGTTTTCATCTGGAGGCGCCGGCACGAGCCATCATCTGTCGGGCGTTCTGTTCGCGCGCGACACGGCAACTCAGCTGGTGCACGTGCCTTACAAGGGTGCTCCGCAAGGCATTTTGGCCGTCATGGCGAATGAAGTGACGATGGGATTTTTCAACACGCCAACGGTCATCAGCCAGATCAAAGACGGCAAGATCAAAGCGCTTGGCGTCACCAGCCTCTCGCGCTCACCGCTGTTGCCGAATGTCCCCACGCTGGACGAGCAGGGCGTCAAGGGATACGAAGTCAACACGTGGTTCGGATTCGTCGCGCCGGCCGGTACTCCTCCCGAGGTGGTTAACCGTCTAAATGCAGAGCTGAACAAGATTTTCTCTAGCGCGGACGCGAAAGAACGGCTGGGGCCGCAGGGTTTCGACCTTTCGCCGCCTATTACGCCGGCAGCTTTCAGCAAACTCATCGCCGATGATCTGGCGCGCTGGGTGCCGATTGTCAAAGCGTCCGGGGCAAAGGCAGACTGAAGGGTGGCTCGGCAAGGAGGCTCAGTCGCCAACTTTCGCGCAAGGGTCAACGCAGGCCTTGCCCTCACGAGCTTCGTTCTTTGCGTCCTCGCACCTTGGCCCAGCCAAGCGGAGGACTTGCACTCGCTAGTAAGTATTGGCGTTCGGGCACGCATTGGAGGGGAACGAGTACTTGGCGAGGAGCAGCCGGAGGCGTTTCGCGAGTACGACGTCGTGGCGAGCATTCGGTTGCCTTGGGAACGCTATTACCCGTCAGGATGGGGTGTCGGAACGAGATTGCTGGCAAGCGCGGGACTTCTTCAAGGAGCGGAGGACAAAGCGTTCGTTTTTTCTCTAATCCCTGTTCTTGCGGTTGGCAGCCAAGATGGACGCTTTGTGCTCGACCTTGGGGCAGGAGGAGCGTGGCTAAGCCGGCATACTTTTGAGAAGCAGGACTACGGCGGCCATTTCCAGTTTGCGTTAACCGTCGGTGTCAGTGTTCCGCTCTATCGGCAACTCGGAGTGGGTTACCGATTTCTGCATTACTCCGATGCCGGAATCCACGGGAAGAACACCATCGGCGCCGATTTCCACATGGTCGAGTTTGTCTATCGGTTCTGACATCGCGCTGCCGAGCGACCTACAACCCGACCGCTTCTGCCACTAGGCGTATTAAATCGCGCTCAGCGTCATCAGCACTCGCGCGCTCACGCAGTTGCCCAACGTGCTGCAGGGAGTTCGATCTGTCGCCGCCGATCACCTGCCGGCCAGTGCGGCTGGTCGCCGCTTAGGGGAGTGAACGCAGGGGCGCTTACTTACGCCGCCGGAAAGCTCCCACTGCAAACGCGGTAGCGACGAGTAGCAGCGTCGCGGGTTCCGGCACAGTGCCAACTGGTGGGGCGGACGAAATCGCACCAACTGCGTCGATGTCCGCACCGACCGTTGTGCCGCTCGTGGCATCCAGCGCAATATCGTCGGTCAGCCGCACGAAGGAGAAGAAATCCGACGTACCAAAACCGAAGGCATCGATATCCACACCCCTCGTTGCCCCCGTTACCTTTCCAACGCTGAACCAGGTCGATCCATCCTTGCTGATGTCGACAAAGGTGTCTTCCACATCAGGACCAATCTCGAAGATCCACAGGTCCTCATTCGAGTTGCCACTCCCTGTCAGCGAGTTGTTGGTGAACCTGAGGACGATCCGCCCTCCAGCACCCAAGCTGACATATTCAGGGTCTGCACCTTCCGGGAAGTTTGGCACCCCCAGTGCTTGAGCCGCATTTTGGAAGGTGGCCGCCGGTACCGCTCCCCCGCCGAACGCCGGGTCGTAGGAGAAGACACTGTCCGCGAATGAAGCCTCCCCGCCAGGAAACTCGACGCCGTGAAAGGGTACGGCAGACGCTGACACGCTGAACAAAAGTCCTAAGCAAGCAAGCGCAGGCTTAAGTGCATTCTGAAACTGACTGCTCCTTCTGAAAGCCATGTCGCTTCTCCTCCTGCATTTGGCTAGGCGCGTCAAAGCAAGAACAGGGCCGAGAACCTATGCCATTGAATCATCGACAAGAAGGATTCGCCGCTACCGTAGCAGCCAATTGGACTGTAAGAAGCATCGACATATGATCGATCCACTTCGCGACAGCGGCAGATGGCCGACAAAGCGTCGCTTCGGGTCATTGGCCAATTCTGAATGCCCCGAAGGTGAACTGCCCGCTGTCCGTTTGAAGCCGACCTTTTGGCGGCATTGAAACGAATGCCTCCTTGAGGTTCGCCGCGGCGCCGAGTGACCTACAACCCGATCGCTTCGGCCACGAGGCGTTTTAGATCGCGCTGCAGCCTATTGCGCACAGGCTGAGCCTTGCGGCTGCGATTCAAATTCTCGATTTCGAACGGGTCGAGCTCGAGATCGTAGAGTTCATCCAACTCGCCCGCCTTGCCGCGGTTGACCCAATGGATGTATTTGTAGCGGTCGGTCCGCACCGCCTTGTACGTCATGCCAACCAGCCACGGCATGGCTTGCTCGGCCCAGTATTCGATCAGGATCGACTTGCGCCACGCTGCACGCCGAGCGGCAAACAACGGCAACAACGATCGCCCTTGGATCTGCGAGCCCGGCTTGCCGCCCGCCAACTCGATCAGCGTCGGCGCGAGGTCCTGGCAGATGACGAGTTCGCGGCGGCGAGAACCTGCCTTCACCTTGCGCGGATAGCGGACGACAAACGGCGAGCGAATGCCCTCTTCGTACGCGAAGCGACGCTCGGGCCCCAGTGCGTGCTCGCCAAAGAAGAAGCCGTTGTCGCTGAAGAAGACGATGAAGGTGTTATCGAGCTCACCGTTTTCCTGCAGCACATCGATGAGCGCTCCGACACCTTCGTCAACGGCGGCCATCATCCGCGCACGCAGGCGAATCTCTTCCTGGTCGCCCGATTGCAATGCCGCCAGGATCGCCTGTGATGCGGCGCCCGACTTCATCGCGAAGCTGTCGGCCCACGCGGGCTTGCTTTTGATCACCTCGGAGGGTGGCAACATGTTCGGTGTGCGCGGGAACACGGCGCCGCGATACAGATCCTTGTGCCGCTCCGCGACGACGTAACCGCCTTGTGCCGAGATGCGCAACGTGCCGTCGGCCGCCTGCTCCGCATCGGGATGCACTGCCTTGTGCGCAAAGAAAAGCGAAAACGGCTTCTTGTGCTTGCGCTTCAGAAAGTCGACGGCTAGTCCGTTCATGATGTCGGTGATGTAGCCGCTGTGCTGCACGTACTTGCCGTCGTGATTCAACCGCGGGTCGTTCAGCTTCCCATGTCCGTCGTAGCTGACCCACGTGTCGTAACCGGGCCGCGGCATCCCGTCATTGCCCATGTGCCACTTTCCGATGTGCGCAGTTTCGTAGCCGAGCCGCTGCAGCTCGAGGTGGTAGTTCGGAAGCCGATGGCTCATCGCGTCGCGCGCGACGTTGTCGATGATTCCGTGCCGGCTTGCGTATTGCCCGCTGACGATCGACGCGCGATTCGGCGAGCAGATCGGCGTCGTGTGAAAGGCGCGCTCGAAGAGCGCACCTTCGCGCGCGAGCCGATCGATGTGCGGCGTCTGCATGTACGGATGACCACCGGCGCCGAACTCGTCGTAGCGCAGATCGTCGATCAGAATCACGAGAAAATTGGGTTTCATGCGAGGGCCGCGACTAGTTTGATGTGCGCCGCATCGTACGTGACTGCTCGCCGTGTAGATTGCCTATACGACATCGTTCATTGCACGCATGCGTCAGGCCCATACCAGTTTGCAATTACAAACGCCCGGGCGCGGGTTCGTCGAGATCACGCACGGCATTCGAAGCTGGGTGCTTGGCTGCAACATCCAAGAAGGATTACTGACTGTTTTTATCCGGCATACGTCAGCGAGCCTCCTGGTTCAGGAAAATGCCGACCCGGATGTCGTGCGCGATCTGGAGCGGTTCTTCGCTCGCTTGGTGCCCGACGGTGATCCGTTGTTCGAGCATCGTGCCGAAGGCGCCGACGACATGCCGGCGCACGTTCGTGCTGCGCTGACTCAAACGCATCTGTCGATTCCGGTTATCGGCGGCCAGCCGGCGCTAGGAACCTGGCAGGGCATTTATCTCTTCGAACACCGAGTTCGTCCTCATCGGCGCGACGTCGTGCTGCATCTGATCGGGCGATAGCGGACGTGCGATTATTGAAGCTCGTGTAGGAGGCATGATGAGACGACGCGACTTGTTGCTGTCAACACCTTTGCTTTGCGCTTCACCGCGGCTGTTTGCGCAGAGCTATCCGGTCCGCCCGATCCGCTACATCGTTCCGGTTGCCGCAGGCGGTGGAAGCGATTTCGTCGCCCGCACGGTCACCGAACGATGGAGCAAGGCGCTCGGTGCAACCTTTGTAGTTGACAACCAAGGCGGTGGGGGTGGCGTGATTGCATGCCAAACAACGGCGAAGGCCGCGCCTGATGGCTATACGTTGATGCAGGGGTACGTTGCTACTCACGGCACCTCACCGGCGACGCGAAAAGTGCCGTACGACCCGATCAAGGACTTCACTCCGATCGGGATGATCGGCGGCACACGTAACGTACTGGTGGTCAACGCCACGCTTGCACCCACAACCTTGCCCGAGTTCATCGAGTATTTGAAGAAGAACCCCGGCAAGGTCAATTACGGTTCGGCCGGCGCGGGTTCGTTGACGCATCTGACGATGGAATTGTTCAAACAGCAGGTGGCGAGCTTCATGGTGCACATTCCTTATCGCGGCGTCGCGCCCGCATTCACCGACCTGATCGGCGGCCAGACGCAGGCGATGTTTCCGGGGCTCGCCGCGGCGCTGCCGCACATTCGTTCAGGGCGGGTACGCCCGCTGGCGGTGACCGGCAGCACGCGCCATCCGCTATTGAAAGACACGCCGACAATGATCGAATTGGGTTTCAAAGGATTCGACGCGGTGCAGTGGTACGGCGTCGTCGGCCCGGCCGGCATGCCGGCGCCTGTCGTCAAGCAGCTCAATGCGTCGCTCGAATCGGTATTGAAAGCGCCCGACTTGAGTGAACGTCTTGCCGGTGAGGCAGTCGAGCCGACGCCGATGTCAGCCGAAGTATTCGGCGAATACATTCGCAGCGAAGTGACGCGCTGGACGAAGCTGGCGCGCGAGCGAAACATCCAGCTTGACTCGTGACGCACGGAGCTCTGACTAGCGATGGCGCGTAACACGCAAGTCGCCGCCGACCACGACGCGCCGCCGGTCACGCAGATCCTTGCGCGCTTTGTTGCGGAGCATCCGTCGCGCGGATGGACCGACGCGGTTGACAAAGAGGCGCATCGCACGCTGCTCAATTGGATCGGCTGTGCGGTGGGCGCTGCAAAGCATGAAGCGGCCGACGCGGCTTTGGCAGCGGTGCGCACATTGCAGCCTGCTGCGCAGGCGACTGTCCTTGGCCGCGCCGAGCGCGTCGACATTGCGAGTGCGGCATTGGTCAACGGCATCACGTCGCACACCTTCGACTTCGACGACACGCACTTGAAAACGATCATTCATCCGGCCGGCCCGGTCGCTTCGGCAGCACTCGCACTCGCGGAATTGACCGGAGCTTCCGGCCGCCAATTGATCGACTCGCTGGTGCTGGGGATCGACGTTGCCTGCCGGATCGGAAACACGATGTATCCGGACCACTACGACCGCGGCTGGCATATCACCGGATCGACCGGCATGTTCGGAGCTGCGGCCGCATGTGCGCGACTGCTGAAACTCGATCAGCAACACACCGCGATGGCGCTCGGAATCGCAGCGTCGCAACCGATTGGTGTGCGCGAACAGTTCGGCACGATGACGAAGCCGTTTCATCCAGGCGGCGCGGCGCGAGCCGGGTTGATGGCGGCGTTGCTCGCGAAGAACGGATTCACCGCAAGCTCAAAAGCGATCGAAGCGCCGCGCGGTTTCGTGCAGGTCGTATCGGACAAGCGCGCCTGGAATGAAGTCACCGACGAGCTGGGCGAGCGCTTCGAAATTTCGTTCAACACTTACAAACCATTTGCGTGCGGCATCGTGATCCACCCGAGCATCGACGCCTGCGTGCAGTTGCGCGAGCGCGGCGTGCGGGCCGAACAGGTCGAGCGCATCGAACTCAAAGTGCACTCGCTGGTGCTGGAGCTGACCGGAAAGAAAGAGCCGGCGGATGGACTGCAAGGCAAGTTCAGCGTGTATCACGGTTGCGCGGTCGGACTTATTTTTGGACGCGCAGGTGAACACGAGTTCTCGGATGCGGTCGTCAACCGTCCTGAGGTCGTCGAGCTACGGCGGAAGATCGTGGCGACCGTCGATCAGGATATCGACGAAGCGTCGGTCGACGTCACCGCTGTGCTCGCCGGCGGCCGGCGCGAACATGTCTTGGTCGAGCATGCGATCGGTTCGCTGCAGCGTCCGATGACCGATGCACAGCTCGAAGCGAAGTTCACGGAGCTGAGCGTTCCCATCATCGGTGCCGACAACACGCAAGCGCTGATCGCCGCTGCGTGGAAGATCGGCGATGCCGCCGATGTGCGCGCATTGTCCGCGATCGCGCGGCCCTGATCAGTGAACGCTACGCGTCCGCGCATCGTAGTGCTCGATGACTACGAGCGGTCCTTGCGACGGCTGGCGGACTGGTCCGAGATCGATCGCCTCGCAGACGTTGAAATCCATCACGATCCGCTGCGCGGCGACGCGCTGTACGGCGCGCTAGCCGACGCCGACGCGATCGTGCTGGTACGCGATCGCACGCCGTTACGCTCCGATCTGATCGAGCGTCTGTTGAGGCTGCGCTACGTGATCTTTACCGGCGCGCGCAACACTGCGCTGGACACAGCGGCCCTGGCCGCGCGCCGCATCCCGGTCAGTCATACCGAATGGGGTCCGTCGAAGGAAAGCACCTGCGAGCTGACGTGGACGCTGATTCTTGCAGCGAGCAAGCGACTCGAAGCGAAGTTCACGGTAATGCGCACCGGCGGTTGGCGCGACGATCAACCGCTGCCGGGTGTGCTGGCAGGTGAGCGACTGGGGTTGATCGGGCTCGGCGAGATCGGTGGCCGGGTTGCGCGCGTCGCCGGCGCTTTCGGTATGCAGGTCGTGGCGTGGAGCCCGCGCATGACGCCCGAGCGAGCCGCCGAAAAGGGCGCGACGATGGTGTCGCTCGAAGAATTGCTTTCGACATCTAAAGTCGTAAGCCTGCATTTCGTGCCGACCGATCAGACGCGCGGCCTGTTGGACACCGAGCGGCTGGCGCGCATGCGCGATGATGCAATTCTGGTCAATACGTCGCGCTCAGCGTTGATCGATATGCCGTCGCTGCTGGCGGCCTTGCGCGCATCTCGGCCGGCAATGGCGGCGCTCGACGTTTATGACGAGGAGCCACTGGCAGCCGATCATCCGCTGCGCTCGCTGAAGAATGTTGTGCTGACTCCGCATGTCGGCTTCGTGTCACAGCCGGTGTTCGAGGCGTTCGCGCGCGGGGTCATCGAATGCCTGCAGGCGTGGCTTCGCGGTGAGCCGATCGTGCGGCCGTTGACGAGTCGCTCCGCTTGACGTCGATGATCTCGGTTAAGGAAAAAACGCGAGAAAGATAAATGCGATGAACAGCACCAGGTGCACCGCGCCCTGCATCACGGTCGCACGCCCGCTGCCCAGCGTTAACACCGCGACAACGAAGGTCAGCACCAGTAACACCGCTTCTTTCGCCGGAATGCCGAGTTCGAGCGGCATGCCGATCACAATCGACAGGAGCGCGACGGTGGGAATCGTCAGACCGATACACGCGATTGCCGATCCGATGCCGAGATTCAGGCTCGTTTGCAACCGGTTGCGCGCCGCTGCGCGCACGGCCGCTGCGGTTTCGGGCAGCAGCACCAGCATGGCGATCGCAATGCCGACGACGGCGAGCGGCGCCGATGCGGCAGCGACACCGGCTTCGATTGAGGGCGCGAGTGACTTTGCGAGACCCACCACGGCAATCAAGCTGATCGCAAGCAAGCCGAAGCTTGTCAGCGCTGTCTTACGAGACGGGGGAGCGGCGTGGCTGTCTGCATCCCCGACGTCGGACGGCAGAAAGTAATCGCGATGCCGCACCGTCTGCACGAATACGAACACGCCGTAAAGCGCCAGCGACATCACACCGGCGAATGCCAGCTGTAAAGTCGAGAACGATGGACCCGAAGTCGTCGTTGTATAGGCGGGCACGACCAGCGTCAGCGTTGCCAGGGCAACCAGCACCGCAAGCGCGGGACTCGTGCCTTCGATCCGGTATTCAAGCTCGCGATGGCGCAGCCCGCCGACCACCAGGCAAACGCCGATGATCCCCGTGCTCGCGATCATCACCGCTGCAAACACCGCATCGCGTGCAACCACGGTGGCTGTCGGGCCACCCGCCAGCATCACAGAGACGATCAGCCCGACTTCGATGACGGTGACCGCCACCGCAAGAATCAACGTGCCGAACGGCTCGCCGACGCGCAGTGCCACCACTTCGGCGTGATGCACGGCGGCCAGCACCGCTGCGATCAGTGCCAGTGCGACGACTGAGATCAGCGCCCATTCAAGCGGCCTGTTCCAGACAATCACGAGCGCAACGATGGCGGCGATCGGCGCACCGATGCTCCAGCGCGGAAGTGCGTGCGAAAATTCTGAGTTCGCTTTCGAGCTTTGCGTTGAGGTCGCCATCCCGGCCAAGGATACCGTCGCTTCGCGGCGGACAAACGCAGCTCCAGCTATTTCGGTCGATCGCTGCGAGCGCCGTCGTCGAAAGCCAGTGCTATGGCCTGCTCCTCGGTCAGTACGGCACCGGCTGCCATTTGACGGTCCAACTCTGCCGGGCCTAGCGCAGCCCGTGCACGAGCCACGATCTCGTCACGTATCTTCATTATCAGTGGAAATAGGATACGACCCGACCTCTGGAACGCACGATCGACGTAGCCCAGGAGACAGGCCGAGCGGTCCTCGGCGTGATGTCGCGCGTGGACCAGAGCGACCGCCAGCAGCGTCGGAGCAACGTCCTGCGTTCGCTGCATCTGTGGCATGGAACTGCGTGCGCTTGCGAGCGCTTCGTTGCGATCGCCGCGCAAGGCGTGGGCAAAAGCAAGATGCTGCAGGGCATTGCCGGCCCCATGGGGTGCGTTGATCCTTCGCAGTGCGTTAATAACGCTACCAAGCAGCTCAATCGCCGCATCGAAACGACCCCGGCCGCACTCGTATAGCCCCACATTGCACAGTGCCAACTGTTCGCCCCATTCGTTGCCGCTACTGCGATAGAGCTCCGCCTGGCGCAGCGCACTTTCGACTGCTCGCTCATGCTCGCCCAAACTGAAGTAGTTGCCTGCCTTGGCCACTGCCAGTGCCGCGGCCTGCCGCGCTGGCGCGTCGGGCGCGATCAGCGTCTCGGCCTCGGCAAGCGCGGCAGCAACTAGTTGGGCCTCGCCGAGTCGCGCGCCGTTTAGCGCTGCGAAAATGAGCGCGTCGACCAGCCTCGGCGTATTGCCCAACGAGCGAAACAGTTCCGCCGCGCGCAACGAAGCACGCAAACACTCGTGCCGCGGGCCCAGGTAGCCCACGGTTCCCAGGAACAGATTGAAGCGTGCCTCGACTTCGGGTGCCACGCTTTCAGCCAGCGGCAGCATCGCCAGCGCGCGCTCGATGCCTTCGTTGAGCTGCCCATGCGCCAACCATAGACTGCTGCTGCAGCCGATCAACGCGCAAGCGAACTTGCGATCGCCTGCTGCAGACTCGGCCCAGTCGAGCGCGGCACGCAAGTTGTCCAGTTCCGCGCCTACACGGATCTGGTCGGCGGGGAGCGCTTTCCAACGCTGCTCGTCGAGCGGCGTCAGAAACGCGAGCAGCGCTTCGGCGTGACGCCTCAGAAAGACTTGCGTCTCGCCGGCCGCGGCCAGCTTCTCCAGCGCAAACGTACGCATGGTTTCGAGCAGTCGGTAGCGCGGCACGTCGTCGCCGTCGGCGACCACCAGTGATCTGTCTACCAAGTGACCGAGCAGATCGAGCACAGCCCAGCGATCGATCTGGTCGTCGGCCGCAACCTCTTGCGCGAACTGGAGAGTGAATCCGTTGACGAACACCCCGAGCCGGCGAAACACGGCCTGCTCGTCGGGCGAAAGTAGCCCGTAGCTCCACTCGAGCGCGGCACGCAGCGTCTGATGGCGGCGCAGAGTCGCGCGCGTACCGCCTGTCAAGACCTGAAAACGCTCGTCAAGCCGCGCGCGCAGTCCTTCGATGCCGAGCAATCGCACGCGAGCAGCAGCCAATTCGATGGCCAGTGGCATGCCATCAAGTCGGCGGCAGATCTCTGTAATCGCGGTCACGTTGGCCGCGGTCAATTGCATGCGCGGGTTAGCGGCTCGCGCGCGCGCAATGAACAGCTCGACTGCTGCCGCCGGTGCGTCCGCTGTTGCATCAACGGAGAGGCCGCCGAGTCGATACACGTGTTCCTCAGTTATGTGCAGGGCTTCTTGACTCGTGACCAGCACGCGCAACGCGGGTGCATTTCGCACCAAAGCGCGAACGCACTCGGCGACCGTGTCCAGCAAGTGTTCGCAGTTGTCCA
>CAWHKW010000027.1:0-64114 GCA_963829995.1 uncultured beta proteobacterium | reverse complement strand
AGAAACACCATGTCCAAGCTTCGTGTAGAAAGTTTCACCATCTCACTCGACGGCTTCGGCGCTGGCCCAGACCAAAACATCAACAACCCACTCGGCGTGGGCGGCACCTCGCTTCATGGCTGGGCCCTCTCCACACGAACGTTTCAGAAGCACTTGTTCGGTAACGATGGCGGAGCAACGGGCATTGATGAAGACTTTGCCGCTCGAGGCTTTCAGAACATCGGGGCTTGGATTCTCGGCAGGAACATGTTCGGGCCGGTTCGCGGACCTTGGCCAGATGAGAGCTGGCGGGGTTGGTGGGGCGAGAATCCTGTCTATCACGTCCCAGTGTTCGTGCTGACCCACTACGCACGCGCACCGCTGGTCATGGAAGGAGGAACGACCTTCCACTTCGTTACGGAAGGCATTGCCGCCGCCCTAGCGCAAGCTCGCGAAGCGGCCGAAGGCAAGGATGTTCGTGTTGGTGGCGGCGTAAACGTCATTCAACAGTATCTTCGCCAACGCCTGATCGACGAGATGCACATCGCTATTGCGCCGGTCCTACTTGGCGCTGGTGAAAGACTCTTTGAAGGAATAAACCTTCCTGCCTTGGGCTACGCCTGCACCAGGCACGAAAGCTCGCCACTTGCCACCCACGTGATTCTTACTCGGCAGTGATCACGGTGACGCCTAACCCTTCGCGAAGGAGACCTTTTTGCCCGCGTACCTCGTTGTAGAGCACATCATCACCGACGCAGTGCGATTTGAAGAGTACCGAACCAAGGTCGCACCAATGATCGCTAAACATGGTGGCCGGTATCTAACGAAAGGCGGCAGCCACAAATTTCCCGAGGGTGGTCATTGGAAACCCGAGCGGGTCGTGATCATCGAGTTTCCCGACATGCAATCGCTCGACAGTTGGTACAGCTCACCTGAGTATCAGCCGCTGATCGCGCTCCGCAAACAGTGCACCAGCGATCTCGACATGTTCATCACCCTCGAAGGTCTGTAACGGGTCAAGACGGACAAGACCGCTTGGCTTCAATCAACGGGCACAAGAAATGCGCGTCCCAAGAAGCAGTGATGACGTGCGCCTCTCGCATAGACATAGCAATATTGCTGAGGGCATGATGGTCGCAACACTGGTAGCACGCGACACACTGCGGCGTTGCATGCTGTTGGTCGAGCACCTGCACCACAAGCGCGATACGGTGAGGGTCAACTGACCGCCGCGTGAGGACCTTGACTTCAAGATCGCGGTGCCGCGTCGCTCGTCGCTTACGTAACAAAGTGCCGCAAGAAAAGCTCTCTCAAGGGGACTCCTCATGATCCATTGCTTTGCTCAGAAAGCAACCGTTCTTGCACTGTCAGTCGCGGCTATAGGGGCCGCCTTCTCTGCCCATGTGTCGGCCAAGAGCGCCGATGAAGACATGGTTGCCGCAAGGAAGCTGGTCTTCGGCATCGAAAACGTCGACGACAAAGGTCAGCTTCCAAAGAACGAAGTCGTCTTCTCTTGGCTCGGACATATCACTGGCGCCGTATCACTTGGGGGCCGTGTAGTCCTGATGGACACTTTCATTCGTCGTCTGGAAGTCACACCGGGGCGTACTCCGTTCGTGATCCAGGACGTTGTCAATCTCAGGCCGGAGGCCCTATTTATAGGCCACGGTCATAGTGATCACGCCGACAACGCCGCCTTTATCGCTGCGAAGACGGGCGCAACGCTTTACATGACGCCCGAGGCCTGTGGCACCGCGCAGATCGCGCTGACGCGGATGAAGAACGATCCGTTCATGCAGGCGGATCCGTTCTTCGCGATTCCGCAGCAAACGACGGTGAACTGCGTCGGCCTGACTACGGCCGGTTCCGTACCTGGCACGCAAGTCGTCCGGATCAACCAATTTGAACCGCATGTTTGTATCAATGCATTCCGCTCGCTGCATTCGGTGGCGGTGCCTGTGGATCCAGACTGGGGCCCAATTGTCGTTGTCGACACACCTGATCCGCGCGATCCAGAGTTGTTCCCTCCGGGCGTTCCTCTAACGCCGCCCAACAACCCCGCGAATCGGCTGCCCGGGCAGCAGGACCTGCGCCAGGGGCCAGGGCCTGGGGGTGCAGATCAGCTGAACTATCACCTCGTCGTGCGTCAAGGGACGAACTTCACGATCCACGGGAACACATCGGTCGGCGCGATGAAAGAAGGCCTTGGTAGCAACTGGTTAAATGGAACACCGGCCGACGGTCAACGCATCCTCGATCTGCTGCGCAGATTGCCACCGACCGACTTTGCGTTCTCGACGCTTTCCTCCGGCAACACCGATGAAAACGGCTGGCGCGATTCCGTCTACTACGCGCAAGCACTGCAGGCAAAAATCATGACTACGGGGCATGCTCCCGTGGGAGTCGCTCTGCAGTACTACTCCGGTTTCTTGAACCAGCTTGAATTGATGGAGCAGCCGAAGAACAACTGGCCGGGCTTTCCAAGGTCGCAATGGCCGGTCGTTCGCAACCACACCGACCCGACGGACATGCTGAAACCGCAGGTTTTTGAGATCAACAACCCCGCCTGGGCTTCACCCAAGAAGGCGAACAAGCAGGCCATGAAGGAATTCTGCGGTTAACCCAGCTGCTGGTTTGAATGAGCGGCAGTGTGCGGCCTGTTGCTGCGCACTGCCCCATTCTCAGCATTCAGGTATGAAACACACACTTCTCTTCGCCTTGCTGCTGGGAGGCATGTCGCTGTGCCTCGCGCACGGCGATTGGCCACCGAAGCACGGCGGCATTATGAGTGTCGGTGGCGAAATCACCTTCGAGCTCGTGCGGCGCAGTGACGACGTGGTCATCTATGTCGAGGATCACGGTGAATTCGTTGCAACCTCCGGCGCCATCGGCTCGATTGACGTGTATCGCGATGACGGTACGCAGACGGTGGAACTAGTGGCAGCAGGCGCCAATACACTCGTGGCAAACGGGGTCGAGTTCGCCAGCGGCGATCGCATCCGCGTGCGCGCTATGTTGCCGAACAGTAGGATGCTGATTGGGAGGTTTTGGGTCAAATGAGCGGTATCAGACTTCCGAGACACACTCCGTATTTGGACGGAAGGGCCACGCGCGGTCGTCGAAGCGCAGAAGACGATGGCGGCGGCGACGAACTGCGGACGTGGATGGTAGTTTGTGCAGCGATCAGCCTTATCAGTGGTGTTCTGGGTTGGAAGATCGGCGGTGCCACGAGGGACACAACCGAAGGGCAAGGCGCAGTGGCGTCGACTCGCCTGGACTCGACAGCCGGCGCATGGCCCGCTGTCGTCACTACCCCGCCGTTCGCCACTGCCAACGAGCCAGCCAGCGCCTCCTTGGCGTCCGGCCCCCCGCGACCCTTACCGTTCACCGTGCTGCGGGGCCACAACGATCAAAACCAACCAATAGTTCTGATCGAAGGCGATGGACAGCGTTTCGTTGCGAGCGGACTCACGGTCTACGGCGACTATCTGATCCAGCTCGAACGCGATCAGGTGATCTTCACTTACCTTCCTTCTGCTGTCCGGCAGGGTGTGTCTCTGCCGGCCGTAGCAGCACAGGGCCGCGATTTGCCACGAGCCAGCGCTGCTAGTTACTGGTCTAAGTATCGCGCTTCGTCCTCATCGTCCCAAACAGCAAGGGTGCCGCAACGCTCGGCCGAGGAAGAAGCGGAAAGAGACTAGCCTCGGATGATCAAAGGATTGTCTGACATCGGCCAAGTAAGAGCTGTCTGACCAAATCTGCTGTCAACCTTAGCCAGAAACTGCAGTTCCACCTCTGGACGTAGTCGCCCTGTCGGACGTTTGCTTATGCTCCGCGCGAGTCAGGAACGACAGATGCAAAACCGGGACACGTGACCGTGGCGCGACGGGTGCGCTGGAAGTGGATCGCAAGCGTGCTCGTTGCTGCGCTGGTGCCGGTATCGAGCGCACTTGCGTTTGGCTTCGACGATGTCGTCGCGCGAGCGCGGCAACTGGCTGCCGCACCCTACCAGCCGCCGGCCGAGACGCCGCGTTTTATGCGCGAGATTGGCTACGACCAACATCGCGGTATCCGCTATCAGGCGCAGCACAATCTCTGGCGCGATACGCACTCCAGATTCCAGGTCGCGCCGGTGATGCCTGGCAACGTGTACACACGCGTGGTCCCGATAAATGAAGTCACCGGACGTGATGTGCGGCGCCTCAAGTTTCGCAAGGACCATTTCACCTTTGACGAGGTGGAGCTCGCAGAGCGAATTCCTAACGACCTCGGATACGCCGGCTTCGAGCTGAGTTACTCACTCGGTCAGCCGACCATCGACGACAAGTTTCTCGTGTTCGCGGGCGGGAGTTACTTCCGCGCCATCGGCAAAGGCGGACAGTGGGGTCTCTCGGTTCGAGGCGTGGCAATCGACACGGGACTCGCCTCGGGCGAAGAGTTTCCCGACTTCATCGAGTTTTGGCTCGTTCGTCCGCAACCTCGCGCAAGCCGCATGACCGTGTATGCATTGCTCAACAGTCCACGCCTTACCGGTGCCTACAAGTTCCTGATCTCGCCCGGCGCCTCCACCCGTCTCGACGTCAATGCGGTGCTATTCACGCGTGATCGAATCGAGCAGCTTGGTATCGCACCTTTGACGAGTATGTATTTCTATGGCGAGAACACGCCGCGGCCACATGACGCCTGGCGGCCCGAGGTGCACGACTCCGACGGGCTCCTTGTCCAGGATGGGTCGGGCGATTGGATCTGGCAGCCACTATTGAACCCGTCAAAGATAACGTTTCACAATTTTTCTGCAGGCAGCGAATTCGGTTTGCTGCAGCGGGACACGCGCTTCGCATCCTATGAGGATGCTGAAACGAACTACCACCGCAGGCCGAGCGCTACCGTCCGACTCGAACAAGGCTTTGGACCCGGACGGGTTTTGCTGGTGCAGTTACCGACAAGGAATGAGTTCCTGGATAACGTCGTAGCGTTCTGGTCGCTGCCGGGTCCCGTCGACGGCGGGACAAAGCTCGACCTGAAGTATCGGTTGAGCTTCGGCGGTCCAACGATCGCGCAGACGAGGCTCGGTCGGGTCGTCAACACCTTCGTCGGTCGCGACGTCATCGACGCCAGCTCCATGGCTGGCCAGTATCGCTTCATCGTCGATTTCACAGGCGCACGCCTGGACCAGTTAAATGCGGATGCACCGCGTCGCTGCGGCGATCAGCTCGCACGAAGGTACAAGGATCCTCGAGCATCAGCTCGAGCGCATCGACGCCACAGGCTTTTGGCGCTTGTCCATTCTCGCGCAGGCCGGCGCAGACAAGCCGCTGGCACTGCGCAGTTCGCTGAACATCAACGGGCGGCAGCTCACCGAGGTGTGGAGTTACGAGCTAGAGGCGAACAACGCGCTACGGCGGAATGAGTGAGAACGATGGCGTGTAAGCCCGGCGGTCAAGCCTCTCTCATCGCCGTGTGCTTGATGATGCTTTGCGGTTCGACCGAGGCGGCTGACGACTGCTCGGTCGCCGATGTGTTGGTCAATAGCTGGGTCCGAATGGCTCGGAATCACTCCTCAGGATTGCCGACGACCCAGGCCACCCGGAGGGAGCTCGAGTTCAAGACCAACGATCAAGTCGCACTGAAGGGCTATTCGTATTCCCCGCCGTCTGAAGAAAGCGAAACGGCTGCGAAGCACTTCATCCTTCTGCTGCAGGGAAGCGCATCTTCGGCGGCGCAGTTGGCCGAGACTGCAAGTGGTCTGGCGCTCGCTGCAAAGCGCGAAGTGTTTGTGTACGAGTATCGCGGATATGGCTCCGAAAGCACCGTCCATCCAACCGCGGCGGCGATTCAAAGAGACATCGACGCCATCATCGATAGCCTTTCTGAAGGCGGCAGGCGCGGTGTCGTGATCGGGTTGTCCATGGGTGGGATCTTCGCCATTCAATCATTGAAGCGTTCGAATAACGGTGATCTGCGCGCACTGGTGGACTCCGCTCCCGCTCAGGTGCCGACGATTCCATTCCTGCTCCGTTGTCCCCGATGGATGAATCCACTCGATGCTGCTACGGCGGACGTGGCCCAGCGCCTTGGCGTCCTGTATGCCGCTGACGATTGGTGGTCAAAGGATCCGGCAGCTAAGGAGCTGATGGAGAAAGTGAAGGCGGGCGGCGGACGGGTGTGGATGATCGAGGGCGGGCACGTCGATCTGTCGCTCTGGGGACTTGCCCTTCGTCTGCCGATATATGTCGATTTCGTGCAGGAGCGCTCACCGTGAATATCAGGCAGGACAAGACCGCACCACGATGCGATCGAGCCGCAGGTCAAGATCATTAGAGGTCTTGATGCTCATGTCGTCGGCAAAGTACCAGGTGCTGTTCGAGACGCCTGCTTCGAGCACCAGCGCGCTGCCCTGCGCGAAAGACGCTTCGGTCTTGAAGTAATACCAGTGAAGGTCGCGCGGCGTGGACACGAAGTTGTTCCACGAGGTGCCGTCGCCCCAGTCGGTGTCGATGTAGACGAAGATGCGGCTGTTCTGCGTGCTCAGGACACCGGTCGCATCGGCCACTTGGAAGCGGGCACGCGCGAGCTGGCTGAACGTCGCGTTGGAAAAACCCCATTCGTCGCTGACGTTGCCCGAGTAGGGTGAATTGTTGAACTCGAACGCGAGATAGCCTTCGAGCGGCCCGGTCGCCTGCGCCGTGTGCCACGCATGCAGTGCGGTGTAGTACTCGGCTTCGACAGCATCATCGTCATCGGCGCCGCTGAGTCGCGTGTCGATCGCAGAACCGATCTGACCGGTGATGTGATCCAGATGTCGCGTGAGCACCGGATCGCTCGCCTCATCGCTGCGGCTCCAGGCAAACGACCAGAAGAATCCTGCGTACGGCGCGGTGTACGTGACCCATGGAGTGCAGCGCGTGTGGGGCCGAATGACGCCCGGCGGGATGCGCACGTCGTTCAGGTTCAGTAGCTTGTGCGCGGTGTCGAGATAAAGCTTGCGCAGTCGCTCGGCGCGCACGCGATTGAATCCGATCTGATCGAGCAATGCTCTCGATTCGCGCACGCGCTGGGCGCGTGGCGCATCGGCCATCTCGCTGCGCAGCGCGCGATAGCGCCGCGCGCCTGCCAGGCCCATCAGCGCGGCGAGGGTGCGGCGGTATTCGCGACGCACCGTGCGTAACTCGCGCACGATGGCTTGGTTCAGCCGCACCGAATCGGCATCGTGCTTATGCAATGCGTTGAGCATGCGGCGGCGTGCAGCGTCGGACAGCCAGGGACTCCGCTCGAGACGCTCGCCGGTCTTGTGCTCGATGGTGCGGTTGCGTGGCATGCCTGCTCCTTTGTTGATCACATGTCCGGCTCAGCATCGGGCGCCGCGCGCATCTAATGCAAGCGCAATCGCGTGCTCGAATCGGGTGCGCCGGCCTTCCTCCCATGCGGCGGTTGAGGAGCATACCCACTGCACAGACGCAGCAGCGTTAGCGTGGCAGATCTGCGCGTTTGACGTTGTCTTCCGAGTTCCTGTCGATTCGTTTGTTATAGGGGTCCACCCCGACGAACTTCGGCTCGCTATCCACCACCAGCGTGATCGCCTGCCTGCCGCTCTTGATCGGACGGCGCTCGAACAGCAAGATCGATTTCTCGGTGTAGCCGGTCTTGCCCGGCTCGACGGTGAAAACGCCGACATCGAACAGTTCGTCGAGCGGCGCTTCCGTTTCGTTGCCCTTGCCGTCGGCGTACAGCTTGCGTGCCTCGACGGCCATTGTGACCTCGTATTTGCCATCGTCGCGTTTACGCGCGGTGGCTTCGACCACTTTAGTGTCGTACAGCGTGATCTTCTCGAACAGGTCAGTGATCAGCTGCTCGTGTTGTGGTCCGGCCTCCGCGCGTAGTAGACGCAGGAAGTCGGTCGGATTCGGATACGGCGCCGGCTTGAACGCGAATTCGGCAATCAGCTTGCGCAGCGCGCGATTGACCGTGTCCTCACCGACGACTTCCTTCAGCCAGTACATCGCCAGCGTGCCTTTCTGGTAATGGATGTACTGCTGGTTCTCAACGCGAGCAAGCGGCAGCTCTTCGATGATCTCGCCGCCCCGCGATCGCAGGTACCGATCTAGCTCGTACTTCAGGAAGCGGCGGATCTGCTCCCGGCCGTACATTTGTTCCATGACCAGCAGCGCACCGTACTGAGCGAGTGTTTCGACCAGCATCGTGGCGCCCTGCTGGTCCGAGCTGATGACTTGATGCGCCCACCACTGATGGGCCATCTCGTGCGCGGTTACGTAGCTCACCATGTCGATCTTCTGATCATCAGCGCTGGTCTTGAACAGGAAGCCGATGTTCTCCGAATAGGGAATCGTATTGGCGAAGCTCTGTGCGAAGTTCGCGTACGACGGAAATTCGATGATGCGCGCCTGCTTGAACTGGAACGGCGAAAACTTCGCGCTGAATACATCGAGCGACACTTTCATTGCTGCCAGCATGCGGTCGACGTTGTAGTCGTGGCCTGGCTGGTAATACACGCCAAGTTCCACGTCTCTCCACTGGTCGCGCTTGACTTCATAACGCGCCGACTGAACCGAGAAGAAGTGCAGGATCGGGGCGTCGGTCTTGAAGCGCACCGTGCGGCGGCCTGCAGTGGTCGTGTCGCTGAGCGTGTAGCCGGGCGCTATCGGAGTCTGGTCGGCGTCGGTCGTTACCGTGATCTCGGCGTTCACCCAGTCGCTATCGTTGCGCAATCCGGTGCGTTCGCGCGCGCTGTCATCTTCCAGCTTGGCCGGACGCAATTCGGGCGGCAGGCCGTATTTGCGGCGCTTGGCTCGGTCCTGCAGCAGCCCGTCGCGCGACATTCCGAGGACAGGCGCGATTTCGTTGTTGTTGATGAAGGTGCCGTTGCCGACGATGCGCGTCAGCGGATCGGCGTTGGAAAACCCTTTCTGCTGCAGAGTGGTCGTAAAGCGAATCTCGCGCGCCTCGCCCGGCGACATCGGCGGCTCGAGCCGGTAGATGCGATAAAAATGCTCCTTGTATTCCTTGGCGACCGTCGCGTTCGCAACTTCGAAAGTGTTCAAATCGAGTTTCGGATTCCAGCGAACATGCAGCTCGTTCAGCGGTTTGCCGGTGCGGTTCTCGATCCGGTAGGTGCCGCTGGTAACCGCCCGGGGTTCGTTCGGAAACAGTTGCACGTCGAGCTTGACGTCGGTGATCCTCGGCCGCGGTGCGTTCTCGTAGGCCAGCAGCGCCTTCTCGAGTTCTGCCATGCGCCGCTCGCGTTCGGGCGTCGTGACGTATTCGTTCAGAACGTTGGTGTTATAGAAAATGAATCCGCCGATGCCCGCCCACGCTACAAACGCAACGACGAGCACAGCGCCGGCGCCTCCGCGCAAGCGCGCGGGCAGCCGCTTCAACCGCGGTCGAAGCTCGACCGTCGTGCCTCGGCGCCACAAGCCGTACGCGACGACACACAGCATCAGCGCGAACGCCAGCCAGTACAGGTTGAACCAGAACCGGCCCGTGCCAAAACGGCTGGTGCCGTCGAAATCGGTTAACGGAACGTCTGGCGTGCCTGCATAGTTGTATAGGTTGTGCTCGAAGCCGGCCGTGGCCAGAGCGATCGAGCCAACGAGGTACAGCAGCATCACGCCCCAGCCGATGAACTTCTGCGGCACCAGTACCTGCACAAACACTGACAGCACGGCTATCAGGACGCAGCTGATCGACAGTGGTACTACAAACCAGCGCAGGTAGTTCAGCAGCTCGAACTGTGTGTAGCCTTTGATGGCCTGGATGGCGACGCCCGCTGCGGCGGCGGCGACGACAGTGGCCAGCAGAACCAGCGTGATGGCAGCGATCTTGGGTATCAGATGTGCCCAGTCGGGTGCAGCGGTCGCATCGACGATCTCGTGCATCCGCCGTTCACGATCGCGCCAGACCAGCTCGCCACCGTAATAGATGGCAATGATGATCGGAATGATCGCAAACGCGCCGGCAAGCGTTTGCACCACCAGGCGAGTTGCGGGATACAGGTCAGCGCCGTAGAAGCCCGTCATATTCCACAGCTGGCCGCCGGCATTCAACATGCCAATGCCGATCAACACAAAAAACGCCGGGCTCTTGAACACGAACGCCATGTCAAAACGCGCCAGCCGCACGAATTGCGCCCAACGCGTGGCGCGGTCTGCACGTGGTTCCGGAAGCGCGACAGCGTTGCGTGTAGCCGCGGCCGGAAGCGCGTCGGCTGACAGCGCGGCGTCAACGGTTGCGGCATTCTTGCGCGCTCTCGGTGCTGCGCCGCGTGCGTCGAAGCGGAACAGCGCGTAAGCGATAGCAAACACCACGAGCGCGACGCCGGCCCATAGCAGGCGATTGACCAGCAGCATCCCGGTCAACGGCACCAGCATTGTGTTGCGGTCTGCTGCGGTCCAGTACTTGGTTGCCAGCGCCAGTGGAGACAGTCCGAACGGATCCGCCAACGCTGAAATGGTGTCGAACTGCGGATCGCGCAGCAACCCACGCGTGACGAAGTAGCCGACCAGCAATGCCACTGCGCCCACGTAGGTCCACATCAGAGAGCGCGTCACGGTGGCCAGCGAAAAGAATGTTGCGGCCACGATTAGAAGCGTCGGCAGGCCGAATGCGAGCAAAGCGTGCGCGTAATAGACAATGTGGTTCGGCCCAAGTTTTTCGGGGTCGATCCAGGGCATCCAGGAGCCGACCAGGATGCCGAGCGGCACTGACGCCAGCACGAGAAACGCCGCTGCAGTGGCCCCGACGAAGCGACCGACCAGGTAGTCGGCCTTGCTCACACGCGTTGTGCGCACGATGGGCGCGAATCCAGTGTCGTCGTCGCGAATCACGACGTTGGCGACCACGGCGACGATGATGAACACGGCGAACACGCACATGATGGCCAGGGTCTGCACGATCGCGTAGGGCGAGTTCTTGTGCACGTTGCCGAGCGAGCCGATCTGAACCTGATCGACAGTGATCGAGCCGTATGTCAGCAGGAAGAAAATCAGACAGCCAACCCAGAAAACCGGGCTCTTGAGCTGATAGCGGAACTCGAACCAGGCGACGTGGGAAAACATGACTGCTTCGCCTACGCAGCGATCGGCGCAACGGCTGCGGGTTTCCGGCTCGCCGTCAAAGTCGAGAAGTACACGTCCTCCAGCGTCGCTTCGATTGGCTGAAACTCGGGCGACGGCCGCGCATCTGAGACCACATGGATTTCGGTCTTGCCTTCGCGCAGTCGAGTCGAGATCACGTTCAGGTGCTTGCGTGCGGCGTCGATTTCGCCCTTGTCGATTACTCGCCGCCACACCCGACCCTGCAGCCGTGCGATCAGGTCGCCGGGCTTGCCTTGGCCGACGATGCGCCCGCCCGAAAGGATCGCCATGTTTGCGCAGAGATCGGTCACGTCGTCGACGATGTGCGTCGACAGAATCACGACTTTGAGCTCGCCGATTTCGGCCAGCAGATTGCTGAAGCGGTGGCGTTCCTCTGGATCCAGGCCCGCCGTGGGTTCATCAACGATCACCAGCTTCGGATTGCCGATCAGGGCCTGCGCAATTCCGAAGCGCTGGCGCATGCCGCCGGAAAAGCCGGCGATCGCCTTCTTCCGGACATCCCACAGGTTGACCTGATTCAGCAGCGCCTCGATGGTCTCCTTGCGTTCGCGACGGGCCGCCACGCCCTTGAGTACGGCGAGGTGATCGAGCAGATCGATCGCCGACACGCGTGGATAGACGCCGAAGTCCTGCGGCAGGTAACCGAGCACCGCGCGCAGCTGCTGCGGCTGCGCCAGCACATCGATCTCGCCGAACCTGATTACACCGCTCGTGGGCACCTGCAGAGTGGCTGCGCAACGCATCAACGTCGACTTGCCCGCACCGTTTGGCCCCAGCAACCCGAACATGCCGCGACCGATCTCGAGTGAGATGTCGTCCAACGCGCGCGTGCCGTTGGGATAGACGTGGGTAAGACTGTGGATGGATAGCATTAAGGTCCCTTGAGAGTCGGGCGACTATAAACGCGGGTGAGGTATCGACATTCGATCGTGCGACAGGCTGCATGATCCGAGGCACGAAGCGCCCATCGCGTTTCACAGCCAACGGCGAACTCTCCGCTTGTATGCCAAGTAGGTCTCGCCAAACTTTCGCTCCAGATAACGTTCCTCTGGCAGGATCGCAAACCTTTGGAGCAGCCATGCGCAAACAGGAGTCAAAATCAGAATCCACAGGTTCATGAACGCCACCGCGATGCCAATGCAAACAAGCACCATTTGCAGGTACATGGGATTGCGTGTGAAACGAAACGGGCCGCGCTCGACAATCTCCGTCGTTGGCTTCCAAGGGTTCTCGCTTTGCCCCGTTCGTCGAAGTTGGACAACGGACCGCCAGCCGAGACCGAGCACTGCGCCAGCCACGATCAAACCACCGACCCAATAGCGTTCCGGTCCTTCAAACTCGAAGCCAAGGTCAATTGGCCAGAGGCGATTGAGTCCGACTCCAGCTACCACGGTCAGCAACGGTATTGCGGGAGGAAATATGCGTACTGCTGCTGCGTCTCTTTCGTGCTTAGGCTCCATGTGATACCTCCATCGCACGGCAGAGACCTACGCCGAAATGTTCGCCAGGTCCGTGTCTGAAGGAAACCTTCCGGTCTCGTATCGCGAAAACACAACCTGGCCGTTGACGACGACGTCGAACTGGCCGGTACGTCCGGGCTGTATGTCCACTGGACCACGCCCGCGCGTATCAAACCACGCCTTCACACGGAGGGCATCGGGTTTGTAGTTTCAGGCCGCGCAGTAATGAATAACGATCGCCATAACATTCCTCATCTTCGCTGAACAGAACGTCTGCTTTCGAGCAATTGTGACGCCCGGTTGCGACGTCCGCAATTGGCCGAGGGGCGACACCGGACGCGATCATGGGCAAAGCGAGGTCGATGTCGCATCGTCATCAATTGCACTGCTTTTCCTAAGAACGGGCTTGTATGAACGGGGAAGAATCCACTTCGTCTTTAAACGGAGCGGACAATGAACTCGGATCGACTGACGTGCATTCACCTGGAAGTTGCGATTAACCGCTCAACAACCAATCCGCATGATTCTGCAGAGGACGCAGCGTTGCGGACGCAGGTGGCGGCCCAGTGCGCGGCCATGACCGCCGTGGGCGCGATTGTTGATATTCCGAACGAGATGCCTTAAACCTGCCGTAGGAAACCAAGGTCGCTTTGGGCAAGAGGCTGCACGGCATGAGCGATGATCAGCAACTAAGCGACAAGATGTCAGCGTTGCACATGCTCGGCGAGATGGGAATTATCGACCCGCTGTCATCGGCCTTTGGTGTAGCCCGCCTTTATCTACATAAAGGTTTGGACGCGATGACTCAGGAGCAGCGGTTTGTCTTCGATCAACAGGTGGCGCCCATACTGCTGCACAAGTGCGGGCGCTGCGATGAGTTCGTTCAATTCAGCGCGTTGCCGGACGCGTACGAACAGGGTTCAATGCTTTGTAGCCGCCACCTTCCCCAGCGCAAGGGCGACTGATCCGGCTCGAAGCCGACTATCTCTTCAATTGAGCGCCGTCAGCCTTGCCGCGATCTCCGGCTGGCGCCCAGTGCAAGCAGGCCCGCGCACAGGAGCGCAAGGCCGCCAGGCGTGGGCACCTGCGAAGGATTCACGTCGATCGATGCCGTCACAAAACCAAAGTTGTCACCGAAATTGCTATCCCAGTAAGCGAGATACAGCCGGCCCGTCTCATTGATGACAGCGTCGAAACTCGTGCCGAGGAGGAACCAGTCACCTGCGTCGATGCGACCTACTAAGGCACCGAAGCGGAACGTTTCGCCATCCTGCGAATGCAAACCAAAGTCGCCTGTTGGCTGGCAGGGCGCCGGGCTCAATCCGTCCAGTCCGTTTGCATTCGATATCCGGTTGGCTGCGCCAGCACTCCAGCAGTCCAGAGGATCCACGAACGAAACCAGACGGTCTCCCGCAGCGAGATCGAGTCCGCTGTCGACCGCAATGCCGCCCGACGAACTGTTCTGGTTGGCGAAAATGTCCACCGAGATAGGCGCCGCGAGGGCAGTCGAGCTGAAGCCGACCGCAGCCGCGAGTGCGAGTGCGAGCACGGAGCTTACGAAGCGCTTGGCGGACATGATTGCTCTCCTTTCAAACCTGCGGATCGCGTCGAGCTAGCACGCTAAGAAGGCACCAAAGCAAAGTCTGGACCGAGCGTCACGCCATACCAGCCCGTCAGGAAAAACAAAGACTTGGGCCCCCAACGTCTCCGCGTGTCCGGGTCACTGTAAGGTGCGCCGACGTCGCCCTCGCGGCTCGCCGGACTTTGGAGGTGTGTCGGGACGTGCCTCCGCGCGGCAGAAAAGGTCCGCATAAACTTTGGGCGGATCAGCGCTTAAAAGACGGCAAAGGATGACCCCCCAGGAAGTTTTGCAGCATTGCGATACGGGCGACTTGTGGCCAACGAGCGGCGACTGCGAATGCAATGAACTTTCCTCCGCCTACGAAACCGCGTTAGCAGTGCGCGCACTTCGCGTCGCGCGTGGCGAACTTCCAGTGGGCTACAAGATTGGATTCACCAATCGCACCATTTGGTCGCGCTACAACGTGTTCGCGCCCATCTGGGGTTCGATGTGGAACACGACTATCGCCCATTGCAACGGCGCTGGCGCAGTTTCGTTGGCGCGTCTTTGCCAACCGCGGATCGAACCGGAGGTTGTGTTTGGCATTAAGGCGACGCCGCGCGCCAGTTGCAGTCTCGAAGAATTATTCGAAGCCTTGGAATGGGCGGCCCCTGGGTTCGAGATCGTGCAGTCGCACCCGCCCAACTGGAAGTTCACGGCGCCGCAAACTGTGGTTGATGGCGGCCTTCATGGGCGGCTGCTTATCGGGCAACAGGTGCCCATTGCCGACTTAGCGCGCGACGCCGAGCAACTTCATCAAGTACTGGCGGGCGCCCGGGTGAGGTTGCACAAGAACGGCGAGCTGGTGGAAGAAGGCGCCGGCGCGAATGTTCTGGACAGCCCGCTTCGTGCGCTCATGCACTTCCTTGTAGAACTCCGCTCATGCCCCGGTGCGACGGACTTGGTCGCGGGCGACGTGGTCACTACCGGAACGTGGACCGACGCTTGGCCCGTGACAACAGGGGAGAGTTGGACCGCGGTCTTCAGTTCCGCATTACCTCCTCTCCGAGTCAGCTTTGAATGATGGACGCTCGCGCGAAGCGTCCGGCTCTGAATTGCGCAACTTGTTCGACGCAAGCGCACGCGCGGCCAGCTTGCGCGGCTGATTTACGTTTTGTCGAATCACTTGGTTGCTCGAGTGCAGAACGTAACGCCCACCAAGAATCCGCTTGGCCTGCTCTAGCCTCTGCTGATTACGGAGCGCTAGCTGCTCCTCGGGTTCGACAATGAGCCTCTGGACTATTGGCGGGTCCGCTTCGGAATGAAACCAGCGCAAAACAGTTGCAGGCATGACACTCTCACCTCTCGATTATTGGGCTCCGCGGTTGAACCCTGCGGACCTTTCCCAGAGTAACGACCGGCTCACGCAGTGGCGATGCCAATTCTTTGGGGTTATCTGATCGCGTCGCCCTCATCCGCGGGATGGACACCGAACTCGCAGCGGAGGCTTTGCAATTTTTTCATTGATGGTGCTGGGTAGTTCACCAAGCGATCTTGCAACGTGACTAAGCAGGAACGTACGTCAACCTAATCGCGTCCTCGCCGATTCGATCGCTGGCCACAAGGCGGAGCCGCGTCCGGGGACCGGCGAAAAACGGTTTGCCGCGACCAAGCACGACGGGGTGGAAGTAGAGCAGATACTCATCAATGAGACCAAGGTCGGTCAGGCTTCGTGCCAGGTCAGGTCCGCCAACTTCAATTTCCCCAGCGAGCTGAGCCTTCAGCCCGCGTATCACTGCCTCGATGTCATCCTTCACAAGGGTGGCGTTAGGGCCGACTGACTTCAACGAGCGCGACACGACCCACTTCCGTTGGCTCCGCCACGCCTGCGCGAATTCGTGGAGTTCCGAGGTCCACTCAGGATGGTCTTCGTCCCAATAGCGCATGACCTCATACAAGCGGCGGCCGTACACACTGCCCGTCAGGCTGCGCGCTTGCTCGATGAAGTGACGAAAAAGTGCGGGACATGGCGCAAATGCCTCATGGTCGACATAGCCGTCCAGGGACACGTTCATTCCGAAAACGATCTTCGCCATTCTTCAAAATCTCCATCCAAGTTCTCGATTCTCGTAGCGACACTGCTTTGCGCCTGCGCCGGTCGGATCACCCGTCCGTTCGGCCGCAGCTGTGTCATCAGATTGCCGGCGCTGAATGCGAGCCCCGGCGACACGGGGATGCCGGCTTCCAGCAGAACGCTTGCCGTCCATACGTTGCAGGTCTTGAATAGGTGGAACTTCTCGCGCGACGCATAGAAGCGGCTCGCGCCGTACAGGCCAGGTCCAAGCGCGATCGGTCGGCCGGACGCATCGAGCTCATGGCTGTCGCGCACGACTTCGACCAGCCGGGCGAGACCGCGCGCGGACACGCGAAGCTCGAGGATTTCGGTGGAGCCAAAGGTTCGCTCGACCGGCCCGTTGAATGCAGCGACGTGAAGCACGCCGGGCGTGGGCCAGAACAAAGCCCGCAGTCCAAGCCAGACACCCGGATCGGCGGCCTGGTAGTACGCGCGATCGCCCCAGCCGACCTCGAGGTACGCGGCATCGGGGAAGTCGCGACGTGCCAACCATGCGTTCGCGGGGACATCCGCGGCGAGCACGACGATGCCGGTGTGCCAAGGCTGACGTACAACGTAAATGCTGTGCGGATGTGTTGTGTCCATCGACGACGGATCACCGTGCATCACCGGCGCTGCGCACCCCGACACTATCGTCGCGATTACGAGCAAGGTCAGCAGGAGAGAACGCATATTTGCGGCGGTATCGCTGCGGCTAACCCCTTCTCGGTATTCGACCGGCCACAGTCGCAAGTCTATTGGTGATTTAATTTCCGCGACTTCGCGCACCTGCGCTTTTTCGAAGGTGCATTTTCATCTCGGTGTTCGAGTCGGTGCTGTCATAGAGGTGTGATGCGAATCAATCGCGGAGGGCGCTGCGTCGCCGGCAACAATCCGCGGAAACAAGGAGGAAACGAAAATGCATGCAAGGACGAAATTGACCGCTGCAGCGATCGTCGCTGCAACGATGACTCTGGCGAGTCAGGCAGTCGTGGCCCAGGCCCTTCCCTTGGTGAACAAGGGCGGCATCAATCCCGACTCGTGGGTGTATGGACCGCGGACCAGTGACACAACGGGCGGTGTGATCTGGAATCCAGCCAAGCAGGAATTGCTGGCGGGCGGCAACGTGATCGGGCGCACGATGAGCAGCAACGATCAGAGCACCCTCGATGCCATGAACATCCGGTACTGCACGCTCGCGAGCGAACCCACCGCCGACTTCACGTGGACCGAGATGCAGCACTCTGGGATCGACTGGGGCGACGCATGGCGGATGTGGGCGTATGCATCTTCGTCGAATTGTCCGGCCCGCAGGGCGATACCGGGGGCACGGATCGCGTACACCGATGAGCGCGAAATCCAACACGCCCTCGACGGCGGCGCCATGGTGCTCGTCGTGCCGACGGTGGACACGGTCGAGGAAGCCAAGGAGGTGGTTCAGTGGACCTACTTTCCTCCGTTTGGTCGGCGTAGCGCCGGCGGCAGCCAGACCAACGCGGTGCTAAGTCCATGGCTGAACGCTGCAGGGCTGACCAACCAGCACTACCGGCAGACGTTCAACAACAATATTGTCCTCATCGTGATGATCGAAACGATCCAGGGTGTGAAGAACGCGGCTGCGATCGCTAAAGTTCCAGGCATTCACGGTGTCTTCGCCGCCTCGGGGGATCTCGGTAACTTCTCCGGTTACTCGGAAGGTGACGCCGACTACGAGAAGCTGATCACGGAAGTGGCGAACGCCACTCTGGGTGCGGGCAAGCGTCTGTGCGGGCCGTTCCGCTGGGACGACCGGCCTGGCTTTACCTGCTTCCAGAATTGACGGTCGCATCATCGAGGCGGAAGCATCGGGCCAAGTGCCGGATGCAGTCCGCCTCATTCTTTGCACAGAATGCTTGCAGCTAGCGACCTACAACGCGAAGCGGTCTCTCGGTTTGACGGCGGCCCAGATTTCTGATTTGGCCGAGTACCTCAAATCGTTGTAGCCGGACTGCAGATCGGTAGGCGGCTGTTGCCAGCGCCGGAGCTTGAGGGCTAGACATCAAGCGTGGTGCATCCGTCTCGTCGTGCCAAGGACAGGGCTGTCCTGTCGCAATAGGCGAAACGCCTGGACGGCGCTCTGCAGTGTGAGCCCGTGAGGGTGAACGCGAACGGTCACACGCGAACGATTCGCAGCGCCCGACAGTGCAGCGCCGGTCAGCAGAAAGGCGAGCGAATTGCATGGAAGCTCGGCATCGGCCGCGACGGAATCTTGCGTCATGCTGACCAGCGGCTCCGTACTAGCGGGAGCAGCGATCCGCCCGGTGCGCAGGACGAAATAGTTGACGCCGCTTGCGGCTATCACCTCATCGGCCGCGAGTTTCAGTTCGCGCCACCGAGTCTCCGCCCAGGTGGTAGCGCCGGTGCGCTGATCCGATCTGCTGTAGCTCACCGAAATCCATCGACCAGGCAGACCGGACCGCTTGGCGAGCTCGAGGCAATCTGCCAGGCCGTCAACCTCAAGTTGCCATGCGCCGGGCGACAAGCCTCTTCGATTCCCGCCGGCGAGGTAGATCACATGGGCCGCGCGCTCAATCAAGGGAGCAAGCGTGTGTGGCTGCTCCACATTGGCCAACACAACTTCGGCAGGTGCCAACGACGGTTCGGATGCGAGGCGATCCGCGCTTCGCACGCAGGCAATGACCGGCACGGACGCGTTACACAGGTAGCGCAGAACATACCGGCCCGTCCGTCCGCTTGCACCGACGAGAAGAATCGAATCCCTGACGCTTGTTGTTCCCATACTGCGAATCAACGGTCGTCGTTACCTCGGGGCACAAGCATTCCCAACAATGGACTGCGTAATGATCGAACGTCTGCGGCGCGTCCGCGACCCCGTGCGTCCGCGACCCCTGCGTCCGTGACCCATTGATGTGGGATTTTGCTAGAGACGCACCGCTGAAGAATGCGATGCGGGGATGTCGGCTATTGGCCTTTCGGACCAGAGAGGTTCGCGTGCCGCTTCACGCGGTTAGTCGAGTATGTTCTTGTTGATGTAGTCGGAGATGGTGTTGTAGTAAACCTTGAAGAAGAACGTGCTCGGCGTCCTATATTCAGCCAGTGTCGGCACCGCATAGTTGGTGCGCTCCAACTCCATCTTTCCCTTGTCGTTGTCGTAGAACAGCGTCGCAGGTATTTGCTTGACGCCGTAACTCTTTTGCAAGTGCTGCAGGGTCTTCTTGCCTACCTGCGCGCCCTTACTGGCGCGATACGCATAGAAAGTGATCTTGCCGCTGAAGTCCGTGGCTAAATACCGACCCAGTGTTGCGAGAAGGCGGGACTTTTCGTCTTTGTCGGCATAGAACACGACGATAACCGGGCGTGTGCCGCTATCGACCTTCTGCAGATAGTCTGAGTCTGAGATATCAATGAACGGCGTGCCGTGCAAGATCTGATGAACCGGCTCCTGTGCGATACGACGCACGTCGCTCATGTCGATTTCTACGGCGCGCGCTAAGGGTGCGGCGAGACAGCCCGCGATGAGCACGATAGTGCTGGTCCACGCAATCATTGGCGACACTTGGAACGCGAAACAGTCATAGTAAATGCACCCGCGTGCACGTGTTCGCGCTTAGTTATGACTGCAGCAAGCCGCGCGCAGCCTGCCTCACGTCGGGCGACGAGAAGCGGAAGGCAGCGCGATCCAGCACGTAGTGAATGAAGCCGGTTGCGAAGCCCAGCGCTAGCAGCACCGGCACGAAGGGCGACGAGCGCAGCCACCACGCCACATCACCGTAGATGCGGTCGGCGTAAACGAATTCATCGGCCACGGCCTCAACCTCGAGCACGGGCAGCAACAGGGTGGAGACTAGGGCGAGCACGACCAGCACCGCCCAGCCGCGCCGGTTGATGGGCGCCAGCAGCCGCTGCCATCGCGTGGCAGGTTCCTGAACACCACCGGAAGCCGCGAGCGACGCAAGTCCCATCGCGGCGCTCCAGTGCTGCACGCTCCACAGCACAATGAACAGAAAGGGGTCTCGCGCCAGGAAGGCAAAGAGCACCATGGCGGTGACGCTGAGGAAGTAGGCTACGCGTGGCAGCGATGCGTGCGGTGAGCGCAGCTCGACGCGCAGCATCAGCGCCGTCAGGATCACGACGAGGACGATGCCGCCATTGCGTAGCGTCTGCGCGAACAGGTCGGCTCCAACTGCTCCCAGCAGCGGATCGATCCAGCGGTCCTGGAAGGCGATCGATCCGGCCAAGGCCTCTGCGACCACGACGAAACCGCCGCCGACGATCAACGCGAACCATCGATCGAGTCGTCGCGTGGACGTCTCCGACGCTCGTCCCGCGCGTGCCCGGTAGAGACTGAGTAGACCAAAGTGCTGCGCGGCAAAGTGATAGCTCAGCAGCAGGTAGTCCAAGACAGCGAGCCAAAGCACGCGTTCGACCACCGGCACCGGCAGCACCGTCTCGGGAGCCAGCAGTACGGCGAAGCACGCCACGACAATGGCCAAAGGAGCAACGACGAAGCGCAATCGCTGCTTCGAAAGCAGGGGCCGGTACGCAGGCGTCGCGTATGCCAGCCAGGCAGAGGAGACGCGGTGGCCAAACCACAGAGTCACCGTGAGCGCGAAGAAGAGCCCGTCCACTGGGCTGGCGCGCACGTCGTCATACCCCCACGCCAGCAAAAAGACCAAAGGGGCCAACCACAGTGCGTTCAGGACCCAAACAAGATCCCAGGCCGGACTCTTGATCCATTGCATGGAGCAGAACGTACCGCATCGGCTCGGCTTGATGTTTGCCCCAGCTACTTCGCCGCTATGGCGGAAATCTCTACCAGTACATCACGCGGCAGCCGCGCCACCTGGACGGTTGCACGCGCTGGCGGCTTGTCCTTGAAATAGCTCCCGTAAATGCCGTTCATCTTGCCGAACTCATTCAAGTCTTTGAGAAAGACCGTCGTCGACACGACGTCATCCATCGTCATGCCGTTCGCAGCCAGAACTGCTTTCAAGTTCTCAAGCACGAGCTTGGTCTGTTCTTCGATGGATCCCGTATTTAGCTGATTCGTCTTCGGATCAATGGAAATCTGCCCCGCGAGAAAGAGCATGTTGCCGAACTTGATCGCTTGGGAATATGGCCCGATCGCTGCCGGCGCCTCCTTGGTGGCCACGACTTCCTTGGTGGCGATTGAAGCGCAGCCGGCGATTCCGAGCGCCGCTAGAAGTACAAAGAGGACCTTTGCGACAGCCTGCTGCCTTTGATTCATTGTTGTGTTCTCCTGATGATTTCGGGTGGTGGGTAAGTGCCTCTGGTCGCTTTCTGAACAACGCTCGAGGTTGCTTCGGGCGGCGTCATATTCTGATTGTGTCCGCCTTCAGACAATTTGGCGACAACCGTGCTCGAAAGCACAGCGGCCATGATGCGCCGCTGAATCGTGATCACCAACAATCAATCTTTTTCAGTATCGACGGACTCGGCCATGGGTCTTGCTTGATCTGGATCAAACTCGCGCAAAGCGCCTGACCGAAAATCGCTGATCGCGATCGGAACATGTCACACTTGTCCGGTGTGTGCCGCTGTTCCTTTGGCTTTCACGTGACGGCGATTCGCGCGCACCTTCTGCTCGCAAAGCCGTAAGCCAGGAGGATCTGTATTGACCGAACTAGCCATCTTCGCTGCGTTCATGGTCGGCTTGCTCGGTGGCGTGCACTGCGCGGGAATGTGCGGCGGTATTGTGAGTGCGATCTCGTGGCGCCATCCAGCGCCCGGTCTCCACCCCAAATCAATCAGAGCTCCGGCTGCTTACCATCTTGCGTACAGCGGCGGACGCATCGGCAGCTACGTGGTCGCGGGAGCGGTTGCGGGTGGGGTCGGTTCGGGTGTCCTGCTGTTTGACCAGTTGCTGCCCGTCAGAACGACGCTCTATATAACTGCGAGCGCATTGTTGCTCGCGCAAGGCCTGTATCTGCTCGGCCTTTGGCGAGGCGTCGTCTTCCTCGAGCGAGCGGGGGGCAGGCTATGGCGCCGTATTCAGCCTTGGACACGTCGCATTCTTCCTATCGATTCGGCGGCGAAGGCACTCGCCTTGGGCGCGCTCTGGGGTTGGCTCCCGTGCGGAATGGTTTACAGCGTCCTCGGCATCGCGCTCGCCAGCGGCGACCCGCTCAGCGGGGCGGTGTTGATGCTCGCGTTCGGCCTCGGCACACTTCCCAATCTGGTCGCGATGGGGGTGCTTGCCGAACATGCGCAACCCTTTTTCAAGCACCCTCGCTTCCGCCAGGCTGCGGGCGCACTGGTGCTGGCGTTCGGCATCATCGGCCTGGTGCGCGCTGTGCTGCCCGCGCACGATTCTTCGTTTGGGCACGCAGCAGATGGCAAATCATCGGTAGGCCATGTACGCGCAAGCCATTGAAGCTGGCCTTGCCGCGGAGGATTGCTTCCACTGCGGCTTGCCGGTACCAAGGGGAACAAGGTATGTGACCCTGATCGATTGCGTCGAGCGCGCGATGTGTTGTCCAGGTTGTCGAGCCGTGGCGCATGCGATTGTTGAGGCAGGGTTCGCCGACTACTACGTCTATCGCACCGCCCCAGCCGCTTCGCGCACCAACCCTGCTCCGCTCGACAAGCTGGAGCAGTTTGACTTGCCTGAGGTGCAGCGGTCATTCGTCCACGAGACCGCCGCAAACATGAAGCAGGCCGCGTTGACGCTGGACGACATCAGTTGCGCTGCGTGCGTCTGGCTGATCGAGAAGCGCGTGGCGGCGCTCGCAGGAGTCAGCGAAGTTGAAGTGAATCATGTAACGCGCCGCGCGCGCGTCACATGGGATGACACGCGCATTCGCCTTTCGGAAATTCTGAGAGCCATCGCCGCGATCGGCTATCGCGCGCATCCTCTGGATGCCGTGCGCTCGGACGAACGACATCGGCGCGAGACACGTTTCGCTCTGCTGCGTCTGGCGGTCGCCGCGCTCGGGATGATGCAAGTGATGATGTTTGCGTCGACCGTTTATTTGGCGGACGGCGACATGGACGTCGGCATTGAAAGCCTGATGCGGTGGGCCAGCCTGGTGCTGACGACACCCGTCGTATTTTTTTCGGCTGCTCCGTTTTTCCGGACGGCATGGCGTGATGTCCGCGCAACGCGCATTGGCATGGACGTGCCAGTCGCGTTGGGGATTGCCGTGGCTTTCGTGGCCAGCGTGTGGGCAACCGTAGCCGGTGATGGCGCGGTCTACTACGACTCAATTGTGATGTTCGTCTTTCTGCTGTTGCTGGCGCGATTCCTCGAGTCGGTCGCGCGAACGAAGGCCGTGCGCGGCGTCGAGCAGCTGGTCAAGCTTGTTCCGGCAATCGCCGAGCGGGTGCCTGGCTTCCCCGCAATGCGGGCTACCGAACAGGTTGCCGTTGCGCAACTGGTGCCCGGCGATCATGTGTTGGTACAGGCCGGCGCCACGATTCCTGCAGACGGCTGCATCGTCGAAGGCGAAAGCAGGGTGGACGAAGCACTGCTCACTGGCGAGAGCCGCTCGGTGAAAAAAGATGTCGGGGCCACGCTGATCGGTGGGGCACTCAACATCGCAAGCCCAATTTTGATGCGCGTCGAACGCGTCGGTCAGCAGACCGTGCTCGCAACGATCGTACGACTACTGGATCGTGCAATCAGCGAGAAACCGCCGATTGCACAGCTCGCTGATCGTGTAGCTCAACATTTTCTGACGGTTCTCCTCGTCGCTGCAGCGATCGTGGCGGCGCTTTGGACGTTGATCGATCCAAGTCAAGCGCTACCGATCACGATTTCGGTGCTGGTCGTCGCGTGTCCGTGCGCGCTGTCGCTGGCGATGCCAACGGCGTTGACGGCTGCCACCGGCGAGCTAGCGCGTCGTGGCGTGCTGGTCACGCGTGGCCATACGCTGGAAGCGCTGGCGCAAGCAACGCATTTCGTTTTTGACAAAACCGGCACCCTTACGCAGGGACACTTTCAGCTGACCAGTGTGCGCACGCTGGGAACGATGACGCGCGCCCGGTGCATTGCCGCGGCGGCCGCGCTGGAGGCGGGATCCGAACATCCGATAGCGGGGGCATTGCGCGATGCCGCGGATCAAAGTTCGGCGCTCATCGCGAATGACATCGTCAACATCACGGGAAGCGGCATCGAAGGCGTGGTCGAAGGCCGGCGCATGCGTATTGGCACGCCTGCATTCGTTGCTGAACTGGCGGGTGCACCGCCTGCGGATTTACTGAACGATGTTGACGCCGGAGCATCGGTCGCCGCGCTGGGAGGCGAGCCAGGGCATTCCTCTGGCGGCTGGCTCGCACTGCTCACGTTCGGGGATGCGATCCGTGCCGATGCGGGTCGCACCATCAGCGAATTGCTGCAGCGTGGGAAGTCAGTGACCGTGCTTTCAGGAGATCGTGCTGCGGTCGCACAGCACGTAGCGAAACAACTCGGCATCGAGGCCGTGGTGGCCGATGCCACGCCGCACGACAAGCTCGCCTACGTGCAGAGGCTACAGAAACGTGGCGACCTAGTCGCAATGATTGGCGACGGAATCAACGACGCGCCTGTCCTGGCCGCCGCTCACGTGTCGATGACGATGGCAGGCAGCGCCGATGTGGCGCGTGCGAATGCCGATGCCGTGCTTATGACGGACCGCTTGCACACCGTGGTCGAAGCCGCCGACCTGGCGACGCTGACGCGGCGTGTAATCAAGCAAAACCTCTGCTGGGCGGTGGCTTACAACATTTGTGCGCTTCCGCTCGCCGCGTTTGGCTACATCACGCCGTGGCTGGCGGGAGTCGGCATGGCACTCAGCTCGCTGCTGGTCGTCGCCAACGCATTGCGGCTGACACGCGCGTCTGCCACGAGAAATGCGAGCTGAGTGATGGAGATCTTGTTTCTGCTCATCCCTCTTGGTGTCGTGCTCGTATTTGCGATCGCCGGTGTGCTCTGGTGGGCGGCACGTGACGGACAGTTCGATGATCTCGAAGGGCCGGCGCATCGCATTCTGATGGACGATGAATCAATCAAGACAGAATCAATTAAAACAACCAAGGCTCAATGAAGGAGCGACGTTGATGGAAGCAGCGCCCAGCTACAACTACAAAGTGGTGCGGCAGTTCGCGTTGATGACGGTGGTGTGGGGCATCGTCGGCATGGCAGTGGGCGTCTGGATCGCCGCGCAACTGGCATGGCCCGAGCTCAACTTTGGCATTCCATGGCTTTCGTACGGCAGGCTGCGTCCGCTGCACACCAACGCGGTGATTTTCGCGTTCGGAGGCTCTGCGCTGTTCGCGACTTCGTATCACGTCGTGCAGCGCACGTGTCAGGCTCGACTGTTCAACGACAAGCTCGCCGCCTTCACGTTCTGGGGCTGGCAGGCGGTTATCGTCGCAGCAGTGATCACCTTGCCGCTTGGCTATACGAGCAGTAAGGAATACGCAGAGCTCGAGTGGCCCATCGACATTCTGATCACGATCGTATGGGTGGCATTCGCGGTCGTCTTCTTCGGAACGATCGTCAAGCGCAAAACCAAGCACATCTACGTTGCCAACTGGTTTTTTGGCGCCTACATCCTGACGGTCGCGCTGCTGCACGTCGTTAATAGCGCGGAGATGCCGGTGACGATGTGGAAGTCGTACTCGGCCTATGCCGGTGTGCAGGATGCGATGGTGCAGTGGTGGTACGGCCATAACGCAGTGGGCTTCTTCCTCACCGCGGGCTTTCTCGGAATGATGTACTACTACATCCCGAAGCAGGCCGAGCGGCCGATTTATTCGTACCGGCTGTCGGTGGTTCACTTCTGGGCGCTGATCTTCACCTACATGTGGGCAGGCCCGCATCACTTGCACTACACGGCGTTGCCCGACTGGGCTCAATCGCTGGGCATGGTGTTCTCTCTGATTCTGCTGGCCCCGTCCTGGGGCGGAATGATCAACGGCCTGATGACGCTGTCGGGTGCGTGGCACAAGCTGCGCACCGATCCCATCCTGAAGTTTCTGATCACCGCGTTGTCGTTCTATGGCATGTCTACGTTTGAAGGCCCGATGATGGCGATAAAGACCGTCAACGCGCTTTCGCACTACACCGACTGGACCATCGGACACGTTCACGCCGGCGCACTCGGCTGGGTCGCGTTCATTTCCATTGGTAGTCTGTATTACCTGATCCCTCGTCTGTACGGACAGACGCAGATGTACAGCGTGAATCTGATCACCTGGCACTTCTGGATAGCGACTTTCGGTGTCGTGCTGTACATCTCGGCGATGTGGATCGCCGGCGTGACGCAAGGGTTGATGTGGCGCGCGGTCAACAGTGATGGCACGCTGACCTATACATTCGTCGAGAGCGTCAAAGCAACGTACCCGTACTACTCGGTACGCGTCGTGGGCGGCATCCTGTTCTTGTCGGGGATGTTGGTCATGGCCTACAACGTGTGGAAGACCGTCGCGGGTAAGCAGCCAATCGATGCCCCAATTCCGCAAGTCGTTCCCTCTGCAGCAGCTGCGCACGCCTAATTGGAGGACTTAGCATGAAGCTGTCGCACGACATCGTCGAGACGAACACTGGCTGGATGGTCGTACTGATCATTCTGATCGTTAGCATCGGCGGTCTCGCCGAAATCGTCCCGCTCTACTTTCAGCGCTCGACGACCGAGCCCGTTGCGGGATTGAAGCCTTACACGCCTCTGCAGCTCGAGGGCCGTGACATCTACATTCGTGAAGGATGTAACAACTGCCACTCGCAAATGATCAGGCCGTTTCGCGCCGAAACCGAGCGATACGGTCACTACTCGGTGGCCGGCGAATTCGTCTACGACCATCCTTTCCTGTGGGGCAGCAAGCGCACGGGACCCGATCTGGCGCGCGACGGCGGCCGTTACAGCGATGAGTGGCATGCGCTGCATCTGGATAACCCGCGCCAGCTGGTGCCCGAGTCGAACATGCCGGCCTATCCATGGTTAGGCAAAACAGCGCTCGACGATCGAGTCATCGAAGCAAAGCTGCGCGCGCTGCGTCGCCTTGGCG
Organism: uncultured beta proteobacterium; assembly: GCA_963829995.1. Lineage (GTDB taxonomy): Bacteria > Pseudomonadota > Gammaproteobacteria > Burkholderiales > Burkholderiaceae_F > JACCZX01. The sequence continues at coordinate 36,880 of CAWHKW010000027.1, read as the reverse complement.
TTCCTTATACCGATGCCGATGTCAGCTCGGCCAAAGCAGAGCTGGCAAACAAGACTGAGCGAGATGCGCTGATTGCGTATTTACAAGGGCTCGGCACAGTTCTGAAGAACGTGCGCTAGCAATCCGAGGGCAAACCACCAATGGACGATCTGCGAGTTGTACTGACCGTAGTGAGCTTTCTGGTCTTTGTGGGCATTGCAGTCTGGGCCTTCAGCCGTCGTCGCAAGCGTGACTTCGACGAAGCGGCGAGCTTGCCTTTTACGGGCCATGACTTCGACGCGCATGTTGAATCGAACAGCCCCAAGGAAACGGAGCGATGAGCGACTTCGTCAATGATTTCTGGAGCATCTACATCATCGTGCTGACGGTCGCGGGCTTCATCATCTGCGTCGGACTGCTGATGGCGATGAGCAGCAAGCGCAAGCCAGCGGGATCAAAGCCCGAGCTGCATGGACACGTGTGGGACGAGGATCTGGCCGAATACAACAATCCACTCCCGCGCTGGTGGATTGGGTTGTTCTATTTAACGATTGCCTTCGGCGCCGGCTACCTGATCCTGTATCCAGGACTCGGCAGCTTTGCAGGCGTGTGGTCCTGGACGTCGACTAATCAATATCAGACCGAGAGCAAGCTCGCCGACAACCGATACGGACCGACGTTCAACCGGTACCTTGAACAAGGCCTCGCCGTCGTGGCGGAGGATCCCGCGGCGCGCGCCATCGGTCAGCGATTGTTCCTCACGTATTGCTCGCAATGTCATGGATCGGATGCCGGTGGCGGCATCGGCTTCCCCAGCCTGCGCGACAAGGACTGGCTGTACGGGGGAGAGCCCGAGACGATCAAAGCCAGCATCATGGAGGGACGTAGCGGCGTAATGCCGGCGCTCGGTTCAGCCGTCGGCGGGCGCGACGGCGCGATCCAGGTGGCGAACTATGTAATGAGTCTCAGTGGCCGGTCGCACGACACGATCAAGGCGGCCTTCGGCAAGGACAAGTTCGTGGTGTGCGCCGCCTGCCATGGGATTGACGGCAAAGGCAGCAAGACACTGGGCGCGCCAAACCTGACGGACGACATCTGGCTCTACGGCGGCTCGCAAGACGCAATCGCCGAAACGATTCTGAACGGGCGTAAAGGACAAATGCCTGCACACAAGGAATTTCTCGGTGAGGCCAAGGTGCACGTCCTGGCGGCATACATCTATAGCCTGTCGGTCGAGCCTGGCGTTACGCCGCCACAAAAAGCCTACGGCGACCCACAGAAGTCGCTTGAGAAGAAATAGCGAAACCCGGAGTGAACATGAAACCTGACGCCGAAACTTCACTTGAACGTGAGTTCGATCAGCACTTCGATCTGCCGACGATCCGATCTGTCACAGTTGCGCGGCCCTTCGCGTGGCTGGCTCTCGGACTGCGCGATATGCGGGCCAATCTGGTTGAGAGTCTTGCCTATGGCACTGTGATCGCGATTGCGGGTTGGTTGATCTGGGCATACACGAAGGATCGACCGCAGGCGTTCACAACCTCTGTCACCGGCTTTTTCCTGCTTGCTCCTCTACTGGCCGCTGGGTTGTATGAGATCAGCCGGCGACAGGAGCTCGGCATGCACACAAGCTTCGGTGCATCGTTGCAGGCCTGGCGCGCAAGCGGCGGTGCACTGACTCAATTTGGACTGGCGATGGTGCTGTGGGCGATTTTCTGGGAGCGGCTGTCCGCGATTCTGTTTGCGCTGTCGTATCGCGGTGACGCGCCGGACCTGCAGAGCTTCTATCGAGACGTTTTTTTGTCGGGCAACTATCCGGAAGTGGTGCTTACGTATCTAGCTGTGGGATCGGTCTTCGCTGCCATCGTGTTCGTCGTCAGCGCAATTTCGATTCCGATGCTGCTCGATCGCAACGGCGACATCTACACCGCGATGGCGACCAGTTTTCTCGCGGTCATGCGCAACATTCCAGCGATGCTGGTGTGGGCCGTGCTGATCGGCGCGCTAACTGCACTCGGCTTCGCCACACTGCTGTTCGGCATCATTGTGATCTTTCCGATTCTGGGCCACGCGACGTGGCACGCCTATCGCGATCTGACGCAGTGGGAATGAACGCACCTGTTGCACGGTCGTATCCGGTCATTCCGCTACAGGCGGTAGATCCAACCGCGATTGCGGATCAGGAACAAGCGCTTTACGAAGTACGCAAGAAAATCTATCCGCGTGCCGTGCGCGGCGTCTTCGCACGCTGGCGTGTAGCACTTGTCATCCTGACGCAGCTCGTCTTCTACGGACTTCCGTGGATGTCGTGGAATGATCGGCAGGCCGTCCTCTTCGATCTTGGCGCCCGTAAGTTCTACATCTTCGGCCTGGTCTTCTGGCCACAGGATCTGATCTTTCTCACTGCGTTGCTAATCATCTCCGCGCTGTCGCTGTTTCTGTTCACTGCGGTCGCGGGCCGTTTGTGGTGCGGCTACGCCTGCCCACAGACGGTCTACACCGAGATGTTCATGTGGATCGAGCGCAAGATCGAAGGCGATCGAACACGCCGCATGCAGCTGGACAACGCACCCTGGAGCGGCCGCAAGCTGGCGCTGAAAGCGTCCAAGCATGGCGCCTGGCTTGCAATCGCTCTGTGGACCGGCTTCACGTTCGTCGGGTACTTCACGCCTATCCACACCTTGGCCGTTGAGCTGGTCACACTGTCGCTAAGTGCATGGCAAATCTTCTGGATACTGTTCTATGCAGGCGCGACCTACGGCAATGCCGGTTATCTGCGCGAGCAGGTTTGCAAATACATGTGCCCGTACGCCAGGTTTCAAAGCGTGATGTTCGATTCCGACACACTGATTGTCACCTACGACCCGCTGCGCGGCGAACCGCGCGGCCCGCGCAGCCGCAAGGTCGATCATCGAGCGGCCGGCCTCGGGGACTGCGTCGATTGCACGATCTGCGTCCAGGTCTGTCCGGTCGGAATCGATATCCGAAAAGGATTGCAGTACGAGTGCATTGGCTGCGCCGCTTGCATCGACGGCTGCGATCAGGTGATGGACAAGATGGGCTATCCGCGAGGCCTGATTCGCTATTCAACCGAGAATGCACTGCTGGGGAAGACGTCCGAGAAGACAACTGCGTTCGGCAAAGTCACAGCGCGGCTGTTACGTCCGCGAGTACTGATCTACACGACCATTCTCGGCGCGCTGACGGTAGCGACCGCTGCCAGCCTCTACCTGCGGGTCCCACTGAAATTGAATGTGTTGCGCGATCGCGCAACACTCGTGCGAGACGTGGGCGGTGGGCGCATCGAGAACGTTTACCGACTGCAAATCAGCAATACGATCGAGCAGCCGCGGCGCTTTGCAATATCAGTTACAGGACTGGCTGACGCTGAGGTGGTTCTCGACGAAGCAGCGCCGGTCGAGGTTGCCGCGACGTCCACGCGCATGCTCCCAGTCCGATTGCGGGTGGAACCGCAGGGTCTGTCAGCGGGTTCTCATCCGATCGTTTTTCACGTGATTGCCAGTGATGATGCTGGCGTCGCTGCCCATGAAAAATCAATCTTTTTCTCACGCTGAAGAGCAGATGGCACAGCCAACCGCAATTCCCACACGCACCCTGGCTCGGCGCTGGTATCGGGAGCCGTGGCCGTGGATCATCATGATCGCGCCGGCGGTCGCCGTGTTGTCCGGGGCGCTGATGCTTTGGCTTGCGATTACGTCTTACGACGGACTCGTGAGCGACGATTACTACAAGGAAGGGCTGGCGATCAATCAGATGTTGCGCCGTGACCAGCGCGCAAGCGAGTTGGGTTACCAGGCGCACGCGAGCCTAAGCGACGACGGAACACTGATACGAGTTCGAGTAGTCGGTGCCGAAGGTGCCACTCTGCCGGAAACATTGCAGTTGCGTTTCGCTCATCCCACCCGCGCGGGCCACGATCAAATCGCCCTCCTGTACGCGCGTTCGACGGAACTCTATGAAGCCAACATGGCTCCGCTGCGGGAAGGCCGGTGGCGAGTCTCTATTGAAGATGCGGCAGGCAGCTGGCGGCTTGGCGGAACATGGCGCTTGCCGCAGCAGCGCTCCGCCGAACTGCGGGCATCTTCGGCAAAGTGATGGGCAACGAGCCAGTGCCCAGGACGAAGCGATACATCGAGCGCATCGCGTTGGTGCTATGGCCTTCCTTTATTGTCGGCGGCATCGGCACCGTCTGTTTCTTTTCCCTGTTTGATCCCGAGGCACTTCCCTTCAGCACCGTGGGTATTCCGTTCAGCGAGGGCCGGCTGGCCGATGATCGCGTTCTTGTGTACTCGATTGGCTTCTTTATCTTCTGGGCGTTCGCTGCGGCTTCGAGCTGGCTCACCAGCTTTCTCCAACGCTCGCCGAACGAGGTGAATAAAGACTCAATTGCTTCAGGCGCGCATAAAGATATGTAGCTGTCGTCTGCAGCCGTCGCGAGCACTGCAGTCGAGAAATGTATATAGAACAGAACGGCTGCGTACCAAACATCGGGATCGTAAATATGACAAGGCAGGCGCACACTGCACGCCCGCCGCCGGCCAGCCCACCACGTCAATGAGCGATCCGACTGTTGCCCATCCGTCGCTGACCCGAAACGAGGTCAACCAGCGCATTCGCTTCCGACGGTTTCTGCTCGCCAGTACGTTCTCGATGGTTTACCTGGTGGTGCTCGCCATCTTTCACACGCAGGGCAAAGTGGACCGCGAGACGCTGGTTCAAGCTTCGGCAATAGCCGCGTCGGCGGTACTTGTGTTCCTCGTGCTGTTCCGCTCAGGGCTGAACCTGCGGTTCCCCGATCCCAGTCTCACGCAACTGCAGTTTCTCGCCGCGGTGGCCACGATGTTATTCGTGGTCTACCGCGCACCCGATACGCGACTCGTGTTCGCCGCGTTCTTTTTCGTCGCACTGATGTTCGGAATGTTGCGTTCGAGTGGCACACCGCTGACCGTTCTTGGCTGGGAATCGCTGGCTTGCTTCGCGCTGATGGCGGGGCTGCGCTACGTCAACAACGGGGACTTGGAGATGTTGCGCCTGGACCTGCTTCAGCTGGTCGTCATGGCAGTCACGTTTCCGTGGTTCGCGTTCATCGGCAGGCGGGTCACGCGTTTGAGGGAGGCAGATCGCCGCAAGGACTTGTTTCTCGCGAGCCTTGCCCACGAACTGCGCAATCCGCTGGCGCCGATCCGTACCGGGGTTGCCATCCTTCGGATGACGGGTGCCGATGCGCGAGCGCCGACGGTCCTGGCGATGATGGAGCGTCAGCTGCAGCATATGGCGCGACTTCTCGACGATCTCCTCGACGTCAGCCGGATTTCACGCGGCAAGATCACCCTTCATCCCGAGCGGATAGACCTCCGGCACGTGGTGGATACGGCGGTGGAAGCGAGCCGTCCGCTGATCGACCAGATGGGGCACGAATTTTCGGTATCGGCACCCTCTGAGCCTGCGTTTCTGAGTGCCGACCCGGTGCGCTTTGCGCAAATTATTTCGAACCTGCTTAACAACGCGGCAAAGTACACGCCGCCCGGAGGACGGATCGCGCTGAAGGCGGAGCATCGCGGGCACGAGGTTGAGGTTTCGGTCACCGACAACGGCATCGGTATTCCCGGCGAGAGTCTCGAATCGATTTTCGAGATGTTCACCCAGATCGGAAGCCAGTCGTCGGACTCTCAGAGCGGCTTGGGCATCGGCCTTTCACTTGCCAAGGGTCTGGTGGCATTGCACGGCGGCACGATCCAGGCATACAGCGAGGGTCTCGGCCGTGGCAGCGAGTTCCGTGTACGCGTGCCGACACGCCTGACGCGCGCTGCGGACTCCGCGACGCCGGTAAGGACGGTGTTAACTACGAATAGATTGAAGATCCTCGTCGTGGACGACAACCGTGATGCAGCGGAAACCCTCTCGATGCTGCTGGAACTGAAGGGGCACGCGGTTAGAAGAGCCTACGACGGAGAAAATGCCCTGCAGGTCGCTGAAGACTTCCGTCCGGAGATGGTGCTCCTCGATCTGGGCATGCCCAAGATGAACGGATACGAGGCGTGCCGTCGAATCCGCGACCACGTGTGGGGTGCGCACATCACGCTGATCGCGGTGACCGGTTGGGGTCAGGAGGACGACCGGCGCAAGTCCACCGCCGCAGGATTCGACGGGCACCTCGTCAAACCCGTCGACCCCGAGACTCTTGAAGAACTCTCAATGTTTTTGCATTCGCGGGTCTGACGCGCCGCGCTTGAAGATCGTCTACTTCTTAGGCGCGGCAGCCGGAGCGGGTGGCGCCGGCGGCGGGGCAGTTGCGGGCGGCGTCGACGAGTTCCAGATGTCGCGCACGATCAGCCACTTGCCGCCTTTCTTGCGCAAGACCTCCATGTAGCTGCCGGTATCGACGGTTTTGCCGTCTTTGACCACCGAGTACGTTCCTGCGTGCCACGCCATGTCGCCTTTGACGGCAACGTCATTGATCTTGCCTTGCGCCAGCGTCACGCCGCCCGACTTCATCCCACCCATTTCCTTGACGATGAGCTGTTTGATGGCCGCTGATCCGCTCGCGGGCGGCGAGCCCGGCGCCATGACGACAGCGTCGTCCGCATACGACGCAGCAACGGCGTCCGCATTGCCGGCATTGAAAGCCTTGAACCAGGCTTCGGTATTCGCGCGGATCGTTGCCGCGTCGTCGGCCGCCACTGCAATCGGTGCGGCCGCAAACCAGAACACGGCGGCCGCAAGCAATGCAATCTTTTTCGAAACTGTCATCGATCCCCCTATGTGTCCCCGCTGTTCATTGTTGTTGCGAGGTAGGGGCGGAATGGTAATCCTCTCGTGGGGCGCCTTCTACCTGCGCAGCTGCGTACCGCTCCGAACGACGTTCGGAGGCAGTGGCTGTGTCCAGTGCGGCCCGCCTGCAGTGTTGCATGTGGCGTCAAAGTGGCGGCCCAGTCCATCGTCCAAACGCAGGCGCACGTCGTGTGCGCTGCCGGCGACATCGACTCCATTTACCTGCACCACTGCGACTCCCTCATTTCGGGCGAAATATCGACACTGCGTTTCCGGGGAAGAATCTGCAGCCGACATCTGCGCACAGCCGACGAGCGCGACAGGTGCGATCAAAGCAACGATAAGTTTTCTCATTGGCCCTCCGGCGATGGCTGTCACCATCGAATCATCATGGCACCGGTCCAAAGGCGCGCGCTAAGCTGCGGCGAGACAGCCCGCGATGAGCACGATAGTGCTGGTCCACGCAATCATTGACGACACTTGGCACGCGAAACGGTCATAGTAAATGCACCGCGTGCACGTGTTCGCGCTCCCAGGCTGTGATAATCGGTTCGACCCATGACCAACCGCAACACAGCTCCCGCCATTCTGATCACCATCCCGCTAAGTCACTACTGCGAGAAGGCGCGCTGGGCGCTCGACCGCGTCGCGCTGCCATACCGGGAGGAGCCGCACGCGCCCCTGCTTCATCGGCTTGCGACGAAGCGCAATGAGCGTGGCACCGTGCCGGTGCTGGTGCATGCAGGCCGTCGATTCAGTGATTCGACCGAGATTCTCAAGCACGTGGATACGGTCTGCGGCGGCGATCTGCTTTACCCGCTCGATGCCGAGCTGCGACGCGACGTGGACGCGCTCGAGGAGCGGTTCGACAAGGAGCTCGGGCCGCATACGCGCCGCTGGGCGTACGGGCAGGCGCTGCAGCAGACGAAGTCGCTCCGCTCGCTGTGGGCGCGTGACGTGCCACCGCTCGAGGCGAGCGTGATTCAGGTGATTACGCCGCTGGTGCGGCGGCTGGTCCGCATGGGATACAAGATCACGCCGGAGAACGCGCAGCGTTCACTCGAGCGCGTCCGCGGCGTGTTTCGACAAGTGGACGAACTGCTGAGTGACGGGCGCCGCTTTCTCGCCGGCGAGCGCTTCACCGCCGCCGATCTGACATTTGCGGCGCTCGCGGCGCCGGTGCTGTTGCCTGCCGAATGCCGCGCCGTCCAACCGGCGCTCGATGATGTGCCCGCCGCGATGCGCGACGAGATCTTGCGCTTTCGGGAAACCGACGCCGGGCGATTTGCGCTGCGGATGTTCACGCAGGAGCGGGGCTATCCGACTATCAAAGCTCCCGACTGATCAACCGCGTATTGCGAATCAATACAGCGCGTCCGGATTGCAGTAATCCCTCTCGTGAGTCGCCTTCTTTGGCCGCGTTTGTTGCTTCGGACCAAGCAATGGGCCACTATCCCGCCCGCCGTCATCAATGGGAAAGGGCTTCGATGCGTATTCATTCACTCGTAGTTGCTTTCGGCGCGCTTGCATTTGCGGCACAGCCTGCGCTCGCTCAGGACGCCAAGCTTCTCGAGCGCGGCACCTATCTGATGAACAGCATCGTCGCGTGCGGCAACTGCCACGCGCAGCGCGACAAGCAAGGCCGCCCAATGCCCGAGCTTGGCCTGTCGGGCGGACAAGTCTTCGACGAGAAGCCGTTCAAGGCGTACGCCGCGAACATCACACCCGATCCGGAGACCGGCATCGGCAAATGGACCGAAGCGCAGCTGATACGCGGAATTCGTGAAGGCATTCGACCCGACGGCTCGCTGATCGGCCCGCCGATGCCGATTCACATGTATCGCGGCATCTCGGATGACGACGCGCGCGCACTCGTTGCGTATTTGCGCGCGCAGCCGCCGGTGAAGAACGTCGTGCCGAAGTCGATCTTTCACATCAAGCTGCCGAAGAGCTATGGGCCGGCGATCAAGAAGACGATCGTCGCGCCGGCGCGTAGCAATCAGGTCAAGTACGGCGCGTACCTGGCTGGCCCTCTCGGCCATTGCGTCGACTGCCACACTCCGTGGACCGATCGAGGCATGGATAGGCAACAGCTCGGCGCCGGCGGTAACCCATTTCCCGGACCGTGGGGTGTATCGGTGTCAAGAAACCTGACGCCGACTAGCCTCAAGCATTGGAGCGATGCCGAGATCGCGCGCGCGATTCGCGAAGGCAAGAGCCGCGACGGCAGTCCGCTGAAACCGCCGATGGCTTTTGACTGGTACAAGAACATCAACGATCAAGACATGGCGGCATCGTCGCCTACCTGCGCGCTATTCATTCACTCGTAGTTGCTTTCGGCGCGCTTGCATTTGCGGCGCCGCCTGCGCTCGCTCAGGACGCCAAGCTTCTCGAACGCGGCACTTATTTGATGGACAGCATCGTCGCGTGCGGCAACTGTCACGCGCAGCGCGACAAGCAAGGCCGCCCAATGCCCGAGCTTGGCCTGTCGGGCGGACAAGTCTTCGACGAGAAGCCGTTCAAGGCGTACGCCGCGAACATCACACCCGATCCGGAGACCGGCATCGGCAAATGGACCGAAGCGCAGCTGATACGCGGCATTCGTGAAGGGATTCGACCCGACGGCTCGCTGATCGGCCCGCCGATGCCGATTCACATGTATCGCGGCATCTCGGATGACGATGCGCGCGCACTCGTTGCGTATCTGCGCGCGCAGCCGCCGGTGAAGAACGTCGTGCCGAAGTCGATCTTTCACATCAAGCTGCCGAAGAGCTATGGGCCGGCGATCAAGAAGACGATCGTCGCGCCGGCGCGTAGCAATCAGGTCAAGTACGGCGCGTACCTGGCCGGACCTCTCGGCCATTGCGTCGACTGCCACACTCCGTACAACGAGCGCGGCATGGATAGGCAACAGCCTCGGCGCCGGCGGTAACTCCATTTCCCGGACCGTGGGGCGTATCGGTGTCAAGAAACCTGACGCCGACTGCGTCTCAAGCATTGGAGCGATGCCGAGATCGCGCGCGCGATTCGCGAAGGCAAGAGCCGCGACGGCAGTCCACTGAAACCGCCGATGGCTTTCGACTGGTACAAGAACATCAACGATCAGGACATGGCGGCGATCGTCGCCTACCTGCGGTCGCTGAGGCCGCTGCCGTTTGGAGGCGCGCCGGCCGCGAAGCCGTAAGCGACCAACCCGCGGCGTCTCGTCGGAGATCGCCGCGCCGATATCACAACATCCGTTCATCGACAGCGGTTACAGAGCCGCTGGGCTCTCCATTTGCTCCCACCTCAATCACCCATTAACAACAACCCCGGCGCGGGGCATGACGTGAACGCCCACAGCCGTTTAATCGCGAGGGCCCATCATGCATCCATCCAGCCCACATACCTTGCAGTTCGTCGGCGCCCGTGTGCGCACCGCGACGTTTTCGATGCTTCTCGTTTATGTTGCGTTGGTCTTTCTTGCTTCGCCTGCATCCGCGCAATCCGGCCAGGTCCGAACCGGCGCAGAAGCCCTTGACGCTTGGACGGCCGATGCCCCCGGCGTTGGACGCCATATCAAGCCATCCGACCTTCCGGCGCCGCCGACGGGCACGGCGCCTGAAAAGTCGGTCGGCAAAACCGCGAAAGTAGTTCAGCCGCCGCAGGGCGCGCTGCCGAAAGTACCGGACGGCTTCGTAGTGCAGGTGTTCGCCAGCGGATTTAAGCAGCCGCGCACTTTGCGCATCGCGCCAAACGGCGACGTCTTCGTCTCGGAGAGCGGCACCGGGCGAGTGCTCGTGTTTCGTGCAGTTGCGGGCGCGACGCCCTCGAAGCCCGAGATATTCGCCGAGAACCTGGATCGACCCTACGGCATCGTCTTCCATCCGCCCGCCGATCCGCAGTACGTCTATGTAGCGGCGGCGAATCAGGTGGTTCGCTACCCGTATCGCGTCGGCTCCACCAAAGCCACGGGTCCGGCCGAAGTGATCGTCGGCAACATCCCGACTGAGCGGCACTGGACGCGCGATCTGGCGGTCTCTCGCGATGGAAAACTTCTGTTCCTCGCGGTCGGCTCGGCGTCCAATCTGGGGGTGGGTGGCATGCCCGACATGACTCCCGAGCAGATTCAGCAGCACGAGAAAACTCACGGCCGCGGCGCCGCGTGGGGCAAAGAAGAAAATCGCGCCGTGGTGCGCGTGTTCGATCCCGAGGGAAAAAGCGTTCGCAACTACGCCACCGGACTGCGCAACTGTTCGGGCCTCACCATGCAACCCGGTACGGACAACCTGTGGTGCGTCGTCAACGAGCGCGACCACCTCGGCCCGCTGCTGGTGCCCGATCACATGGTGCGCGTGCAGGAGGGCGCGTTCTACGGATGGCCTTGGTACTACATTGGCGGCAACGAAGATCCCGCTTTGAAAGGCAAGCGTCCCGACCTGAAGGGCCATGTGCGCGTGCCCGAGGTGTTGATCCAGTCGCACTCCTCCGCGCTTAGCGCGGCGTTTTACGATCGCGATGCGTTCCCGGCCGAATATCGCGGCGATGCGTTTGTCGCGCTGCACGGCTCGCATAGCCGGCCCGACAGGACCGGATACAAAGTGATCCGCGTGCGCATGAAAGATGGCAATCCGACCGGCGAGTACGAAGACTTCATGACCGGGTTCGTGATCGATAACGACAGTGTCTGGGGCCGGCCCGCTGGAGTGACAGTGGCTCGCGACGGCGCGCTGCTAGTGAGCGACGACGCCAACGGCACGATCTTCAGGGTTACGCGCAAGTGAACGCGAAGTTCGGACCGAGTTACTCAGCTGACTGCACTATTGATACTGCGCCGTTAGCGCGCCGATATCGTGCGGGAGACTGACCCGTGATTCTGCGAAACGCTTTGGAAAACACCGCGTCGGAGTTGTAGCCGACGCTTTCAGCGAGCCGCGACATATTGATGCGCTCGCTGCGCATGCGGTTCGCCGCTCGCGTGATACGCCAGCGCGCCAGGTAAGCCATTGGCGCCTCGCCGACCAGCTGCTTGAACTGCACGGCGAGTGCGGTGCGCGATGTGCCGATCTCTCGCGCCAGCGAATCCAGCGTCCATGGTTCTGCATAGCGCTCATGCAGCAACATCAGCGCTTTGCCTACTCGCGCATCGCTCAATCCTCGCAGCCAGCTGGTGACGCAACTGTGCTGTGCGGCGTAGGCACGAACGGCCTGTATGAACAGCACGTCAGCCAGGCGCCGCAACACAGTCTGCGATCCTTGATGGCGATGTGCGATCTCCGCATGAATGAATCGCAACGTCGGCTCGAGCCATTCCTGCACGTAGGGATCATCGCGACGAAGGTGAATGATCGGAGGCAACACATCGAACATCGGGTTCGCCTTCATGGCAGCGAATGAGAAAAAGCCACCGGTGATACACAGCGCCGGACCCGGCCCGTCGATGTGTATGAAGCCGGACTCGTTCTTCGGGTGCAGCCGCATCCAGTCATCGAGCGCGACAATCGGCGCGTCCTTCGCACCGCGCATCACATGCGGCGCGCCGCTTGGAAGCAGCACGAAGTCGCCCTCGCTCAACTCGTAGGTCTTGCGGCCGAGTACCAAGCTGGAGCGCCCCGCCGTGATTGCATAGAACGGTGAGCGACCCGGCTGCGCGATCGAAATCGCGCACGGGGACCGTGACTCAAGGACGAAGTACACCGTCGCGTCGAGGCGGATCTGCTCCATCACATCGGTCAACAAATCGTACGGAGGCGTGGGCGCCGCTTTCAAAGTAGTGCGGGCGCGACGCGACACTTGTTCGTTTCGACTGTAATTCGACGCTGAACGATTCGACAAATATTTGGAAGGAATCGGTCTATTCATTCCGCGGAGGATAGCGCACTGTGCGCCTCATCGCTGCATCAATTTCGATTGCGCGACTAACTAAGGAGTCAGTTATGAGTTACCGAGTCATTACTGCGGGCATGTTTACATTGATGGCCTTTGGCGCGAACGCTCAAAGTATCGATAAACAACCTTCGATGGAGCCGGCGCATAGTCCATTCACGTACGAAGCATTGGGTGCAACGCCGTCACTGCAACTGGGCAAGCGCACGGCGCGGGACGGCGAGGCGAAGCTGGCGGCCGCGCGCGAGCGCAAAAGCAGAAGCACGCTTGAAGCGAGTCATCGTGACGAGTCCGCGACAGTGCAGAAGCCTCTACGTTCACAACCCGAGACAAAGCAGTAAGAGCGTGATTGGCAGATGAAATTGGCATGAAGGCATTCATCCTCGATCGTTATGGAGGCAACGACGGAGTGCGGGCTGGCGAAATGCCGGAGCCGGAGATGCACGACGATGACGTACTGGTCCAGATCCACGCTGCGAGCGTAAATCCGGTGGATCTGAAAATCAGAGATGGAAAGCTCAAGCTCGTTCTGCCTTATCGCCTACCGTTTGTTTTGGGCAATGATCTCGCCGGAGTCGTAGTCAGAGTCGGATCTGCAGTGCGGCGATTCAAGCCGGGCGACGAGGTCTATGCGCGGCCGGATAAGGATCGAATTGGTGCTTTCGCCGAATTCATCTCGATAAAAGAAGAGGCCGTAGCGAATAAGCCAAAGCAACTCACGATGGAAGAGGCCGCTTCGATCCCTCTGGTCGGCTTGACGGCCTGGCAAGCACTGATCGAAAGAGCGAACCTGCAAAGAGGACAAAAGGTTCTTATCCACGCAGGGTCGGGCGGCGTAGGAACATTCGCAATTCAGCTGGCGAAGCATGTTGGAGCACTCGTAGCGACGACAACGAGCACGGCTAACGTCGAATGGGTGAAGCGCCTCGGCGCAGATATCGTCATCGACTACAAGAAAGACAACTTCGAAACAGTGCTGCGTGACTACGATGCCGTCCTGGACACCCAGGGCGGAGAGACGCTCGAAAAATCTCTACGAGTGCTAAGACCTGGTGGAAAGCTCATATCGATTTCAGGCCCTCCTGATCCTGCTTTCGCGAAAGAGATTGGAGCAACCTGGATCGTCGGACTGGCAATGCGCCTTATGAGCTATCGAATCAGGAGAAGCGCGAAACGTCAGCACGTGAGCTATTCATTTCTTTTCATGAAACCCAGTGGAGACCAATTGCGCGAGATCGGTTCTCTGATCGACTCTGGAGCGATTCGGCCTGTAGTGGATCGCGTCTTTCCGTTCGAATCCACGAAAGAGGCTTTGGCTTACGTCGAAAAAGGACATGCAAAAGGCAAGGTCGTCATTAAGGTGAGGCGTTGACCCCCTTCTAGCGCCGCTTCACCGACGTCCGTCTGTTTAGTGGCGGTGCGCATGATGTGCATCCGGCACGTGCGGGTGCGAATGGCGCCGCGGTTCGTGGCGATGAGCGTGGCTGTGCTCACCTGTCGGCATTTGTTCATGCACATGATCATGGTGCCCATCGTCATGACGGTGTGCGTGTTCATGCTCCAGCGCTACGTGCTGATGTTCATGGCCATGGCGCTCCGCCAGATGCAGGATCACACCCGCCAACATGAGCGTCGAACCTACGCCCATCAGCCAGCCGGCGGAGCTGTCGCCAAGTGCTACAGCCAGAGCCGCCCCGATGAATGGCGCGAAGGCGAACACTGAACCCGTGCGCGCGGCACCGAAGGCGCGCTGCGCCAGCAAATAGAAACGCAGGCTCAAGCCGTAGCCTGTCGCTCCAATAACAAGCAAACCTACAGCTGCGCCCCATGTCGGTAGCGACTCGCCGAGGCTTAAGGCAAGAAGTGAGGTAGCCGTGGCACCGAGGACGGCTTTGGCAAGAACAACTTGGCCCGGATCGCGCTCTGCAAGGGTGCGAGACAGGGTGTTGTCTAAACCCCAGGCCGCCGTGGCAAGCAGCACGGCGAGCAGTCCCCACAGCTGAGCACCGCCATCGCGGCCTTGATCAAGTATTAGCACACCGCCGCCTACAACTAGCAATAACATTGCTGTCCATACGCGCCGATCCATCGTCTCGTGATACAGGCGCCAGGCAAGCAAGGCGGTGAATACAGCTTCCAGCGTGAGCATCAGTGACGCGCTCGTGCCACTCGTGCGCTGCAAACCCCAAGCGAGCGCTACCGGCCCGACAACTGCACCGCAGGCAGCCATGGCCAGCAAGCGCGGAAAGTCACGCCGCGCTAATCGTGCTTCGCGCTCGAGAGGTCGACGCAAGAGCGCGCCGACGATTGCAGCTCCTGCATACAAGAGAGCCGCCGTCGTAAACGCTCCCACCCCGGCGCCGAATTGCTGCACTAACGGAGTACTGATGCCGAACAGCACTGCTGCGGTGAATGCCAACAGGCCACCGCGCACAGCCGGCCAACGTGAATGCAACCCTGGTTCGCGCATCGTGTCTACGCTGAGACGATCACGCGCGAGGATATCGCCGATATTTCATATGCAGTCCAGCGCGTCGAGCACCATGTGAATGATCAACCCCAGTGCAAACAGCCGGGTCACGCGCGGAACTAGTAGCACGACATACGCGGCGATCGCCGGATAGCTATGGAGCGGGTGGAAGCCGATGCTGCAGCGGTTTGGATCGTAGATCGGATCCGCAAGCAAATGATCGAGATCCACCAGCATCGCCGCAAGCATGATGAGCCATGCCCTCTTCCAATTCGGACGAAAGAACAGCACCGCTACCGCCCCGGGAACGGCAGCGTGAAGTATTAGGTGGACAAGCGCCGCGTCCATGTCACTGTGGCCACTGTGCGGACTGCGAACAGCGCAACGAACAACAAACGCCCGGGACGGCGAGCACTGAGCACTGGAATTTTAGGTAGAGGTATCGCTTCTTTGTTCTTCAGGTGGCCGTACGTTGCGAAACAGCGCGAACAGCAACAAGTCATACACGATCTTCGTTGCGCCCGCCGCAATGAACAACCACCCGAAGGTGGATACGCTGAGAAGATATCCGGCCAGCACCGGGCTCGCGGCCGCTGCGAGGCTTCTCGGCACGGATGTGATGCTGGCGGCGGCCGGCCGCTCCGACGGCGAAACAATTGCCATCACGTAGGAGCTTCGCGTTGGCACGTCCATTTGCGACAGTGCACTGCGCACAAACAGCAACGCAATGACGAAGCTCAACTCGGGCATGAACGGAATCGCGATCAGACACAGGCTGGATGGCAGATGCGTGAACACCATCGTATTGATCAAGCCGAAGCGCTCCGCGATACGCACCGCAACCAGATAAGAGAGCGCCGTCAGCACCCCCGTCCAGAAGAACACGGTTCCTGTCATCGCGGGAGACAGACCGAAGCGCTGATACAACCAGAGCGCGATCAACGACTGCACCACAAATCCACCGCCGAAGGCATCGAGACTGAACAAGCCCGCGAGTACGTACACCAAGCGCTTCGACTTGCCGAGTGGTGCGCTTGGCTGGCGCGCCTCGGCCTCTAGCGCGGCAGGTAATCCGCGATAGGCCAAAGCTGCAAGCAAACCGAGTGCGCCATACAGGATGAACATCGACTGCAGCGCGGTTAGAAGTGAGACGCCGAATGGCGTCGCGATCATCGCGGGCAACGCCGCCGCCAGTGCTCCGACAGCGGCCAGCAACGAGCCCACCAGGCTATAGCGTGCGAACACCGCGGTCCGATTGCGGTCGGTGACGAAGCGCGATAGCACCGCATGCTCCAGCGGCAAGAACACGCTCACATCGCCGCTCGATGGATTCAGCGTGCCGACGACGGCGATCAGCAACAACGGCCAGAATTGCGTGAACGTCGCGAACCCGAGGCCGGTGGCCGCCATCAGCATTGCAGCGGCCAGCAACACGCTGCGATAGTGATAACGGTTGGCGCGCAGTCCCACCAGCAGCGTAAGCAGGCCTGATCCCATCAACGTCGCAGTGGCAATCACACCGACGTCGAAAGCGCCGAAGCCCAGTTCCAGCAGGTAGAGCGGCAACAACAAACTTACATAACCGTCACCGAACGCACGCAGCCCCCGGGCTACAAGAATGCGGTTGTACGGCGCGTTCGAACCGAGGCTGCGCACTTTTTTCGCTACGGCCGCACGGCGTCGCTCTCGGTGGGCAACAAAACCAGTAACTGGCATTGCATTCTGTAGATATTACTACTATAGTGTTGTGATGTCTACATAAAAGACAATGGAAGAGCAAGGACGGAGGTCACCACGTCATGACGACAGTCGAGCAGAACACCCTCAAGCGCCGGGGCGTTGGACTAAGAGCGTACGACCCAGGGCGCGCCCATCCGGGATTTACTCTGTTCGCGCCGCTCTTCGTGGAAAGCAGAACGGTGTATCTGATCGACCTTCAGGGCGAGATCGTCCACCGCTGGAACATGCCTTATTCGCCAGGCCTATCCGGCTATCTGACTGAACGGGGGACGCTGTACTACAACGGGCGCTCTCCAGAAAACAATCACCTCAGTCGCTTTCCGTTCAAGGGTGGCGTGGCGCTGGAAGCGGACTGGGCCGGCAACGTACTTTGGGAAGTACGTCATCCGGACCATCACCATGACGGCATCTTGCTGCGCAATGGAAACGTCCTGCTGGATTGCATGATCCACGTGCCCGATGAAATCGCCCGACGTGTCAAAGGAGGAATCGAGGAACCCGAGATGCGATCGGAGCAATATCTTTCGCGACCAAAGGATGACGCGGGCAAGATGTACTCATCCTATTTGGTTGAGCTGACTCCGGAGGGGAAGAGCGTCTGGGAGTGGCGCACTTGGGAGCATCTCGACCCGATTGCAGACGGCATCGCCGAAGTCCAGGCGCCTCGGACGATGTGGCATCAGGGCAATGGCCTCAAGGAGTTGCCTGACGGCGACATCCTCGCCAGCTTCAGGCCAACCTCCACTGTAGTTCGAATCTCTCGCAAGACCGGAAAAATCGTCTGGAAGCTGGGGCCACCGACAGTCGCTGGCCAGCACGCGCCAACACTGCTTGCGAACGGCAACATCCTGATATTCGACAACGGAGTTCATCGCCTCGATGATTCGATGCCGTATTCAAGAGTGATCGAGGTCAATCCAGCGACTAATGAGATTGTGTGGAAGTATCAGGACAGCCCTGCCTGGAACTTTTTCTCGCCACGCATGGGCGGCGCTCAACGCCTGCCGAATGGCAATACGCTAATCACCGAGTCTTCGTTCGGTCGCTTCTTCGAAGTCACGCAGGAAGGAGAGGTTGTGTGGGAGTACGTCAATCCATTCTTTGGTAAACCCCTTTTCGGCGGCCGCGAAGGCTCACAGAGCAACCAGGTCTTTCGTGCATACCGTTACAGCGCAGAGGACATCGCCCTTGCTCGTAACACGATGGCGCCCTAGGCGGACGGATTCTTGCCGACACACGTCGCGGCCTCTGGAAGCTGATCCCAAGGTTGTTTGGAATCACACCAGATGTGTAGCGTTGGTTGGATCCAAGACGGGTCGTCAAGTGATCCTCCCTTTACGAAAGTCATGCCGGCAAACGCAGCGGCCTCTGTAAATAGCGCGGAACCACACTGGGGACAAAATAGGCGAGTCACTGGCAGCCCTGAGGCTCCGGTCGCGCCGTAGGATTTCGGCGTGCCCTGCACGTCTAGAGATGCGGTTGGCACTGCCACGTTGACTGAATATCCGCCCCCACCTGCCTTCTGACAATTTCGGCAGTGACAGAAAGCTGTCAGAGCCGGTTCTGCAGACGAGCTGTAGCGCACTTGGCCACACATGCAACTTCCGGTGATCGATGGCACCTTTTGCTCCCGGGTTGTGAAGAGATATTTTCTCCTTGCAACTACGCAGTTGCGCGCAGGCGTTCCTGCGCTGTCAGGTAGCTGCGTATGCGCTGTTTCAAACCCGGTTCGGCGGCAGAACGCACCAGTTCGGCCAAATCGCGATCGTCGGAGTCGTCGGTCAACGTACGGTAAAGGCGCGCGCGGCTCGCGTCCGGGAGGCTAACCGTCGTTCGTGCTTCGTCAACGAGCGACGCCCATGTGTCGGCCGCGGCGATGCGCCGCACGAAGCCCATAGCTAGAGCCTGCGGCGCCGTGAACGTGCGTAGCGTCTCGAGAATTTCGCGCGCGTTGTCGCTGCCAACGATGGCGGCAAAGCGACGCGTGCCGAGCACGAGGCCGAACGCAAGACCCGGCATCCGGAATGTGCTTGCCTCCTCGGCAATTCGCCAGCGGCATGCTGCGAAGAGATCCACACCGGCACCGAAGTTGCGTCCGTGGGCGAAGGCGATCGTGATACAGCTCGAGCGAGCGATTGCTTGCAGCAACAATTCGATACGCACGAAGCGCTGCAGCAGTTCGCCTTCACTCTGAGCTTCGAACCCACCAAAGTCGAAACCCGCACAGAAGTGCCGGCCTTGTCCCCTGAACACGAGCATCTGGGCGCCTGCCGCTTCGGCCTCCGCCACGGCTGCCGTTAGCTCTTCCACCATTTCGGCGGACAAAGCGTTGGCGACTTCGGGACGATTGAGCGTCACCGTCACGCAATCGACTTCTCGGTGGACAGCTATGTGCTTCATTTGATTTTCAGGTTCGCCTTGCTGATGATTTCGCGAATCAGGGCGTCAGTCATTGGCTGCCTCGACTTCCTTGTAGCGCGCCTGGATTTCATTAGTGTGCTGACCCAGCGCAGGCGGCGGCGCATGGATCGGCACCGTTCGCCCGTTCAGTCGTATCGGTGACCCAAAAGTTCGAGTCATCGTGCCATTGGGCAGTCGCAGCGGCTGCACCCAACCCATGTGGTCGACTTGCGCATCCGCAAGCGCAGAGGCGTAGTCGTTGATCGCAGCATGCGGAACACCTGCGTCTGCAAACACCCGCAACCAGTGCGCTGCGCTTGCCTTGCGGAACTCTGCCTCGAGAATTTCCTTTAGCGGCGTTTGATTCGCTGCGCGCTCGCGCGTGCTAGCGAAGCGTGAGTCATTCGCCAGTGCAGGCAAGTTGACTGCTTTCACAACCTTTAGCCACAGCTGTTGATTACCAGCTGCGATCGCAAAATAGCCATCGGCAGCTGCGAACGCCTGGTAGGGAGCATTGCGCGGATGAGCGGATCCAAGCCGGCGCGGGCTGCGGCCGGTACCGAACAGCTCGCTGGTCTGCAGCGCAGCGATCGCGAGCGTGCAGCCGAACATCGGCACATCGATGTGAGCACCCGGGCCACCGGCGCGCACCGTAAGAAGTGCGGCGGCGATCGAATAAGCAGCGTACAGGCCAGAGGCGAAATCCGAGATTGGTACGCCGCACTTGACGGGCGCACCGCCTTCTTCTCCCGTAACACTCATCACGCCCGCCGCTGCCTGCATCGTGAGGTCAAAGCCTCCCTCGGTCGCGCGCGGACCTGTTTGCCCATAGGCGGAGATCGAGCAGTAAACAAGGGAAGGTTTTTGCTCTGATAGAGCGGAGTAACCCAACCCAAGACGATCCATCACGCCGGGGCGGTTGTTTTCGACGACGACGTCGCAATCCAACACAAGACGGCGAGCCGTCCCCGCTGCTGCAGCATCTTTCAGGTCGAGCACCACTGATTTTTTGTTGCGATTGAGCGCAGCAAAGTTCTCGCTGTATCCGTCGGTAATTGGCGGCCACTGACGAAGCGCGTCGCCATCAGGCGGCTCGACCTTGATGACTTCCGCGCCCATATCGGCCAGAAGCATTGCGCAGAATGGCCCGGCGGCGGTTGAGCAGAATTCGGCAACGCGCACGCCGCTCAACGGTGCATCGACGTCGCTGCGCGACAGACGTCGACCGGATTGTCCGTTGTTCATCCTGGCTCCTGTCTTGTTCTGTTAGTTCAGTTTATCGGCTCGCTGCACGCCAGCTAGCGACCGTACGCTATCGGCCGGGAACAACCGGCGAGCATTAACCCCCGCACGCTATGACACGCACGACGGTTTCCTTGTAGTTGCGAAAGCCCATCCGCTCGTAGAGCCGGCGCGCGCCGGTGTTGTCTTGCATGACGTGCAGGAACGGCGCTTCGTTGCGCAGCATCTCGCGGCGAATCAGCTTGAGCATCAGCCGTTTCGCCAGGCCACGGCCCTGAAAGTCAGGGTGCGTACAAACGCCGCTGATCTCTCGCAGCATGCCGGCGTGCGAACGCTCGCCCGCCATCGCAATCAGTCGCTGACCATCGAAGACGCCGAAGTATTCGCCAAGCTCGAGGGTGCGCAGGCCAAACGGACCGGGATTCGTCAGCTCGGCGAGCTCGAGTGCCTGCGGCGCGTGCTTCGCATCTAGTGGCACCGCGTCCGGTGCCTCGTCCGCCGGCGGCATATCGGCTTCCCAGATCATCTTGAGCATCGTGGACTCGACCTTGATTTGCCAGCCGGCCGAAGCTGCGCCGGTCCAGCCCTCCGTGTAGAAATGTTCGCCCGGCTCGCAGAACGCAGCGAGTTCGGAGAAGGCGGGCCGGAGTTGATCGGCGAAGGCGACGATCGCCGAGAAGCCGGGGGCGTAGCGCCGCGCCACCTGGTTGCCCGCGGCGAACTTCGCCTGCGGGCCGGACAGGGCGTGCCAGAAGATGTTGTCGAGCAGGTGGGTCACAGATGCAATGTACTTAGAGTGCGCACCCTCACCGAACGTCGACAGCGCCTTTTGGGCGATTTACAGCACGCCTTTACTCCAGAGCGCAAGCACATACGCGACCCAGAGCGCTACCAGCAGATCAAAGTTCAGCGCGAACATCGCCAAGCGATGCATCACTGATCGCACCGCGAGCACTCGCTCAGCGCGAGCAGACGAACTTGACGATCGACCTCAGCGGGGTTCTCGGAGGAAGACTGCTTCCGGTCATCGGCGTGACGTACAGCCAATCCGATTCTCTTTCGGCCGAACGCAGGCTCGTTCCCTGCGCCATCGACGTCGAGTATTCGTTAACCGACACGCTTCTCAGTCGCTCAGCTGCGCAGTCGACCTCGTAGACCACGCGCCGCGAGCGCACGCCATCGCGCTCCGGCGTTGCGTAGTCGTGTATGACCGGTACGCGGCGCAGATTGTCCTTCTCGCCAGCCGACACGCTATCAACGTAGTACGCAGTGCCGCTCGCTTCAGTGACCTTCACGACGTTCGCCGAGGCGGAAGTGGCGGCCATCAAAGTTACGAATGTAGACAGCACAATGCGCATAGGTATTCCTGGATTTCAAATCACGACACGCCGCATAGTCAATCGCAGTAAACGCGATATTGTGGGCTCGATCATGGACCTTTTATTTTCGGCGCAGATAGGTAGTGAATCAACCAGCAATTGATTACGACACGCCGCGCGCGGCGTTGGCAGCAGGTGCACGTGACGCCCTGGGAGCTCCGATCGCCGTACTGGCCGCGGGCTATGTCGGCTACGGCGCGCTTGCTTCGGGCTTTGACTTTCCGCTGTGGTTGATCGTCGCCTCGTCGCTGGTGATCTTTGCGCTTCCCGGCCAGCTGATCATGCTCGAAATGCATGCGGTGAGCGCGCAGCTCGTGCTGACCATTCTCGCGGTCAGTCTGTCAGCGTCACGGTTTCTGCCGATGACGACCGTGCTGTCGGCGATGATGCGGCACCCGCGCTACTCCAGCTGGCAGATGTACGCATCTGCGCACGTGCTCGCAATGACCGGCTGGGTGGCAGCGATCAGCCGCGTTCCGCAGCTACCTGCTGAACAGCGATTGCCCTACTTCTTAGGCTTCGCGCTGCTCTGCTGGATTGCCTGCGCCGCCGCGAGCGCGGTCGGATATTTCCTCGCGGGCCAGATGAGCGAGCTCGTCAAGCTCGGCCTGGTGTTCATGAATCCGATCTACTTTCTGCTGATCCTTACCGGCGAAACGAAGGCTGCGCTTGGACGCCTCGCGCTTGCTGCGGGCGCCGTCACGGGACCGATCGCCCATGTGTTCGCCCCTCAGTGGAGTCTGCTTGCCGCGGGACTCGTGGGCGGCAGTGCCGCCTACGGGTTGTACCGCTGGAGACGGCATCGTGAGTAATGTCGGCGTGGTTGACCTGTTGGTGCTCGTCCTCGCCTGCGCTGCCGGCACCTATCTTTGGCGTGCGCTCGGCGTTGCACTGGCCGGCCGACTCGATCCCGATGGCGAGATATTCAGTTGGATAGGGTGCGTGGCGCTTGCGATGATCGCGGGGCTGGTGGCGCGAATGCTCGTTGACCCTGTCGGTGTGCTGGCCGCCACGAACCTAACCGAGCGACTGGGCGCGACGGCTTGTGGATTGGTGGCGTACTTCGTTCTTACGCGGCGCAACCTGCTGGCGGGCGTGGTCACCGCGTGCGTGGCGATCGTATTGTTGCAGTTGTTCCGCTAGTCCGAGCGTAGCAACCATGCCAACCCCATCCCCATCGGAGCAGCCGCCGTCATACGCCTGACTTATTTCTCTTACGCACAGCGTAAGCAAGCGCGACAAGGCAGCCCGCGCTACAGACCAGGAAACCGACGGTGTTGACAAAAAGCAGAGCGATGGCGAACAAAATGCTGACGCTCGCCAGGAAGGTTGCGCGGATCCTGCGCCACTTGTTGTCCTTCTCAATGCGGATGTCGTCCCGAATCACCAGAATGGCCCACCCGGTGGCCAGGCCGACGACCAGGTACGCGACAAGGGCAACAACATTAGTGGTGCCAACCATGGAAGCGCTCTCTACGCGGAATAGCGAATCACACGCATCTTTTCCTGCGTCATCTCGCGCATGCTGAAGGGAATGCCGCCGACTCCGTAGCCAGACTCGCGGCGCCCTGCGAACGGCATCCAGTCGGTGCGAAAGGCGGTGTGGTCGTTGATCATCACGGCAGACGCGTCGAGGCGATCGGCGGCGTACAGCGCAACGTCGATGTCCTTCGCAAAGACACTCGCCTGGAACGCCACCGGCAGCGAATTTGCGCGGTCGATGGCGTCGTCCAGTTGATCGAATTGGTACACACAGGTCACGGGACCGAACACTTCTTCGCGCGACACGCGTGCGTCTGGCGCGGGCTCGAGCAGAACTGTCGGCGCCATGATCGTTTCCGACTGCGCGCGTTGCCTCCCACAAGAATCTTCGCTCCTGCGGTGGCCGCTTCGTTCACCCACGACTCCACGCGGTCGACTTCGCGCGGGTTGATCAGCGGGCCGACTTCGGTTTCCGGCGACAGCGAATCCCCTACGCGCAACGCGCGCACGCGCGCCACGAAGCGGTCGAGGAACGCGGACATCAGCGTCGAGTGCACGTAGATGCGCTGCGTTGAAACGCACACCTGCCCGGCGTGGTAGTAGCCGCCCTTGACCATCGGCTCGATCAGCGCATCGAGATTGGCGCTGCGGTCGACGATCGCCGGCGCGACGCCGCCGTGCTCCAACGCGGAGCGCGTGCCGGGCGCAAGCTTGCTGTGCAGATGCCAGCCAACTCGCGCCGAGCCGATGAAGCTCAGGAACGCGACGCGCCGATCGGTTGCGAATCGTTCTGCCAGCGCATTGTCAGGCGTGATGAACGTCTGGCACCACGGCTCGTCGAGGCCGGCCTCGCGCACCAGAGAGACGAACTCGATGCAGGAAAGCGGTGTCGCCGTCGCCGGCTTGACGATCACCGGGCAGCCGACGGCTATCGCCGGTGCCACTTGGTGCACGATCAGGTTCAGCGGATGGTTGAAGGCGGAAATCGCCGCCACGACGCCGATCGGCTCGCGGGTCGTGAACGCCAGCCGGCCCGTACTGGCCGGCGTCAGGCCCATCGGAATTTCGCGGCCCGCGAAGTTGCGCAACTCGTCGGCGGCGTTGCGCACGCCGTCGATCGCGCGCGTGGTTTCGACGATGGCGTCGGTCAGCGGCTTGCCGCCTTCGCGCGCGATCAGCTGGCCGAAGTGGTCGCGGCGCTTCTCTATTAGTTGGGCCAACTTCCGCAGCACATCGACGCGCGCGTGCACGGGCAGCCAGCCCCTGCGATCGCGGAAAACCTGGGTCGCGGTTGCGAGCTTCGCCTCCAGCGCGGCAGCGTCATCGGTGTCGATCTCGGTGATCGGCGCTCGGTCGTAGGCTTGCACTACTTGCAGTTTTGCTGGAGTCGGCATTTTCTTAGGCGAGCTCAATCTCGTTGACGCGATGCTTGAGCTCTTCGCCCAGCACGCGGACATTCTCGCTGTAGTCGATCGGGACGTCGATCAGATGCACACCGCCGCCCTTGAATGCCGCGTCGATGCTCGACACGAGATCCTTGCAGGCACTCACACGCGAACCCTTGGCACCGTACGACTCGGCGTACTTGACGAAGTCGGGGTTGCCAAACGTGAGGCCGAAGTCCGGGAACTTGTCGACCGCCTGCTTCCAACGAATCATCCCGTACGCGGAATCGTTGAGCACGATGACCACGAGATTCAGCTTCAGGCGTACGGCAGTTTCCATTTCCTGCGAATTCATCATGAAGCCGCCGTCACCGCACACCGCGAGCACGCGCCGCTTGGGATACAGCATCGCCGCCATCATCGCGGACGGCAGCCCGGCGCCCATGGTGGCGAGCGCGTTGTCGAGCAACAGCGTGTTCGCCACATGCGTGCGGTAGTTGCGCGCGAACCAGATCTTGTACATGCCGTTGTCGAGGCAGACGATGCCGTCCTCCGGCATTACCTTGCGCACGTCGGCCACCAGGCGCTGCGGAATCACCGGAAAGCGGTCGTCGTCTGAGCCTTCGGTAATTCGGCCCAGGATCTCTTCGCGCAGCGCGAGAAACGCTGCATCGAGCTTGAGCTTGCCTTCGAGTTGGTCTGCCAACAGCGTAAGCGACGGTCCGATATCGCCCAGGATCTCGGCGTGCGGAAAGAACACTTCCTCGACGTTCGCCGACGTGTAGCCGATGTGAATCACTTGCATGCCGTTGGAGCTCATCAGAAACGGCGGCTTCTCGATCGTGTCATGGCCGATCGAGACGATCAGATCAGCATGATCGACGGCGCGATGGACGTAGTCGCCGGCCGAAAGTGCGGCCGTACCCATGTAGTGCTCGGAGCAGCCGGTGACTGCACCCTTGCCCATCTGCGTATTGAAGAACGGGATGCCGGTGCGCTGCACGAAGCTCGACAACTCGGCTATGAGGCGCGGGCGATTACCAGCCGCGCCGATCATGATCAGCGGCCGCTTCGCCTTCTGAATCATCTTTGCAGCGCGCATGATGGCCTGCGGGTGCGCGACCGGTAAATCGACCGGATGGCGGGACACGATGGGCACGTCGCCTACCTCATAGCCGGCGACGTCCTCCGGCAATTCCAGCAGCACGGGCCCGGGACGCTCTTCCTGCGCCACGCGAAACGCATCGCGCACGATGGTCGCGATGCTGCGCGGGCTGACGATCTGCCGCGCCATCTTGGTCAACGGCTTCATCGCCGCGACCACGTCGACGATCTGGAACTTGGCCTGCTTGCCGGACATGATCGCCTTTTGCCCCGTCAGCAGAATCATCGGCATCCCGCCGAGGTGCGCGTAGGCGGCGCCGGTCGAAAAATTGAGCGCGCCTGGTCCCAGCGTGGAGATGCAGACACCCGCGCGTCCGGTGAGCCGACCATGGGTAGCTGCCATGAACGCCGCCGCCTGCTCATGCCGGGTCACCACCAGCTCAATCTTCGACTGTCGCAGCGACTCGACGACGTCGAGATTCTCTTCGCCGGGCACGCCGAACACGCGATCGACGCCTTCGTTCGCGAGCGCTGCTACCAGGAGGTCTGAACCTTTGCGCATGTCGTGTTCCCTGTATTGAGTGCTGCGTTCACCGAAATTACCAGCTAAACAGAAGCATCGCGAAAGGCACGCAGACAGCGAAGGGATGAGGTCAGCAGCGCGATAATTCTGGGCCACGGCGGCCCATGTGCCCCAATTCGATATCAGAGGAGTTCGCAAATGCCATCTATTTCGCGACGCGATGTAATCGCTACGCTGGGCGTGGCTGCTGTCGGCGCTTCGTTGCCACTTCGCGTGGCCGCGCAGTCAGCGAAGATGCAATCGTGGCCACTCGCCACTGCTCAGCGGACCGGCATCCACGATGTCGCACCTGCGCCCGATGGTGGTGTCTGGTTCAGCGCGCAGCGCAGCGGCCATTTGGGTTACTTCGATCCAAAGGCCGGCAAGACTGAATTGATCGCGCTCGAAAAGGGGTCGTCTCCGCATGGCGTGATACAGGGCCCCGACAAGGCAGCGTGGCTCACCGACAGCGGCCTGAACGCGATCGTGCGGGTGGGCTGGCCCGATCGTGCGGTGCGCGTATTCGCGCTGCCTGAAGGTTCACGCAATGCCAATCTGAACACGGCGACCTTCGATGGTGACGGTGATCTGTGGTTCACCGGCCAGAACGGTGTGGTCGGCAAGGTGGCAGTGAAGACGGGTCAGGTCACAGCGAAGGAATCGCCGCGCGGCCGTGGACCCTATGGCATCTGCACGACGCCGAGTGGGGATGTATGGTGGTGTTCATTGGCGGGCTCATACATCGCACGCATCGATCGGCGCACTGGAGATTCGATCGTTGTCGAGCCACCGACCAAGAATCAGGGCGCACGCCGCGTGTGGAGTGACAGCAAAGGACGCATCTGGGTCAGCGAATGGCTCAGCGGAAATTTGTCGATGCATAACCCGGCCACGAATACCTGGTCCGCCTGGAAGCTGCCAGGTGATGGCCCGCGGCCCTACGCGGTGTACGTGGACGAGCGTGACAAGGTGTGGGTCAGTGACTGGGGCAGCAACGCAATGCTGCGGTTTGATCCAGGCAATGAGACGTTCGAACGGTTCGCGTTTCCGAGAGAGGCTGCAAACGTTCGGCAAATGCTTGGCCGCGCCGGCGAAGTCTGGCTTCCCGAGAGCGGCACCGAGCACATTTCCGTGATTCTGACGACCTGAGCCTTCGTACGTTGGCTGTTCTGCCATCGAGCTTCGACAGATTCCTGCAGCACTCGGACTGCAACGCCATCAGGACTACACACCGGAGGTTGAATGAAGAAAAATACCAAGCCACTACAAAGGTGGGAAGACGCTGCGCAACTCATTACTGAATGGAGCGGCAGGCCATGGGCGTTCGGTGTTGCTCTCTTGCTTATCGTCCTGTGGGCAGGCACGGGTCCGCTGTTTGGATTTTCCGATACGTGGCAGCTTGTCATCAATACCGGAACGACCATCGTCACATTCCTGATGGTCTTCGTCATTCAGCAGACGCAGAACAAGGATACGCAGGCACTTGAGCTGAAACTAAACGAGATCGTCGCTGCCATTTCCGGCGCGAGCAATCGCCTGATCGACGTTGAAAGTCTGACGTCGGCCGAGCTCGCACTGCTGCACAACCATTACCGCGAACTGGCCGAGCTCGCACAAAGGGAAAGTTCTCTGACCAAATCTCACTCGATCGAGGAAGCGCTAACGAGGCACAAAGCGAAGAAGTGAAGTGTCAAAAGCCGCCGCCCAGGACGTGCATGACCTGCGCAGATTTCTCGATGCGCAGCAGGGCGGCTACGAGGTTGCACTCTCGGAAATCCAGCGAGGGCAGAAGCGGTCGCATTGGATGTGGTTCGTTTTTCCGCAGTACGTTGGACTGGGAATCAGCCCGGCCTCGCAACAATATGCAATCAGAAGCGTCGCGGAGGCCGAGGCTTATCTGAACGACCCCGTGCTGGGGCGCCGACTGGTCGAGTGCGCGGAGGCACTGCTCAGTGTCGAGGGCCGATCGGCGCAGCAGATCTTTGGTTCGCCGGACGACATGAAGCTGAAGTCCAGTGTGACTCTGTTCGCGCATATCTCGCCACCCGGCTCTGTATTCGAGCGGGTGCTCGACAAATATTTTCGCGGCGAACGCGATGGGAACACGCTACGACTGCTGGATTAGGCGCATGACACCGTCCGCTCTGCATGCTCAAGTCTTGAGGCGCTAGCTCGCGGCACTCTTACGCTGCACTGCCAGCTGCGCCTCCATTTTTTGCAGTATTGCTTTGAAAACGCTCTCCCCGCGCAGCTGCTCGAAAGCGGGATCGCGGCTCACCCACCAGGCGCGTCTCCACCCGCGATCGAAAGCGGTCTGCAGTGACGCCAGCGCACGCGCGATGTCGCCGCGCAGTGCGAGCACACGCGCCCTGTGAAAGCTGAACGCGGGGGCGGTGACGCCACGCTGCTCGTAATCGTTCAACGTGCGCTCAACCTGGTCGAGCAACGGTGCAGTGCGATCCTTCTCGCCGGCAGCTGCGAACAGCGAGGCGACATCGAGCGTGCGGAAGCGGCCGCCGACGATTTCGTACAGCGACGGCGTCGGCGCGATGTAGCCCGCCTGCTCGCGCTCGACCGCGCTGACCGCTGCTGCGGAGGGTCGTTCGCCTCCCATTGACACGATCAGCAGTCGTTCCCACGGCGCGGGCGACGCAACACTGTCGGCCAGTGCTTTCGGCACGGGGTGCACCGCACCTTCGGCCACCCACACGAACGCCGCTTCCACGGTTGCAGAGTTCGGCGGTCGTAATAGCTGCGCGGTGCGCTCGAAGCCACGTCGCGCTTCGTCGTACAGCCCGAGGTCGGTGCACACGAACGCGTACTCGTGCCATATATATGACGCCTGGTCGCCACGCTTGAGTGCTTCGCGATGCGCGGCAACCGACTCGTCAAGCCGCCCGCGCAGCCAATTCAGAATTCCCAGGCTGTAGAAGCCGTTGGGCCGTGCACTGTCGAGCTCGATCGAGCGCTTGAAGCGCGCTTCGGCTTCCGCCAATCGCCCCAGGTACATCATTGAAAGCCCAGCCCGAATTGGGATCAGGAAGTGCGTGGGGTCGAGCGCCGCTGCGCGCTCGTACTGGACGGCGGCGCGCGACGGCCAGCCGTCGTCCTCCTCGGTAAGTCCAAGACCAAAGCGCGCCTGGACGTTATTCGGATGCGCGGGGATGACGGCTTCGTAGGTGCGGCGGGCTTCGTCGAAGCGTTGATATACCCGCGCGACGTTGGCAACGCCGAGCCTGGCTTCGACCAGCTCCGGATCAAGCTGCAACGCCTTGGCATAAAGCGGCTCGGCGCGCGCAAACGCTTCGCGCCTTCCGATCTGGCCGCCGCCGACTTCGGATTGCACGATCCATGAGGAAGCCAGGCCCGCGTAGTTGCGCGCGTACTGCGTATCGATCTCGATTCCCTGCGAGAAATAGCGGCGCGCGCGCTCGACGCTGTCGGGCGTCTTGGCGCGCATCGCGTCGATGCCTAAAACGTACATTTCGTACGCGCTTGTCGGCGCTGCCTTCACGGGCGGCACGGCTGGCCTCAAATCAAGCGCATCGATCGCCTTCAGCGCAATCGCCTGCGGCAGGTTCGACAAGCTGCCCATCGACTCGTCGAACGACGCAGACTGCCGCACCTTTTCGGTTGGTAGCGCGATCAGCTGTGTCGTGATGCGCACACGCTCGCCGGCCCGCCACATTTCGCCGACCAGCGCAAAGGCGACGTCAAGACGTCGGGCGGCTTCCGCGAGAACCCCTGAGGTCGGCGCCAGCCGAGCGACCGCGTCGAAACTGATGACCTCGAGCGCCGGATGACGGCCGAGAGTTCGAATGACGTCCTCGGTGACTCCGTTCGCCAGCGGCTGATCGAGCCGCCCCGGCGAGCGGTCGGTAAACGGCAGCACCGCGACACGCAGCGGGGCGCCGGCCGGCCGCGTGATCCACCACCATGCACCCCCAGCAGCGAGCGCCGCGGTCGCAGCGACGGCGCCGGCGATGACCTCGCGCCGCTTCAATGACTTTCGCAGCACAGCGGGGGTAAGGCGGTCAGCATCGGGCGGCGGTGACGCGCCTGTCACATTGCTCGCCGGGCTGGTCGGCGGCGGCACTTCATACGGCGGTGCGATCACCGCTTTTCCTTGCGGCATCGGTGGTAACGGCGAAACCGGCGCCACCAGCCGATAGCCTTTACGCGGCACGGTCTCTATATAGCGAGGCTCGCTGGCGTCGTCGCCCAAGAGCTGCCGAAGCTGCGCAACGCTCTGATAAAGAGAAGCGGGCGTGACGATGACGCCCTTCCAGACCGTATCGAGCAGCTCGTTGCTCAACACGACCTCGCCGGGCCGCCGGGCCAGCGCCATCAGCAAGCGCATGCGCAGCGGCTCGAGTTTTATAACGCGCCCTTCGGCCTCGATCTCGTCGGCGCGCGGATCGACCCGCCACCCGCCGATCATCACCGGAGCGTCGTCAACGTTCGTGCGTTCGCCGAGGTTCATCAGCGTTAATTAGAAACGGAATAGAGAATCAGTAGAAAACCGTCAGCCTTCCTTGAGCACTTTTTTTCGCGGCCCGCCTTTAATGCGCAGCAAGTATCGACATGCGCACGAAAGGGGACAAGCGAATGGTCATGCTGCGGGGAACAGAAGACAACAGCAGTCATGGTTGCGAGCAGGGGAAACCATGAACGCGCTACTCGAAGTCGCGTTGTTTCTGGCACTGGGCCGCTTGCTTGTGTCTTGCGGGCGGCTGCCGCGTGACACCTCGGCGGCGCTGACGAGCTGGGTTCTGTACATAGCCTGGCCGGCGGCGGCGCTGCAAAGCGCGCCATCGGTGCGGCTGGACGGCGCTCTGCTCGGTGGGGTGGCGTGGCTGTGGGGCTTGTTCGCTTTCGCGCTGGTGGCGGTCGCGATTGCGGTCTTTGCTTTCGGGCTGCGGCGGCCTACGGCGGGCGCGGTCCTGCTCGCGAGCGGCGCCGGCAGCACCGCCGGCTTTGCGCTGCCCTTCATCGAGCGCTACTGCGGCGCGCACTGTCTTGCCCCTGCAATCGTGCTTTCGGTGCTCGGCGGCGCGCTCGCGTTCAGCGTGCTCGGCGTTGGCGCAAGTTGCGTCTTGTCGCAGGGCCGAGTCTGCCCGGGGCTGATCGCGCGGCGGATCATTACTTTCCCACCGCTGCTTGCGCTCGTCGCCGGGTTGGTGCTGCCTCGATCTGCTCTACCGCAGTTCGCGTTGATGGCGGTGCACGATCTGGCGGTGACCCTCGCTCCGGTCGCAATCGTGGCGGTCGGCATGCACCTGCGCGGTTTGCCGGGCCGCAAGCGACTCGCGCCGATTGCGGCCGCATTGGGCTTCAAGCTGGTGCTGGCACCCGCCGCGGTGTTGATTGGTTTTGCGCTTTTCGGACAGGCGCTCGGGAGCTCTGGAAAGCTGCTGGTGCTGCTGGCCGCGATGCCGCCGCTGATCAGCTCGATTGCTCTGGCGCGCGAATACGAGTTCGAGGTCGAACTGACGGGCGAGATCGCCGCATTCGGCGCATCGCTCGCGCTGGTGACCGTGCCGCTATGGGGTGCGGCGCTGGAGCTACTGGCGTGACTCGCAACCCGATTGGAGTGTCACTCCTACGCCGCCTGGCTTTCCCGCTCCGCCGCCGCCTCCAGGTCCGCGATGTCGATCTTGATCATCTGCATCATCGCGTCGGACACGCGCTTGGATTTCGCCTTGTCGGAGTCGGCCATTAGCTTGCCGAGCAGCGTCGGTGTGATCTGCCATGACACGCCGTATCGGTCTTTGAGCCAGCCGCACGCCTCCGGCTGGCCTCCATCGAGCAGCGCGTTCCAGTACTTGTCGATCTCGGCCTGATCCTCGCAGTTGACGACGAATGACACCGCGTGGTTGAACGGATCCATCTGGCCGGCGGTCATTGCCGTGAACTCCTGTCCGAACAGGACGAACTCGACGACCTTGACCGACCCCGGAGGGCCGCTTGGTGATTCGCTCTGCATCGCGGTGACGCGGACGACACGCGAGTTGGGAAAGATCGACGTGTAAAACTTGGCGGCCTCTTCGGCCTCCTTGGCGTACCAGAGAAACGGGGTGATCTTTTGCATGGGTGACTCCTTGGGGTGAAATGGACGGTACCTGCGTTAGCCCTCGCGCTTCATCCGCTCCTGACGGGCGATCTCCCGCTTGCTGGGTGAATCGAGCGCGGTGTCGCCGATCTTGATTTCACCGTCGCGCTCGTAGTGGGCGATGATCAAACCGTTCGGAGACACGCGCGAGCTGGTCAGCTTGAACGAATGCGGCGCCGAGCCGTCGGCGAACAGCTTCTTGCCGCCGCCAAGCACCACGGGCACCGTGAAGATGCTGATAGCGTCGACGAGGTCGTTTGCGAGCAGTGCATGCACGAGCTCGGTACTGCCCTGTGTGACAAGGTTCGGACCGTTCTCTTGCTTCAGGCGCTTCACGTCGGCGACGTCGCGCAGCAGCACCGAGCCCTGCCAACTCGTATCGACCTCGCCCGACCGCGAAACCGCGTACTTCTTGATCTCGTTGAACAGCTTGGCAATGCCGCCATCTGACCCGCCTTCATCGTAGTAGGGCCAGTGCGCGGCGAAAATCTCGTAGGTCTTGCGACCGAGCAGGAGGTCGAACTTCTCCTTGAAGAGGCGGTCGATCTCTTCGCCGAACTCCTGATTGAAATAGGGCATCACCCAGCCGCCGAACTTGAAGCCCTTGGTCGGATCCTCGGTTGGCCCGCCGGGCGCCTGCATGACGCCGTCGATGGAAACCATGGCGCCGACGATAATTTTCCGCATGTGTCCTCTACGAGTATGCGAGTGCCGGCTCGAAGTCGCCGCGCCCTTCGGGTGTCGTGTCGAGCAGGTGCCAGAGCGGATCTATCAAGTCGTTGTGGCGATATTCCTGACCTGGATCGGCCGGCACATAGAGCAGCTCGCTGCTCCAGAAATGGCGCACGCCACCGGCATCGCGGCGAAAGACATTGAGCATCGGCATGTCCCACTCCTCGCCATCCTTAAAGTCTTGCTGGCGACGCATCGCCGGGCTTAGTCCGCGCGAATCACCGAAGTAGTCGCGGCTGTAGTTATTCCCCGCGGTGGAGAGAAACGTCAGGTGGTCCCAGCCGCGCTCGCGCGCCAATGCAAGAAGGCGTGCGAGCGGTGACTTGGCAACGATGAACAGATTGATTCGCTGCGGCGCGTGGCGCGCGACACCGTCGAGGCTGTCGAGCGTATGTGTGCATCCCGTGCACGGCTGGTCGCGCTCAGGTCCATACATGAAGCTGTAGATCGCAAGGCTGTCCTTCCCGGGCGCAAACAACTCGGACAGCTTCATCTGCGCCGGGCGCCGGTTACGGTCTAGACCCTCGAATACGTAGTCCTCGCGCACCAGGCCGCCAGGCGGCAATGCGCGCCGCTGCGCGCTGATGCGCTCGATCTGGCGACGAAGCGCTATCTCTTCGTCGAGCAGTGCGTTGCGCGCGTTGCGATAGGCGAAGTCTTCGCCGGGAAATTGGAGATGTTCGAGCTGGCGGTGCGGCTTGGGATCGTCATGCATTTGCGTTTCTCCTGCGAAAGAAAATACTTTTCGCGTTACATCTTTGGCATCGGCAGACACTCCATGATCTCTACCGCGTGTCCGGGAAATATCGTGAAGTGCGGGTGATTCTCAAAAATTTTCGCAGCCGCCTCGTGCGATTCCGCCTGGACGATCGTGTACGCGGCTATCTCATTCTTGGTGTCTGAAATGCCCTGCTTTGAAATGAGCTTGGTTTTGCCGAGCGGTGCTCCTTGGTCAACGATCGCTTTCTGGTTGACCGTCCCCCACTTGTTCCATGCCTGCATCCCTGCCGCTTCGCGCTCCTTGCGTTTTTCTTCATCCAACTTCTTCCAGTCCGCGATTGCCGACGCGGAACCCAGGTAGATGGCCAAGAAATTTTTCATAGCGCTCCTTCATGCGAAAGCAAATATTTTTCCAATTTGTCGAGCGCACCGTTCCAGCCCTCGGTGTGGCCCTTGCGCGACTCCTCACTGCTGAGCATCGCGTGGGTGAACACGAGCTCGGTGCCGCCGTTAACCGGCCGCAGATCGATCTCGATCCTTGACTCACCACCGTCGTCTTCAAGCCCAAGCCAACGCCACGTCATCGCAAGCCGCTCAGGCGGCTTGACCTCGAGATATTCACCACTGCTTTCATGCTCTGTGCCGTCGAGCATGCGAAAACGAACCTTGAAGCGGCCGCCGATCCGCACGTCGGTTTCGGCCACCAGAACTGGGCCGGCGTCGGGCCCCCACCACTGAGCGATGCCTTCGGGCGTAGTGAGCGCTTCAAACACGATCGAGGGGCGCGCTGCGATGCGGCGCACGAGAGTAAGACTGGTCATCGGCGTCTTCTTGCGGGCGACTTTCGTGCCTGCGCTTCCTTTTTTTCGGCGTATGCGACGAGCCGGTCGAGGCTGCTGGACCAGAACTGCTCGTATCGTTGAAGCCATGCCATGGCCTCTGCCATGGGTTTCGGCGAAAGCCGAACGAACATCGTGCGGCCGGTCTTAGCGCGCGTGATCAGGCGCGCATCCTCGAGTACATCGAGATGTTTCATCACGGCTGGCAACGACATGGATATCGGTTGCGCCAGCTCGCTGATGGAGGCGCAGTCGGCTTGTGCGAGGCGCTGCAGAATTGCGCGCCGCGCAGGGCTGACAAGAGCGCCGAAGACGCGATCGAGCCGAGCGCTATGGTTCACCATTTGGTGAACTATAAGTTGCTTGCCTTGCGGGTGTCAAATTCGCGATGAACGCAGATGGGCCGCGAAGGCCGTCTGCCGCCAAAGCGCGGCGAGCAGCATGAAGAACGCCGTAAACATCAGGCCTGCCCACCATTCGGCAGCGTTTTCGAAGCGATCAACGGCCGCGGCATCGCTCGATACGAGCGCCACTGTTACGTTAACCAAACCAAGGATCGGTAGCGCGATGCATAGGGCCAGCAAGGCCGCGGATGCACGGCGATAGAACGACTTCTGTGCAGCGGTTCTACGGATAGCATCGCTGACAATCAGCATCACGATGCATGTGAAGCCGAAGTAAAAGACAATCCCGAAGCGGCGCATCCACTGATACCAGGCGCCTTCAGTGCCGAGAAAAGTTCCGTACAGAATCAGGAATACAGCTGCGCCAAGCGCAAGGGATCGGCAAAGCGCGCAGCCAGCGCGTGCGCCGCGCTCCAATCGAGCGTAACCATGGTTGGCACAACAACCATACCAGCGCCTGCAATACGGCGGCTGGAAGCAGCAGCGCACGAAACACGTAGTTGGGCAGACCGTAGCGCGCGGTACGGCTGATCGAAACGCAGCCGTCGATCAGCGGATTGCACGCGACGAACCGCCCTTCGCTGATCGCAATCGAAAAAGCCAGCAGCGTCGCTGCGAATGGCAACGCACCTGCCAAAAACGGCAGCCACCAGAGTCGAGTCGGCGATGCGGGCGGAGTTGAACTACTCGAAGCGACTGGTTCAGCAGCCGGCGACGCACTTTCCTGCATTATCGAAGGACATCGTCTTGCCGCTTAGCGGAAGATGCACCGGCACCTTGACGCTTTTGATGAACGTGTCGGTCTTCGTTCCCGGCAACACCTTACCGTCTTTGGTTGCGACTTCGTTCACGTGCGACGGGATCACCGCATTGGGTTTCACCAGCTCGTTGATCACATAGGCCGCTTCTTTCGGCCCTGTGCTGAACGTGTCACCGATATTCATCACGGCGAGCTTGGCGTTGTAGTGCCCGCGCACAACTTTTTCCTGATCGGCCGTGATGCCGGTGTCGCCGGAAAGGTAAACGACCAGCCCGTTGCTGAAAGTGAGCACATAGCCGGTGGCCTGGCCAACATCACCGGCGATCCCCGCGGCTTTCATGCTCTTGCCGAGTTCACCGCCGATGTAGTCCGGATCGAGGCCGTTGCTGTGCAAGGCGTGCACTGTTGCAATCGTCACCCCACCGACCCTGACGCTGCCACCGAAGCGCGCAAGGACCGAATCCTTCGGGTCACCACCGTTCGCGGCCAGCTTGGCTGCAAAGAACGCGGGCATTTCGCTGCCTGTCACGATCTTGGCCTTCTTTGCGAGCGCGATGTTGACGCTGCTGGAATTTGGCATCGCAGACACGGAAAGGTCGGGACTCTCGCAAGTCCCAGAGTTGGGCGCTTTGTTGTGCGCGTTGCCAACGTGGTCGCCATGCATGTGACTGACAAGGAGGATGTCGATCTTGCCGAGGCGCGGATCGTTCGGTCCGGCGACCGTCCAACCCGCGTCGTACAGAATGCGCGTGCCGTTAGGATCCTCAAAGAGCAGCGCACGATCCCGCGGGCACAGCTCCCCGTCATGGCTTCCGAGCGGCGTCACTTTGACCTCGGCCGCCGCGGCTGACTGCGCAATCATTGCGATCAAGCATCCGAAGATTGCCGACAAGACCACTGATTTCTTTTTCAT
>CAWHKW010000026.1:0-39557 GCA_963829995.1 uncultured beta proteobacterium | reverse complement strand
GGACCACTAGGAAGGAGACTGCTAATGCCTGTTAAAGCTATTCCGGAGGGCTACCACAGCGTGACCCCCTATCTGATCATCGACGGCGCCGCCGCGGCGCTCGACTTCTACAAGAAAGCTTTCGGGGCCACTGAATTGATGCGCATGCCGATGGGGGACAAGATCGGCCATGCAGAGATCAAGCTCGGCGACTCGCACGTAATGCTGTCCGACGAGTGGCCCGAGATGGGTCATCTATCGCCGAAGAAGCGCGGCGGAACCAGCGTGAGCCTGATGTTCTATGTGGAGAATCCCGACGCCGTATTCGATCGCGCGATCAAAGCCGGAGCTACGGTCGAGAGGCCGGTCGAAAATCAGTTCTACGGCGACCGTACCGGGACGTTGAAGGACCCGTTCGGGCACGTATGGTCGATCGGCGCGCACGTCGAGGATGTTCCGATGGACGAAATGAAGCGGCGGATGGAATCGTGGACGAAAGAGCACGAGAAGACCGCCGCTTGACCTGAAAAACGCGGCAGGGCGCGCAGCGCAATCAACCGGTTCGATCTTTAAGCTGCGCGCCCGACATCGACAGTTTTCAGCGCGCGCTGTCTGACGATTGCGTTGCGGTGTAACGCGCTAGCGCGCGATGGTCGACCCGGTCACCTCATTGCGTATCTCGCGCAGCTTGGCCTTCAACGCCGCCGCGTTATCAGGCCCGATGCGGATCATTGCCTTCTGCCCAGACGACAGAGCTTCGAGTTCCGGATCAGCGTATCGATACAGGACCTTCGGCTGCACCACCGCGATCGGTGT
The DNA here is from genome assembly GCA_963829995.1 of uncultured beta proteobacterium. Taxonomy (GTDB): domain Bacteria; phylum Pseudomonadota; class Gammaproteobacteria; order Burkholderiales; family Burkholderiaceae_F; genus JACCZX01. The sequence goes on along the minus strand of CAWHKW010000026.1, from coordinate 38,762 downwards.
CTTGACGGTCGGCGTTGCAAGCAGGTGATCGATCACCACAACCAGCCGATCATTGAAGTAGCCCTCGGGGTAGCCGAGCTCGCGATAGGCCTGCTGGAACAGCGGATAGAAGCGGACGTATACGGCCACCAGCTGCTTGGTATCCACCGCCTGTACCGCGGAGATGACGGGCGAATAGCGCGCCGAGTTGTCGGCAGCAATGACCACACTGTCGCCGGCGTTGTTCGTCGAAAAAGCGCCGGCCGTTGGACGCACCGGCAGCAGGCGCGGCGAGGTCTTCTCGCGCGGAAGGTTGTCGATCGTCGCCACGATGTGGCGGATCAGGTTCATCGGCTGCACAAACTCCGGGAGTCTGTTGCCCTTGAACAGATGCGCAAGCGCATCGCTCAATGGGGCATCGCTCCCATCTAGCGCTATCTGTGGCGCGTCCGGCGCAGTCTCGATCGGATACTCGATCTTCGGTGCAGCGGGAGCAGCAACCGGCGGCTCCGGTGCAGGTGCTTGCGCCAAGGGAGGTGGCGCTACGGCTGGCGTAGTCCGCGCCTCCCACCACAGCGCGCCCCAGATCAACGCACCCGCGGCGATCAGCGCCCCGACAACCCATGCGATCGTCTTCGTCATGGTTTGATCTCCCAATGACTCGTCGAAGTGGTCTGACAGCGCCCCCGGCGCCGTCGTTCCATGTCAGATTCGATCGCTGCCGCGGGCGATTGCGCCGCGCGCACGATCAATCGAATGGTTCGACCGCCATGAACGCGCCGAGCGCCGTCAGATTGCAGCGTGCTCCGAGCTGACTCAGGCAGCGAATCGCCTGGTCCGCGGTGACGGAACCATTCGAATGCAGCGCTGACCACCCCTCGCGCTCGGCTTGCGCCGAAGCGATGTAGCGCTGCGGTTTGTTGTTGGTCTGAATTTGCAGTGCGGAAACGGTTACCGCCTGGATGGTCGGCAGTGCGGCAAACAGCTCACCCACAAGCCGCACGACGAGCCCGAGCGCGTGCTGGTTGTGCAGCTTGGTGTGAGACAGGTCGGACATGCGCCGGATCTCGACCCGGTTGCCACTCGCCATCGCGGCTTCGCGGTCCGGTATTGCATCCAGACCAGGCACGACAAATTCGAGCCTGGCTTCATGCTGCCCCTTGAACTCGTAGCTGATGACCGTTGGCAGCGGCCAAAGCACGTCATGCAAGCATTTCATTAAGTACTCGCGCATCGCGTCGGCGTCGCCGCTCTGGGCTTTTTCCTTCAACTGATGGATCGTGCTCTGCGAGGCATCCCATGCGAAGCGGCGCGCGATCCAGTCGGCACGCAGATCAAGATAGTCGTTCAGTTCCTGAGGATCGGCCGCGGCTTTGACGCGCGGATCCGTGGAGATTGATGCCTTCGGGGGCCTGGGTTTCGGCTCGGTAAACGCGCGCGCCGCCACCGGCAAGAGGATGTGGTCGGGCGACGGTGTCCAGCGATGCGGAAAGGCGAGCGACTCGACGTGCTCGTTCAGATGCGCGCAGACAGTGAGTGCGGCTTCGCGCTCCATGTCGGCCGCGCCGTCGACAACGTTGGAAACGGGATCGATCGCCTGGCTGGAGCGCCGCGGGCGCTCGATACGCGCATATCCATGCGCGTCGATGCGCACGCGGGTTTCGCCGGTACCGAGTGCGAACGATGTTGCTTGAGCGGCGTGTGTCTCACCGCCTTCGCCGACCAGCACGACTTGCGAACGCCGCCGGTAAATAATGCTCTGGCCGTCGGCACTCGCAAACGATGGCGCCAGCCGATACGGCGGCAGCCACTTCACTTTCTCACCGAACAGATCGGTGTGGCTGAAGCGCAAAGCTGCCGGCGCTGGCGCGGGTGGCGCCTTACGCATCGGCGCCTGCACGGTTTCGAAATTCTGGAAATTCAATTCAGGGTCCTGCTGGTTCTACTAGCGTCCCATGTTGCCAAAGGTTGCCGCGCCGCAACGGCAGAATTTGGCAGGTGTAATCCGGGCTGTTCGGCTCCGTCAAATCGGATGTTTGTCACTCGCGGGCCGTTTGCCCGAGGTGGGGGGTGCCTGGGCCGGTTCTTGAGGCACCGAGTTGGCGATAATGAGACTCACCAAAGACACCCATCTGGAGCCCGAATGAAGCAGCCGATCATGCTGGTCACCGGTGCCAGCCGCGGCATCGGTGCCGAAATCGCGAAGGTCGCGGGACGCTCAGGTTACAAGGTCGGCGTCAACTATCACCGCAGCGAACAGCCAGCGCTTGAAGTCGTCGCCGAGATCAAGGCCAACGGCAGTGACGCGGTGGCCTTGAAAGCCGACGCGGGCGACTCGGCGCAGGTGGCCAAGATGTTCGAACGCCTCGACGCTGAGTTGGGCACGCTCGATGTGCTGATCAACAACGCCGGCATGCTCAGCAAGTTCGATGTCGAGGAGTCCGACTTCGCGCAGCTGAACGAAGTGTTTCTCGCCAACGTCTTCAGCCAGTTTTATTGCGCGCGTGAAGCCGTGCGGCGGATGTCGACCAAGCATGGCGGCCGGGGCGGTGCAATCGTCAATATGTCCTCGGTGGCGGCACGCACCGGCGGGCTTAGTGGGGGTGCGGCGTACGCAGCGACCAAGGGTGCGATCGACTCGTTCACGCTGGCACTCGCGAAGGAAGTCGGCACGCAGGGAATTCGCGTCAACGCAATGCGGCCGGGGTTGATCGCCACCGAGATTCACAACGCGCACGGCGGGTTGGAGCAGATGGAGCGGCTGGCGAAAACTGCTGTGCCGCTCGCCCGCTCGGGCTCAGTCCTCGAGGTCGCGGAGGTCGCGCTGTGGCTGTGCTCAGGCGCGTCGTCATACGTGCATGGCGCCGTGATCGACGTTTCCGGCGGGCGTTAGCGCAGGTCGTCTTCTAAATTCCGCTCGACGCGAGGTCGCGCGCCTGCGCCTCAGCCTGTTCCGGCGTCAGCGAATGCAGCGGCGGTACCACGCGCGCCCAATCGGGCCGTTGATACTTCACTGCGAGCGCCTGCTTGACGGCGGCAATCACCGGCGAGCGCGCGAGAATCGCGCGCTGCGCCGCAGCCGACGCCACCGCACGCTCCCCCTCAGCGGTGCCGCGCGCTTTCCAGCCAGCAGCAGCGGCGCGCACGGTGACGTTGACCGTCGCCGAGATGCAGCCGCTCCAGCGGTAGCGGTCCGCTTCGTTCAATGTCCCTTCGGCGCTCGGAAAGACGTCAAAGTCGGCCACGCCTGCCGCCATTGCAATCGAGTAGGCGGTATCGCCGGAGCTGTCCTTCAGTCCGAGCAACTGACGCGGATACTTCTTCTTCAGCGCCTGCACGAATTCCAGCGAATACGGAACGCCCGATAGTTGCGGGAAGTGATACAGATACAAGCGTAGGTCGGCGCCGACGCGGTTGATCAGTTGATCGAAATAGGCGAACAGGCCAGCGTCATCGACTGGCTTGTAATAAAACGGCGGCAGCACCAGCGCGCCCGCGAAGTCGAGATCGCGCGCCGCACGCGTGATCCGCACCGCGTCGGCCAGCGAGGCGGCGCCCGTGCCTGCCATGAACCGAGACATCGGCAGACCCGAGCGCGCTAGGGCCTGCATCGCGTCAGTCCGCTGCTCAGCCGAGAATGAGGTCGCTTCACCGGTCGTACCGAGCAGATTGATGCCATCACAACCCTCGGCCAACAGCGCACGGCAATGCTCGATCAACCGTTCAGTGTCGATACTGAAGTCTGCGTTCAGCGGGGTGGCGGCAGCGGCTATGACGCCGCTAAGTCGAATAGTCATATAGAGCCAACGTCAAGTCCGGATTCAGGCGCAGTAGATGCTTGCGGCCACTCACGCAGATTACCGCGCATGCGTTAAGGGGCGACGATCTTCATGCTGCGCCCGCCCTAGACTGAGCCCATGCAAACCCTTCACACCGACGACGCCCTCCCGCCTCACCCGCCGTCACCGCGCAAGCAGCTGAAAAACGCCGAGCGGTTTCGCGAGAAGCATGTGCGCAGCCGCAGTCGCCGCGTCGGCTACCTGCGGCAGCACTGGCGCGGTGATCTGCCGCTGGCGGCCGCGGTCATCGTCAGCGCTTTGTTGGTGTGGGGCGCAGTGCAGGCGATCGGCTTTGCATCGCGTCAGGTGCCGATAACCGACTATCCGATCGGATCGTCGCTGCTATGGCTGCTGGAAGTCGCGGTGTTGATCGTCGGTGCGCTGTGGTGGGGCACCGGCGTGCAGCGATCGGCGATCGAAAGCGTCGATCGCGGCGGTTCGATGCCGGTGGCGCTGCTGACAGGGATCGTAGGTCTGGGCGCCTTTGTCTGGGTCGGCCTGTTCTGGTTTCAATCAGCGCGCTATGTGATGCCCGAAGTGTGGTCGACGCTGATCGGATCATCGCCGCCTGCAGCGGTACAACTCGAGCCGCGCTCGAACCAGATCGTGCTTCAAGGCGGCCTCGAATTTGGCACCACGCGCGCAGTGCGCGAGGCGCTCGATGCGCATCCGGAAGTGCAGGTGGTGCGTCTTCAAAGCAAGGGCGGGCGCGTGGCCGAAGGCCTCGCACTCGGCACGCTGCTACGCGATCGCAATCTCGACACCCTTGTTGAAGGAGAGTGCAGTAGCGCGTGCGTGACTGCGTTTGCCGGCGGGGCACGGCGCATCCTCGGGCAGAACGCGGCGATCGGAATGCACAGCGCAGGCGGGGCTGGTTTCAGCGCCGACGTGGTGGCATCGGCCAATCGGCGCAGCGACGAATTCATCGCGGCGCGTGGCGTCGATCACCGCATGCTGGAACAAGGCGCCGCGATTGCAAACGATCAGATCTGGTTTCCGTCGCCACAACTCTTGCTGAGCTCAGGGCTGGCAACCGAACTGGCCAGCCGCTAAGCAGGGCGTTACGCTCCGCCATCGTTAGGAGACGCGATGGCTCTGTTGATCGTCGGCCTTGTCATCTTTCTTGGCGCGCACTCGGTTCGCATCGTCGCTGACGATTGGCGAAGCGCGCAGATCGCCAAGGTCGGGCCGAAAGTCTGGAAGAGCAGCTACGCGCTGCTCTCGCTGATCGGCTTCGTATTGATCGCTTACGGCTACGGGCTGGCGCGTCAATCGCTGATTGTTCTCTATCTGACGCCCGCCTGGACTCGGCCTTTGGCCGCCTTCTTGACGCTGGTCGCGTTCGTCCTGATCGCTGCCGCCTACGTCAGCCAGACGCGAATCAAGGCCATCGTGGGGCATCCGATGGTTGCGGGAGTCACGGTCTGGGCAATCGCTCATCTGCTAGTGAACGGAACGTTGGCCGACGTCATACTGTTCGGATCTCTTTTGATCTGGGCGACCTTCAGCTACGTCGCTGCACGACGCCGCGATCGCGCGGCTCATGTCAGCTACGTGGCCGGCCCCGTCACACGCGATGTCAAGGCCGTAGTGTTTGGCGCAGCGGCTTGGGCCCTATTTACTTTCTGGTTGCACGAGTGGCTGATCGGCGTTCATCCGCTGAACCTAACGGTCTGAGGTCGCCGCCAGTGCACGCGCGAGCACTCTGACCACGTGCGTCGCGTGGCGCGCACCGGTGCTTCGCGTGCCGTCGGTGATTTGATGGCGACAACTCGTGCCATCGGCGACGATCAGCGTGTCGGCGTCGGCGTTACGCACTGCGGGCAGCAGCGCAAGCTCGGCCATCTTCATTGAGACGTCGTAGTGCGCAGCTTCATAGCCAAACGCGCCGGCCATGCCGCAGCAGCTCGAATCGACTACGTCGACCTGCAGGCTGGGAATCAGCTTCAGCACCTCGACCGCAGGCGTTAGCGCGTCGAACGCTTTCTGATGGCAGTGGCCGTGAATCAGCGCGCGCTTTTCCGGTAACGCAGACAACGGCAAACGAAGCTTCCCGGCGCGATGCTCGCGTGCGAGGAACTCCTCGATCAGCAGCGCGCGCGATGCCAGCCGTTGCGCCGCTTCGCCGAGCCCCATCACCAGAAACTCATCGCGCATCGACAGCAGGCATGACGGCTCGAGGCCGATGATGGTTGCGCCGCGCTCGACGTAGGGCATCAGCGCTGCCAACGTACGCCTCGCTTCCACCTTGGCTTGATCGACCAGGCCGGTCGCCAGAAACGTACGCCCACAGCACAGCGGACGGCGGCTGCCGTCGGTCGGAAGTGCAATGTGGACGGTGTAACCGGCCGCTTCGAGCACCGCGAGCGCATCGTGCGCAACCTCAGGCTCGAAGGCGTTGTTGAATGTGTCGGCGAACAGGACGACTTCGCCTGCCGTGCCGCGCGACTGCGGCTCGACGCTGCGGTCGGCGTTGATCGGATAGGTCAGACCGGCGAGAAACGTATCGCTGCGCCAGGACGGCAATGATCGCTGCGCGGCGAAGCCGAACCACTTCTCGGACAACCAAGTGGCGCCAGTCATCGTGTTGCGCAGGTTGAACAGCCACGGGAATCGCGCACCCCAGTGCGCGTAGTGCGGCAGGTACGAGATCAGCCGGTCCTTGATCGACAGTCCGCGCTGCCGGTGGTAGTGATGAAGAAACTCGATCTTCATCTTTGCCATATCGACGCCGGTCGGGCATTCGCGGCGGCAGCCCTTGCAGCTGACGCACAGATCGAGTGCATCGCGCACGGCCTCCGACGCGAACCCGCCGTCGAGCTGGCCTGATAGCGCAAGCCGCAGCGTGTTTGCGCGACCGCGGGTTAGGTGTTCTTCGTCGCGCGTAACGCGAAAGCTCGGACACATCGTGCCGGCGTCGAACTTGCGGCAATGGCCGTTGTTGTTGCACATCTCAACGGCCTTGCCAAAGCCAAGCGCTGGATCGCCACCCGTGCCGGGCGCCGTCAGCGTTTCCGTCGCTGCATCGTTCTGCACATTCCATGCGGACCAGTCGAGCGCGGTCTGCAAAGATTGTGTGCGATATCCCGGCGGGTAACGAAACAGCCGCGCGTCGTCCATCTTGCTCGGCTTGACGATCTTGCCGGGATTCATCAACCCATCCGGATCGAACAGTGACTTGATGTCTTCGAATGCGCGCGTCAGGCGCGGCCCGAACTGCCACGCGACCCATTCACTGCGCACCAGTCCGTCGCCGTGTTCGCCCGAAAACGCGCCCTTGTATCCGCGCACCATCAACGCCGCTTCTTCGGCGATCGCGCGCATCTTCTTGGCACCGTCCTTGCGCATGTCGAGAATCGGCCGCACGTGCAGCGTGCCGACCGATGCATGCGCGTACCAGGTACCGCGTGTGCCGTGCTTCGCGAACACGTCGGTCAGGCGCGCGACGTAATCGGCCAAATGCTCGAGCGGCACCGCGCAGTCTTCGATGAACGACACCGGCTTGCCGTCGCCGCGCATGCTCATCATGATGTTTAAGCCGGCCTTGCGCACTTCCCACAACGCCTTCTGCGACGCCGCGTCGACCATGCGCACGACTTGATTCGGCAGACCAAGGTCGGCGATCAGCGCAACCAGTTGGTCGAGTCGCTGTCGCGGGTTCTCGTCACTGAATTCCACCAGCAGGATCGCTTCGGGCTCACCAATCAGTGCCGCTTCGATAACGGGCTGGAACGCGGGGTTGCCGCGTGCGAGCTCGATCATTGTGCGGTCGACCAGCTCGACGGCAGACGGCTTTAGCGTGACAATGTGCTGCGCGCATTGCATCGCTCGATACAGCGTCGGAAAATTGATGACACCCAAGGTGCGCTGCGTTGGCAGCTGCGCGAGCTGCAACGTCAGTGCACTGGTCCACGCCAGCGTGCCTTCGCTGCCGACCAGCAGGTGCGCGATGTTGACGCTGCCGTCGGCGGTGTACGGGCGTTCGCTCTGCGGCAAGAAAATGTCGACGTTGTAGCCGCCGACGCGGCGCAGCACCTTCGGCACCCAGCGCTCGACTTCATCCCATTCGCGCACTGCGATGCTGCGCAGCTCTTCGAGCAGCTTCAGTACGCGCGGCGGAGCGCTCGACATTTCGGCTTCGGGGCCGAACCATGCCTCGGTGCCATCGGAGAGCAGCGCATCGATCGCAAGCACGTTGTGAACCATGTTGCCGTACGCAATCGAGCGCGAGCCGCACGAGTTGTTGCCTGCCATGCCACCCAACGTGCACTGCGCCGACGTACTGACGTCGACCGGAAACCACAGGCCGTGCGGCCTCAGCCACGCATTCAGTGCATCGAGCACGATGCCCGGCTCGACAGTGACCGTTTGCGCGTCCTTGTCGAACGACACGATGCCGTTCAAGTGTTTGCTGTGATCGATCACCAACGCCGCACCGACCGTCTGCCCGCACTGCGAGCTGCCGGCGCCGCGCGGTAAAACAGGCACGCGAAGCTCGCGGCAAATCTCAAAGGCGATGCCTATGTCTTCCTGCGTCTTCGGAATCAGCACGCCGACCGGCTCGATCTGATAGATCGACGCATCGGTTGAATAACGGCCGCGCGCTGCACGATCGAACAGCACGTCGCCTTGCACCGCGGCACGCAGCCGACTCGAAAGTTCAGTGTCCGCGCGCGGCGGATGGAAGACCAGCGGTTGTGCGAGGTCGTGCATGCGGAGTCAATATAGTCGCGTGGCGCGGATCGCTCGATAGTTCGCTACAGTGAGCGGCTTCTCGAGGTATTTTCGAAAGACCCGCGATGCTTGAACTCGACAGTCATCCCTCCGGCCGCCATTTTCTGCAGATTCCTGGCCCGACCAATGTGCCCGATCGCGTGTTGCGCGCGATCGACCATCCGACGATCGACCATCGCGGCCCCGAGTTCGCGGTGCTCGGCAAAACGGTGCTGGCCGGCATCAAGCGCGTGTTTCAGACCGAAAGCGATGTGGTGATCTATCCGGCTTCGGGGACCGGCGCGTGGGAAGCGGCGCTGGTCAACACGCTATCGCCCGGTGATCGCGTGTTGATGGCCGAGACCGGCCACTTTGCGATGCTGTGGAAAAAGCTGGCCGAGCGCATGTCGCTCACGGTGGAATTGATGCCAGGCGACTGGCGGCAGGGCGCAAACCCGGCAGAGATCGAAAAGCGCTTACGCGCGGACACTGGGCGCGCAATCAAGGCCGTGTGCGTTGTCCACAACGAAACATCAACCGGCGTGACCACGCCCATCGCGCCGATTCGCTCAGCGATCGATCGCGTCGGCCATCCTGCGTTGTTGATGGTCGACACCATCTCATCGCTCGGCTCGATTGATTACCGGCACGACGAATGGGGTGTCGACGTCACCGTCGGCGGCTCGCAGAAAGGATTGATGCTGCCGCCGGGCCTATCGTTTAACGCGATCAGCGCGAAGGCGCTGGCGGCGTCGGAGCACGCGAAACTGCCGCGTTCCTATTGGGAATGGAAGGAAATGATTGCGTCGAACGCCACCGGCTATTTTCCGTACACGCCGGCAACCAACCTGCTGTTCGGGCTACACGAAGCCCTCGAGATGCTATTTGCCGAAGGCTTGCCGCAAGTGTTCGCCAGGCACGACCGCCTGGCCGAGGCGACCCGGCGCGCGGCGCGTGCATGGGGCCTTGAAATTCTGTGCGCGAACCCGGCCGAATACAGCTCGTCGCTGACGGCACTGATCGTGCCGGACGGGCACAGTGCCGACGCGTTTCGCAAAATCGTGCTCGAGCGGTTCAACATGTCGCTTGGACAAGGGCTCGGCAAGGTCGCCGGCAAGATCTTTCGTATCGGCCATCTGGGGTATTTCAACGAGCTGATGCTGTGCGGCACGCTGGCGGGCGTCGAAATGGGGCTCAAGCTGGCCGGCGTTCCGCATCGCGCCGGCGGCGTCGACGCCGCGATGGCTTATCTGGCGCAAACACCGACTGCGCAGTTGGCCCAAGCTGCCTAGACTTGGCTTTCAATAAAACACACAGGAGACAGAAATGAACTTCGAACAAACAGCAGCGGCGCGGCGCCATCTGCTACAGGCTGCCTTGATATCGGGGGCGTTCGCGCTGCTCCCGAATGCAGCCGTCGCGCAAACCGAGATCAAGTTCGGACACGTCGGCGAACCGGGGTCGCTATTCGCCGCGTCGGCTGACGAGTACGCGCGACGCGCCAACGCCAAGCTGGGAAACAAGGCCAAGGTTGTGGTGTTCGGCTCGAGCCAGCTCGGCGGCGACAAGGAACTGCTTCAGAAGCTGAAGCTGGGCACGGTCGACATTGCACTTCCATCGACCGTGATGTCCTCGGAATCTGACCTCTTTGGCGTGTTCGAGATGCCCTACCTGGTCAAGGACCGGGCGCACATGGCACGCATCGAGAAAGATGTGTTCTGGTCGAAGCTAGCGCCGGAAGCCGAAAAGAAGGGGCTGAAAGTGATCGGCGTGTGGGAAAACGGCTATCGACACATCACGAACTCAAAGCGTCCGATCAACTCGCCAGCCGATCTGCAGGGCATCAAGCTGCGCGTACCGGAGGGCAAATGGCGCGTGAAGATGTTCCAGACCTACGGCGCCAACCCGTCGCCGATGAAATTTTCCGAGGTGTTCACGGCTTTGCAAACCGGCGTAATGGACGGTCAGGAAAATCCGTTCACGCAGATTTACAGCGCCAAGTTCCAGGAAGTGCAGAAGTTCATCTCATTGACAGGTCACGTCTACACACCGGCATATGTGACGGTCGGTGCCAAGAAATGGGAATCGCTGCCGGCCGACGTGCGCAAGATCCTGGAGGACACGGCGAAGGAGACACAAGCATTCGTCTATGACAAAGCCGCGAAGGACGACGACGATCTGCTCGGCAAAATCAAGGCCGCGGGAGTGGCCGTGAACACGCCGAACAAGGATGCGTTCGTCGCCGCATCGAAGCCTGTTTACGAGGAGTTCGCCAAGGAAGTTCCAGGCGCGAAGGAAGTAATCGATCGCGCAGTCGCACTCGGCAAGTAGCTAGTGACGTTTCGGTCGTTCCGCCGGGGATACGAACGGTTCCTCGAGTGGATCTGCATCGCGCTGATGACCGCGCTCGCCGCCGAGGTGACGGCGGGCGTGGTCTTCCGTTACTCGGGCCATTCACTCGTCTGGTATGACGAGGTCGCCACCATCCTCCTAGCCTGGGTGACGTTCTACGGCTCGGCGCTGGCGGTCCTGAAGCACGCTCACATGGGTGTACCCGAGATCGTGAGGATGCTGCCGGCCGGGGCGCGGGTCGTCGCTGCCGTTTTCGCGCAGCTATGCACGATGGCCTTTTTCGTGCTGCTCGCCTGGGTTGGCTATTCAATCCTCGACATCCTTGCGACGGACCGGCTCGTTTCGCTGCCGCAGGTATCGGTCGCTTACGCGATGTCGGCGATCCCGATCGGCGCCGCCCTGTTTGTCGTAGGGCAGCTACTGGTGTTTCCGGAGGTGCTGCGCGAAGCGCGCAGTGAAGCGAGCCCCGTGGAGGAATCTGCGTGATCGGCTTCCTCGTCTTTGTCTGCGTGGTCGTGCTGGTGCTGATCAACGTTCCGATCGCAGTGGCGCTTTGCATCGCGTCGGTCGCCGCAATGCTCGCGACGCAGGGTGTCGCGAGCCTGCCCAACGTGCCGATTGCGCTGTATCAGGGCGCGACCAGCTTTCCGCTGATCGCGATTCCGCTCTTCATCCTCGCCGCCGCGATCATGAACACCTCGGGGATCTCGCACCGGCTGATCGATTTCTGCCAGGCGCTCGTCGGCTGGGTCAGGGGCGCTCTGGCCCAGGTGAACGTGTTGAGCCACATGTTCTTCGCGGAGATCTCGGGCTCGGCGGTCGCGGGGGTGGCGGCCACGGCGTCGATCATCATGCCCGCCATGAAGAAGCGCGGCTACCCTGGCCCGTTCACGGCCGCGGTGACCTCCTCGACGGCCACGCTCGCGATCATCCTCCCGCCGTCGATCCCGATGATTCTCTACGCGGTGATGGCGGGCACTTCGGTAGTGCAGATGTTTGTCGCGGGCATCGTGCCCGGGCTCCTCGCCGCATTCGGTTTCATGGGCCTGTGCTACCTGTACGCGGTCCGGTACAACTGGCCGGTGGAGGAGATCTTCGAGCTAGGCAAGCTCTGGCGCGCCTTCAAACACGCGTTCTGGGCGCTCACGCTGCCGGTGATCATCCTCGGCGGCATTTTCGGGGGCATAGTCACGGCGACCGAAGGCGCGGCGCTCGCCGTCGTCGCGGCTTTGTTAGTGGGCGGGTTGGTCTATCGCGAGCTCAACTGGGCGGGGTTGCGCGAGGCGATCATCGACGGCACGGTGCAGACCGGCACCGTGATGCTGCTGGTCGCGGCCTCGGCTTTGCTCGGCCTCTATCTCACGGAGGTGCAGCTTCCGCAACGCATCGCAGCGGCGATGCTCTCCATCACGAGCGAGAAGTGGGCAATCCTCGCAATCCTGAATGTCTTCTTCCTAATCATCGGGATGTTCCTGCACTCGGCCGCCGCCATCGTCCTGGTGGTGCCGATCGTGATGCCGGCGGTACTCGCTGCCGGGATCGATCCGGTCCACTTCGGCGTGATCGTGACGCTCAACCTCGCCATCGGCCAGCAGACCCCGCCAGTGGCGAGCGTCCTCCTGCTCACATGCTCGATCGCGAAGGAGAGCGTCTGGGACGTGACTCGGGCCAACATTCCATTTATCGGGGTGCTCCTGGTCACCCTTCTGCTGATTACATATGTCCCCGTGGTGACGCTCGGGCTGGTCGATTATTTCTATCGATGACCGATACGATTCTCGCCGAGCGCAGTGGCGCGATTGCGACCGTCGTGTTGAATCGGCCAGACAAACTGAATGCATTGACGCGCGCCATGTGGCAGCAGCTCGGCGAAGTGGTCGAGCGATTATCGGCAGATGACTCATTGCGCTGCGTGATCATCCGCGGTGCCGGCGAGAAATCTTTCTCGCCGGGCAACGACATCGCCGAGTTTGCGAGCGAGCGATCAAACAAGAAGCAGGCAATCGAGTACGGCAAGGTGATGCATCGAACCGCCGATGCGCTGGCAAATTGCCGGCATCCGCTGATCGCGCAGATTCATGGAATCTGCGTCGGTGGCGGACTCGAGATTGCAGCGCTTTGTGATCTACGTATCTGCGGAGAGTCGAGCCGCTTCGGTGCGCCGATCAAGAATCTCGGCCTGGTGATGGCCTACGCCGAGATGGCACCGCTGGTGCGACTTGTCGGGGCACCTGTCGCACTCGAGATTCTGCTGGAGGGCCGGATCTTCGATGCCGCCGAAGCGAAGGAGAAAGGGCTCGTGACGCGCGTCGTGCCCGACGAGCAGGTTGCTGGCGAAACGCGCGCAGCTGCCGAGCGCATCGCCGAGGGTGCACCGCTGGTTGCGCGCTGGCACAAGAAGTTCGCGCGGCGCCTGGCGGAGCGCACGCCGCTGACGGCGCAAGAACTCGATGAATGTTTCGATTGCTTCGACACCGAAGACTTCCGAATCGGTTACGCAGCGTTCCTCGCGAAACAGAAGCCGCAGTTCATAGCCAAATAGGGCGACAGCGTGAGTGGGCCGCTAAAAGGAATGCGCGTGCTCGAGCTCGCGCAGATCATGGCAGGCCCCACTGCCGGAATGATGCTGGCCGACATGGGCGCTGACGTCATCAAGGTCGAGAAGCTGCCCGGCGGCGACGACTCGCGCGGTTACAGCGAACCGCAGGTCAACGGCGTGTCCGCGCCGTTCATGATCCTTAACCGGAACAAGCGCGGAATTGCGTTAAACCTGAAGCACGCCGATGGCCGGGCGATTCTGTTGAAGATGGTGCGCAACGCAGACGTGCTGACAGAAAACTATCGCAAAGGCACGCTGGAAAAGCTTGGGCTCGGTTACGACGTTCTCGCCGCTGAAAATCCCGGATTGATTTATTGCGCAGTCTCGGGCTTTGGACGCGACGGGCCGCTGGGGGACAAAGGTGGATTCGATCTGATCGCACAAGGCTTCGCTGGCCTGATGTCGATCACCGGCGAGCCGGGCGGTCCACCTGCGAAGACAGGCAATTCGGTTGCGGATATCAACGCCGGCATTCTTGCCGTTGCGGGCATCCTCGCTGCGTACACGCACAAGCTAAAGACCGGCGAAGGCCAGGTCGTCGATACGTCGTTGATGGAAGCAGCGCTGCAACAGACGTACTGGCACGCCGCGATCTATTTCGCGACGGGACAATCGCCGGGCGCAACGGGCTCCGCGCATATCCTGACCGCGCCGTATCAGGCGTTTCGCGCAAGCGATGGCTGGATCAATATCGGCGGCGCCAATCAAGCAAACTGGGAACGCATCACTGATGTTCTTGGCCGTCCTGAGTGGCGCGATGATTTGCGATTCGCGACCAACGCTGCACGCATGAAGAACATCGACGCCCTGGCTGAGGCGATGAATAACGTGATTGCGACGCGCAGCCGAAGCGAGTGGATCGCAGCGTTCGACAAGGCAGGTGTTCCTGCCGGGCCGGTGCACACAATCGCCGAGGCGCTCGAGCACCCGCAGACGCTCGCACGCGGAATGGTTGTCGATGTGATGCATGCGCAGGCCGGGGCAACGCGAGCACTTGGAAGTCCGCTGCATTTTTCACGGACGCCGACTGAGACGGCACGCGCTGCGCCAGTGCTCGGCGAGCACACGCGCGAAGTGCTACGTGAGTTCGGATATCAGGACGCGGAGATTGATCGCTTCGTCGCCGATGGCGTCGTTGAAACGCACTAATTGCGTGCTAAGAATAGAGCCAGAAATGCGGCTTATGGGCATGGCACTTGCGACTTTTTGTGCGGGGAAAGTCCCCAGATTTCAACAAGGAGTCGATGATGAAGAAATCTGCCCTGCTCGTTGCGTTATCCGCGGCCTCGCTAGCGGGCGGTATCGCGTTTGCGCAAACCCAACCTCAAACCACTAAACCCTACGGGGCGGACGCCAAACCGGAAACCACTAGACCGGTTACGGGTGACCCGAGCCTCAGCATGACGCAGCTAGACAAGAACAAGGATGGCGCAATCGACAAGCAAGAAGCCAAAACGTCACCAAGCCTGTCCGCGGTGTTCGACAAGGCCGACACCAACAAGGACGGCAAGCTCGACGCCGGTGAATTGAACGCTGCGTCAAAAATAAAACCGTAACGTAACTAACTGCGTCCGCATTTAATGCATCACGGTGGCGCGGAGCCTGCTCCGCGCCATTTTTTCGCCCTCGCAATCACCGGTCGCAAGAATTACATAAGGCGACGGCGAAATTTTCACAGTCTGCGCGGTCTACGTGAAATTTTGCGCGGTTAGCCGGCTCTGACGGTCAGCACGAATCATCTCGGCGCCGCGCTCTGCAATCATCAAAGTGGGCGAGTTGGTATTGCCCGAAGTAATGGTGGGCATGATCGATGCGTCGACGACGCGCAGCCCCGAAACACCGCGCACTCGCAACCTCGAATCGACAACGGCTGATGCATCGTCTGCCGCGCCCATCCGGCACGTGCCGACAGGATGAAAGATCGTGGTGCCGATGTCGCCGGCGATGCGAGCAAGATCATCCGCAGACTGGAATTGCACACCTGGCAGAAATTCCTCCGGTGCATAGCGCTCGAGCGCGGGCTGGGCTGCGATGCGGCGGGTCAGGCGCAACGCATCGGCGGCGACCGTGCGGTCTTCAGGCGTCGATAGGTAGCGGCACTGAATAACCGGCGCCGCAAGCGGATCAGGCGACTTGATGCGGACGAAACCTCTCGATGTCGGCCGCAGGTTGCATACGCTCGCAGTGAACGCTGGAAAGCGGTGCAGCGGATCACCGAACTTGTCCAGCGAAAGCGGCTGCACGTGAAATTCGATGTTAGGTGTTGCATGTTCGCCTGAGCTGCGGGTGAAACCACCCAGCTGGCTTGGTGCCATCGTCATTGGTCCTGTGCGGAAGCACGCGTATTCGAGCCCCATCATCATCTTGCCGATGATGCTGTTGGCACGTTGATTCAGCGTGACCGCATTACGCACCTTGAAGACTGTGCGCAGCTGCAAGTGATCCTGCAGGTTCTCGCCGACACCGGGCAGTTCGTGCACCACGTTGATGCCGTGCTCCCGCAACAGCGGCGCCGGGCCGATGCCGGACAGCTGCATGATCTGCGGCGAGCCGATGCTGCCGGTTGCAAGAATTGTCTCCACGTGCGCTTCGGCGAACGTCGTCTCGCCGCCGCGTGTGAACTCGACGCCGAGGCAGCGCTTGCCGGCCATGCGCAGGCGCACGACATGCGCATTGGTAATCACGCTGAGGTTCGGGCGGTTTAGTACCGGACGCAGAAAGGCTTTTGAAGCGTTCCAGCGCACGCCGCGCTTCTGATTGACCATGAAAAATCCGCAGCCCTCGTTATCGCCGCGATTGAAATCTTCGCTGCGTGGAATGCCGGCCTGCACCATCGCTTCGCGATAACTCTTCAGAATTTCCCAGGAGAGTCTTTGCGGCTCGACGCGCCACTCTCCTCCGGTGCCGTGCTCCGCATCGGCGCCGTGAAAATAATCTTCGCTTTTGCGGAACAACGGCAGCACGGAGCTCCAAGCCCACGCAGGATCGCCGGTGGTACGCGCCCATTCGTCGTAGTCGCGCGCCTGACCCCGCAGGTAAAGCATCGCGTTGATCGACGAGCAGCCACCGAGAACTTTGCCGCGTGCATACAGGATCGAGCGGCCGTTAAGTCCTGGGTCTGGTTCAGTCCGATAACACCAATCGGTGCGCGGATTGCCAATGCAGTAGAGATAACCGACCGGAATATGGATCCAGATCCAGTCATCGCGCTCGCCCGCTTCGAGCAATAGCACCTTGATCTGCGGATCGGCCGAGAGCCGGTTGGCAAGCACGCAGCCGGCGGTTCCCGCGCCGGCGATTACATAGTCGAACTGCACTGAGTCAAATGTGAAATTAGCGCTTCGGCGCCGCCTTTACAAATTCAACAACATCGTCGAGCACCGGCGCCAAAAATCGCAGTGGAAACGCAAACGCACCAATCAGTGTTGTATGACTCGTGTATGGATAGATTTGCAGCGTGACCGGAATGCCCGTCTTCTGCAGCTTACTCGCCAGCTGCTTCGTATTGCGCTCCGGATTCACTAGATCATCGTCAGGCGCTGCGGCGAGAAACGTGCGCGGCACTGCGGCAGACACGTGTCGAATAGGCTCGGATTCAAGAGGGGTGTCCGGATGCAGAAACACTGGCTTTACGTCTGGATTTTCAATTGGCAGAAATTCGTAAGGGCCTGCAAGCCCGATCCACCCGGCAAGTTGCGTCGGCGTGATGCTTTCTCCGCCGAGCCAGCGCGCGTCGAGCGCGACCATGGCAGCGTTGTAACCGCCTGCGCTGTGGCCCATCACGAACACACGCTTCGGGTCGGCGCCAAAGCGCGCCGCTTCGCGCATTGCCCACGCTGTCGCTGCGGCATTGTCTTTTAAAAAATCCGGGTACCGCACTTCGGGATACAGGCGATAGTCGGGGATAACGGCAGCGATGCCACGCGCAGCAAGTGCTTCGCCGACGAAGCGGTAGTTCGCGCGCTCACCATATTTCCACGAACCGCCATAGAAAAAGACGACGAGCGGCCAACCCTGCGCGGGACGTACGCGGGCTGGCGTTTCAACCGGCACGTACACATCGAGATGCTGCCGGCTGCTCGCGCCATAGGCGGCTGTGATCAACTCGTGCGAGTCGGATTCGACAAGCGCATTGAACGTGCTTAGTGGCATGCAACCGGCAAGTGCAGCAGTTACTGTTGCAGCAAGACCGGCGCGAAGTAGTTTCAACATGACCGAGCCATGGGATCGATGTCAAGAGATTAAAACTGCCGTCGCCATTACAAGTTGCGAATTGCGATGGTAAAAGCCTAGAAGCGGATGATTCTTCGACCGACCCGCGACTCTTGACTGTGTCGCTATTTCGAACGCGGCGCCTCGAGCTTTCGATCCGGCTCGCTCAACGTGCCGGTGCGCAACTCGCGCACAGCCTCGGCGACTGCGCGCGCTACGTTGCGCACTTCCTCCTGCACGTCGGTGTCGCGATCGAGCTCCTCGTGGCTCGTTGCATACGGCTTGTAATAGCCAATGTAGCGGTCGAGTCGCGCATGCTGGCCGGCGGCGATCAGGCCCATCCAGTCGAGCCAGTCCGACAACGCGTACCGCACACCTTCGATGCCGGCCACATCGCCGTGCACGACCAGCCCGTAAGTGCGACCCGACAAATGCTTCGGATACGGCCAGCCAGCGAGCTCGATCTGCTTAGCTTTCTTCGCATCCTTGCCTTGCGTAGAAGTCGGATCTGGATTACCGCCGTCGGCGCATACGAGACGGTCGATCATCAGCTTCAACGCGCTAGGTACCTGGTACCAATACACAGGTGTGACGATCACGATGCCGTGCGCCGCGGACCAGCGCGGATAGATCTCGTTCATCCAGTCGTTGACCTGCCCGAGCGCGTGGTTCGGATAGCAACTGCACGGCCAATGGCATAGCGGCATCGCAGTCGATACACAACCCTTGCACGGATGAATCTGCTTGCCGTATTCGGAAGTGATGCGGCTTAGATCGAGGTCATCGCATTGGATGCGCGCCTTTTTCAAGGTGTCGATCACGATGCGTGACAGCCGAAACGTCTTGGATATCTCGCCGGGGCATGTCCCGTCGTTGCGGTCCGCTCCCGAGATCACCAGAACTCTGGACGGCGAGGCGGGATCTTTCTGCTGCTTCTCGGCTGCGCGGATCGCTTGGCGAGCAGCGCGCCATTCGTCCGACAGATCGTACGAAGGATCGGCGTAGCCGCGGCCGGCCGGATGCGTCAGCGGTGCCTTGCGATGCTCGGTGTAGCCGTCCCACGCGATGATTTCGATGCGCTTCAGCGCACTTGCTTCGGCGCCAAAAGCCGGATCGGTGAACTTGTCGAAAAAACGCGCACGAAAATCGGCGCGCGATAGTTTTCCCGGCGCCTGGCCCTTACGAACCCGGATGTTTTTCTTGTTCATCTGAACTCCCCACATCTTTTTCCTGCGGTTCCAATGATGGCGGTTCGGCTTGCAAATCCTTTACGAGCTCATCCGGTTCAGCGGTTTCTTCTTCGAGCAAGATATCGACGGTCGTGATGGACGGGCGGCGGCGGTGACATCGAAGTGATCGCGTCGTCGGCCGCCGCTACGGCCCGCTGGCGGAATAGCCATTGACGCATCAGCAGTGCACCGAAAATTAGCCCCAACACCACTGCAGCGCTGACTGCCAGCACACCGCGGAAGACGCTGCGCCCGCCCTCCTTTTCTGCCACCGCCGATGCGCTCGCAGGTGCGGGCGGTTTTGCGGCCGCGCTCGCCTCGGCTGTCGCCATCGACGCCGCGCCCGAGCCGGCGGATATCTGCAATGACACGGAGTCACCGGGCAACAGCGTCGCACCTGCCGCAGGAGTCTGCGCAATGATGCGGCCGCGCGCTTCGGCGCTCGCTACCTCGCTGCGGCTCACGTTGAATTCCGCCAGCGAACGCGCGGCATCTGCATCAGCTCGGCCGACGACGTTTGGCATTTCAAATATTTCGACCGTCGCGCGCGGCGCGCTTGACACCGTTAGCACAATCACCGAGCCCGTTGCTGCGCGCGACGCTGCGCGCGGCGACTGTTCGACGACCTGCCCTTCGGGTGCACTTGACCGTTCGGTGCGCGGACGCTCGGCGCGCTCAACCGAAAACCTTGTGAGCCGCGACTGCGCTCGATCGAACGGCAATCCCACTACATTCGGAACGTCGATCAACGCCGGCCCTTCCTGACCTGCCGACACCTGCAACCGAACCACGCTGCCGCGCTTCACCAGCGTGCCTTCAGTGGGCTGCTGTTCGATTACGGTGCCCACGCGCAGCTCGCTGGTGACCACAACCGGCTGCGCTTTTAAGTCGACATCCTTTTGCAGCCTCTGCCGCGCATCGTTGATATTGATGTTCGTCACGCGCGGCACACGCACCAGCGAGCCGTCCGACAGCACCAGCGTCACAGGCGCGCCGGCGGGCAGTGTCGCCGGCGCCATCGGCGACTGCGCGAGCACGGTGCCGCCCGCTTCGGCGGCGGCGCGATACGAACGCTGCACCGTAAAACGCGTCAGTCGATTGCGCGCAGCGTCAAAGCTCTGGCCAACTACATCGGGTACCGCAAGCGAGGTCGCAGTGGACGGAACCGTCGGAGGCAGCGCCGCGTCAGGCGGGCGCGGCGCCACATCGACGATCGGCGCGGGGTCGCGGCAAAGTCCTGCCACACGCGCGCGATCGCGATCGGCTACCGGAAGTTGATTGCACAAGGGCCGTTGTGCTAACAGCGTCGGCGAGATGCTGAGCAGGGTCAGCACGACAACCGGCAACATGGCCCGTTTTATCAATTGCATGCCAAGAGATGCGCAACCGACCATCAGCCGATCTGAAGTGTGCGATTGTGACCGAACTCGCTTCGGTCACTACGGCGACATCGAGTGATCTAAATGTATATGTCGACGCTGGATAACGAATCACGTTCAGCACGCGGATGCTTGAACGGATCTCTTAGCGCGCCTTCGATGGTGGTGGCGTGTTCCTTCAGCAGCATGTCCTTGTATCCGAGCCGCGCGCTCACCGATACCTTGCCGAGTGCGACCAATTCGATACGCCCGGCGCGGGCGGCAAGCGTCGCGCTCTGGACGCCCGCAATGATCTCCAGCTTGAGTCTTAGCTCGGGCAGTGCATCTTGCGCGACATGGATTTGAAGTACGGGATACGACGTCGAAGCAATGTTGTGCTCGTCGAGCCAGACAATGCCTGGCGGGCCGGGTTTCAGCACGCTCAGCTGCGCAGCATTGCGCACAGCGGGGACTCTGGCCCAACCTTGCGTGAGCAATTCGAATGCATTGATATCGAGCGCTTGGTTCAGCTCATGGGCCGCGCGTTCGGCGGTCTCGCCGCGCAGGTACGCGCATGCTCGCAAGACGGCCGGCTCGTCCTTCGCTTGTTCAAGCAATGCCTTTTCGACGTCATCGCTTGAGACACCGATCGGGGTGTGCAACCGGATTGTCTTACTCATGCAGTTCCCGCGAGTGTTCGAGCGTCGTTTCATCGGCCTTCAAGGCCGTAAATTCGATCATTGTTTCGCCTGCGTCCAGGCGAGCGGCAACCCTGATCTCGGGAAGCGGTACGCCGCCGCGGTCAGTCTCAGGCAGCGCAACGTCGGCAGCCGCAAGTTCGACCGGGGCGATTTCGACTGGAGCAACTTCGGCTGGTGCAACTACAACCGGCACAGCGCCTGTCGGCACGGCGGCGACCGCATCGACCGCCGGTACGCCGCCCAAACCCCGGCGGCGCATCAACAGTGCGCCGAGCACAAGGCCTGTCAGCACGACGCCGATTAGTATCAGCGCGCCGTTGCTCATGGACGTAATGGCGAATTGACGACTTTGTACCGACGGCTTGGACGCATCGGTCGACGTCTGTGCCGGCGGTGTTGCGGGCGCAGGTGCTGAAGAAACCGCGGGTGCCGTCGCTGGTTGGGCGAGCGACCCGTCGGACATTTGCAATGCGATCGTGCTTCCGGGCGCCAGCGCAGTACCGGGCGCGGGATTCTGCGCGAGCACCTGGCCGCTGGGAGCGGCGTTGGCCACCACTTCGATGCGATCGACTTTAAAGTCAGCCAGCAGTCGGCTCGCATCGGCGCCGCTGCGGCCGACCACATTCGGAACTTCGACGGTTTCTGATTGCGTCGCGCTTCCGCGTTGAGGCGCCGTTACCTGGGCCGGTTGCGCAACGCTTGTCGCTGGACCGCGCTGGACCGGTGCGGTGCGCGCCTGCTGCGGCGCCGGCACCGGTCGTCTCGGTACCACCCGAGGCTGCGCAGGCGCTTCCACTGGCGCTTTAAGGCCATCGATCTCCGATTCGCCGACGAGCGGACGCTGCCTCAGCGAGCCATCAGACACCACGACCGTGATGGGAGAGCCGGTGGTCGCGCGTGCCTGCGCC
Source organism: uncultured beta proteobacterium (assembly GCA_963829995.1). GTDB lineage: Bacteria > Pseudomonadota > Gammaproteobacteria > Burkholderiales > Burkholderiaceae_F > JACCZX01. The sequence continues at coordinate 16,872 of CAWHKW010000026.1, read as the reverse complement.
GCAGGCTCCTGCGCCAATACCGTGCCGCCCGGCTCACCGCTGGCGCGATATGAACGCCGCACGTCAAAGCCGGCGAGGCGTGACCGCGCGTCGTCGAAAGTCAACCCCACTACATTGGGCACCGGAATCATGATTGGCGCGACGTCGATGATCGGCGCTAAATCGCGGCAAGCGCCAAATGCACGCGCAAACTCGCGCTCGATGGGCGGCAACTCGCTGCACAGACGCTCCTGTGCCAAGCCCGCTGTCCCTGTGACGGCAAGCATCGCCATCACAGACAGCTGCAGGTATCGGTTCGGTTGCATCGTCGTCTACCCGCTATCACCCAAGGCAATTAGCAGACCAGCACTCAGATGTGGATGTCGACGTCAGCCTGCCGGTCGGGCACAGACGGCTGACGCTTGAACGGGTCGCGCGCTACCCCCGCAATACCGGTCGCGTGTTCCTTCACCACCACGTTCTTATAGGTAAGCCGCGCGGTGATCGAAGCGTCGCCGAGCGCGACAAGCTCGATCCGCCCCTCACGCGCGGCCAGCGTCGCGCTTTGAACACCCGCGACGATCTCAAGCGCCATCTCCAGCGGCGGCAGCGCACTGTGCGCAACGCTGCTGTCGAGCACGAGACGGGACTTCGAAGCGATGTCGTGCTGGTCGAGGTTAACGAGCGCCGGCGGCCCCTGCGTCAGCGCACTGATCTGTACTGCATTGCGCACCGCGGGCACCCTGGCCCAGCCTTGTTCGAGCACTTCGAGGATGTCGACTTCGAGCGCGCGATTCAGCTCTTGGGCGGCGCGCTCGGACGCAGCGCCGCGCAGTCGGTCAAACACTCGCGCAACGGCCGGCTCGTCCATGCTCTGCGCGAACAGCGCCCTTTCGACGTCATCGCCAGTGACTTCGATCGACGCGCGCAGCTTGACGTCGTTACCCATGTTGGTCGCTCGACTGCTCGATCGCAACTGCCTCGTAGTCAGGACGAGGCACCAGCGCGATCGTTGTTTCACCCGAATATAGGCGCGCCGCGAATCTGAATTCAGGCGCCGCCTCTGTCTGCACGCCGCCGGTGCCGGTGTCGATCGGCTGCTGACGCCGATAGAGCGTCGCCGGCGCGTCATCTTCGTCAGCTAGCCGCTTGCGGCGTAGCAGCCACTGACGCATCAAAAGTGCGCCGAGTAACAGACCAAGCAACACGCCCGCGCCGAGGATGAGCCCGGCGTTTGCCGATAGTGCGATCTCGAATCGAGCGCGTGGGGCCGGCGGGACCGTCGGCTCGGGGCGTGGCGCTGCGGCGGTTGCAGTTGCAGGCGCTGGCGTTGGCTCCGCTGCGGGCGCCGGCGCAGACGGGGGTGCAGCCGCGGTGGCGGGTGCCGTGACCGACGCCTTATCCGCAACGCTGGCAAGCGAGCCGTCCGACACCTGCAGGCTGATCGTGCTTCCCGGGAGCACAAGTGTGTTCGGTGCAGGTTCCTGCGCGAGCACTTCACCCGCTGGGGCAGCGCTGGCCGTTTCGATTCGATCGACCTTAAATTCACCCAGTGCGTTGCCGGCGCCGACGTAGCTGCGGCCGATGACGTCCGGCACGTTGAGCTTCTGCAAAGCGGGGCCAGCGGAAGCATCCGGCTTCGTTTGCGCAGACGCTCGCGGAGCACCCTTCGGCTTTGCAGTCTCGTTGGTCGCCGCGCGCTTTTTCCCGTCGTTGATGGTTGAGCTGATCTCGCTCGGAATCCTCACCACTGTTCCGTCCGACAGCTTCATCGTGACAGTGGAGGATGGCGCGGAGGAGGCGCCCTTCGGTGCTACATCTTCGGGCGTGGCATCGCGGCAGGCACCGGCTTCGCGTACACGCTCGCGCACCTCGGGCGCAACCGAGGCGCATGGCAGTGGCTGTGCTGTGGCTGCAATCGCGCCGGTCAGCAAGGACACACTCAGCAGCAATGCAATCTTGGCTCGCATCGTCTATCCACCTGTCGATTGTTCGGGGCAATTAGCGCACCCCACCGGCGCGCTATTCAACGTTCGGCCCCACGATTGCGTCGACCCGGCTCAAAACTTCGGGCGTCAGCTTTGGCAGAACTTCGAGCGCTTTCATATTTTCCCTGACCTGCTCCACGCCGCGTGGCACCGGTGATCACGGTGCTGACGTTGCGATTGACCAGACACCACGCGAGCGAAAGTTGCGCCAGTGTGCACGATAGGTCGTTGGCGACCGCATCGAGCTTCGCAACGACCTGGTTCTTCGCTGCGTCGGTCAAACCTTCGCGCAGGAAAGCGTAACTTTCGAGCGCGCCGCGCGAGCCGGGAGGCACCCCGTTGCGGTACTTGCCCGACAGCAGTCCTGACGCGAGCGGGCTCCACGTCGTCAACCCCAGCCCGATGTCTTCGTACAGCGGCTTGTATTCGTCCTCGACCCGCTTGCGATGCAGCAGGTTGTACTGCGGCTGCTCCATCACCGGCTTGTGCAAGTTGCGCCGATCGGCGATGTCCCACGCGCTACGAATCTCGGCGGCGGTCCACTCGCTGGTGCCCCAGTACAGCGCCTGACCGCGCTCGACCATGTCGTGCATCGCCCATACAGTCTCCTCAATCGGAGTAGCCGGGTCGGCGCGGTGGCAGAACACCAAGTCCACATAGTCGAGCTGCAACCGTTTCAGCGAACCGTCGATGGCCTGCCGCAAATACTTGCGGTTAAGCGTGTTGCGCTCGTTCGGAAATTCGCCCTTGCCAGTCGCCAAACCCCAATAGAACTTGGTCGACACGATGTACTTGAGACGCGGCCATGCCAGCTCCTTCAACACCGCGCCCATGATTTCTTCACTTTGGCCCCGCGCATAGATCTCGGCGTTGTCGAAAAAATTGACCCCGGCGTCATAGGCCGCGGCCATCAACTCGCGTGCGGCACGCGTATCGACCTGATTGCCGTAGGTCACCCACGAGCCGAACGAGAGCTCAGAAACTTTTAAACCGGAGCGGCCAAGACGGCGAAAGTTCATCAGACAGGTCCTTCTTTTGAGGACTCGCAGTCTATCCAACCGATCACTGCTGACCGATTACCCAGCGCTAGCGCGTCAGAGGCACAAACCGCACTGCAATCGTGCGGCGCGTGATCGCACGGCCGTCGCGCGTTTTTTCGATGACCAGCAACTCCTGGACTGCCCGGTGCGGCCCGACCGGAATCACCAATCGGCCACCGGGCTTCAACTGTTCGATCAAGCGGGGCGGGACGTGATCCGGCGCGGCAGTGACGATGATTCCATCGAACGGCGCTTTTTCCGGCCAGCCCAGATAGCCGTCGCCGACCCGCGTTTCGACGTTGCGATAGCCGGCGGCGTCGAGTGCTTCGCGCGCGCGGCGCGCCAGTGCCGCCACGATCTCGATCGAATACACCTGCGCCACGCATTCCGCGAGCACGGCCGCCTGATAACCCGAACCGGTGCCGACTTCGAGTACCACATGATCCGGCTTCGGCTGCAGCAGGTGTGTCATCAACGCGACGATGAACGGCTGCGAAATGGTTTGCCCTTCGCCGATCGGCAGTGGACGGTTTTCGTACGCGGACACCGCCAGATGTGTCGGCACGAAACGCTCGCGCGGAACCGTCTCGAGCGCGCGCCGGACCGCAGGCGCGAGTGCAGGGTGGCCGGTCTCGGATGCCGTCGCCCGCATGTCGCTTTCGATCTCTCGCAGCAGGTTTTCGCGCGCCGCTGCGTAGCGATCCTGCGCGATGGCGCGGCTGCCGAAGGCAGCAGTCATTGCAAGAGCGGCGCGCAGCCAGGCTCGGCGTGACGACATCACTCGGCACTCCGATCCGCTCCGGACGCGCTCTTGCGTGGCAGCCGATCGGCACGTACCGCCGGCTTATCCATCAGCAACGGAAACGGATTGATCGCGCCGTTGCCCCGGCGATAAATCCCATAGTGCAGATGCGGCGGAGTACTACGCGCGTTGCCGGTCGTGCCTACCGTGCCGAGAATATCGCCGGGCAGGACCCGTTGTCCGGTCTTGATGTTGGCAACGCTGTTCAGATGTGCGTAGTAGTGGCGGTCGCCGCCCGGGCCCAGCACCCACACGACGGTGCCGCCCAAGCTGTTCTCGCCGATGCGCGCAACCAAGCCGCGGGTGGTCGATATCACCGGCGTTCCGCGCGGCGCAAAGATGTCCACGCCCTGATGGGCCCGATCTCCAGGCCGCGGCGCGCCGAAAGTGTCGCGCACCGCACGCATACCGACTCCCTTGACCGGCACCGGCAAGGTCCGCGGCGGCTGTTCGGAGAGCAATTCGCCCAGGTACATCGCGTTTTTCAGCCAAGGCCATGCCATGTAGGCAAGCAGCGCCGCCACGGTCACGACGAAAAGCCAACGCAGTGCGGTAGTCAACCGCCGCTCCTTTCCCTCGATGCGGAATAAGCACATGCCCGATCAGGGCCGCTGCGCAACCATCGTTGAGGCATCATCGCTGACCCCCCGATTTGGAGTGTTTTGTTCCGTGATCCGCTTCTTGTTTTCATTGTTCGTGTCGCTTGGCTGCTTCACCGCAGTCGCGGCGCAGCCGCTTGTCACGCCCGCCGAACTGGCAGCGAGGTTGGGTGATTCCAAACTGCGCATCGTCGACATCCGCGAAGGCCAAGAAAATAAGGTCGGGGGAAAATCTGCGTACGACCTGGGTCACATCGCCGGTGCGCAGCATGCGCCGTACTCAAAGTGGCGCGGCCCCACGGAAAGCCCCGGCCGGCTGCCGGCTCTGGATTCGCTGACGGCGTTGATCCAACAACTTGGCATCGATCGGACGACACCGGTCGTCGTGGTGTACGAAGGCAAGGATTCGACCGATTTCGGTTCGGCCGCTCGCGTTTACTGGACATTGAAAACCGCCGGAGTAGCCACGTTGTCGGTGCTCAATGGCGGTATGACAGCGTGGCGCGCGGCAGGTTTACCGGTGTCGACTGAAACGGCGGCGCGCGCGCCGTCGAGCTTTCAGATCACGCTGGACTCGCGTCTGATTGCAACGCGCGACGAAGTCGCGCAAGTCGTAGGCAATCGCTCGGCGCGGCTGCTCGACGCGAGGCCAGCGACGTATTTCGCGGGCGAGGAGCGGCACGCGGCCGCCAAAACGCCCGGGACGATCGTCGGTGCGAAAAACGTCAGTCACGACGTCTGGTTTTCAAAGGACGGCCGGTTGCTGCCCCGCGATGACATCAAGCGCATTGCGCAGCAGGCCGGAGTGGTGACCGACCAGCCGACCATTTCGTTTTGCAACACCGGGCACTGGGCCGCGACCACCTGGTTCGTCTTGTCGGAGCTGCTCGGCCAAGACAACGTCAAGCTGTATCCCGAATCGGTGGTCGAATGGTCGAACGCGGGATTGGCGATGGACAATGTTCCGAACCGGCTGCAGCAATTCTGGCTGCAACTGAAAGTCGCCAGCGGTGCGCCGTAAATGGCAGCAATCCCAAGCGACGGCACTTCTTCGATACGCGATCAGCCGCACTCCGCATCACGCGCGGCGAGTCCGCCACTGCTGATTGGCGCGGTGATCGCATGGCTCGCGATCACCTGGATGGTCGGCCTGCGTCAGGGTCTGTTGTTTCTCGTCGGCATCGGCTTCGGCGCCATTCTGGCCGCCGTGTCGTTTGGATTCACCACCGGCTGGCGCGCGTGGATTCGCGACCGCGATCCAACCGGATTCCTGGCGCAACTGTTGGCGATCGGGCTGGCGATGCTGGTTTCGATCCCGTTGATCGCGGCCAATGAAGAGTTGACCGGCGCGATCGCGCCGTTATCGGTGAGCCTGGTGCTAGGCGCGTTTGTATTCGGTGCCGCGATGCAGGTTGCCGACGGTTGCGGATCGGGCACCTTGTACAAGGCGGGACTCGGCAGCGGGTTTTCTCTCGCGGTGCTGCCCGGATTTATTGCGGGCAGTTTTCTTGGTGCCGCGCATCTCGATCGCTGGCTTGCACTCGGCAGCCTGCCACCGGTGTCGCTGCCTGAACACTTCGGAGTCGGAATCGCGCTCGCGGCCCAACTCGCCGTGCTTGGCGCACTCGGCACGTGGCTGTGGCGCAAGCGCAAGCGCACCGACACGCGCTGGCAGGGGCGCGGGATCTATGTTGCCGCCGTGTTGCTCGCGGTGTTCGGCGTGTTGAACCTGATCATCGCCGGCCAACCCTGGGGAATCGTCTACGGGCTCGGCCTATGGGGCGCAAAAATCGTCACGTGGTTCGGCGCCGATCTGGCCACCAACGCCTATTGGGGAAACGAAGTCCATCAGCTGCGCCTTGAATCGTCACTGCTCACAGACGTGACTTCGGTGACCAATCTCGGGCTGCTGATCGGTGCGCTGATCGCTGCGAATTTCCGCGGCCGTGCGCGGCCTCCCACCAGCGCGAGGGGCAAACAATGGCTGGTCGCGCTCGTGATCGGCTTGGTGCTTGGCTACTCGGCGCGGCTGGCGTTCGGCTGCAACGTAGGTGCCTATTTCGCCGGCATTTCGACTGGCAGCCTGCACGGGTGGGTATGGTTCGCGGCGGCGTTCGCCGGCTCGTTCGTCGGCATTCCGTTGCGCGAGCGACTGGGGCTTAAGGCGTGAAGCTCACACGCACCGCGGTTTTCGCTGCAACGTTCTGGGCCAGCGCGCTGGTATTTTTGGCGGTCGATTGGTCGCGCGCGACACCGCACAACCGTTTCGATGAGCCGCCGCCGTGGCAGCTCGGACAAGACAAGGTGGACGGCTCAGGCCACTGCGCAGCGCCGCTTACCGCGGTATCGGCTAAATAGCCGGCGCTTCGGCGGGCAAGAACCCTTCGATCGACAGATAGCGCTCGCCAGTGTCGTAGTTGAAACCGAGCACGCGCGCGTTCGGCTTCAGCTCGGGCAGCTTCTTCGCGATCGCGGCCAGTGCAGCGCCCGACGAAATGCCGACCAGTACGCCTTCTTCGCGCGCGGCACGGCGCGCCATCTCGCGCGCCTCTTCTGCTTCGACCAGGATCACGCCGTCAAGCAGCTCTGTTTTCAGGTTTTTCGGAATGAAGCCGGCGCCGATCCCCTGGATCGGATGCGGCGATGGCTTGCCGCCCGAAATCACCGGCGACGCAGCCGGCTCGACTGCAAAGACTTTCAGCTGTGACCATTTAGGTTTGAGCACCTGCGCCATCGCGGTGATGTGACCTCCGGTACCGACGCCGGTGATGACGGCGTCAAACCCTTCCGGAAAATCGCGCAGCACTTCCTGCGCGGTGGTGCGCACGTGGACGTCGATGTTCGCCGGATTGTCGAACTGCTGCGGCATCCATGCGCCCGCCTTTCTTCGTTCATGGCTGCGACCAACTGTTTGGCGCGTTCGATCGCGCCCGGCATACCTATTGCGCGCGGCGTGAGTTCGAATTCGGCGCCATAGGCGAGCATTAACCGGCGCCGCTCGATCGACATGCTGTCGGGCATCACGAGGATCAACCGATAGCCCTTGACCGCGGCAACCATCGCCAGACCGATTCCGGTATTGCCGGAGGTCGGTTCGATAATCGTGCCACCGGGCTTCAGCTCACCGCTTGCCTCGGCCGCCTCGACCATCGACAACCCGATGCGGTCCTTGATCGAGCCACCCGGATTGGCCCGTTCGGATTTGATCCACACCTCCGCGTGCGGTGCGATGTCACGAAACAGCCGGTTGACGCGGATCGTCGGAGTATTTCCGATCGTCTCTAGAATATTTCCTGCGCGCATTTCAATCCGTCAGCAATGAATGTGCCGCACGTTAAGCTTCCTGCATGACCTTGTCGATCAACAAAGCCGACATTGAAGCGGCTGCTGCACGCCTCGCCGGCATTGCGCACCGTACACCGGTTGCAACTTCGCGCACGGCTGACGAACGCACGGGTGCGCAATTGTTCTTCAAGTGCGAGAACCTGCAACGCATGGGGGCGTTCAAGTTCCGTGGCGCCTATAACGCGCTGTCGCAGTTCACGCCGGAGCAACGGCGCGCCGGTGTCGTCGCATTTTCGTCGGGCAATCATGCGCAGGCGATTGCGCTGTCTGCGCGCCTGCTCGGCTTGCCGGCGACGATCTTGATGCCGCACGATGCGCCGCAGATGAAGATAGACGCCACGCGCGGCTATGGCGCTGAGGTGCAATTGTTTGACCGTTACAAGGAAGACCGCGAAGCGATCGCGCGCAAGCTGGCGGACGAGCGCGGCATGACGTTGATTCCTCCCTTCGACCATCCGCACGTGATGGCCGGCCAGGGCACGGCAGCGCTCGAGTTGATCGAGGACGCCGGGCCGGTCGACGTGTTGCTGGTGTGCGTCGGCGGCGGCGGATTGATCTCGGGCTGCGCGGTCGCCACCAAACATGCGCTGCCGCAGTGTCGCGTGATTGGCGTCGAGCCCGAGGCTGGCAACGACGTGCAGCAATCGTTACGCCGCGGCGAAGTCGTCCGTATCGACGTGCCGCAGACGATCGCCGACGGCGCGCAGACGCAAGCACCTGGACGTTTCACTTTCCCGGTGATTCAAGCGCTGGTCGACGACGTGCTGACGGTGACCGATCAACAGCTCATTTCCACGATGCGTTTTTTTGCCGAGCGAATGAAGATGGTCGTTGAGCCGACCGGCTGCCTGGCGGCGGCCGCCATACTCGAAGGCATGCTCGATGTGCGTGGACAGCGAGTTGGCATCATCATCAGTGGCGGCAATGTCGATGTCGATCGCTATGCGGACCTATTGAAGCGCGATCGATGATGGGTTCTGCGTCACTGTACGGTCCGGATCACTCCGCACGCGATCGCGTCGCCTGAGTTTCCTGCCGGTTGTGTGCGGTAATCATCGGGGTCCGCGTGAATGACGATCGTGCGGCCGACCACCGATGTCGGTCCGGCGGTCACGGTCAGCAGATTGGTCTCGAACGCGTACACCGCGTTGCCCTCGGCATCGGCCTGCAGGTTGATCAGATCGCCGCCGTGTCTTTCAGCCACGCGGTAGTGCCCGTGCGGCTTGCCCGTGGGGTTGAAATGTTCGCCCGGCGCGCTGCAGTCACCTTTTTCGTGAACGTGAAACCCGAACTGGGCGCCGGGCCTTAAGCCGCGTACATCTGCACGCACCGTCACTTTGCCGCCGATCTCAACGAAAACCACCTTGCCCCACACCGTGCTACCGCGAGGCACGTCCAGCTCCGCTACTGCAGTCGGTCCTGTCTTGAAAGTTTCACATCCGCTGAACGCCAGCAGCATTGACAGGATTAAAGCCGTCGACGGCTTCATTGCATTCCCTCCGCCGAACGCTTGACGTCCCTAACCGCGACGATCTCTCAGCAGCGACAAAAACTCGGTGCGCAGATTCGGGTCTTTCAGGAATGATCCGCGCATCACGCTGTTGATCATCTTCGAATCGGCGTCCTTGACACCGCGCCACTGCATGCAGAAGTGGTCGGCTTCCATGACCAGCGCCAACCCATCCGGGTTCATCGCCGCCTGCAACAAGTCAGCCAGATGGGTGACAGCTTCTTCCTGAATCTGCGGCCGGCTCATCACCCAGTCGGCGAGGCGTGAATACTTCGAAAGCCCGATCAGGTTCGTATGCTCGTTCGGCAGCACGCCAATCCACAGCTTGCCGAGTATCGGGCAAAGGTGATGCGAGCACGCGCTGCGAATCGTGATCGGGCCGATGATCATCAGCTCGTTAAGCCGCTCGACATTCGGAAACTCGGTGACGCTGGGTTTCGGGCTGTAGCGACCACGGAACACCTCGCTTAGGTACATGCGAGCGATGCGGCGCGCGGTGCCATGCGTGTTGTGGTCGCCTTCGGTGTCGATCACCAAACTTTGCAGAACGCCAAGCAGCTTTTGCTCGACTTCATCCTGCAAAAGCGGCAGCTCGTCCGGCTCGATGTGTTCGGCGATGCTGTCGTTGGCGTGGAAGCGCTTGCCCGCCGCGCGCAGACGAGCGCGAATTTTTTCCGAAACCGGTGCGTTCATCGAATCACGGGCGCTAAGGTTATTGTGTCGTCTGCAGTCGTCCGACTATATATGACGACGCGTGTGTGCGACGGAGGGGTTATGTTCGAAACGACGATCGCCGGGAGTTTGCCAAAGCCATTCTGGCTCGCAGAGACGCAAAAACTCTGGCCGCAGTGGAAAGCGCAAGGGGCGGAGCTCGCAGCAGCCAAGCGCGACGCGACCGTGCTGGTGCTGAAGGAACAGGAGGATGCCGGCCTCGACATCGTGACCGACGGCGAGCAGTCGCGGCAGCACTTCGTTCATGGTTTTCTCGAAGCGGTGGCTGGCATCGACTTCGAACATAAAGTCAAGATGGGGATACGTGATAACCGTTACGAAGCGATGGTGCCGCAAGTCACCGGCCCGCTAACGCTGCGTTCGCGCGTGCATCGATCCGAAGCGACGCTGGCGCGTGCGCACACGAAGAAAAAACTCAAGATCACGCTGCCCGGTCCGCTGACGATCGTCGACACCGTCGCCGATCGCTACTACGGCGATCGCCGCTCGATGGCAATGGCGTTCGCGGATCTGCTGAACCAAGAGGCACGTGCGCTGCAAGCCGATGGCGTCGACGTCATCCAGTTCGACGAGCCGGCATTCAACGTTTATCCAGCCGAAGTCAACGAGTGGGGCATCGAAGCGCTCGAGCGCGCAGCCGCCGGGCTGACCTGCACGACCGCGGTCCATATCTGCTACGGCTACGGCATCCAGGCAAATATCGACTGGAAGAAAAGCCTGGGTGAGGAGTGGCGGCAGTACGAGCAAATCTTTCCGGCGCTCGCGCGCAGCTCGATCAAGCAGGTTTCACTTGAATGCGCAAACTCGCACGTGCCCGCGGAATTGATGCGGCTTCTTGTCAACAAGGATGTATTGGTCGGCGTTATCGATGTGGCTTCGGATGACGTCGAGACACCGGAGCAGGTTGCCAATGTGATCGAGAGGGCACTCGCCTTTGTGCCGCAGCAACGCTTGCTGCCATGCACGAATTGCGGGATGGCGCCGATGAACCGCGAGATCGCACTGCGCAAACTCAATGCGCTGGTGCAGGGCGCGGCGCTTGCGCGTACGCGGCACCGCTAGACGAGCGGTAGAAAGCTGGGCATCTCGTTTGCTTTTTCGGCTTGGTCTGGAAACAAATTAGGAGAGATACCCATGCGAAGAATAATTGCGTTGACCGCTTCGGCCGTACTGGCCACCGTTACGTTGGGCGGGTGTGAATCGATGGACGATCAACAGCGTCGCACTGCAACCGGCGCTGGGGTGGGTGCGGCAGCTGGCGCCGCCATTGGCGCAATCGGCAACGACAGCAACCGGGGCCGCGGCGCAGCGGCCGGTGCGGCGATCGGTGCTGCGGCGGGCGCACTGGGTGGCTACATCTGGAACAAGCGCATGGAAAGCCAGCAGAAGGAGATTCAGCAAGCGACGCAAGGCACGGGCGTCGAAGTAAACCGTACCGCAGACAACCGGCTGCAGGTCATCGTTCCTGGCGATATCGCTTTTGACTCAGGGCAGGCTGTTATCCGGCCCAACTTCCGGACATCGCTTGATAATTTTGCGCAGTCGCTACAGCAGAACCCCAGCACCACCATCAGCATCATCGGCCACACCGACTCGACAGGGTCACCAGCAATCAACGAACCGCTGTCGCTGCAACGCGCCGACGCGACGCGTGATTACCTCGTTACACGCGGGGTCACCGCGAATCGCTTCCAAATCGATGGCCGCGGCGCTCGTGAGCCGATCGCCAGCAATGACACAGAAGCGGGCCGCGCGCGTAATCGCAGAGTTGAAATCTTCCTCGGCGATCGCGACGCTTAATGTTGGTGTCACCTGAGCGCGGTGAGTCACTCGCCGCGCTCAGCCGCATCGCGAGCACGCATTTTGGCCGCGATGTAATCACCGTGCGTTACGTGCAGTAGTTCGGCGATGCGGCGCAGCACGTGGTTCTCGTGCGCCGCCAGCGAGTTATCTGCATACGCCACCCGCCACATCAGCTCGATGATGTGCTGCTTCTGCGGTTGATCGAAGTGACGATTGATCAGCGAAGTGAACTGATAGTAATCATTCGCCGTTCGCACTTCCTCCTCGGCCAAATCAAACAGCGCTTGCGATTCGTCGGCGGACAGTCCGAACTTTTCGCGCACCGCACGCAATACAGCCTCCTGCTCCTTGGGAACGATGCCGGCGTCGCTGCGGACTACTTCGACCAGCAACGCTGCAGTAGCCAGCTCGATGCTGTGGCGCGCACCCAGCGGCGCGCCTTGCGCGCCGATGTTCTGTTCAAAGTAATTGCGAATCGATTTCAGCACGGCAGGCGGCACCCCTTTAACGTCAACTATCTTGCAACCGGGCTCGCGACACGCAGCGCTGGTAGCGGTCATCGACCCGTCGCGCAAACCACTCGGTAGTCAAGTTGCGGGTGATCTTCGGGCTTTTCAACTTGATGTTCGGCACCACCGCGCGCGGCACCGGACGCCCGCTCGCCTGCTCGGCGCGTGAGAACACACGCTCGTAGAGACGGGTGCGATCGAAACCGGGCTCGGTGCCGCGCTCGAGGTCGCGGCGGATCGCCGGTGCTGCAATATCGAGCCGCTTGGCGACCGCGAGCGCAGCAAGTTCGGTACTCCCGGTGGGCGTGTCGGCCGCAGCGCCCGGCGGCAGCAGGTCGCCGTCAAGGATCAACGGAACGCCGGACACGATGCTTAGTGCGTTTTGGAAGGCCGCGTTGCGGCTCGCGTAGCGGCCTGCGTTGAAATCGGCAAAGCGATAAAGGGGTTGCGCATACGGCGCTTCGTACCCCAGCAGATGCGCGATGCCGAAGTACATCCCGCCGCGCCGGGTGAATACCTCATGCCGGATCGAGTGTGAAACCGGATACGGATATCGATTCGCCGCCGCGTGAGCTTCGGCGAACGCAATGCTCACCTGCATCGGCCCGCCGGTGCGAACCGGATTGCGGCTCGCCAGGAACGTCTTGCCCAGCGGCACCATGCCGATAAAGTCTTCGAAGATCTCGCTCAGTTGCTTCTCTGTCGTCACCGCATCGATGCGATCGCTGTAGCTCTTGCCATTCGACGATGGCAACCGCAGCGCGGCGTGTACCGCAAACTTCGGAACGCCGACCCGCTCGGCTTGCTTGTCGATCTCGCGCCATGCAATCGCGGCCAGGCCGGGCACCGGTGGGTCGGCACGAAAGGTCGATTCCTGCTCGGTCACTGCCAGCACGGCACAAAAGTTTTCCGGCGTCGCCGCAATATCCTGCGTGGCAAACGCGGCGTAGATATCTGTGGCCCAGCCGACGCGATCCGATGTGCCTGGCGGCAGCAGTCTGGCAATCAGGGCGCGCGACTCGCCCGCGTCGAGTCCAGTTCGGCCGGCGTCGCCGCCGTCAGACGTCGCGCAGCCGGATAGCACTGCACAACAGCCGGCCACCCACAGCCACCGTTGCATCGTCCCATTCATCGACTGAAAAGCCACGCCAAAGCCTCGGCTAAAACACAGTGCGAGCGAGCGCACCCGTCTGAGCAACCTTAGCATTTGGCCCTCGGTTAACACGCTTGCAACGTTGCACGGAGCGGCGCGGGCCGCGCGTGAATATGCAGTAGGCGTTCGGCGAGTTCGCTCCTACACTCGACGCCGAGCTCCGCAGTGGATTCGCCGTTGCGATCGAGCAGCAGCCGGACGGGCGGGAGGAGTTAATGGCCGATCTTTTCGTCAGCTATTCGCGCGAAGACAAGCCGCGCGCGGCGGAGATCGTGCACCTTCTCGAAGACCACGGGTGGGACGTTTTCTGGGACCAGGAAATGCGCTCGGGCACGCTGTGGCCCAAGGTGCTCGAAGAAGAACTGATCAAAGCGCGCTGCCTGGTGGCGCTATGGACCACCACCTCGATCGGCAGCCGCTGGGTTCGCATTGAGGCCTACGAAGCGTTGCAGAACGAAAAGCTGGTGCCTGTGCTGCTCGATAAGGTGCGGCCCCCGCTCGAATTTCGGCAGACGCAGACGTTTGACCTGATCGGCTGGAAAGGCGACCGCAGCGATCCGCGCCTGTCTCAACTGTTCACTGATCTGACCACGCTTGCGAAAGCGCCGGGCTCGCACGGCCCGGTGCAGCGGCCCGTTCAGGTGGTTGTCCCCACGCTGCGGCGAGAAATACCCGGCACCCCGCCGATCGACACGGGCAACGACCCGCACGGTGCATCGCAGCTGCCACAAGACTCAGTGCCGATCGTCGCGCCATCGCGCCGCTTGCTGCTGGGCCTTGGTGTCGCTGCCGCGGTGATTGCGATCGCGTGGGGAATCTCTGCTATCGACTTTTCTCCCGCACCTACCACGCCCGCAGAGGTGCCGAAAGCCGCGCCGCCGATCGACGTCGCAAAACCAGCGCCCGCACCTGCGCCGCCCATACCTGAGGAGCCGGCGCCCGCCAAGAAAACAGAGGTCGCCGCAGGCCCGGCATCGCCACCAGTTTCGAAAACAGTACCCAAGCAACCCCTAAAGTTGCGGCCTGAGCGTTGCCTGGCGATCGAAGAGAAGTTCCAGCAGACGGGACAGATAACGGCGACCGAAAGAGATTTTCTTCGTGGCAAGGAGTGTCAAACATGAAAACGTCGATGTTGGCGGTCGGTTCACTCATTGCAGCGAACCGAGTGCTGCGGATGGCGCTGCTCATCGCATCAATCACAACGATGACGTCTGGCTGTTCGACGTTGTCTCCGACGGCGGCACCTGCGCCAGCGGCTAGCGGACCGACCGCGCCGCCGCCTGCCGCTACCGCGCCGGCGCCAGTGGCACCTCCGGCCGTGGCAGCGCCAGCGCCGGCACCACCACCGGTTCTGCCGCTGGACGACGCACTGCTCGCTGCGGCGAACAACCTGTTTTCGAGCGCTGCGAAGGCGCTGACGATGCCACCGACGCAGCGGTTGCTCGTTATCGATCCGCTGGTCGATGGTGTGTCGCACACACAAACCGTTACCACGCAGTCACTCGAAACGAAGATCCAGGGACTGGTGCGAGCGAAATATCCGGGCTTTAACGCACAACCGTTTTCGCGAGCGACGGTTGGACAGGCCCCGATCGTTCTGGTGGGAACCTTCACTGCGATCGATTTGAAAAATCAAACCGGCGGTGCGCGTGACGCGTTTCGAATCTGCCTCGCGCTGGCCGACCTGAAGTCGGGGTTGATTGTTGCCAAGGGTGTCGCTCGGGCGCAAATCGAGGGCGTAAATCAGACGCCGCTGCCTCATCTGCAGGACGCGCCCGCGTGGATCAAGGATCCTTCGCTCGACGCTTACGTCCAGACGTGCCAGGGAACAAAACCAGGCGATCGGATCGATCCGGCCTACCTCGATGGGATTCTGGCGGCCTCGCTGATCGCCGAAGCGAGCGACCTGTTCGACACCGGCCGTTATCAGGACGCGCTCGAGGTCTACCGCAGCGCGCTTGCAACACCGAAGGGCGATCAACTGCGCGTACACAACGGCTTGTACAGCTCGAACTGGAAGCTCGGGCGGCGGGCCGACGCGGAACGTGCGTTCGGAGAAGTGGTGCGAGTTGGACTCGCGAGCAATCGCCTCGGTGTCAAGTTCCTGTTCCGGCCCGGGTCTACCAGTTTTGTGAGTGATACGCGCCTAAGCGCACCGTATTCGATGTGGCTGAGCCAGATTGCCCAGCGCGCCAGTGCGCGTGCCGCGTGCTTGCAGGTTGTCGGCCACACCAGCCCGACGGGTCCGGAGCCTTTGAACGAGCGGCTGTCGATTCTGCGTGCGGAGAATGTAAAGAACCGCCTCGAGCGCGAAGCGCCTCAGCTCAAAGGGCGGGTCATTGCGAGTGGCGTCGGGTCAAGAGAAAAACTGGTGGGTACCGGCACCGATGACGTGCGCGACGCCCTCGACCGGCGTGTCGAGTTCAAGGTCGTGCCCTGCTGAGAGGAGAAATGAAAAAGATTGTCGTCAGCTACCGCAGAGAGCCCGATCAATTTGTCGCGGGACACTTGAGCCGCGAACTGCGCACGCAGTTCGGCGAGGCGCAAGTGATCCGCGACAAGGAAAGTATCGAGGGGGGAGTTTCGTGGAAGCAGTACGTGTTGAACGAGATAGATCGCGACACGGCGCTGCTTGTGCTAATCGGCAAAGACTGGAGCGACGTGCGCGACAGCGGCAAAAACCGGCGGCTCGACAACCCCGACGATCCGATACGCCTTGAACTCGCCGACGCTCTGCGTGATGGCGCGGCGATCATTCCGCTGCTGCTCGAAAATGCGCAGATGCCCTCAGCGTCCGAGCTTCCGCCGGAGCTGGCACCACTGGCCGAACTAAACGCTCTGAAGCTGCGAGACGGCGACTGGGAGCCAGACGTCGCGAAAATCGTGCAGCGGCTGGAAAAGCTCGGCATCAAGCGCATCGCCGCGCCAGTTGCCCCGCCCACCGCCACAAAGCGAAGTGCAAAAGCGATCTGGAGCCTGGTTATCGCCGTGTTCGTGGTGATCGGCTTGGCCGACGGCAAAAACGACGAGGACACGATAATCGGCGCGCTCGCTCTGTCGGCAGTCGCGCTCGGGCTGGCCGGCTTCGCTTATTTCGACATCAGGCAGCGCAAAGCCACCGGCAAGGGACTAGCGATCGGCGGTCTCGTGGCCTCGATCGCGGCGGCGCTGATAGCGATCGCGATGAGTGGCATGGACGTACCGCCCGAGTGAACACGTCGTCACAAGAACGCCGTCGCAAGTAACAATCGCGCGCGAAAGCCCTTTCTTGGTGAGCGCTGTGCAGGCGGCGTTTCGGGCGTCGAGCGGCCCGTAGAACCATGCGGCATCGCCGGTTTCCCGGTGACTCGCGGCTGTCGTAAAGGGTGATTGAGCACGCAGCAGGGAAGTGCTACGCGCAGGTCGGCAATCG
>CAWHKW010000025.1:0-175750 GCA_963829995.1 uncultured beta proteobacterium | reverse complement strand
CGCAGACCCTTCGCGCTTTGCTTGCGTTACTTGTACCCATAGTTTGCTGGCCTTCAATTTGTCGTGAGGTGATGAAAAAAATGACAACTTCAAAGACTTCAACGTCCTTTAATGCGATGCTCAAACGAAGCACGGCGTTCGATCTCACGCCTGTGATTCGTCGTTACATGAATCGGAAAAAGGTTAGCCGAGAGCGTGCCGAGCTAGTCGCCTATGAAATGTTGCGCTACCTTTGCCTATGTGCCTCGGAATTCGAAGGTGACTGGACCGTCACCGGAGAGGTGGACGAAATGTGGCACACATTCATATTGTTCACCCAACGCTACCGGTCATTTTGCGACTCAGTCATTGGAAAATTCATTGATCACGTACCAAGCGAAGAAACGCCAATGGGCTCGAGTCAGACGGTTGAGTTTTTGGTGAGGAACCACCGTGGCAAGAACCTCAGGCTGACACAGAGAGCAGAAAAGCGCGTCCTCAGTTGAATGTACTCTTCACCGAGTATTCCAAGACACTGGCCGACTATGAGCAAATCGTTGGCCTGCCGCCTGACCCATCCATATGGCCTTCCGCGACCGTATTTCGTGGGCAAGACCCCCTGCCGGGCGATGGATGCAAACCGCAACCAGCGTGCGGAGTGAACCCCCGCGCGGCCCCACGCCGGTACCCAACTGCCGCATAAAGTAGTGCCTGGCAACTACGGGATAACTTTAGGTCGAACGGACGGCTAAAGCGGGGTTGATTTTTTCTGAACTACCTGGCATGCCGCCGTTCACCACATCGTTAGGCGCCGCAACACATTCATGGCAACCCCCGCGCAAAGTGAAGCTGTCGAGTCAGCACTCCTTACAGTCGAGGCGGATGCGGACCAGGCCAAGTCATGTCCGAGGTTGTCACCCCGGCCGGCAGTCCCATGTTTCCACTCGATTTTCTCGCCTTTGCCGCAGCAAAGCGCCATGCGAGTACGACGAGTGCATTTGTCGCAATGGTCAGAGCATGGAACATGGTCATCGCGCGAGCGCTTCTGAGGATTCACATCGACACTTCCCTTCGCTTCTCTGCGGCGTGGCACGTCGCGAGCCCCACACTTTCGCGACAAAGGTGCTCAAGGGCGAGCGAATCGACAAGATGAAGACGCGCACTGGCCAGCGCCTGACGGATTCGCACCTCGTACAGTTGAACAAGGCCAAGCACCCTTGGTTACCTGCGGTCTATGAGCACCTTTCGGGATACGTGCACTTCTCAGGCGCTCACATTGCGGATTCGATCGAAGGGTTTGACGATGAGGATCGTACCGTCCAGTTCCTTGTCTCGGACCAGGATCTCAAGTTCCCCGAGTTCAGCTGGATCGAAATCCTCGAGTGTTTCCGGGAGGCGACCGCAATTCTTGGAACATTTCTGCAAGGCTGGGTGCAACCAAGAAGTTGTCAGATGCTCAACTCGAAGCGCTACGCAGCGGCGCCTAACCACTCGGTCAAGCGGACACCCTACAGCGTGCTGCGCACGCTTCCGGTCGCCGCTCACCTCGAACGTTAGGCGTGTCGAAACAGCATCGTATGGACACAGACCGCGCCAATACCCTGTCTGAGGTTCGCGCCGAGATTCTCAACGAAAGCACGCGCACTCTTGTGCTCATTAATGGCGCAGGAGCCGTCGCCGTTGCGACGTGGCTTCAAGCCGTTTGGAGCGCGCCTTGGGCGGGATCCATGCTTAGGCCGCAGATCATCGGGACCGCGATACTCTTGCTTGGCGTTGTACTTGCCGCGATCTGCCCATTCGTCCGGTACGTGGTTTTTTCCATCGCAATACGTTGTTTCCGTTTAGAAATCCTTGGTGGTGGTTCCACACAACAGCAACTGTTGCATCCGCGGCGGCGTTTGTACTCGGCATGTCATGCGTCGTGCTTGGCGCCTGGAGAGCTGTCTGATGAACGTGACGCCTAACACGTCGTTGGAAAGCCGACGCTCTGCGAGCGCGGCTCAACTCAGCCGTTAGGCGTCATCATGAAGCGGATCGTCGTTGCCTTCTTGATCGTTCCGCTAGTGCCAGCGCTTCTCTTCGGAATAACGATGGCAGTTTGGGGCTTCACGTCATCGTGGGGAATTGATCCGCCAATCACCCACGTGCAAATAGTTCCTATCTGGTCAATGTTAGCTCTGCCCGTCGCTTATGCGGCGACGCTTGCGTTGGGCGTACCGGCATTCTTGTTATTCCGGCGGGTGGGCTGGCTTTCTCCGAGCGCGCTCGTCGCCGGCTCGTCGATCATTGGCATCGCGATCGGTGCGTGCGTTGCATTGTTGTTTGATTTCACGGCCGTCGCCGCGCTTGCTGGTGTCGCACTCATGTTCGCCATTTATGGTGCAATTACCGGAGCCGCATTTTCGTGGTTCATAGGCGCGCCCAGGTGATGATGACGCCTAACATTTCGTTCGAGAGCCGACGCTCTGCGAGCGCGGCTTAACTCAGACGTTGGGCGTCATGCGTCGACCACGCATACAGGAGGAGGAATCCATGAGCAATGCGTTCGTACCGATCGTCGCTGTGTCAGTACCGCGGCGGATGTTCCTGCAAGGGGGTGCAGCATTGCTCGGCGGAGCATTTCTGCCCGATGCCTTTGCCGCTGCTACGAAAGCCTGTCGGTTGACGGCGCAAGACATAATCGGGCCGTTTTATCGCTTTGGCGCGCCGTTTCAGACCCAACTGCTTGGTCCCGACGAACCCGGCCAACGGCTCATGGTGGCCGGTACGGTATACGGTTCCGACTGTCGTACCCGCTTACCGAATGCGCTGATTGAAGTGTGGCAAGCGAACGATGCCGGCCTGTACGACACCGACAAGCCTGGAAACTTCACCGAACGCAACGCCTTGCGCTTGCGGGGCATGATGCTGACCGATCAGAAAGGGAATTACGAGTTTGAGACTATTGTGCCGGGGAGATATCCGATCCCACCGAACCTCCCGGGGCTGGAGAAATACGCCGGCTTGACGCGACCGGCCCATATTCACTTCCGAGTTTCGGAGTCTTTGCATGTCCCGCTCACCACACAACTCTACTTCAGGGACGACCCGTTCATCGCCAAGGACCCCTGGGCCAGCCGTAAGCCATCCTCGGTGATCAGTCTCAAACAAGAAGGCAAGTTTCTGCGCGGCGGATATGACATCGTGCTCGCAAAGGGTTTCTAGAATCCGATCGAGAATGACGCCCAACCTGGCGTTCGAGCGGACCCGCCGATTCGCGGCTTCTTCTTCCGAACATTGGTGGCGGCGGGCCGCTCAACTCCGACGTTAGGCCCCAGAAGGAACACCGTGACCCGCCAAATCGTGTTCACTCCCAAGGCTGGCAAGCCGCCGCCAACATATAGCCAAGCAGTTAAGGCAGCTGGCTTGGTTTTCGTCTCGGGAACCGCCCCGATCGATCCCGCTACGGGTGCCATCAAAGGTGCAACTATCCAAGAACAAACCGCACAGTGTTTGGCCAACATTCGGGCCATCCTGGAGGAAGCAGGCAGCTCCCTGGAGAAGGTAGCAAGCGTCACCATCGTTCTCGCGGACGAAGACGACTTCGCGGGAATGAATGAGGAGTGGCTTAAGTGGTTCCCATCCAATCCGCCTGCACGGCAGGGTGCAAAGCTGCCCGCTCGAATTCCTGGCCTAAAGGTGTCAATTGCGGCTATCGCTGAGGCCTAACCGCTCCTCGAGCGTTAGTCGTCATTAGGAAGCAACGTGGCAGTTCAAACGCGCTCCGTTCTGACGTGCCCTGCCTGTGGCAAACGGTCCGAGTAGAGGAGATGCCCGAGGACGCTTGCGTGTACTTCTACGAGTGTCGCGGTTGCGGCAAATTGCTCAAACCGACGAAGAGGGACTGCTGCGTGTTCTGCTCATTCGGAACCGTGAAGTGCCCACCAGTTCAAGCATCAGCCGCATGCTGTGGATCGGGCGCCAATGACGTCTAACACTTCGTTGGAGTGCCGACGCTCTGCGAGCGCGGCTCAACTCGGACGTTAGCCAGACGATCGAGTTGCACCGCCGGGTAACAGAGTGGCAGCAATTCAAATCCGAGGAGAGAGCATGGACAACGTAAACCTTCTGAAGAATCTCTACGATGCGTTTGGCCGCGGAGACATCCCGACCGTCCTTGAGGCGATGAGCCCGGACATCAACTGGTATCAGGCGGAGAGCAACCCCTACATGCCCAGCGGGGAGGCCTGGGTAGGACCGGACGCCGTCCTGAACAATCTGTTCATGAAGCTCGGCGCGGAATGGGACGCCTTCTCCGTCCATACGAAGTCATTTCACGATGCTGGCGACAGCGTCATCGTTGAAGCCCGCTACAGCGGGACGTACAAGGCGACCGGGAAGAGCATGGACACGCAGGTCTGCCACGTCTGGGACGTTAAGGACGGCAAGGTGACCAGGTTTCAGCAGTACGTCGACACGGCGAAGCTCCAGGACGTCATGGGAGCCAGGTAGGGAGTCGGATAAACATCCCAAGAGGCACGACGTTGCAGATTGGGCCGCCGGGGGTGCGCGAGACCGTTGGCGTGATCACGCTCGCTAACATCCGGTTGCAGCGGACGGCGGTGCGCGTCGCCGCTGAACGGGGAGTTGAGCGTTACGGCATGCGGCGTGGTTCACCGACCGAGACGAACCGGCGTAAAGGAGTCCTTGAGATGTGGTACTTGAAGGTCATCGCTATGTCGTTCGTGGTGAGCACGATGTTCACGGCCACATCATCGGCGCAAGCTCAGACCGACCGGGATCAGGTGCGTGCCATCGAACGTGAGCGCCTTCGATCGCTCGTGGAGGCGGACATGCAGACTGCCGATCATCTGCACGCCGATGACTTTCAGCTGATTAGTCCGCTTGGCGGAACCCTGTCAAAGGCACAGTATCTGGGGCTGGTCGCATCGGGCGAGATTGACTATCTGGATTGGGAGCCTGAAGCGATTGATGTCAAGCTCTATGGCGATGCGGCAGTCATCCGCTACCGAGCTCAACTGCGAATCACCGTTAAGGGGCTGCCGAACGCTCCGTCCGGACGCTTTTGGCACATGGATCTCTATGAAAAGCGAAACGGTCGCTGGCAGGCGGTCTGGTCTCAAGCTACGCAGATTCAGTAGGTGGCAAGTGACGCCCGACAGGTCGCTGCACTGACGAAGCGCGCGATGTCGATCACTGCTCTGCTTCGCTTTCTTTATTGAGAAGGCCCGCCAGTTCGACGATGCGCCGTGCTTTGCGTAACACTGGTGCGTCGACCATGCGTCCTTCGAAGATGAACGCGCCGTCAGTTGGCCCATCCGGCAGCGCCTGCAACAATGCCTTGGCCCACGCCAGATCATCGGGCAATGGGGCGAATGCGGCGTGAATGATCGGGATCTGCTGCGGGTGGATCGCGGTTTTGCAGCTGAACCCAAGCGCCAGAACTTTGCGCGTTTCCTCACTGAGATCGCCGGGCCGCGTCAGATCGATATGCGGCACATCCCACGCCTGCAGGCCCGTGGCTTTCGCTGCGTTGACCAGCCGGCCGCGGCCGTACAGCAAACCGTCCCAGCCGAACTGCGCATCGAGCTCGGCCGCCAGATCGGCACCACCGAGCATCAGCGCGGCTAGCTTGCCGCCGGCCTGCGCGATCGACAGTGCGTTTTCGACTGCGCGCGGTGTCTCGATCAACGCGGTCAGCCGCTCGTAACGACTGCCTGCCCACGCATCTAGCGCCTGTAGTTCCCTAGGCGTCCTCAACCTTGGGTACCAGTAACCAGTCAAGACGCACTGCGGACTCGCTCAGCGCGAGCACATCGCGCAGGCCATCGAGAGTGCGTAGACCGTTGATGCGCACCGCAATCGCCGGGCCTTCCGATGCCTGTTGCCTGCTTAACCAACCAAGCACCTGTTCGCGTGCCGCTTGTTTTCGCTCAACGTGTACCGCGTCCTCGAGGTCGATGCATACGACGTCTGCTCCCGCGATCATTGCCTTCGGAAAGCGTTCGGACTTCTCGCCCGATACGAACAGCATCGAGCGAGGCGCACGTTGCAAAGTGGTTGCCGGCATGTGGATCGTCAAGACTTCGCTTCAGGCGCAGCCAAGTCCGTCAAGCGAGCCAAAACCGCGTCGGGTATTTCGACACCGTCGCGACTCGCCTGTTGCGCCAGCCGCGTGCGCCGCTCACCCGGCAATCGCACTTCGGGATCCGCGCACATCGCCGCGATCAGCGTTTCGACTCGTGAGTGATAGACGTCAACGCCCGCCAGCGCTGCAGGATCGATCACCAGAAATGCCTGCCCCAGTCGCGGCTGATTGCCTTCGTCGACGAAGAACGAATCGGCTTCGAATCCGAAATTTGCGCCCGTCAGGGCTACGCACAGCAGTTCGACGATCAGCGCGAGCATCGCACCCTTGACGCCGCCGGCGGGAAGCATCACACCGTCGAGCGCTGCTCTTGCGTCGGTGGTGGGTTGACCGTCGCGATCGAGCGCCCAGCCGAACGGAATCGGTTTACCTTGTTGTGCCGCGATCATCACCTTGCCGCGAGCGACTTCCGATAGCGACAGATCGATGCACAGCGGTGCCGCACTCTTGCGCGGAAAAATCGCTGCGATCGGATTGGTGCCGAACAGCGCGCGCTTGCCGCCCCACGCCGGCATCGCCGCCGGCGAATTGCCGAACGCAAGACCGATCATCCCGTGTTCGGCGACCTTCGACACGTGATACGCCGCTACGCCGAAGTGGTGACTGTTCGTCACCGCCGCCAAGCCGATGCCCGTCGAGCGGGCACGGGTGATCGCCTCGTCCACTGCCATCGAGCACGCGGGAAACGCCAACCCATTGGCCGCATCGATCAGGCATGCGGATGGTTTCTCGCGCAGGATGCGCACGCTGGCCGCGCCATTTGCACGGCCGTTCTTCAGATGCACCGCGTACTGCGCAACGCGCGCAACGCCGTGCGAAGCCAGTCCCTGCGCGTCGGCCGCCACCAACGCACGCGCGGTCGTCGTCGCCATCGCGTGATTAGCGCCGGCATTCGCGAGGCCTTGCTCGGCGAGAGTTTGCAGGCGTTGCAGTGAGACGACCGTCATCGAGGTCGCAAAGCATGCAATGACGCTGCGACACGCTCTGCGATCAATGCGCCGACCCGCACGTTTGACTCCTGCGTGACGCCGGCAATATGCGGCGTCAGAATCAGATTGGGTGCATTCGCCAAAGCAGAGTCCGCGGCCAACGGCTCGTGCTCGAACACGTCAAGCGCCGCACCGGCCAGCGATCCTTCGCGCAGCGCGCGTGCCAATGCGGCTTCGTCGACGATTCCGCCGCGCGAAGTATTGATGATGACCGCGCCGCGCTTCATCGATGCGATGCCTGCCGCGCTGATCAGGCCGCGCGTCTGCGCGTCGAGCGGTACATGCAGTGAGATGACATCTGCATCGGCCAGAACCTGCGCCAGAGTTTTGCGCTCGACGTCATGCTCGCGCCATCCGATGTCGTGTTCTGCAAGCAGCGCGTCGTGCGCGATCACACGCATGCCGAGATCGTGTGCTCGCCGCGCAGTGACGCGGCCGATCGACCCGAAGCCGACCAATCCGAGCGTCTTGCCGCAAATCTCGCGGCCTTGCGACAGCTTTGTCCGCGGCCAGTGTCCGGCGGCGACTTCGGCCGACGACATGTAGGCGCCGCGCAGCAACAGCATCGCCGTGGCAAGGACGTATTCGGCCACCGACACGGCGTTGGCGCCGGTGGCCGGTATGACTTCGATCGCGCGTGCGGCGCACGCCGACGTATCGATGTTGTCGAGGCCTACGCCGAGCCGGCCCACGATGCGCAGCCTCGGCGCGTTCGCGATCAGCGCTGCGTCGACCTGTGTCCGATTGCGCACGATCAGCGCATCGGCCGTTTTGATGGCTGCATACAGCCGTTGCGTGTCGTCGACCAGCGTCGCGTCATAGTGAACCTCGAAGTCGGCGCGCAGCCGTGCAACCGCGTCGTCGTTCATGAACTCGCTAATCAGGATCATCATGTCAGCAATGACTCGCCCGGCCGGATTCTCGAAAACTTGACCGGCTGTTCTTCGAGCTCGAATTGGCTCGTAGCACCTTCCTTCAAACGCACCGTGACAAACGAAGACTCGGCTAGCGGCCGCCGGTCCGGAAAATCCTCTCGAAAGTGAGCACCGCGCGATTCGCAACGCATCGCAGCGGCGCTGCGGATCGCCTGACTGACGAGAACGAGGTTGGACAAGTTAAGCCAATCGTGCCACGTCAGGTTAAAGGCACGATCGTCGCTCGCCATTCCGGTTACTTTGAGTTGATCGTCGAGTCCGGCAAGCTGCCGGGCTGCGCGCGACAATCCCTCAGCGTTACGCACGATGCCGACGTCTTCCCACATGCATTCGAGCAGGGCTTCACGGATTTCTTCGACGTTGCCGGGCCTGCGGCTAAAAGGCTGCTCAGCGAAGCCCATTGCTTCCTGCAGCGCTGCTTCATCCGGCGCGCGCCACGCGCCTTCGCCACGCACCCACGCTGCCATCGTATCGCCGGCGATCCCACCGAACACGGTCGAATTTGCAACGCCGTTACCGCCGAGGCGATTGGCGCCATGCACACCGCCGGTATCTTCGCCGGCTGCGAACAAGCCCGGCAGCGACGTGCTGCAATCGCCGTTGAAAAGTACGCCTCCCATCATGTAATGGGCCGTTGGTACGACTTCGACCATGCCGCCGGCCAGATCGAAGCCGCAATCGGCGCAGCGCTCGACCATGCCCTTGAACGCCTCACGCACGTGCTCGGCACCCAAATGATTCATTGCCAGATAGACACCGCCGTTCGGCGTCGTGTTGCCGGCCCGCATTTCGGCAAAGATTGCGCGCGACACAATGTCGCGCGTCGCCCGTTCGGCGCGCGCGTCGTGCTGCTGCATGAAACGCTCACGCGCACTGTTCAGCAGATAGCCGCCGGCGCCGCGCAAACCTTCCTCCAACACGGTACCGGTCATGCGCGTGTCACTGCCGGCAAGCAGTCCCGTCGGATGAAATTGCACCATTTCCATGTCGCGCAACGTCAGGCCGGCGCGCAGCGCCATTGCCAATCCATCGCAGCTCTTGTCGCCCGACGGCGTGTGATATTTGTACATCGTCGGCCCGCCGCCGGTTGCGAGCAACACCGCACGCGCCTGCACGAACACGTACTCGCCGGTGCGCATGTCGATATGCAGTACGCCGGCGATTGCATCGTTGCTCGGCGTCTTGATCAGCGCGATCGCGCGATGCTCTTCGAGCCGCTCGATGTCGCGCGCCCAGACCTGTTCGGCGAGCCGGTTGATGATCTCGATGCCGGTCAAGTCCCCCTTGTGAACGGTGCGATCAAAGGTCTGCCCAGCAAACGCCTTCTGATGAATTGTGCCGTCGGCATTGCGATCGAACAGGCAGCCGAGCTCGTTCTCGAGCTCGCGCACACGCTCGAGCGCGGTCGACACTAACGTCCACGCCAGGTCCTGATCGGAGAGCCACGCGCCACCTTCGATCGTATCCATGAAATGACGTTCGACCGAGTCGTCGGCGGCCAGAGCGACGTTGTAGCCGCCCTGAACCATGCGCGTGCACCCGCACTTTCCAAGCAAGCCTTTCACGGCGACCGTGACTGACAACTCGGGCGCAGTCTGCTTTGCATGCAAGGCGGCGAACAAACCCGCGCCGCCAGATCCGAGGATCAGGATGTCGGTTTGCAACCTGCGCACGCTACGGCTGGGCGGCAATCTTCTCAGGCCTTTACGCCCAGCGATATCAGTACGTCCGCACGCCGCGCTTGCGCATCGTTCGCCACCGTGTCGTACAGGCTCGCCCCGTGGCTATCCATTGCAACCAGCAACGGTCCGAAGTCGCGGATCGCAAAGCGCCAAAGCGATTCGGGATTCAGATCGTCAAGGTCGACATCTTCGATGCGTTCGATCCACGTGGTCTCGAGCGCTGCAGCGCCGCCGACAATCGCCAGATAGGCGCCGCCCAGTTCGGTGAACGCTGCAAGTGTTTGATCGCCCATGCCGCCCTTGCCGATGATGATGCGCACGCCGTACGCCGACATCAGATCGCGCGTGAAGCGCTCCATCCGTGCCGACGTTGTCGTGCCGACGCATAGCGGCGCATAACCGGCGGGATTTTCGTTCGAGCGCGGCACCTGCTTGACGTTTGGCGCGGTATGGATTGTTGCGTGCCCACGCAAGTCGAAACGCGTCGTGCGACCGCGATCGAACAGATGGATCAAGGTGGCGTCGCGCAGACCGAACAACGTCTTCTGCAACGTGACGGTGTCATTGACCCGCAGCGCGCGCGCCTGCTGCTCGGTGATTGGCGTAGCAAGGTCGTAATGCGCCATTGCTAAAAACCGTACTCGACGCCGCGCGCACTGAAGGTGGCGCGCGCGCGCCGGGCGGAATGACACTGCATGTTCACCGCTACCGGATTCATCGTGATGTGCGTCGCAGCGAGCTCGACGTGCACGGCAAAGGCCGTGCTGTCGCCCCCGAGGCCCTGCGGCCCAACGCCGAGCGAATTCACCGCGCCGCTCAGTGCCGTTTCGAGCTTCGCTCCCTCGGGATCGCTGCACACGGAGCCCAGCGGCTCGCACGGCGGCACGCTTGGCAAGGTGCACGCACAGATCCGCCGTGCCACCGATGCCCACACCAACAATCGTCGGCGGGCACGTTTTGCCGCCGGCGTTCAGCACGCAGTCGATCACGAAAGTCTTGATCGCATCCACACCGTCGGCTGGAATCGCCATCTTCAGGAACGAGTTGTTCTCCGAGCCGGAGCCCTTTGGAATCATCTCGATCGACAACACGTCGCTTGAGTCGAAGTCGAAATGGATCACGGGGACGCCAGGACCGCACGACGTCTGCTCATTGACGCGCGTGATCGGATGCACGATCGACGAGCGAAACGGGAGCTCGCGCGTCGCGCGCTCGCAGCCGCGCCTGATCGCCTGCTTCAGTTGCGCACCGTCGACCGCGACTCCGCGCCCGATCGTGACGTTGTAGATCGGAATGCCGGTGTCCTGGCACAGCAGGTTATCGGTGCGCTCGGCGACCGCGATATTCGACACCATCGTGCCCAGCACGCGTTGTGCGGTTGACTCGGTTTCAGTCGCCGACCAGCCGCGCAAATCCCGCCTTGATGTCGGGCGGCAACTGCTTCAACGCCCGGACGTACAGTTCCTTCGCAGCCGTTTCGACTTGCGCGATATCGATCTTCAACATCATTGCATCGTAGCGCGGCGGGTCATGCCGTGTGGCTCCTCGGCTGCGGCCATCGACCGCGTTCGAGTCTGAGACGCGCTTCAGGCTGCGCGCGCGCCGCGCTCGAGCAAATCGGGACCCGACCCCGATTTACGCATGCGCCCGCCTTGCATCAACCACACCAGCAGGGCAATCGCCACACCGGGGATGTAGAACCAGTGTGCGCTGATGCGATCATTTCGCACCTTGACCCCAACGATGTCGTAACCCTGCTCGACACGGGCTTTCGCCGCGCGACTGCCGAACTTGACCGAGCTCACCTGCAGTTGCTCACCTAGGCCGCTCACCGTCAGCCCGGCTTCAGCGAGGCGTTGGCGCGCATCGGCCGCCGGGTTGCCGGCGGTCCCCTTTGCGCGCAACTGCACCGCGACGGTCTTGCTGACGTCGTCGCCTTCCAGCGAGGTTCCCTTGATCAGAAACACCAACCGCTCGCCCGGGTCAAGCTGATTCGCAACCTCGTAAAAGCGCGACGCCGGCACCTCGCTGTACTCGGGCGCGATGCGGTCCGCGAACCAGTCAGGCCGGAACAGTACAAAGGTTGCGATCAGCAGCAACACGATCTCCCACCAGCGGCATTTCGTGCGGAACCAGCCGAGGGTCGCCGCTGCGAATACCAGCGATGCGGCGGTCGCGGCGACCGCGATCAGCAGCGCTTCACCCCAGCCACGCACGTCGATCAGCAGCAGCGCAGGATTGAAGATCCAGATGAACGGGAGCACGACGGTACGGACCGCATACACGGATCCCTGGATACCGACCTGAATCGGATCTTCTTTCGCAATCGCCGCGGCAGCAAAGCTCGCCAGACCCACCGGCGGAGTGATGTCGCCCATGATCCCGTAGTAGAAGACAAACAGGTGAACCGCGATCAGCGAAATCACCAGCCCCGATTGCGCGCCGAGTTCGACGATCACCGGCGCCATCAGCGTCGCTACCAGAATGTAGTTCGCAGTCGTCGGCACGCCCATGCCGAGCACCAGGCAAACGAACGCGGTAAACAGCAGCATCACCAACACGTTGCCGCCGGAAACGAACTCGACGAAGTCGGTCATCCGCAATCCGAGCCCGGTCAACGTGATCGCGCCGACGATGATGCCTGCGCAGCCGGTGGCGACCGCGATGCCGATCATGTTGCGCGCCCCGTCGTTGCAGCCGTCGACGATCTCGATCAGTCCGCGCTGGGCCTGCGCGCCGAAGTCGCGCTTGCCGCGGAACAGCGCGATCAACGGCCGCTGCAGCGCCATCAGGAGAATCTGCGCGACGATCGCGTAGAACGCCGACAGCCCCGGCGACAACTCCTCGACCATCAGACACCAGAGCAGCACCCCGATCGGAATCAGGAAGTGCAGCCCGGCCTTGACCGTCGGCCATGTCGGCGGCAAAACGGGGTTGTCGACATCAATATCGACCGGCAGATCAGGCTCGCGCGCCGCAACCCACACGCTGTAGACAAAGCCCGCCATCAACAACGCCGCCAGAATCCATGGCGCCGCTGCGCCGAGAAATGACTGCGTGCCGATAGCGATGTAGTAGATCGCTCCGCACACAACGAATATGCCGGCGATCCCCAGCCCCCAGGAAAGTAAAGCGGCGCTTGCGCTGCGGTCACGCACGCGTGCGACCGGCTCCATTCCCAGCCGCAGCGCTTCCAGGTGCACGATGTAGAACAAGCGCGATGTAGCTGATCACCGCCGGGATGAAGGCGTGCCGGATGATGTCCGAGTACGGAATGCCGACATACTCGACCATCAGGAACGCCGCGGCACCCATCACCGGCGGCATGATCTGGCCGTTGACCGACGACGCCGTTTCGATTGCAGCAGCCTTGACCCCGCCGTACCCGGCCTTCTTCATCAGCGGAATCGTGAAGATGCCGCCCGAGACGACGTTACTGACCGATGATCCCGAGATCAGTCCGTTCAACCCCGACGACACGACCGCCACTTTGGCCGGGCCGCCGCGCAAGTGCCCGAGCAGTGCCAGGCTCACCTGCATCATGTAGTTGCCGCCACCGGCTCTATCGAGCAGCGTGCCGAACAGCACGAACACGAAGATGAACGACACCGACACGCCGAGCGCAATGCCATACACGCCCTCCGTCAGCAGCCACATGTGCGAGATCGTGCGGGGGATCGACGCGCCTTTGTGTGCGATCACGTCGGGCAGGTACGCACCGCCGAGCACGTAGGCGAGAAATACCATCGCGAGGATTGTCATCGGCAAACCGACCGCGCGCCGCGTAGCTTCCAGCAGCAGCAGGATCCCGGAAACGCCGACGACCACATCGAACGTGGTCGGCGCATTCGGCCGAGTCGCCAGTTCGTTATAGAACAGGTACAGGTACGCGCCGGCAAAAGCGCCGGCGAATGCAAGGACCCAGTCAAGCACCGGAACGTAATCTCGCGGCGAACGCTTGCTGGCGGGAAACGCGATGAAGGCGAGCAACAGCGCCGTCGCCAGGTGGATCGAGCGCGCTTCGGTGTCGTTGAAGACCCAAAAACCGAACACGAACGGCAGCGGCGAGGCGTACCAGAGCTGGAACACGACCCACGCCAGCCCGACGGCGAACATCAACTTGCCGTGAACGCCAACGTTCGAGCGGCCGCCGAGATCGGCATCAACGACCAGTTGCCTGATCTTGTCTTCGCCGAGCTGCATCTCGGCTGTCGGTGCGACGTCCTCGAGATCCTTCTTGTCCACGTGTTCCCCCCAAAACGAAAGCGGGCAGCCGAAGCCGCCCGCTACGTTACGCCATCAACCCTTGCTGCGTCGCTCGCTTATTTGATCCAGCCCTTTTCTTTGTAGTACTTCGCTGCACCTTCATGCAGCGGAGCCGACAGGCCGTTCTTCACCATGTCTTCCGGCTTCAGATTGGCCAGCGCCGGGTGCAGCTTCTTGAACTCGTCGAGGTTCTCGAACACCGCGCGCGTCACCGCGTACACCACATCAGCAGGTACCTTGGCGGACGTCACGACCGTCGCCTGAACACCGAACGTGGTCGTTGGCTGCGGATTGTTCGGATACATGCCGCCTGGGATCGTTGCCACCGCGTAGTACGGCCGCTCCTTGACCAGCTTGTCGACGGCGGGGCCGGTCAATGACACCAGCTTCGCACCGCAGATGGTGGTCGGATCCTGAATGTTCGCGGACGGATGACCGACGCCGTAAAAGAAGCCGTCGATCTTGCCGTCGCACAGCGCGGGTCCGTGCTCGTCCGGACGCAGCTCGGAGGCAAGCGCAAAGTCGCCGAGCTTCCAGCCCATCGCGCCTAACAGCTCTTCCATCGACGAGCGGGTACCCGAGCCGGGATTGCCGACATTGAAGCGCTTGCCTTTGAAGTCCTGGAAGTTGTTGACATTCGCTTCCTTGCGCGCGACGACGGTGAACGGCTCCGGATGCAACGCGAACACTGCGCGGATATCCGAGAACGCGCCGTCCTTCTTCAGCGGGCCTTCACCCTTGGTCGCGAAAAACTGAACGTCGGACTGCGAGACGCCGAACTCGATCTCGCCGGTTCGCAGCAGATTGACGTTGGCGACCGAACCGCCGGTCGATTCGACCGAGCAGCGCAAGTTGTGCTTGGCACGATCACGATTGACGAGCCGGCAAATGGCACCGCCCGCCGGGTAATAAACACCGGTGACGCCGCCGGTACCGAGGGTGATAAAGCGCTGCTGCGCTGTGGCGATGCTCGGCAGCGTCGCGGTGGTTACGAACACAGCGGCAAATGCCGTTGCGCACATTGAAATTCTGAACTTCATTGACTGTCTCCTAGTATTCCCCTCAAAGGAGCAGCCACGTTACGCGCCACGGCAGCGTGGCGCAAGACCGGTGAGCCGAGCGGTGGGCAAGTCGATGGCATGACAAACCCCTATCGAGTTCGCTCGACAGAGCGAGCGCCATTACGCAGTTTCATGCTTTTGATGGTTTCGCACGATCGTCGCTTACCGACCGCACCGCTGCGTCCACAGCGTGGACCAGGCGCTGGATCAATAAATCAAGCTCATCGTCGGTGATGATGAACGGTGGTGCGAGCAGCACGTGATCACCCTGCGCGCCGTCGATCGTGCCTCCCATCGGGTAGCACATGAGACCCGCTTCCATCGCGGCCTTCTTTACTTTTGCGTGCAACTTCAGCGCCGGGTCGAACGGCTGCTTGGTCGGTCGATCGGCCACCAGTTCGATCGCCTGGAACAGTCCGCGCCCACGCACGTCACCAACGTGCGGATGTTCGCGAAACGCTTCGCTAAGTCTCACCCCCAATTGCGCGCCCTGTTGCGCGCAGCGCTCGACCAGTTTGTCGCGCGCGAGAGTCTGTTGTACCGCCAGCGCCGCCGCGCACGCGATTGGGTGGCCCAGGTAAGTGTGACCGTGCTGGAAGAAACCCGAACCCGCGCCAATCGCATCGACCACTTTGGCGCTTATCAACACGGCACCCACCGGCTGATAGCCGCCTCCCAGACCCTTCGCGATCGCCATCAGGTCGGGCGTGATTCCTTCCTGCTGACACGCGTGCAAGGTACCCGTGCGGCCCATGCCGCACATCACTTCGTCGAGGATCAGCAGCATGCCGTGCCGGTCGCAGATTTCGCGCACGCGCTTGAAGTATCCCGGCGGTGGTGTCAGTGCACCGCTGGTGGCTCCGCCGATGGTTTCCGCGACGAAAGCGATGACATTTTCGCCACCGATGCGCGCGACCGTAGCTGCAAGCTCTTGCGCCAACCGCTCACCGTACTGCTCGGCCGATTCGCCGTCGCGCTGGTCGCGATACGCGTAAGTCGGGGCTACATGCTCAACGTCGATCAGCAACGGCGCGAATTGTCGCCGGCGCCATTGGTTGCCGCCCACCGCCAGCGCGCCGAGCGTATTGCCGTGATAACTGTTGCGGCGCGCGATAAAGCGCGCCCGCTGCGGCTCACCTTTCTCCACGAAATACTGGCGCGCGAGTTTCAGCGCGGCTTCCATCGCTTCCGAGCCGCCGGACACCAGATAAACGTGCGAGGTGCCGCTGGGAGCCGATGCGATCAGCGTGTCCGCCAACTGCTCCGCGACTTCAGTCGAAAAAAAACTCGTATGCGCGTACGCGATGCGATCGATCTGGGCGTGCATCGCAGCCAGCACGGCAGGATGGCCATGACCGAGGCATGACACCGCAGCGCCGCCGGAGGCGTCCAGATACTTGTTGCCCGCGCTATCGGTGATCCAGCAACCCTGGGCGGTCACGGCGACCGGGTAGTTGCCACGCAACTGGCGATGCAGGATGTGCGATTCGTGATGCATGGCTATTGATAGGTGTAGGGCTTGACGTCGATTGTAGGAGTTCGGCCGGCGATTGCATCGCAGATCAGCCGAGCGCTGCCCGCCGCCAACGTCCAGCCCAGCGCACCGTGGCCGACGTTCAAATACAGATGCTCAACGGGAGTGCGGCCGATGATCGGGCGCCCGCTGGGCGTCGCCGGCCGCTGGCCGGCCCACGGACGGATATCGCCATCGATCACCTCATAGCCGAGCACTTCACGCGCGGCATCGAGCAACGCGCTGGTGCGCGCTGGAGGAATTTCGTTGCCTTGCGCGCCAATCTCGACGAAGCCAGCCACGCGCACGCGGTCGCCGATCGGGGCGAACACCACTTTGCGCCGGGCGTCGGTGATCGAAGTTCGTAAACGCACTGCTTCCGATGCAGGTCGCACGGTGATTGAATAGCCCTTGAGCGGATAGATCGGCAAGTGGATTCCGGCGGTCAGCGCGAGCGCGGGCGCGCCGACTCCGGCCGCCAGCAGATACGCGTCGGCGCGCAGCGGGCCCTGCTCGGTCAGCAACGCACGCACGCCTGATCCGTCGGTGTCGAACCGCGTCGCAGTTCGATGCGTTTGCAGGTCGCCGCCGCGTTGCACGATGCGCTGCGCGAGCTGCGCGCAGAACTCACCGCAGTCTGCGGCGGCGTCGCTGGGAGTCCACACGCCACCGGCGATGCGCTGCGCATAGGCCTCGAGAGCAGGCTCTTGCTCGACGCACTGCGCTCGCGTCAATACGGTCTGCTTGCTACCCAGACCCGCCTGATACAGCACCTGCGCATGTGCGGAAGCGAGTGAGCGAGTGTCCGGGTACACGACGAGCTTGCCGCCGCGTGTGAAGTGGCAGTCGATTCCCTCGCCTTCGATCAGCGGCTCGATGAATTCGCGCGACAGCTCGGCCAATCTCAGAAGCCCGGCCGTCGTCCGACGCGCATCCTTGGTATTCGCGTGACGCAAAAACTCGAACGCCCAGCGCCATTGAACCGGATCGAAACGGAAGTGCAGCTTCAACGGCGAGTCGCGCGTCAGAAACAGAGCGGGCAAGCGTGGCGGCACCGAAGCATCGGCCAGCGGCGCGACGAACGCGTACGACAACTGCGCCCCATTGGCGGCACTCGCGCCTGTCCCGGCCGCGGCCTCGCGCTCGACAACGGTGACGCTGTGGCCTTCGCTTTGCAGGAAATAAGCGGATGTCAGGCCGATCACGCCGCCGCCGATGACACAGATGTGCATCGGGGAAGTTTAGGGTCTGTTTACGCCAAGAACGTGAGTGCGAAAGACGGAGTGCGGGTGCAGTGCTAGGCGCCGCGAGCGCCGTTGGTGCATACCAATAAGCGAAGCGGCAACGACGCAATGCGCCCGCAATCCGTCTTTCCCTCCGGGTTGGGCCGAAATGCGGCGTCTGCTTTGGCGAGCGGCTTGCGAATGGAACCACCATTCGGCAGCGCCGCCCTTCGCGCATCCATCCGCATTGCGACCCAACGCATCTCACGTTCTTGGCGTAAACGGACCCTAGAAGGCGGAAAAACAAAAAAAAGAGCGCGACTACTCGCGCTCAATCTTGCTACGGGGAGAAACTATTTAGGCGGAGCTGTCTTGGTGACCGTGCGATTGACAGTACCGTCAGCGTTGACGGTGCGCTCGACCGTCGTCGTGCCGCCACGTGGTCCGGTGGTCACCGAGTCGACTGCGCCGTCCGCACCGCGCGTGCGATCGACCGTGCTGACTCCACCTTGTGGGCCCACCACGGTTTTATCGGTCAATCCATCGGCGCCGCGGGTGCGATCGACCGTTGTCGTATTGCCGTTGGCGCGTATGCGCGTGCTGTCCACCGCACCGTCAGCGCCGCGACTGCGATCAATCGTGCTGGTATTTCCTTTCGGTCCGGTCACCGTGGCATCGACTATTCCGTCGGTGCCGCGCGTGCGGTCGACCGTGGACGTTTGCCCCGTTCGGACCGGTAATCGTCTTGTCGATCGCGCCGTCGGCACCGCGCGTGCGGTCGACCGTTGTGATGCCGCCGTTCGGACCGACGACAGTCTTGTCGATCGCGCCGTCCGCGCCACGCGCGCGATCGACGGTCGTTACTCCGCCCTTGGGACCGGTCATCGTCTTGTCGACCAGGCCATCGCTGCCGCGCGTACGGTCGGTTGTCGTGACACCACCGCGCGGTCCGGTCACTGACTTGTCGACCAAGCCATCGGCTCCGCGTGTACGGTCTACGTTTGTCACGCCACCCCGTGCACCGGTAATCGTGGCGTCGGTGGTGCCGCTGCCATCCTTGTAGCGATCAACCGTCGTCACTCCGCCTTTGCGATTGGTCCGCGTCGCATCGACCGCGCCGTCGGCACCGCGACTGCGCTGCACGCTGGTGGTCCCACTCTTCTGAGCCTTGACTTGACTGCCACCGGTCCGTGCATCCGCGTTCGCTGCCGCAATCGCCAACGCGCTCGCGACTGCGAGCGTGATCAGGCGAAAATCACTTACCTTGCGTAGAACACTTTTCATTTCTCGCTCCAGTTCGGTTTTTATCGATAGCGTCCGTTGACGCTTCACGGTTAACGGCAGCGTAGGCGTGGGTGCCTACTGCTGTCTCTTTCCGAACTGCGAGGATTGTTGCTAGATGTAAATGCGCTTAATGCCCGATAAGAGGGCGAAATCGCCGCGCGAACACGATAAAGATCGTCGCGACTGACAGGATCACGAACCAAAGTAACGACCAGTCTGCAATCGTGAGTCCGAGCAAAGTCCACGCGGCCTCGGAGCAGTCCCCGCTGCCCCGAAATACTTTCGGCAGCACGTCGGTCAGCGGAAAGTTCTCAAGCATCGCTGCCAACCCCGGGCCGCACGACAGGCCCTGCGGATTCATCTGCAGCCATACGTGACGGCCTGCGATGCCGACACCCGTCAGCGCTGAAGCCAGCGCCAGCACGCCGAACCAGCGGCTCGCCCTTCGCGGGATAAGCGAAGCAGCGATCAACGCGAACAGTGCCAGGGCGAAGTACGCCATGCGTTGAAAAATGCACAGCGGGCATGGGTCAAGCCCTACCGCATGCTGGAGCACAAGCGCGACACCGATCAGCCCGAACGAAACGAACGCAACGGTGATGTACGCGGCGCGAGCGCTGAACGTAACCCCTTGCATCACTGCACCGCGAACAACATCGTGGTGAAATCGCTCTCCCAATCGACTGCCGGCTTTTGCGAGGAGCGCAGCTCGGTCCCGCGCAGCAGCCACTTGCCGGCGCGCGGCAGCCTGAAAACGGCGCGCCCGGCTGCGTCGGTTTTCTTGAAAGAGCTATTGGTTTTTCCTTCTCGCATGATGCCGAGTGAGAAGTCAGCCAGCGGCGCTCCGTTTCGGAACACGCGCACTGGAAAGTCGTCGCCGGCTCGCAACGTCGTCGGATCCTTTTCCGGAACGATCTCGAGCGCCATTCCGACCGGCTCACTCCATGAACGATCATCCTTGGGCCGGCCGACACGGACGAAGGTCTTTGCGTGCTTGCTGTAGATCTCGCGCCACGGCTTTGCCCCCTTGCCCGAGTACCACGCCTGCGTCAGCAGTGCCGGTGCGTCGATCTCGTCCAGATAGTGCTGAACCTGTTTCCGATTGAGTTCGATCGATTGCGGCGCCAGAGACAACCATAACGTGGCGACGCCCGGATCAGACAACGGGACGCGCAACTCAAGCGACTTTTTCTCCGGCGCGCCCGGACGAATATCGAACGTTTTGCCGTTCAAGCGCGCGCGCGCGCTAGCGACTCGATCCGACTTGATCGCCGTATCGAAGGTCGCAAATTTATCGCCGCTGGCCAGATCGAGCTGCGCAATTGTGCCGGGCAGCACGGCGAGGCGACGCGGTTGCAACCAGGTGTCGTGCGCCGCCGAAGGACATGCGATGCAGCCGACCAGCAGCGCACCCAGCACTTGAAAGCGATTCATGCAGCAGGTTCGGGCTGATAGCGGCGCGGCAATATCACGCGGAAGATCGTGCCTACCTCTGCGCTGGACTCGAGCTCGATGGTTGCGTTCAACAGATCGCCCAGACGCTTGACTATTGACAATCCGACGCCCTCGCCGCGCTGTTGACTGACTGCACGCTCATCCGAATCCAGTGGCGAGGTAGTGGCGTCGGCCGGCTCAGGATCAACGCCGGCCTTCCGATCGATATCGTGCGATGCGAGCGTCGCCGCCTTCAGCGCGCTGAGCAGCGGAGCGCCCGGACCGGCGTGAAAGCCCGGCCCGGTATCGCGGACCGAGAACATCCAGCGGTCGGAGTCATTCTCTTTGCTACTGCCCCACTCGACCGTAACGCCGCCAGCGCGCGTGTACTTCAGCGCGTTGATCAGCAGATTCTGGGCGATGCGGCGAACTTTGACGGCGTCACCCTCGACAATCAGCGCAGCGGGACCGTCGGCTTCGAGATAAAGATCGCGCTCTTCGGCTTGCGTGTGCATTTCCTCGCACAGCTCCCGCAACAAGCGCGCCGCGTCGAATTGCTTGATTTCAAGATGCTCCTGGCCAGCCTGCAAGCGCGCCAGATTCATCACGTTGTCCAGCATCATGTGCAGGGACGATGTGCTCCGCTGCAGCAATACGAGAAATTTTTCGCGCACCGGCGGCGCGGCAGCACTCGAACTGAGACCGGTGGTGGCGTTTACGACCGCGCCGACGTGACCGCGCAGATCGTGCGCAGCCTGCCGCCAGAGTTCGGAGCGGTCGCGCTGCAACTTGCGCTCTTCATTCAGCGCCCGCGCGAGATCGCGCACATGGCCTTCCGCTTCGAGCTGCTCCAACTGAAAGTACTCGGACACACTCTCGCTAACGCTCGACACGCACAACTCACCCAGCACGCGCCGAGCAATCGCCATCGCTTCCATCGAGCTGTGCGGGCGGGCGCTTGCAAACTGCTCGATCTCATCAAGCAGCGCCAGGTGCAGGTGACCCCACTCGCGAGTGACTTCGCGCAGACGATAGCCCTGATGCCAGCGCTGCAGGCCATGTGCCGCAGCATCGCGTTTCCGCTCTTCATCAAGACGCTGCGGCTCCTGCGGCCACGCCTTGAGCTTTCGCTCGAGCAGATCGAGCACGTCCGGGATGTGATCGTTAAATTGCGAACGTGGCAGCGCATTGGCCGTGGTCAACTGCGGGTCGGCGTCGGCAGAGGCGCGCCACGCCTCCAATATGGCCTCCCGACGCCCCCGCAAATGCGTCGCGACGGCATTCAGTTCTTCGTCGATGATTTTTGTGCGAGTCATATCGGGAAAATCCGGTGGGCGCCGCGCACCACCGAGATCGAGCTGAGCATTGTAGGGGCAGGCACGATCTGCGCTAAGCACAGCACACCGCTTGACTACCCGACCGTCAATACGTCCTTATGATGTAAACTTAGCCATCCACACAGATGGTTTATGGATGGTCCGATATGGCGGGTGAACAGGCCAAGCAATCCGAATCCGAAAAAATCACGATCAACGTCGGCTATGTCGACCTCGGCCACATTGACCTGTTGGTGCGCGAGGGTTTTTATTCGAACCGCACCGATCTGATCCGGACCGCGATCCGCAATCAGATTGCTTCGCATGCAGACACGCTGCGCCAGACGGTAAGTCGGCGCAGCCTGGTGCTCGGAATTCATCACTACTCGCGCAAGCATCTTGAAGACGCCCGTGCGCGCGGGGAGCAGCTGCAGATCCAGGTTTTAGGCCTGGCCAGCATTGCCGAGGACGTCACACCCGCGCTGGCCTTGAAGACCATTGAATCGATCGTCGTGTTGGGCACGCTTCACGCCAGCGCGGGTGTCAAACGCGCGCTCGCATCTCGTATCAAGTAGCACGGAGGAAGTTTGAAAGTAGATAAGCCTTTTCTGGAAGCCATGCGTCATGCAACGCAGTTGGTCCGCACCCGCGGGCCGGCGGCCGCGACGCGATTTATTCAGGGATTGTTTCGGCCGGATCGGGCTGGCGCGGCCACGGATGCGCCCGACTTTCCCACCGCGCGGGACGCAACGGAATTGGCCGTCGAGGTTCTCGATCCGCTTCCGGCGCCTGACTCGCGCGAGCCCCTTGAGCCACCTGCACGCCCGACGTTACCCAGCGAGTCCGGCCAGTTTCTGAATCAAACCTATTCCGGCCCGGCCGGATCGCGCAACTACAAGCTGTATGTGCCTTCGGTCTACAGCGGGACGCCGCTGCCTCTCGTCGTGATGTTGCACGGCTGTACGCAGGACCCGAGTGATTTCGCAACGGGTACCCGCGCGAACCGCTGGGCCGAGAGCAAACGCTGCCTGGTTGTCTATCCTGAGCAGATTCAACGCGCTAATTCGCACCGCTGCTGGAATTGGTTTCGGCCCATCGATCAGCAGGCCGGACGCGGCGAGCCCGCACTGATCGCCGGAATCGTGAAGCAGGTGATCGGCGAATATCAGGTCGATGCACGACGTGTGTACATCGCAGGTCTGTCGGCGGGCGGTGCGATGGCGGCGATCATGGGTCAGGAGTATCCGGAGCTGTTTGCCGCTGTGGGCATTCATTCCGGCTTGCCGGTCGGAGTTGCACACGACGTCGCATCTGCGTTGATGTTGATGAAGACGGGCCAGTCGGCGCTCGAGCCGCGTGCCGTCACAGCCGCTATCAATCAGCGCATGGTGCCGGTGATCGTGATGCACGGTGATGCCGACAAGACGGTCAACCCGGCCAACGCAGCCCGACTGGTTCAAAACGCAGTCGAAACCTGCCTGCTGATCAATCCGAATGCCCCACTGAAGACGGATACACAGCAGATCGTTGCTACCGACGGCCACCGGGCATACCGCCGGACTCGATATACGACCGTGAACACGGTCAGCGTGATCGAAAAGTGGGAACTACACGGTGCGGGTCATGCATGGTCCGGCGGCAACGCGGCCGGTTCGTTTGCCGATGACAGTGGACCCGACGCGACGCTGGCGATGCTGGAGTTCTTCTATCAACACGCGATACCCGAAGAAGAAGTGAACGACGTTATCGCTGCGCCGGCTGCGCTGTGATCGTGGCTGGCCCGTTGGCATCATCGATGCCGACGGCCGATATGTGTCCGGTCTCTTCCAGCACCGCCAACTTCACAGCCTCCGGCGAGTCATAGCCGAGCTTGCGCAAGCCCGCCTGCAGTTCTT
This sequence comes from uncultured beta proteobacterium, assembly GCA_963829995.1. Lineage (GTDB taxonomy): Bacteria > Pseudomonadota > Gammaproteobacteria > Burkholderiales > Burkholderiaceae_F > JACCZX01. The sequence goes on along the minus strand of CAWHKW010000025.1, from coordinate 152,025 downwards.
CGCGGCTGATAGCTTCGCGCTTCAGAGCTTTTTCGATGATGCGACCGTCGCGGACCAATACGCTGGGTTTGCCGCGGACCAGGTGGCGAAGCCACGTCACCCGGGCGCAAAGGGCAGCGAGCCCGAGGTGGACGGCGAAGACGGTCACGACAAATACCACCGCGTTGACCCATCCTTCCTGCAAAGCGGTGCTTTGGATCACGACTGCGAGGGTGATCAGCACAATCAAGTCGAACGTAGTTGTCTGCCCCGCCAAACGCTTACCGGCGAGCCGCATGATGGCGATCAGCGCCACGTAGTACGCCAACGCCTTAACTACCTGTTGCAGCAGCTCTTCAATCATTACTCGGCTCCACGCGCGGCAGGCCGGCGCCGCGCGACATCCGGATCATCGACCGAGCGGATGTTCGACCTGCTGCACGCCGGTCGCGCGACGCTCGTAGTCTTCGCGTGTCAGAGAACGATTGATGCCGAATGCGGCGCGCGTGCCTTCGGCCGCGGCGACGATAGCCAGCTGAACGTCCTTGATGATGTTGCCGGCTACGAAAGACACCGGGAACACTCGTCGCTTCGTAACGTCCACACCGAATGCCGCCTTTCTTCGTCAGTTGACATCCGAGCTTGCGTGCAATCTCCGTGTGCGAGATACACGGCGTATCGAAAAAGAGCGCGCGCCGAGGCAGCCTGCGCCCGCTTTGGAAGATCACGGCGTCCAGTTGCCCCTTCGTGCCGACGAGATCAACGATGCGGTCCTCGATCAATTCGATCCCGTTGCGAGCCAGGTGTTCTTGGTCAATTGCCTTGATTCCGCTCGGGCCGTCGGTACATAGCGCAATGTCAGATGTCCATGCCGTCATCGCACGCGCCATTTCCAGACCGCGCAATCGTTTGCCGTAGACGGCGATAGGGGCTCCACGCCGCTCCCAACCATCGCAATAGGGACATTGATGGACGCTCTTGCCCCAGAACTGTTCGATTCGCGGCAAGTCAGGCAATTGATCCTGGACACCCGTCGCGATCAATAGCTTGCGCGTGACGTCCCACTGATCATCATCCAGCAACACGCGGAACCGACCGTTCGGCTCATGCGCCACGTCGGTAACTTCGCCGTCCCATACCTTCACGTTGTCGTAGCGCTCCAGCTCTTGCAGTGCCAACGCCCGAAACTCGGAAGGCGCAATGTCATCGCGCGTCAGATAGCCGTGCATCCGCTCGGCGGCCCAGTTGCGCGGCCGTCCGGCATCACACACGAGGACCTGCCGGCAACACCGACCGAGCACCAACGCTGCCGACAAGCCGGCGGGTCCTCCGCCAATGATCATTGTGTCCCAAGGCTTAACGCGCAAGTGACCACTCCCAAACGCATGCGCGCACGCTCTAGGCACACCGCTTGCATTACCGCTCCTGCTGTTCTTATCAATCGAAGTACTGAGAGGGAAAAAACATGAATTTCATCATTTGGATCGTCATCGGTGGCCTGATCGGATGGGTCGCCAGCATGATTATGAAAACCGATGCACAGCAAGGCATCTTCCTGAACATCGTCGTCGGCATCGTCGGCGCATTGCTGGGCGGATGGCTGATCAGTCCGCTGGTGGGAGTTCCCACTATCAATCAGGACGCATTCAGCATTGGCGCGCTAGTGGTCTCGCTGATCGGAGCCATCATCCTGCTCGCGATCGTCAACCTGTTCCGCCGCGGCAAAGTACGTTAACATATCAAGGGAGACAATATGAATCGAGATACTGTTGATAAGAACCCGGATGCCAATCGCGATCCGATTTCCGGCGCACCCGGCTCGCATCCGGTCGGTACCGGCATTGGTGCAGCGGCGGGCGGCGTCGCTGCCGGCGCAGCGGCCGGCACGCTAGCGGCTGGACCCGTTGGCACGGCGGTCGGTGCAGCGATTGGTGCGGTGGCCGGCGGCCTGGCTGGAAAAGCCGTGGCCGAAAGCATCGATCCGACGGTAGTCGACACGCACTGGCGCGGTCGCTATGAAAAGGAGCCGTACTTCGAACGCGGCATGACGTACGACGACTATGCCCCCAGCTACCGCCTGGGCGCCGATGCACGCGCGCGCAGCACCAGCGCCAACTTTGAAGAAGTCGAACACTCACTCGCGCGCGATTACGAGACCGTCAAAGGCAAGTCGCGCTTGGGCTGGGACAAGGCCAAGCGTTCCGCACGGGCAGGGTGGGATACCGAGTACTAGGCGCAAATTTTGCCAACGAAGCCCCGCTTAGGCGGGGCTTTTTATTTCCACATATTCCAAGGAAGAGACGATGGCAACCAAGAAAGCAACCAGGAAGTCTGCAGGGAAATCTGCCAGAAAATCCGCGAGCAGGAGTGGCGCACGCGGAAGCGTGCGCGGCAAAACCCCGAAGAACGAGGCGATTGCTCAGTTGACCGCTGACCACGCGCGCGTGAAAAAGATGTTCAAGCAATACGACCGGCTCGCCAAAGGTAACGCCGGCGACCGCGAAAAGCAGCAGCTGGCGGCGATGATTTGCGCGGAATTGACGGCGCACGCGACCGCAGAAGAAGAGATTTTCTATCCGGCCGCTCGCAACGCGATCGACAAACCCGATTTGATCGACGAGGCGGACGTGGAGCATGCGAGCGCGAAAGACTTGATCGCACAAATCGAAGGCTCGTCGCCCTCGGATGATCACTATGACGCGAAGGTGAAAGTGCTGGGCGAATACATCGACCACCACGTGCAGGAAGAGGAAGGTGAGATTTTTCCGAAGGTTCGCAAAGCCAAGCTGGATACGGTTGGGCTAGGCGAGCAAATTGCTGAGCGCAAGGCGCAGATCATGCAGAAAAAGGGCATGGCCTAGACCCAAAGGTGGACCGCCGCGGCGCACGCAAGCGTTGCCGCTTTTTTTTTGACACATACCGGAAACCCAGATGGCAACGAAGCGCTCTAGCAGCAAGTCACCCCCCGCAACCTCCAGGCAACCAAAAAAACCAAGCCGCGGCGGCTCCGATAAGCAAACCGCCAGCGGCCCCTCGGCGCGCACACCAGCGCGCGCTTCGAAGGGCGTCGTGTCGCGGGCAGCGTCGGCGCTGCTCGGAGGGATGCACAGCACCAACGCGGACGTGCGCGCTGAAGCGGCGGCCGGTCGGCTGGCCAAAAAAATGGCAGATACCGATGAGTTGGGGCGCGCTTTTCCTGCCAACGCAATCAAGGCGGCCGAATTCGGGCGCAAAGGCGCTTTGAACCCGCCACAAGGCCAAAGTGCGGAAGCACCTTCGACCGATGTGTCCGCCAGCACGATTACCGAGACGAACAGCAACGACAAAACCGGTGATGCGGCCCAAGCCGGAGAAAACCCCAACAATGCAGCGCTCGAAAAAGTACGCGTCGACTCCGCTGGACGGGCGCTGACGACCAACCAGGGCGTCGCGGTCGCGGACAACCAGAACTCGCTGAAGGCAGGGCTGCGCGGGCCCACGCTGCTCGAAGACTTCATCCTCCGTGAAAAGATCACGCACTTCGATCACGAGCGCATTCCGGAGCGGGTCGTCCACGCGCGCGGCTCGGGTGCGCACGGATTTTTCGAGTGCCTACGAAGCGCTGACCGATCTGACCATGGCCGCCCCGTTCACCGAAGCGGGAAAGCGCACACCGGTCTTTGTTCGCTTCTCGACCGTCGTCGGTGAGCGCGGCTCGACGGATCTGCCGCGTGACGTGCGCGGCTTTGCCGTCAAGTTCTATACCGATCAAGGCAACTGGGACCTGGTCGGCAACAACATGCCGGTGTTTTTCATACAAGACGCGATGAAGTTTCCAGACCTGGTGCACGCGGTCAAACCGGAGCCGCATTTTCAGATGCCGCAGGCAGCGAGCGCGCACGACACCTTCTGGGACTTCGCCAGCCTGATGCCCGAAATCACTCACATGCTGATGTGGGTGATGTCGGATCGCGCGATTCCGCGCAGCTACCGGATGATGCAGGGCTTCGGCGTGCACACGTTTCGCCTCGTCAACGCGCAGGGCAAATCGGTGTTCGTCAAATTTCACTGGAATCCGATTCTCGGCACGCACTCCGTTGTATGGGACGAGGCGGTCAGAATCAGTGGCGCTGATCCCGATTTCCATCGGCGCGACTTATGGGAGGCGATCGAAGGCGGCGCTTATCCGGAATACGAGCTTGGCACTGCAGATATTTACCGAGCAGCAAGCCGAGGAGTTCACATTCGATGTGCTCGATCCGACCAAGATCGTGCCGGAGGAACTGGTGCCGCTGCGCCCCGTCGGCAGGCTGGTGTTGAACCGCAACCCGGACAACTTCTTTGCCGAAACCGAGCAGGTCGCCTTCTGCACGCAACACGTCGTGCCCGGCATCGACTTCAGCAACGATCCTCTGCTTGCAGGGACGGAATTTTTCCTATCACGACACGCAACTAAGTCGGCTCGGTGGCCCGAACTTTCACGAACTGCCCATCAATGCATCCGTGACTCAGGTTCACAACAATCAGCGCGACGGCATCCAGCGCCAAGCAATTCCGCGCGGTCGTGTCGCCTACGAGCCCAACTCGCTGGGCGGGGGATGCCCGTTCCAGGCCGGCAAGCTCGGGTTCATCTCATTTCCCGAGCCGGTACGCGAGGACAAGCTACGGGGCAAGCCCGAGAAATTCGCCGACCATTACACGCAGGCGACGCTCTTCTATAACAGCCAAACGCCAGTCGAGCAGGACCACATCATTGAAGCGTTCCGGTTCGAATTGACGAAAGTACAAACGCCTGCGGTACGAGCGCGAATGGTCGCTGGGCTGAGGAATGTCGATGATGACCTCGCATCGAGAGTTGCCCAGGGTCTGGGAATCGACTTGCCGGAACCGTTACCGCGCGTGCTGGCCAAACCGCCGCGCCCCGAGGTGACGCGCTCGGGAGCGCTCTCATTGTTTTCCCGCCCCGGTGATGGTTCGATTCGTACACGCCGTGTCGCTTTGCTGGTGGCTGACGGCGTCGATGCCGCCGCGCTGCAATCCGTGTACGACGCGCTGACAGAGCAGGGCGCAGTGGCCAACTACGTCGGTCATCGACTCGGTGCGGTGCAGTCAGCGTCCAACGAGCCGATTGAAGTAGAGGTGACAATGGAAACAGCGCCGGCCGTGCTGTTCGACGCGCTCGTACTGCCGAGCGGGAAGCCCGCGATCGACACTCTTGCAAGAAGCGGCCACGCGATGGAATTCATCAAACTCCAATATCGGCATTGCAAGCCGATCCTCGCGCTTGAGGGCGCGGGTGCGTTGCTCGAAGGCGCCGGCATTTCACCGCGATTGCCCGACGGTAGCGATGATCCGGGACTGCTGGTGGTCGAGAACGGGCACGATGCAAGCGCCGAAGCGTTCATCAAAGCGATTGCGCGGCACCGGCATTTCGAGCGGCAAATGGATCCGCCACCGATCTGAGGATCTACATCGAGAAGAAAAGTGCGGCTATCGTCGCGCAGTTAACAGCGAACTGACTCGCTGGTGGCGAAGTCAGTGTTTGCCTGCAGTTGAACGATCGGCGTGATCCGCGGCTGGCGCACGAAGTCTCGATTCGGCCCGCCGATCTCTCGGCAGACGCACCGTAAATACGGTTTCTCCATTTTTCGATTCAGCATGAATGTCCCCGCCATGAGCGGTAACGATCTCCTGGGCTATGAACAGGCCAAGGCCCAGGCTGCCCTCTTGACTCGCAATCTGGTGGTCGGGACCGCGCCTGAGCGGGTCGAAAATTTGGGCCAAATACGATGCATCAATGGCTGGTCCGTTGTTCTTGACGCTGAGGATTACTTCAGTCGGCGAGCCCGTCACCGTGATGCGCACAGGCGCGTCCGCGTCACCATATTTGAATGCGTTCGAAACGAGGTTGCCGAGCAATTGATGGAGCCGGTTAGCGTCCCACACTCCGCGAACGTCTCCTTCGATCTGAGGCTCAATGCTTCGATCTGGATATGCCGAACGTAACACCTGCAGTTCGTCGGCGATCACCTTCGTCAGGTCGACTTCCGCCGGGGCGATGGTGATACCCAGGCCCAGCTTAGTGCGATTGAAGTCGAGCAGGTCATCCAGCAGCGCCTGCATGCGACTACCGCTCTTGATGATCCGACTAGCAGCCGCCGAAACACTTTCGCCGGCGTTGAGCTTGGAAAGGTATCCGGCCGAAAGCTGAATCGCACTTAACGGGCTGCGCAGATCGTGCCCAAGCATGCCCAGGAAGAAATTGCGAGCCTGGTCGACTTGCGCGCTATAGAACGCAACGGATTCGGCAATCGCCTGATCGATCGCTTCGTTAAATCGAATCATGTCCTGAACATCCAGGGGCGCGGGCGCCGATGCATCTGCCCACCGGCTCAGGACGCTCGCTCGCAAAGCCCGGTATTCAGCCGTCAATTGGCCAATGTTGAAGCCGCTTCGCGCGCGCAGCAGGGCGTGCGTTTCTGCTGCTGTCTCGGGAGCACCCTGTATCAGAGGCGCGCGGCCCTGTGACTTCTGCACTTGCTGCTCGCGCGTCTGCGGTTGTGCAATGTCGTGCGCGACAGCCTCCAAAATTTGCTGCGCATGATCTCGTAGCTCCAATGACTTCAGGTGCCTCGCAGCCGGCAACTGTGTGGCGGCGAACGCCTCCCACGTCGCCAATATGTCTTCCATGTCACGAAGGATGAAATCAGACAGTCGCAAGGGACGGCTCCAGCGCTGAGTTCTTTGTCTAGCGCACTGTAATTTATACACTTGACATCGGCGATGCCGCTTAGTGGAAGTCATGACTTCGCACTGTCAGGCTGCCGAGCAGCGGCGAGTGATCCTCCAGCCGCGCTGCAATCAGGTGAACGATGGGTGAGACGCCGGTGGTGACGCGCTCGACATGGCCGTAGACCGTCAACAGTCTCGATTGCAGCATCGCGCTTCGATACTTTTCAGCCGTCGTCCGCCACACGACGACATTGATGGTTCCCGTTTCGTCCTCCAGCGTTATAAAAATCACTCCGCTTGCCGTTCCCGGCCGCTGCCGGCAGGTGACGATGCCGGTGGTGCGCACGCGTTGCCGATTGCGTGCGTTGCGTATGTCAACCGCGCTGGCAAATCCCTGCGCATTGAATCGACCTCGCAGCAGCGCCAGCGGATGCCGACGCAGCGTCAGCGCCGTGTGCTGGTAATCGGCAACGATGTCTTGTCCTTCGGTTGGCGGCAGCAGATCGACCATCGACTCACCGGGTAGCTCGGCGGCCAGCGGAGCCTTGCGCGGCGCTTCGGCATCAACGCCGAGCGCAGACCAGAGAGCGCGCCGACGATGCCCTGCGAGCGGCGCCAACGCATCGGCGGCCGCCAGCGCATTGATCTCGCCACGGTTCAGTTCAGCGCGGCGCGCCAGCGCTTCGACGCTTGCAAATGTCTGTGCCGTTCGAGCGCTGACGATTCGCTTGCCGGCGGTCTCGGAAAGTCCGCTGACCAGTTCCAGTCCAAGCCGTACTGCGGGCTTGCCAGCATCGGCCGCTGACGGTTCAAGTGTGCAGTGCCAATCACTGAACGTCACGTCGATGGGTCGCATTTCGACGCCGTGATCGATGGCATCGCGAACAATCTGCGCCGGTGCATAAAAGCCGAGCGGCTGCGAATCGAGCAACGCCGCACAAAACGCGGCCGGCTGATGGCACTTGAGCCACGAGGAAACGTAAATCAGCAACGCGAAACTTGCGGCGTGGCTCTCGGGAAAACCGTATTCGCCGAAACCCTGAATCTGCCGATAAATCTGCTCTGCGTACTCGCTCGAATAGCCGCGCGCCAGCATGCCGCTGATCAGTCGCTCGCGAAACGGTCCGATGCCACCCTTGCGCTTCCATGCTGCCATTGCGCGCCGCAGCTTGTCGGCTTCGCCCGGGGTGAAGCCCGCTGCGACCACTGCGAGCTGCATCACCTGCTCCTGAAAGATCGAAACGCCGAGCGTGCGTTCGAGCACCGACTTCACCGCTGCGGACGGATACGTGACGGCCTCGAGCCCCTGCCGCCGCCGCAGATACGGATGCACCATGCCGCCCTGAATCGGGCCCGGCCGAACGATCGCGGTTTCGATGACCAGGTCGTAGAAGCAGCGCGGCGCCAGGCGCGGCAGCATGTTCATCTGCGCGCGCGATTCGACCTGAAACACGCCGAGCGAATCGCCCTGGCACAGCATGTCGTACACCTTTGGGCATTCAGCCGGTATGTCCTGCAGCTGCAGCGGCCGGACATTCGCGTTCGAGCGCGCCTTGAAACGATCGATGTGATCGAGCGCGCGCCGAATGCACGACAGCATGCCCAGTGCAAGCACATCGACTTTCAACAATCCCAGCGCATCGAGATCGTCCTTGTCCCATTGAATGACGGTGCGATCGACCATCGCTGCGTTCTCGATCGGCACCAGCCGGTCCAACCGGTCGCTGGCGATGACGAAGCCGCCCGAGTGCTGCGATAAATGGCGCGGAAATCCGATCACTTCGCGCGTCAGTTCCGCGAGCTGCGTGATCACCGGACTGTCCGGATCGAAGCCGGCTTCCTGCAGACGCTGCGGAATGACTTTGCGTCCATCCCACCACGTCATGGACTTCGCCAGGCGGTCGACCTGATCCAGCGACAGCCCGAGCGCTTTGCCGATGTCGCGCAAGGCGCCCTTCGGCCGGTAGGTATGCAGCGCGGCCGTCAGCGCAGCCCGGTCGCGACCATATTTCTGATAGATGTACTGCATGACTTCTTCGCGCCGCTGGTGCTCGAAGTCAACGTCGATATCGGGCGGTTCATTGCGCTCCTTGCTGATGAAACGCTCGAACAGAACGTTCATCCGCGCCGGATCGATCTCGGTGATGCCCAGGCAGTAGCAGACCGCCGAGTTCGCGGCCGAGCCGCGGCCCTGGCAAAGGATGCTTTTGGAGCGCGCAAACCGCACGATGTCGTACACGGTCAGAAAAAACGGCTCGTAGCGAAGCGCGGCGATCGTCTTCAGCTCGTACTCGACGATCGCGCGTACCTTCTCGGGCATGCCGTCCGGGTAGCGCGTTGCCGATTCGTCGTACGTCAGCCGCCGCAGCCAACTCGCCGCCGTTTGTCCTGCAGGAACGAGCTCCTCCGGATATTCGTAGCGCAGCTCGGCGAGCGAAAAATTGCACCGCTCGGCAATCGCCTGCGTTTGCATCAGCAGTGACGGCGGATAAATGCGCGCCAGTCGATACAACGGACGCAGATAGCGCTCGGCATTGGGCGCCAGCGAACGGCCGCATTGCGCCAGCGGCGTTTTCAGCCGCACGGCAGTCAGCACGTCCTGCAAACGCTTGCGGCCGCGTGCGTGCATATGCACGTCGCCCGATGCCACCAGCGATAAACGGTGCCGCTCGGCAATCGAGTGCAGCGTCGCCAGATGGTGCGCGTCGTCGCCGCTGCGCGTCAGCTCGCACGCCATCCAGCTTGAGCCGGGCTTGAACTCAGCCAGCCAGCGAGCTTCCGAGCTGATGCGGTCGATGTCGAGCGTTTCGCGCCAGCAACGCTGCGGCAGCAGAATGACCAGCACGTCGTTTAGCCAATCCGCATGGCTTTCCAAGTCGGCACGCGACAGCCGATATGAGCCTTTGGTTGCTTGTCTGCGCCCCAGCGTTACCAGCTGCGACAGATTGCCGTAGCCGGCGCGGTTCTCGGCGAGCAGCAGCAGCTTGGCGCCCGGCGCGCCGCCTTCGGTCAATTGAATCTCGGTTCCATGAATGAGGCGGAACGAGCGCGATAGCGCGTCGCTTTCCTGCGTCTCGACCAGCTCGAGATGCGCTCGCACGCTGCCCGCAAACGAGCATTCATCGGTAATCGCAAGGCCTGAATAACCGAGTGCCAAGGCACGCTCGACCAGCTCACCCGGATGCGACGCCCCGCGCAGAAACGAAAAGTTCGAAAGGCAATGCAGCTCTGTGTACGACGCAAGCATTGCGCACCATCAAGCAAAAAAACCGTGCAGATACCAGCCGCGCGGCGCGGTGAGCTCGCGGTATATCCAAAGCATTTGCCCGTGATCGTTGCGCGCAACGAAGTAATCGCGATGCACCGCCAGCTCCGGCCGTCCGGCTGCCGGGCTGTGAGCGTCCCACCAGCCCGCTTCGACCCGCTCGGGCCCGGCGATCAATCGCAACGCGCCTTCGTATTCGGGACGATCGTTTGATGTACTCAACGACTGCGGAGCGGGCAATACAAACAAGGGCCGCGGGGAATTCGGCGCAGGTGGCGCGCGTCCGGCACTGGCATCCGGCGTCACCGGGACCTGCATCCAGGCACGCTCGGGTCGATGGTCGTCGACGCCCTGCAATTGAAACACGCGCTCCGAGCCAAGTCGCGCGTGCAAAGTCTCGGCCAGCCGCAGCCAATCCATGCTCAGCTCACTGGGCTGCGGCAGCAGGCTCGCGTTGATCGCCGCAAATGCATGGATGCGCTCGACATTCAACGACAAGACGGTGGCGGGTGCGGGCAACACCACGCGCGCGATTCGTTCCGCCAGCAGAGCAGCGAGCCGCGTCGCGTTGCGCTCCGGAGTGGCAAGCGCGATCGAGAACACGGTCGTGGGGATCGGCTCGCCGCGCCGATCGGCGTGCTTCACGCGAAACGTCAGTTCAACCGCCCCGGCGTTACGTCCCCGCAGAAAACCTTCGAGTGCCGCCAGCAAACGCCTGGCCGGAAACATCAGCCGCTCGGTCTCGATCAATTCGGCCGGCAACTCGATACTGGATGCGAACCGCGCGGGTGGTTCGTAAAGCGGCGGCGGATCGGGGCAACGGTCGAATACGCGATCGAGCTGGTCGAGGCGCGCGGCGCCGAAGCGCTTCGCCAAACCGTCGCGCGGAAGGGTCAACACATCGGCGATCGTGGCCAGGCCGAGCGAATGCAGCGTCGACGTAGTAGCTTCGTCCCACTCCAGCAACGCCAGCGGCAGAGGGCCGAGCACGCGTGCGAGGTCGAGCCGGGCGGTAATGGTCTCGACCTCGATGCCGTGCATGCGTGCCAGGGCGACTACGCGCGCGGCGCGCGGCGTCACTGCCTGCGCGGTGACGCCGCGATAGCCGATGGCGCCCAGCTGCTGCTGGATCAGGCGATCAAGCGCTATGCGTCCACCAAACAGCCGCTGGCTGCCGCCGGTTTCGATCAGTACACCATCGTCTTGCAGAACGACGTGCGAAGAAAACTGATAACCCCACGCAGCCAACTCGGCGAGCGCTTCGCGCTCTCGTTCCTCATTGCGCTCGACTGCAACGAGCTGGGCGGTCAATGCTTGAGCGGCTGCGAGTTTGATGCCAGGTAAAACACCGGCCGACCGCGCGAGCTCGTTGCAATGGACTACCACCGGGCGCTGCGCGGGCCCTTCGATGATTGCGATAGGCACCGCATGTTCGATTCCGCGCGCCGCCAATTGCAGCGGCAGTGCGGGCAATAAAAGCGCGAGCCAGAGCATTCGCCCTTGAACTAGACAGCCGCTGCTGCCAACGAAGGGAAACCAATCGTCAGGGCCGGCGCTTTTCGATCATCGAGCGCAACACTCGAAGTCGACCAATGCAGCGGATGCAACCGTACGCAAATGGGATCCAGCAAAGGCCGGCCGCGGCGTTTAAGCAAATCGATCCTTAAGTGCACACCGCTAGCGGACAGTTGCAGCCTTAGCGACGCCGGCGACGGAGCCGATGCATCGAGCGCCGCGCGAAACACAAATGCCAGCGCGAGATTTCGTTGCGCCAGCACATGCAAACGCTGCAGCGCTTTGAAGTCATGGTCACTGCGATGGCCGACGGAGACCCAGCCGATGACCGCGCCCAGATGCTCGGCTCGCAATGCCTTCTCGAAAGCCCACAGGCCCTCGGACGGAGTCGAGGGCCTGACGAAAATCGTATGCGCGAGATCAACGCCCGCGGCAGCCAACGCCGGCGCATAGGGGATCAGGCGTGCATGTGAGGCACGCACGCTGTCGCACGGCATGATCCACACATTGGTACGGCCGGTAGGTGCAAGCTGCGCCAACGCAGGCGCCAGCAAGGAAAGTTCGCCGATTCCAGCGTGACTCACAAGAAGCTCGACCAATTGCCCGCGCGGCCATCCCTGCCCGGGCAATTCCTTGTCTAACTGCGTGAACGTGCTGCTGATCGTCGCGCCATCGATGGCTTGAGCGGCGACTTCTTCAGCACACCAGATCGGCGTGCCGCCCATCGTCTGCAGCAGCGAAACGAGTTCTGACCGCATAAGCGTTGTTCAATGCAGCGGCGGCGATCAGCCCCATCTCCAGTGCGCGATATACTGTAAATGTATACAGTATGCGCCGGTCGCGCAAGAAAAGAGCGAATTCTGGGTCGGGGCGATTATGTGAGAGTCTAGTAATCGAATATCACGCAGCGATCCCGTTCCCACCACCGATGAAAGTCGCTCTTGTCACGTCGTCAATGCCGCTGGCACCGTGGCAGAACGGAATAACACGCGCATTCGTCGAAGCCGGCCTGGCTGCCGAGGTGGTTCCGTGGGAGGGCAGGCAACCTCGTTCCGCCATAGGTGCGCGCTATGCGCTCGTTTGGCTGCCGCCGGCGCAGCTGTTCGAGGTCGAGCGCGATCTCGAGGTCGTGTTCAATCTCGGCGCCGGCGTCGACCGACTGCTCGCCCACGCTGTGGTCCCCGAACGGCTGCCGATCGTGCGCCTGGTCGACGCGGGCATGGCGGTACGCATGGCCGAATACGCGTGCTTTGCAATCGCGCGTGCGACGCGCGGGCTCGAGCGCTTCGGCCCGGGCGGGCTGCGCGATTGGAATGCATCGCGCCCGCGCGGAAAACCGCCGACGGTGGGTGTGCTCGGCGCCGGCGCGATCGGCAGCAAGATCGCCGAAGCCGCCGCGATGTTCGGCTATCCGGTGCGCGTGTGGTCGCGCACGCCGCACACGTTGACTGGCATGGAGTCTTTCGCCGGATTCGAACAGCTCGATGCTTTCCTGGCTGGATCGAACTTTCTCGTCAACGCATTGCCGCTCACACGCGACACGGAGAACCTGCTCGACCGCGCGCGGTTGTCGAAGCTGCCGGAAGGAGCACACTTGATCAACGTCGGGCGTGGTGCGACGCTCGTCGACGCCGATCTGCTCGCTCTGCTCGACGACGGCCATCTTGGCGGCGCCACGCTCGATGTGTTCCGCATGGAGCCGCTTCCCGACGATGATCCGTTCTGGTCGCACCCGAAGGTAATCGTCACTCCGCATTTGTCCGGGCCGACCCCGGTTGCTCCAGCCGCAACGCAGATCGCCGATGCGATCGTGCAACTCGAGCGCGGTGTGCCAGTCAGCGCGCTGCCGGGTTACGTCGACCGGGCGCGCGGATACTGATCGTCGACTTGGTGTCGCGCGCATGCCTCGTGAGTGGCAATTGTGTGCTCGACAATGTTCAGCGGGCGGCGAAGCTTGCCTAGAATCGCGTAACGATTGTCAATCGGCGGCGCATCTTGTTCCATTCGGTCAGTCTGTTTGTTGTTCTTTACCTCTTCTGGCTGCTGTTGTCGGGGTTCTTCACTGCTTTCTTGATGTCGGCCGGCGTCGGTTCGGCGCTCGCCGTGGTGTGGTTCGCCCGCCGCCTGGATTTGGTCGACGGCGAGGGGCACCCTATCCATATCGGTCCGAAGGCGATGCTCTACTGGCCGTGGCTACTGAAGGAGATAGTCAAATCGGCGTGGGACGTGAGCAAGATCATCGTGCACCCGAAGTTGCCAATCAGTCCGACCTTGGTGCGCTTCAAGCCAGGTCAGCGAACCGATATAGGCTTGGTCATCCACGCCAACTCAATCACTCTGACGCCGGGCACGATCACTATCGAAGCATCGGCAGAAGAATTTTTGGTGCACGGCCTCACGCGCCGGGCGCCGAAGGCACGGTGGATAGTGAGATGGATCGCCGTGTGACAGCGTGCGAGGACAAAGCCTGATGTTTGCGGCAGCCGCTGTCGCACTGCTGGCGACGCTTCTCCTCGCTTTGGTGCGCGCCGCGTTAGGCCCTAGCGTTTTCGATCGAGCGCTCGCCGCCAATGCCATCGGAACCGTCGCGATGATGCTGCTTGCCGTGATGGGTTTTTTGAACGCGCGCCCGGAATTCCTCGATCTTGCGATCGTCTATGGCCTGCTCAATGTGATCGGCACCATCGCCGTGCTGAAGTTCTTTCGCTACGGGGACCTTGGCGTTCCTGGCGAACCGAAGACGCCCGCGCCGTGAGTCTTTGGATCGATGGGCTCAGCTGGATCTGCCTGGTCGCGGGCGGCATCTTCTGCGTGGTGGGCGCACTCGGGCTGGTCCGCATGCCCGACTTCTACACACGTATGCATGCGGCGAGCGTGATAGAAACTCTGGGTGTGGGCCTGATTCTGCTCGGGCTGTTACTGCAGGCTGGCCTCTCGCTGGTGGCGGTCAAGTTGCTCATCATCGCCGTGCTGATCTTCTTCGCGAGTCCCACCGCCACCCATGCCCTTGCACGCGCCGCGATGGCGCGCGGTGTGAAACCGCTCCTTGCCCCCACCGAGGATCCGCCATCGAAACACTGATCATCAACGTGCTGCTGATGATGATGGCGGCGACCGTGTGCGTGCTTGCGCGCAACCGCAATCTCTTTGCCGTCATTATTTTGAGCGGCGTTTACAGCTTTTTGATGGCGACGGTGCTGATGGCACATGGATGCGGTCGATGTGGCGATGACAGAAGCGTCGGTCGGCGCAGGGATTTCTACGGTGCTGTTTCTGGGCGCCCTGTTCCTTTGCAAGAGCGAGGAGGCTCGGCCGCTTCACCGGCCCGGTGTGCCGCTCGCGGTGGCGCTGTCGGTAGGCGCGCTGTTGATGTACGGCACGCTTGGATTGCCGGCATTCTCAGACCCGAACGCGCCCATTCACCAGCATGTGGTGCCGCGGTACTTAAACGAAATGCCGCAGGAGGTCGATGTTCCCAACGTGGTAACGGCGGTTCTGGCCAGCTATCGCGGCTTCGACACACTGGGCGAAGTCACGGTGGTGTTTACCGCTGGCGCGGGCGTGCTTGCGCTGCTGCGACGTCGCCGACGGGATCGCGCGCCATGAGGCACGACCTGATATTGCGGGTGGTCGCGAAACTTCTGATCCCATTTGTCCTGCTGTTTGGCTTGTACGTGCAGTTCCACGGCGACTTTGGGCCGGGCGGCGGTTTTCAAGCGGGCGTGATCCTGGCGGCGGCGGTGATTTTCTACGCGCTGATCTTCGGGCTCGCAGACGCGCGCAAGGTCGCTCCCGAACCGATTGTGGAATCGATGATGGCAATCGGCGTGCTTGTTTACGCCGGCGTCGGCGTAGCAGGGCTGCTGCTCGGTGGCAACTACCTCGACTACTTTGTGCTGGACCGTGATCCGGTGCAGGGGCAGCACCGCGGCATCTTCTGGGTTGAAGTTGGCGTGGCCATCACTGTGGCGGGCGTGATGTTGAAGATTTTTTACATGTTCGCCGGCCGCGGCAAGGTAGACGAGTGACGGGCACGGTTTCCTTGACATCGCTGGGGGAGCACTTCTCGTACTTCATCACGATCTTCCTGATGATGGCGGGCCTGTTCATCGTCATCGCGCGCGGAAACCTGATCAAGAAGCTGGTGGGCCTAAGCATTTTCCAGACTTCGGTGTACCTGCTCTACATCGCGCCCGGCAAGCTCGTTGGTGGCACGGCGCCCATCCTTAGCAAATCGTTCAGTGTCTATTCCAACCCGCTGCCGCACGTGCTGATCCTGACTGCGATCGTCGTCGGTGTGGCGACACTCGCGCTTGGTTTGGCGCTTGTCGTTCGAATCCGTGAGGCCTACGACAGCATCGAGGAGGACGAAATTCTGAAGTCGGACGCGTCGTCCGAAAGCCTACCGGCGCAACAATGAATCTGTCACAGCATCTTCCTGCACTGCAGGTCGTGGTGCCGCTGATGGCTGCGCCGCTCACGGTGCTGTTGCGCCGCCGGTCGCTCGCGTTTGCCGTCGTTCTAGCCGCGAGCTGGATCGCTTTCGCGATCTCGGTGATGCTTTGGATGCAGGTGGACCGTGACGGCACGATCTCATACGCCATCGGCAGCTGGCCGCCGCCCTGGGGCATCGAGTACCGCGTCGACCGCCTCTCATCGTTCGTGCTGGTGCTCGTAGCAGGACTTGCCGCGGTGGTGCTGCCCTACAGCCGCGAAAGTATCGAGGAGGAAATACCGGCCTCGCAGCAGTACTTGTTTTACACCGTGTTCGCGCTGTGTCTGGCAGGACTGCTGGGTATCACCATCACCGGCGATGCGTTCAATATCTTCGTGTTCCTGGAGATCTCGTCGCTGGCCACCTATGTCCTGGTTGCGATGGGGCGCGACCGACGCGCGCTGCTGGCGGCGTATCAGTACCTGATCATGGGCACCATCGGTGCCACTTTCATCGTAATCGGCGTCGGTCTGCTGTATCTGCTGACGGGCAGCTTGAATCTTGCCGACATCGCGCAACGCTTGCCGGCCGTCCAGGAGGTGCGCCCCATTCTGGCCGCGCTGGCGTTCTTGACGGTCGGCATTTCGCTGAAGCTCGCGCTGTTTCCGCTCCATCAGTGGCTGCCGAATGCCTACGCGTATGCGCCATCGAGCGTGTCGGCGTTTCTGGCGGGTTCTGCAACCAAGGTGGCGGTGTACGTCCTTCTGCGGTTTTATTTCTCTGTCTTCGGCGAGTCGCGAGTGTTCGGCCAATTGCCGATGCAGGACATGATGCTGCTGCTGGCTCTAGCCGGCATGTTTGCCGCATCGACGGTCGCGATTTTCCAGACCGATCTGAAGCGGCTGTTCGCCTATTCGAGCGTGGCTCAGATCGGTTACATCATTCTTGGCCTGCACTTCGGCTCGGTGACGGGCCTCACGGCGACGATCGTGCACCTTGCCAACCACGCTGTCACGAAGACGGCGATCTTCATGCTGCTCGGGTGCGTCGTGGTCTCGATCGGAGCAGTCACGCTGGAGCGCGTGCAGGGTCTCGGCAGGCGCATGCCGTTCACCAGTCTGGGCATTGTGATCTGCGGGCTCTCGCTGATTGGCGTGCCCGGCACCGCGGGCTTCATCAGCAAGTGGACATTGATTCAGGCGGCACTCGAGCAAGGGCAGTGGTGGCTGGTATTCCTGATTTTGCTTTCATCTCTGCTTGCGGTTGCCTATGTATGGCGCTTTGTCGAGGCGGCCTACCTGCGCGAGCCGCAGAAGGATTTAGCTGTCACGACTCCAGTCCAGCTGTCAATGTTGCTTCCAGCGGCAGTGCTCGTTTTTGCGACGGTCTACTTCGGTTTCGATACTTCATTGACTCTGGGGTCGGCATCGCAGGCGGCCAGGTGAGCTGATGCGCGGACCGCTGCCGCGATGACGGCCGATCAGCTGATCCTGGCTGCGCTTGTCGTGCCGACGGCCGGTGCAGTGCTGATCGCGCTCTCAGGCCGTTCTCCTAACCTGCGCGAGGGCGTCACTTTAGTCACCGCAGTGCTGCTTCTGATGTGCGTGGTGTCGTTGCTGCCTTATGTTCTAGCCGGTGAAGCGCCGGCGCTCACGCTGGTCGAGGTGCTTCCAGGGCTGTCCGTGGCGTTCAGTGTTGAACCGCTGGGAATGCTGTTCGCGCTGATCGCGTCCGCGTTGTGGATCGTCAACTCGCTCTATTCAATCGGTTACATGCGCGCCAACGACGAGCACGCGCAAACGCGCTTCTACGTCTGCTTCGCGCTCGCACTGGCGGCCACGATGGGCATCGCGATGGCCGGCAACATGTTCACGCTGTTCCTGTTCTACGAGATGCTGACGCTGATCACGTACCCGCTGGTTACGCATCACGGTACCGAAGAGGCGCGTCGCGGAGGCCGGGTCTACCTTGGGCTGCTGCTTGGAACCTCGATCATGTTTCTGCTGCCGGCTCTCGTGTTCACGTGGTTCGTAGCAGGGACGACGGACTTCGCGCCAGGCGGCATTCTCGGAGGGAAGATAAGTTCGGCAGCGCTGGGCGGGCTGCTTGCGCTCTATATGTTCGGTATTGGCAAGGCCGCACTGATGCCATTTCACCGCTGGCTGCCGGCCGCGATGGTGGCGCCCACGCCGGTGTCGGCGCTGCTGCATGCGGTGGCCGTCGTCAAGGCTGGCGTGTTCAGCGTGGTCAAGGTCATCGTCTACGTTTTTGGCGTTGACACACTGGCCCAAGCCGGCGTCACCGACTGGCTGGTGGGTATTGCCGGGTTCACGATCGTCGCCGCCTCGTTGGTTGCGCTGAACGCCGACAACCTCAAGCGGCGACTGGCGTATTCCACCATCAGCCAACTCTCTTACGTGGTGATGGCTGCAGCGGTGCTGGCACCCTTATCGATCGTCGGCGCCGTGCTGCATATTGCTGCGCATGCGGTCGGCAAGATCACGTTGTTCTTTGCAGCAGGAGCGATCTACACCGCGGCTCACAAGACCGAAGTCAGTCAGCTCGACGGAATTGGACGGTCCATGCCATGGACGCTCGGGGCATTTGCAATCGGCGCACTGTCGATGATCGGGTTACCACCTGCTGCCGGCTTTATCTCGAAGTGGTTCATGCTGTCCGGGGCGATGTCGCAAGCGCACTGGTTCGCGGTGCTGGTGATTGTGAGCAGCACTCTGCTGAATGCCGGCTATTTCCTGCCGATCATCTACCGCGCGTTTTTCCGCGCACCCGACGCGCGGCACGCCGCGCATGGAGAAGCGCCGTTACCCATGGTGATTGCACTTTCGGCCACTGCCGTCGGCACTGTGGTTTTGTTCTTCGTGCCTGACGTGCCGCTGGCACTGGCGCGGCAACTGTCGGTTCGGTGACGCTCAATGGATAAGTCGCATTGGCTGGACGAGCCGCGGCACGTGAAGTTGCTGTGGCGAATTTTTCTTGCGGTCCTGGTGTTGATCGTGGCAGTCGGGGCGTTGATCCCGCTGCATCCGCATTTCGAGATCGAGTCGACGTTCGGTTTCTATGCGTGGTTCGGATTCCTCGCCTGCGTCGTGATGATCGTCGCGGCCAAGGCGATGGCTTTGCTGCTGAGGCGGCCCGACACTTACTACCCGGAGCCCGATGACTGACGGTGTGATCCACCCGGGCTTGGTGCTGATCGTCGGTGCGCTGCTGCTGCCCTGGCTGCGCGGGCATCTGCGTACGGCCTTAGTGCTGCTGCTGCCGATAGTGGCGCTGTTGCTTGTCTGGCAGGTCCCTGAAGGTCCGTTGCAAGTTCGCTTTCTCGGTTACTCGTTAACACCGCTGGAGGGCGGCAAGCTATCGCGCTTGTTTGCAACCATCTTCGCGCTAATGGCCGCCGGGGGCGGGCTATTCGCGCTCGGACAAAGAAGCCGCCTGGAATTGCCGGCTGCATTCGTTTATGCCGGGTCGGCCATCGGCGTTGCACTTGCCGGTGACCTGGTCACGTTGTTCGTGTTCTGGGAGCTGATGGCGGTGGGCTCGACGCTGGTCCTTTGGAGCAACGGCACCGGAGATTCGTACCGTGCGAGCCTGCGCTATCTAATGATTCACCTGCTCGGCGGCATGATCCTGTTCGCCGGCATCACGGGGCACATCACAGACACGGGCAGCACGAACTTCACGCGCATGGCGCTCGATTCGCCCGCGCAGTGGCTGATCTTGATCGGCTTCGCCATCAATGCCGGCGCCCCACCGTTGTCGGCGTGGCTGCCCGATGCGTACCCAGAGGCGTCGTGGAGCGGCACGGTATTCCTGTCGGCGTTTACTACAAAGGCGGCGGTCTACGTGTTGATGCGCGGCTTCCCCGGCACCGAGTTGCTGATCTGGCTGGGCCTGTTCATGGTCTTCTATGGCATCGTCTACGCGCTGCTCGAGAACGACATGCGGCGCATCCTGGCGTACTCGATCGTTAACCAGGTCGGCTTCATGGTGGCGGGCATCGGCATCGGCACCGAGATGGCGCTGAACGGTGCCGCTGCCCACGCCTTCACTCACATCATCTACAAAGCGCTGCTGCTGATGTCGGCGGGCTCGGTTCTCTACATGACGAACCGGCGCAAATGCTCCGAGCTGGGCGGCTTGTTCCATAGCATGCCCGTCACCACTATCTGCGGGATCATCGGCGCACTGGCGATCTCTTCGTTCCCCCTGACGTCCGGCTTCGTATCGAAGTCAATGATTTCGCAGGCAGCCGCGGACGGACATCTGCTGACGATATGGCTGCTGCTGACCGCGGCATCGGCGGGTGTATTCCTGCACGCCGGCATCAAGTTTCCGTGGTTCGTTTTTTTTCAGCAGGACTCGGGACTGCGTCCCGCCGACCCACCGCCAACCATGCGCTGGGCGATGATCTTGTTCGCGATCCTGTGCATCGCGTTAGGCGTCTGGGCAGAACCCTTGTACGCCCTGCTGCCGTACAAAGTGGAATACGTTCCCTACACATGGGCGCATGTCGTCTCGCAGCTGCAGCTGCTGCTGTTTTCGGGTCTCGCGTTCTTTGTGGTTCTGCCTTACCTGAAACGCACGCTGACAGTGACTCTCGACACCGACTGGATTTGGCGCAGGGCGTTGCCTGCTGTTGCGCTACTGATGGCGCGATTAATCGGGAGCGCGTCGGCGCTGGCGGGACGCAGCGCGCAGCGTGTCGGCTCCCGGACGCTGACTTTGATCGACCGTCACTACGGCGTTGACAGCAAATTTGCCCGCACTTGGTCAACAAGAGGCATGGCACTCTGGGTACTCGTACTGTTGCTTGGATATTTGCTGCTTTACTACACTTAACTGTCCGGTGCCGCGCTGAGCCCCTCTGCGCCGTAGCTATCCGTTCTGCGCCGCGAGCGACCGGAAATCCTGCGCATAGTCGTTGAGTTTCTTGTCGAGCATCGCGCGCTGCTCGGGCGTTGCGTGATTGATCAGCTGCGCGATCAGCTCGGCGCTGCCGCGTCGGTACGACTCGGCGCGGGCGCGACGCTCGGATTCCGGCGCCACGTTGAGCTGCGTGAAATACGTACGCAGCCAGCGTACAGCCACCTCTTCGGTCGGACGATCCGCCTCAATTTTGCGCAGCAGTGCGATGAACTCGCGTTGGCGGCGCTCGCGCTCGTCGATCCACCACGTCGCATCGGTCGGCCGGCTTGCCAACGACTTGCGGATGATTTCCTTCTGTTCGTCGGTGAGCTTGCCGAACCACGTTTCAGCGCGCTCCCCGTACTTTTTGGTCCGTTCCGCGCCTGAGTCCTTTTCGGCGCGGACAAACTCGCGGCGGGCCTTGGTGGCGTCGTTGGCGATTTTCTTGGCAGCGCGATCGATCTGGTCCGGCGCCAGGGTCAGCGCAAGGTGCGCGATATCGGGCGCCGCTTTGTCGGCCACCGTCATCATCCGCGCGTTCAACTGTCGGTTGAAGTCCATCACGTCGGCGGCGGTCACGGGCCCGGCCACCTTGGCGCGCATCTGGTCAACGAAGGCGGCGTAGTCGCGCAGTTGCGTGGCGCGGTGCCAGGCCATCAGTGCATTGATTCGCTCCTTGGCGGCCAGCTCCTGATCGGCGGTGAGGTCGACATAGTTGTCGAGTTGAAGCAATGCCAGCGTATCGGCGTTGTTGTAGCCGATCTTCATCGCGCCGCAGCCGGCGACCGACACTGCGAGCGCGGTGATCGCGGCCAGACGAGCGAACGGACCTGCGGAAGAGTCGTTTATCGGTGAACTAGAATCGTCGCGCAATCGAACCTCCGCCGCGGGCCTATCAACGTGCAAAAACGCGCATGAACATCGTGATACTTGCTGCAGGACAAGGTAAGCGGATGGGCCCGTCGCTTGCAAAATCTCTGCCGAAGGTTCTCCATCCGGTCGCCGGCCGTCCGATGCTGGCGCACGTCCTGGATGCCGTTGGCGACGCCACCAACGAAATGCCCGTCAATATAGTGATTGTCGTCGGCCACGGCGCACATCTGGTGCAAGAAACGTTCCTTTCGAGCAGGCCCGCCGACCATCGGCTGCAGTTCGTCGAACAGGCGCAGCAACTGGGAACCGGGCACGCAGTGCTGCAAGCGGCACCGTTGTTGGATGATGCGGCACCGACTTTGGTTCTATACGGCGACGTGCCGTTGATCCGCGCGACCACGCTGCAGCGATTGTTCGCCGCGAGTGGCGATATCGCGCTGTTGACGGTGCAGCTGGCGCAACCCGCCGGCTATGGGCGCATCGTGCGGGATTGGCATGGCAATGTGCTGCGCATCGTCGAGGAGCGCGACGCCGACGAGGACGAGCGCAAATTGACCGAGGTCAACACCGGCATACTGATCGCGCCGACCAGCAAGTTGAAGCAGTGGCTCAAAGCGCTGTCGAACGACAACGCGCAGCGCGAGTACTACCTGCCCGATGTGATTGCGCAGGCCGTAGCGGAGCACTGCCGCGTGGTTGCGGTCGGTTGTCCCGATCCGGACGAAACACTCGGCGTCAACAGCAAGGAACAACTGGCCGCCGTTGAACGTATCGCGCAGCGCCGCTTCGCGAGCGAGTTGATGGAGCGAGGAGCGACGCTGGCCGATCCGGCGCGCATCGACGTGCGCGGCAAGATGAGCGTCGGCGCCGGGGTGTCGATCGACGTTGGTTGTGTGTTCGAAGGCCAAGTCGATCTTGCCGACGGCGTGCGCATTGGTGCTTATTGCGTGCTGCGCGATTGTTCGGTCGGCGCCGGCACCGAAGTGCTGCCTTTTTCGCATCTGACCGGGGCGACGATCGGTGCCGCTGCGCGGATCGGCCCGTATGCACGTTTGCGCCCGGGCGCGCACTTGAGTGATGAAGTCCATATCGGCAACTTCGTCGAGGTCAAGGCCAGTACGCTGGGCCGTGCCTCGAAGGCAAATCATCTGGCGTATGTCGGCGACGCGACGGTTGGCGCCAACGTCAACATCGGCGCCGGTACCATCACCGCCAACTACGATGGCGCGCGCAAACATCGAACTGTGATTGGCGACGACGTATCGATTGGCTCGAATGCGGTACTGGTAGCCCCCGTCACGATCGGCCAGGGTGCGACGATTGCGGGTGGATCGACAATCTCCAGGGACGTGCCCGAAGGCAAATTGACTGTCGCGCGCGCCAAGCAGACGACGCTGGAGGGCTGGAAGCGGCCCACGAAAGAAAAGAAGGGTTAGAGGCTATCCATCTATGTGCGGCATCGTAGGCGCGGTTGCGACGCGCGATATCACCCCGATTCTGGTCGAAGGCCTGCGCCGGCTCGAGTATCGGGGTTATGACTCGTGCGGAGTCGCGTTGCTGCAGGACGGGGCGCTGACGCGGTCGCGCAGCACCGCGCGTGTTGCCGAGCTCCAGTCGCAGATCAAGCAGTCGGCGCTGGCGGGCAACCTGGGCATCTCGCACACGCGGTGGGCGACGCACGGTGCGCCGGTCACCGGAAACGCGCATCCACATTTTTCACGCGATGAAATCGCCGTCGTGCACAACGGCATCATCGAAAATTACGAACCGATCCGCGCGGACCTAAAGAACGCCGGCTATGAGTTCGTCACCGAAACCGATAGCGAAGTTATTGCGCATCTGATTCATCAGCTGTATCGCGGCGATCTGCTGGCTGCCGTGCGTGCTGCGGTGGCGCAATTCAAAGGTGCGTATGCGATCGCGGTGATGCACAAGGGCGAGCCGCAACGATTGGTCGGCGCGCGCAGCGGATCGCCGCTGGTGGTCGGGCTCGGCAAGGAAGAGAACTTTCTGGCGTCGGACGCACTGGCACTCGCTGGCACGACCGACCAGATCATTTATCTGGAGGACGGTGACGTCGTCGATATCGAACTGAAGCGTGTGCAGATCGTCGATGCGTCGGGTGCGCCGACCCAGCGGCCGGTGCATACGGTCAAGGCGGTTGCCGGTGGTGCTGAGCTTGGCCCGTATCAGCACTACATGCAGAAGGAGATTTTCGAGCAGCCGCGCGCGATCAGCGACACGATCGAAAGCATCGAATCGATCACGCCGGACCTCTTTGGCGAGAAAGCCGCCGAGGTACTGGCTGCCGTCGACTCCGCGCTGATTCTCGCGTGCGGTACCAGCTACTACGCCGGATTGACCGCGAAGGTCTGGCTTGAATCGATCGCCGGACTGCCGACGCAAGTCGAAATCGCGAGCGAGTACCGCTACCGCGACAGCGTGCCGAATCCGCGCTCGCTGATAGTCGTGATCTCTCAATCCGGCGAGACGGCTGACACGCTGGCCGCGCTGAAGCACGCGCAGTCGCTCGGCATGAAACACAGCCTCGGCATCATCAATGTCGCGACGAGCACGATGACGCGGCAAACTGCCCTGCAGTTTTTCACACGCGCCGGCGTTGAGATCGGCGTAGCGTCGACCAAGGCATTCACGACGCAGCTGGTGGCGCTGTTTCTGTTGACGCTGACGCTCGCAAAGCAGCGCGGTCGTCTCGATGAAGCGGCCGAACGCGGACACATCGGCGCGCTGCGCCACCTGCCCGCCGCGTTGCAGGCGGTGCTTGCACTCGAACCGCAGGTAATCGCCTGGTCCCAACAATTCGCGCGCAAGGAACACGCACTGTTTCTAGGCCGCGGACTGCATTACCCGATCGCGCTCGAGGGCGCTTTGAAGCTGAAGGAGATCAGCTACATCCACGCCGAGGCCTACCCGGCCGGGGAGTTGAAGCATGGACCGCTGGCGCTGGTGACTTCCGAGATGCCGGTCGTGACCGTGGCGCCGAACGACGCGCTGGTCGAGAAACTGAAGTCGAACATGCAGGAAGTGCGCGCGCGCGGCGGTGAGCTCTACGTCTTTGCCGACGCCGACACGCGCATAGAATCAGCGCCCGGCATCCACGTCATCAAGTTGCCCGAGCACTACGGCCCGTTGTCGCCGATCCTGCATGTCGTGCCACTGCAGCTGCTTGCGTATCACACGGCGGTCGCCCGCAAAACCGACGTCGATAAGCCGAGGAATCTGGCGAAGTCGGTGACGGTGGAATAGAGCGGGACGCTTCGGCCGCGCGCGCATTAACGCGCATAGCGTGGGGCAACAAGCGATCCTTCGGGTTCTCGTACCGGGTGACGAGGCGTCGAGACGCCGCAGCCTTGACAGCCGCGGCTTTCGCTCTGCGGCGGCCTCACGGCATCAGCCCCGCCCAGTAACGGCCGACAGCCTTACCTTCGTCCAAGCTGAGTATTTGCCCAGTGCCGCTCACGCGGACCACTCGTGCGACTGTTTCCGCCGTGCACACCGAATGCTCAGAGATCAGTGGACGTATCTCAAGATGGAAGTCACGGAAAAGATACGCGGTCGAAAGCAGAGCGGAAGCAAACGGCTCACACAAATCTAGACGAATTACTGGCGAGCGCGTCAGGACCCGAGCGTCTGATGGTCCTGGTTCCGAAATCACGGGTTCCGAAGAAATGTAACGATCAGAAAAGATCCAGACGCTGACAGGTTCTGCGGCGATTGATGGGTCTGGTTCCGATACCACGGGTTCCGAAGAAATGTAACGATCAGAAAAGATCCAGACGCTGACAGGTTCTGCGGCAACTGAGTCCTGCGCCGCAGCGGTTTGCGCGAAACCAAGGCACAGGCCGACGGCTGCGAGGAATCTGGAAATTAGTGAAGTGTCCATGGTGGCTCCTGTTAGTGTTGTCACGATCTAGCGGCCTGAGACCGCACGGCTGGCCGTCGTCAGCGCCTGATGTTCGGCCGCCTTGTTTTGCTGCCACCACGCCAGCATCGAATCGAAGTTGCCGTTGAACTTCTTCACCTTTAATTCCTCGGTGATCATGCCGCAGGCGACTCCGGTATCGCCGTCGATTCCGTGCCTGGTTGCAGCGTGATCGCAGATCCAGAAGGCTTTCTCGAGATCCGCGGGAGGACTGGCGGGCGCAAGCACAGCGATCGATGGCGCAGTGCCGTCTCTGAATGCGGTCTTGAGTGTGTCGTCGGGGTGGAGCTGCGACCAAGCAAAAAGGGCGAAAAAATCTCCGCCAAAGATGCGCTTCAGCAGAATTTCGTATCCCAGCGAGCAAAGAGCAATTTCGCCGGAGCCAAGCGCATGCTGGCTGGCGGCGCGCGAGCAGCGCAGGTAAAAGCTTTTCAGGTCCTGTTCGGGAAGGCGCTCCAGCTGGGCAACGAGCCGGCTTTCTACGGCGACGGCATCAACCGCATGACCCGGCGCTCGGGCGTGCACGCTAGGCGCCAACAGCACCCCGATGCTGACGACTACGGTAGCAAGACTGTTCCGAATGTGTGATGGCGAGTTCATGTCTTTCTCCTAAGAGGGGGATGAGTTCCGCCGTTTCGCGGCAAGAACGACGTAGCGCATGCGTTGTGCCATGCGCGCACGCCTAGGAGAACCAAGCGATATCAATGAGTTGAGCGCCGAAGGAGCGCCCACGGTCCGCCAAATACGATAGGGCCGTCAAACTTGACGGCGGCCCATCGCCAAATGTGATGGATGGGTTAACTGGTTTTGCGAATGCCGAGCTTGCGCATGCGGCCGCGCAACGTGCTCGGGTTAAGGGCGAGTATCGAGGCAGCGCCGTTTTCGCCTTCAATTTTCCAGCGGGTTCTTTCGAGCACCTGTTGAATATGAGCTCGTTCCATCTCTTCCAACGTGCCCGTCCGCGTCGCTCCGATGACTGCGGTGCCCTGAGGCGGTCGAGAGAAAAACTCGCTGCCGTCGAGCATCTCGCCGCCGGAAGTGATAAGTGCGCGTTCGACCAGGTTTTCGAGTTCGCGGATGTTGCCGGGCCAGTCGTGTGCGCACATTCGGTCGATGAAGGACGGCGCGATGCCGTTTAACGTCCGTCCGACTTTGCGCGCGGTCTTGGCCGCGAAATGCTGCACCAGGGCCGGAACGTCTTCGCGCCGTTCGCGCAGCGGTGGCAGCATGATCGGAAAAACGTTCAGGCGATAGAAGAGGTCTGCGCGGAAGCGACTGGCACCTACCTCGGCGTGCAGGTCGCGATTCGTCGCCGCGATGACGCGCACATCTGCGCGCAGGCTTCGCATGCCGCCGACTCGTTCGAACTCGCCTTCCTGCAATACGCGCAGAAGCTTGGCCTGAGCCTCCTGCGGCAATTCGCCGACTTCATCGAGGAACAAGGTGCCGCCGTCCGCCAACTCAAAGCGCCCGCGGCGCTGCTGCACGGCGCCGGTGAAGGCGCCTTTTTCATGACCGAATAGTTCGCTTTCCACCAGCTCGCGCGCCATGGCCGCACAGTTCAGCTTGATGAGCGGACGTTCGCGCCGTTTGCCTGACTCATGAATCGCGCGCGCCACGAGCTCCTTGCCGGTGCCCGTTTCTCCCTGAATCAGCACCGTGCTGTCGGTCGAGGCGACCTGCGCGATCTGCTCCCGCACGCGCCGCAGCTTCGCCGATTCACCCACCATTGCGTCGCGGCCGGCGCGGCTCTCTTCGACCAGCACGTGGATCGTTGCTTTCGATCGGCGATGCGCCTCGATTTCGCGCCGCAATGCGATGTGGGCACCGACACGCGCGAGCAGTTCCTCCGTCTCGAACGGCTTGGTGACGTAGTCGACTGCGCCGAGACGAAACGCGCGTACCTTGTCGAACGTGTCTTTGAGTGCGGTCAGAAAAATGACAGGAATCGCGCGCGTCGAGGCGCTTGCTTTGATTCTCCCGCAGGTTTCGTAGCCGTCGATGCCGGCCATCATCACATCCAGCAGGATTAAATCCGGTTGGCTCGTCGCAGCCAGTGCGAGAGCGTCTTCTCCGCTTTGCGCAGCTAGCGTGCGGTAGCCCGCGGCGGAGAGCTCCTGCTCGAGCAGGTCCACGTTCAGCGTCTCGTCGTCAACGATCAGCACCAGACCCGCGTCAGTTGCCAAGATGCCTCGCAATCTTCTCGAACAACAAGGTCTCGTCGATCGGCTTTGTCAGGAAGTCGTCGCAGCCGCTGGCCCGCGCGCGTTCTTCGTCGCCGTTCATGGCACGGGCCGACAGGACTATCACAGGAATGCCGGCCATCGCCGGGTCAGCCTTGAGCCGGCGCGTGGCTTCCCAGCCGTCCATGCGCGGAAGCGACAGATCCATCAGTATCAGGTCGGGACGAGTCTCGGCGACGCGTTCGAGCGCGGCCACGCCATCCTCGGCGAACACCAGGCGATGGCTTTCCTCGAGAAGCTGCGCAAGCAGGTCGCGGTTCAATTCAATGTCCTCGACGATCAGGATGGTCTTCATGTTCGAAGTGACCGGGAGCGGACCGGCAGCGTCAGCGTGAAAGTCGATCCGACGCTTGGCATGCTCTCGACGCACACGTCGCCGCCCATCAACCGCGCGAGGCGCCGCGCGATGGTGAGACCGAGTCCGGTACCGCCGCGCACGCGTGTACTGCTGGCGTCAACCTGCTCGAACTCCTCGAAAATCGATTCCAGCTTGTCGGCGGCAATGCCGATCCCCGTGTCGGCCACGGCAATGTGAACGGTGCCATCGTCGGCGCGAGCGCGGACATGGATTTTGCCGCGCGCTGTGAACTTGGCGGCGTTGCTCAGCAGATTGAGGATGATCTGCCGCAGCATTTCTTCATCGGCAACCATCAGCGGCAGTTCGCCGTCGAACCCTTTGACCAGCGTTACAGGCTCCTTGATCAGCGGCTCGACCGTCCGCATGCATTGCTCCAGCACCAGCGCCGGCTGAATCTCTGTAGGGTTCAAGTCGACGCGTCCGGCTTCCACCTTCGCAAGGTCGAGAATAGTGTTGATCAGCGCAAGCAGTTGCTGTCCGCTGGTCAGGATCTTCTCCAGATTCTCGAACTGCTTCGGCTCGAGCTGTTCCTGCGATCTGCGCATCACGATGCGCGTGAAGCCGATGATCGCGTTCAACGGTGTGCGCAGCTCGTGCGACATGTTGGCGAGGAATGCGCTCTTGTGTCGGCTTGCGAGCTCGAGCTGCCGGCTTTTGTCTTCGATCTCGCGGAACAGCCGCGCATTCTGAATGGCCAACGCCGACTGCGTTGCGAAGGCCTTCAGGAGATCGATCACGCGCGGCGCGAACTCACCCGCGCTTTTCCGGTTGACGACCAGCCCACCGAGCAGACGGTTCTCGCGCAACAGCGGTACTGCGAGCAAGGACCGATAGCCATGCCGGAGAAGGATCTCGCGGACCTGGCTCTGGTAGATGCCTTCGTCCTTGATCTCCCGTATCGCTACCGGCTGACCGGTCACTGCCAATTGCCCGACTGCGCCTTCGCCCTTCGGCACCGGCCTCGACTGGAGCGCCTCGATCAGTTCATCCGGCAGCCTGTGCGCCGTATGCAAGCGGAACTCTTCACGCGTCTCCTCATACTCATAAATGGAGCCACCGTCCATGCCGGCAAGCTGCGTGGCGCGTGCGACGATCGTGCTCAATACGGTTTCCAGGTCGAGCGTCGAACTGACGGCCTGGCCGACCTCGCCGAGCGCCTGCAGCTCTCCGACTGACTGCGTGAGCTCGGTCGTCCGCGCCTCCACTTCCTTGAAGAGCCGAACATTCTCGATCGCGATCACCGCCTGATCGGCAAAGGTCTGCAGCAATGCGATCTGCTTCTCCGAAAATGGCCCAGCGTCACGCCGGCCGACTGCGATGGCGCCGACCGACTGGTCCTCGCGCATCAGCGGAATGCCCAATACGCTGCGGAAACCCCATTGCGCGAGACTCGGCAGCGCATAGTCTGGGTCCAACTGCGTATCGTGAATGGCCACGACGCTGCGCGACAGCACGGCCCGGCTGGCCGCGGTGCCACGATCAAGCGGCCGCGGCCAAACCAGCCTGATAGCTTCCATTCCTTCAGAACTGGTTCCCGATATCGCTACCAGGTGGAGCA
Organism: uncultured beta proteobacterium; assembly: GCA_963829995.1. Taxonomy (GTDB): domain Bacteria; phylum Pseudomonadota; class Gammaproteobacteria; order Burkholderiales; family Burkholderiaceae_F; genus JACCZX01. The sequence continues at coordinate 122,219 of CAWHKW010000025.1, read as the reverse complement.
ACTCGCCGTCGAATGTCAACACGTTCGTCGTGTTGGCGTCGCACAGTTTGAGTGCCGCTGCGGCGATCGCATCGAACACCGGCTGGGCATCGGTCGGTGAACGCGAAAGGACGCGCAGGATTTCACTGGTGGCAGTCTGTTGCTCGAGCGCTTCGGTCAGCTCCCGGTTGCGCGCGTCGAGCTCCTTGAACAGTCGAACGTTCTCGATCGCGATCACTGCTTGGTCAGCGAAAGTTTGCAGCAGCGCGATCAGGTTTTGCGGAAACGGCCCGGGCTCGGGGCGGCCGACGCCGATGGCGCCGATCGGGATACCGTCCCGCATCAGGGGAACGGCCAGCACGCTACGAAACCCTCGCAGGGCGAAGTCGGGATTTGCGTAATCGGGGTCGGCAAGCACATCGGGAATGACAACCACTTTGCACGTCAGGACGGCGCGGCTGACTCCATGGCCGCGGTCATCAGGGGATCGCGGGTAGACTCTGCGGATGCCTTCGACGTGCTCGGGCCTGAGCGCATGGATCGCGGCAAGATGGAGCAGTTTCCCGTCGAACGTGAACACGTTCGACCCTCCGGCTTCGCACAGCTTGACCGCCGCTCTGGCAATCGTATCGAACACGGGTTGCACGTCGGTTGGCGATCGGCTGATCACGCGCAGGATCTCACTGGTGGCGGTCTGTTGCTCGAGCGCTTCGCTTAGTTCCCGGTTGCGCGCTTCCAGTTCGCTAAAGAGCCGCACGTTCTCGATCGCGATCACGGCCTGGTCGGCAAACGTCTGCAACAAAGCGAGCTGCTTCTCTGAAAACGCCCGCACCTCCCGTCGCCTCAGAGCAATGACGCCGAGCAACCGGTCTTCGCGCAGCAGCGGCACGGCCAGCACCGTCCGAACAGATTCGCTCTGATGCGCCGAGGTCACGCGCATTCCGGGCTCGTCCATGAAGTCGAGCACTTGTACCGGCTTGCGCTCCAAAGCCGCGCGACCGACGGTGGTCTCCCGATCGACCGGGAGGCCCTTGGCAAGGTACTCAGCAAACTCACGCGTGCAATCAGTGCGTGCCGCCAGGGACAGCCATCCGTCGTGATGGCGTACGACGAAAGCCCAGTTTGCTTCGCACAGCCGCAGCGCACTGGAGAGGATCGTGTCGAACACCGGCTGCACGTTGGCCGGGGAACGCGAGATGACGCGCAGGATCTCGGCGGTGGCGGCCTGTTGCTCAAGAGCTTCGGCAAGCTCCTGGCTGCGCGCATGTTGGTCTTCTTTGATCGCTCCCATGGCCGCTTCCTCGGCGCTGCTCGACCCGAATCAGCACTCGGCGTTCACGGATCAAGCTACCCGGGGATTATGCGACCGCTCATGCCCTTCCTGCACCTAGTGTCTCCACAACATGGCGTACCCGCTCAGGCTGCGTCGTAAGCCTGCCTCAACCACTTCTTCACACTCGAATCGCGTTCTTCAACCAGGCTACCAGTTCGCCGTGCTTGTCGAGCTTCTTCGCCGTCGCCAGCTGCAGCCATTGCGCTTTGTTCTTTCCGGTTTGGGTTTCGAGGTTGCGCCATTGGCTTTCTTCCGCTGTGGCCAGCTTATCGGTCATTCTCGCCTCGATTCAGAGCGGCCACGCTTCGGCGCGGCAACGCTTCGGCAACACAAACGTCATGCGGTCCATCAGCGCGTACATGATGCGTGTGCCCAACGTCGGGCGGCCGTTCTCGATCACCGATTTCAGCGTGTTCAGAATCGTCACCGCCCCGCGTCCCATATCCTTCGCAGTGCGAGTTCCCGCAGCGACGTTGTCGACGGTCAGCGAAACCTCGATGCCGCCGGCAACGGGCTTCAGTTCGTAAGTCACGACGCATTCCGGATCGTCGTACTGCGTAAATCGGAACGTGTGGGCGAACCGACGCGGCGGGTCGAACTCTCGTACTTCGCCGATCACCAGCGTGAACTTGCCGTCTCCGGTACGCATCTGCAGCTTCGCGCCGGGAGCGAGCCGCTGCGCATGCAGCCACGCGTTGAATATCGCCGCCTGCGGCTCGTCATTCTTCGTCAGCTCGCGCCAGATGTCTTCGATCCGGCCGCGAATCACAATCTTGTTGACGATTCTGGTCGCTCTCGCTTCGGTCATGCCGATCCTCCCATTTTTTCAATCGCGTACTTCAGCCGCGTTAGCCGGTTCGCCCAAAACTCCGAGTAGTTGTCGCTCCACCGCTCGTGGATCAACTGCAGCGGCACCGCATTCAAGTACAAGACCCGCTCGCGCCCGTGTTTGCTCGAAGTGATCAGACCTGCATCTTCGAGCGTGTTCAGGTGCTTGAGTACGCCTATGCGACTCATCTCGAAGTGATCTGCCACGTATCCGACGGTGCAGCCCGGCATCAACCGGACGATGTCGAGCATCTGCCGGCGTGACGCGCTTGCCAGGGACAAAAATACGGCGTCGAGTTCAGTTTCCGTCATGCTTACGAACAGGTAACCGCCAAGTTACTTGTTCATCGAACCTCTGTCAACGGCACGGCGAGCCTGGTGATGTTTTCCCGTAACAGGTTCAGGTGGTGCCGAGCGAGCTGGCGAACCCACAGCAACGGCACGAGTCATATGGTCTCAACCGAGCAAATCCTGCGTAGATGGATGTGGTAGTCAGCGCGGCCGGCAGGCCGGATATCGACGTATTGGCATTTCCGCCGGATCAAGCAGAACTGCAACGATGGCAGCTAACGGACGCCAAGCGTTGGCTTGAATTGGAGCGGCGCGCTCGCGTAGCTATGTTTCTGGGCGTGGGAATGTTTTTAGCATGGGCCGCGGACGTAGGCGCGGCGTTCGAGATTGGCCATGCCGACGGCTCGACCTTGTTCGGAGTCGCCAGCGTGCCTCTTGCGCTGACGGTCGTTTTGGCCCATCTGTACGGACAATGGGCGCTGGAGCGTGCAGGGCGCGGTCTGACGGAAGTCGAGCTGCGCTACGGCGAGGTCACGCTGCGCGAGGCAACACCGCTCATTGAACTGGCCAAGAAAGATCCGGTGATTGCCCAGTATCTACGATGTGTAGGACGCCAGCGACGTGCGCTGCGCAAGATCGAACGCATCGCCTTGTACGCGTGGGGGGAAGGTGACCGGGCGAACGGGGCGGCGTCGCTTACTGACGCGGCGCGTTGACGCCGTACTGCCCGGTCGAAGTCTTACCGTGTGCTTTTCTTGATGTCTTCTTTTACGTCGCCAAACGTCGAGCGAACTTTGCCGCCCACTTTCTCTGCGGTTCCTTTGTCCTGCAAGTCCTTGTCTCCAGTCGCCTTACCAACACCTTCTTTGATCTTGCCTGTCGCGGTGTTGGTACGCCCTTTGACTTGATCCTTGTTCATAAAGCCTCCGTCGTTCGGGTCCATCCCGAGACGTGCACAAATGCAAGCCGTATGCCCAACGTTACCGGCGACGAAGCTGTGCCGGCACGGTAGCCGGGTAGAGGCGTTCGAGTACGCCAACCGTCGTTTCTGTGATTGCAGATCTGAGCTCCGGTGTGAGCTTCTCGGCCACGGCCGGTTGCAGCGCGGCATCCCACAGCGCGCGGAATGCCGCCGTTTGTTCTTCGAACTGCTGCTCGACTTCAATCCGCCAAAACGGTGGCGCTTCGCCTTCCACGTACTTGCCGCGGCCACGACCGAAGTGCGCCACTGCTAGATAGCGCAGCACGCTCGAGCGCGCCAGCGTGTTCAGAAATTCCGCCGACCACCGCACTTCGGGTTGATTCGCACCCGCCAGCCGGTTCATTCCGCGCGCGACACCCGCGCCGGTCAGGCCGCCCACCAGACCGCCAACCAGCATGCCGGCGCCGAACGTCAGACCGCCCGCGACGACATCCGCCTTCAACCCCGCCAGAGCACCAGTGACAACGCTGCCCCAGAGCGCAGCGCGCGTTTCATCGACGCGCTCCTGAATGGCAAAGTGGGTTCGCATCCGTTCCATCACCACCTCAGCAGCGTGGCCCTGCAATCCATGCAACTGGATCAGACGATCCGTGACCTCGCGGATGCGACCATCCAGGCGCTTGGCCAATGCCTGCATCGCGCGCTCGCGTGCCGCGTCGAGCCCGTCACGCTTGATGCCTACCGAGTGCATGACTTTTTGCGCAGTCGACGCCACGGGCGAGTCGACCGGCTCGAAGTCGCCCGCTGAATGCGCCAGATGTTCTGCAAGCACTTCCATCGCAGCTTCGAATCGCTCAACGTTGAGTGCAGTCCAGGTGGCGACCAGCCGCGCATGCGCGGCGCGTTTGCCCTCCGGAAGACGGCGCCCGACGGCATCCAGCAGCACGCGCTCCTGCACCCAGCAACGCGCGAACGCGTCCAGCGTCAGCACTTCGCTCGCGACGCCGAGCGATTCGAGATGCGCAGCCCAGCGCTGCACTTCTGCCTGCTCTTCCACTGCGGGGCGCGGCGGGCCCGCCTGATTCAACAACACGACGACTGGCTTGCCGACCCATCGCAATACCTGCGCCTCGAAGGCAACATAGCCGGCATCACGCGGATCTTCGGAGGCGTTGACCAGATACAGCACGACGTCGGAACTGTCGCGCGCTGCGCGCACCGCCTGCTGGCTGCACCAGAAGGGGCGATCACGGTAACGGTCCCACACCTCGCGCAACAGCCAGCCGATCGGGTTATCGGCCAGACGCAGCCGCTGCACCAGCCGCGCGGAGTCGCCGAAGCCGGGTGTATCCCACAGCCGCAGCACGTCGCCGGTGTCGGTTTGCAGCAGCGTGTGTACCTCGGCGATTTCGGTGACGTGCGGCGCATCTCTGACTTCGCCGATATCGCGTCCGAGCAGCGTGCGGGCGAGCGTCGTCTTGCCGGCGTTGGTGTGCGAGATCAGCGTGATCTCGATCGTTGCGACATCTGCATTCGTATCGACGCTCATTGCGATGCAGCGGGCGCGGCCAGCACGCGCTCCAGGTCGCGCTCCAGCGCGGGGAGGTCGGGCGCCGACAGATCGGCGAATGCGGTGTCAAGCTCGAGCGCACGGCAGAAATAGCGCCACGCGTTACGCCTTTCCTCTAGGCGCGCGTCGGCTCCGGCCTGCAGACCGAGCCGGCGCCGATAGCCGGACTCGTCGATCAGCACGGCAAGGCGCGCGGACGGCGATGCAGCACGCAGCGCTTTTAGAAACGCGCCGTGGTTTTCGTTTTCGGGCGTCGCCGCCAAACTGAATAGCGCCAGAGTCAGCGCCACGCTCGAATCGGCGCCTGCCAGCGTCTGGCTGACGCTGTCCTCGGCACCGAAGGTGACGGTCGGATGAAATGCGACGTCGGCGTCGTCGCCGAGCAGCGCGACCGCCGCTGCGCGCAGCCCGCTCATTGCGGCTTCGTCGACCGTGTAGCTGTATGGAATTACGCGCAGCCGAGCCGAGCCGGTGACGAAAGACCCCGCGAGGCGGCGAAAGTAGGGCTCACTCATGTCGAATGCGAAACGCTGCGCGCGACGTCGCTCCTGCCACGCCGCGAACAACGCGAGCACCAAGCGCGGCACGATCACAACAGCTCCGACCGTGACCGCGTACAGGTGAATCCAAAGCGCAGCGTTCGCGCTGCCGAGCGCACCGCTCGTGAACCGTAATGCGGCAATGTCGTCGACCGATGGAAATGGAACGCCGATCGCCTGAGCTGCGGGAGACAGAAAGAAGGACAAGATCGCGTGTACTGCGGGTGCGTCGAGAAACGTGCTTTCCCACCCGGCTCGATATTCGAATACCAGCCCGCGCACGTACAAGCCAGCTACTGCGCCCATCGCAAACATCGCCGCTGCAAGATGGAGTACGCGGGCCGCACGCGCCGCCATCAGCGGCGTCACGAGCTCACTCCATTGCGTCGTAAAAGCGCCGATCGACGCCGCCGTGGCGCCCGAGAGGTTGCGCACCGAGCGTTGTTTACCGGCCATAAGCCAGCGGCGCGGGCCGCGCAGATCGAGCTTCGTGCCGCCCGCGCGCATCACGATCCGCAGCAGCAGCAAGACGTAGACAATGACATTCCACACCACGATCGCAAGCAGCGGAAACCCAAGGATGTTGACGTGCTGCCGATCAGCGATGTGCTCGACCAGTGCGCCGAGCGCAAACGCTAGAAGCGGCAGTGCAACACCGATCCAGGCCGGCCACTCGAAGGCACGCGCGGCGCGCGCAATCGCCGGCGCGCGCCGCGTCAGAGTTTCGGCAAGCAGTCCGGCGCGCTGACCGATAAACGATTCGGCGGATGCAGCCTGGCGATGTTCGGCGGCGCGCCACCGCGCAAGCTCGGCGGCCGCCCGGCTGGCATGCGCGCGATCTTCGTTACTGAATACCGTGCGTTCGCTGTCGGCGCTCTCGACGGCACGGACCAGCACTACATCGCGGGCAATTTGCTCGTTCACGCCTTATTATCGCGGCACGGCATGTGCCGAACCGGAGCTTCTTTAACGCACCCGCAAAGTGAGGAAACTGGACATGGCAACCAAACGCACCACGCATCGGAGTACGTCTGGCAAGAAGCTGTATGCGGTCAGGGATGCGAAGGGAAGATTCAAGGACATTCAAACCTACGAGCGCGCGCACCGCGCGGACCTGGCCAAGCAAAGCGGCGTCGAAAAGAAAGCGGCAGCCAAGAAAAAAAAGAAGAAGTAGCAAAGCAGTAGTTTCGGGTTCAACAAACACCACTGAGAGGCCTCGCCGCCTGCAGGCTGGGACGGAGCGACGGCCTTCGAAACGAAGTAGACGGCGTAGTGCCGGGGTTCGCCGCGCAACAGCACCCCTAGTTGGAACGCCGGGGTTCGACAAAAGCCGGCGGGCCGCCGGTCGAGAGGCGATCCTCTGACGCGCGCGACACTCGGGTCATCAAAGTCCGATGGACGGTCGGCGAAGTTTTCGATCGACGACACGTTGTCGGAAACGCCATTGCCGAATGGAACTGTCGAGTGCAGCATAGGGCGACCATGCCCGCACGTCAGACGCTTCGCTTTTGCACCTCTCACGACGGCACGCGCATCGCCATCGCGTCGATCGGCTCTGGTCCGCCGCTGGTGCGCGCTGCGCACTGGTTGAGCCACGTCGAGTACGACCTGCAGAGTCCTGTGTGGCGGCCTTGGCTGACGGAACTGTCGCGGGACCACTCATACGTCCGATACGACCAGCGCGGTTGCGGATTGTCGGACCGCGACGTGACTGATCTGTCGCTCGAGGCATGGGTCAGCGATCTGGAGGCGGTGGTCGACTCGCTTGGCCTGAAGCGCTTCGCACTGTTCGGAATGTCACAAGGCGGCGCGATAGCGATCGCTTATGCGGCACGGCACCCGGAACGGGTGTCCCAGCTGGTTTTTGCTGGCGCTTATGCGCGCGGTTCACTACGCCGAGGAGGAAATGAAGTCGAGCGGCTTGAGGCGCAAACGCTGGTGAACCTGATTCGGGTCGGTTGGGCCCGGAATCACTCGGGCTTCCGCGAGGTATTTCCTTACCGCTTCATTCCGCGTGGCACTCCGGAGCAGCTAAGGTGGTGGGGCGATCTTGAGCTGGTGACAGCGAGCGCGGACGTTGCAGCACGCACGCTAGAAGCCTTCCAGCAGATTGACGTCTCCGAGTTGGCTGAGCGCTTGTCCGTGCCGACCTTGATCCTGCACGCTCGGGGCGATGCCGCGGTGCCATTCGACGAGGGGCGCCACCTTGCCGCGCTGATTCCGGGCGCTCGCTTCGTGCCGCTGGAAAGCGAAAACCATGTGCTGCTCGAGACCGAGGCCGCCTGGCCCGTGTTTCTTTCCGAAGTCCGCGCATTTCTCGAGCTCTCTCCACAGCAGCATGTCGCAGGCATTGCCGAACAGGGGTCGCTCACCACGGCAGAGCGTGAAGTACTCCATCTGGTCGCCGAGGGGCTCGACAACCGCGCGATCGCCGAGCGTCTGCTGAAGAGCGAGAAGACCGTGCGCAATCAGGTATCGATTATTTTTGACAAGCTGGGGGTGAGGACCCGTGCCGAAGCCATTGTCAAAGCACGCGCCCCACAGGTTCGTCTCTAGACCCGGGACAGGTGTCCCGAACGTTGGCACTTGCAACCGCAAAAAAGTCGCAGAGTGGGACAACCGACTCATGCTTCTTTGGCGACGGATACACACACTTCTGATCTGCAGCAGGCCAAGCCACCGGGCTTCGTCATAGCGCGCAAACAAACTCAGAGGAGTGCCGTCATGATGGAATCAACAGACTCAGCGGTAAACACACAACGCTATGCCAAATGCATTGAAGTCTCGAAGCGTGTTCGATGGGATATCGACCGCGATTTGATACGCAGCCGGGAATTCGATTTCAGCAAGAAGTTCCTGCCCGACGGACTTTCGAAGGTTGACCAGCTGCCGTTCTTAAGCGCGGATCAAAAGCGCTTTTACTCGCAAGTGCAGGGCCGTACCTACGCCAACATTTTTGCGCTGGTGGAACGATTCATTGGTGCCAAGGTAACTGACCTTTGTCGCACTCACGCGCTGGGAGACCAAGTGGCGTTCGAGGCGCTGGTCCGCTTAACCGACGAGGAATTGAAGCACCAAGAACTTTTTCGGCGCTTGGAAATCAAGGTCGCTCCCGGCATGCCGCCGGGCTATACATTCGTTCCAGAGCCGAATCAGGTAGCTAACGCAGTGCTTGCTGCTTCGACGTGGGCTGTACTGGGATTGACGTGCGATATCGAGCTGTTCTCGCAAGCGCACTATCGCAGCAGCATTGAGCCGGACGACGCGCTCGACCCGTTGTGGAAGGACGTGTTTCTGTTCCATTGGCGCGAGGAATCGCAACACGCGATCTTGGACGAACTAGAGTGGCAGCGTGAAGATGCACGCCTCAATGACGAGCAGCGCGACGTCGCCGTCGACGAACTGATTGGACTCGTCGGCGCGGTGGACGGCATCGTTCAAATGCAAGCCAAAGCTGATGCTGCCTATTTTGCGCGAGCGGCCGGGCGCCAATTCAGTGACCCCGAAGTCGAAGCCATCCACCGCACAACGCTCGCAGCCTATCGCTGGCAATACATCACCAGTGGGGTGCAGGACCCGCGCTTCCTCGGAATCCTTTCGCCGATGATCACAGCCGCCCAGGGCGCGCGTATCAGTACGGCGCTGGCGCCGATCGTCGGCAGCAGCATGAACTGAGAAACAGGACCTGCCGGTGTTCAGGGAATTTTTACGTCTAGTGACCCCGGCAGCGTTTCTAACCACGCGGGCAACGTTTTCAGCCAACCGGGGGGAGTTTCCGGTTCCCCGGGTGAGCTTTCTTTGTCTTGCGCAGCGCGCTCTAACAGAGCGGCCTCGTACGACTTGCGCGCGATGTACTGCTGCAACACTGCCGGGATCAAGGTTGCTCGATCGATCCCTTTGGCGCTCGCGATCTCGTCCAATGCGTCGAGCACGTGACGGTCTACCGGGTCGAGCAGCTCAACGGCAATCGACTCCTTGCTGATTCTGCGCTGCTCCGCGCGTTGCGCACGGCGACGCTCTTCGCTGCGCAACTGCAGATCCAAAAAAAGAATAAAGAGCAGAGCGCCGGCGGCTACGGCAATGAGAGTGATCTGGTCCTGGCGCGGATCAGGGAAACTGGACCTGGCGCTGCCCAAGCTGTATCCCATCCCGACGCAGCACAGAATGGCAAACACATAACCAGCCCAAAGGGGCAATTTATCGAGCAGCGGAAACAGTCGCTGCCACTGGAACTGCCTGCGCTGCGAATCTGCGTAGCTCAATTGTCCCTCCTGGGCCACAAGTTCGGCTGCGATGATGAATCTCACACTACCTGCGCCGGCGCTCAGTACAAGCGCCAATGTTCGGTATTGCGCGAGCTGACTGAGTGGCGTCGCTAAGCTGCTCGGGCAGGTGGCGCGCGGCGACCGCGACCGCACGGACTGAACCGCAACGCGCCGCGGTTACCTGGCGTCAAACGAAAAGCGGCAGCGTGGTTGGCGAAAAAAGGTGGAGTGCAGGTCTATACGAGCGCACTGGAGTGCGTCGTCAACGACGAGCTTGAGGAAGAATGGACGAAGTATTTAGAGCAAACCGAGCGACACGTTGACATTGTGCGTCAGCTGTTGAAGACGTTGGGCCTCGATCCTGACGCGCAAACACCAGGGCGGCAGGTAGTGAAACACATCGGCGAGTCTCTGGTGCAAGCGATGCAGATGGCGCTGGCGAGCGACCGCGAGCCGGAAGCAGGGGAGCTTGTAGCCTGCGAGTGCGTTGTCTTCGCCGAAACCAAAGATCACATGAACTGGGAGTTGCTTTCGAAGTTCGCCCAGAAGGCAAAGGGGGCGGAGAAGGAAGCGCTGGCGGCTGCTTGCCAGCAGGTCGAAGATCAGGAAGACGAGCACATTTATCACAGCAAAGGCTGGTGCCGTGAGCTGTGGATCCAGTCGCTGGGAATGCCGGCAGTTCTTCCGCCGCCGGAAGAAGAAAGAAAGGTGAAGACAGCGCTTGGTGCCGCGCACGCCGGAAAAGCGCGCGAAGAGATGCTGTAGTTCTGTTGCAACCTTACTCGTCGATGGAGGCTTAGGGCTCCGGCGCTTCTCGAAACGGCACGCCGGAGCCTCCACCCCTCAGTCGACTTTTACAGAAATACGCTGCGGGCGCGCTTGCTCGTGCTTGGGGATACGCACTCTGAGTACCCCGTCCTTCAATTGAGCTTCGATGCGGCCAGGGTCAAGCTCACGGCTAAGCGTGAAGACGCGGCGATAGCGCGGAATGCGCACTTCGGCATACGTTGCCTCCATGGCCTGCGGTGTGGCCGCAGATACCACCCCTTCAATCGACAACGCATCGTTTTCCACTTTGATGTCGAGCGAATCCTTCGATACGCCCGGCATGTCCGCAATCAGCGTGATGCCCGTGTCGTCTTCCAGCACGTCGACCCGAGGGGTCATCGCTTGGACGTCCCGGCGCGCGATGTCAGGGCGCGCAGCATTCTGCCGCGCTGCTGCTTGCGGCTGGTCGCTTTGCCGATTCAACTCTTGGCGAGGGGCCTCCGCCGCCCGCGGCGATTTGGCAACAACACTGTCTTCCATGGGAATCTCCTGTGGCTCCTTAGTTATTGAACGGTAATGCGCTTCGGCAGCGCGGACTCGCGACGATTGATGCTGACATGCAACACGCCGTCCCGGTAGTTCGCGTTCACCTTGGTCGAGTCGAGATCTTCCGGCAGGCTGATTGCGCGCCGGAATGGCCCGGCAAACCGCTCATTTCCATACACGTTGACCTTGCTGTCCTCGAGCGGCAACTCCAAGCGCCGCTCGCCTGCAATCGACAGCACGCCACGATCGAGCGTCAGCTCGATCTGCTTCGGGTCGATGCCGGGCGCGAAGGCATAAATTTCAACGCTGGTCGCGGTGTTGCCGATATTGACCGGCGGGAAAGCACCTGGCGCGGCGGACCGGATACTTGTCGGCACCCCCGACCAGCCAGACAGTTCGTCAAGTTCCCGGCGGAGCCGTTCGAAGTCGCCGAATAGCCCGGGATACGTCATCATCGATGCAAACATTCTCCATCCTCCCTTCTCGTTGAACTGCACACCGTTGGCTCCGATTGACGGAGCCGTACGGCGCAAATTCGGAGCGCATCGGCGCAATTTCAAGGGGCAGTTTTTCCTGATGCCGGCGGCGTCACCTGAAATGGGTAGGCCAGTACCGGCGTACCTTGGGCATGCCGCTGGCTTGCCGATGCTGCCCCGCTGACAAAAGGTTTTGTGTGGAACAGAAATGGCCGCAGCAGCTTTGGATCGTTCGCCATGGCCAAAGCGCAGGAAACGTCGCACGCGATTCAGCCGAAGCTGAGCGCCTGCCTCTGATCGACATCGCGGAGCGTGACATCGATGTCCCGTTGTCGCCACTGGGCGAGCAGCAGTCGACCGCGCTGGGTCAATGGTTCGGCGCGCTGCCGCGCGGCTTCGCAACCCAACGTTGTGCTGTGCTCACCATACGTGCGAGCACGCTCGACCGCCCGTCTGGCGCTCGAAGCAGCCGGCATCGCCGCCGATTCGCACATCCTGCATGCGGACGAGCGCTTGCGGGAAAAGGAATTCGGAATTCTTGATCGGTTGACGACGTTCGGCATTCGCGAGCGTCATCCGCAGCTGAGCGAGCAGCGCGCGCACGTCGGCAAGTTCTATTTTCGCCCGCCGGGAGGCGAAAGCTGGTGCGACGTGATTCTGCGGCTGCGCAGCGTGATCGACACGATGACACGTGAGTATCGCGGCGAGCGCGTCTTGATTGTCGCGCATCAGGTCATCGTCAATTGCTTCCGCTATCTGCTCGAAAGGATGGACGAAGCGCAGATACTGGATCTCGACCGTACCGCCGATGTTCCCAACTGCGCCGTGATGCAGTACGAATTCGACCGCACGCAAGGCAAGAACGGCAAACTTGTGACGCGGCTGATTCACTTCGTCGCGCCGCTCGCCGAAACCGGCACACCGATCACGACCGAAGCCGACGTGCCGGCTGCGCCGAAGCCGTGATGGGTACCGCAGCAGGCGCAGACGCCGTCGAAGTCGATGACGCGTGCCTGCGCGGCTGGCCTCTGCCGCAACCCGAAGCGGATGGTGACAAGGAGGAACGCGGCCGCGTATTGGTGATCGCCGGCTCGCGCGAAATGCCCGGCGCGTTGATCCTCGCGGCGAACGCGGCGCTGAACGCGGGTGCAGGCAAGCTGACGGTCGCTACTGCGGCGAGTGTCGCGCGACTGGTCGCTACCGCGCTTCCCGAAGCGCGCGTTATTGAACTGGCCGAGACTGAAGCGGGCGGCATCGATCGCAGCGCGATCGAGCGGGTGCGAGAACTGTTGCCGCGCATCGATGCGGTGCTGATCGGGCCCGGCATGCAGGACGAGCCGGCCGCCTGTGAGTTTTGCGCCGACTTGCTCGACCATCTGTCGACGTCGACGCTGGTGCTGGACGCGGCCGCGATGGGCGTGGTCCGCGGTCCTGCACCGAAGATTGAAAGTTTCGCGGGCCCGACCATCCTGACTCCGCATGCCGGTGAGCTGGCGCATCTCACCGGCGACGACAAAGGGACGATTTGCGATGAACCCGCACTAACGGCGATCGGTGCAGCGCGCCGTTGGAACGCGATCGTTGCGCTGAAGGGTGCAACTACCTTGATCGCGGCGCCGGACGGATCGTTGTGGCGCCACACCGGCGGCAACGTGGGACTTGCGATTTCGGGCTCGGGCGATGTGCTTGCGGGACTTGTTGCAGGCCTGGCGTCGCGCGGCGCAGTCGCAGCGCAAGCGGCCGTGTGGGGCGTCGCACTGCACGCACGCGCGGGTGAGCGGTTGGCGGCCCGCTCGGGCCCGCTCGGTTACCTTGCGCGGGACTTATCCGCAGAGGTGCCAGCGCTGATGGCCACGCTGGCTGGCTAACGTCGATCTAATAGGCGCGCGGCGAGATAGTTCAACGTCAACAGGAACGCTACGCCGGCGCCCACGTTCATCCACAATGGGCGCGCACTCGCGGGCTCAGGGATGAACGCGATGGCCGGACCGAGAGCAGCCGTTTGGCCGTCTTCGCTTCGCGATGGAATTGCCAGCGCACCAGCGTCGTCGACTGTCGTCGATTGGTCGATGCCGCGCATGGAGCCAAAGGTCTGCGCATAGACCCAGGTGAACTCGGCGCCGAGCAGGAATATCTGGGCGGAGTAGTAGACCCAGACAAAGACGATAACCAGTGACCCCGCCGCACCGTAGCCCGACGCGATTCCGCTCTTGCCGATGTACAGGCCAATCAGGAAACGTCCGATCGTAAACAGCAGCGCTGTCACGGCCGCGCCCAGCCACACGTCGTGCCAGCGCACCTTTCACGCGCGGCATGATTTTGTAGATCATTGCGAAGCCAACGGTGGTGACGACGTAGCCGAACACGAGGTTGACCAGTTGGGCCAACATCTCCCAGCTGCCGAATGCGCCGCTCCACCACTTTCCCAGCGCGGCGATTGCCGCGCTAAGCACGAGGGAAACGATCAGCAGGAAGGCGATGCCAAGGATCATGCCGAACGAAAGCAGGCGCGCCCGGAGCAGGCCCCACCACCCGCTCGTTTTGTCGCGCGCCGGAGCGCGCCAAATGCGATCGAGGGCGTCCTGCAATTCGCCGAAGACCGTGGTCGCGCCGATGAAGAGCAGCACGATGCCGATGGCGGTTGCTGTAATTCCCTCGGTCGGCTTGTTGACGCTGGTCAGAATGTCCTCGATCGCCTTTGCTGCGTCGACGCCCATCAAGCCGCGGAGTTGGCCAAAGATCTCACCGCGCGCGGCCTCGGCGCCGAAGATCAGACCGGCGATCGAGATCACGATCAACAACACCGGCGCCAGCGAGAACACTGTGTAGTACGAGAGCGCGGCACCCATGCTGGGCGCGTAATCCTCGACCCAGGCCGCAAAGGCGCGCTTGATCAACGCCCACCAGTCCCTAAGCGACGGCCTCTTGCTCATTTGCGCACCTCACTTGCAAGCTATGTGCCACCGGGCCGTCGCTTACCCCACGCGGTCCGTTGCTGGATGGACCGGAACGAGCTGGACCAAGTGGAGCTGGCGCAAGTCCGGCATGCCGCTGTGCCGAGTCAATTCCCCGCGAGAACGCGATGACACGTCAACTTGTGCTGCTTAAGATAGCGCCGGGCGCCCGATCACGATCAAATCGTTCATTGCAAGCTTCGATGAGCTCGTTCAACACGCTTTCGGAAGTTGAGGCCTGGGCCAAGGAGAACGGCGGGCTCGATGCCGTCAATGAGGCACTCGCCCGAGGTGTGTTCGGAACCGATGCGCAATCGATCCGCACCGCACTCCGTTATGTCGAGCGTGAAGAGCTCAAGATCGCCGAGCGTTTGCAACGTGACGATCGCCGTTCACAGGCGACTAGCGCCGCTGAAGTATCGGCGCACGCCGCGCGCAGCAGCGCACGCGAGGCGTATGTCAGCCGCTGGATAGCCATTGTCGCCGCGCTGATCGCGGTGCTGGCGGCGCTGTACCCGATGATCCGCTGAACCTGTCGTCGTGAGCTCTACGCGCGGTGATCGCTACGCCGCGCGCTGCGCGCGCGGCTCGGGCGCCGACAGCAGTGAGCCGCCAAACATTCCCACGGCCGCCATCAGGAATCCGCCGAGTACAGGCGGGAACGCCTCTCCCAGCGGCGTGAATTCAAGCAGCGCCCAGGTGCCCATGCCGAGCACGATCGACCAGATCGCACCCTGCGTGGTGGAACGCTGCCAGTACAGCCCGCACACCAGCGGCCAGAACGCGCCGACCACCGGGAACTGATAGGCCTTGGAGACCAGTTCGTAAATGGGCGTGCCTTCCATGATGATCGAATAAGTCAGAACGCACGCGGTGAAAGCGACCACGGCCAGCCGCATGTTGCGCAGCTTCTGCCGGTCGTTCATGTCGACGAAATTCTTCAACACATTCTCGACGAACGTGGTCGACGGTGCGAGCAGAGTGGCCGATGCGGTCGACATGATCGCCGCCAGCAGGGCACCGAAGAACGCAACCTGCAGCCACACCGGCATGCGCTCCATCACCAGCGTCGGCAGGATTTTCTGCGAATCGTCCGCGAGCAGTGCATTGGCGACCTCCGGCATCACCAGGAACGCTGACAGTCCGATGAAGATCGGCACCATTGCAAACAAGAGATAGGCGATGCCGCCGATGATCGGACCCTTGACGGCGGTATCGGCGTTCTTCGCCGACATCACGCGCTGGAACACGTCCTGCTGCGGGATCGAACCGATCATGATCGTGATCGCGGCACCGGTCCAGAACAGCCACTCGCGCGCGCCGCCGTCGGGGAAAAAACGCAACATCTCGCGCGTCTGCGCGTACTCGATGACGCGCGTAGCGCCGCCGGCCTGCTCCGCCGCGAATACGGCGATCAGCGTCAGGCCGATGACGATGATCACCATCTGGAATGTGTCGGTTAGCGCGACCGACCACATGCCGCCGAACAGTGTGTAGGCGAGCACGATCACGGTGCCGAGCGTCATGCCCCCGACCACGCTGATGCCGCCGGCCGACAGCAGATTGAACACGAGTCCGAGCGCAGTGATCTGCGCGGCGACCCAGCCCAGGTACGAGATCAGGATCACGATCGAGCTGAAGATCTCGACGCCGCGCCCATAGCGGCGCCGATAAAAGTCGCCGATGGTCAGAAGGTCCATCTTGTACAGCTTGCGCGCGAAGAACATGCCGACCAGGATCAGGCAGAACGCGGCGCCGAATGGATCTTCGACGGTGTTGCGGAATCCCCCCTCGACGAACTTCGATGGAATTCCCAGCACGGTCTCTGAGCCGAACCACGTCGCAAACGTGGTGGCGATGATCACGAACAGCGGCAGCGAGCGGCCCGCCAGCGCGTAGTCGGCCGTGTTCCTGACGCGCGTCGCGGCGTACACACCGATGGCGAGTGAAGCGACGAGATACAGCGCAATGAAGCCGAGCAGTGTCATTGAGTTCGTGTCATCACGATGCGAGCACGCAAACGGCGCGCATTATGAAGCAAGGCTTACGAGCGCGGTGCAGCGCCGCACCGTTGCATGCAAGCTCAACGCGAGACGCCGCGCCGCTGTAGCCAGCGGTCATTGGGTGTCCGGTGTTCGCCGCGATTGCCGGTCAGCGAACGAATCAACAATGCCCGGTCGTTCGCCACCTCGAGCGGCGTGCGCAACCTGAGCGGGCCCGCCCATCCGCCCGGCGGCGCTGGGACGACCAGGTTGCCGGCCCATGAATCGCCAGCTCGCATCGGAATCGGAGCAGGCAAATTAGTGACAGCGTTCGGATCAGCCTGAAGCACCCATGGCGCAAGCCCCTGGACAGCCAACTGCGCACGCGGCTTGATGGTCGCTTCGCCGATGCGCCCGCGCTGGCCAAAGCGCACGATCAGCGTATCGCTGGTCGTCGCGGGCCCGATCTTGTCGGTGATCGCAACGTCGCGCCGCCACGTGTGATTACGAAACATCATGAATTCCTCGAACGTCATCGCCAGATCTTCGCGCGTGGTCGAATAGCTGTATTCATCGGTCGCGCGGTCGCTCGAAAAGAAATTCGCGACGTCGTTCGGCGTGTACGCGCGCTGCGTTGCATCCGCCGTGGCGCCGAAGAATTTCACTTGTGCCAGCCCGGCAAGCTGCGCCGACTGCAGCGGGAAGCTGGCCACCATCAGGTCCGACACCAGCTGATTGGACTGAAAGCGCGGTGAAATATTGCCCCAGGCTGAAATCGAACTGTCGAGCGACCCGCGTGCAGCAGGCGGCATAAAGTCAGATGCGTGCGCCAGCTCGTGATAGAGCAGCCATCCCGCTTCGGCCAGCAGATACGTCAAATCGCGGGAGAGCCTGGACGTTTCCGGAAACGCCACGAAAATATTCTGGTTGTTCTGTGTGTAGCGCCAGACGCCGGAGTACATCAAATCGCGATCAAAGTCGGAGCGGAAGTCAGGCGCTTCGTTGATCACGTCGCGCTGCGCGGCGGTCAGCCAGAAATTATCGGCATCCAGATAGATCGCGCCGGTCAGCGCGTAGTAAAAACTCGGCCGCACCTGCGCGCCGATCACGATCGCGGTGACACCGTTGAATAGCCGCAAGATGTCGGCTTGCGAGGCTTGTGTTCGCAGCAACTGCTCGAACACGTCGCCCATCCAGTCGTGCGACACGACTACACGATCCATGATCTGGTCGACCGTCGGTACCGCACCTGCCGTCGTTTGATCCAGAAACGGCAGCGTCGATAGCGGGCACAGATTGGTCGAACCCCCGGTGTATTGCAGGTTGGCCTCATACGTGCAGCGCACGAGCGCACCCGCGAATGGTCCGCCGGGGCGATACGGATGGGTGCGAGACACATGCAGATCGCTGAACACGAACGTCAAAGTGCCGCCCGGGTCGGGTGGCGCCTGCTCATAGTTCTCGACCAATACGAACACATCGTCGGTATCGGTTGCGCCGCCCGCCATTTGCCGCGTTACGCGAAACGTCAGTGCGGTGTCGCGCGTGACCTGCGGCGCCGTGAACAACACCCGGTTCGGATCACTCGCATCGAGCGTGACCTGCGGCCCGGCGGTTTGCGTCCACGTATTGGTTTCGCCCCCGGCCAATGCCGGCCACGAGCGCAACGAGACGTTGCCGCCTTCGCGTGCAGCGTGATCGACCCGCAGCAGCACTGCGACGGCTGCCGACGGCGCGATCGCGTTGACACTGACGTTACCGGTCTGTTGCGCTCCGGCCGCGTCGACAAACGTCACCGAGAAACCGTACGTGCCAGCGCTCGGCGGCTCAAAACTGATTGCTTGTGACTTGGCCGAGATCAGAGCGACCGATGGGCCCGCGGTTTGCGTCCACTGCACGCTACTCAATGCGCCGGTGCAACCTGCGAGAACGGCACCCGCGGCCTTCCCAACAACCACACTCGTGTCGGCGACCACTGAAAAGTTCTCGGCACCGGTGCAGGTAGGCGCGGGCCCGACTAAGGGCGGGATCACGGGCGGCGGCGCCGGAGGCGGGCTGTCTGAATCACCCCCACCGCACGCGGCTAGTGCAAGTCCCGATAGCGCAGCCAGCGTCAGGCGGATCAATGCAGTGGGCACGTTCATGTTTCTCGTGAACCTTCGGTGACGAACCACAATAGCGACGATGCGACCGTGGTCAATGCCGCGCTCGCCCTAGTCTGCGGGTGGTCCGATGGCAGGAACATCGCATCACGCGCGCCAGACCGTCCAGCCTGCAAAAGCGATGACCACGGCCAGCAACCCAGTCGCCACTGCGTACCAGATGTTGGTCAGCCGCTGCTCCCGCCGCAGCATGCGGACTTCCTCGATCAGCCGGCCGTCGTCGTGATGTCGCGTCAGTGCAGCATGCACCAGCCGCGGCAGTTGCGGCAACAGATAGGTCCACTGCATCGCTTCGCGCTTCAGCCGTGCCTCCATGCCGCGCCACCCGATCTGATCTTCCATCCAGCGCTCGAGAAACGGCTTCGCTGTCTTCCATAAATCGAGGTCGGGGTCGAGCTGGCGCCCCAGACCTTCGATATTGAGCAGCGTTTTCTGCAGCAGCACCAGTTGCGGCTGCACTTCGACGTTAAAGCGCTGCGACGCCTGAAACAGCCGCATCAGCACCTGCCCGAGCGAAATGTCCTTCAGCGGTTTATCGAAGACCGGTTCGCAGCACGCGCGCACCGCGTTCTCCAACTCGTCAACACGCGTGTCTTCGGGCACCCAGCCCGATTCGATGTGCAGCTCAGCGACGCGCTTGTAGTCGTGCTGAAAGAACGCGAGAAAATTCTGCGCCAGATAGTTCTTGTCGCTCTCGCTCAATGTGCCGACGATGCCGAAATCGAGTCCGATGTACTTGTTGAACTGATCGCCTTCGGTGCCGACCAGAATGTTGCCGGGATGCATGTCGGCGTGAAAAAACGCATGGTCGAAGACCTGCATGAAGAAGATGGTCACGCCGTCGCGCGACAGCTTCTTGATGTCGATGCCGGCTTCGAGCAGCCGGTCCATCCGGCTGATCGGGATCCCGGTCATGCGCTGCATCACCAGGACGTTGTCGCTGCAGTAATCGAAGTACATCTCAGGCACGACGAATAACGGCGAGCCTGCAAAGTTGCGACGCAGCTGTGATGCGTTGGCCGCTTCGCGCATCAAATCGAGCTCGTCGTGCAGATATTTGTCGAACTCGGCGACTATTGCGCGCGGGCGCAATCGCTTGCCGTCGCGCCACAGCTTTTCGATCAGTCGCGCGCCCGCATCGAGCAGCGACAAGTCTTTCTCGATTGCCTGCACCATGTTCGGCCGCAAGACTTTGACGGCGACTTCCTTACCGGCGTGCACTCCTTCTCTTAGCACCGCGAAGTGCACCTGCGCGATCGATGCCGACGCGACTGGCTCGCGGTCGAACGAGGAAAACACCGCATCGATCGGGCGGCGCAGCCCGCGCTCGATCTCGCGCATCGCAATGTCGGAGGCAAACGGCGGCACGCGGTCTTGCAGTTTCGCCAGCTCATCGGCCATGTCGGGAGGTAAGAGATCGCGCCGCGTCGACAACACCTGACCGAACTTGACGAAGATCGGGCCCAGATCCTCCAGCGCACGCCGCAGCCGAACCGCGCGCGGCTCGCGCGGTGCACCGAAAGTCGTCCACCCGACCAGCCGCACCAGCGCGGGATTTTTCAAACTGGTAACGACGATTTCATCGAGCCGGTAGCGCCAGACGACCGCCAGGATGCGAATAAAGCGCAGGAGCCGCATGGGCGGCGATTGTAGGGGTTGACCTCGGCCGACGAGGCGAAGATCTAAACGCTTGCCAGCCGGTCGATGCGCTTTTCAGCGCGTGCGACGGCATCGCGTAGACGATTCACGTCCTGATTGAAGACTTCAAGATCGTCGCGGCCTACGACCATCGGGTTTTCCGTGACGACGTAGTGGGCAGTGCTATCGAGCATGTTGTCGGCGACTTGCTTCCACTGCGAAGCACTCGCGCGCATGAACCCGACCAGGCGCTGCGCCGCCGCATCGCCAACAAAGCGCGATAGCTCTTCTTCCGGCTCGGGCCGCAAGTTCTGCAACACGAACGCGAGTGCCTGCGCAAATTCGGCATCGCCGCTGAGCCGGACGTCTTTCATCGCGGCTTTTGGGTCGAGCATCGCCAGCGGCAGTGAAGACAAGGCGATGCCGATGATGACCGCCGGCTCGCTCGGATTGGCCGCGGCGAACACGCCGCCATCGGCAACCTGCAGCGTCAACGTGAACGGTGCAGCGTCGAAGCGTGCGCTGCGCCCGGCAAACGGCGCGAGTTTGTCACGCGCCCACTGCTCGCGCATCAGCATGCGGTTGAGGACCGCGATAGCCGCCGAACTCGCGAACTGATCGATCATCAGAAATGAAAGAGGGCGCTACAGCGCCCTCGATATGTAACTGTGGGCGTTACGCGATTTGCTGAATGCCCGCGAGAACCCAACCACCACCACGCACCGGCTTAGCCAGGTTCCACACCTCGGACACGCGTTCGACTTCACCATCCACTTTCAGCGTGCCGTCAAACTTGACGCTCGCGATGTGCTCATCAGCGTTCGACTCGATTCCCAGTAGTTCGGCATCGAGAGTGACGACTTCAGTATTCGACTGGCCGCCGCGCGCGCGTAGCTCGTGCGTCAGCTCAATGAACATGTCGTTGCTGGTGAACTCCGAAAGTTCGGCCAGATCTCCGCTGTCCCACGCCTGTTGCAGCTTGACGTAGTTCGCTTTGGCCGCAGTCAGAAAGCCCGCGCTGTCGAAATCGGCCGGGATGCCCCAGGACGGGCCACCCGGTACCGCACTCCCGCGCGCGAATTGATCCATCGCGGAGCCAGGACGTGCAGCACCCGTAGAGAACGGCAGCTCGGCACTGCGCGGCGTTGGCGCCGGAGCACTTTCGTAGCCAACATGCTTGTAGGTCCCGGGCGAATTATTAGGAGCAGGTGCGACGCGACCCGCCGCGCCATACGCGGGTTGCGGCGTTTCGCCGCGCATGCGACGCAGTACGAAGCCCGCGATCGTCAGCAGCACCATGCCGACGAGCAGGACCGTCAGAAACATCGTAAACGCTTCTCCAAAGCCCAGATACGAAGCCAATGCGGCGATGCCCAGTCCGGCTGCCAGTCCCATCAATGCACCACGCCACGGGCTGCGCGGCGCAGCCGCGGCCGCCGCGCCCGGACGTGCCGCAGCTGCGGCGGCCGGGGCCTGTTGCGGATTACCAGCTTGCGGTGTTTGCTGCGGCGGCGTGGCTTGCCGCTGCTGCACCGGCGCCGACTGCCGGCCGAGATTCTTGCCGCCACCAAAGCGGCGCTGCGCATCCGCATCGAACGTAAATGTCGCGGCGACGATGCCGATCATCAGCGCCGCCAGTGTCTTGCCCGTGAACAGATTTGTCATTTGACCTCCACATCCCTTCAGTACTTCGTGCCGACATGCAACGCGCATATACCGGCGGTGAGATTGAACCATTGGACGCCGTCGAATCCGGCATGTTCCATCATTTCCGCCAATTCGTCTTGCGGAGGGTGGACTCGCACCGACTCTGCAAGGTAACGGTAACTCTCGGCATCGTTGGCAACTTTCTCCCCCAACCAGGGCAGAACGTTGAACGAATAGGCGTCATATATGGGGGCGATCGGGCGCCAAACACGCGAAAATTCGAGCACGAGCAGTCGCCCGCCGGGCTTGAGCACGCGCTGCATCTCAGCCAACGCCACCTCTTTGTGCGTCATGTTGCGCAAGCCAAAGGCGACGGTTGCGACGTCGAAGTAACCCGTCGCAAATGGCAGGTGCTCGGCGTCGCACTGAGCCAGCGGAATCATGTAGCCGCGGTCGAGCAGGCGGTCGCGTCCTTCCGCCAGCATCGCCGCGTTGATGTCGGTCAACCACACCTCGCCGGCGGCCCCCGTGCGCTGCGCGAACGCGCTCGCCAGGTCACCCGTTCCGCCTGCGATGTCAAGCACCTTCATGCCCGCGCGTACGTTGGCTTCACGCACGGCGAACGCCTTCCACAAGCGATGCAATCCGGCCGACATCACATCGTTCATCACGTCGTACTTCGACGCGACCGAATCGAATACACCGGCCACGCGCCGCGCCTTGTCCGACTCGTCCACCTCGGCAAAACCGAAATGCGTTGTCGTGGAAGTCTTATCCATGGTGACCGCAACCGGGCGCGCTCGGCGCGACGACATTTGTCTTTGCTGGTTCGCGGCTGGCACCAGCGGCTTCCAGTTGCTTGAGGTATTCAGCCCACAAGCGGCTCTGATTGACGCCCAGTTCGTACAGGTATTCCCACGAAAAAATGCCGCTCGTATGCCCATCCGAAAACAACGGCTGGACCGCATAGTGGCCGATCGGCTGCACTTCGGTGATCGTCACTTCACGCTTGCCCGCTTGCAGCGTTCCCTGGCCCGGACCATGGCCGCGCACCTCGGCCGAGGGTGAGTGCACGCGCATGAATTCGAAAGGCAGCTTGAAGCTGCGCCCGTCGTCATACTCGATCTCGAACACGCGTGATGCAGCGTGCAGCGTGATGTTGACGGGATTGGGTGAGCTCGTTGCCATGGCCATCGTACGAGTGGCGCGCCCGGCGGGATTCGAACCCACGACCCCTGGCTTCGGAGGCCAGTACTCTATCCACTGAGCTACGGGCGCGGATAGGTCTCAATGGTAAGCGGAGAACGCAGTGATGCTCCCGTGCTGAGCAGCGCCGCCGTTATACTTTCGCGCCTCGCATTGGAGCATTCGATGTCGGAACACAGTAACTCCCTGATCAAGACACCGCGCCAGCTCATTACCGTCATCGTATTGGCGTTTATCGTACCGGTGATCCTGATCATTCTGCTCGCGACGTATGTAGTTCGCAGCCCGACCGCAGGCGACGCGGGCTCCGATGCGATGAGCGAAAAGGCAATCGCCGAACGCATGCACCCGGTGGGCTTCGTGGCCTTCGCGGACTCCAGCGCTCCGAAATCGCTGCAAACCGGCGCAGCCGTTAACGCGGCTGCGTGCAGCGCCTGCCATGCGGCCGGCATCGCGGGTGCGCCGCGGACCGGCGACGTCAAAGCCTGGGCGCCGCGCATCAAGCAAGGCTTCGATCTGCTGGTCAAGCACGCCGTCGAAGGATTCAAGACAATGCCTGCCAAGGGCGGAAATCCGAACCTTGACCCGATCGAAGTGGCGCGCGCGGTCGCGTTTATCGGCAATCAGTCGGGCGGAAAGTTCAAGGAGCCTGCGGCTCCGGCCGGCAGCGGAGCCGCACCCGCAGCGGCGGCTTCGACTCCGCCCAGCGCTGCTTCCGGAGTGCCGATCGCTGCCATCCCCGCCGCGGTTGCAAAGGCGCCCGCCAGCACTGCCAAAGTTGATGGCGCCGCTGTTTACGCGTCCGGCTGCAATGTCTGCCACGCGACTGGTGTCGCCGGCGCGCCGAAGCTCGGCGATAAAACTGCGTGGGCACCGCGCATGGGTCTGGGGATCGACGGGTTAACCGCGTCCGTCATTAAAGGCAAGGGCGCCATGCCGCCACGAGGCGCTGTTGCCAACGCAACCGACGCGCAGCTGCGTGGCGCCGTTGAATACATGGTGACCGCCTCGAAGTAGCGCTACAGCTCGAGCGGATCCACTTCAATATTCCAGCGTATCGACGCGCGTTTTTCGCGTAGCGCCGCGAGCCAGACATTCAGCAGAGCATGCAGCTGAGCTCGCTGGTCGGCCTCAATCAGTAATTGCGCACGCGACACTCCAGCGAGCCGCTGCAACGACATCGGCACCGGATCGAACAGGCGGATGCGCGACGCGGGCTCTGCAAAGCGGTCCACCGCTTGATCGCGCGCCTTTCGCAGGAATTCAAGCGCTGCATCCATGGTTCGCGCCTCTGCAGTCAGCAGCGCTTGATGTGTCATAGGCGGCATGCGCGCTGCGGCGCGCTCGGCCAGCTGAGCTTGTGCAAACTGCGCGTAGTCGTGCCGCGCGAGGGCGGCGAACAATGCGTGCGAGGCGAAGCGCGTTTGCACCAGCACCCGGCTTGGCAAGCCAGCACGGCCGGCGCGACCGGACACCTGCATCAGGGTCGAGAACAATCGCTCCGGGGCGCGAAAGTCATGCGACGCCAGCTGGCCATCGGGATTCAAAACGACCACCAGCGACACGCGCTGAAAATCGTGGCCCTTTGCAATCATCTGCGTGCCCACGAGCACATCGACTTCCCCGGCATGTACTGCGTCGAGTGCCCTGCTGGCGGCGTGCCGCTGGCGCGTCGAGTCGCGATCGATGCGGGCTATCTTGGCCAGTGGCAGCAGCGCCCGCAATGTTTCTTCGACTCGCTGCGTGCCCTGGCCCACGCCCTTTAACTGTTGATTGCCACACGTCGGGCAAGCACGTGGCACCGGCGCCGCGTACCCGCAGTGATGGCAGCGCAGCGTCCGGTCCAACTTGTGAAACACCGCAAAGGTGGAGCAGTGAGGGCAGTTCGATAGCCAGCCGCACGCTTCGCATGTCACGACCGGCGCATAGCCACGCCGGTTCAAAAACACCAGCGACTGTTCGCCGCGATCGAATGTATCTGCCAGGGCGTGCGCAATCGGTGCCGACAATCCGTTCTGCGGCGGGTGTATCCGCGCGTCGATCAGCTCGAGCGCAGGTCGCTGCTGGGGGCCACTGCCCAGACCGACGCGCTCCGTGAGCTGCAGCAACCGATAGCGGCCAACATGAGTCTGCGCCTGCGCCCAGCTTTCAATCGACGGCGTGGCAGAACCGAGCACGATCGGAACCTCGAGCAACTGCGCACGCTTGACGGCAAGATCACGAGCGGAATAGCGCACGCCTTCGCCGGCCTTGTATGACGGATCGTGTTCTTCATCCACCACGATGATCGAAAGCCGCGGCAGCGAACAAAACACAGCGAGCCGGGTGCCAATCACAATGCGCGCCCGCCCTTCGTGCGCCGCGAGCCATGCAGCGGCGCGCTCGGCATCGGCCAGGTTGCTGTGCAACGCCACCACCTGTTCGCCCGGAAAGCGCGCGCGCAGCAGCGCCTCCAACTGCGGCGTCAGGTTGATTTCTGGCACCAGCAGTAGCGCCTGCGCCGCCGCATCCGATGCAAGCGTGCGGGCTATCGCGCGCAGGTAGACCTCGGTCTTGCCGCTGCCGGTGACACCGAACAGCAGATGCGGCGCGAACCCTGATGCGTTCACCAGTATGTCGATCGCAGCGAGTTGCTGCGCCGTCGGCCGCACGTGCGGCGCGTCGGACTCAACCCAGCGTGGCTGTTCGCGCGCTCGAAGTCGCGAGATCGATTGCGCATAGCGCGCTCCGGGCACGCTGCGCATCGCACGCGGCAGCGCAGGCAGTGCCACTTCACCCCAGGCGTGCTGGTAGTACTCCGCTGCAAAACGAGTGAGTTGCAGCCAGTGGTCGGACAGTGGCGCTACCTCGTCCAGAATCCGCGTGATGGGTTTGATCTTGTGGCGCTCGATTGACGGGTCATCCAGCGCAACGGCAATGCCGACACGGCGCGCACGGCCGAAGGGAACAACGCATCGAACACCGACTTGAATGCTGGCGGCGAGACTCGTGTCAAACGAGTAGTCGAAGGCCGGCGCGCCAGGAAGGTCGACAATCACCTGCGCATAATGCAGCTCGTTTTCGGCGTTACTCATCAGGCGCGACTCGAAGAGAATGGCTTAAGTGCCTGATTTCATATCTAGGCGAGCCGCCGGTTCATCCTGTGGATAATTTTGTGGAAAACCTATGCCTCGGGGCTGCTGCCGGAGATACCCAGTGGAAACGGCCAGGCCACTGTCATACGCCAGTAACAAGAACTCCTATATTTATCATCGGCTTAGGCAATCTTTATCAGCGTTTCCGCGCTAAACCACTTGGACAGCCGCGCCAATTCTGGAGTCGCAGCGTTTTGTGCATAAGTCAAGCGGTCTCAACATTTCGTTGCTCGGAGGCGACCCTTTCGGAGTGATCGCTCACCTGCGTAATTCGCGGCTTCGTGTATGAACGGCATTCACCAGGATCTCGACACTTTCGGGCGGGGTGTATTGAGATATGCCGTGGCCGAGATTGAACACGTGACCATGCCACGCACCGTCAGCGCTTCGTGGAGCACCGAACGATGTCAAGACAGCAGCGGCGGCGTCTTCGATTTCCTTCGTCCCTGCAAACAGCACCATCGGATCGAGGTTGCCTTGCAACGCGCAGCGGTGACCGATTCGTTGACGCGCGCTGCCTAGGTTGACCGTCCAATCAAGCCCCACCGCATCGCAGCCGGAATCGGCGATCTCGTCCAGCCACAGCCCGCCGCCCTTGGTGAAGACGATCGACGGCACACGCTCGCCCGCATGATCGCGTTTCAGCTGAGCCAGCACTTTGCGCATGTAAGCCAGCGAAAAAGTTTGATACGCACCGTCGGCCAATGCACCGCCCCACGTATCAAACAGCATGACCGCCTGCGCACCCGCCTCGATCTGCGCGTTCAAGTAGGCAGCCACTGCCTGCGCGTTGACTTCGAGCATTCGGTGCAGCAGATCGGGCCGCGCATACAACATCGTCTTGATCAAACGAAAATCGCTCGAGCCACCGCCTTCGACCATGTAACACGCAAGCGTGAACGGGCTGCCGGAAAATCCAATCAATGGAATGCGATTCGCGAGCGCTCGGCGTACTTCGCGCACGGCGTCGGTCACGTAGCGCAGCTCGACATTCGGATCGGGACACGCGAGCCGGTCAACATCGGCTTCGGTGCGCACAGGGCGCTCGAACTTGGGGCCTTCCCCGTCGACGAAATAAAGGCCGAGCCCCATCGCATCGGGCACCGTCAAAATGTCCGAAAACAAAATCGCAGCGTCCAGCGCAAACCGATCGACCGGTTGCAGCGTCACTTCGGTGGCGAAGGCGGGCGACTTGGCGAGTCCAAGAAAGCTGCCGGCGCGCTTGCGAGTCGCGTTGTATTCCGCCATGTAGCGCCCGGCCTGGCGCATCAGCCAGATCGGCGTGTATTCCGTCGGCTCGCGCAACAAGGCGCGCAACAACTGATCGTTTTTTGGTTTCACAACTTATTGGAACACAGAGGGCAAAAAAGAGCAGGCACACTGGCCTGCTCGATCATCAAAGTCGGACTATCAATTAGGGCTTTTAACGTCCTGCTTGCGCTTCCATGAAGCTTTCGGCTACTCCTGCGCCAACGCGAGGCTGCGCAGCTGAAAACGGCCGTCCTTGCGGAACAACCACGTTTCAGAAAATATCAGCGGGCCACGGGCGACCAGTTTTGAAGGCGGAGCGGGCAGTGGCGAAGCTGCCTTCAGCGAGCCAAGCGCGACGCTATTGAGCGATGCAATCCCCGGCGAACGCAGGATCTTGGAGCGCGTCACGCGGCCTTCGCGATCGACCGTGACTTCGACCACGATCACCGCGCGCAACAGATGCTCTGGCCGGCCCTCGAACAGTTGAGTGCGATTGACTGCGTAGACTTTTTCCGCAGCGGTTCGCTTCCAATCCTCGAGCGCCGGATCGAGTGCCGCCAGCCGCACTTTGGGTGCTGTTGGCGGCGTGGCAGGGCGAACATCGACGGATTCGACGGGCGCGCTGACAATGGGCGCCGGTTTCGTTCCGCTCGCCACCGGAGGGGTGGGCGCTGGCGGCGGCGCGGGCGAGCCGCATGCCGCGAGAAGCAGCGTTGCGATCAGCGCACAGCTCGGTAAGCAGGACCGGAACAGTCGGTTCATTACAGCCTCGCGTCGAGCCCGAGCAACCACGAACGTCCCGGAGCCGGCTCAAAAAAGCGTCCGTTCGCTTCATTGACAATCACCGATCCGATGTATCGCGCATTAAGTAGGTTGTCGATCCGCAGAAAAGCCCGCAATTTGGTCGGCCCGACGAGAAATGTGCGGGCTAAAGCCACATTAAACAGGGCGTAGCCGGCGCCGGCGTCGGTACCACGGTCGTCGACCGGGAGGCTCGACTGGGCGCGCATTTCGAGCGCGATGTCCGTGTCTTGCCACCGATACTTCGTTTCGAGGTAGGCCGTATAGGACGGCACTCCAGGCAGACGATTACCGGCGGGCACAACGATCGTCGGCTGCGTGCACGGCGCCGCCGTGCATGTCAGGAACGGCTCGCTGAACTCGGCACGTATCGCGGATAGCGAGCCGTACACCGACCAAGCCGGAAGCGGGTCCCAACCCACACTGGCCTCAACGCCGCGCCGGCGTGTCGCCGCTGCATTGGCAAACGTCGAGCGGCCGCCGGCATTGGTGCGGACAACGATGTCATCTTCAGTATCGATCGTGAACGACTGCAACCGTGCCACGCAGTGAGCGCGACCACGCCGCTTTCGCGCCAATCTCGTAGTTATTGCTGCGGGCGGGCTCGAGCGCGGTGTTGAAACCTGCGCTGCCGTCGGGCCGATACGCGAGCTCGTTCAGCGTCGGCGTTTCAAAGCCGCGCCCATACGACGCATAGATACTGCTCGATGACGAAGGCCTGAACACCACACCCGCTGTCGGATTGATGGCGTTGTAGCGCGCGCTTCCCGAGTCGTCGCCGTTCGCAAGAAAGCGATCGTCGCCACGAAATTCGACTTGCGACGCACGGATGCCTCCATGCAGGCGCCAGCCGCGCCCGATGTCGGACTCGGCCTGCGCATAGACGTCGCGCGATTCGACGACGTTGCGCTCATCGCGGCGCAGCCTGCCCTGCGTACCGAGCACCAGTGCCGGCTGCAACGTGAAATTTTCAAATCCGCGGCGGTCTTCGTTGAGTCGTTCGATGTCTACGCCCAGCGTCACGGTCACCGCATCGAGCGCGAGCTGCGCCCGCGCATCGACGCCCCCGTAAGTTCGATCGAAGTCGATGATGCCGCCGGGATGATTCGGCGGCACCTGTACCGCGACCGGGATCGCCTGAAACTGAGTAACACCGCGGCGCCCGGCCCACGCCGCTGCCTGATAGGTCCAGCGTTGCGCAAGATCGCCCGCAAGGTGCGCGCCGAGCTGTTGCTGCTCGGTCGACTTGCGCGTCCTGAATTGCAGCGCTTGCGGCGATGCCTGGCGGGGATTTTCCTGCCACTGTGCGCGCGTAAGTCCGAGCGGATCTTCGGCTTCCGGAATGTCGAGCGCGTTTAAAGTCACACGCAAGCGCCCGAGCGGCGTATCGAGCGCAGCCGCGCGCAGATTGACGACATCGCGTTGCGCGCTGCTGTAATCGCGATAACCGCCGGTGGAGAATCGGCTTGCATCGAGCGCGTAGGCATAGGGGGCGGTACCACCGCTGACATTGATCCCGGCTCGCCAGGTGTCGTACGAGCCAGCTGCGCCGGAAAGTTCAAGCTCGTTCGGGCCCGGCTCGAGACGCGTCGTCATCGCAATCACGCCGCCCGACGAGTTTCCGTACAACGCGGAAAACGGGCCGCGCAGCACTTCGATGCGGTCGACCGCGTTCAACGCAAAGTGCGACACCTGCCCTTGACCGTCGGGCATCGTCGCCGGAATGCCGTCGACGTACATGCGCACGCCACGCACGCCGAAGGTCGAGCGCGCGCCGAAGCCGCGAACTGATATCTGCAAGTCCTGCGCGTAGTTTTGCCGGTTGAGAATGACCAAGCCGGGCACGCGAACGAGTGATTCGGACAGATTCACTCTGAGATGGGTGTCGCGCACTTGGTCGCGATCGAGAATGTCGATCGACGCCGGTACATCGAGTTGCGCGCGCTCGGTCCGCGTCGCCGTCACGACTACGCGATCGAGCGCTTGCACACTTTCTTGCGCGTGAGCTTGAAAGAGCGGCAGCAACAGGAGTAGCGAGAGGCGGCGCATCTCGGAATGGTTCCGCGGAATGGTAGTTATAGAAGCACCAAAGCAAAAAGGCAGCCATGCGGCTGCCTTTGTTCGCTGCGTTGCTTTGCGGTCTGCTGTGCGCTACTTGCCGCGCAGCTTGCGGATGGCGGCCAACTGCGCTGCGAGTGCCGACATTTCCGCCTCGACCTTTGCGATCTCGAGCTCACTGCCGGCGTTCTTGCGTGCTTCTTCGGCCTTTGCGAGAGCGTCGCGCGCTTTGGCTTCGTCGAGGTCATGGCCGCGAATCGCCGTGTCGGCCAGTACCGTCACGAGGTGCGGTTGCACTTCGAGTATGCCGCCAGCGACGAACACCTGCTCTTCTTCGGCTTTGCCCGGCATCTTGATTCGAACTACGCCGGGGCGAATGCGAGTAATCAGCGGCGTGTGGCGCGGATAAATGCCGAGCTCGCCTGCCTCGCCGGGCAGAGCGACGAATTCTGCTTCGCCCGCGAAGATACTTTCCTCAGCACTGACAACGTCGACGTGAATCGTCGTCGCCATTACTGCACTTTCTTCTCGAACGCTTCGTCGATCGTGCCGACCATGTAGAACGCCTGCTCGGGCAGCGCATCACATTCGCCGTCGACGATCATCTTGAAGCCGCGAATCGTTTCTTTCAGCGTGACGTACTTACCCGGCGAGCCCGTGAACACTTCGGCGACCTTGAACGGTTGCGACAGGAAGCGTTGGATCTTGCGCGCGCGCGAGACGGCCAGCTTGTCTTCGGGTGACAGCTCGTCCATGCCGAGAATCGCGATGATGTCGCGCAACTCGCGGTAGCGCTGCAGCGTCGATTGCACGCGGCGTGTGGTGTCGTAGTGTTCTTCACCCACCACGTTCGGATCGATCTGGCGCGAAGTCGAATCGAGCGGATCGACCGCCGGATAAATGCCGAGCGAAGCGATGTCGCGCGACAACACGACGGTGGCGTCCAAGTGGCCGAACGTCGTCGCCGGCGATGGATCGGTCAGGTCGTCGGCCGGCACATAAACGGCCTGGATCGACGTGATCGATCCCACCTTGGTCGACGTGATCCGCTCCTGCAGCTTGCCCATCTCTTCGGCCAGCGTCGGCTGATATCCGACCGCCGATGGCATACGGCCGAGTAGCGCCGACACTTCGGTGCCTGCGAGCGTGTAGCGATAGATGTTGTCGACGAAGAACAGGATGTCGCGGCCTTCGTCACGAAAGCGCTCGGCCATCGTCAGGCCGGTCAGCCCAACGCGCAAGCGATTGCCCGGCGGTTCGTTCATCTGCCCAAACACCATCGCGACCTTCGACTTGCTCAGGTCTTCCTGCACGATGACCTTCGCGTCCGACATCTCGTGATAAAAGTCATTGCCTTCGCGCGTGCGCTCGCCGACTCCGGCAAACACAGACAATCCCGAGTGTTCGGTCGCGATGTTGTTGATCAGCTCCAGCATCGTGACGGTCTTGCCGACACCGGCGCCGCCGAACAACCCGATCTTGCCGCCCTTGGCAAACGGGCACATCAAATCGATGACCTTGATGCCGGTTTCGAGCAGTTCGACCGACGGCGACAGCTCGTCGAACTTCGGCGCCTGTTGATGAATTCCGCGCCGCTCATCCGACTGAATCGGACCGCGCTCGTCGATCGGGCGACCCAGCACATCCATCACGCGCCCAAGTACGCCCGGGCCGACCGGCACCATGATGTTGTCGCCGGTATCGGTGACCGACATGCCGCGCCGCAGGCCGTCAGACGATCCCATTGCAATCGTGCGCACGACGCCGTCACCCAACTGCTGTTGGACCTCGAACGTCAGACCCTGCTCGACCAGTTTGTTGGTCTTGTCTTCATCGAGCGTCAGCGCGTTGTAGACATGCGGCATCTGATCGCGCGGGAATTCGATATCGACGACTGCGCCAATACATTGAACTATCGTGCCCGTACTCATAAGCTCCTGTCGCCGGTCGCGAAGCGATCCGGCTTCCCTTAGTTAACTAACGGCGGCTGCGCCACCTACTATTTCTGAAATCTCTTTCGTAATCCCTGCCTGCCGCGTCTTGTTGTAGACGAGCTGCAATTCCTCGATCAACTTCTTTGCGTTATCCGACGCCGCCTTCATCGCGACCATGCGCGCGCTTTGCTCGGACGCCTGGTTTTCAGCGACGGACTGATAGATCAACGCCTCGACGTAGCGCACCATCAGCGTGTCGATCACCGCGCGCGGATCGGGCTCGTAGATGTAGTCCCAGGAGTACGCGCGCTTTTCTTCTTCGGTTTGCGCCAGCCGATCAGCCGTCAGCGGCAGCAACTGTTCGAACACAGGCTCCTGCCTCATCGTGTTGACGAAGCGCGTGTACGCCAGATACACCGCGTCGAGTTTGCCTTCCGCGTACTGATCGAGCAGCACCTTGACGGGGCCGATCAGATTTTCGATATGCGGCCGGTCTCCCATCTGCACGTAGTGAGAAACAATATTCGCATTGAGCCGCTGCAGAAAACCGAAACCCTTGTTGCCGATCGCCGTAGCCAGCACCTTTACGTCCTGGCCAGAAAGTTCCTTGACCTTCGCCAGCACCGCACGTTGAATGTTCGTATTAAGGCCGCCGCACAGACCCTTATCAGTCGTGATCAGAATCACGCCTACAGACTTCTTGCCCTCGCGCTTAAGAACAAATGGATGCCGATACTCCGGATTCGCCAGAGACAGATGCGCAACGATGTTGCGAATCTTGTCGCCATAGGGACGGATCTGCCGCATGCGCTCCTGCGCCTTGCGCATCTTCGACGCGGCGACCATTTCCATCGCCTTGGTGATCTTGCGCGTGTTTTGCACGCTCTTGATCTTGCCGCGGATTTCTTTGGTGCTCGGCATGAACTAGGTCGACTTCTTGAACTCGGCGATGGCGTCCGTCAATTCGGCCTCGTCGTCTTTCGACAAATCCTTGGTCGACTCGATGCGATCGACGAGCGCGGCATGTTTGGTTTGACGAAGTCGCGAAGTGCCCTTTCGGCGGCCAGACAGTCCTTGATTTCGATATCGTCGAACGCTCCGTTGTTCACCGCAAACAACGTAATCGCCATTTCCCATACTTGCAGCGGCTGATACTGCGGCTGTTTCATCAGCTCGGTCACTCTGCGGCCGCGTTCGAGTTGTTTACGAGTGGCCTCGTCAAGGTCTGATGCAAACTGCGCGAACGCAGCGAGCTCACGGTATTGCGCCAGCGCAAGGCGAATACCGCCGCCCAGCCTCTTAATCACCTTGGTCTGCGCGTTACCGCCGACGCGCGAGACCGAGATGCCGGCATTGATCGCAGGACGAATACCGGCGTTGAACAGATCGGTTTCCAGAAAGATCTGGCCGTCGGTAATTGAGATCACGTTGGTCGGTACGAACGCGGTCACGTCACCGGCCTGCGTTTCAATGATCGGCAGCGCAGTCAGCGACCCGGTCTTGCCCTTGACTTCGCCCTTGGTGAACTTCTCGACGTACTCCGCGTTGACGCGCGCCGCGCGTTCGAGCAACCGCGAGTGCAGATAAAACACGTCGCCCGGATACGCTTCGCGGCCCGGCGGGCGCCGCAGCAGCAACGACACCTGCCGATACGCCCATGCCTGCTTGGTCAGATCGTCATAGATGATCAGCGCGTCCTGTCCACGATCGCGGAAGTACTCGCCCATCGTGCAACCCGAGTACGGAGCGATGTATTGCATCGCCGCCGAGTCTGACGCCGACGCCGCGACGATGATCGTGTAATCCATCGCGCCATACTGTTCGAGCTTGCGCAGCACGGTCGCAATCGTCGATGCCTTTTGCCCGATCGCGACGTAGACGCAGATCAGGTCCTTGCCCTTCTGATTGATGATCGTGTCGACCGCGACCGCGGTCTTGCCGGTCTGGCGATCGCCGATGATCAACTCGCGCTGACCGCGGCCCACCGGCACCATCGAATCGATCGCCTTCAATCCGGTTTGCACCGGCTGCGATACCGACTGACGCGCGATTACACCCGGCGCGACCTTTTCGATGACGTCGGTCATCTTCGCGTTGATCGGCCCCTTGCCGTCGATCGGCAGTCCGAGCGAGTTGACGACCCGGCCGAGCAGTTCAGGACCGATCGGCACTTCGAGAATGCGGCCAGTCGCCTTGACCGGATCGCCCTCGCGAATGTGTTCATAGTTACCCAACACCACCGCGCCAACCGAATCGCGCTCCAGGTTCAGCGCCAGCCCGAACGTATCGCCGGGAAACTCCAACATCTCGCCCTGACTCACGTCGGCCAGGCCGTGAATGCGGCAGATGCCGTCGGTGACCGTCACGACTGTACCCTGCGTGCGGAAATCCGCCGTCAGCGTGAGTTTCTGAATCTGGTTGCGAATCAGCTCGCTGATTTCGGAGGGTTTTAGCTGTTGCATTGAATTTCCTGTGTGTGTGACTTATTCCGCGCGTAATGCCGATGCCATGCTGGCGAGCCGGCCGCGCACCGTGCCGTCGATCACTTCATCGCCGACGGTGATCAGCGCTCCGCCGATCAACCCGCGATCGACCGTGACCTGCGGTCGCACCTTGCGCTTGAAACGCCGCTCGAGATCGCCGACGAGTTGCGCCAGCGCGGCGTCGTCAACGGGAAATGCACTTTCGATCTGCGCTTCGATCACGCCTTCGCGCTCATCTTTGAGCGACTCGAACAGCGTTGCAATTTCGGGCAGCACCGCCAGACGATCGTTTTCTATCAGCACGCGGACAAAGTTCTGGGCTTCCGCGTTCAATGCGTCGCCGGTCCCCGCTGCAACGAGCCCGTACAGTTCCTTTGGCCCGACCTTCGGATCACCGATCGCGTTATGCATGTCGGGATCGGAGACAATCATCGCCAGCCGCTGCAGCGCTTGCGACCACTCCTGCAACTTGCCGCCGGCGTCAGCCGAGGCAAAAACGGCTTCGGCATACGGACGCGCGATCGTCAGGTTCTCGGCCATGCGTGCGCGCCTAGCGCAACTGCTCGCGCAACTGTTTCAACAACACCGAATGCGCCTGCGCGTCGACTTCCTTTTGCAGAATCTTTTCGGCGCCGGCGACTGCCAGCTGGGCAACCTGTTCGCGCAACTGATCCTTCGCGCTTGCCATCTGCTGTTCGATTTCCGCCTGTGCCGCAGCCTTTTCGCGCGCACCTTCTGTGCGAGCCGCGGTCTTGGCTTCCTCGATCATCTGCGCAGCGCGCTGCTCGGCTTGCAAAATGATTTGCGATGAGCGCTGACGTGCCTCGCCTACCGACACATCGGCCTGCTTCGAAGCATTCTCGAGCGTGACACGCGCCTGCTCGGCATCGGCAAGGCCGGCGATGATCTTCTTCTGCCGCTCGTCCATCGCGCGCGTGATAAACGGCCAGATGAACCGGTTGCAAAACCATATAAACAGCGCGAACGTGATCGCTTGCGCGATCAAGGTCAGGTTGAAGTTCATCGTTCGCGAACTAGTTCAGCACCGTCAGCAACGGGTTAGCGAAGGCAAAGAACATCGCCAAGCCGACGCCGATAATGAACGACGCGTCGATCAGGCCGAGCAACAGAAACACTTTGGCCTGAAGCTGCGGCATCAATTCCGGCTGGCGCGCGGCACCTTCAAGAAAGCGGCTGCACATGATGCCGACGCCGACGCAGGCGCCCAACGCACCGAGGCCGATCATTAATCCGATGCCGATGCTGGTGTACGCCTGAACCATCGCCAGCAGTTGTAGCTTTTCCATAGTCTTTGCCCTTTGTCCGCTTTGTTAAAAGTCTCAGTGGTGTTCGTGCGCGATCGCGATATAGACCACGGTTAGCATCATGAAGATGTAGGCCTGCAATCCGACGATCAGGATGTGAAAGATCGACCATCCGAGCGCGAGCACGATGCTCGCCACGGTGCCGACCAGCCCCGCCGCGGCCATCGTCCACAGCAGCAGGAAAATGATCTCGCCCGCGTACATGTTGCCGAACAACCGCAGTGAATGCG
Source organism: uncultured beta proteobacterium (assembly GCA_963829995.1). GTDB lineage: Bacteria > Pseudomonadota > Gammaproteobacteria > Burkholderiales > Burkholderiaceae_F > JACCZX01. Next base: position 85,897 of record CAWHKW010000025.1, on the reverse strand, counting down.
ATAGCGGCCGCGAGATCAACTCGACCAGATTGAATAGCAGGTTCGGAAGCCAAAGCAGAGGATTTTTTCCGAACGGCGTGCAGAACAGCTCGTACATCCAGCCCGCCGAAGCCTTTGACGGCGATCGAGTAGTAGATCATCAGCAGCCACACCGACAACGCGAGCGCAAAGGTCGTATTGACGTCGGCAGTGGGCACGTTGCGGAAGTGTTCCTGCTGCAACACGTACTTGTGAAACAAGTGCATCAGGTCGACAGGCAGAAAGTCCATCGCATTCATCAACAACACCCACAGGAACACAGTGAGTGCCGTCGCAGCAACGAAGCGATGCGAATCGCCGTGATAGATGCCCTTGACCTGGTCGTCGATGAAGTCGATCAGCCACTCGACGAACACCTGGCGCTTCCCAGGCACACCGGCGGTGGCCCCGCTGACGACCCAGCGCAGGAAGCCCAGCGCGACGACTCCGAGCAGCACCGACACGGCGATCGTGTCCCAATGAACCGCCCAGAACCCTTCGCCCGACGCATTGAACGACAGGTGATTGGCAATATAGGAAGTCGGTGTCAGCTGGTCTTCGGTCGCCACGGCGCTAGGTTTCTCTGACGAAAAGGGCCATCGAGAACAAGACCGTCGTAATCGCAAACGTCGCGATGAAGCCGAAGGCCACCACACTCTTGTACAAAATGAAAACCGCCGCCAATCCGGCAACGATCAGGAAAACTTTCAAGCCTTCTGCAATCAACGCACTGGTCACGGCAGTCGCCGGATCGCCCGCCGGCTTGCGCAACGCATACCACGCTGCCGCCAGTCCCGCTGTGATGCTGATTGCGCCACCCAACGCCGCAGAGATTGCGCCGTGCGCGCCGGCAATCCAACCAAGCACGACGATGGCCAACGCGGTGGCGAGAAGCTGCCACCTGAGCACCGTTCGAATCGGCTGGCTCAGCGCGAAAGACATGGGTTGACTAGACGGGAATTAGAGCAAGTCGCAAATAAAAAAAGCTGCGCATTGTACTGCGGCGCAATAAGCCGGGTCAAAGCGCGGCACCGAGATGCGTCTTAACGCCTTAGCCGAGCGACGATACCTTCAAGTTGATCGAGGCTCGCGAACTTGATCGTCAGTTCACCCTTGCCGCGCGCATCGGCCTGCAGCCGCACGTCGGCCCCCAACGTGTCCGCCAGTTCGTCTTCGAGCCGCACGATGTCGCGGGCCCTCGCCGGCGTCTTACTCGATGCCTTCCGAGTTTTCGCCGCTCCTCCGCGCGCAACCAGCGCCTCGGTCGCGCGCACTGAAAGCTGTTCGCCTGCAATGCGATTGCCCAGTTGAATCTGCTGAACAGCGCTTAAAGCCAACAACGCGCGCGCATGTCCCATGTCGAGCTTTCCGTCCAACACCATCTGCTGCACCGGCTGCGCCAGATTCGTCAACCGCAACAGATTGGACGTCGCACTGCGCGAGCGGCCTATCGCCTGCGCCGCCTGTTCATGCGTGAAGTGAAATTCGCGGATCAGCCGCTGCACGCCGTGCGCTTCCTCCAGCGGGTTCAAATCTTCGCGCTGGATGTTTTCAATCAGCGCCATCGCCAGCGCCGTGTTATCGGGCACTTGTTTGATGATGACCGGCACTTCATGCAGCCCCGCAATCGCGGCGGCACGCACGCGGCGCTCGCCGGCGATGATTTCGTACCCGTCACCGACGGCTCGCACGAGAACCGGCTGCATCACGCCTTGGGCTTTGATTGAATCGGCCAACTCGCGCAGGGATTCAGGGTTCATCTTCGTGCGCGGCTGGTACTTACCGGGCCGTAGCTGCGCGAGCGGCAACACGCCGGTGGAAGTGGCAGTCGAGGTGCTGTCACCGCCCAGCAGCGCATCGAGGCCGCGCCCGAGGCCCTTATTTCGCTTCATGCTGCGCTCGCTTATAAATTGTCATCGCAACCGGGCGGCGCCCGGTACCAGTAAGCGTAGCGATCACGAAATCCAAACTTTGAATATGCCCGACGCGCGGGTGCATTGTCAGCCTCTACTTGCAGATACGCGGTTTCCGCGCCCGCGGCGCGCGCCTCGTTCAACAATTTGGCGACGATCGCGGTGGCGACTCCACGGCCGCGAAACTCCGCTGCAGTGACCATGCCGAAAATGCCTGCGAACTTACCTTCCACGGCGAGGCTGCCACACGCAACCGGCGTGTCACCGTCAAATTGAACGACAAAGGCGCCGCGGTGGGCCGTTCGCGCGTAGCGCTCGCGCTCTGCGCTCGCCTTGCCCGAATCGAGCCCGTGCAACGTGCAAAACGCCTTTGCGAATTGCTCCACCGTGACCGATTGCGCCGTCGATGGCGGCACGCTTTGACCAATGTACGAAAGCGCCACGGCCATCACGCGTGTGTCCTGATGCGCTCCGAAATCAGCGGCAGCCAAGTCGGCGTCCAGGTTGTGCGGCTGTGAAAACGGAGTAATTCGAAACAGACACGGCAGCTGGTGTTGATGGTAGAAACCAACGCAATGCTCGAGCTTCGCGGCGAAAGGCAAAACGCCGGCACCGATGCTATTGATCGACCGCGCGCGCTTGGCTTTGCCCGGTGAATATCTGAGCAGCCAGCCGTCGAAGAAGCTCTGCTGCGCCGGCTGCGCAACGGCGAGTGCCGCATCTTCGATCCGAGCGGCAAGTGCGTCGCCGATCCGCCCTTCGCTGGCCCGCAAATGCGCGGGAATCGATGCCGGATCAAACATGGATCAAGCGTCTCGCTCGAGAGCGTGCACGCGACGAATCATCTCCGCGCCAAACGACACGTACGCCTGCGCGCCTTTGGATGAACGATCGTAGACAACCCCCGGCAGTCCATAGCTGGGGGCTTCGGCCAACCGGACGTTGCGCGGAATGATCGTCTCGAAGACTTTGTCGCCGAACTTCGTCACGAGTTGTTCCGAAACCTGCTGCTGCAGTGTCATACGCGCGTCGAACATCACGCGCAGCAGGCCAATGATGCGCAGATCGGGATTCAGATGGGCCGCCACCCGCTGAATCGTGTTGACCAGATCCGCTAACCCCTCGAGGGCAAAGTATTCGCACTGCATCGGAATGATGACGCCCTGGGCCGCGCATAGCCCATTTAACGTCAACAGTGACAACGAGGGTGGGCAGTCGATCAGAATGAACTCATACTGATCGTTCACTGCGGCAAGAGCGTCTTTCAGCCGCGTCTCGCGATGATCCAGATCGACCAGATCAATTTCAGCGCCGGCCAACTCGCGGTTGGCGCCGAGTACATCGTACCCGCCGTGTTCTGCATGTTGCCGCGCAGTCCACACATCGGCCATCCCTAGCAATACCTGGTACACCGTGGCGGAAAGCGCGCGTTTGTCGATGCCGCTTCCCATCGTGCCGTTACCCTGCGGATCGAGGTCGACCAGCAGTACGCGCTGGCCGTGTGATGCAATTCCTGCGGCCAGATTAACCGCGGTCGTCGTCTTGCCGACGCCGCCCTTCTGATTGGCGATGCAGAAAATGCGCGCCATCTATGGCCGTGCGACCTGCATCCACACCAGGTGACGCTCGGCGTCCAGACGCGGCACCTTTAATCTGACAGTCTGCGTAACGTGCACGTCCGGTACCGAGTGTCGCAGCTCGTCGAGTTCGGCGCTCGGCAGCGTGCCTTTCATGGCGCACCACCTGCCATTCGGAGCGAGTAAGTGCCGGGTCAATCCGACCAGCGTTGCCAATGAAGCAAACGCTCTCGCAGTAATCAATTCGAAGGGCGACTCGGTTTGCAGTGTTTCGACTCTCGAGTGAATGCAATCAACGTTCGTCAGCGCGAGCTCGAGTTTTGCCTGCGTCAAAAACGCGATTTTTTTCTGCACTTTGTCGACCAGCGTCACCTGCAGATAAGGAAGCGCGATGGCCAGCGGAATACCCGGCAGACCACCGCCGGCCCCCACGTCGAGCACCCGCGCTGAGCGGCCGCCCGCGGCATGCTGAACCTCGGGCACGATGGCCAGTGAATCGAGCAGATGATGCGTCAGCATCTGCGAAGGCGTTTCGATCGCGGTCAGGTTATGCACCGTGTTCCAACGCTGTAGCAGCGCGGCATAGTGGGCAAGCGCTTGCGTTTGCGATGCGCTCAGCAGCAATCCGAATTCGCTCGCCGCGCTTGCGATCTCTTCGGCGTCGAACGGTGCGGCAGAAATGCTTTGCGAACGGTGCGGCTGCAAAAGTCTTCGGCTGCGAACTAGGCTGCAAATTAGGCCGCAAGCCGGCCTTCGCTGCTGCCCAATCGCTTGATGTGGACTAGCAAGAGTGAAATTGCCGCCGGCGTGACGCCGGAAATGCGAGATGCTTGGCCGATCGTCTCCGGCCGCTGCTCTCGCAGTTTCTGCCGAACTTCGAAAGATAGTCCGCGCACGCCGTCGTAATCGAGCGCCGCCGGAACACGCGTGCTTTCCTGCGACTCAAGCCGAGCGACCTCATTTTCCTGGCGCGCGATGTAGCCGGCGTACTTGATCGAGATTTCAACCTGCTCGCCCACCGCCGCCTCGGTAACTGGCGGACCGCCGAGGGCCGTTCCGTCCGCCTGCTGCAAAGTGGCCAGCCTGCTATAGGTCACTTCCGGTCGCTTCAGCAGGTCGGCCAGCGTGTACTCTCGGTCTATCGCTTGACCGAGTACCCGCACAGACTCGCCTTGCGCGAGTAAGTGAGGATTCACCCACGTCGATTTGAGCCGCTCCACCTCGCGTGCCACGGCGTCCCGCTTCCGGCAGAACGCCTCCCAGCGTCGGTCATCGATGCAGCCCATTGCCCGGCCGATCTCGGTCAATCTCGCGTCGGCGTTGTCTTCCCGCAGGGAAAGACGGTACTCGGCTCGACTGGTGAACATTCGATACGGTTCGGCCACCCCGCTCGTGATCAAATCGTCGACCAGTACACCCAGATAGGCCTCGCTGCGCGCGGGACACCAGGCGTCGCGGCCGCTGACTGCCCGCGCAGCGTTAATGCCGGCAAGAAGGCCCTGCGCAGCGGCTTCCTCGTAACCGGTCGTACCGTTGATCTGGCCGGCAAAAAACAACCCCTCGATAGCCTTGGTTTCGAGCGAGCTCTTAAGCGCGCGTGGGTCGTAGTAGTCGTATTCGATCGCGTACCCCGGCCGAACGATGTGCGCGTGCCGCAGGCCCGCAATCGAGCGCACCACCTGCAGTTGCACATCGAACGGCAGCGAGGTCGAAATACCGTTCGGATACACCTCGTGCGTGGTCAGGCCCTCGGGTTCCAGAAATATTTGATGGCTCGCTTTGCCGGCGAAGCGGTGAATCTTGTCTTCGATTGACGGGCAATACCGCGGGCCGACGCCTTCGATCACTCCGGAATACAGGGGCGAGCGCTGCAAATTGGCGCGAATGACGTCGTGCGTTTGCTCGTTGGTGTGGGTGATCCAGCATGGCACCTGCCGGGGATGCTGCTCTGGCCTTCCAAGGAATGAAAAGACCGGCACCGGATCAGTCTCGCCCACCTGCTCTTCGCAGGCCGCAAAATCGATCGAGCGGCCATCGATTCGCGGCGGCGTCCCTGTTTTTAACCGACCCTGCGGGAGCTGCAGCTCCTTCAATCGTGCGGCGAGCGAGACGGCCGCGGGATCTCCAGCGCGGCCCGCGGCGTAGTGCTTCATCCCGATGTGGATCAAGCCGTTCAGGAACGTCCCCGCGGTCAGCACCACGGTCGCGCTACGAAAGCGGATACCTGATTGCGTGACAGCGCCGGTGATCCTGCCGCCCTCGAGCAGAAGATCGTCGACCGGCTGTTGAAACAGGGACAGGTTGGGTTGCGTTTCGAGCCGGCTACGTATCGCGTTGCGATACAGCACTCGATCAGCTTGTGCACGCGTCGCGCGCACCGCGGGCCCCTTCGAACGATTCAAGATTCGAAACTGAATGCCGGCTTCGTCGGCGGCGGCGGCCATCGCTCCACCGAGCGCGTCAATCTCTTTGACCAGATGCCCCTTGCCGATGCCGCCGATCGACGGATTGCACGACATCTGACCAAGCGTTTCCAGGCTGTGCGTCAGCAGCAGGGTCTTGGCGCCCATGCGTGCAGCCGCCAGCGCGGCCTCGGTTCCCGCGTGGCCGCCACCGACCACGATCACATCAAAACGCTCGGGGAAATCCATCGGATTCGAAAATTACGGGTGCCAAAAATTCAAACTCGGCGCACGTGCTGACGTTATTGCAGTGCGCTGCCGGGGGTCGCGCCGAAGTATACGCAGCGCGTTCGACTGCACAGGGATCGAGATGTTTCACGTGGATCCCACGCCCACCGATCGGCGTGTTTCACGTGAAACAAATGGAGGCTACTGGCTGAAGCGGGGATCCAGGACCGTACCCCTGACTCGCAGGCTAACCGGAGCCTGTACGCGCTGAGTACCCAGCTCGACCCGTACGCCACCGGCGAGCGCCAGATCGGGGTCGACTGTGAAATCTCCGCGCGCTGCCATCGCTCCGGCGCGGCCGCCGGTATCTTCAAACCGCACGCCGTTGGCGGACGCCGCCATCAGTCCGTTGAATTCGGTAAAGCGGGTCGTCCCTGCTGCCATCGCACCCTGTGACGCGGCCAGTCCCAAGTTGATTCCGTTCAGCGTCGCCCAGCGTATTTGGAAAGGACCCGCGACAGCAGTGCGGGCGATCGCGTCGTCCAACGAGGGGCCGCGTCCCGCCATTGTCAGGCTCATCGTCGCGGTGCCTTGCACGGCAGTCGGTGGTCCTTCCCCGCTGGCGACCTGCGCCGCCGGCCGCAACGTCTGCAAAACCGATTCGACGTCGATATTCGAGGCTCCGGCGATCCCGGTGATTGCCCACTCGACGTCGGTGGCCGCATAGACCGTGCCGCTCGTCATGCCGAAAAATCCCGCAAGCGTGAAATCCGATACTTCGATAACGTTGTCGAAGATGCGCCCGGTCGCCTGAATCTCGTTCCAGCGGACGCGCGGCCCAAACGGGGGCGTCCACCGGTCGGCCTCCAGGCGGAACTCGATCGATTCGCGACCGTCCTGCAGCCGGCCAGGGCGAAACGACAGCTGCATCGTTCCCTCCGCACCCAGCGGCCGAAGCACCAGCGGGCCGAACGTGCCATCGGGAGTACGACGCAAGACGCCTTCAAATGCGTCTGGAAACAACCGAGAGTCACCGATGCGGACCGACGCGAAGCGGATTGTGGAAATCTTGCTCGGAAGCTCGCGCGCGCCACCGGGCAGCGTGCGAACGATGTAAGCCGCTTGCGCCGGCGTAATCGTCATTGGAGCGATCAGCGCTTCGCTCCACACCCAGTTGCCGCCGCGTATCGCGCTCCACAAATCCTTCCAGTTGATCAGAAGCGAAATCTCTCCGGCGTTGAACTGGCCGCCTACGTCTATCGTGCGCACGATCAGGCGCGGCGTCGGCGAAAACCTGAAATCGGTTTCCGCCACTCGAACCGGGCGCTTGAACACCGCAGTCAGTCGCTCCGACACGCGCGCGGCCGAGGTTTCTTCGCGCAGCGGCGCCACGGTGGCGTAGACGCCGGCGGCGATGACCGCTAACACCGCAACCATCAGGAGCCGCTTCATCCAAACGCGGAGGATCTCGCGGCGCCTTCCGTCCGAATATTCGACCTCCTCAGCCCGGTCGCGCTCTTCCTGTAAGTCAAGCCGATCAGGAACGTTAACGGTGGTGATCGCCCAATGTGTGGAGGCGCCGTTCAGGCCGTGTGAGGTGGTGGTTTCGGGCTGCTTCGCACGCCCTTTGTGTGAGCGCCTACTTTCCTGTTTCTCCGCGCCAGACCTAGACCTTTGCGCTGGCTGTGGCGAGCCGATCGAGCGGCCCATGATCGTCACTTCCTTGGCCAACTGCGCCGCAGCCTGTTCCACGCTGGCGCGCACCATCTCGGCCGCGATCGCCTCTTCGGAATCTCCAAAGACCGTGATCGGATCGAGGTCGGTCTGCTCCAGAAAATGTGCGACCGCTTCGGGCTCAAGCGGCGTCGTGTCCGGCGCCGCTGTCCCGTTGCCTTTGCCCGCCTCGTAGCTAATCTGTTCTACCAGATTCGCCTCCTGCAACTTGCGCAGCGCGCGTTCGATGCGATCGTCGTTCAGGCTCGGCAGACGAGTTTTTAAGCCGGCAACATTGAGCCGGCCGTCCAACAGAATCAGGATCAGTCGCTCGCTCTGGGTGAACTTATGCGACTTTTCATATACCTCGCGCACACCGCGATCAGTGCGCCGATACATCATCGAAACGTTTAACGCCATGCGTTTATTGAGACCGTGCGGAAGTGCTGGTCGATCGGAGCAATGGCCCGGATCAATCGATTGTATCGACGAAGGTGTCGTCTTTACAGACTCCGTTTAGCCGATAAGAGGTGATAACGCCCTACTTGGCAGCTGTTGACGCCTGCCGCCACAAACAGGCGATGCGTGTCGTCAAGTGGTGGCGGGCGCGAGCCGGCGGCGCGCCCACCACGCCTGGAATTCGCCGACGATGCCGCGCCGAAACGCCATCACGCAGATCACGAAGATAAGCCCAATGACGATCGTCACCGACTCGCCCAATCCGTTGAACCACTCGATGCCGGTAGTGCGACCGATGAACGCGCCGATATTGCCGACCTTGTTTTCGAGCGCAACCACAATCACGGCGCCAAGGATCGGACCTAGCATCGTTCCCATGCCGCCGACCAGCACCATCAGAATGACGAGTCCGGATGTGCTCCAGTGGGCGTCGGTCAATGTCGCGAAGCCGAGCACAAGCGTCTTGCTGGCGCCCGCCAATCCCGCCAGAGCCGCGGACAACACAAACGCGAGCAGCTTGAAGCGCGCCACGTCGTAACCGAGCGACGTCGCACGTGCCTCGTTTTCACGAATCGCCTTTAACACCTGCCCGAACGGCGAGTGCACCGTCCGATAGATCAACAGAAACGACACCACGAAGATGCCGAGAATGACGTAGTACATCGTGAGATCGCTGCTCAGATCGATAAACCCCAGCAGCCTGCCACGCGGCACGCTCTGCAAGCCGTCTTCACCGTAGGTAAATGGCGCCTGCAGGAAAAAGAAGTAAAGCATCTGCGCCAAAGCCAGCGTGATCATCGAGAAGTAAATGCCGCTGCGTCGTATTGCCAGCAAGCCCATCACCAAGCCGAGCGCGGCACCAGCCAGAACGCCGATCAGCAAGCCGACTTCGGTCGGCACTCCCCACTCTTTTAACGCGTGCCCGGTCGCGTACGCGGCGCCGCCCAGAAATGCAGCATGGCCGAACGAAAGCAACCCGGTGTAGCCGATCAGCAAGTTGAATGCGCACGCGAACAGTGCGTACAGCATCACCTTCATCACGAACACCGGATACGCCCCAAGTGCCGGCAGCAGCGCAACCAGCACCAGCAACGCCAGGAAAATGGTGAACTCCCTGTTTACTTTCACCACAGCTTCACCTACTTCTCCTTGCCGAACAGGCCGGCGGGGCGCAGCAGCAAGACGATCGCCATGATTAGGAACACGACGGTCGCCGAAGCTTCCGGATAGAACACGCGAGTGAAGCCTTCGATGACGCCGAGGCCCAACCCGGTAAGAATCGAACCCATGATCGACCCCATGCCGCCGATCACTACCACCGCGAAGACCACGATGATCAGGTTGCTTCCCATTAGCGGCTGCACCTGCAAAATGGGCGCTGCCAGTACGCCGGCAAATGCAGCAAGGGCGACTCCGAAACCGTAGGTCAACGTCACCATCAATGGCACGTTGACGCCGAATGCTTGGGTCAGTTTCGGGTTTTCGGTCCCCGCGCGAAGCAAAGCTCCAAGCTTCGTGCGTTCGATGACGTACCACGTCCCAAAACAAACAATCAGGGAAGCGACAACGACCCACGCTCGATAATTGGGCAGCACCATAAAGCCAAGGTTGGTCGCGCCGGCGAGCTGCTCGGGCACCGAATACGGTAAGCCCGATACACCGTAGAACGAGCGAAAAAATCCTTCGATCAGCAAGGTCAAACCGAAGGTAAGCAGCAGGCCGTACAGATGATCGAGCTTGTACAAATGACGCAACAGCAACCGCTCGATAACGATGCCGAAAACGCCGACCAGCAATGGCGCCAGTATCAGCATTACCCAATAGTTGAGCCCGAAGTACGTCAGGCCCATCCACGCAAAGATCGCGCCCATCATGTACAGCGCGCCGTGCGCAAAATTGATGACGTTCAGCAATCCGAAAATGACCGCCAGCCCGAGCGACAAAATCGCATAGAACGAGCCGTTGACGAGTCCGAGCAGCAACTGGCTCAACAGCGCAGGCAACGGACGGCCGAATATCTCCATTTAATTAACACTCAGGGGCGCCGGTCGGCAGAAGCCGACCGGCCACAGCAGCTGTTACTTCTTGATCAACGGGCACTTCGAATTTGCAAGCGATTGATACGCCTGCTCGCCAGGGATTACCTGTGCGACCTTGAAGTAATCCCACGGCTCTTTGGATTCGGCCGGTGTTTTGACCTGCATCAAGTACATCTCGTGAATCATGCGGCCGTCCGCACGGATGTAGCCGCCCTTAGCGAACATGTCGTTGATCTTCTGCTTTTTAAGCTGCGCCATCACCGCATCGGCATTATCAGTACCGGCTGCTTTCACCGCCGTTAGATACTGAGTGACGGCCGAGTAATCGCCCGCTTGCAGCATCGATGGCATGCGTTTCATCTTTTCGAAGAATTTACGCGACCATGCACGCGATTCAGGCGACTGATTCCAATACCAGCCGTCGGTCAGATACATACCCTGCGTCGTCGGCAATCCCAGGCTGTGAATGTCATTGATGAACATCAGCAAGCCGGCAAGCTTCATGTTCTTGGTCACGCCGAATTCGTTTGCTGCCTTGATCGAATTGATCGTGTCACCGCCGGCGTTGGCCAGACCCAGAATCTGCGCCTTGCTGTTCTGTGCCTGCAGCAGGAACGAAGAGAAGTCGGACGCCGACAGCGGATGCCGCACAGCGCCGACGACATTGCCCCCGGCCGCTTTCACGACGTCGCCGGTGTCTTTTTCGAGCGAGTGGCCGAACGCGTAATCAGCAGTCAGGAAGAACCAGCTCTTGCCTCCGCTCTTGACGACGGCAGCGCCCGTGCCATTGGCGAGCGCAATCGTGTCGTACGCGTAGTGCACCGTGTACGGCGTGCAGTCCTCGTTTGTCAAACGCGAGCTGGCGGCGCCGACCGAAATATACGGCGTCTTCTTCTCGGCCGCGATCTTCGCACTCGCTAGCGCGGTCGACGAATTGGTGCCGCCGATGATCACGTCGGCTCCGCCCTGATCGATCCACTCGCGAACCTTCGCCGACGCGATATCGGCTTTGTTCTGATGATCCGCGAACACGACTTCGATCTTCTTGCCTGGAAACTCCTTCTGCATATCGGCGATCGCCATGCGAATCGCTTCCACGCCGCCCGGGCCGTCGATGTCCGAATACAGCGACGACATGTCGGTGACAAAGCCAATAACGATCTTGTCACCCGAAAGCGTCTGTGCGCCGGCTGCCGTCATGCCGAGTGCCAGACCGCACGCCGCGAGTGCGGCACATACTTTGTTCAGTTTCATTACGTCTCCCTGTTGGTCAAACTCCAAGAAGCTCGTGCAGCGTGTCTTCCTTCGCGCGCAGTTGTGCTGCGGGGAACGATTCAACGATGGTCCCGTGCTCCATGACATAAAAACGGTCGGCCAGCGGCGCTGCAAAGCGAAAGTTCTGTTCGACCATCACGATGGTGTAGCCCTTGGCTTTCAAAGTGCGGATCATCTCCGCCAGTTTGTTGACGATTACGGGCGCCAAGCCCTCTGAAATTTCGTCGAGCAGCAGTAGATGCGCACCGGTACGCAGTATGCGCGCCACCGCCAGCATTTGCTGTTCGCCGCCGGACAATCGAGAGCCTTGAGATTTCGAGCGCTCTTTCAAGTTTGGAAACATCACATAAATCTCGTCGATGCTCATGCCCTGGCCGGCGCCATTCACGGTCCCTACGCGCGGCGGCAGCATCAGATTCTCCTCGCACGACAGACTAGCGAAGATGCCGCGCTCTTCCGGGCAATAACCGATTCCCAGATGCGCGATCCGGTGCGTCGCCAGGCTAATCGTTTCTTTGCCGTCGACCTGGATCGATCCTTTGCGCGCGCCGGTCAAGCCGAGGATCGACCGCATTGTTGTCGTACGCCCAGCGCCATTGCGTCCGAGCAAGGTGACCACTTCGCCCTTGCCGACGTGCAGATCGACGCCATGCAGGATGTGCGATTCGCCGTACCAGGCGTGCAGGTTCTTGATTTCGAGCGCGGCGGTCATCAGTGGCCGATTCCCTCCAACTGAGTCTCGGCCGTTCCCATATAGGCTTCCTTGACGGCGGGGTCGTTCGACACCTGTCCGTACGGCCCCTCGGCCAGCAACGCGCCGCGCGCAAGCACGGTGATGCGGTCCGAGATCCCAGCTACAACACTCATGTTGTGCTCGACCATCATCACCGTGCGGCCAGCCGCCACGCGCTTGATCAAATCGGTGACCCGCGCCACGTCTTCGTGCCCCATGCCCTGCGTTGGCTCATCAAGCAGCATCAACTCGGGCTCGGTCGCCAATGTTGTCGCAATCTCAAGCGCGCGTTTGCGGCCATACGGAAGCGAAACGGTTTCATCGTTCGCGAACGAGCCAAGATCAACCTGATTGAGCAGTTCGAGCGCGCGCGCATTCATCGAATGCAGCACCTTTTCGCTGCGCCAGAAGCGAAACGATTGATTCGTGGCGCGCTGCAAAGCGATCCGTACGTTTTCGAGCACTGTCAGATGTGGAAACACCGACGAGATCTGAAACGACCGAACGATGCCGCGGCGTGCAACGTGCACCGGCGAGTCACCCGTGATGTCGGTACCGTTAAAAAAAATGTGCCCGCGCGTCGGCGTCAGGAACTTGGTCAGCAGGTTGAAGCAGGTGGTCTTGCCGGCGCCATTCGGTCCGATCAGTGCGTGGATCGTCCCGCGCTGGACCTTCAGATTGACGTCATCGACCGCGACAAACCCTTTGAACTCCTTGGTAAGGCCGCGGGTTTCGAGAATGACGTCGGTCGTACTCATCGGGAAAGTGAGTATCTGTAAAAAGCAAAGGGGTTGCAAGCGTAACCATCCCCGAGCTTTCACCCGGGCGCTACTTAGTGCTTATTCGCCGAGCCTATGTGCAAAGTTGCACTTCGTGTCTTCAAGCTCGTTCGGAAGCCGGCCCGCGAGTTTGGCGAACAGCTCAGTATGCGAACGGATCTCCTTGCGCCAATCATCGAGATCTATCGATGTGATCACGTCAAACTTCGCGCGCGGAAAGTCCAGACCGTTCCACTCCATGTCTTCGTAACGCGGCGATACGCCAAAGACATGTTCGTTACCCGAGGCTTTGCCCTCGACCCGGTCAACGACCCACTTCAGCACCCGCATGTTTTCGCCAAAGCCCGGCCATACGAATTTGCCGTCGTCACCGGTACGAAACCAGTTCACCGTGAAAATCTGCGGTAGCTTGACGCCACTTTTTGCCAGGTTCGCGCCTAGCGCCAGCCAATGCGAAAAGTAATCGCCCATGTTGTATCCGCAAAATGGCAGCATCGCGAACGGATCACGTCGCAGCACGCCTTGCGCGCCGGCCTGAGCAGCCGTTGTTTCCGATCCCATCGTGGCAGCCATATAAACGCCTTCGATCCAGTCGCGCGCCTCGGTGACCAGCGGCACCGTGGTCGAGCGACGGCCCCCAAACAAGAAGGCATCGATCGGAACGCCGTCCGGGTTCTCCCACTCGTCATCGATCGCCGGGCACTGCGCCGCTGGCACCGTAAACCGCGCGTTTGGGTGCGCCGCCTTGCGCCCGGCCTTACCGTCTGCGGGCGTCCAGTCCTTGCCTTGCCAGTCGATCAAGTGCGCAGGCGGCGGGCCCATGCCCTCCCACCAGACATCACCGTCGTCGGTCAGCGCGACGTTGGTAAAGATAACGTCCTCGCGCAGTGTCGCCATCGCGTTGCGATTGGTTTTTTCCGAAGTGCCGGGGGCGACCCCGAAGAAGCCCGCTTCCGGATTGATCGCGTACAGCCTTCCGTCCTTGCCCGGCTTGATCCAGGCAATGTCCTCACCGACGGTGGTCACGGTCCATCCGGCAAATGCAGCCGGCGGAATCAGCATTGCGAAATTGGTCTTGCCGCACGCCGACGGAAACGCCGCGGCGATGTGATACTTCTTTCCCTCAGGTGAAGTTACGCCGACGACCAGCATGTGCTCGGCCAGCCAGCCGAGGCCGTCAGTGCGCGCAGCGTCGCGCGCCATCGTCGATGCAATACGAAGTGCCAGGCACTTCTTGCCGAGCAACGCATTGCCGCCGTAGCCCGAGCCGAACGACCAGATTTCGCGAGTCTGCGGAAAGTGAACGATGTACTTGGTGGAATTGCAGGGCCACGTCACATCCTTCTCGCCACGCGTCAGCGGCTTGCCGACGGAGTGCACGCACGGCACGAACTCGCCCTCAGACCCGAGCGCATCGATCACCGCACGGCCCATGCGGGTCATGATCCGCATGTTGACAACCACATAGGCGCTGTCGGAAATCTCAACGCCGATTTGCGAGATATCGCTTCCCAGCGGCCCCATCGAAAACGCAATCACATACATCGTGCGGCCGCGCATCGAACCCGCGAAAACTCGATTCAACGTCGCGCGCATTTGCGCCGGGTCGACCCAGTTGTTGGTCGGGCCAGCGTCTTCCTTGGTTTCGCTACAAATAAAAGTGCGGTCTTCTACGCGGGCAACGTCGGCCGGGTCAGATAACGCAAGGAAGCTGCCTGGGCGCTTGGCGGCGTTGAGCCGGCGAAAGGTACCTGCGGCAACAAGCTCGTCGCACAAGCGGTCGTATTCCTGCTGCGACCCATCACACCATACGACGCGGTCGGGCTGAGTCAGGCGAGCGACATCGGCCACCCACGCTTTGAGCTTCTTGTTCTTGACGTACGGCGGAGCCGTAATGGCTCCAGAAAGCACTGCGCTCATTGCCCTGCCTCCTATCGTCGCCTCGTCGAATCGCGAAGCGCTCTCGGTCCGTTGCAAATGCCGGGCCGGTGATTCTAGCCCGCAGACCTTCCAGGAACGCCCCGCGCAAAAAGGGCCCTACCGCGGGCCCGGAGAATTGGCGTAAGTTAGGCGACGATGTCGATTTCTACCGCTTGCGGGCCTTTCTGGCCCTGCTGGACTTGGTACTCGACTTTCTGATTTTCCTTCAGGGTACGAAACCCTTTGGCCTTGATTCCGCTGTAGTGCGCAAAGAGATCGGCGCCGCCGTCATCCGGCTTGATGAATCCAAATCCCTTCGATTCGTTGAACCATTTCACTGTGCCTGTCGGCATTTCACTCACTCCGGAGGTTTAACAACCTCGAAATACACGGGAAGCGCCCGCGACGCACAAGCGATGGCTGGGATTTCCAAAAGGGTGACGAAGGAGGTACTGCGACAGGAGCGGCGGCTTGTTGACGCTAAGCCGCTGGCAATGGCTTCCGAATTTCATCGAACGAAGATGGAGCGATCCACAGCGATGGTCGACTGCGATTTGACGCTACACCAGCGTCCGCTAAAAAGCTAGACGCGTCCGAGCGTTACGGCGACCACGGCCGCGCCAGATCGGCCGGCAGCAAGGAGTAGTGCGCCGCATCGAAGCGCGCCTCGCCGTGCACGATGCCGTGCCGGGTTACTCCCTCGAAGCTGGCGCCGGCGCGCTCTGCGGCGCGCCGACTCGATGCGTTGTCGAGGCGAATCCGCATCGAGGCGCGTACCAGCTTCAATTCATTGAATGCAAACGCGGCAATCGCGCGAATAGCGGTGCTGGCGACGCCTCGACCGCGTGCGCTCTTTCTGACCCAATAGCCGAGCTCGGCCTCCCGCTTGCCGTAAAGCAACACGTCCTGCAGACCGGCGCCTCCGAGCAGCGTGCCGTCAGTCTTGCTGCGGATCAGCATCGGAAACGCGGTTTGGTTGGTCCACATCTGGTCGGCGGTTTCAAACCAGCGATCGACATCGGCCGCGCCGTAGCTGGCATGGCACCACGGCATCCAGCGCATCAACGTCGCCTTCGACTCGAGAACGGCCTGCAGGAATTCGCCGGCGTCGTGCTTGGCGGCGGCAACCAAGGGAGCTAACTCGATTGCCGGCGTCACTTCCTGCGGCGCCCCTTTTAGACCTGCTCTAGCTCGCACGGCGTCCCATCCACTTTTGCCAATAGCGATACATTGCGCCGACGGTAAGCAACAACGCAAGCAGGCGAATCGTGTGAAACGCGGTCACGATCGGCACGCCGAGCTCTAGTGCCTGCGCGGTCAGCGCCATTTCACCGATGCCACCCG
Source organism: uncultured beta proteobacterium (assembly GCA_963829995.1). GTDB lineage: Bacteria > Pseudomonadota > Gammaproteobacteria > Burkholderiales > Burkholderiaceae_F > JACCZX01. The sequence goes on along the minus strand of CAWHKW010000025.1, from coordinate 69,497 downwards.
GTGTCGTCGCGATCGTCGCTGTCGGCCAGGGTAGTCCCGAGCCGCGCGCGAGCAACGTCCCAAATGCTGCTGCCAGCAGCATGTAGACCAGTGAGATCAGGGCCACTGCCGACAGGAAACGCGGGGCGGCCCGAAAGAATTCAGGCGTGAAACGCGACCCGAGCGAGATGCCGATCAATAGTTGGCCGGCGTTGACCACGACTGCCGGGAGACTCGAAAAGCTGTGGCCGGTCGCCGTGACCAACGCCGCCGCCAGCAAGGGTCCGATCATCCAGCTGTTGGGCGATCGGAACCGTTCCATCACCGCCGCCGCACCTGCAGTGATCGCCACCAGCACGACGAAACCCGTCCACGAGAAGGTTTTCGCCAGCGGCGTGTAGGGGTCGAGCCCATGCACGTCCATCGCGTTGAAAGCGAATGGCACGATCAGCACGACCATCATGATGCGCAATGCGTGCGATGCCGCCACTCTGTCGACCTGTCCGCCATTGCGTTGTGCCTGCGCCGCCATCTCGGGCGCGCCCCCGATCGCCATCGCGAAAAACGCCGTCGGTGCGTCGGCTCGCACCGCTTTGGCCAGCAGCCAGGCGCCGAGCCAGCCGAGGACGATCGAGAAGATGACCGCCAAGCCGATCCACGGCGAAAGGCGCACGATTTCGCGCACCACATCGGGTGAGAAATACAGGCCGAGCGCGACGCCGATCGCCCATTGACCCGCCTCGCGCGCCAACGGTGGCTCGGCAATCTTGGCGTTGGCCATGCTGACCGCAGCCACCGCGATCAGCGGGCCGATCAACCACGGTAGCGGCGTCTCAAGGTAAACACACACGAGCGCGCCAGTGAGCGCAACGGCGACCGCAGCTAGCGCGCGCCAGAAAGAAAACGCCGCGCGGGGCGCGGCGCTTGATGGCTGGAGGTCGCTCACGCCAAACGTCGGTTCCTGCGGCGCGACAGCCGCACGATCCACGGCACGACGATCAAGGCAGCCGTCAACGCAAGCAGCGATGCCGATATCGGCGACGTCAAGAACACGCTCGCATCGCCCTGGCTGATCGACAGCGCGCGGCGGAATTGCGTTTCTGCGAGCGGCCCGAGAATCAGGCCGATCACCGCCGGCGCCACCGGAAATCCCCAGCGCCGCATCGCGAATCCGAGCAGCCCGAACACGTACAACGTCACCAGATCGACGAGTGACTGGTGCAGGCTGTAGGCGCCGAGCGTGGCAAAGATCAGGATGCCCCCGTACAGCCACGGCTTCGGAATGGCGAGGACTTTCACCCACAACCCAATCAGCGGAAGGTTCAGTACCAGCAACAGCACGTTACCGACGTACAGGCTGGCAATAAGACCCCACACCAGCGCGCCCTGCGTCTGGAACAACAGCGGTCCGGGCTGGATGCCGTAGTTTTGAAACGCTGCCAACAGAATCGCCGCAGTGGCCGAAGTTGGAATGCCGAGCGTCAGCAGCGGCACCAGAACGCCGGTCGAGGACGCGTTGTTGGCCGCCTCGGGGCCGGCGACACCTTCGATCGCGCCGTGGCCGAACTCCTCGGGATGCTTCGAAAATTTCTTCTCGGTCGCGTATGACAGGAAGGTCGGGATCTCGGCGCCGCCAGCCGGAATCGTGCCGAAAGGAAATCCGATCGCGGTCGCGCGCAGCCACGCCGGCCAGGAGCGTCGCCAATCGTCGCGCGTCATCATCAGCGAACCCGATAACCGCTCGCGCTCTTCCTTCACGCGGCTTTGGTAAGCCGCGCCGTACAGCGCCTCGCCGACTGCGAACAATCCCACTGCAAGAACGACGACATCGATACCGTCGAGCAATTCGGGCACGCCGAACGCAAAGCGCATCTGACCGGTGGTTTCGTCGATCCCGACCAGCCCCAGCAGTAACCCGATAAACAACGTCGTCAATCCGCGCACCGTCGAGCTGCCGAGCACCGCGGCGACGGTCACAAACGCAAACACCATCAATGCGAAATAGTCGGCCGGGCTGAAGCGCAACGCCACCTCGACCACGATTGGCGCCAGCAATGTCAACAGCACGACCGAGATCGAGCCGGCGACGAACGATCCGATCGCGGCGGTGGCCAACGCCGGTCCGGCCCGCCCGCGCTTGGCCATCTTGTTGCCTTCGAGCGCGGTCGCGATCGAGGCCGATTCGCCCGGTGTGTTCAGCAGAATCGTGGTGGTCGATCCGCCGTACATCGCACCGTAGTAGATCCCCGCGAACATAATCAGCGCGCCGGTCGGGTCGAGCTTGACGGTGAGTGGCAGCAGCATCGCCACCGTTAGCGCCGGGCCGACGCCAGGCAACACGCCAACCGCCGTGCCCAGCGTCACGCCGACGAATCCCCACAGCAGATTGGTCGGCGTCAGCGCAATCGCGAAGCCACTAAGCAGCGCGTTGATCGTCTCGGTCATATGCCCGCGCCGCCGAGCACCGGCGCCAACCAGCCGGCGGGCAGCCCGACATTCAAAAACTTGACGAAGAAAAGGAAAACGGCCAGGCCCAGCGCCAACCCGATCACCCCATCGCGCGCAGGTCGGACGCTGCCAAAGCCGCGCGCAACACACGCGAACAGCACGGCGGCTGCGAGTACGAATCCGGCCGTGTGAATCAGCGCCATCTGTGCAAACAACCCGGCTGTGACCCACGCGAATGCCGGCGCGTGGAAGGGATGCTCGCCGCGGTCGTTTGGATCGTCCGAGGTGCGGGCGCGCCAGCCGCCTGCCACAGCTTCAATCAACAACCAGATGCCGAGCGCAGCGAGACCCCCTGCAACAGCGATCGGTATTGCGTTCGGCCCGATTCCGGAATACCCGCCCGTCGAAGGCAGGCGAAGCGCGGTGACCAGCGCGAACGAACCGAGCGCGAGCACGCCCGCCGAAAGCGCGAGCTCGATACGCGCGCCCGCGGTGCTACGCGCCACGCTACTTTCTCAGGCCGAGCGAGTCGATGATCGCGCTGATGCGCTTGACGTCTTCGTCGAGAAACGCCTTGTATTGATCGCCCCCGAGAAACCACGCATCCCAGCCAAATTTAGTTAGCGATTCCTTCCACGCCGGCGAGTCGGTTGCGGTCTTCACGGCGGCAACCAGCGCATCCCGCTGCGCCGTGGTGATGCCCGGCGCCGCAAACACACCGCGCCAGTTGCCGAGCACGACGTCGATGCCTTGATCCTTCAGCGTTGGAATGTTGTCGATCTTGGTCGGCGACGACACTGCCAGCGCGCGCATGCGGCCCGCCTTGATCTGTTCGGCAAACTCGCCGAGGCCCGACACGCCGGCTGTGACATGCCCGCCGACAATCGCGGAGATTGCTTCGCCGCCGCCCTTGAATGGCACGTAGTTGATCTTGCTCGGATCACCGCCCACCGCTTTAGCGATCAGCCCGACCAGGATGTGATCGGTGCCGCCGGCGGAGCCGCCGCCCCATGACACCTTGCCAGGTTCGGCCTTGAACGCCTTGACTAAGTCGCCCATCGTTTTGTGCGGCGAGTTGGCGGGCACGACGACGACCACATACTCGCTGGTAAGACGCGCGATCGGCGTCACCATCGACAGATCGACCGGTGACTTGTTCAGCAGAATGCCGCCGACCATCACCATGCCGCCCATCATCAATGCGTTCGGATCGCCCTTTGCGCTGTTGACGAACTGCGCGAGTCCGATCGTGCCGGCGGCGCCGCCCTTGTTATCGAATTGCACCGAGCCCACCGTCTTCGCGCTTTGCATTGCGGCTGCCAATGCTCGTCCGGTTTGGTCCCAGCCGCCGCCGGGGTTGGCTGGAATCATCATCTTGACGGTGCCGAGCTGTTGCGCGCCAGCGCTGCTTAGCAGACCAAACGGGCTAGCTGCCGCAACGGCTGCAGCGATCGAAAAGTCGCGTCGCTTCATGGGGGTCTCCTTGAGGTCTCGTGCTCGATGCTCTGTTTAACCCGAGCGTAGTCAAAGAATAACTCGCCGGGCAAGACTGCGCTGCGCTAGTCGGCGCGCAGCGCGTCGACGATCTTCATCCGGCTCGCCTTGATTGCCGGTAAGAATCCGCCGACGAATCCCATCATTATTGAGAACACCAGCGCAGAGACGACGATATTCGGCGTCAACGTAAAGGCAAACGCGAGCTCGGAGAATGACTGGAAATTGGTGGTCGAGATCGTGATCGCCGTCAGAAAGCTGGCCGCGAGCAATCCGAACAATCCGCCGACCAGCGCCAGCAGCAGCGATTCGATCAGGAACGCCAGCAGTATCGACGAGCGCGGAAACCCGAGCGCGCGCAGGGTGCCGATTTCAGCGGTGCGCGTTGCGACCGCCGAATACATCGTGATCGCAGCGCCGATCATCGCGCCGATCGAGAAGATCACCGACAGCGCCATCCCGAGAATCGTGATGAATCTGGACAGGCTGGCCGATTGATCCGCATAAAACTGTGCTTCGCGCTTGACGTCGACTTTCAATCGAGGATCGCCATCCAGCCGCGACTTCAGCGCGTCGAGCGACGTCGGTGAAGCCAGTTTCGCGATCACGGAGGAGTACGTGATGCGGCGAAACGCCTGCATCATCTGCTCCACGTCACCCCACACTTCCGAGTCGAACGCGGTCTTGCCGCCGTCGAAAATTCCGACTACGGTCCACTGCCGGGCAGCGAACGAAAGTTGCTGACCGATCTCGACGCCCGCGAATCCGCGCGCCACCGAACTGCCGACGACGATTTCGTTCGATCCCGGACGAAACATCCGGCCGTCGACTATGCGCACCTGCGGCCGCAGCGTCTTTCCGATTTCCGGCAGACCGCGCACAACGACGTTGCTGCGCTTGTTTGGATCGGAAATCTTCGGCAGCGAGTTCAGCACGACCACTTCCTTCGACACCAGCGGCCGGCCGTCGGAACTGCGCGCGATCTCGGGCGACGTTTCGATCAGCGCCGCTTGATCGCGGAACACTCCGCTTTGCACTTCCGTTTGGCTGCCTTGACGGATCAGCACCACATTGTCGGGCGAGCCGGTAGCCACCAGCGTCGCTTTCAAACCGGCGTCGAGCATCAACACGGCGGCGAACACAAAGACGACCAGCGCCATGCCGCCCGCGGTCAGCGCGGTGGTCAACTTGCGTACCCACAAGTTGCGCCGTATGTAGCTGAACGGAACGCGCATTAAGAACTAACAGTCAGGTGAAAAACGCATCGGGCCGTTAGCCGATGTGCCGCAGACCGTCGACTATCTTGACGCGCGCCGCGCGAACCGCCGGAATCACGCCCGCCACAAGGCCGACGACGACCGCACATGCCGCCTGCAAATAAAAGGTTTGAGCTACCAGCGGCATCTTCGCAAATACGCTGATCGTCACCGAGTGAAACGCCTGCACGACCAGGGGGGTCAGCAACATGCCGATGCCGGCGCCGACGAACGCCAGCAAAAATGCTTCGCCCATGATCATCGCGGCCACCTTGCCGGGTTTGAAGCCGAGCGCTTTCAGCGTCGCGTATTCGGACAGCCGTTCACGCGCCGTCATCGCCATTGTGTTGGCCGCCACCGCCATGATGATCAGGATGACAACGTAGCTGACGCCTTCGATTGCCGTGATGATCGTTTCGACCATCGCCACGAAGCTCAGCGTGAACGCCTTCTCGGTTTCGGTCAGCGTTTCGGCCAGCGAATTCTTGAACTGTGCGTCGATCGCGCGCGAGATATCGGGTGCCGACGGCCCCTGGTCGATACCCACCACAAACACACCGGCGAAATCGGCGCGACCTCGCGCCGACTTCTTCAACTGCTCGTTCAAGTAGTCGTAGTGAAAGTACATCTGGCGCGTGATCGTCGTTTCATCCTTCGCGTCGTAGATCGCTCGCACGTTGAATTCCCAGTTGCCGGGATAGATCCCGCTCTTCAGCGGAATCGTGTCGCCGAGCTTGAATCCGTATAAATCGGCGAGTTGCCGCCCGACGGCGGCGCCGCGGCGATCGCGCATAAACGCCTGGAAATCATCCGGCTCGAAAATGAACTCCGGATACATCGAGAAGTACGTCGGCGCATCGACTGCGAACTGAGCGAAGAAGTTTTTGGGATCCTTGTAAGTGCCCCCGAACCAGTTGGACACCGCCACCGCCGTTACGCCCGGGACCGAGCGGATTTTTTCGCGGTAGTAAATCGGCATTGCAAACGTCAACGAGATCGCGTTGCGCGTAATCAGCCGCGTCGCCGACGCCGCCTCCGCGCCGGCGTACCAGGCCCGCACAACGGTCTGCAGCAAGCCAAAGGCGAGCGTCGCGATCACCAGGCCGACGATTGTCAACGTCGTGCGCAGCTTGGCGCGGAACACATTGCGGAAAACGAGGTTCAGGAAGAACAGCATCAGTGCGCTGGTGCGGTGTCGGTCAACTGACCCTTGTCGAGATAGATCAGATGGTGCGCGGCTTCGGCCGCGCGTGGATCGTGCGTCACCATCACGATCGTTTTGCCGAGCTCGAGGTTCAATCGATCGAGCAAACCCAGGATGTCCGCTGCAGATTGCCGGTCCAGATCGCCGGTCGGTTCGTCGGCGATCACGATCAGCGGATCAGTGACCAGCGCACGCGCAATCGCGACCCGTTGCTGCTGCCCGCCGGACAATTCGTTCGGATAGTGCTTACTGCGATCCGTCAATCCGACCATCGACATCAGCAAGTCGACGCGCTCGCGCCGCTCGCGCGCGCGACAGCGAAGTCAACTGCAGCGGCAACTCGACGTTTTCGAACGCGGTCAGCACCGGCATCAGGTTGTAGAACTGGAAGACGAAGCCGACCGTGCGCGCGCGCCAGTCGGCCAGCTCGCTGTCGTTAAACCGCGTGATGTCTTCGCCGGCGATTAACAGCGAGCCCGCATCGGGCTTGTCGATACCGGCGATCAGGTTCAGCAGCGTGCTCTTGCCCGAGCCCGACGGACCCATTAGCGCCACGAAATCGCGTTCGTTGATCGTCAGGTTGATGTCGGTGAGGACAGGCACCAGCTGTTCGCCGCGCACGTACCCCTTAGACAGACGTTCGATCTCAACTAGCGGCCGCGGCTCGGGTGGGTTTTCGTCCCGCGGAACATCGCGCGGCCCGTTTTCGCGCGGAGGGTCCATGCGCACACTGACCGTCGCGTGCGCATCCATCGTTACTTCTTCGCGGCGGCGATGGTGGCGCCATCCACCAGGCGCTCGGGCGGCGCGATCACGACCCGAGTCCCGGGCGCGAGATCGACGCGCACCAGATCGCCGACTTTGTCGCCGACCGCGACCGGAGTGAGCTTGACCTGCTCGTCTTTGCCTACGACAAAGACCATGTCCTTGCTATCGCGCTTGACGATCGCATCAGGCCGCAGCGCGGCCACCGGCGTGCGCTCGTCGGGCCTCAGCGCGCGCGATAGAAACGCGATCTTTGCGCTCATGTCGGGCAACACGCGCGAATCGCGCTCGACGAATTTCACCTTTACCAGCAACGTCGCCTTCGCCCGATCGACCGTCGGCACGATGCGGCTGACCTCGCCGAGCAGCCGCAGATCCGGAAATGCGTCGAGCTGAATCTCGGCCGGCTGGCCGACCGTGATTTTCGCGATCGATGCTTCGGACACGTCGGCTTCGACCTCGAGCGTTTCCATGTCGGCCATCGTCACCACCGCGCCGGTGGTGCCTGCGGCCGCCGAAAACGGCGTCACGATGTCGCCGACGTTCGCGCTCTTGGTCAGCACCATCCCGGTAAACGGTGCGCGGATCAGCGTCTGATCGTAGGCAACATCGGTCGCCCGATAGTTGGCCTGCGCCACCGCGATCTGCGCCCGCAGCGTATCGATTGCAGCGCGCGACTTGTTGTAGCGCGCCTCCGCAGTATCGAGCGCGGAGCCGGCGATGAATTTCTGCTGCGCGAGATCCTGCGCCCGCTTGTATGCCGACGCCGCGTCTTCGAGCTCGGCCTGGCCCTGTGCCAGATTCGCGCGCGCCACCTGCACTTGTGCGGCCGCTTGTTCGCGCTCGGCCGCGACATCGCGGTTCTCAAGGCGCGCAATGATGTCGCCCTCGGTAACACGCTGGCCTTCCTGTACGCCGAGCCATTCAAGCCGCCCAGTCCCCTTCGACGACACCGAGGCGCGCCGAGCCGCAACCACGCGCCCGGTAGCGTTGAGCGCCGCTATTGATGCTGACGGATACGCCGCAGCCACCGTCGCAATCTCGACCGCTTGCGGTGCGTTGCGACGACTAATAAACAACGCAACGGCCGCCAGCACGAGGAGGGCGAGCGCCCAGACCCACCACCGCTTCCACAAGGGACGGCGCCGGCGCGGCGCCGCGCCGGTGCGGTCGATTGCCAGACGAGAAAGCGACGGCGCGGTCGTTGGGGACTGATCTGCCATGCGGAATAGGTGGGAGCGGGACCGCTGATCGAAAGCCGCAGCGTGGAAAGCGAGCCGTGCATGCTAAAGCAAGACGTGCGCCGCACTCCGGACGACTGGCGCCGCCTGCCGGCGATTGGCGAAAAAAGCCGCCGTGCGCGCGATGCGACACGGCGGATTGACGGAAGCCGACTAGTTCAATTCGGGATTTGCACCGTGCTGCTGGCCGCGCTGAAGTTGATTGCGTCGCCGGCAGTTGGTGCCAGCTGGATCGGCGGCAAATTACGCCGCGGTGATCGGCGGCGCCGCACCCGGAGTACCCCCACGCGGTGTCGGCCGAACCACCTGCGATGGTGGCAATGCAGCACCACTGCGCAGATGGTTCCACATCAGATTAAGTGCCTGGTTGTCGTAATAGTGCATCGGAATCCAGCGTTCGTGTCATAGCCGGCGAGCCAACTTATGAACGTTTCGAAGTGCTGAGCGTTTATCACTTCGATATACGAGAGCCGGCTCGCTGCCCCTTCGACCACCTTGTTCGTGCCGAAGTACGGGCGCGAGGTGTGGTTGACCGGAATAAGCGCGTCCGCTGCGGCCATGCACTATCATCGCTGGCTTGGCGCGCAGGTTACCGGTCACGCGCACCTCGCTTACTCCCGCCTGCACTGCAACCGCGTGGCGCTTCGACGTTGTCCACAGCTGCCGCAGGCATAGCGCGCCGAGAAACGCGAAGTTGCTGTCGGCAACCACTTGATTCATCGGACCGCCCGCGGCGTCGTTGTAGATGAGGTTTATGCCGTTAGTCGGCGGAACGCCGTTGCCCTCGCAGAATACCGTCGAGCATCGGCGAAGTGGCAGCCGCAGCCGGCACGCCGGTGCCGGCACATTGTGTCGTCGCGAAACTGAATCCGCACAAATTGTCGATCACGCTGGCGCTCGCATACGCATTAGCGTAGGTCACTGCCACGGCGGGTGTGGCGAAAGCGTAGAGCGAGGCATGCAGCAGGTCGGATTCCGGCTTCCCACCCCGCCGCGCGCAGCCGCGCCAACGCATCGTTCGCTTGCGAGGTAAAGTCGGCGCCGGTCACATCGCCGTTCATCGGCAAGCGCGCCGCACCGATTTTGCGCACTGGCCATCGGCACGCTCGACAAAGACGGCGCCATCGCCGCGCGGGTGCATGCGCCGCGCACGGCTGCAGCAGATTGGCAAGCGATATGTAGTCGTATAGCGGACGCCCGATCGCCGCAGCTGGATAGCTCAGTACCGCCACGCGCATATCGATCAGCCCAGCCGGCAACGTTACGGTAGATTTGCGGCTCTCCCGCGACCAGCCGTCGATTAAACCGGTGGTGTCTCCTTCGGCCGCTTGGATCGAGAGCTCGCACCGCCGCCATTGGAAACCCACGAGGCGATCACCAACGTGTTGGACGCCAAGAACTGACGCTGCTTGTTACTCGTTCCCGGCACCGTCGCCGCGAGCTGCTCATTGATCGCCCAGAGTGCAAACTCGATCGCCTGCCGCGTGAACAGCCCCCAATCCTTTTCCGGATTCGACTTGAGAGTGCGCGTGCTTGAACGCATAGCGGAACGGATTGATCGCGGCAAATGCGGTGCGCTGTGGCTCGCGTCAGCGTGGCCGTGAAGTGGCTCGCATTGCCGGCGGTAGTCGCATTTGCGGTGAGGCCGTTGATCAACGTGATCGTGTTTGTGTCGAGTTCGTGCGCGCCGTTGCCGGTGCCCTTATCGGTGTAGGCGACTGCGCAGCCACGCTTGAGTCCCCATTCACCCGCAGCCGACACCGCACCATAGACGCCACGCGAACCCGATGACGTCGCAGTAACGATGCACGGGGACGCTCTGACTGAACGTCGAAGGGATTTGCACCATCACGTGTCGCCGCGGCCTTGCCGCTCGCATCAACGCTATAAGCCAGATATTCGGTGCCGGCAATCTTGCCCGCGCCGGGCGCCGCGTTCGGCGCACCGCCCTCGACCGGAACATTCGGGCCATAGATCACGCCGTAGCCGCCGGCGGTGGTGATATCGACCAGCGCACGATAGTTGCTGTAAATCGCGCGCCGGCGCAACTCGCTCGCCGTCGGCGTTGCCGACACCGCAGGCGCGGTTGCGCTTTGCAGCCCATCCCAACCCAGATCCCGCCGTTAATAAGTCGTCGCTCGTTCCGTCATACGTCGCGGTGGTCACTGTTCCGAGAAACGTGGGCCGAACATTGAGAACCGGGTTTGACGGATCATCATCGCTACTGCCGCATGCCGCGAGTGCGGAGGCCGAAAGCGCGATGCAAATAGAAATAATGCGGACACTGCGCAGGCCGCGCGTTGAACTGCGTTTCATGGTGTCTCCTTGGATTGTCGCCGCTCGTGACCGCCGCTGCCGTTACCGTACACCCTTCGCAGGCACGCCGGAGGGCAAGGCTGCAATCGTCCATGCAAAAATGCACAATGCGGCGGCGCTCCCGTTCACGCACTGTACCGATCGTGTCCGACTGGTCGGACTTGCGTTATTTCCTCGAAGCGGCGCGCACCGGCAGCTACACGGCAGCGGCGCGCAGGCTTGGCGTCGAACACACGACCGTCGCGCGCCGGCTGCAGCGCTTGGCGCGCGACTACGGCACGCCGCTACTCGAACGAACGCGCGATGGGTGGGAGCCGACTGAGGCCGGGCGGCAATTGATTGCGCATGCCGAGGCGATGGAAGCGGCATCGATAGCGGCCGCTGAAGAGCTCACCGGCCGTCCCGCGATCGTGGCCGGGACTGTTCGGCTTGGCGTGCCCGAAGTGCTCGGCGCTCGCGTGTTGACTCCTCGCCTGCCGCCGCTGCTGAAACAGTATCCCGAGCTTCACATCGAACTGTTGCTGCTGCCGCGTTCGCCGAGCCTTGCCGCGCGCGAAGCGGACCTGACCGTCACGCTCGAGCCGCCGCGCAGCGGGCGCTACTACGTCACGCGCCTGACCCAGCTGCGGTACGAGCTGTGCGCCGCGCCCGATTATCTGGCGCAGCATCGGCCGATCAAGCAGCGTTCCGATCTGGCCGGCCACCGGTTCGTCGATTATGTGCAGGACTATCTGCTCAGCGATTCGCTGCGCTACCTAGACGAACTTGGACTCGATCCGCAGCGCGTATTTGCGGCGACCGGCATGCAGGCGCAGTACGAGGCGATCCGTTGCGGGCTCGGGATCGGCATGCTCACGCGCTATCTGTTGCAGTCCGAAAGCGCGTTGATCAGGGTGCTGCCGGACGAGATGTGGATCGAGCGCGTGCTGTGGCTGGCGGCGCCGGTCGACATGTTTGCGCGGCGCCGCGTTCGAGTGGTGTGGGATTTTCTGCGCGGCGTCGTCGCGGCCGAGCCCGAACTGTTCGGTCCGTCGAATCGATAGATCATTTGCCGATACAAAACCGACTGAAAATCACGCCGAGCAAGTCGTCGGCCGATACCTCGCCGGTTATTTCGCCGATCGAGTTGCCCGCCAAGCGCAATTCCTCCGCAAACAAGTCAAGCTGCGAGATCGGATTGCGCCGCATGCTGCGCAGCGAGCGCCAGATGATCGCGTGCAACTTCCATCGCCCGCAGATGGCGCTCGCGTGCCAGGAACACGGATTCACCGGAAGTTTCCTGCTCCCACCCCGCGACACGTTTCAATTCGTCGCGCAATAGATCGACACCCGCGCCGGTCTTGGCCGACAAGTACACACGCGTGCCTTCGACGCGCGGCGCGCTGTCCACTAAGTCGATCTTGTTGATCACGGTCAGCAACGGCGCGCCCCGCCCGATCCGCTGACTAACGCGCTGGAGCACGCCGGCATCGTTGATCGACTGAGTCGCATCGACCAGGTGCAGCACCACGTCGGCGCGCTCGATTTCGGCCAACGTGCGCGCTATGCCGAGTTGCTCGACTTCATCGGCCGCCTCGCGCAGCCCCGCAGTATCGATTACGTTCAGCGGAATACCGTCGACGTTGATCTGCTGCTCGATCCGGTCGCGCGTGGTGCCGGGAATCGCCGTGACGATTGCAATATCGGCACCGGCCAGTGTGTTCATCAGGCTGGATTTGCCGACGTTCGGCGCACCCACCAACACGATGTTCAATCCGTCGCGCAGCAGCGCTCCCTGCTGTGCCTGTTTCAACAGCTGGTCCAGATCGCCGCGAATGCGCGCCAGACGCCCGGCAGCATCGGACTGCCGCAGAAAATCGAGCTCTTCCTCCGGAAAATCGAGCGTCGCTTCAACCAGCACGCGCAACTCGATCAATGCCGACGTCAGCGCGTGCGCGCGGCGCGAGAACTCGCCGGCGAGCGAACGGACCGCAGCGCGGGCCGCAACCTCGGTCGTTGCATCGATCAAATCCGCTACCGCTTCGGCTTGCGCCAGGTCGAGCCGGTCGTTCAAGAATGCGCGCTGCGTGAATTCCCCGGGCTGTGCAATGCGCAGCCCAATCGTCCGGCCCGCCTGCAAGCAGCGCGCGAGCAGCATGCGCAGCACGACCGGTCCGCCATGGCCTTGCAGCTCGAGCACGTTTTCGCCGGTATACGACTGCGGCGCCGGAAAATAGAGCGCGATCCCGTGGTCGATCTCGGCTCCGTCATCGGCAACAAACTTGGAGTAGAGCGCGCAGCGAGGCACCAACTCAGCCGCCCGCGAGCCAAGGAGGGCTTCCACAATGGGCGAGATAGCTGCGCCGGAAACGCGAACGATGCCGATACCGCCACGGCCCGGCCCGGTGGCAATCGCAACGATCGGATCAGCCGCCGCAGTGTTGACCATCGAGCGCGAGTTTACGGTCGCCATCATCGGCGCAGAATGCTGCGATGGCCGAAGATGATCCGTTGACTCGCGTGGGCGCGCCGCTGGCCGCGGTCATCATCGCGTTTGTGTTGTCCGTCCTGGTCGCTGCGATGGTGGCGGGCCAGATTGAGGGCGCGTATGAAAAGCGCGCGCTCGTCTACGCCGGCTTCGTGCTGTGGGTCCTGCTCGGTGCCGCGGTGGTATTCGTGATCGCGCACCGAGGCGAGGCGGGACGATTGTCGGTCAGTCGAGTATTTCTATGGGCCGCGAGCATCTGGCTGTGGCCGCTGTTTCTGCTGCTTCGGCGTCGCCGAAACAACGGCGCCTAGCCCGGCCGCTTCGCGTTTGCGATCTTCTTCGTCACGTACCACTGCTGCGCAATCGACAGTACGTTGTTGGTCAGCCAGTAAAGCACCAGGCCCGCCGGGAAGAAAAAGAACATCACGCCGAAGATCAGCGGCATCAGCATCATCACGCGCGCCTGCACCGGGTCGGGCGGCGTGGGATTCAGTTTGTACTGAATCCACATCGTCCCCATCATCAGCAGCGGCAAGATGAACCACGCATCCGGCGTGGCGAGATCCTTGACCCACAGTATCCATGGCGCGTTGCGCATCTCGACGCTCGCCAGCAGCACCCAGTAAAGCGAGATAAACACGGGAATCTGGACCAGTATCGGCAGGCATCCACCGAGCGGATTGATCTTCTCGGTCTTGTACAGCTCCATCATTGCGACGTTCATCTTCTGCTTGTCGTCGCCGTACTGTTCGCGCAGTTTCATCAACCGCGGCGAGACTTCCTTCATCTTGGCCATCGACTTGTAGCTCGCCGCCGACAGCGGATAAAACACCGCCTTGATCAGCACCGTTAGCAGCACGATCGCCCAACCCCAGTTGCCGACGATGCCGTGCAGAAACGCGAGCAGCAGGTAAATCGGCTTTGCCAGCAACGTCAGCCAGCCGTAGTCAACTACAAGGTCAAGGCCGGGAGCGATTTTCTCCAGCGCTTCCTGATCTTGCGGGCCAACGTACAAAGTCGCCTGCGACGTCGTGGTTGCATTCGGTGCCAGCGTGGGCAATGCGGACTTGGTACCGATGAAATACAGGTTGTCTTTGAACTTTTCGGCGTAGAACTCACGATTGGCGCCAGCGGGCGGGACCCATGCCGAAACAAAATAATGCTGGATGATTCCGATCCAACCGTTGTCCGCAGGCCTCGGCAGCTGACCCTTTTTCTTCTCAATATCGGAAAACTCGATCTTGCGGAATTTTTCCTGCTCGGTGAACACCGCGGGCCCGGTGTACACGTAGTACAGCGCCGATTCGCCTTCGGGCTTGTTACCGTCACGTGTTAGCTGCAGGTAGAGCGACGGAGTCAGCGGTTTTTCGGTGAGATTGACGATTTCGTGCTTGACGTCCGCGTCGTAGCGTCCCGCGATAAAAGGTGTACGTCTTGATTACGCGCAGGCCGCCGCTCTCGGCGCTGAAGCGAACGTCAATTTGATCCTGCCCGGCGCTCAGCGTGCCGGGTCCGTCGATCACTTTGAAAGGCGTTCGATGATTCGGAAAATCGCCGCCCACGATTCCGCTTTGCGCGACATAAACGCGATTCGGACCGACCTCGAGGAGCACTGTCGTCGCATTCGGGTCGTGCCGCTTGCCCGTCACCAGCCCGATCAGTCCGCTGGCGGTCCAGTCGGGCGCGGCCGGCTGTTTAAGCAGTTCAACTCGCGAGACGACGGCACCCAGCGGGTCGATCGATACACGTATCAAGTCGGTTTCGATCACGACCGGAGTCGACTGGCCTGCGGCGGGCGTGGCGTCAGGCGGCGCTGCTGAGGCAACTGCAGACGGCGTGGCGACGCTGGGCGTGGGTACGCCCTCGGCTGCCTGGGTCGCCGCTGGCGGCGTGGCGGCGACCGGTTGCGACGGCGCCGTCTGCGAAACAGGCGCTGGGCCGAACATCGGCGCCCGCCCGTTGTAGATCTGCCAGCGATCCCACAGCAGGAACAGCGAGAAACCGAAAATCACTAACAGAATCGTCCGCTGGATATCAGTGCTCATGACCAGATTCGATTGAGGTAAGAGAAAGCGGCGGAGTCACGTCGTTCGCGTGACACCAACAACGCCAACTAAATTGAAGCGGAACCGGATCGACGCCACCTGCACTGTAAGGGTGGCAGCGCACCAAGCGGATCAGCATCATCCAACATCCGCGCAGCGCGCCGTGGCGTTCGATGGCCTGCATCGAATATTCCGAGCACGTCGGCCAGTATCGGCACGCGTTGCCCACCCACGGTGACAATACGAATCGATAGCCACGAATCGCCGCGATCAAGATCTTCTCGATCATTCGTTCACCGTGATCATTCGTACAACGCGATCATGCGTACACCGTCATCCCGGATTCACTGGAACTTACGCTAGCCGTTGCGCCAATTGCGACAAAGCGTCACGCAACAAATCATCCGCTTCGGCCCGCACCTGGCGCCGCCATGCCCGCATTGCAAGCGCCTCGCCGTCCGTGTCGTCGAGCGGCGACCTCAGCCGCACGGCAATGTCGATACGCACCGAAGCCCGCACTGCCTGAGCTTCAAACGATGCGGCCTGGTGCCGGCACGCTTCGCGCACGATGCGTTTGATCAGCGCTCGATCCACCGAGCGGCGCGCGTTCCGCTTGCCGACGGTCACCCCAAAGCGGACGCTGCTCGCCTGCCGACTGCTCATCGCAGTCGCCACCCATGCCACGTTGATCGATAACAACTGCCGCGCGGCGCGGATCGACTGCTCGCGCGGCGCGCGCAGAACAGCCGCAAACTCGGCGGGTGTCTTGAGCCGGCGCGCCGAGGCAAAACCATATCGGTGGCTGGCAGCGGCACTCTTAACGTCAATGGCGGCCATCGTCCGCCGCCTGTTGCGCTATAGCTAGAAAGCCGCAGGCTGCCTCAAATCCCGAGGCGCTGCCGGCCCTTCGCGCGGCGTGCTGCAATCACGGCGCGACCACCGCGCGATCTCATGCGCACCAAAAACCCGTGCGTGCGAGCGCGCTTGACCTTCGAGGGTTGGTAAGTTCGTTTGGTGGCCATCACACTCTCTACGTGCTCTTCGTGCAGCCCGCCATTAGACGCGATTCGGCGAATCGCTGTCAAACGAGCCCAGCGCCGGCCGCTTGACACGGCAAGCCGCTCGTCATTGCGCCGCAACTGAAATTGATTCGCCGCAAACGCGATTTACTGTGGATAACTCGATGCGTCATGAGTAGAATTCAGGGCTTCGCCGGTGGATGCATGCTGTGCCTTCTCAGACCGCAGAAATGCACCGCTCGGCGACCGGGCGAGAGCAAGCGTGCGCGAAGACCGAACCGGTGCGCGCAGCGATGAACACTTTCGCAGTACAAATAAGAAGCTAGCCGCGGGGCCGCTACAGTAATGACGCATCTTTGGAACGACTGCTCGCGGCTTCTCGAAAGCGAGCTCACGCCGCAACAGTTCTCCGCCTGGATCAAGCCCCTCAAAGCACTCGAGTTCGATGAGTCGACCGCCACTCTGACGATCTGTGCGCCTAATCGCCTGAAGCTCGATGCGATTCGCTCGCAGTTCTCGGAACAAATCGCCGGCGCGGTTTCGCGCGTGATGCAGCGGCCGATCTCGATCGTGTTCGCGATCGAAGGCGCTGGTTATGCAGATGCGCCCGCGCTGCGCTTTCCGCTCAACGGTGCCCCGGCCGAAGACGCATCGGATAGGGCAGAAGCCGCCCTATGCAGCGGCCGCGGCAACGGCTTCAGTGAAAAATGAACCGCTGGAACGCGCGCGGCTGAATCCGAACCTGACGTTCGACACCTTCGTCACGGGAAAAGCCAATCAGCTGGCGCGCGCAGCAGCGATGCAGGTCGCGGAAAATCCCGGCGGTTCGTATAACCCGCTGTTCCTGTATGGCGGAGTCGGTCTTGGCAAAACTCATCTGACGCACGCCGTCGGCAACGCCGTTATCGCGCGCGCGCGCGGCGCCAAGGTTCGCTACATCCATGCCGAGCAGTATGTCAGCGACGTCGTGCGCGCCTATCAGCGCAAGGCGTTCGACGATTTCAAGCGCTACTACCACTCGCTCGATCTGCTGCTGATCGATGACATTCAATTTTTTGCGGGCAAGGCACGCACGCAGGAAGAGTTCTTCTATGCGTTCGAAGCGCTGGTCGCGGGGCGCAAGCAGATCATCATCACCAGCGATACGTATCCGAAGGAACTGAAGGATATGGAGGATCGCCTGGTGTCGCGCTTTACCTCCGGGCTCACCGTAGCGATCGAGCCGCCCGAGCTCGAAATGCGAGTTGCGATTCTGCTGAAGAAAGCCGAAGTCGAAGGCGCGCAGATGAAAGAAGACGTCGCATTTTTTATTGCCAAGAATTTGCGCAGCAACGTACGCGAGCTGGAAGGTGCGTTACGCAAGGTGATGGCGTTCTCGTCGTTTCACGGCCGGATCATCACCGTCGACGTGGCACGTGAAGCGCTGAAGGACTTGCTGTCGGCGTCGACTGCGCAGGTGACGGTCGAATTGATTCAGAAAACCGTCGCCGACTATTACAAGATCAAGATCGCCGACATGTACAGCAAGCGGCGTCCGATCGCGATTGCGTTGCCACGGCAGGTCGCGATGTACCTGGCCAAGGAGCTGACGCAAAAAAGCCTGCCGGAGATCGGCGAACTATTTGGAGGCCGCGATCACACGACCGTATTGCACGCGGTGCGCAAGATCACCGGCGAACGTTCCAAGAACCCGGAAATGAATCACGCGCTGCATGTACTCGAGCAGACGCTGAAGGGCTAGCAACCTGTGGACAGAGCCGGTATAGCTGGGGATAGATGTGGACGTTGCATTCACTGCGGCGTAGTTGTCCTTTTCGTCCACCGCGAGCCCACACGTCAACAGAGGGCTTATCAACAACACTGTCGACGCAGCAAGTGATTGATGCATTGGAACTCGTTACGTTTGTCCCCTGCAAAGCGCTGCATTACTACTAATAACTATTAAGAAGAGTATGAAAAGGATATAAAAGAATGCAACTCGTCAAAGCCAACCGCGATGCGTTGCTCAAACCACTGCAGGTGGTCAGCGGTATCGTCGAGCGCCGACAAACGCTGCCGATCCTTGCCAACATTTTGGTGCGCAAGGAGGGCGGTAAAGTCTCGTTCACGGCGACCGATCTGGAAATCCAGATTCAGACCAGCGCTGACATCGGTGCCGGCAACGACATTGCCGCGACCACGATCGCCGCGCGCAAATTGGTCGACATTCTGAAGGCGCTCCCCGACGCGGACGTGCAGTTGTCGCTTGCGAACAAAAAAATGGCGGTCGCCAGCGGCAAGAGCCGTTTCAACCTGCAGACGTTGGCGGCCGAAGAATTCCCGACGGTGGCACAAGCGGAATTCACGGCTGATTTTTCGCTGCCCGCGGCAACGCTGAAGTACCTGCTCGGCATGGTGCACTTCGCGATGGCGCAGCAGGACATTCGCTACTACCTGAATGGCATGCTGCTGGTGGTGGACGGCACGACGGTGCGTGCGGTCGCCACTGACGGTCACCGGCTGGCGCTCGCGGAAGTCAGCAAGCCGGATGCTTCTGCAAAGGTAGAGGCGATCGTGCCCCGCAAAACGATCCTGGAACTATCGCGACTTCTGCCCGACTCGGACGACCCTGTGCGCGTGCAGATGGCGGCCAATCAGGCGAAATTCAGCTTCAGTGACATCGAGCTGATTTCGAAGTTGGTCGAGGGCAAGTTTCCGGATTACCAGCGCGTGGTCCCGGCGGCCAATACCAAGGTTTTTGCGATCAACCGCGAAGACCTGATGCACGCGCTGCAGCGGGCGGCGATTTTGACGACTGACAAGTTCAAGGGTGTCCGCATGCTGCTCGCGGTGGGCAGCTTGAAAATCAACTCGACCAACGCCGATCAGGAAGACGCACAGGAAGAATTAGAGATCGGCTACGAGGGCGACCCTCTTGATATTGGCTTCAACGTCAACTATCTACTAGATGTGCTGGCCAATTTGAAGAATGACGAAGTGAGCTTCTCGCTCGGAGACGCGCTCGGCAGTGCGCTGATCACGATGCCGAATTCCGACAAGTTCAAGTATGTCGTGATGCCGATGCGGATATAGCCGGCCAAACCCCATGTCTGCAGTTCCAGAGCAACCCCCGATGAACCAGCCGCAGCCCGACGGCAGGGCGGACTATGGCGTCAGCAGCATCCAGATCCTTGAAGGCCTGGAGGCTGTGCGCAAGCGGCCGGGCATGTACATCGGTGATACGCACGACGGCACCGGGCTGCATCACATGGTGTTCGAGGTGGTCGACAATTCGGTCGACGAGGCGCTCGCCGGGCATTGCGACGACATCATCGTCACGATTCACACTGATAACTCGATCTCGGTTGTCGACAACGGCCGCGGTATTCCGACGGGCATCAAATTCGACGACAAGCACGAGCCGAAGCGCTCCGCGGCGGAGATCGCGCTGACCGAGCTGCACGCCGGAGGCAAGTTCAATCAGAACAGCTACAAAGTGTCGGGCGGATTGCACGGCGTCGGTGTCTCGTGCGTCAACGCCCTGTCCGAATGGCTGCGGCTGACGATCCGGCGCGGCGGCCAGATGCACCATCTCGAGTTTCGGCGTGGCGACGTTCAGGATCGCCTCGTGCAGACGATGCCGACCGAATTGGGGCTGGTCGAAGCGTCGCCGATGAAAATTACGGGGCCGACCGACCGGCGCGGGACCGAAGTTCATTTCCTGCCTGACAGTCAGATCTTTACCGACATCGACTTTCACTACGACGTGTTGTCGAAGCGGCTGCGTGAACTTTCGTTCCTGAACAACGGCGTTCACATCAAGCTGATCGATCAACGCATCGCCAAGGAAGAGGACTTCGCATTTTCCGGCGGCGTCAAAGGCTTCGTGCAGTACATCAACAAATCGAAGACGGTGCTGCATCCGAACGTGTTCTACGTCAGCACCGAGTCGAGCGCTGGCGGCACGCCGGTGGGCGTCGAAGTCGCGATGCAATGGAACGACGGCTACAACGAAAGCCTGCTCGCATTTACCAACAATATTCCGCAGCGCGACGGCGGCACGCACATCACCGGGCTGCGCGCCGCGATGACGCGCGTGCTGAACAACTACATCAAGAGCCACGAGTTCGACAAGAAGGCGAAAGTCGAAACCACCGGCGACGACATGCGCGAAGGGCTTGCGTGCGTCTTGTCGGTCAAGGTGCCCGAGCCGAAGTTCAGCTCGCAGACGAAGGACAAGCTGGTGTCGTCCGAAGTGCGCCCGGCGGTCGAAGACGCGATCGGCCGTGCGCTCGAAAGCTATCTGCTCGAGCGTCCGGCAGACGCCAAGATCATTTGCAGCAAGATCGTCGACGCGGCGCGCGCGCGCGAAGCCGCGCGCAAGGCCCGCGAAATGACCCGCCGAAAAGGTGTGCTCGACGGAGTGGGCCTGCCCGGGAAATTGGCCGACTGCCAGGAGCGCGACCCAGCCAAGTCGGAGCTCTACATCGTCGAAGGCGATTCGGCCGGCGGCTCTGCCAAGCAGGGCCGCGATCGCAAGTTCCAGGCAGTGCTGCCATTGCGTGGCAAGGTGCTGAACGTCGAGAAGGCGCGCTTCGACAAACTGATTTCGTCTGAGCAGATTGCTACGTTGATCACGGCGCTCGGAACCGGCATCGGTGCGCCCGACACGCCGGACGGCTTCAACCTGGAGAAGCTGCGTTATCACCGCATCATCATCATGACCGACGCCGATGTCGACGGCGCGCATATCCGCACACTGCTACTGACGTTGTTCTATCGGCAGATGCCTTTGCTGGTAGAGCATGGGCACATTTACATCGCGCAGCCGCCGTTGTATCGAATCAAGCACGGCAAGGACGAGCGCTACATCAAGGACGATCACGAGCTCGCGCAGTACATCGTCACACTTGCGTTGAAAGACGCGAAGCTGATTCCCGCCGAGGACGCTGCGCCGATTGAAGGCGAGGCGCTCGAAGCGCTCGCGCGTCAGTATCTGGTCGCCAACGCTGTAATCGATCGCCTGTCGCGAGTGATGGACCGCCCAGCACTTCAATCATTGCTGGCGGGCACCGAGCTTGATCTGGACGATGCGGTCAGTGCCGAGGCATCGGCGGTGCGCTTGACTGCCGCACTCGGCAACTCGACGGTGCATGTCTACGCACAACACGACTCGGTGACCGATAAGCATCGGCTTCGCATTGAGCGCCGCCATCACGGCAACGTAAAACTGAGCGCCATCGATGCCGACTTCGTCCATGGTGCCGACTATGCAACGCTCGCCGCTGCGGCTCGCACGTTCAAGGGAATGATCGGAAACGGCGCGCGCGTCGTGCGCGGCACGGGCGACAAGGAAAAGCAGGCGACGGTGGCGAGCTTCGGCGAAGCGGTGGACTGGTTGATGCGTGAGGCCGAGGGCGGGGTCACACGACAGCGCTACAAAGGCCTTGGAGAAATGAACCCGGCGCAGCTGTGGGAAACGACGATGGATCCCGCCGTGCGCCGCATGCTGAAAGTGCAAATCGACGACGCGATTGGCGCCGATCAAATTTTCACGACGCTAATGGGCGACGAAGTCGAGCCGCGCCGGCTGTTCATCGAATCGAATGCCCTTGCCGCCGGCAATATCGACGTTTAGTCGATGCGCATGAACATCGTCAAAGTTAGGCTCACTCGTAATTGGAGTTATTGCTAACTTTGACGATCGTCTCCGTCGCAGGGTCCCGCGGCGATCCATTGCTGACATCGAGGGCGCCGAGAACCGGACGCTGGTAGCTGCCACTGCTATCAACTCGAAAAGAACGCCCTCCATACGGCGGCACCAATCACGAACACAAGCATGAGTACGGACGGGTAATAGGTGAGTGCAAATCCGACCGCCCTAGAGGGCGCACCGCCGCGATAACCCCGCACAAACAGCACACGACCACACAAAAAGAGAACGACGGCGGCTGGAATCGCCGACATCCAGGAGACGGGCATAAGAGCAGCCCACGCCAAGTGCACGAGCACCGCCAGAACTGTCTGTTCCAGTGTGTTTTGAAGTGTGGCTTGCAATATGTTCGCCGTTTCTGTGCCCGGAATAAGTCCGCCGCCGTCGATATCCTCGGGAGTGAAAAAGCGGTGCCGCGCCAGCAGGCCAATGGATATCCCCAACCAGAGCGCGAGAAAAGCATCCGCTCTGAGCGCAAAGGCGATGCGTTCCCCGACTGTGGCTTCCGGCGATAACATCATCGGGCCTGCAAGGCCCGCGCCAAGGATGACGACGAACGTTATCGCGGCACCGGCGATGATCCCCTTGAGTACGCCGCGCTGTTTAACAGTGAGGTCTATTGGCGGCTCCGTACCGATCGCGTGGCAAAGTGTTTAGCTTCAAGTGTCTATTGGCCAACCGCTGCAACGAATCCTATGCGGAACCGAGAAGGCGTGCCCTGATGCAGTGATCGACATTGACGCAATCGGCGGCCGCCTCCACCATTCGGTACGGCGGCCCGCGAGGGGACGGATCGTGTCAGCGAATGCAGGCAGGCGGCGGTTCGTTCAGGGTGGCGCGGCCATAGCGGCTAGCGCCGGCACCACAACTGCCTGGGCGTATGACGCAGCGCCCTCGAGCGGGCCGAAGGTCCTGCGCATCTCTTTCGCCGCTGCCGAGTCCGGATTCGATCCGGCGCGTTACGGCGACCTGTACTCGACAACCGTCTGCGCCCACATCTTCGAGACGCTGTTCACCTACGACGCGCTCGCGCGGCCGGTCAAGCTCGTGGAGCTGACTGCCGCGGGTCCCGCGGAAGCGTCGAGCGACTTTCGCAGCTGGATCGTTCGAATCCGGCCGGGCATCTACTTCACCGACCATCCGGCATTCAAGGGGCGGCCGCGCGAACTGACGGCGGCCGACTACGTCTACTCGTTCAAACGCTTCCTAGACCCGGCGGTCAAGAGCCCAGTCAGCCTGATCGAAGACCTCGGCATCCGAGGCATGGCCGAACTGCGCCGGCGTGCGCTGCAGACGAAGAACCCGTTCGACTACGACAGCGAGATCGAAGGTCTGCGCGCAATCGATCGCTACACGGTGCGGATCC
Organism: uncultured beta proteobacterium; assembly: GCA_963829995.1. Lineage (GTDB taxonomy): Bacteria > Pseudomonadota > Gammaproteobacteria > Burkholderiales > Burkholderiaceae_F > JACCZX01. The sequence goes on along the minus strand of CAWHKW010000025.1, from coordinate 46,205 downwards.
GGTTTGACGAGCCGCGGCCCCGCCTGGAGCAGACCCTGGCGTACGACGGCCACGGCGCGCTGGCGCGCGAGGTGGTCGAAGAGCACGGTGACCAGATCATGGCCCACCCGGTCGGCACTGGGCCATTCCGCCTCGGCCATTGGCGGCGCGGCGCGCAGATCGTGCTCGAACGCAATGCCCAGTATCGCGAGCGCCGCTTCGACGCGGAGCCGGCAGCCGATGATCTGGAGGGTCAGGCGGTGCTGCGGCGGTTGAAGGGCCGCCGCCTGCCGATGATCGACCGCGTGGAAATCTCGATCATCAATGAGGATCAGCCGCGCTGGCTGGCGTTCCTCAACGGCCAACTCGACATGCTCGAAGTGCCGGGCTCTTTCGCGCAACAGGCGATGCCCGGCGGCAAGATTGCACGCTACCTGGAGCGACGTGGAGTTCGCGGGCGCCAGGAACTGGCGCCGCGCATCCGGCTGATGTGGTTCAACATGAATGACCCGGTGGTCGGCGGCTACACGCCGGAGAAGGTGGCCCTGCGGCGTGCGATCGCACTTGGCATGAACACCGCGCGCGAGAATTCTGCGGTGTGGGGAAACCAGGCCCCGCCGACCCACTCTGTATTCGCGCCGTCCCAGACCGGATTCGACCCGCAGTTTCGCAGCGAGATGGGCGAATACAGCCCTGCGCGCGCCAAGGCGCTGCTCGACACATACGGCTACGTGGACCGCGACGGTGATGGCTGGCGCGAACTGCCGGACGGCAGCCCGCTCTTGCTGGAACGGGCGAGCTCGACGGGTCAGGTATTTCGCCGCGTCGACGAGGGCTTCGAACGCGACATGACCGCGCTCGGCCTGCGCGTCCGATTTCGCACCGGCGAGTTCAGCGAACTGGTCAAGGCAGGTCGCGCAGGCAAGTTGATGATGTGGACGCTCGGCTACAACGCAGTACTTCCAGACGGCCAGCAGTTCCTCCTGCGGTACTACAGCAAGGCCGAGACGTTCGCGCGCTTCAAGCTCGACGCGATGGACAAGATCTACGAGCAGCTCGGCGCGTTGTCGGACGGGCCCGAGCGCCTCGCGCTGATGCTGCAGGCGCAGCGGCTGGCCATCGCGTGGATGCCCTACAAGTTCATGTCGACGCGCATCGAAACGCACGTCGTGCAACCGCGTCTCATCGGCTTTCGGCGGCCGATCTTCGGCAACGACTGGTTCCACCTGGTTGATCTGGACGATGGCGGCGCAGCGGCGGAAGTAGCACAGCGGGATGGGACCGGGCGCGCTTAACCGCTGCATCCTGCGACGCTCATCCGGGCGCCCGTGGAACAGTGTTGACAACTGTCTAAGTTCTTGGCCACTGGGATCGGCCAGCTCTCAATCAAAGTTATTGCTTAACCTTTGATCAGCACGGCTGGTTAAGAGGCGCGCTGCGTGGGCGGCGGTAACACCGCGAATCTATTGGCGTGTGGCGCGCACATGGACTCGAAACGAGCCGCGATGCACTTGCGCAAAGCACTGTCGATATCTCAGCGCGAAGGTGCACTTTCAAACGCCGCAAATCCGTCACATCCGTCTCGATTAGCGTGCCACCACGTGAGTCCTCACACGCTGTCGAAAAAAATTACGTCTTCAGCAGTGCGCAGCTGGGACGAAAAACTACGCGCTTGTTTCGTTGACCAAATTTCGCCTTGGACCAGTTCGTGCGTCTTCTAACGTCGGCGGGTAACAACTTTCAAGGGAAGTAACGAACATGCGAACTAGGAAAAAGCTAAAAGGACTAGCGGCGACGCTGCTAGTCGGGGTGATGCTCACTGGGACGGCCAGCGCGGCTCCCGTCCTTTGCCAGACCGTCACCATCAATCACATGAGTATCGGCGACACCATCGTTTCAGCTTGCCTGGATGCGGGTGTGGGCAACCTGACGGGTAATCCGGACAACGATCTGTTCATTAACGGCGTGCTGGCGACTGGTTACGAATCCATCGGCGACGGCTTATGGAGTCAAAGTTCACAGAGCGACACGCTGGCGGAGGGAACATTTACGTTTAATGATTCCCTGTGGGACATTTACAGCGATATCGCCGTCGGCTTCAAGTTTGGCACTGGCAACAATCCCGACGAGTGGTTTGTCTACTCGCTGAAATCACTACTGGAATCTGGCGTTTACGATTGGGACCTGATCAAAGCGTTCAAACAAGGTGGTGGCCTGTCTCACGTCAACTTCTACGGGATCCCGGGCGGTGGCCAAGTTCCAGAGCCTGGCACGCTTGCGCTGCTGGGCATGGCCCTGGTAGTGGCCAGTTGTTTTCGGCGTCAGAGCGGTCAAGCCGTGTAGTGGAGCCCATGTCACCAAGGAAAGCCCGCCTCGGCGGGCTTTTTCTTTGACGGACTAGCAACATCTACAGCGCCCGTTCGAGGTAGCTCTGGAACACGCCCACATGAACGAGCGCCGGCTCAGCCGAATTTGGCCAAAGCTCCTCGCTGCGGAAACGCACGTCGTACGTAGGTTCGTTCTCGGCGTCGACAGCGTGTGCATGGGCGTCGGGAAATGGATATGCGGGCGACTCGCTGACGACAACCCCGGTCTTTCCGCGGATGTAGCCGGGCATTCGCATATGCCCCGGCACGTATTCAGTCCGCACGCGAACGCGATCGCCGGGTTGGAAGCGCTCGCGTGCAGCCGCGTTGGTACGTCCCGGCGCACTCGGTGCTGCGAGCGGAAAGTGTCCTTGGCTCCGCTGCTCCAGTTCCTCGCGAGTCACGACCCCTTTTTCGACCAACAGCGTCGCCAAGCTCGTCAGCGAGCGTTCGTAGTAGCTGGCAGTTAAATAATGACGCGGCTCCATCCGCTCGATCGCGTGACGGTACTCGTCCATATTGAAGATGCCGCGGCGCACTGCGAAGGCATAAAGCGAATTCGCGCGCACTTCCCAGTCGGCGTGAAATGCCTGCGCGTTCAACGTGTAGCGAACCACGCCGAAGCCCTGCCTGCCACCCATGTCATGCATGCCGTCCATCATTGGCCTCGACTAGAGACGCGCGACACCGATCATCGAATCGCGCGTCACGACTTCAGCGAGCTTGTTCTCCGGCCAGCCGATGGTTTCCTGCGGCTGGGTGGGCAGCACCATGTATCGCGTATCCGCGGTCGTGTCCCACACACGGATCTCGACCTCCGGTGACAGGTCGAGTCCCATTTCCCTTAACACCGTGCGCGACTCACGAACGACTCGCGACCGGTACTCCAAGTCCTTGTACCAGTCCGGCGGCAGCCCGATGATCGTAAAGGCGGTGCACGAGCAAAGCGTGCAGCAAATGACGTTTTGGACAGTCGCGGTGTTTTCCAGCACGACCAAGTGTCGATGATGCTTCGGCAACGTGAGGCCTAGCTCGGCGACAGCCTCGCGGCCATTCGCGAGCAGTCGAGCGCGGAACGCCGGATCGACCCAGGCCTTCGCTACGACACGTGCACCATTTTTCGGAATCCACTCTTCCTGAGCAAGATGGGCCAACTCCTCGGCTCCGGCCGTTGCGTTCATTCCACGCGCATCGAGCGCCGCTTGAATCGCATCAACCCTTTGCTCAACTGAGGCGGTGCGCTGTATGACGGGATCGTGGCTGGACATCTTCACTCCCGGGTGACCGTCGATCTTGCGCGCAGTTGCCAGTACTGGTCAATATTTCGCGGTTGGCTGCCAAACGAATTCAGCACGCCTTAGCGGAGCGGCTCGCGATCCTCCAGCTGCTGCACGCGCTCGCGCAGGGCCTGCAGTTCGGCGCGCAGTTGATCTATCTCCGCGCGCCAGTCAGAAGCCGGCGCGAAGCCGACCGCCTGCTCGTGACGCTGCTCCACGTTCACGGATTCCGCAGCCGGGCTTAACAGGTCCACCCAGCGCGACTCGCGTGCGCCGGGGGCGCGCGGCAGCAATCGCACCAACGGACCGCCTGACTCGAGCGAGCGTTCGGCGAGCTGTGTAAGGAAGCCTTCGACCGAACTGACATCGGCGAACCGGTGCAGTCGCTCAGTCGCCGCGCGCAGTTCAGCCGCGGTCTGAGGGCCTCGGAGCCACAGAGCGGCGAGCAGCGCGACCGCTTCGCTCGGCACTTTCAGCACGCGGCCAATGTTCTGCGAATAACGCATGACGCGCGAGCCGCTTGATTCGATCACCAGCGACAGTGGCATGAGCCGGTCGATCGCGGCCTGTGCGTCGGCTTCCGACGTGTTCAACACCGGGTTGCGGTTGTTCTTCTGGTTGCAGCCTGCCGTCAGCGCGTTCAACGACAGCGGATGAATGTCGGGAACCGTCAGTTCCTTTTCGAGAAGCACACCGAGGATGCGAGCTTCAAGCAACGACAGCTGGGGATTCAAAGCGGCGCCACCAAAAAAGGAAAGAGTGCGCGATTACGGCGTGCGTTGCAGAAAGCGTGGAATGGGTAACGCGTCGCGCAAACGGCGCAATGCCGAGGCGGCGACCGCAGTTTGCACAGGAGAGTTGAGCGCATGCTGGCGCACGGACGAAATCGGTTCCAACGCTCGCTGCGCGTGCGCGCGTGCCGTGGCGTCATTGACGGCAGAGCTGGTTGTAGCGCGCATCCGCGGCGGAGTTCGCTGCATCTCATCGGCGGCGCGTTGTGCCGGCTGCATGATTGGGTGCAGCCAATCCAGGATCGGCTCCCACTGCGCGAGGTCGGTCTGGACGTGCGCCGCTGGCAGATCGAAAACTGACAGTCCTTTCTCGATGCAGCGGACATAGACCTGCGATTCGCGCAGTACGGCGATGAACGGAACACCCAGGTTCGCCGCCCAAGCCTGCAGGACTTCTGCGGACTTGGTGCGAGCGTCGAGTCGCATGCCGACAGCTGCCAACTTGCAGCGGCCCGTCGCAACACGGGGAAGAGCGCGCACTTCAGCCAGGCATTCGCTCGCCGACTCTCGATCAAAGATGGAGTTGCACACCGGTATCAGGATCGCGTCCGCGTACATGACGACCCGTGCCAGATCGAAGCCACGCAGCCCGCCCGGTGTGTCAACGATGACATGTTCGATGCCGGCGGGTGGGCGGACGAAGCTTTTGGGATCGATGCTCCAGCCCAAGATTTCCTTGGTGTGGCCGACTTGCCGCGTCTTGCGCTGGCGTAACCACGTTTGAGTTGACAGTTGGCGATCGACGTCACCGAGCATCACTGCAGCACCAGCGTTGGCGCAATGGCCAGCAAGGTGCGTGGCCAGTGTGCTTTTGCCACTACCTCCCTTGCGATTGATGACCGCTACGACTGCCATCTCAGGTGCTTTTCGGGGACATCACGCCAACTCTCCTTCGGCCGCTAGCTGCCAGACAGGTCCTACGCGAATTGCAGCACACCGAGGAGCCGCGCACAGCGCGGAGAAGGCGGCGGAATCCACGGCATCTAAAGGGGGTGGAGCGTCGGTAGGCCGAGTCCGGCGTTAAGTCAAGGCCGCCCCATCGCCGCGAGTGCGACTGCCCTGTCGAGTAGCGCCGCAGGATAGTGGCCCGATTCGCAACAGTAACGCACGTAAACACCTTCGGAATCTCCCGCGGCGAGCGCGACTCAAAGTCGCGTTGAACGTCTAAAGTTGCGTATGCGAATTTGGGCCCTGATCTTCGCCACCACCGCGTGCAGCCTCGCGTCAGTCGCGCCGTCCGCGCGCGCACAGTCTCCCGAGCAGTTGCCGATCTTCGACGCCCACGTTCACTACAGCCACGACGCGTGGGAGATGGTGCCGCCGGACGTGGCCCTGAAGCTGGTGCGCGACGCCGGCGTCCGGCGAGTGCTGGTGTCGAGTTCCGACGACGACGGTCAACAGCGTCTGGTCAAACTTGCCCCTGACGTATTCCTGCCATCACTGCGGCCGTATCGGCGGCGCGGCGATCAGTCGGCCTGGACGCGCGACCCGACCGTGGTGGGCTACCTGGAAGAGCGCCTTGCGAAGTACCGCTACGTCGCGCTCGGCGAGTTTCACATTTACGGCGCCGACGTCGACCTGCCGGTCCCGCGCCGCATGATCGAGCTCGCGCGCAAGCACAAGCTGGTGTTGCATTCGCATTCGGATTCTGACGCCATCGACCGCCAGTTTGCCCAGTGGAGCGAGGCGCGCATCCTGTGGGCGCACGCTGGGTTCGACTCGCCTGCCAACGTGCGTGCGATGCTGAAGAAACATCGCAACCTCTGGTGCGACCTGGCGTTTCGCAGCGACCACGCGCCAAGCGGCCAGCTCGATGCCGAATGGCGCGCCTTGCTGCTGGACTATCCCGATCGCTTCATGGTGGGCACCGACACGTTTACGCCGGAGCGCTGGCCCTTCATCGTCGAGCACGCACGCTGGTCGCGCCGATGGCTATCTGATCTGCCGCCCGACGTGGCCGAGCGCATCGCCTACAAGAATGGCGAGGCCCTTTTCGCCGGCGCTCTGCGCCAATGATCGGCCGGCGCTACGCCCTAACGGCGACGATCGTCTTGCTGCTGCATGCGCCGAGTCTTGCGGTGCCGTGCGAGCCCACCCCGATCGGCAAAGACGCGGCGCGTATCGATGGCCAGAACTTCGTGCTTGCCTGGCGCGTCGAGCCCGCGCCGCTGAGGCTCGGCGAGTTTTTTGCGGTCGTCGTCAGTGCGTGCGAGAGAAACGCGCAAAGCGTGTCCAGGCTGAAGGTCGACGCCACCATGCCGGCGCATAACCACGGCATGAACTACCTGCCGACCATCACCGCCGAAGGCGGTGGCACGTTCACGGCGCGCGGCCTGCTGCTGCACATGCCCGGACGCTGGGAGCTCGCTTTTGATGTCGCCAGCGAAGCGACGCGCGAGCAGCTGCGGGCAAACGTAGATCTGAGGTAACAGACGTTATGCGGTATGCGAGCGTGATGCGGGTTCTCTGCGGCGCCGCGTTTGCAGTCGCCATAGCATCGTCTGCGAAGACACCGCTCTCGCGCGAGGATGTTCAACGTGTGTTGTCGTTCGGCCCGTGGCCACCGGCGCCGGCCGTGGATCCGGGCAATCGCGCTTCGGGCAATCCTGCGGCGATCGAGCTCGGGAGCCGGCTTTTTTTCGACGCTCGTCTTTCCAGGGTGGGTTACATCGCCTGCGTGACGTGCCATCAGCCGGATCGCGCCTGGGGCGACGGCAAGGCGCGCGCGCACGGGCTGGCCGATGTCGATCGCAATACGCCGATGCTGGCGAACCTGCTGCTTTCGAGGTGGTATGGCTGGAGTGGCGCCAGTGACAGCCTGTGGATGGCGAGCTTGCGTCCAATCCTCGATTCTCGTGAACTCGACTCGACGCCGGCACACGTTCGTCACGTTTACGTTCGTGATCCGGATCTGGCGTGTTGGTATCAGCGCGCGTTTGGTCGAACCGCGGATGATCCTCGGGATGACGACACAGCCGTGTTCGTCAACAGCGGCAAGGCGCTCGCGGCGTTCCAGGAAACGCTCGTCACCGGGCGCACTCCGTTCGACAACTACCGCGATGCGCTCGCGCGCGGCGACCGCGCAGCGGCCGCGAAGTATCCGGATTCCGCCGCGCGCGGGCTGAGGATCTTTATCGGCCGCGGCAACTGCGTCCTCTGCCACAACGGCCCGAACTTCAGCAATGGCGAATTTCATTCGACCGGCGTCGGCCACTTCACGGGGCGCGGTCGCGCCGACGGCGGGCGCTTCGATGGCATCGAAGCGGTGACGACGGACCCGTTCAATCTGCTCTCGAAGTTCAACGACGACGCGTCGCGCGCAAATGCCACGCACACGCGCAACGTAATGCTCGCACCGCGCCACTGGGGCGAGTTCCGCACGCCGTCGCTCCGCAACGTAGCCGTGACCGCGCCCTACATGCACAACGGCGGGCTCGCGACTTTGCGCGAGGTGCTCAAGCACTACTCCGAGCTCGATGAAGAGCGCCTGCACGCCGACGGCGAAAAGCTGTTGCGTGCGTTAAAGCTCTCGGTCGCCGAAACCGAAGACCTGCTCGCCTTCCTCGACACGCTGACCGACAAGCACGGCGCCGATCGGCCGCGGCCAGTGCCGTCGAATGGCGATTGCGTTGCAGCCACGCTCCAGCCTTCCGCACATTTGAGTAAGGGCAGCCGATGACACCTTTGCATAGCAGCCCCGCGTTGACACGGCCGATGAGGTTATCCGGTGTCGGATCTGCAAAGCTTGCGCAGTGGAAGATTCACGGCATGCGGTACACGTTCCGACGCACACTGACGACGCGCATCTCCGCGCTACTTTTGTGAGGGGACGTGATGAACTTGATGCAGACTTGGTGCGTCGCGATTGCGTTGTTGTCGGTGGCCGCGCCGGCGCTCGCAGAGCGGTTCGTGGTTGTCAACGGCCAGCGGCTATCCGAGTTGCAGATCGAGCGGCTCGAAAGCTTGCGCTGTCTGCCGATTCCCAATGGTCGCTACTGGCTCAACCCACAAACGGGCCTATGGGGTTACGAAGGCGATCCGCGTGTGCAGGGCCGTCTCGACGACCCGTGTCGTAACCCGCAGCAATTCCGTCGACCAAGCCTATCGGAACGCGGCAAGTTGTTTGCGCCTGGCGAACTCGCGCGGTGAGCGGGCGGCTCCGTTTGAGGGTGCAATCACATAGCTGACCGTGCCGGGTTCCCGGGCGACGACGCCGGTACTAACGGCGCATGAGCTTATGCGCCAGCACTTCTATCGGGATGATTCGCGCTTCTGAAAGCCCGCGCGCGACATTTGCCATGGCCTGGGTTGCGATGTCACCGTGCATGAGCATGACCGCGCGATGCGGTGGCTTCTCTCCGCGCTCGACCATCGCGCGTGAATGGGCGCCGAACGCGAGCGCTTGCTCAAGAGTGCTGAGCAATCGAGCGACATCGAATCCTGCTTCGGTCAAACCTTGTCGCGTCTGCTCTGGCGTCGACAGAAAGCTCGTGCGTACGCTGCTCGCCCAAGGCGTTGGATAGTTGAGCTGCCCGCCGTCGCCCTGCGCTAACTCCGAAAGAACTAGCCAGGCACCTGGCTTCAGCACGCGGTGAATTTCTCCGTAGAAAGCCGCCTTATCGGCGATGTTCATCGAAACATTCATCGAGTAGGCGCCGTCGAAACTGGCATCGGCAAACGGCATCGCGAGTGCATCGCCGACTTCGAACGTCACACGGTCCTCGAGACCGAGCAGGCGGGTCAGATGGCGAGCTACGTTGCAGAACTCCGGCGTGAGATCAATTCCCGTGACACGACAACCGAAGCGATTGGCGAAGTAGCGCGCAGGTCCACCGAGTCCACTGCCAATGTCCAGAATGTGGTCTGAGGCGCGGACTTGCACCAGGCTGGCGATCTCGACCGTGGCCTCCAGGCCGCGACCATGGAATTGGTCATACGGCGCTAGCGTTTCGATGCTCGGATGACGTGGGTCGACGCCGTCCTCTGCCAACGCCGCGTTCAGTCGTGCAAGAAGATCGGCCCGGCTATAGTGCGTTGCAATTTCATTATTCATAGTCATCCGTCGACTTCACGAAGAGCGCCCTGTAGGTGGCTCGCTTCTAGGATGAGAACATGAAAAAGGCCGGCGCGAGCCAGGGCCAGTCGGCATCGGAGCTCATCTCGAGGCGAATCGCCGAACTTGGGGACTGGCGCGGGAAGACCCTCAGCAGAATGCGCAAGCTCATCAAGCAGGCGGACCCGGACGTCGTCGAGGAGTGGAAATGGATGGGCACTCCGGTTTGGTCGCACGACGGCCTCATCTGCACTGGGGAGTCCTACCGGGATAAGGTGAAGCTCACCTTTGCGAAGGGCGCGTCTCTGAAGGATCCGGCCCGTCTCTTCAACGCAAGTCTCGACGGAAACGCACGGCGCGCGATCGACATCCATGAAGGTGAAGACGTTGACGAGTCGGCGTTCAAGGCGCTCGTTCGCCAAGCGGCCGCCCTCAACCGTTCTGGCAAGCCGAAAACATCGAAGAAAGCGAAGTCCTAGGGATTCCGCCTAAACTGGTACGAGTGCCGACCCCCAGTGATCGTCCTACGACTTCGTGAGGGCATCGTGAACAAACTCCTCTTCGCCGCTGTGCTCGCGACTCTGGCCGTCCCCGCCACCTTTGCAGGCATGTATGACCAGCCCTATGCCATCGTCGAATCAGGCGATGCATCGGAAACGCGCAAGGAGGCTCGCCTTGCGATCAGCAAGGTGGATGGCAAGAGCACTCGCAACCCGCGCAAGAGCGACCCGATCGCGCCCGGCAAGCACAACATCACGCTGCACTTCGAGAGCGCGCGGGGCAACTTCCGCCCCGCATCTTTGGACGTGGAGATCGACCTCCAAGCCTGCACGCGCTATCGCATCGTCGCGAATTACGAGGTCAAGACGGGAGGGGACTGGACACCGAAGGTCTATTCCGAGCCAATCGGCGAATGCGTCAAGAAATTCAAGAAGTGACGCAAGCGGTCGACGCGATGACCGCCTAGCGGCGCGTGGTGCTCCGCTTCGGCGCCGGTGACAGCTCGGTCAACATGCGGCGCGTCTGATCGACGATTCGACCGTCTGCTTTGTCGGCCTCGAGGTCTTTCAACAGCGCTTCGAGCTCGGTGCGCGCCTTTGCGGTTTCGCCCGCGTTGGCGAGCAGCACCGCGTGCACATAGCGCCCCACGGGTATGTCGCCGGGACGCATGGTCGACCGCGGAAAGAGCCACTCGAACGTGGTCAGGTGCACATCAGGCGGCAGGATCGCAAGGAAGCGCGAGCGAGTCTCGGGATTGTCGACTGAAAACAGGTCCGACCGGTAGGCCATGCTCCATAACCGGCTGCGGACCGGATCGCTGATCACTTCGCCAGCGATCCGCATGTCGTTGGCCACGATGACCGCGTACGGCGTCAGCTCCGCCCGCGACAAACTGCCGCCGAATTGCAGTGCGCGCACGAACTCGCGATCGCGGCCGCTCGCAACCGCGCGCTCGAAGTGCTTTCGCGCCTCCGCATCCCGATTGCGAAACCACCAAAGATGGCGGGCCCACATCGCGTGCGCGTAGACGTTGTCCGGGTCCGCTTTGATCGCGCGCTCGAACTGCGCCGCCGGATCGCCCGCGGTGGCGCCTTCGCGCGTCAACAGATAGTCGGCCCAGCCGAGATGCGCCAATAGATCAGCGGCGCGCTGGCCGGTTGAATCAGGCAGCGCGGCCACCAACACCGGCTGCACTCGCTTGACGATGTCGGCGAACGTCTGCTCCCCAACGCGCACCCGAATCTCGCGCAGCCAGCGCATCCCGCACTGCTCGCGCGCGCTCTGCACGGCTGCATCCGCCGGGTAGCGCGCAGCCAGCTCGTCGAAGCGGTTCCAGGCGGCGGCATGCGAGCCCGATGCGCACAGTTCCGCCGCTGAAGCAGTCTCGCGCGCGGCTTGTTCCTGCTGCGCTCGCTCGGCCGCGCGCTGTTGCGATACATACGCGAACGCGCCGATACCGACGACGGCGATCACAGCGAGACCCGCCAGCGCCAGCACGAGCAGGCGGGGGCGGCTGCCGCCCAACTGGCTGACCGCCGCCAACGTTTCGGCGACTACTTCCCCGCGCGGTTGCAGCAGAGTCACGGCCTTTAGATACGACGGGATCGACGCCATCGGCGTCGGTGCGACGACCACCGGCAACACGCGGCCGCGTGGGTGACGCCAGCGTTGCTGCGCCAGATTCAGTTCGGCGAGTGCGTAGCTGCCGGTCGCGACCGATTCCGGCGACACCAGGAAGATGAATACATCGCACTTGCCAATTGCCTCGCGCAACTCGGCGTCGAAAGGATGGCCGGGGTCGAGCTCGGTGCGGTCGACAAAGCAGTGATGCCCCTCGGCTTCCAGAGCAAGCTGCAATCGCTCGCAAAGCTCGCGGTACTTCGATGAATACGAGATGAAGATGTCCATCGAACAGGATCAGCGGTTGTCGAATGACGCCGTGAATCCGCCGACCGCCAACTCGAGCGTTTCGATCAAAGGCTCGTTGCCGAGCGCATTCAGGTTGGACAACGAATAGCCGCACGGCCGAGCGTCATCGAATATCCATCGAGTGACGTCGGCACCACGCTCATCGATCAACACTACGGCGATGGCTCGCTTGCGCAGAGTTCTCGCTGTTCGGGCGTGATCCCACCATTCGTACCATTCCTGCGAACGCGTCACCCCGCGCTTCAGAGTGAGTGTCCCGTATCTGAACGACGCGCGACTTTCGCGGGCCAGCAGCCAGGCGCGCTTCGGGGAAAATCACTTCGCTCGCGCCGGTTTCCTGCAGCCCCTCGATCTCGACGCGAAAGCGCATGTTGCCGAAGGGCTCGCGCTGCGCGCTTCTCATGGGCAACCTAGGCGTCTTGCTGGAATCACGAAACCCGTTCGATGCCCTCGTTCGCGAGCTCCAGGCACTCGATGAAAACCTCGTTGCCCTTGGCATTCAGATCGCTTGGATCGTATTTGGTCGGCCACGCATTGGAAACAACAAAGCGCGCGCGGTCATCGCCGGCTTCCCCCAGAACAACGATCACCACGTTCCTGCGACTTGAGTTGATTTGACCTTGGACGATCTGGTGATGCCAGTCGAACAGTTCGCGCGTATCGGTCACGCCGCGCTTCAGCGAGACGTTGCCGTACTTGGTGATACCGGGGAGCTTGCGCACACGCAAAGGCTCGTTGCCCTCGCGATAGTCGATCGCTTCGGTGGTCGTCGCACCGATCGCCACCTCGCTGAATCCGGCGACCTGAAGGCCATCGATCTCCAATCGAAAACGAACATTGCGCAGCGGGTCCTGGCGGGCCATCGGTTACTCCGTCCTCGGCAGCGGACTGTGTCGATCGCTTTTCATTGTCGGTCCACCGACGAAGCAAATTGCCCACACACCGTGTCCCTGCAAGTAGAGGTCATGCGCGTTCCGCTGGCGGAGATCGTTCCAAAGCATTCCCCTCGCGACGGAAGAGTCGACTGATAGGTGGTCGCGAATGAATTGCCGGTGACCGTGCCGCTGCCGGTCGATCGGAAGTATCCGCCACGACAGGACGGGCCCTCCGCCACTACTCTCATCGCATTTCCGTCCTGGCTGATGGTGTACATCACACCCCAGTTATCGCGCCAGCGACCGCCGACGTTGAGGTGCACAGCCTTGTCTGGTGAACTCTGCTGCGGCGCTGCATTCAGGCGATCAGCGGCGGCGGTTTCAACGGAAGCTGATCGCGAAGGCTTCTCGTTGACTGCTTTTCGTGCGGCTTCAGCCCGTTCGTTGGACGCACGCTCGGCAGCCGCCTTCTTCGCGGCCGCCTGCTCGGCCGCCGTCTTCTCGGTCGCCGCCTTCAGGGCGGCCGTCAACTCAGCAGCGGTCTTCTCGGCCGCGGCCCGCTGTTCAGCGGCTACCTGTTCTGCGCGCTGACGCTCGTTCTCCTGCGACCGTTGATAAGCGATCCACCCTCCGCCCAGCACGACCATGGCCACTAGCGCTGCCACAGGCGCGACCCACTTCCGTCCCCGTTGAGGCGAGCTCGCAGAGGTCGAAGGCGATGCAGTATGCAAACGAGACTCCGGTGCAGCCTTCGCAGCTTCGCGGCGCAGCTCCTCGTACTCTGGCCCCCGAGACGCAGTCTCGTCACCCGCTCTTGTTGCAGCAACGCCCGGTGACCGCTTCAAGGTCTGCACCAGCTGGGCAACGTCGCTGGCCCAGTGGCGGACGGTCAACTCGATCGCGTTTCGCCGAGCCAACGGCCTCAGAGGGTCCGGCAGCTCCTCCTCGGCCGGCATCGCGGCGCCGTTAACGAGGAGCGGAAAGACGCGTACCGCGGGGCTGCGCAAACTTTCGGCGACTTCCTGATGGACAAAGTCGGCAGGACTCTCAAGGCGCTTCCGTCCGTTCTTGTCGGTGGCGGAGAGCCACCTTGGGCCGATGACGACGAGCATCACAGCGGCGGTTGCAAGCGCCTCCTCCAGCACTGTCGGGAAGTCGGCGCCGGGATCAATGCTCGCGATGTCCTGGAACACCTGCTCGGCAGAGAAGTGCTTGCGCAGCTCGTCCGCGAGCCGCCCGGCCCAGATGTCGCTGTCCTCGCGGCGGTAGCTGATGAAGATGCGCGACACGTTCCTTCCGTCCTGTGCTTCGTCGAGAACCGATCGTTGCCCGAACCCAGTGCGGCTGTGACTCTTGCGCTGCGCCGCCAAGAATACCCAATCGCTCATGCTGCGCGTGCGATTTAAAAGCTAGACGCAACGCACGCAATGTCGAGCCGATTATTCACAAGCCCGTGCCGCAAAGCCATTATTCCCTCGACGGCACGGGCGGATTATTCTGCGTCTCCGAGCCGCCCGTGCATCGCTTATTTGAGCGGCTCGCAACATCGACGGGGAAAGCAAAGATGAAACGGTTGGGGTATGCGCTCGTGCTCGGTGCAACATTCACGGCGATCGCACTCGCTGCCGCTGTGTCGAAGGACACGCCGCCGGCACAGGTCGTCGCGCAAGGCCCGGCGGCTGTTCCATCCACTCCGATTACAGCGAGTTCGGTCAAATCGGCGTCAGACCATCCCGGCTTTTATCTTGGCGAGGCGATTCTCAATCCGTCGGAGCGTGCCGGGCGCGAGATTTGGTACAAGGCCACCGCGGGCAACGCCCGGTTTCACACGTACGTCTTCCAGCAACGCGTCAACGTACTGATCGACTGGTATCGCGTGCTCAACGCGAAAGAACGTGGCGACCGCTTCGCGGCGTGGGGAATCATCAATGACCCGGGTTGCTGCATTCCCGGATCGAAAGATTGCCCGGCCACCACGCTGGAGCAGACCTATGGATTCGAGTGGTGTCCCGGCGACGATGAGCTGCTGAAGTTCGTCGGACGTGCCGGCTATCGAGATCCGGCGTGCGACTTCAACGAAGCGCCGATCGATCCTGCCGATTTGCACCACAAGGCAAAGGACCAGCGTCAGTCGTCGTGCGACCTCGCGTTTGGTACTTCAACCGGAGGATTGGGCTATCGCAAGTTTCCGAATCCGCGCTTCGACCGGGCGCGCTGGCTCAAGGTCAATGGCAGCCTCGCGAGCTGGGAAGGTTATCGAGGCGCACTGTCGAAGGATCCGAAGTCGAGCGATTCGGCGCTGAACCGGTTAGCCGATGGTTCGATCGAGCCGCCGTTTTTGATCGGCACCACCTGCGGCTCGTGCCACATTTCATTCGATCCGCTGAATCCTCCGAAGGACCCAGCCAATCCAGAGTGGGCCAACCTGAAGGGCGGTCTCGGCAACCAGTACTCGCGCGTGTCGGAGGTCCTGACCTCCGGCATGTCGGGCGCAACGCTCGAAGCGCAGATGTTCGCGCATGCGCGCCCGGGCACGTCGGACACCTCTGCGATCGCGACCGACCAGGTACACAACCCCGGCACGATGAACGCGATCATCAATACCAAGGTGCGACCGGAGTTCGGCGACGAAAAAGTCATCCGGTGGCGCAAGGCAGCGAGTTGCGCGCAGCAGGACGCCAATTGCTGGTGCGAGCCCGGGCGCGACAACAAGTGCTGGCAGCGCGGCCTCGCTACGGAGAAGGTGCATCACATTCTCAAAGGCGGCGAAGACTCGATCGGCGCGCTCGAGGCAATCCAGCGCGTTTACTTCAACATCGGCTCGTGCTCCGAGCAGTGCTGGGTCAACCACCTGACGGATCTGCGCCAGCTCGATCCAACCCAGCGCAACTTCGGACAAACGCCATTCGACATCGGTCAGTGCCGACGCGACTGTCCGAACTTCCGCGCGATCGAAGACCGCTTGCCCAACATCCTTGCGTTCCTGCTGTCGAAGGAAACCGATGCGACCGACCTCGTTGCTGCTCGGGCCCACGCGAAGCAAGCGGTGAATGCCAAAGCCACATATACGAGCGCCGATTTGCAACGCGATCTCGATAAGCAGTTCGGCGCCAATGCCGTCACGCGCGGACGCGACGTGTTTGCGACGACGTGTGCGCGCTGTCATTCGTCGATCGCAGAAACGCCGGAGAACACATTCAAGAATCGCGACTTCAGCGCCGTCGGCGCAGATGGCATGCGAACCGACTGGTTGGGGTCCGACCGGGCGACGCTGGCGACCGAAGTCGGTACCAATCGCTGCCGCGCGTTGCATTCGAACCATATGAACGGGCAAATATGGCAGGAGTACGGCTCCGAGACGCTGCGTGCGCGGCCGACCGATCCGAACATCAAGGAGCCGCACGACGGCGGTCGAGGCTCGTATCGCAACATCTCGCTGGTGTCGCTGTGGGCGCACGCGCCGTTCATGCACAACAATGCGATCGGTCCCGAGCTATGCGGTCAGCCGGTCAACAAGGCCAACCAGTTTTATCGCTCGCCGTATGTCGACGACAACAAGAAAACGTTGCCGGCCGACAAAGCACCGGCGTGCTGGGCCTACGATCCAAGCGTCGACGGCCGCTTCAAGCTTTACGTCGCATCGATGGAAGAGCTTCTCAATCCAGGCAAGCGCGTTCCGAAGTTGTCGCGCTTCGACCAGGACGTGCGCATTGCGCTCGGCCCGCGGACCTGGGACGGCGAGGAAGAAAAACAGATCCTGGGGTTCACGCTGGTGTTGCCGGCAGGAACTGGTGTCGGCGCGATGGCGAGCTTCCAGCACAAGGCTTTCGTCAACGATTTGATCGTGGCCAAGCTGAGACCCGATGAGCTCAATGCAAAACTTGCGAAGCAATTCGGCGAAGCCGAAGGCAAGCGTGTCGCTGCCGATCTGCACGCGGTCACCAGCGAGATTGCGAAGGACCCCGGACATCTGGTCGATGCGGTCAGGCGGTATCCGCGCCTGGTCGAGGTGTACAGCTCATGCACGGCAGATATCGAGAACACCGGGCACCGCTTTGGCGAGGATTTGCCCGAGGCCGACAAGAAGGCGCTGATCGCCTTTCTGGCGACACTATGAAGGCCGCCGCGATGGATCGCACTTATCGCATTCCGTTTCTCCTCGGTGCCATTGCAGCGTGCGCCACGCTGTTGAGTTGTGGCGAGACGCCTCCTGCCGGTATCAAATTTGGGACCTATCAGTCGGGGTATGCCTCGAAGCCCGACCTCGCGCGGGTCGAGCACGAGTTTCCGCTGGCGCGCAGCGATCTGGCGCAACTGACACCGGGAGCGCTGAAGTCGTATGACCAGGAGCAGATGGATCAGATCTATGCGCGGCTGACGGCCGGCCCGATTCCTGACGGCGCCTACGAAGGCGACCTGTTTTTTCCGAAAGGAATATCGGGTGATCGGCGTATTCGCGAGATCATCGGCGGGCTGTCGGGACTTGCCGCCGGCGTCGGCACGGCGAAAGTCGAGCTTGTTGGCAAGCATCTGTGGCGCGGCAAAGTGTTCTACCGCGACGAGCGCGTGCTGAGAAACCGAATCGACGATACGTCGCTGCTGAAGCCGTTGATCGACGGCGACCTGTCGACGATCCCGAAGGTCACCGTCAACGGCAAGGACCAGTGGCTGATGTTTCCGGCTCGGCTCTACTGCGGGCAGAGCCTGCTCGACTCGCGCCGCGAATCGGTCATCATCGATTACTTCTACACCGATGAGATTCCAGGTTATCGCGAGCGGCCGGATTTTCTCGCGGGCCGGCGCGGTCTGCAGGTGCGTGATGAGATCCGCATGGTGCGGCCCGGCTTCTATCTCGGGCGCGCGTATATCGGAAAGATCTTTCTGCTCAACTTCACGCTGTACAACAAGGAAGTCGCCGAGCGCGACGGCGATACGTACACGAAAGGCGGCCAGGTCAACGAGGATTGCTGGCAGGGCACGCAGCAGCGGCCTGTCTTGACAGCGCAGACGGCGTCGAAGTGAGATGGCAGGCGTGTGCGATGTGGAAGCAGCGGGCGGCGGCAGTTGTTTTGGCTGGCAGCGTGCTCGTTGTGCCCGCTAGCGGCGCGGCGGCACCGGCCTGGGCGGTAGACCCGGCAGACCCCGGCGTGAATCGGCCGGCGCACGGCCAGTCGCTGTTCGACCAGATCACCACGGACGGTGTGCCGTTTCCGTTCGAAGCGCTGGTGCGCAAGATTGAAAACGCTGCCGGCTGCCAGCCAGGCAAGTGCATGACCTCGGTCTTGGTGCCGTTGAGCCGCTCGCTGCAGCGAACAGCCGCCGCGCCCGACTTCTTTTCTTTCCCGCGGGTCATCGCAGCGATGACCGCCGAGGGCGGCGGGAATCTGCTCGCCAAAGATCGCATTTACCTCGGTTATCAGGAGCGCGCCGGCCTGATCGAAGTCATCAGCTACAACGAAGCAGCAGCGCGCTTTGAATTTCAGTTGGTGCGCAACTATCGACCGCAGGGCAAGCCCGAGGCGGTCTACGCGAGCCGCGCGGTCTGCACGGCATGCCATCAAAACCACGGACCCATTTTCCCCCGGCAGCAATGGGACGAGACGAATGCGAACCCGCGCATCGCGGCTCGACTCGCGCTAAACGACAGCAAGGCTCGCGAGCAGGTGTACGGAGTCACCATTCGGCGCGGCGTTGATCTGCCCAATGCGATCGACGATTCGACAGATCGAGCCAATCTGTTCGCGGTGGTTCATCGACTCTGGCGCGACGCATGCGACTCGGCGTGCCGCAGTCACGCGGTCCAGGCCGCTCTGCAATATCGGCTGTCGCAGGAACAGGGGTTCGAGGCCGCGCCCGCATTTGTTGCACCCTTGGCTCAGCGCTTCGCTGCGCAATGGCCCCACGGGCTCGCCATTCCCAATCCGGACCTGCCCAATCGTGATCCGCTGGTGGTGGCGGACGAACAGTCCTTCGCTAACCAGATGGATGTGGCGGCCGCCTTTGAAGCACTCGCGGCGCGAGCGCCGGTCGAAGTCTGGACCGGCGACGACGCGCTTCTCGCGTCTCGCTTTGTTGCCGGCGTCGCACAGCTGTTCTCAGAAGCCGATGTGCGCGATCTTGACGGCGCACTGACGCGTCGCGCACGAGGTGCGACACGACGAACGTACAGCGCGCGGTGCTCAGTCAACGGCGACCGCTATCAATGCAGCGGCGAGTTCAGCTTGAGCGGCACCGATTCGATGATCGATCGTCTATCGATCGGCGGCAAGACACTGACGCGACTGCAGCTGCGCAACGGCGCAGTCACGCGCCATGGAATGACCGCGCGCACCGCAGGCGGCGATGCGATTGAGCGCATTGAGCTACGGCGTGGCCGCAAGTCCGGCGTTGCCACCGTTACGGTCGTCGAGGACTTTGCTCCGGCTCGCGCTGCGCTGGCGAAGCATGACTGGAGCGAGGCGCCGTTGACGCGTGCAAGCGTGCGGGCGACATTGGGACTGCCACCGATCAGTGCGTGTTGCGGCCGCGGCACTGCAGTGACGGCGGCGAACGACGCCGTCGTTGCCGTGGGTGTTCCGGCGCAAGCAAACGCGTTTATTGCGCCGTGTGCCGGCTGCCACCGAACAGCAGAGAACTCACCTCCCAACTTTCTCGCTGGCGATGCGCAGCGAATCAGCGCCAACCTCGCGCAATGCGCGCCGCGGATATTCGTGCGCCTCTCGATGTGGCAATCTCCCGCAGCATCACGGGCGAAGGTGCCAATGCCGCCGCCGCGAGCGTCGCATCAGGGAAGTCCGTCGATCCAGGCAACACCCGATGCCTCGATTGCAGCTTTGCAGGCGACTGTTGCCGAGTGGCTGCGGGCCGAATCGGGTCAGGTGCCTGATCTCGCCGCGATGCTCGCGCGTGGCTATGAAAATCTGCGGCCTTGTTTGCAGGCCAACAGCTAAGGAGATGCGGTGAACGAGCCGTTTGACGAACCGCGCAAGCACGGCTGGCTCACTCGGTTGTATCGCCGCCGGTGGGCGCGCATCGTCATGCTCGTGCTGGCGATACCCACTGCACTGGCGCTGGTGTTCGCGCTGGTGCTCTGGCAGCGCTTCGGCAGCGATCGCGCCGTTGAATACGCGCAGGTCGAGGAGCATTTCAAATACGGGTCGACCGGCGGCGAACGCGCATCGGGTTTTCCGTACTGGATCTTCAAGGCGATGCCGGGTGTGTGCTCGCAGCATCTGCCGGGCGGTTATGCGTCACTCGGCTTCGTGTACGAAGACGGCAAAGATCTTCCGATCGGTATGTCGGTGCGCAATTACCAGGGCATCGATCGCACGTTTCTGAACTGCGCGGTGTGTCATGTGAGCACCGTGCGCGACACGCCCGAGTCGAAGCCGCGCATCGTCCTTGGCATGCCCGCCAATACGTTCAACCTGTTCGGCTTCCAGAGGTTTGTCTTCGACTGTGCGCGCGATCCAAAATTTTCGACCGAGTACATCGTCGCCGAGATCGAGCGGCTGATGACTGAAAAAGGCGAGAAGCTCGGGCTGCTCGATCGCTATTTGGTGTATCCGGTGGCCGTTGCATTGATGCGCGAGCGGCTGTTGATGCTGTATGGCCGGCTCGGGCCGCTGCTGCAGGACACCGACTGGGGACCGGGCCGGACCGACACGTTCAATCCGAACAAGATTCTCTTTAACTTTCCGCTCGACAAGATTCCCGAGCGCGAGCGCAACGCCGCAGTCGACTTCCCGTCGATCTGGCTGCAGAAGCCGCGCCAGGGGATGCAGTTGCATTGGGACGGCAACAATGTGATGTCCGAGGAGCGCAACAAGAACGCTGCATTCGGTACCGGAACGACGCCGCCGACGATCGACCTTGCTGCGATTGCACGCCTCGAAGAGTGGCTGCTGACGGCCGAGCCGTTGAAGTATCCGTACCCAATCGATGCGACCAAGTCGGCTCGCGGACGCGAGCTCTACACCCAGTATTGCGCGGGTTGCCACGGCGCCGACGGCCGCACCTTCAGTGCGCCGGCAGGAACGCAGACACGCGAGTGTGTGAATCCGACCGTCAGCGAGGACGAGTTGTACGGCCCGCAGGTCGGCAGGATCACGCGCATCGAGGACATTGGAACCGATCCTCGCCGGCTCGATTCGTTTTCGTACGATGTAGCGGTGCATCTCGGCACGGTGTACGCCGGCTATCCGCATCGCTACTGCCACTATCGCAAGACCTATGGCTACGCGAACATGCCGCTTGACGGCATATGGCTGCGCGCGCCGTATCTGCACAACGGCTCGGTGCCGACAATGCGTGCATTGCTCGAGCCCGCGTCCAAACGTCCGCCGGTTTTCTATCGCGGCAATGACGTCTATGACACGCGCAACCTTGGCTTTGTGTCCGAGCTCGCGGAGCAGTCAGGGCGCCGCTTTTCCGCTTACGACACCGCGAAGCCAGGCAACTCGAACGCCGGCCACGAAGGCAAGCGCTACGGCACCGAATTAAGCGCGAGTGACAAGGATGCGCTGGTCGAATTCATGAAGACGTTCTAGGGATCAGACGATGACGCTCAGCAGGAAATCGAGTTCAAAGTGGAAAACGATCCTGGCCTTGCTGTTGATATTGGGCGCTGCGTTTGGCTATTACGGTTGGTACAAGTTCTTTCGCGAAGTGCCGCAGGAAGAATGGATGACCGCCACGCCCGAGATGCGCTTCCGCTATGGCTCGATCGGCGGCGAGCGCGACGCCGGAATTCCGTACTGGATCTTCTATGTGTTGCCGCGGCTGTTCCCCGAGAAGCTGCCGGGGCCCGGCGGCTATGCATCGCTTGGCGTGTCGTGGGAGCAGGGCAAGGAGTTGCCGATCGGATTCACGAAGAAAACGATTGGGTTTGCGCGTGTCGGCAACAACTGCGCGGCGTGCCACACGACCAACTATCGCGAGGCACCGAACCAGAACCCGGTATTTCTGAACGCAGGGCCCGGCCACACGTTGAACCTGGAAGCGTTCTTTAAGTTCCTGGTCGATTGCGCCAAGGATCCGCGCTTCAACGCCGACAACCTGATGCGGGAAATCAATCTGGTGACCGATCTCGCGTTCGACGATGCGCTCGCTTATCGCTTTTTGATCATTCCGATGACCAAGAAGCGGCTGCTCGAGCGGGAGGCGCAGTTCGCGTGGATCTACCGCAAGGATTTTCCGGACTGGGGCCGCGGCCGCGATGATTCGATGAACCTGACGAAGTACTTCATGCTCGAGCTGCCGATGGACAACACTTTCGGGCCTGGAGACATTCCGTCAATCTGGAACCTGAAGAAATACAACGTCGCAGGAACCACGATGAACTGGTCGGGCGACAGCCACGATGCCTACTCGGTGATCATCGATTCCGCGCTCGGCGTGCTCGGCGCACCGCCGAAGAGTAACGACGAGTTTCTCGAGCAGATCAAGTGGCTCCAGGATTACCTGACCAACAAGCCTGCGCCTAAGTATCCGTTCGCCATCGACGCTGCGCGAGCCGAAGCGGGAAAAACCGTCTTCGACCAGCACTGCGCTTCGTGCCATGCCAGCGACAAGACGGGCCGCCGCATGCCACTCGCCGGCATCGACACCGATCGCGGCCGGATGGATACGTGGAACAAGGACAACGCCGTCGCAGCGAACAAGGTCGTGACCGAGATGGGCATCATCCGCAAGGGATTGGTCGAGGCGCCGCTCGATGGCTACAACCCTCCGTTCCTCGATGGCGTGTGGGTGCGCGGACCGTATTTGCACCACGGCGCGGTGCCGACGCTGCGCGATCTGCTCGAACCGCCGGCCAACCGTCCCAAGGTTTTCTGGCGTGGCTACGACCTGTACGACCAGAAGAATGTCGGCTTTGTATCGCAAGGTGCGGAGGCCGAGCGCGTCGGCACGAAGTTCGATACCAGCGCGCTTGCCAACGGCAACGGAGGCCACGTTTTCGGCACCACGTTGCCGGCCGCGGAGAAAGAAAGTCTGATCGAGTATCTGAAGACGCTGTAACAGAGTGCTGATGCGCTGACGCTGGCGATGCGTTCTTAGATGAGGGCCAGATGCGCAGGCTCCTAAATTTGGTCATCGCCCTGGTCTGGGGCTGTATGCAGATTGTGGCGTTCAGTACGCCAGCGCGTGCTGACGAGCGGGCTCAGGCAGAAGCCTCCTTGACTGAGCTATCCGGCCGTTGGGTTTCGACGGAGCGCGTAACGTTCACCAATCCGTCTCGCGCCGGTTCATCTTTCTTCCTCAACATCGTCATCGCAAAAGACGGCACGTTCCAAGGCACTTGGGACGCCTACGCTTGTCTCTCGTATCCCGGCCCATACTCGACAGTGACGATCTCGTGCAGCCGGGTACAACGACCCGCGAAAGCCCGCGGCAAGTTCGATGTGACCGCACGACGCGGAGAAATCGAGCTCGACCAGCTCGGGCGAACGTCCTTCGCCTACACGCTTGGCGCTGAGCTGCTCCTCGAACTGCCTAAAGATTGGCTGAAGCAAGGCGACGCCGTGCTGTATACGAGCAAGCTTGCGCGCCCATCTAAGTAGCGTTAAGAAGAGTCCCCGGCAGCAGGAGGCAACGCATGGCTACTCTCAACGGACTCTATTCAGCCTCCGTTCTCGACAATCGCGATCCAGAGAATCTGGCCCGTGTGTTTGTGCGGGTAGCTGGGCTGACGCGCCGACGCAGTGACCTGTGGGCGCGATTGGGCACGGTGATGGCGGGCCGGGATAGCGGCACGTTGTTCATTCCGGAAGTGGGCGACGAGGTGCTTGTAGCGTTTGTGCGAGGAGACATCCGGGCGCCGTGCGTTATGGGCGCGCTGTGGAGCAAGACGGCACCCCCGCCCTCTGTTGGCGCCCCGCCGGCGAGCGTCATGCTGATCCGTTCGCGCAACGGCGTTACGTTGCGCATACTCGACGACAAGGACAACAAAAGCCTTGTTGTCGAAACGCCAGGCGGACAGCGCCTGACGCTGGACGATAGCCCCGGTACCGTGCGCGCCGAAGACACCCACGGCAACTCCGTCACCTTGTCGCCGTCCGGCGTGAAAGTAAACGCGGCATCTACCGTAGAGATCAGCGCCAGTACGTTAGTGGTCAGCGCCGGCCTGGTAACGGTCAATGCCGGCATGTCGCAATTCAGCGGTGTCGTGAAATGCGACACGTTGATCAGCAACGCCGTGGTGAGTGCGAGCTATACACCCGGGGCCGGCAATGTGTGGTGAGGTTCACTGCAGCAACATTGCTGCTCCGCCGAAAGGTCGAAGTCACTTGCTGAGCCGCCCGACCCTCCTAAGCGCTAGCTGATCGTCTTGCTATGTCCCGGCAGCGACTTTACGTCAATGATCGCGGTGACTGCGTTATCAACGACAGCGGCTTTTCGTGGTTCGCAGCGCTCGCCTCTCCCGTCTGGGCCCTGCACAGACGCCTGTATCTCCTGGCAGTGATCTTGGTTGTGGCCGGCGTAATTAGCAACGTCGCTGGTCAGATTACGCAGTGGGTCTTGTGTGTCGCGCAGTTCGTACTTCTCGG
Source organism: uncultured beta proteobacterium (assembly GCA_963829995.1). Lineage (GTDB taxonomy): Bacteria > Pseudomonadota > Gammaproteobacteria > Burkholderiales > Burkholderiaceae_F > JACCZX01. The sequence continues at coordinate 21,885 of CAWHKW010000025.1, read as the reverse complement.
GTCTCTGGGCAATCGCGTTCATCGGTGGCTGCTCGAGCGGAGGGGATGGCGCATCACGGCCGAAGAACCAGCGCAGAGCGGAGGGGGGACGTGATGTTCGACTTGTCCTGCTTGAATCGACCACCCGGGCCGCCGGAGTCGTTGTTGTTGTCCGAGGGACTTTCTTTAATGCTGGTTGCGATCTTGCTGCTCGCGCTGAGTGGCTCGGCGCTCGCTTCGCCATTGGTGCAAAGAGCCTATCGAAGTCGCATCGTCCGTCTGATGCGATTCAACCAGGTCGCGCCGCGACCGTCGCAATGGTGGTCGCAGAGTGCCGCTGCCGCCGACAGATCAAGGAACATTGCGGGGGTTAACTCCGAGTCCGTGGGCGATGGAACAGACCTGCTCGATCTCGTGTCGCGTCGCGAGCGCCGCATCGCAGTCGGCACGACACTGGCGTGGTTTGTGTTCGTGTTGTTGGCGCTGCCGGTGGCCCACTGGGTGCTTGCCGATGGATCTGCTTCCGACAAGGCTTTCTTCGTCTTGGGAGCTGGTGTGCTTGCGCTCGGTCCCGCTTACATCAACCTCCCGCAACGTTTCGCACGGCGGGTGCTGGTGTTCGGGCTCATTGCCTGTGCACTCGCTGCCGTGCTTATCGTGAGCCTTACCGCGGCCGCGCCCGCCGCCGTAACTCCTAGTGATTCCGATGATCCCGAAGTGCTGGAAACGGTAATGGGCGCAATCGTTGTCGTTCTGGCCTACCTGAGCATTTTCCAGCGCAGGCTGCGCGGCATGGTGCTTCCGGTGTTTGTGGTGACAGCTGTTGCTCTGGTGCTGTTATTGATTCCATACGGATACCTCGAGCCGCATGTGGGTGCCTGCTTCGTCGAGGCTACAGCGCCCGGGCAGTCGGCGCTGTCGGCGCCGTATTTTGCAATCGGCACCACCATTTTCGCGTTGGCCGTGTGGCTGGGATTCAAGGCACTCGATGGCCTTGCGCGGCTGGTCGAGGAAGGATGGTTGAGTGAGCTGTCCCTGATCAGCGTTGTTTCGCTGGCGCTGATTGCTCTGACCCTGGTCACTGGAAGTCTGGCCGAGCAGAGCACGCCTTTGCACTGGCTGGCATGGCTTGCGTTGCCTTGGACAGGGTTTGCAGTGGCCACCTACGCGCTGACTTTGGGGCGACATGCACCGGCGAGCCCCGGGCCTCGTCTGCTTGTGCTGCGCGTGTTCGCACACGATCGAAAGCAACTGAGGCTGCTGGACGACCTGCAGTCGCGATGGCGATACGCGGGCCCCGTGCATCAGATCGGCGGCCCCGACCTGGCCACTACGAATGTAGACCCGCACGAGTGTGCTCTCTTCCTCGTGGGCAGGTTATACGACCACTTCCTGCCTACCGCTGCAAGCCCGGTGCAGCTGAGTAATCGTCTGCATACTCGGGCCGATCGTGAAGGCCGCTACAGCATCGGTGAAGTGTTCTGCTTCAATAGCGCATGGCAGCAAACGGTAGAGCAGCTGATGCACATCAGCGACGCGATCCTGCTTGACTTGCGTGGCTTGACCGCACAGCGAAAGGGCACCAGCTACGAGCTACGCGTACTTGCGCGCACCGGCTTGCTCGAACGGGTCGTGGCCATCGGTGATGAACACACCGATTGGGCTCTTGCAGACGCGTTGCTCGTCGAAGAAGGGAAAGAGCCGCAGAGCCTTGGTCGGCGAATCGTCGGCTCAGAACTTCGCGCCCATGTGATATTCGATCAACTGCTTTGCGTCGCGAACAAAACGGCCAACATCCTCTAGACGGTCGCCGGCGCCACGACCAGCGGCCGCGAGCACGGATCGGCTTCACAGGTTCAATTGGCCTGCACATAACGCTGCAGCTTAGCCAGCAGCTCGCTCGCGGCGCGACCTTCGGCGCCAGCGGCGCGCGCGGCGTACTTCGTCAACACAAACGAGGCCTGGTCGAGCACCGAGCTCCACATCGAGGCCGCGCTGACGCGCGTGAATAGCTCGTCGAGCTCCAGCTCGATGCCGGGCCGCGCGGCGGCGAGACGGTGTTCTGCCATCGCCTGGTACGCGCGCAACTCGATGATGCCGACGAAGCTCCAGAAATCGGGGTCGTCGCGCGCCCTGAGGGTCAGGCTTTCGCGCACATCGTCCAACGTTGCGGAATCGAACTTCGTCCATCCGGGCTTGCCGGCATCAACGATCAGCTCGGCGGCCATCCGGTTCAGCGCCGGGTAAAAAAGCGCCGCGAAATTCGTCGCGCGCGCAAGGGCTTCGGCGCGCGCGTAGGCCGCCTTCATGTTGCTGATCGCAGTGCGCTCATCGCTGGGCCGCTTGGCGATTGCTTCGACCAGCGCGAGCCGTTTCCATGCTGAGCCGCAAAGATTCTGGCGTTCGATCGACGGCTGCAACTGCGTCAGCCCTTCGAGCGTCGCAAGCGCGGCCTTGATCTCGCTGCGGGCTTGCTCCAATTGCGCGCGGCTGGCGCCGCCGTCTTGCTTGTGCGCGCGCTGCACGACCTCCAATGCGAGTCGTGCGCGCAGATTGCCGAGCTGTTCGGCCGCCTTGATCGAGGCACTGCCGTCGTTGGCAGCGAGCGCCTTGCGGTACCAATCGATTGCGTCGGCCGTTGCCTTCGTCTCCGCCCACGCCAATCCGAAAGATTCGGCCACTGCACCCATGCCACCCCACAGCGGAGCGAAGCGGTCCTCGAGGTGTCGGATCTTTGGGCGTTGCGTTTCCCTTGACGCTTTCTGGTAGCGGCTCTTGATGGCCAGCGATTCGAGCGCCAGCGCCAGCCCTGGCGCCGACGAGATGCCGCCGAACTCATCGGCCAAAGGAGTAGCCGGATGCTGTGCATCGCCGACGCCGCGCCGGAAGATCCAGTCAGGGTCGCCATAACACTGGTATGCGGCCCAGGTGTTGCCGCCCATCGCATGCGCCGCGCTGCGTGCGTCGGCTACCGCGTCGACGAACCTTCGGCCGCGCAGCAGCGCATCGTAAAACGTGGTCGCGAAGATCTTCGCCGGCTCGTCCTCAACCGCCCAGCCGGCCGCAATGACACAGCGCACGCCGATCTCGATCAGCTCTTCGGAAACGTTGGCCGCGAAGCGCGACCGATCGTAGGTGCCGCTTAGCACTTCGCTCGCGCTGCGCGCGGCCAAGTGGCAACAGTTGACGAACACCAGCTCGGGCACGGTGCGCATGTTGCGAATCTCGCGCGTACCGAGGAACGCATCGCCGGACAGCACGACGCCGCGCGGATTGACCAGGCGCTGCGGCGCGTCGCCGGGTTTTGCCGGCACCGGCCCTTCAAGCTCGGGCGGCTCGCCGTGGCCCGCGATGTGCACGATGCGCCAGTCGCGCTCGAGCAACGAGTTGACCACGGTGAGTGCATCGGCGCCGAACTGTTCGGGATCTTCGGGACTGATCAACGCCTTCACGCGTTGCGCGTCGAGCGCGCCAATCGCGCTCAGGCGCGCGGCCACCGCGTTGGCCTCGGCGCGCGCGCCGGTCAGGCGCGGGTAGATTTTGGGATCGCATTTCGGCTCGCCGATCACGAGCACGCTGGCGTCGGCCTCGGCGTCCACCACGTGCTGGCGAAACGTCGTCGTGCGCAGTTTGCGCAACAGCTTGGCGCGAATCGCCCACGGCAGCGAATGGTGGCCGTTGCCGGCGTCGGTATCGAGCAGCTCCCACGGGATGCCGGCGGTGCCGCTGTCAAGCTCGATGACCATTTCGGTCGTGCCGCCGAGGAACGGCTCCATCTCGATGGGAATCAGCAACTGGAATAGCGTGCGGCCGATGCGGCGGTCGGTGTTCTGGTCATTCGAAGCGCGTGCTACCAGCTCGCGCAGCAGCGGCCCCTGTGTGGCCTGCGCACGCACCTCGGCGCGCGCTCGCTTGGTATCCAGCTTGTAGGCAATCGTCGCCTGGTCGTGCGGACCGGTCTCTGTGACGGCGGTGATGAAGTCGTACGCGGCACCCCGGTAATTGGAGTCAAGCGGTCGCCGCAGCGCGCCGGTGCCCGCGCGCACGATGTCTGTCACCGCATAGCGGCCGGGTGTTGCCGCGTTCTGCACCTGCAGTGAACGCCAGGCTTCGGCGGCGCGATCCAGGTAGAGCTCGACAAGCGAGAGGTGACCGACGCGCGGCCACACGCGTGGCGGACGCGTTGGATCGGCCTCGCGCTCCAGCGCCGCGTGCTCGTTGGCTTCGCGCAGCCGATCGTCGGCCTCGCGCACGCCTTGCGCGACGAGCTGCGCCGATTGGCCGACGGCGATGCCGCTGCCACCACTGCCGATCAGCGTGGCTGCAATCTCGAACAGCGCGGGTGCGTCCGCTTTCGCGTCCTCCCGCAACTCTCCTATTCGCTGCGCCCAGGCGATCGTCGCCTGGCGCACTGTGCGTACCAGATCGGCGGGGCGCAACTCTCCCTCCTGACCGAGCCCGGCGACGATCACCGCTTCGGGACGTGGTGCCTGCCATGGATTCTCGGGATCGGTGCAGGTGTTGACGAACACCTGGTGTGTGCCGGGCGGTTCCGGGTACAGCCCGACCTGCAGCGATTCGTCCATCGCGCCGCCCAGCAGCCGGTTCATCACGAACTCGGTGCCGGACAGGCGCAGCGACCGGTAGTGACCGAGCAGCAGCGGCTGGCGAATGAAACTCAAGTCGCCGTTGATGACGGTGACCGGCAACGCAGCGCCACGCGAAGCACTACCGATCGGCTGCCCGCTTGCGAGCGCGAGCACGTCGCGCGTGCTCTGCGGCGGCGGACCCGCGACCTTGTTGCGCGAAGGCCGGCTGCGTACGCGCGCGGGTGAAGCAACCGCGGCGCCGCGCACGGCCGGCGTCTCAACGTAAGGCTGCAGCAGACGGGTGGTGCCGGTGTCGAGCAACTCGCGGTAGGCCTCGAACGCTTGCTTGGCGTCGGCCAGACCGCCGTGCTCACAGTCCAACTGCCACGTGCGCACACCCGGCAGGCGTGCACTGGCGACCGTCACGCGGCCGTCGCCGTCGTCGGGGGCGTCGAGATAGACCAGGCCTTCGTCAGCCAGGCTGTAGCCGTCGGGCGTGAAGCTCGCATGCCCCAGCACGAGCAACAGCTTGTCCTTGAACGACGCGAGGTCACCCGCCGCCTGCGCGTCGAGACGCTTGCGCAATGCGACTGCGCGGTCCAGCACGTTCTGCGGCGGCACGCCCCAGCTGTAACTACCAATCTGCATTTCCTGCCGGTGCCACCAGCTGTTCTCGCGCACCCGCCGCAGGTCATCGTCGGCCAGCGCCTGCCATGTCGCTTCCTTGGACAGCGCGAGCTGATCGTCGAGCAGCGCCGCCTGCAACTGAATGAAGCCGGGGAAGCGCGCCATCAATGCGCGCGCAGCGCGGTCCTGGAACGGCGCACCAAACGTCACCAGCATGTTGCCGAACGTGTCATCGCCCGACAGCACCTGCATCGGCGCCCACGAACCCGCGTTCGGCGTGCCAAGCATCAGCAGCCGTGCGTCCGGATGCGTCATCAGACGTTTCCATACCGCGGGCCGTTCGAGTTGCATCGTGCGTGCGAGCACGCCACCCATCGAGTGCGCCAGCAGGCGCACCGGCTTGCCGCTCACCTTGCGCGCGTCGAGCGCTGCTTCGACGGCGACCGCCAGCCGCCGCGCCTCTTCTTCGATCGGCTTGCGCCAGTCGAACGCAAACTCGATCACCTCGTGCGTCTTCGCCAAGTATTCGGAGATGTCTTCGTAGCTTGATCCGATCGGCCCGTCGGGCTCGACGCCGTCGGCTTTGCCGGGCGTGTAGTCGAGGCGCTTCAGGCCGTTGATCAGACGCCAGCCGAGCCAGATCCGTTTTCCACCAACCTTCAGATGGCTGCCGAGAATGCCCGGCAGCAGGAACACGGCAGGCCTGTCGCTCGCGGGCTTGCCGTCGCCGCGCGTGCGGCCGCGTACCCCGGTGGCGGACTCGCCTGACCACGACAGCGGCCCGATGACTCGAAATCCGGCGGGAGAGTCCTGCGTCAATGCATTGACGATCGCTTCCGCGGTGCGCGCGTTGGTGAAGTAGTTGAAGTGCGAAACCTTGCCGCCTTGATCCAGCACGAAGGTGGCGCCTGCCGCGCGCGGCGCGCCGCCGTACATCGATCGTGTCTGCACCACCAGATCGTTGTCGGTCCAGTAAAACGCGTCGGCCAGCAGTGTCTTCAGCCACGACGTGACCGAATCGCCCTCGATGTCGCCTGCCACGACGCGCAGCTCGCCGGGAATCGCTTCGTCCACCGCGTGCAGCCAGCGCACCAGCGGGCTGTCGGGAATCTGCGCCGCCAAGCCCGGAATCTTTTCGGGGTCGGCGCGGCGCTGCGCGACTTCGCCGAGAAATTCCACCAGCACCGGGGCGACCGGAATGGCGGCGAGCTCGAGCGTCCACTTGAACACCGACAGGTAGGCATCGAGCCGCTTCGAGGCGAGCAGCGTGCCGCGCGCCGGGCACGCGACGCGCACGACGCGCTCGACTTTGATGCCGCGTGTTTGGACTTCGTTGAAAAGCGATTTCAGCGACTCGCGCTGGGACTTGTACTCGGTGCCTTTGAAGAACTCGGAGTCTTGCGCACTTAACTTCGGGTTCGCGCACACGCGTGCCAGCACTTCAGCGACCAGCCCGCCGCGCGAATGAGTGACCAGATGCAGGCGAGCCCCCTTGGGGCAGGCGCGCACGAGCGCCAGTGCGTTTTCGATCGGGCTTACGCTCAGCGTCGGATGGTCGAGCCCGTAAACACGACCGGCGTACTTGGTGAACAACGCGCGCACGTGCTGCGGGTGCAGCGCCCACAGCTTGCCGAACGACCCACTGGTGGTTGAGAACGTGCCGTGCACGAACACAAGCAATGGCGCGCCATCGGGCGCGGCCGGCGCCTGTACGAGCGGCGTGCCCGTGCCCTTCAGCGGGGGCAGCGACTCGGGTGCAAGTGCATAGAGGCCGGCGCTGACCTGGCCGTCCACACGCTCCACTGCCTTCTTCACGACGAAATCGGCAGCGCCGCCTTGACCGACCCCGGTGACGACCTCGATCGCCGATAGCAGCACGTCGCCGAGGAAGCCGCGCGTCGCCCCGCGAGTAGCGGCAGCCTGCTCGAGTCCGCGCCATTGCAATTGCGCGGGCACTCTCACCTCGTTTGGCTCCGGCTGATCGACGCCACCGCGCCCGCGGCTGCGCTTGATCGCGCCTTGCTGCGCGAGCATCAGGTCGCGGGCGGTTTCCGGATGCAACGTCAGCGCCGGTCCGCCGGCAATGTGCAGCACGACCACATCCTCGCCCGGCACTGCGCTGACGCGCACCTCATCACCCGCGCCGCGCCGCGCCCCGACACGCACCGATTGCTTTAGAACGCCGTGCAGTAGCCCGGCCGGCAGAGGCGCAGCCGCAGCTCCGCGCGTCGCGGCGACGGGCTGCGGCTGGCCAGGCACGATGAAGACGATGGGCTGTGCGGCGGTGGTTGCCATAGCTTCGGTTCCTAATGCTTCAGCGGCGTGAGCGCCGCGCCAAGCGCTTGCGCGCTGGAGTTGTTTTCTTCGTCGGAGTACGCCGTGCCGAGGCGGTCTTCCTCGCCTTCGCTTTCTTCTTCGTTGCGTGCGCTGCGGTTGTCTTCTTCCCGGAGCTGCGCGCGTAGCTCTTCTTGACGCCGCTGCGTTGACGCGGCGCTGCGGGCGCGCGCACGATGAAGCTGTTGTTGACCCAGCCTTCGATATCGGTCGGGCCTTCGACTTCTACCTTGCTCCAGCGATCGCCGGGTTGCAGCAACAGGACGACCGCGCCCCGTTTCAGCGGCGCCGCCACGGGTTCGAACGATGCATCAGGACCTCTGCGAATGTTGAGCGTGTCGGCGTTCACCACGTAGCGCGGCGGTACATCGCTGATGCGGCCCAGCGTGCGGCTGGCGATGGCAGCAAGCGGAAACGCAGGCCCCGGATCCTGCTTGCGGCCGCGCGCGATGTCTTCGTGGCCCAGCACGTCCTCCAGCCGATAGTGGTCGACCAGCAGCTCGGCCAACTCGAGCGCACGTTCGATCTGTGCCTCGGTGTACGCATGCCACGGTCGCGTGCCGCCGCCGTGCTTGTGCTCGGCAAGCATGACCTCGCCCGCTCCATACTCCTTGCCGAACCAGGCGATGAACTTGTCGCCGACGCGGCTCAAGGCACCGGCGTTGTCGAGCTCGATACCGATCGACGCTCGGTTCAGCCCGACCAGCCCGTTCCACTGACTGATCCCGGCGTGCCACGTGACGACGTTAAATGGCGCGAGCTGCACGATGCAACCATCGCGCGCGAGCACCAGATGCGCCGACGCGCTGCCCTGCGGCTTGCGCGTGCACAGCGACTCGACCGAGCTCTCGGCCGAGCGGCCGGCTGTGTAGTGAAACACCAGGTAGCGCGCGGTCAACTCGCCGCCGCAATTCGGCGTCGCGCGAAAGCTGACGCGGTCGCCGACAAGCCGGTGATTCTCGATGCGCAGCACGCGATTGCTCAGACGGTGAACGGTCGCTGCGCGACGAAATTGGACACGTTGCCCAGCAGATACAAGTTCGGGGTTTGCGCCGCCGACATGCCGGCGCGTATCGCGGCATGGAAGCTCGCGTAGTTACCTTGAAACGCGCCGAAGTTCCACACCTGCAACAACCGCCCCGTGAAAGCGCCGTTCTGGTCGCCGTCCATCGAGGTCTGGTTGTCCTGGCAGCCCGAGATCAGGATCACCGCTGCCTTGAACTTGCGCACGATGGCGTTGACGCGACCGCTGCTGACGCTGAGGTTCGACAGCACCGCATCCGGGTCAGCCACGCTTGCCCTGCCGGCCGACTTGGCGATGTCGTTCTGCAGTTTGTCGTAAAACGATCGGTGCTGCGCATAGACACGCCGGCCGACTTCGATCGGCATCATCTTCGAGCGCCCCGTACTCAGCACTATGTCCGTCATGGGTGGACGGGCGCGCGTCACGGTGCCCGAGTGACAGCTGTCCGATAGCACGAGGATGCGCACGCCGGCGGCGAAGCGACTCAGCTCGAAGTACAACTCGTCGTCGATCAGCTGTCCGTCATACAGGCACCAGGTCTCGTCCTGCTTGTCGGCTTCGTCGCCGCTTACGTCGGGTATCTGCCCACCATGACCTGAGTACGTCAGAAAGAACAGATCGCCTGCACGCAACGACTTGGCAGCGCTGCGGAGGGCTGCCAGCGTGTTGGCGCGCGTGCCTTTCTTCGTCAGCAGCACACTCGCCTTGATGCCCTGCGCGCGTGCCAGCGCTGCCATGTCGTTGGCATCGAATTCGCAGGAGGCGAGCGGTCCGGTCCAGCCGCCATAGGCAGAAGCGCTGACGGTGTCCAGACCGATGTGCAGTGACACAGCGCGCGTCTTGTTGGCCGAAGTCTTGCGCCGCTTTTCTGCCATGCAGTGCTCCGCTTTCTTACCGGAGCCCGATCATCGCGATAATCGAACGCGGCGGCAACCGCTTTGATCAGCGACCCGGCCGTGAAAAATCGACGCGATGTTTTCTTGACAAGCGCAGTTACCATCGCCGCCATGTTCGGTCCCCGCCTGTTCGTCAGCTATCGCCGCGCCGATTCCGAGGACAGCGCCGGCCGTTTGTTCGAAGCGCTGAAGTCGCGCTTCGGCGAGCGCGTGTTCCTCGACACGTCGAGCATTCCGTACGGCGAAGACTTTCGGCGTGTGATTCGAAAGCGCATTGCAGCCAGCGATGTAGTGCTGGTTGTCATCGGCAGTCAATGGCTAACCGCGGCGGACGAGCGCGGGCCGAGGCTGCAGCAGCCGGACGATCCGGTTCGCTTCGAGATCGAAACCGCACTCGCACGCGACGGCGCGCGCATCGTGCCGGTGAGAATTGATGGAGCCGAGCCGCCGCCGGAATCTGCATTGCCCGCGTCGATCCGCGCGCTGGCCGCGCTGAACATGGCCGAGCTTCGCAACCGTACGTTCGATGTCGACTTCAACGCGCTGGTCGACCAGCTGCACGGACGCATGCCCGGCGATGTGGTGCGCGAGCTCGACGGCTGGGACCGCGTCAAGGCAGCCGCTGCTGCATGGCCGATCACAACGCTCGTGGTCACGCTGGTCGTGCTGCTTGGCGCGTGGTCCGGCGCACTCGACCTGTTTCACATCGACACGCACACGCAGCGGTTGCTGCTGGCCGCCGGCGCCGCCAACAGCGGCGAACCGGTGCTGGTGGTCGGGATCGATGCGGCGAGCGAGCGTGCGCGCGGGAAGCCGTTCGGCCCGGGCGAGCACGTGGCCGACTGGCGGCGCGATCATGCGCGGCTGATCGATCGTGCCGCAGGCGCCGGTGCGAGTGCCGTCGTGTTCGATATGTTTTTCGAGCGCGCGACCGACGCCGACGCAGAGCTCGCCGCAGCTGCACGCCGTGCCGCGGCAGCAGAGCGGCCGACGCGTGTGATTTTCGGCGCACGCCGTCTTGCGGGTGACGTACTCGACTTGCAGCCAGCGCTGCGCGAAGCGGGGCAACCAGGGTCGCTGTGCCTGATCGATCGCGGTGGCGGCGCGCTGTGGTCGACGCCGCTCGCGATTGCGACGCATGAAACGACGCGCGCGGGCGCGTTGGTGGCGGCAGCACATCCTTCGTTGTCCCTGGCAGCGCTGGTTGGCGAGCCGCTGCGCGCAGCCGATCTGTCACGCCGTGAATTGCGCTTCGATGGCCCGCTGCGAGCGCCGCCGGTGCAATTCAGCGGCGTCGAGCCGCAGCGCCTCGACAGACCATCGTGCCGCATTGCGCGCGCCGGCGACGATCAGCTGACGCTGCTGCTGCGCCTCGCCCCATCCGGGTATTGGCGCGACGCTGCGCGGCATGTGTCGTACGCCGACGCGCTTGATCCGGCGCGGGTAGCCGACGGCCGCCTCAAAGGCCGCGTGCTGCTGGTGGGTGCGATGGCGCTGCAGCGCGCCGACAGCAACGAAGACATCCACCTGGTTCGCGACGGCCTGGTGGCGCGCCAGGTGTATGGGGTCGAGCTGCAGGCCGACGCGATTGCGACGCTGGCGAGCGGCCGTGTGCCGCAACTGCTGACCGTCGGTGGGCATCTCGCCACTACACTTTTGGCGTGCGTAGTCGGTGCGGCAGCCGCGCTCGTGTTGTATCGGAAGCCGCGCTGGTGGCGCCGCGGTGCGCTGCTTGCAATGGCGCTCGCATGGGTGCTCGTTGCATGGTGGCTCGCAACGCGCGATATCGTGCTCAACGCGGCGCATGATGTGATTGCGATGCTGCTGTCGTATCTCGCGCTGCGCGCGGCGCAATGGTTCGCGCGCACTTTCCAACGCGTGCGGAGGCCGTCGATATGAAACCCTCACCCAGACACCCGCAGCGCTGGCTTGTGTTCGTGATGCTGGTGCTCGCGCTGACTGGCAGCGCCAGCGCACGCCAGTCGGCGTTGCCGCCGGTACAGCTGTGGCAGATCGCGCGCGAAGTGCCCGGCGCAGATCCGCGTTGGCAGCGCGTCGATGATGATCGGCCTGGCGTGCGTGTCTGGCGTGGCGGGCGCGAGATCGCAGTCCGGCGGCTGATGGCGCTGCAGCCGGGCGACGAGATCGAGACCGGGCAGAGCGTAGCCGCGGTGGTCCGGTTCCATGATGCCGGCGACACACTGGTGCTGAACGGCACGCGCGTGCGGATCGGCTCGCTCGAAGTGCTGTTCGGGCGCGTGTTCGCGCTGCTGCGCAATCGCTTCACGGTGTCGAGCCAGACCGTGGTGGCAGGCGTCGAGGGCACGCGCTTCCTGTTCGAGGTAGGCCGCGACCGCGCGGTGCACGTCGCAGTGGCCGACGGCGTAGTCGTGTGCAGTTCACCCGCGGGCGCATGGGCCCCCGTGCGGCTGCGTAGCAACGAGGGGCTGCGGTCTCGTTACCCCAGTCGCGGGCCGCCGGTAGTGGGTAAAACCGACGCGGGCGAACTGCGCGCGTATGAGGCAATGGCGCTTGCGGTTAGTCGTGCGCAGCCGCCCGGCCCAAAGAGATAGCCGTAGAGGCGCGTGTGGCAGCAGGCATCGAAATTCCCAGACTCATATTTTTGTTTAGCGGGCACATGATCGACAAGCCGGACCGCAAGCTTCCGCGGTTTCCGCCCGACTGTGAGCCGAAAATCGCCGCCGCCATCGACGCCACCTTAACCGAGCTCGGCGCCGGTCCGGCGGATCTTGGGATTACGCAGGGCGCGTGTGGCGGGGATCTGCTGTTCGCGGAGGCCATGCTCAAACGCGGCGCGGCGCTCGAGCTGCATTTGCCGCTGTCCGAGGCCACCTTCATCAGTAAATCGGTCGCTTTTGACAAGGTGTCGTCGACGGTGCCCGATCGCTGGCGCGAGCGGTACTTTGCGGTTCGGAATCAGCGATCGGTGCGAACTATCGTGATGCCCGCGAGTGATGATCCCCAAGCGTCCGACGGTGTATTCGAGCGTTGCAACCTTTGGATGCTCGAGCGCGCATTCTCGTTCGGTGCAGACAAAGTGCGGTTTATCTGCGTGTGGAACGGCGAAGGTGGCGACGGGCCAGGAGGCACGGACCACATGCGCGAGTCCGTTCTGAAAAGCGGCGGTGCGGAGTACTGGATCGATAGTCGCAAACTGTGTCGGCAGCGTTAACGGCGGTGTGACCGTTCTTGTGCGCGAAGCGTGCACGCGCCTAACATCGCCGTGAAATAGTCCTTCAACTATCGCAAGGAAATCCGATGCCAGACCATCTGCAACCGATAACACACGTCGACGCCGCCGCGTTCGAGAAAGCGGAGTTCCAGCAATCATTGAACGACTACTCCCGCGTGTTCCTGGCAGAGGGCGATTCGTGGTTCAGCTACGGCTCGACGAAATTTCGCAATACGTTCACTTCGATGGAGCTTCCATATCCTGCGTGCCTGCTCAATATTTCAGAGCCGGGAGACAAGCTGCGCCGAATGCACGAGACGACGCGCAATCGGCAGTTCTACTTTTATTTGCGGAACAAGAGCGGGCGGAGATGGAACGCGATCTTTCTCTCGGGCGGCGGCAATGACTTGATGGACGCCCTCTGGAACAAGGATGTGCAGCGATCCGAAATACTCGTCAGGCCGAATGCCCCAGGAAGCATTGATCAATCGAATTTGCGGTCGGTGATAAACGAGGACGCGCTCGACGCATTGCTCAATTACATCAAGGTCAACGTCGCTCAAATCGTCGCGCAGGGGCGCGACGGCTCGGGCAGCGATAGCCAGGATGTTCCGCTGTTCATGCACACCTACGCGCTGGCACAGCCGCGCAACGCGCCGGTGCGGCACGTTGGAGGAGGGCCGTGGCTTTTTCCGGCGTGCGTGTGGCTGGGGATCGACCCGGCACTGTGGCTTGACCTGAGCCGGTTGCTGCTCGAGGAGCTCGCCGCTTGCATCAGGTCAATCGACCTGCCCAACTTTCACGTGGTCGATACGTTGATTCTGACCACGACGCTGATACCGGCGGCCGCGGGCACTACGGGCGACTCGAACGACTGGGACAACGAAATCCACCCCAATCATGGCGGCTACAAGAAACTCGCTGCTACCTGGACCGAAGAGCTCGGCAGGCTGCTGCCCTGATGCAATTCTCAGAACGCTTGAGAAGAAATGATTGACCGGCAAGCAAGGCCAACATCCTGTTCCGTCGTGGCGCCGCCAGTCGATCGTTCGTTTAGTAGTTAATCAGCACTAGAGCAACACAACCTGCAGGTCCGCTTGCGACCCATTGCGGACATTCGGGTCGCTCTAAAGCGGACCTTCACAGAGTTGACCGCTACCTCAGAGAGCGCTGCAGCTTAGCCATCGCCTATTTTGCAAATTCAGGGGTGACTGCGGAGCGATCTACTTTCCCGAGTAATCGATGAACCCATCCCTGTTCGGCATCCTCACCTGCGGCAGCGTTTGCGCATTCATTACCGCGTCCTGGGCAACGATGCCGTTAAGCTGAAGCACGTATGCGCTCACGGCATACACCTCACTGTCGGTCAGCGACTTCGGCGCATTCGTCGGCATCGCGCGGCGCACGTAGTCGAACAGCGTCGTAGCGTACGGCCAGTAACTGCCGACTGTGCGGACTGGACTGTCCGATGCAAGCGTGCCCTGCCCACCGACCAACGCCTCAACAGGCTTACCCGCGCCGTTCGCGCCGTGGCAGGCTTCGCACTTCGCCGCGTACACCGCCGCACCCTGCTTCACCGAGCCGCTCCCCGGCGGCAGCCCCGCACCGCTTGGTGGAATGCTGATGTCCCATGTTTTGATTTCGTCGGCCGTAACGATGCGGCCGAGGTTGAGTCCCTGCGGCGGCGCTTGCGGCCCCATCAACGGAGTGGCGCACGCTGCGAGCAATGCTGCGACCGTGAGGCCGATCACCGTGCGCTTATGCGTACACATTTTTCACGCTCCCGTCGGCATTGACCGCCCAAGTCTGAATCATCGTGTTGTGAAGGCGATTCGCGGGTGAGTATTGCGCGGTCCACGACTGGCGCGACTCCTGCACGTTGCCGTTCTCGTCGGTGGCGCGGCTTTGCAGCATCGCTGGCGCCCCGTTCCAGTTCCAGGGCAGATGGAATCGCGTAAGTGATTTCGGCAACACCGGCGCTTGCAGCATCGCGTCTCGCCAAGTTGCGCCGCCATCGGCGGACACCTCGACCCTGGCGACGCGGCCAGCGCCGGACCAAGCCAGGCCGGAGAGCTCGTACGGCCCCGGCCCTTGCATCGTCATGCCGCCGGACGGTTGTGTAATCACCGACTTCACGCCGATTTCAAAGGTGAACTGACGCGCTTTGCCGTCGCGCATCAAGTCGGTGTATCTCGCGGTCTCATCTCTGGTGTGCGTCGGACCATCGGTGAGCTTGATTCGGTGCAGCCATTTCACGTTCGTGTTGCCTTCCCACCCGGGCAACAATAGCCGCAGTGGATAGCCCTGTTCCGGACGGAGACGTTCCCCGTTCTGATAGAGCGCGATCAAGGCGTCGTCCAGCGCTTTTGTAAGCGGAATGCTGCGGCTCATCGAGGCGGAGTCCGCGCCTTCGGCGAGCAGCCATCGTGCGTCGCCGTCAACGCCGGCTTCATTTAGCAGCACTGCTAGCGGCACCCCGGTCCACTCGCTGCACGAAACCTGACCATGGATTGCGCCGCACGCCACATCCTGGGCTTTGGGCAACGTATTGCGAAAGCTGTTCGCGGCACATTCGATGAAACAGATTCGGCTCACCATCGGATAGCGCGTCAGCGCAGCGACGTCGAATGCAAGTGACTTTCTCACCAGCCCGTGAATCAGAAGCTTGTGCCGCGCGGGGTCGATGTCCGGCACTCCATTGTGGTGACGCTCAAAGTGCAACCCGTTAGGCGTGATGGTCCCCTTAAGAGACTGTAGAGGCGTGAATGAAGCGCCAACGCCTTCAGCGACCTTCCCATAAGGCTGCCCCACCACACGTTTGACCGGCTCCTCGAATTTCGACGGCTGGCCGTATGCCCGCATGGACGCGCCTTCAGTGGTCATCCAAGATGGAAATTGCACACCGATCGATTCGAATGTGCGCGTTTGCGCGCCCGCCGTGCTCACCACACCGCCGGCAGCGAGCGCTCCAGCGGCCTGTACGCCGCGCGTGAGAAAACCGCGACGGTCGACAGGCCCGGGATTGTTAGTGCGCAGTTCTGGAGAAGCAGAGCGCCGATTGGCGTTGACGGATTCTTTTCTCATGCGTCCACTCAGGAATGAAGGTGAAAAAGAATGATCAGCGGCATGGTCCACGTCTTAAGAGACGATTCCTGCCACAGTCCACGGCCTCATGGAAAGGGTCGCCAAAATCATGTCGAACCAAATTTCCAAAATCGTCCAGACGTCCGACTCATAGTCTGGCAGTGAGCCTGCAATGGAGCGCCGATCCTGTGGAACTCGACCGCACTCCGACCGTACCCATTTGCTTGCTGATGATTGGCTCGTCGAGCTCCAGCGGAAACTGAACCGCCTCAAAGTCCGCGTTCTTCAACGCGGACATTGCCTTCATGGCCTCGGCACCAGAGGATCAAGCAGGGAATCTACTCTGGCTGACGCAGAAACTTCGCCGCCGCGAGCTCGCCGACCTGCTTACCCATTGCGGCGCCAACTTCCGTGGAGTTGCGGTAGTGCACTCCTTCGTTAATGCGCGCATTGCCCACCTCATTTATACAGTCGTCGATCGTCTTCCAACTCCGCGTAGCACCTTTAGGAACATAGCTGGTGGTCGTCAAGACGGGCACCGGGCCATTGCCAATTTCGGCCCGTAGTACGGCGCCCGTAGCAGCGGCGAGAATGCAGTGCGCGCACGGATACTCGGGATGCATGGAAGTGTCGATGAGCGGCGTCCATGACGGGTCCCGCTCCGTCGCATTGTTGCCGTCGATGTCGGCATTGCGAATCGCGGTGATCGGCCGCCAGAAGTTGTAGTGGTACTTGGCATCGAATACGGCAATCAGTGCGTCGTCCGATGCCTGCGTCACCGCCGCCAACAAGCGGGCGTTCTGCGTGACGCTGCGACCGGAGATGTTGGCGACCGAGCGCACGATTCCATGATAGATCGGGGGCAGAGAAGCTTCCCAGAAGAGGGCGCTCTCGGTTTGCTCTGCAGTGCGGCGCGCGCTGTTCTTGCCGCCGAGTGTCTTGATTTCGTTGTAATCGCGCGCCCACACTTCGCTCGTGAGTGCAGGCGGCGGACCGGGACGGAACTGGGCGGGGCTCGTCATCACCCACGGCTTGCGCTGAGGCCACTGCGAAACTGCCGGAGTAGTGGTCGGCACGTAGACCCCCGCGGTGGTGTATGGCCGGTAACTTTCGCTGCCGGCGGCGCCGTCGTCGGCGCGCAGAGCGAGGATCGCTGCCGCGGCTTGTTCGCCCACGGCGATGCCCGCACTCTTTGCCGCACCGTCGGAGACTTTCGACAACGCAGCTTGATACGCCGTCTCGATGCTTGCCTGTTGCGAGGGGACGAGCTTCACCAGCGTCGCTCGGTTCGCTGCCGCGACCGCGGCATCCACCGAGGCGCCTGGTGCAACCTCCAGCTTCAGCGTGCTGCTTGGATAGCGCTTGGTGATGGCGTTGGCTGCTTCATAAACAGCGGTCTGCACGATGGCGAAAACACGATTGGCTGGTGGTGGAGCGATCCGGGCATCAACGATGATCTCTCCAGCCTTTATGTTCCAGTCCGTTACCACGTCGGCGCTCGCCATAGGGCTAGCGAACAACGAGGCGGCGAAAGCTAGTGACGCCCACTGCGGCTGCTTTGTCTTGCTATCCATAATCAGTCTCCTTTATTTGCCATTACGTCGCCTCGGACTCTTGCCTGCGACTACACAAACAGGATAGGCAGCGCGTCGACGTTGGTGTTCGGCCTGGCGACGAACAAGGAAGACTGCGGCATGGTTGCGCTTGAAGCGGGATCGCTAGGCGCTTTTTCAACCGGTGCTTGGTTTCCAGCCCTTTCCCTTCAATTCGATGATGTATGAGCGCGTGCCCGAGCCACCGACGATCTCGGCTGAGTGCGTTTCGGCCTCGGCAAAAAACACGTGGCCAGGCGGGATTTGAGGAAAGCTCACCTGGCCGTCGGGCGTTGTCACCTTGAGCTTGGCACCGGTCAGCGAAACCGTAACGTGAGCCGAAGAGTGCGAACAGAAATGAGTTTGCACGTGTTGGCCTACAACTTGAAGCGGGCGATGAACATTCTGGGAACGCGAGCATTGATCAATGCAATAAGAACTTAGCAACCGAGCGCACCGCAATTGCTTCATCGAACCAGGCTCATCGCATCATCACGCTCGTCTCCTGAGTTGTGTTTCCACACGGCCTCGGTCGATAGCTGTCATCAACTGTTTCAGCTAGTGGCCATTAGCGGTTCTCGGGAAAGCGGACACCGACGCGTCTTTAACGAACCGGTGCCCCAACTCGGTTACTAACCACCGTTATAGGTCCTAGCTTCCGAGAACAGGTCGTTTTGAAAGTCAGCGCTCGGAACGCTTGCACAACCCGCTAACAAAGAGACAACAACTGCGGCGATGATTGAAAAGACAGATTTGCTTTCGTTGCGTTTCATGATTTCTCCAGATGGTTGTAGTGGAACAAAAAGCTAATGAACCTTCCTTTCGATAATCAGTCTCCTTTATTTGCCATTACGTCGCCTCGGACTCTTGCCTGCGACTACACAAACAGGATAGGCAGCGCGTCGACGTTGGTGTTCGGCCTGGCGACGAACAAGGAAGACTGCGGCATGGTTGCGCTTGAAGCGGGATCGCTAGGCGCTTTTTCAGCCCGTGCTTGGCTTCCAGTCCTTCCCCTTCAATTCGATGATGTATGTGCGCGTGCCGGAGCCACCGATGATCTCGGCGGAGTGCGTCTCCGCGTCGGCAAAAAACACGTGGCCAGGCGGAATATCGACGAAGCTCACCTGGCCGTCGGGCGTTGTCACCTTCAGCTTGGCACCGGTGAGCGACACCGTGACGTGAGCCGGGTGGTAGTGCATGCCCTGGCCGCACACGCCCAGGCCGGGCCGGCTCTTGTACTCGAGGACGCGCACGCTTTCGTTTTCCAGGATGACGCGGTACGAACGCGGGTCGGCGGTCACCGCATCCTGCGCCAGCACTTCGCGCGTGACGCCCAGCGCGGCCAGCAGCGCCAGGGCCTGGCGCCGGTTCAGGGGATGCTGACAACTTGGTCAAGTTCTTCCATCGTGCCTTCCTTTCAGTAGGTCTTTTCACATCTGACGGAACAGGTGCGTATAGGCCTCGCTCACCGCCAGCGTTTCGGGACGGTTCTTCAGCCGCAGGCTCAGGTTGCCGCGATCGTCGCGAATCACGCTGTCGATCGCATGCAGGTTGACCATGGTGGAGCGATGCACCTGCCAGAACATCGCCGGATCGAGTCTCGTCGCTGAGTTCCCTGATCGTCTTCCGGATCAGCGACTCGGAGTCCGCGTGACCACCATCGTGTACTTCTGGTCGGACTTGAAGTACAGGATCTCTTCGACGGTGATCAGCCGCACCGCCGCGCCGCGCGACGCGTTGATCCACTGCAGGTAGCGCGGCGTCGGCGGGGCATTCCGGCAGGTCCGAGCGTGCGGCGCAAGTCCTCGGTGGTTGCTGCAGCCGCGCCTTAAGCCGCTGCACCGTGGTGACCAGCCGCGCGGCGGTTGGCGGCTTGAACACGTAGTCGATCGCGCCGGCCTCGAAGGCTTCCAGCGCATGCTGGTCATACGACGTGATGAACACGATGTGACAGCGTCCGGCGATCTGCCGTGCGACCTCGAGCCCGGTCAGCAGCGGCATCTGGATGTCGAGGAAGGCCATGTCGGGCGCATGCGTGTCGATTGCGGAGCGCCGCTACGCCGTCGTCCCGCGCGAGCGACGATCTGCAACTGCGGCCATAGTGTCTGCAGCAGGTCGGCTAGCTCGTCGGCCAGCAGCGGCTCGTCCTCCGCGAGAACCGCTGTGGGTTTGGGAGAGAGCCCTGCTCAGGCGAGTTCATGGGGCACCTTCACCGTGGCGCTGACCGCGCCGTTCGGATTGGCCAAGTGCAGCTCGGCCGCCGCGCCGTCAGATCCACCAGCAGCCTGCGTACGCGGGCCACGTCGAACTCGATGGACACGCGGGAAGGCCCAGGACGATCTGGCATTCAGGCCGCCGTCGCGGAAGGCCCGCATGGTCCCGCGCGGGTGCGCAGCGCGTCGTCGAGCAGCGGCAGCAGCACACCGGGCGGAAAGCGCCGTCCATCGATCTTCCGGCACATCGAGAGTCATGCCTCTGTCCGCCCGCCGGCCAGCGACGCAGTTGCGTATAGGCGCGCGCGAGCTCGACCTCGCGCGGCACGCTCGAAGAAACGCTGCGCAGCCGCGGCAGGCCGCGCGCAGGAAGGCGATCAATTCGTCCAGCAGGCGCTCGGCACGTGATGGATCGTTGGCATAGGCCCCGCACGGTTTCGAGCATGCCGAACAGCAGTGCCGGGTCGATGCGGGCCTGCACCGCCTGCAGCCGCGCTTGCACCAGGCGGTGCCGCGCCGCACGCTGCGCCGTTTGCGCAGAGACCAGTCGCGCCGCCGCCTCTCCATGCGCGCGGCTGCGCTGCAGGTGCGCAAAGAACAGCAATGCCATAACGAAGGCGGAACTGAACGCGTAAACGTGCATCACCCCGGTACTAAGCGCCACGCCTTGCTCGACGACGATTGCTGCCCGGCCTGTCGGAAATTCCCACCAACCCTGCGGCGGCGAACGCGCCGAGCAGGAGCCCGACGCTGCGCAGATATCGACTGCCTGGATTCAGGCGCTGCAAGGCATAACCAATAACGAGCAGCAAGCACCACAGTTCAACGCCGTACAGCACCTACCACAGCCCCAGCGCCATCACGGACCCGAGCGTCGGCTCGCGCATCACGCTCCACGCACCGGAGAACAATGTCACTGGCACGAACGAAGGAGAGCAGCGCCGCCATCGTGACTGCGCCGCGATGCATACGTAGCCAATGGGTGAAACCGGCGACGATCGGCGTCAGTTTGATACGAGGCAACTGTGAAAGGAACGTCGCTGCCATGTGGCTTCAAGCGGCGATCGCTTCTCGCCGATCAGGCGAGAATGCCGTGGTCGTTTGCAGCGGGATGCAGATCGTGGCAATCGCACCGCGCGGCTCACGGCTCAAGTATCAGCTGTGCCTTGCCTCTGTAACGGGCGGCCAGCTGACGCTGCACGTTGGCGAGCCCGACGCCCGTGCCATCGCTGCCGGCGGCACCAAACCCGCGCCATCGTCGAGCACGGAGACTTCCAGCATTCTGCGGCGGCGGCGCGCGCTCCGATACGTGGCCTCGCGCGGCAGGTTCGACGCCGTGCTTGATCGCGTTTTCAACCAGTGTGATGAGCAGCATCGGCGGAAACTCGGCCGCGAGCAAGGCCGGATCGGCTTCGAGCGAGACGCTCAGTCGCGCGCCCATGCGCACCTTGCACAGATCCAGGTAGGCGCGTGCCAATTCGAACTCATCCCCTAAACACCCACTCTGGCTGCGTAATTGCGGCAGCGCGGCGCGCAGATAACGCATCAGGCTGGCGATCGCTTCGGACCCCGCCTGCGGCCGGGTGTGATACAGGCGTCGAACACTGCCGAGCACGTTGAACAGGAAATGTGGCTCGATCTGTGCCTGCAATAGCGCGAGCTGCTGTTCGCTCTCGTCCAGAGCCAGGTGCGCGCGCGAATTCTCCGCCGCTTGTGCGGCGGAATCCGCTAGCAGCGCGCGCCGGTGCACATTAGCAATCAGCGCTAGGAAGACGGCCGGCATGCCAAAGCGCAGTGAATCGGCAAGCAAGCGCAGTGGCGGCGGCAGATGTTCGAAACCGTGCGCGTAGTAACCGAACAGCAGCAGTGTCAACACGACCGAAAGACCGTACAGCATTGCGCAAAGGATGGCGAGCCGCAGCGGCGTGGGCTGGGGGAGTGCTGCATCGAGCAGCGTATAGGCAACCGTGAGCACCACTGCGAGCACTGCAAGTTCCACCAAGTGCTCCAACCAGTTGAGCGCAATTTCGGCGGGCGAAAAGAAGCCGAACAGATCCGAGTTGAACAACGGCCCCATGGACAACAGCAGCGTCACGAGCGCCACGGCAACCAGCCTGCCTCCGCCAAGGGCGCGCACCACGCGCGCGGCATAGTCGACAACTCTGCGAGCAACTGGTGCGCGAACGTTCGGAAGCAACACGACTCTCGAGCGGAATGATCGGGCGATTGTGCGCTTGAGGCGGGCAGTCGCAAGCGGCGACGCTGACCAAGCCCCTAGATTGCAGTATGGTTGCGGCTGGGCGAGGATGGGCGCGGACGGCGATGCGCCGGCGCGTGTCGATACAGCAGGCCGC